>NZ_JAWPMM010000001.1:730000-1930000 GCF_033344935.1 Reichenbachiella sp. | reverse complement strand
CTCATGCTTCTCATCTACAATCACCTTGTGTGGGTAACCAGAAAAGTCTACAGACGTCACCAATCCAAAGCGAACATCGGTTTCAAACCGTTCAGCTTGCTTCTGAAGATCAGTCATCATTTGAGGGCCATTCACACCATCAGGATAGCCAGGAAAGTTCTCCACATCATTAGTGGTGGTCAATTGTCCTCCAGGCTCACCACCAGTGTACAATACTGGCTTCAACCCTGCTCTTGAGGCATATATAGCAGCTGTGTAACCCGCAGGTCCTGAGCCTATGATCAATACTTTTACGTTCTCTTGAGTCATTATTTCAATACTTCTATTTAAAAATGATTTTGCAATTTAGCATGAAGCTAATCGACTATAAAACATTTAATATCAAAAAAAGTTTACGCAGATAGATAATCTTTATCTATGAGCAAATAGCTTTTTTTTAAACAAAAAACCACGCATCTAGGCGTGGTTTTTATCTATAATTTCAAAAGGGTTAATTACCCTTCTTTTTTTTCTGGCTTTGGTAAAAGCGCTTTTCTTGACAATCTGAACTTACCAGTTTTCTTGTCGATTTCGATCAACTTCACTTTGATCTCTTCGCCAACTTCTAGTACGCCGTCCATATTCTCCACTCGCTCCCATTTGATCTCAGAAATATGAAGCAAACCATCTTTACCAGGCATGAATTCGATAAACGCACCAAATGGCATGATCGACTTCACTTTACCTTCGTAAGTCTCCCCAACATCTGGCGTAGCCACAATGTTGTTGATTCTTCTTAGGGCTTCTTTCATCGCATCTCCATCAGCAGTAAAGACGTTTACGATACCGTTTTTATCGTCTTCTGTTACTGTTACAGTCGCGCCAGATTCTTTCTGAATCTCCTGAATGATTTTACCACCTGGTCCAATTAATGGCCCGATCATTTCTTTTTCAATTCTGATCATGGTAGATCTTGGTGCATGAGACTTCATATCATCTCTAGACTCAGTCATGGTCTTTCTCATTTCACCAAGGATATGAGCTCTACCTGCTTTCGCCTGCATCAATGCTTCTGTCAATACTTCGTAAGACAAACCATCCACTTTAATATCCATCTGACATGCAGTGATACCGTTGTCGTTTCCAGTTACTTTGAAGTCCATGTCTCCCAAGTGATCTTCATCACCCAAGATATCTGAAAGGATCGCATATTTTCCTGTCTCTGAATCAGAGATCATTCCCATCGCGATACCAGACACTGGCGACTTCAACGGAATACCCGCATCCATCAACGCTAGTGAACCAGCACAAACTGTTGCCATAGAAGACGAACCGTTAGATTCCAAAATATCAGAAACTACTCTGATAGTGTATGGATTCTCTTCGTCTGCAGGAAGCATTGGCTTGATGGCTCTCCATGCCAAGTTACCGTGACCTACTTCTCTACGTCCAGGACCTCTGTTTGGTCTAGCTTCTCCAGTAGAGAATGCAGGGAAGTTGTAGTGTAAGAAGAACTTGTTGTATCCAGAGTGCACTGCACCGTCTACCATTTGTTCGTCTAGCTTGGTACCCAAAGTAACTGAAGTCAAAGACTGAGTTTCACCTCTAGTGAAAATAGCAGATCCGTGCGCTGATGGCAAGTAATCTACCTCAGACCAGATGGGTCTGATTTCGTCTAGTTCACGTCCGTCCAATCTTTTTCTTGTGTCTAATACACACTGTCTGATTGCTTCTTTTTCCACATCGTGGTAATATTTTGCAATCAAACCTTCGTTGTGAGACTCACCTTCTGGTAATTCAGGAAGTCCTTCTTTGTATTCTTCGATAATCGCAGCAAATTTCTCCTTACGGATACTTTTGTTTGGATTACCTTCTTTTGCTACTGCATAAACTTTATCAAAAGTTTTTGCTTTGATGTCCGCTCTTAGCTCTTCATCTGGCTCTTCTTCGTGAGAATACTCTCTCTTTTCAGTTTTGCCTACAGCTTCAGTTAATTCCAACTGAATATTACACTGATCAATAATAGCCTCATGACCTGCTTTAATCGCACCGATCATAGTTTCCTCAGAAACTTCAAGCAACTCACCTTCTACCATCATGATATCGTCTTTAGTACCAGCGATGATCATGTCCAGGTCAGAACCTTCCAATTGAGTTTTGGTAGGGTTGATGATGAATTCACCATCCTTCTGAGCTACTCTTACCTCAGAGATCGGTCCTCCAAATGGAATATCCGATACGGCCAAAGCAGCAGAAGCAGCCAATGCAGCCAATGCATCTGGAAGATCGTTTTCATCCAATGAAATCAAAGAGATCATTACTTGTGTTTCAGCATGATAGTCGCTAGGAAACAATGGTCTCAATGCTCTATCTACCAATCTACAAACCAACACCTCGTTGTCAGACAATCTGCCTTCTCTTTTCAAAAATCCACCAGGGATTTTTCCAGCTGCAGCAAATTTCTCTTGATAATCAACAGACATTGGAAGGAAATCTACACCTTCTCTAGCTTCTTTGTTAGACACTACTGTGGCCAACAACATGGTTTTACCCATTTTGACAACTACCGAACCGTCAGCCTGCTTGGCCAATTTTCCAGTCTCGATAGTAATCTCTCTGCCGTCTTTTAATTTGACGGACTTTGTTACTACGTTTAATGACATAAGTAAAATGTTAAATTTTGACTAAAAAATTGAGTGTGAGTGAATGTCAAAATTTGTTATTAACGAGTGAGAAAGAACAAAAAAGGAAGTCTGTGAGAGACTTCCTTTTGCGCATATTTTTATTTTCTTAATCCTAATTCAGCGATTACCGCTCTATATCTTTCGATATCTTTCTTGTAAAGGTAATCGAGAAGGCTTCTTCTCTTACCTACCAATTTCAAAAGACCTAATCTAGTAGAGTGATCTTTTTTGTGTGACTTCAAGTGATCTGTCAAGTGATTGATTCGGTGAGTAAAGAGAGCGATTTGTGATTCCGCAGAACCTGTATCCTTCTTAGACTTCAACCGACCATGATTTTCAAACAATTCTTGTTTCTTATCTGTTGTTAAATACATGCTTAGTAAAAAGTTTAATTAATTGTATTTTTTCGAAATGCAAAATTAGGAATTCAAATCATTAAAACAAAGCCTTATACGGTTTGCTTTTTATTCTTTCTAGACTCCCACCAGCTTTTCGCGCGGTCAATCCAAACGCTGTAGAAGTCAGCATCAAATATCTTAGCATCCTTACGCGCCTGCTTCAGGAAGAAAACACCAATTGGAAACAGTACAACATTGGCCATCCAGGCAGCATACAAGCCATCTACCACCCCGCTTTTCGCCCACTTATCTCCTACACTAGTGAGCACATAGAAGATAATAAAAAAGAATATAGAGATGATCACAGGAAACCCTAAACCTCCTCGCTTTATGATTGCGCCCAATGGTGCGCCAATCAGAAACATCACGATACATGAAAAAGCCTGGGCGTATTTTTTATATTTCTCCACTACATGCGAATCTAGAGAAGTTTTCAAGCCTCGCATCTTTAGCACACTACTATTCAAAGTGGACTTAATGTTTCTAGCATTCCCTACAGCCCTCGACAGCACCTGATCTTTTACTCCTTGTTTTTCATAGACGCTATCCATTTTGAGTTTGATCAGGGCAATTAAAGAATCGCTATTAATAAATAAAGTATCCAAACGAGCCTTTTTCTCTATTTTTTTCTTGACTTGAAAGTTTTTTGTCTTTGCAGTGACCACGCCTCTGGTACTTTTTGTCCGGTCTTTCCTAAAAGATTTTGAAGCTAGTTTCTTTTTCGGAATCGAATCAGCTTCAGTTTCTAAAGAGTCTCTTGCATTTAGTTTAGCAATTTGCCGTAGCGAATCTCTCAAAGCCACTCTCAACTCCTTTAAAGAGTCAAGCATTTCCTTCTCTCTTGTTAATTCTTCTGGCGGAGAGATATACCCTGCCATGTGCAACTTATAAGAACCAGCTACACTTCCATACACTTTATGCTTTGAGTCCAACATAGAGTGGTTCATAGAATCAATACTCTCTGTTAATTCTTTAATGCCTTTCATGTACCTATTATCGGCAAAAAGATTATCATCCGTATCATTCAGATCAAATGATGCCAGACTGAAAACCAAATCCATATTGACGAATTTGGTCCTTACAAATTGAGTAATTTGATCCTTACCTTTCCGCCCCGAGGCCTTTTCTTCTTCTACGTAATAATTACCATTGAACAAATCCATCTTGAGATATCTATCCCCCATAAAGGAATACATTCTACAAGAATCAGCAAGTATTACCGTTTTATTACCCGATCCTGCCGTATGATCATAGATGACAATACCCTTGATGGAAATTCCGTCTGGGTATTTCTTTTCAATCTTGATACTATACTTTGGAATACCGTTATAAAATTGCCCCTCTCTAAGATCTAATGCAGGTTTCGTTTGCTTAATATCATACAACAAACTAAATGCTCGCAAGTTGGCAGTAGGCACCACTCGATCACTTAAAAAGAATGCGCCCAATGCCAGCATCAAACAAAATACAAACGCCGGCAAAATGATTCTAAGGAGAGAAATACCTGATCCTTTGATGGCGGTTAACTCGAAATGCTCTCCCAGCTTCCCATAGGTCATCAAGGACGAAATCAATACAGCTAGTGGCAACGCCATAGGCATTTGGTTGATACTGAAATATCCCATTAATTCCCCCAGAGTGGCAAAACCAATGTTCTTACCAATGAAGTCATCGAAATACTTCATCATGTAGACTAGCAACAAAATGAACACTGCCACCAAAAAGGTAATGACAAATGGCCCGATAAAAGATTTGAGAATAAGCTTATCGAGTTTTTTCATTTTTGAAGTCTAAATAAGGGGGATTTAATAATCAAAGTACCTGAATAATATTAATCATATTTGTGGAGCCACGAAATTTAGTGTGTTTTGCAAAATCAATCACAACCCATAGCAGTACGAGCAAAAACAAAAACACTGCCACAAAAAATATCTTCTTAGACTTGTTCATCAAATAGTTTACTTCGTATATCAGTAGATGCTCAGCTAAGCAAATTTCACATTAATAAATGATAATATAAAGCCAAATCAAAGATTGTCTGACAATTTACCCATACGAAAAATCATACACATAGATATGGATGCATTTTATGCATCCGTGGAGCAACGAGACCACCCGGAACTAAAGGGAAAACCGGTAGCTGTCGGTGGTAGTCGTTCTCGTGGAGTAGTAGCTGCGGCTTCCTATGAAGCTCGTAAATTTGGAGTAAGGTCTGCCATGCCGTCCGTCACTGCTTATCGAAGGTGCCCGGATATCATTTTTGTAAAACCCAGATTTGAAGTATACAAGGAGGTATCGCAAATCATTAGAGATATATTCTTTGAATATACAGATCTCGTTGAGCCTCTCTCCCTTGATGAGGCCTATCTGGATGTCACCAACAATAAAATTGGCCTTCCCTCTGCTACTTTGATTGCTGAAGAAATACGAAAGAAAATATTCGACACCACAGGATTGACTTGCTCGGCAGGTATATCTATCAATAAGTTCCTAGCTAAAACCGCCTCCGACATCAACAAACCCAATGGGTTCAAATTAATCAAACCAGATGAAGCCACTGCTTTTATAGAAACATTAAAAGTCAAAGACTTTTTTGGTGTAGGAAAGGTGACGGCAGAGAAAATGAAAAGAATGGGTATCCATACCGGATTGGACTTGAAGAACAAATCCATTGGGTTTCTAACCAAAAATTTCGGCAAGAGCGGCGCTTATTACTATAATATATGTCGCGCGATAGATGACCGAGAAGTCAACCCCAATCGCATCAGAAAATCAGTAAGCATTGAAAACACTTACGACGTAGACCTTACGGAAACTCAAGATGTTATCCTTGAATTGCAAGCTTTATCTGAATCGTTAGAAAAACGCTTGTCAAACAACCGAATAAAAGGAAAGACAGTAAATATCAAAATAAAATACGCTGACTTCGAGCAGGTAACAAGAAGTAAAACAGCACAAGTTTGGCTGTCTAAAAGTCAAGAATATGAACCGCTATGGAAGGAAATTATGAGTGAGCAAAAACTGACAGAAAAACCAATTCGACTCCTTGGTGTAGGGTTATCCAACCTGAATACAGAAGAGAAAGATGATCAAGGCCTTCAACTTACCCTTGAATTTTGATTATTTGGCGGCTCTTTGAGCCAGATGCTCCTGCGAACTCTTAAAATCTTCGGGGGTATCGATGTCATTCCAATAATATCCTACTACTTCAATTACTCTGGCTTTCTTCTCTGCAGAAAGGTGTGTAACAAGATTCGAAATAGACAATTTTTGATTCGTAGCGATATGGTCTAATACATCAAAAACATTCTTCTTCACATAGAACAAACCCGTATCGTAATAATTATATCCTTCAATCTCTTTCCCAATTCTATTGATATAATCATCAGCATCTACCTTGGTTACGTCATCCAAATCGATGTGTTCATTGTGCGCTCCAGGAATATCAACGGCTAATTTCAGATAAGCCCCTTTATCAAAGATCAATTTAGTCTTCAGATCATCCAGAAAGGCTTCTTCATAATAGTGATCCGCCATGGTAAAGAAAAATTCCTCGTCACCTATTTCATGAACCCAATCCTTTGCAGCATACAATGAATAGCCATTTTCCAATTCAAATTTCTCATTGTAAATGGTGGTGATGTTTGCATCATACTTTTGACGAATATCCTCGCAGATTTCCTCTAGTGCATCTTTATGAAATCCAGTGATTACTGCAAAGTCCGTTACTCCAATTTTTTGAAATTGGTCAATATGCCGCTCCATTAAACTTTGTCCTCCAACTGTCAAAGCAGATTTTGGCTGTCCTAAGTTTAAACGTAAGTTTTTGCCAGCGGCGAGAATTACACAGACCATAGAGTGATTGTAATCAGTTGATAGGAATGCGCAATGTTAGCAAATTATCAACGATTTATTACCCAATCTGTAATGAAATTAGGCAGATTCCTGAGTGGCCAATTGAAACTTCAATTGTTTCACGAAATCTTCATCCATGAATTTTTGAGCGAGCATCACGATAGCAATAGGTATCAGCTTGATCAGACATACAATAAGATACAAATCGAAACGTCCCATAATGCTAAAAAGCATAATTAGTGTTCTATGCGTATTGGTACCTCCCACTAACGCCCACCAAAACATGATAGGATTGAAAGTATTCCTGTATTTTTCAATAAACTTTTCTCTCGTGCTGTCATTGAAAGCAAAGTGCTCATATACATCTCGCATCTCTTCGGTACGAGTCACCAACATCCATTGTCTTTTGGTATAGTCAATTTCTAATCCTCTGAAAAACTTATTCCAAAAACCTACTTCATCAGATGCTTGTGGTAGTTCTACAATTTTTTTAACCTTAGAACTCTCAGAACCAGCAACATAATACAAGAATTCACTTTTGTAGAAATCGTATATCTGAGAGGTAAAAATATGAGAGACAACACCAGCTGGAATGGCTAACAAGAAAATAGTCCAACCCATTTCTCCTTGCACGTAATAAGCACAAGCTGCCAAGTAACAAGCGATAAATATGGCACTGTCAATGAATCCATCTATGAATCGACCAAGCTCAGTAGACTGCCCAGTCATTCTGGCTAATTGTCCATCAGCACTGTCTAACACCCCAGCAAGTGTGATAAGTACAGAAGCCCAAACCGTAATCACCCAGCTGTCTTGGTAGAACAACATGTATCCACCAGCTACTCCCACGATCAAACTTATGATAGAAACCTGTGTAGGTGTCATATTGAAAAATTTGCCCAATTTGGCAAAATACAATCCAAAGAATCGGCTGAATGCCAAGTCGAATCGCTCCTCAATATCAATAAGCTTAATGGTAGAATGAACTTCGGCGTTGTGATTGCTGAAGTGGTTTTTTATGCTACGTAACATTTACTGCGTATCTCGTTGTCAATTTAGGTCAAACACTCGCTGAGTTTTTGCGGCTGCAAAATTAGACTAATTTTCTACTAATTCCAGCCTTCCTTATACGTCAGACTTTCTAAATAGATATTTCAAACTAATTATGGATGCCACTACATGGCAAAGCCTGCTGATTCCAGCGAACACTAATGGGACAACGATATTTCGTTTACCCCCCAAACTTTTTTTCAATATGCTATTCTCAATATCAGGTTTTGAGATATTATCAATAAAACTTTGTACTATTTCTTGATTTTCCGTAATCATAACCACTTCCTCCTCAAAATAATAGCTGATGAAATCAAAATTGCTGCTCCCGCAGACAAGTCTCTTCCCATCTATCAATATGGCTTTGAGGTGTGACATTCTACCCTGATACTCGTAAAAATTAAAGTACCCTTTCATCAATTCATTGGTAAGGATCGCCTTGAATATGTTTTTATTATTGATACCCGGAGAAACAATATCAAGCCTCACCCCGTCAGCCTTATGGTTTCGAGTATAGGTCAATAAAGGATCAGAGACATATGGTGAAAAGATTTGAATCGATTCTTTGGCCTGGTCAATGTTATTGAAAACCTCTTTGTAAATCTCTTTACTTCGATAGCCATCGAGATAGTACATTTTCGTATCACCCAAGTCGTTGACGATTGATTGGTCATTCTCCGCAACAGATCGGTGAAAGTCGTTAGATAATGACCTCGCCATATCAGCGCTATTCATTTCCACCATCATATCGTGCCACTCAAAATTGTGCTCACAGAAGTTGAGGCCACCAATGAAAGAGACCTCCTCGTCGATAACCACCATCTTTTTGTGATTTCGGTGTGGGTATTTGAGAAACAAAAAACCAAGCGGATTGGTGTATTTGACTTTGATACCATTGGCTTTGGCTTTCTTGATAACAGCTGCAGTATTTTTTACTTCAGCACGGAACGCCTCATCTTTGAAATAACCCAGACTATAAATGAAGCGATCATTGATCACAAATTTTGAATAGGAATCCAGACAGAGCTGAATGTCTTTGGCTGGAGAAGCAATCAAGGTATCTACGAGCCACTCCCCCACAGAATCCCCCTCAAAAGACATGGCTTGTATATAAATACTTTTCTGTGCTTTAGCCGCTAATGCTTCAAATCGTACTTTGAATGCATTTGAATCTACTAATACCTGTCCGGTCATTTGTTTATTTATTGTCATGAAGGTCATTCAAAAGTCAATACTCACCAATACTTGTCACATTGAGCTACGTCGAAATGTCTGTCTGCTACTAGCATCTAGGCTTCGAGGGCCCGGACGGCGTACCGCTCAGCCTGACATCAGGTTTGACTTTTGAAATAGCTTCAAATTACGATTTGCAAAAAGCTTAGTTCAACCAATTGAATACCAAAAATTGGAAAGCAGCAAAATTAGCTGAAAAGCGCAATTCAGTTCCAGTTCAATCGAACTAATTCGTTTCTCCAATCAGAGTCACTCGCTAGAGAACTCTGATTCTTACTCAAAACTCAGAGTCCTTTTCAAGTGACTCTGAGTAGTCTTATGGTGAGATTATGTGAAAATATTGTAACTCCTATTGGGTACTCTTCAAAATATTGTTTTTTTGCGTCCAAACTAAGTACCCATTCCTTTATGAAGATCGCACAAGTATGTCCGTATGATTGGTCCAGACCTGGAGGTGTAAAAGCCCATATTGAAAATTTGGCCATCTATCTAAGGAAAATGGGGCACGAGGTAAAAATCATCGCGCCTAATGTAAATGCTGATCAGATTAATGATCCAAATGTCAAATTGATTGGAAAAGGTAGAAGCACCACACTATGGGGTGGAACCGAGATCGACATCAACGTGGCCAAAGGCGAGGAAGTCAATGAATTAAAAAAGTATCTTAAGGAAGAGCAATTTGATTTGTTGCATTTTCACAACGGATGGACGCCATTCATGACGTACCAGGTGAGATACTATTCCAAAGCCAAACACATTGGGACTTTTCATGATACGCCAGCCGATAATTTCCTGATGCAGAAATTCGTAGGGCCTATACTGATGCCGTTGGCGGCAAGCTTAGTTTGGAAGGTCGCCGATCATATGATTTCTGTTTCTGAATCTCAAGCCAGATATGTCAAGTCTTTTCTAGCGAAAGACCCGACCATAATTCCGAATGGCATCAATCCAGAGCAATTCAATACTTCCTTTGAACCTATCGAGGAATACAAGGATGGTAAGTTCAACCTCCTATTTCTTGGGCGATTTGAAGAACGAAAAGGGCTATTCTATACACTGAAAGCCTTCAAAGCACTAAAAGCGAAATACCCAGATATTCGTTTATTGATCGCTGGTGATGGTGAACAAAAGCAAGAAGCGCTGGACTTTGTTGCTGACAACAAATTGGAAGATGTGGTTTTCTTAGGCTTCATAGACGAAGAAATCAAGGCCAATTTGATACGCACCGCTGATGTACTACTCGCAACTGCCATCTATGGTGAAAGCTTTGGTATCGTGCTCTTGGAAGCTATGGCGTGCGGCACACCGGTAGCCGGATTCGGAAACGAAGGCTATCTCAACGTGATCAAATCGCCCTGGGACGAGTATTTTCCAACCCCTCGAGATTTAGAAACGCTCACTGACAAAATCGAAAAGCTCTACCTCAATGAAGATATCAGAAAAGAGATGTCGGCTTGGGGAATCAAAGAAGCGAAAACCTATGAATGGGAACATGTGACTAATCAGGTGTTTGAGGTGTATGAGATGGTGATGAATCGTTAAACACGCGCGTCATTACCCGGCGATGTCCGGGTAATCTTTATCGGTACGCAGGACATTCGAATATTGCAGCACTTATCATAAGCAGATTCCCTGAATGCTCCTCCGTCGCATCAGAGAATGACGAATTTCTGAATTACTTTCCCAAAATTCCTTTCAAATCAGCGGGAGAATATTCCACAGATTTCAATGTCTTATCGTCTTCCTTACGATAAACCAAGAATAGTCCATCTGCCTCTTTGATGTAGCTGTCCGTGTCTTTGTTTTCTTTGTAATGCTTGACAGTTGCTTCGGCTTCTTCCATGGTTTTGCAAGCCTTGCTCATATTCGAGCGCTGTACTTCGTTGAATAGTTCTACGAATTTATCTCCTAGGCCAAATTCCAAAACCGCGCCCGACAGTACGTATTGAATATCACAAAGTGCGTCAGCCACTTCCACCAAGTCATTGTTATCAATCGCCTCTTGTAGTTCTTTCAATTCTTCAGAAATCAACTCTACTCTCAAGGCACACCTTTTAGCATCTGGGATAGCCGGAGCATCTACGATAGGGTGTTTGAATGTCTTATGAAACTCGGCAACCTGATTGAGTGAATCTATCTTCTCCATGAAATTCTTTGTTGATGTTGAAAAATTGAAAGCTCGAAATTCTTCATTCACCTCTTAAATCCCAAAAAATGTGGAAAAGTATCTAGCCTTTCTTTTTTGATTCATTTCGCATGGCCAATGACAGAAAGTAAACAAACCCTCCGACCACAGTTCCAAGAATTAAAATCATACCGATTATTGCTGAAGTACTCATTTTTTAGTTGCGAATTTGTTGTACAAAAATTTATTCATCAAGAATCCAATCAACATCACAGCTCCCCATTGTGTAAGAATAGATGCGTTACTGTAGACATCAAAGAAATTCCAATGGCCATTGGCATCGAACCATGGATACTCACTGTAACCTTGCGACAACCACCAGTAAATTAAGAACAGCGCCAAGACTATATTTCCACTCATGCAGATCACAAAGTATTTGGTTGAAACTTTGAAATCAGAATCTTCATCTACCAGTTCTTCTTTGAATTTCTTAGCTCCAGATTTAACTACGGCGAACAAAATAAACAGACCTGTTACAATCAAACCTACCCCCCAAACCCAATCCTGGTTGGTAAAGAAATCCAAAGAATAGGCAGAAGGGAAACCAAATATGATAAAGAATATCACTACTCTGGTCATCGCACTCTTTCGACTGAAACCTAAGTCGTTTAGATTTCTTGTAAAAAGCTCAATCATGGGCAACAACGAACTAAATGCTGCCAGAAACAAAGCCGTAAAAAAGACGATTGACAATAATCCACCGCCTGGAAAAGTTGAAAACAATTTGGGTATAATGGTAAAAGTCAAGGCTTGATTTCCAGATTGCAGGTATGACACCGCACCCTCATATGATGGAGCCAGCGCAAATACTGCCGGAAGGATCGCCATACCAGCCACTAACGAAGCCGTGTTATTTCCAAAAGCACTAATAAACGTATTAAGGGTAACCTCCTCATTTTTTCTCGAATAAGAAGAAAGTGTCATCATCAGTCCCCAGCCGGCACCTGTAGACCAAGCCGATTGAGTCAGCGCTTCGATCCAAATTCTTGAATTTCCAAAATCATCCCAATTGATAGAGAACATGTATTCCAATCCTAAAACACCATTCTCCATATTGAGCGCAATGGCAGCAATGATGAGGAGCAAGAAAAACAAACTGGGAATTAGAATTTTGTTAGCCTTTTCTAAGCCTTTCTGTATCCCTTTGGACAAGACAAAAACACCTAATAAGACGTTCAAAATATAAAGTCCAATGGTGATCCAATTGCCATTAGAAATGGAATTCCAAAACTGATTGAGGTATTCGGGGTTCTCGACCAATTTTTCAGACAATGGCTGCGTATCAACCAAGTTCCCCAAAGAGAAACCAAGATAGCGCAATGCCCAAGCCGTAACGATCGAATAATAGAATGCAATCCCAAGTGTACAAATCGTGACGAAGAACCCCATCCAAGTGTACTTCTCTCCCGCCAGTTGAGCATAAGAGCCAATAACTCCTTTCTTGAATTTCTTACCGATCGAGAACTCTGCTAATAACAGAGGTATGGACCAAATAAAAAGAAATAGAATCCACAGAATAATAAATGTACCTCCGTACTGTCCTGCCAATCTTGGAAATCGCCAAAGGTTACCGGCACCAATGGCCATCCCTAAGGAGGCCAATACAATTCCCCATCTATTACTAAACTGATCTGTCTGACTCATAATTTGGTTGTTGTTTGTCAAATCGACCTAAAACAACCTAGGCCGGCATTTTTAACAATCGCCAATATTATGGAAAAAACCGACAGAAAAAAAGAATACTTATATCTGCGGAGGATTAGTGAATATAGTATCAAAAAAAGAGGTCTTCTCTCGAAGACCTCCACCAATTCAAATAATTAATTTACTCACAAAGTGAGAGTTTAATGCCACGAAACGCACCTCATTAAACAATTATTTACATAAATCCTGGCTCATGTGCTTGCTCTTGATTTGGTTGACTCATCAAATCTTTACGAGTTCGAGATTCAATTTCACATCCACTTCTTCTCCAACTACCAGGCTACCGGTATCCAATGTATCATCCCACTTCAATTTATAATCAAATCGATTGATAGTGAAACTAGCTTTAAAGCCGCTAACCGTCTTCTTCCCCATATTGATCATGCCACTATAAGTAGCAGGGAATGTGATTTTTTTAGTTACGTCTCTAATCGTGAGCATTCCGGTGATCTCATATTGATCTCCATCCTTTTTCTTAAATGATTCACTCACAAAAGTCATTTGAGGATATTGTTTCGCATTGAAAAAATCATCTTCTTTCAAATGTTTGTCACGAGTAAGATTCTCAGTTGAAACGCTTTCTACCTTCACCTTTGCATCAATCTTAGCGCCATCAAATGAGTTCTTCTTGGCTTCCAACTCACAAGTAAAATCTGTGAATTTTCCTGTCACCGTAGATATGGTCATGTGTGATACCTCAAACTGAATAGAAGAATGGGCAGGATCTGCCTTCCACATGGTTTGAGCACTGACAGAATAAACTACGAAAATCGATATTAGTAATAGAAAAGCTCTTCTCATTTTGGTTAATGTTTGTTTCACATAATATAATCAATTTTGAAAACATTACCTATGAAAAATATGTATGTTTGGAATTTGATAAATACTACTAGCTTATGAAGATTGCCCATTTGTCCTGTCTGCTCATGTTCTTGGTTTTTGGTTGTTCCACCCCCAAAAGCAATGATGAAAATACAGAGGTAGAAAATGAAACCGCAGAAATCAACCCTCCACCAAACGACAAATATTTCATGCAAGCCACAGATGGCACCTACTACTATCTGGAAGAGCTGGTAGGCAAAAGAGTCTTCATCAACTATTGGGCGACCTGGTGCAAACCGTGCATAGCAGAAATGCCAGACATACAAGCAGCAGCAGAAATCTTAACTAAAGAAAACTATGTATTCTTTTTGGTCTCTGACCAAGACATGAACAAAATCAAGGAATTCGAAAACAAAAAAGGCTTCAATTTGACTTTTGCCAAACTCAACGGGAAAATTCAGGACCTAAACATTCAGTCTTTGCCCACTACCATGATCTACAATACCAATGGAAAACAGATAAGAAAAATCGCCGGAGCGGTAAAATGGGATAGCGAGGACATGTTGAACAGCCTGAGAGAAGTAGAATAGTATGAGCGAATATGGATTCTGGTCATTAGTCCCCCCTCTTGTAGCTATAGGTCTGGCCCTTCGTACCAAACAGGTTTTTCTTTCACTTACTCTTGGTATCTGGATTGGTTGGGTAATTATCGAAGGCGGCAACCCATTGTCAGGATCGTTTGCTACACTGAACGCCTTTGTGGCCGTATTCGAAGATGCTGGTAATACTAGAACGATCATATTCACACTCCTCATTGGGGCACTCATTGCACTTATCCAACGGTCTGGTGGAGTAGCCGGGTTTATCGAATCAGTTAAGAACGTTCTAGAAAAACAAGAACAGAAAAATCGAAACAACCGACGTTTGGTGCAGCTTTTTGCGTCTCTGACTGGAATCGTAATTTTTGTAGAGTCCAACATTTCCATTCTAACCGTAGGCACACTTTACCGTCCCATCTTCGACAATCTAAAAATACCTAGAGAAAAACTGGCCTACCTCGCTGATTCAAGCTCTGCGCCGTCTTGTATTATCTTTCCATTTAATGCTTGGGGGGCTTACATTATGGGACTCTTGGTGATGCAGGGATTTGATCGTCCTTTTGCTACGATGATGAGCGCCTTGCCTTACAACTTCTATCCATTCTTAGCACTAGGAATTGTTGGCTACATCATCTACACGGGCAAGGATTTTGGTCCTATGAAAAAAGCTGAAAAACGCGCACAGGATGAAGGCAAACTCATCGCGGATGGATCAACGCCTATGATTTCTGACGAGGTGTCTATGCTAGAAGCCAAAGAAAACATTGCACACCGAAGTATCAATATGATTCTTCCTATCATCACCATGATCGTCATGATGCCGGTTATGCTGGTCTATACCGGATGGGAAAGTCTGGAATCAACCGAAGGCAGTTTCATTGATTTATCGCTGCAAGCCATGGGCCAAGGTTCTGGTTCTACTTCTGTACTTACCGCGGTAGCCACATCTGTACTCATCGCTATAGCCCTTTATAAAGCACAGCGATTATTAGGCATTAAGGAAATGGTAGGCCTTTCCCTCAAAGGCATGTCCGGCATGGTGTCTCTCGCCATATTGATGGTATTTGCCTTTGCACTCGGAAGTCTTTGTAAAGAATTGAAAACAGGACTCTATGTAGCAGAAGTCTCGAAAGCCTGGCTTTCGCCCAATCTGGTTCCGGCGATTGTGTTTTTAGTAAGTTGCTTTATCGCCTTTAGCACTGGTACCTCCTGGGGTACATTTGCCATCATGATTTCTATAGCGGTGCCGATGGCTACCTCTATGAATGTAGATCCACACCTGGCCATAGCGGCAGCTATTGGCGGCGGAGTATTTGGAGATCACTGCTCACCAATATCGGATACTACGATCATTTCATCTATGGCTTCTGCAAGCGACCATGTGGATCATGTCAATACCCAACTTCCGTATGCATTGACTGCTGGAGGTGTAACCTTGATTTTGTACTTAGCACTTGGATTTTTAATGTAATGAGAGGATTATTCATCCATATCAAAAGATTATTCCTCTTAGGAATTGTGACTGTTTTGATAGGCTCTTGTACTAAACCAAAAACAGAGCTCATTCTTTTAGGTACGGTACACCAACCAGTCGAGAACTTCAATGCAGACAGTTTGTACAACATCTTGGTAAGAATTTCGCCAGACGTCATTCTGTACGAAGTAGACTCCTCTTTTTTTACGGACCAATTTGAATTCAATACCAGCTGGAAAAGCAATGAATATAAAGCCACTTCAAAATATGCCAACCTGAATGAAGTCATCATTAGACCCTACGATTTTACGGGTAGAAATGAATATAGAAAAGCTATAGGCGCTCGTCCCACCGACGGCTTGGCCAAAGCATTGTTAGATAGTTTATATCAAACCGGTCTGCTCAACCCTGCAGATCAGCTTCAATACGAAAGCTATCTACGAGTCAATGACACTTTAAATGCGCTGGCTTATTATGGTGCAGCATCATTTAACAATCCTGCCACAGACAGCATTGCTCAATCCAGGCAACAATTACAATATGAGTCGCTGGCCAAGATCATGGAACAGTATCCTGTATTTTCGGATATTCATTATCAAATGGAAAATGGAGACAGCATCAGTTTTTTGGATGGATATAAACGAGCAGGTGAATTTTGGAAAATGAGAAATGAGGCCATGTCGAAGCACATTCTTCACTTTGTAAAAACATATCCTGGAAAACGAATTCTGGTACTCAACGGCTTCTTCCATAGGTATTACCTAAATAAGTTGCTTCTACCAGTGTGCAACGAGCATGATTTTGTTATCAAAAATTTTGACGAGTATTAAATCAACTTCACACTCCGTGCTTCGTTAAGGTAGCCATTAGTTCATATCTACAGATTGATGATATCAAGAAAGGCAACCCCAAACGACATACCAGGTATATTGGCGCTGCAGGCTCAAAACCTGATCAGTGAACTCAGTGAAGAGCAGAAAGCTACCAATGGCTTTGTTACCACACCCTTCACACCTGAATTACTAGATGAAATTATAGGATTAGGGTGGGCTTTTGTCACTGAGATTGAGGGTCAAATTGTAGCCTATCTATTTGGCGGTTCCTGGCCTTACTATGAGAAATGGCCCATCTTTCCATATATGACTTCCAGGTTTCTGAATTGGAAATTCAAAGAATGGGAAATCACGAATGAAAATAGTTTTCAGTACGGACCAGTCTGTATAGATGCTAATCACAGAGGGAAACAAATCATCAATCATTTGTTCGAAGCCATGCGCAAAGACTTTATCAAAGCTTATCCATTGGCAGCCACCTTCATCAATCAAGCCAATCTAATATCGACCAAAGCTCACCTCAAATTGGGCTGGACTATTGAAGATGAGTTTGAGTACAATAATTCTAAATACTATGGGTTAGCGTATGATATGTCTATCCCTGTTGCATTGCTTTAGATTAGATTATCGTAGTTTCACCAACACAAGATCTACAATCTCCTTAGCCGTGGTTATTCGACTCATATCAGTGTATAACTTTCCATCTCGGCCAGAATGATGTCCATGACCTATAAGATGCAACAACTCATACCGTTCAGATCGATCACTATCCAGAAGATCAGAAGAATAAATCATGGAGGGCTGACCAACCTGACCACTGCCTGAATATATTTCGTCATCAGGAAATTTATCTTCACTGTAAAACTCGTTCCAATCATAAGATTGATTCACTTCCATCAAAATTCTATATTGATTCACGCGGCTTTCACTTTTTGTTTGAATGATAAAGTTGTTCGTTGGTGTGGCTCCAGAGACGCCATCTAAATCGGCCGCCGGCGTCAGAGGAACATAGTATCCGTCCTCAGCCAAAATGTTTCTTTTATGTGACCAGAATGGCAAGGCTTCTGGACGTCTTTTCACGGAAGGTTTCCAAACGTCCCCTTCTTTGATTCCATAGTCAAAAACACCAGAAGCAATTACTCTGGAGATATACAGTGTCTCTATATAGTTACCCGCTGAGTCTTCCAACCAAATGGCAAACAATGGATATTTAAAGGCCCTTCCTTTTTTTACTTCAACTGCTAATGGTCTGGAAGCTATTGACTCATTTACTTTAATCAATTGATAGTCAAATGAACTCTCTTCTTTACCCACTTGTCTATTTCGCCACTCATTGCCCCAATCATACAAAGCATTAATTCCAGCCACATTCTGATAGCCTGCGAAAACAATCAAAGACAAAAGCACAGTCAAAATTAAACCCTGATATTTAGCCAGGTGCTTAGATCTTTTGCCGGTCAAATAGTTCTTGAGTGGTCTCTTATTATTCACAATATGAAAGGTCACACTCAATACAAAAAACATGGCGAACAAAGTATGAATGGCTGCAACATTCTTCTGAAATGCATTAAAATACATGACCCCACCTGACAGGGTTAATACAAGAAAAGTTAGGATCAAAAAGTTACCTACAAGACTTCGGTTCATATGTCTCTGTTTATTAAAAAAAACAAAGCTAGATCGAAGGGACACTTAAGTCAATAAGGGGCAAATTCACCCCTATGAATTTTCTCTTTCTACAAAGCCACAACTCTCATTAAAAACTCAAATCCATACATTTACAAAATGTGTTGACCATATTTACACCATATTCTCACTGGCATGAAACATCTTCTTTATTTCTTACTTTTCATTATTTGTCATCTTTCTTGTACGCCCACAAGCGAAGAACCATTCACCATCTACCTGGTCAGGCATGCTGAAAAAGATGTGTCGGATAAAACCAACTCGGACCCTACTTTAACCCCCTGTGGCGAGGAGAGAGCCGAAAGTCTCGCTGTTTTCTTTGACCAAGTAGCATTGGAAAAAGTCTACAGCTCAGATTACATCCGAACCAAAGACACTGCCAATCCAACTGCTGAATCCAAAAACAAAGACCTAACGCTATACAACCCTGGCGAATTAAATACCATCGCCCAAGTGCTACTGGAGCGAAAAGAAAATGCCTTAGTCGTGGGTCACAGCAATACCACAGGCGTATTGGCTGGGCTTCTTTGCGATCAAAAAATTGAACCCTTTGATGAAAGTATTTACAATCGCATCTACCAAGTGGTGATCAGTGATAAGACTCCACAACTACAGGTTTTTCATACGGCTTTCTCTTGTGAGTGATATATCTTGAGCGGTGCGGTTTAACTTTTCATTAACAATTGATAGGAAAATATTAACAAGCCCTGGTGCTGAGTTTGGCTTTCTTTGAATTCAAAAAAAAACCAAACTCATGAAACTCAAATTATCAATTCTTTTAATTTTTCCTGTATTTTTTACGTTCGCGCAAACTAGCGATATACAAATCCAACCACACATTCGATTACCACAAGACAGTCTTGTCAGCCAGCAACTTGTGCATGCACTGAATGGTTTTTTGGCAGCAAGCGCCGAACCCAACGAAGACAACCCTTGGGTGCTGGAATCCCAAAGAATAGAAACTCATATCCTATTGGATGAATTCAAGGACATAGAAAAGAGCCAGGCCTTTGCTGACAACCACTTCTACCAACCCTATTTGAATAATGTAGTAGAGTTAAATGAAAATCAATACCTCATCCAGCTCTCCTACATCGGTACAAAAGATACAGTAAGTCACCTCAGGGCATCTTACGAACTGATTGCTCATCGATCGGGAGATTCATTCAAATTCTCCTCTCCGCTCATTTACAATACACGAAACTGGAAGACAGCCGAAATCAACAACAATATCTTTCACTATGCAAACCACATCAATGAAGACAACCTGCAAGCCTTTGGCCGCCTCGCTCACGAGTTTGACGAAAAACTCAAAATTGAAAACAAAATCACAGAATTCTACTGTACAGAAAATCTCACCACCTTGCTCAAACTCATGGGTGTGAACTATCGACTGGATTACAATGGTGTGCGTCAGGCCAACTTCAGTTCGTCTCTTGAAAACAAGAAGCTGATCATCTTAGGCAATAACAATGCAACATTCGATAACCTAGATGCGCATGACCTGTGGCACGATCGATTGAGTCTGAAAATCTCGAGAAGGAAAGTAAACAAGCCCGTAGACGAAGCATGCGCCTATTTATACGGTGGTAGCTGGGGGTTGACCTGGGAAGAAATTTTCGATCGGTTTTATGCGCAAGTGGCCAGTGATAAAAAGACCAATTGGATGCAGATCAAAGAAGAGCCTGTAAACTTCGGTGAAAGTAGAGCCACGCACTTGATGGCGGACTATGTGGTAAATGCGCTTGTCATACAAAAAATAGAAAAAGAACAAGGATTCGAAGGCGTATGGCAAATGCTCAACTGTGGCCCTTTCGAAAAAGGAAATGCCAATTATTATTCAGCCCTCGAACAATTGACAGGAATAAGCAAGGCAAATTACAATAAGGCGGTCTGGAAGCTGATCAAAGAAGAAAGATAGCTTCCTTAGACAGAATAAATACACTTGATGCAACCCTCTGGCGATTCTCTGCATCTGAGTCTTAGTTTTTAAAATTTTATTAATCATAAACTCAAAACTATGACTACCAATCTTACGCCTCCTCTATGGAGACAGCATGTCTTACGTGTACTTTTTTTACTTATTCTTGTCGGCCTGGGGCCTGATCATTGGGCAGAAGTATTTGCGCCTACCAACGTACCAAGTCCCATGTCTGGGGTGACGATCAGTTTCTATGCCGCCTTCTCCTTTTTATGCCTACTGGGGATTCGGCACCCATTGAAGTTTATCCCCCTGCTTTTGATCCAACTGGTGTATAAATCCGCCTGGATCATTGGTACTTACCTGCCTGCAAAAAGCACCGGGCTGCTGGATGACAACTACGAATCCTGGTTTTGGTCGATGGCACCCGGCATCGTGATCGATCTAGTGGTTATCCCTTGGGGATATGTCTATCGAGAATACTTGAAGGACTTTTTTGTATGGAAAAAAGCCGCTGAGTAGTTCTACGGCCTGAGCTCTTGTAATTTCCCTACATATCCACTACTTTGGTAATCGGTCTGGTCAGCAGCTTGTCAATGCCTGTTTTTTTTATTGCAGACCATCAATCTGCTAGCCTAACCGCAGCCATTCTGAGAAAGTGTAATAAACGTTTAAAAAAATGCTTATTAAGCTCCGTTTGGTTAGAACGATGATTTTAAGTAAAATTAAGAGACCAAAAACATATAGTGGATAACACACACTAGTGTGTGTTATCCGGTTGTTAGCCATAACTTATGAATTATCGTACAATTGCTATTCTTGGAGTAGGTTTCTTTTTTAGCCCGACATTTCCTGGGTTCGGATTAAGAGACTTAATAACAAAGTTGTTAGAAAGGGTATTTTTTCAATCATCAATTAACAATATCATTAGTGCACTAAGTGCGAATATTATCGGACTAATTTGCTCCGTCGTAATATTTAACTACACACTTAACAGGTTATCAAAAACCAATTTTTCTGATAAATCGGAAACTCGTAGAGCATTCTTAACATCAATAGCTTTTTATTTATCCTATCAAATTATTTGGACTTCACTACCTTTTATTGACGGATTAATGGGTATTGAATATATCAACAACCTTAATCAGGGTTATAATAATTTGAATTACGATTTAACAATTGCGCCATTTTTCTGGTTAACAGGTATAATAATTGGAGCCTTCATTCTATTCAAAAACCTAAAAAAATATGGCTAACAAATTGTATGAGATCATGGTCATATCAGATGATAGAACCTCCCCTGCCATCATCGACGATCATATGTCACCGAGAACAGCTACGATGGTATTAGTGACTTGCTACGCGGACAAAGTCGTTGGCGCTCGTTGTTTCTTACCTGAAGGCGGGCTAATCCGATGACTTGTCCAGTTCATTTTGCCGCGGCAAAATGTAGGTTTTGAGCTTTTGACATATGATCTTTGACCAGCGCACCCTATCTTTATGACCACAGATCCATACAGGGTCGTTATGGCTAATTGAAGTCGATCTATGAAACTCATTTACTCACTTCTACTTTCTGTCCTCTTAATTTCATGTCAAGAGAACTCTTCCGAAGAAATTGACCTTGCGGGACATTGGCAAAGCCTTACAGATGGTGTACATGACATTTATACGGAATTCTATTTTCATGAGGACACTATTGAACGCTTCAATATCGATTGGGAATTACTGCCCTATGCGAAGTACGAAATTCGTGAAGATTCGCTAATAACTAACATAAGATATAAGATTGACATTCAAGGTGAACAGTCTATTGCCTTGATCAGTGAATTCGATACAATTCAATTGAATAAACTGATCACGAACGGCGTAACAATTGAACAGCTCCTGAACGAAGGATACTTTGCAAAGGACTTGAACGATTCGATTTATAGGAAAAAAATGAATTCATTTATCAACGAATCTTTCCGAATTAGAGAACTGGAATACAAGTTTGATAGAGCAATCCTAAATAAGGACACTTTGCTCACCTTTTGGAAATCGCAATTAACAGCAGACTCGCTCAATAAAGGTCTGTATGAGCTTTGGATCAAAGAGTTTGAGAAAAAATAGCCATAACATTATGTATGAGGCATATGCTTGCGTGCTTTCTACAAACTGCATCGGGACTCGACCGTGAATCAGCCGCTGAAGAAACTTCTCTGCTTTCTACCAAGCTCATTTCGCAGGAGTTTTGACCTTCTATGCGCACTGCCACTTGGATACTTTGGAAGCACCGGCTGAATTCACTATTTTAGAGCTGTCCACAAAGTGAGAGCATACGCCTCATACATGGTCGATATCTATGGTAAAAACAAGTGTATTGGCCTTTTTTTAATCCAATTTCTCTTGATAAGGCGTTCCCCTACTGACGCAAGTTTAGCGCAGCGTAACTTGTGATTTTTGTCAGCAGATATAGTCCTGGTTGTAATTAATTATGAAGGATAAAAGTAAGATACCGTCATTTGAAACTGAACGACTGATATTAAGAGCGGTTGAATTATCCGACGCCGATGCGTATAAAAAACACTTCGTGGACTATGAGGTAATCAGGTATTTGTCAAGCCTTGTTCCCTGGCCTTATCCGGAGCATGGTGTGCATGATTTTATCAAAAATGTAATCATTCCAAATCAAGGTCAAGGCAGATGGGTGTGGGGTATTTTCCTTAAAGATGAACCTCAAGAACTTATTGGATGTATTGATCTGTGGAAAGAAGGTAAGCCAGAGCACAGAGGATTTTGGTTGGCCAAAAAACATTGGAGCAAAGGTATCATGACAGAAGCCATGCCTCCCATATTGAGTTATGCCTTCGATTCCCTTGGCTTTGAAGAATTGATATTTGCTAATGCCGTGGGTAATGTGGCATCCAGAAGAATCAAAGAAAAAACAGGTTGCGAATTCATCAAAATCACCAAGGCAAAATACGTGGATCCAAAATTCACTGAGCAAGAGCTTTGGAAACTCACTCGAGAGCAATGGGCGAAAAATTACAACACCCCCACTGACGACTATAAATCAATTCTTTAGGAATAGAAGGATTAATATCTCAACTACTGAAAAAATCGAATGGGACCATTACTTGAATCGAACCTTTCTATACATTTGAAAACACGAAACCAACAGAACTCCATCATCACAACATCAACCTATATGTCAACATTTAGTATCGTCGTAATTGTCACCGTAGTATTGGCGGGATTTCTCTTATTTACAGCTTGCAGACCCTTCTCCGGACCGGTCGACGAAGCCCTTTCGGATAACTATTATTACAACCGCGACAAAAGCGATATCCAATACAGTCGGATGGGCAATTGGTTCGAACTGGGCAATACTAAGATGAATGCAGATGTAGCCTCTTTTGAAGTGCTTGGCTTAGAATATGCCAAAGACAAAGACAGAGTGTATTACAAAGCCGAAGACATTACGGCTGAGGTCGATCATGCTACATTTCGTGTCGTCGACTACATAGGCTATGACAAATCACATGTCTATGTAGCACAAGAATTTGCTCACGGAAGGATGTCCGAAAAACCTATGCCTAAAGAAACCATGCTAAAGATTGAAGGCGCTAATCCTGACACCTTCGAATTCATGGATTATGACTGGAGCAAGGATGACAAACTGTACTTTTATAATTACAAAGCTGTAGATGTAGACTACGCAACCTTTGAAATACTCAATGATGTAAGCAGCAAAGACAAAAACACCGTCTACCTTCACAGGCAAGATGAAATCATCCCCTCTTCTATTGATGTTGCTAGTATTCAGGTCATAGACAACCACTATATCGCGGACAAGGACTACCTCTACTCGTATAGCAACTGGCTCGAGGATATGGAAGAAGCTCTCTTAAAAATACCTGTGAAGAATCTTGAATCTATTTCAGTCATGGAGCATGATTACTTGCTAGTGGATGATAAAGTATATCATAATAACCAGCTGATGCCTATGGCAGACAGAAGCAGTTTCAAATTTTGGAAGGACACCTACTATGGAGCTGACAAAAACCACATCTATTATTTAGGGAAACCCATGGAAGGCGTCGATATGGAGACTTTCCATGTGTACGAATACCAAGCATACACCAAAGACAAAAACAATGCATACTTCGATGGCCAAGTATTGGAAGGTGTTGATTTGGCGACTTTCGGTCCCAAGGATGCCGATGGCCTTTTATTCAAAGACAAAAATCATGTCTATAGAGGGAATGAGATTGTGACGGAGTAAAGCAGGTGAGTTGCTATTATCAAAAGGCTTTTGTATTAGTTTCTTAACACTTTTTGAAAGATAAAACGGACAGAAATCAAAAAAATAGGGTATTGATCTGGCCTTGAATTAATTCCGTTAAGAAATTCGGCTTTGTGAAAATCGAATTTAAATCCACTGTTTGAGCATAGCGAGTTTGGATTTAAGTGCAGTAAAAAGCCGAAATTTAGGAATTTATTCACAGCCTAGGGTTTTTTGCTTCGTTTTTGGGCTATGCCAAAAATGAAGAGTCCACCTGGCTTGTGAACGTATGACGAATAATCTAGTACCCTCTAAAGTATCTCGTTTTGAGTCAGTTTATTTTCTGAATAATAAGACAGCAGCAAGTATCCGCAAGGGATTGCCGCACTTCGCTGCGCTCCGTTCGCAATGACGAGATGTTTCGAGCCTCGGCAAAAACAAAGATTGCAACCAATTAATTTCCCTTCACCCGCTGCCATAAATCTGCCAGTAGCTTCTTGCCATCCCTTTTGGTTTTAGGTACTTCTGTAAATGTGACTTGACCGGATGAATTTGTTTCGATCTGGTAACTAAACACAAAATCCTGTGCCTTAGGTTCTAGGCTCAAAAGGCCAAATCGCAGATCGTTGAAGTACAACTTTCCCTCCTTTTGGCTGATGGTGTACCACCCTTCTGAAATAGCGATCATTCGCTGTACCGGTTCCTGATCAATTAATGCTCCCAAGAGCTGATGATTCTTTGGATAAGATTCAAAGGTGATCGGTTGAGAATCAAACAATGAATAGTTTCCTAACAGATAAGCGACTTCAGTTTCCACATTGGCGCTCCAAAGGATGGTGTTCAAAGGTGAAGGACGAGTATCTAGTTGTGAATAGCTTATGTCTTGTGCTTTTAAGGCGGATTCAAATTGCGCGTAAGCCATCCACTTCAGTAAAAAGGTGAGTAGCAAATAGCCCGTGCTCACATACAAACCCAGACGATTGTAAAACTGACGTTTGATGGCCGATCGTTTTTGCAGCATCGTCAAAATCAAAAACACCAAGAAGGGCAATGTGTATAATGGATCGATCACAAAGATGGTCTTGAAAGCCAGTCGCAAATCAAAGGGCCAAAACAACTGCGTACCCCATGTAGTATGCGCATCTAATATGGGATGTGTAATGAATGCCCAGAAGAACAACCAGGACCAACTTTTGAAATTCCTCAGACTTTCGTATCGAGAAACTAGCCACCCAAAAACAGGAGCAAATAGCACAGAAAAAACAATGGAATGCGTAAACCCGCGATGTACAGCTAAAGCTGTCACTGTATCTGTGACATGTGAAGCCATCACATCTAAGTCTGGAATGGTTCCGGCAATGGCGCCATAAAGCATCGCTTTATTGCCTACCTTCTTTCCTAATACGGCTTCACCTACCGCGGCACCCAATACTATTTGTGTTACTGAATCCATTTAGATTTCTTCATTCTACAATACGCATATCTTGACTCATTATTAGTCACAAGTTACGCTTCGCTAAACTTGCTGCCAGTAGTTAATTCTTTTTCGAAACAGCTAATATTAAAAAACACAAAGACAGGCATTCTAAAACCACTCTCCCCCAATGCCAGCTGGCCCATGTTAGTAATTCGTTTTTCAGGTCGACTTCGTTAAATGCAGATTGATAGAAAGCTTGATTAGTCCCTTTGAAATAAATGTAAAAACAAGAGACAAATAAAATGGCCAGCGCGGTTGAAGTCAGGGCATATTTGAAACCCGCCGATCGATTGCTATAATAGTAAATAGCTAATGCAATAGGAATCAACAAAGCCACAATGGTCAGCACCGTGTAGAATCGATTAATAGCTGGTCCGAATTCTTGATAGTAGCTATAAAATTCACTGGAAGACATCGATTGCCAATAGGGAACCAGCAGAACGCCTTCTGTAATTTGGCTCCCAACAAAAATGGAAAATACGGCTATTAAGTAGTAATTCAATTGGTTTTTCATATCTAACAAATTAATTGATTTAAACTTACGCCAGCATGAGTGTTTAACACTTATGCTATCAATATTTCCGAGTTACAAACTCGATATTCATTGTTAGTCACAAGTTACGCTTCGCTAAACTTGCGCCAGTGAAAGCCAGTGAAAAGGTGTTTACCTAATCACTCCACCCCTTTCTCCAACAGCTTCAAACTTCCATTCTCTACATCCAGCTCGGCTTGCACGCCAAAGGGTAAGGTGGCATTGTCATCGATATGACCTATGGGTAGACCATAAAGTACCGGAATATTTATATGGCCGAATCGATCTTTCAAGACGTTCTCCAAGCTGGTCGACAATGCAAAGTCTGGATCATCGGGTTTGGTTTCGCAGCCTCTAAATACACCCATAGCAACTCCCTTGGCTTCGCTGAGTTTACCTGAATTGAGCAACTGCGTCAGCATACGGTCTACGCGATAAGGCGACTCCCCTATTTCTTCGATGAAAACGATCTTGCCTTTAAAATCAATATCATAAGGCGTACCCATGATTGAGCACATCAAACTGAGATTACCGCCCACCAATCCACCTTCAGCCGTACCTTCTACAATGGGCAAAGATTGGAATGCAGGATCTTCATTTTCTTCCCACTCCTTCGGTCTTTCGAATTTGGGTGCTTTGCCTTTCATTAGTACTTGCTCGAAGGCCTTATCCGTAAACTCCGAATACTCAGAAGCGCCTACCGGTCCATGAAAACAAACCAAACCCGTTTTCTGATGGATGCCATAAAGCAGCGCTGTGATGTCGCTGTACCCGACCAAAACTTTCGGGTTGGCCTTGATCAGATCATAATTGATCTTTGGCAACAGCCGTCCTGACCCATAACCTCCCCTGGCACAAACGATCCCATCGATATTGGGGTCAGAAAACATTTGATGTAGATCATCGAGTCGCTGCTGGTCAGTGCCTGCTAAAAAGCCTTTGCGCACGCTCATATTGTCCGTGTATTTCACCACAAACCCCATGGCTTTCAAGTTCTCCACAGCCTTTTCGAAAGCCTGTCTGGTCACTGCGCTGGCTGGAGTGATCAATCCAATCGTATCTCCTTTTTTTAGTGCTTTGGGTTTGATCAGCGATTGATTTTCAACTGCCTTTGCATGGGCGGCATTGAGGGTAAGCATAGTGGCCGCAGAGGCCACAGCCGATTTCTTTACAAAACTTCTTCGATCCATAGAATCGAAAATAGGGAATTCACGTAGAAGATGAAGATTAATTAATAATATATTGGCAAAATTGAGCCGTTCACCATTTCTTCATCAGTTTTGCTGGACTATTAACATTTTCTATGAATTCATACGCACCTCTATTTGGCTACTTGGCCGTGGCACTGACGATCTCCAGTTTTGTTCCGCAGGTTTGGCAATCACTCAAGACTCGATCGGTCGAAGATTTGTCCTTGTGGACATTGATCATTTTTGTTTGTTCGTCTAGTACCTGGCTCACCTATGGTATCCTAATTTTTGATTTGCCCATCATCATTACCAATACTATCGTTTTTACTCTTCAGATGGCATTGCTGGTTCTAAAATTGAAACACAATGGTCCACGGCAACCAAAAATTAAAATAGAGCATGCCGCCATTTGGGTGAATGATCTCGAAGGTATGAGTGCGTTTTACTCCAAGTACTTTCAGGCTGAAAAAGGAAATCGATATGAGAATCCAGCGAAAAATTTCAGTTCATATTTTCTTCGATTTGATCATAGAAAAACTCGAATCGAATTGATGCACAACCCCGATTACCTGCCACAACAAGAAAGTGACAAAAAGCACAATGGCTTGGCACACCTGGCCTTTTCAGTGGGTACTAAACAACGGGTAGACGAACTCACCAATCAATTTAGAGCGGATGGCTTCTCTATTTTAGGCGAGCCCAGAACCACAGGTGACGGCTATTATGAAAGTGTAATAGCCGACCCTGAGGGGAATCCCATCGAGATTACGGAATAATCTAGCCATAAAAAAAGGACCAATGGCCCTTCTTAACTTTAACTGAACTGTATTATATATTCCAATCAATCAAAATGTATTTCAATAGTACCGCGACTAATATTGCCATCAGCATCTTCAACTCTTACAATTAAATGAAGATGCTCTCCTTCTTCTAATTCATCCAGATCAGATTGACTTACCACGATAGACTCGTTGGCTAGTAGATTCCGAAATTGCACCATACCTTCACCTTCAACATCAAACTCCTTGTCATAGATGGCGTCTTCAAGTACACGTCCGTGATTGTGTCCGTCATGATCTCCTTCTTCCTCGTCCAGATGACCTACGCTAATATCAATATGTGCCAAAGTGCCACTTTCGTCGAGTACATACCCGTCAACCTCAAGCGCCTGTCCTACTACACCTTCCAGCTCTTCGATTTCAACGTCATTGGCATCAGTAAATGTGATATGTCCCATTTCCTCGTTGGTAATCCAGATTTCTACTTCTACATTAGAATCATCCTGAAAAGATGTTGAGTTGCCTGCTGCATCAATAGCTTGAACAATAAAGTGGTACGGGCCGGCGGTTACTGTTGCCGGAATTTCAATTTCCTGATGCATATGAACATTCGTACCTTCCGTCTCATAGCTTTCACTGAAACTAAATTTACTTTGCATTCTTCCGTGCGCATGGCCATCGAAATTATCATGAATAGTAATGCTATAGGTAGCCAAATCCACATCATCTTCCAAATCACCATGTACCTCCATGGTTGTTCCGGCAGCAATAGCTTCTCCATTTACAGGATCCTCTAAGGTAATCGTTGGCGCCGTTGTATCTACAGCATCATCGTCATCACAAGAAAACCAAACCGGTGCTACTAAAATGGCTAAAAGCCATACATTCATCTTTTTCATTTGAAAATTTTTATTTGCAACAATATTGCAATATTAATACTAATGTTACTTAATTGCAAAAGGAATTTTGAAAGATATGACGAAATTTCTTCCCTGCTCGGGTAGGTTTAGCAGCCTGTATCTACTCAGGTGATTGAAGTATTTTTTATCGAAAAGGTTTTGAGCGGAAAAAGTAATCTGACCAATGGCAGCTTTTCCCATTCGAATGCCCATTCCAGCATTAATACCTAATAACCAATAGCCAGGTGTCGTGTTCTCATTTCTGTCTACACGCTCTTGATCGAATACCCATTTGGTGTTAGCACCTACATGAATATCTTCCAATAGAGCCCCTTTCACGTCAAATCCATACTCCAGTTCAGAATACAGTGATCCTGGCGGAGTAAAAGGAAGCGGCAACTTGGAGTCCAGGTTGTAATTGTACACATATTCATATCCCGCACGCCAATGCAATGCTTCCAAAGGATGGTACTCAATAGCGACCTCGGTTCCGGCAAATACTGCATCGTTTTGCCGATACTGATAAATTTGACCGCTTTCTGCTGGCAAAAAGGGATTGAAATCTGAGGAAAATTGTGTGGTGGCTGCCAAATAAATGAACCCATCAAAATATGACATAAAAGGAGTGACTACTAAACTGAAATCTTTCTTCTGGTAGCTCATACTTAAGTCCATTTGCACTCCACGCTCAGAGGTCAGGCTTGGTTCGCCCAGTTCATATCTGAATGTACCGTGATGCAGTCCATTGATAGATAGTTCATTCGGTGTAGGCACACGGTAACTGGTACCCAGATTGAATTTAATGTTTAGCAGTTCGCTTGGATAATATGAAAGACCAAGCGCTCCTGATAGGTTGAAATACTCTCTATAAATATCTTCATTGTATTGAAAAAAAATCGTTCCATCTGACTCACTGTAGCCAGTAATATCACGAATGGCATAATCAACACGCAAACCACCGGTTGCAGTAAATCGATTGGCCCAGCTGTATTCCTCATAGACAAACACTCCAATATTGCTACTTCTAAATTCTGGTAATAAAAAAGCATATCCGTCCCAATCGTGCCACTGATATTGTCCTTGCAAGCCGATAATACGTGTATGGGATTCTGTGGCCTGCCAGAAGTATCTTGAGTTCACACTTATAGTCTGCAAATCCAATCCATGTTCCAGGGTACCATCAGGTCCTTCTTCTTGACCATGAGCCGTAGGGTCTGAGTGCTCTTCTCGACGATTACGCTGGTAGCCCCAGTCCATTTCCAGCCATTTGCCTCTAATTAAAACATTCGAATTACTAGCAATCTTAAAGTGCCTCGTTTCCTGATTAGGGATATCAATATTTCGGTAAGATCCGTCGTGCTCGAGCTGATAAGACCTAGGGATTCCCACTGCGCCTACAAACAACCCTGCCTTTTGATGAAAGTTGCTCACCGTAAGTGTGGAATAGCCCCAGTTCTTCTTGATACCCGTCATCAATGTGAAGTTCCGTTCTCTTCCAGCTGTATTTTTTAGACGTTCGTTGTATATGGGGAGATTGTAGCCATTGTATGTAAATTGATCTGCTGGCACGCGGTAGTCTCCAAAATCCTGCGTACTGAATCTTCCCCGATATACCCAGTCATCTTTTTTACCCTGCACTACTGTCGAAGTACCTATTAAATGGTTATTGGATTTATAGATCCCTTGCACCGAACCCTCAATCTCCTTGTTCTGAGGAATAGCCGGAGGAAATATATTAATCACACCTCCCAAACCATCAGAACCATACATTAACGAGCCTGGACCCTTTATAACTTCCACTCGACCTGGTTCGAACATGTCAATTTCCAACCCATGGTCAGTCCCCCATTGCTGACCTTCCTGCTTCACTCCTTTGTCATTTACAATCACTCGATTGAAACTCATGCCGCGAATGACCGGTTTGGAAATGCCTACGCCCGTATTAATCGCGCTGATACCCGGAATGTCTTCCAACGAGTTCACAAAAGTACCTTTTCTGTTTTTGGCCAAAAATTCGGCATCCAGAATTTCCATCGGCAAAGTCTGTTCCTTCGGACCGGTTTTGTAATGATTGGATTCCACAACAATCTCACTCAACTCTAAGGTAGTTGGCTCAAGATAGATGCTTAAATTTTCGGCTTGCCTTACACTTTTCACCATAGTTCTGGCCTTGTATCCCATATAGCTGATATGCAAATGATAAGTCGCAGGTCTTATGCTCTCAAACAAAAACTTACCATCAATATCAGTGACCTTTGTAACGTCCAGCTCGTGAATACTCACTATCGCTCCAGGTAATGGTTCTCTGTTTTCCGCATCATAGATTATACCTGACAACTGCACCTGAGACCAGGCAGATGTACTGACTACCAGCCCCACTATCAATCCCAAAAAATTCTTCATGATCTTATCCCGCGGTACAAGTTCCACAAACGCCATTTACTATAATGTCTACGGCGCCCATTTTATAATCTCGAGGAAGACTAATGGCTGGCAAGTGAATGTGTTCCTCTATACATTCTAATTGCCCGCAAGCCGTGCATTTGAAATGCACATGATCGTGCTGATGAGATTCAGGACTACAAGTATCAAAACATACACCATAGGAAGCTATACCATTGTCATTTGGGATTTTGTGAAGTACACCACTATCAATAAAACTGTGTAATGTACGGTATAGTGTCACTCGGTCATAAGCAGTGAGGTTCTCTTCTAAATCTTTTTGAGAGAGCGCTTGTTTTCTATTGATGAATAAATCCAAAACATCTAATCGGCAATCTGTAACTCTCATGCCATGTCGTTTGAGTATCTCTTTTCGTCCCTTAGTTTCCATGAGTGCAAATATAGTCTCTTTGCAACTACATTGCATAGTTGAAAGTAAGAAAAACAGGAATAACAAAATACATATTGGCAGAATCAACCATATTTTTAGTTAATTAATTATTATTTTAGTTGTATAACTAAGTTTATAGTTATAAGATTGTAAAGAAATTAAGTAATATGAAAGAACTAACAAAAGCGGAAGAACAGGTCATGAAGGCACTGTGGCAAATCGAAAGAGGCGTGGTGCATGACATCATTGCCAAACTACCGGAGCCTAAGCCGGCTTATAATACAGTCTCTACAATTGTGAGAATATTGGAAACAAAAGAGTTTGTCTCGCACAAAGCCTACGGCAAAACTTATGAATACTTTCCAATCGTGGCAAAGAAGGACTACTCCAAATTCTATTTATCCAACTTCATGGATGGCTATTTTGGTGGGTCATTCAAAAATTTGGTTTCCTTCTTCGCAGAAGAGAATAATCTGAGTGTAAATGAGCTCAATGAACTAGTCGAACTTGCCAAAAAAGAACATAAATCCACTGATCATGAATAACCTACTCAACTATCTCTTAGAATCTGGTTTGGCCTTAGGTGCCTTTAGTCTATTCTACCTTTTGGCGCTGAAGAACGAAAAGTCATTCAACTTCAATCGCTTCTTTTTATTAGGTAGCGCTACACTATCATTAATCATTCCTTTAATTTCCTTTCGATTCGAAGGCGTACCATCGAACCTCGTAGCGGGCACAATTTTTCTAGATGCGGTATCAATGGATGCTTCCCCTACCACCCAAGGAATGAATTTCCTCTCCTACTTACCTTGGGTATATATGTCTATTTCAACAATTCTATTGATCAAATTGATTGGAAGGACAGCAACACTATTGTTGAAAAGGCCTCAATCTCAAAAGATAGATCAGGTACGTCAATGCATCATTGCCGACAGTGCTGAAGCTTATACATTTCTCGATACAGTTTTTTTAGGCAGTCAACTTTCCACCGAAGAGCAAGACTTAATTCTTAGCCATGAGAAAGTGCATGCAAAGGAATGGCACTCTTTAGATATCCTATTCTTTGAATTGATTACAGCCCTATTGTGGATCAATCCATTCATATATATCATCAAAAAATTAGCACGAATCAATCATGAATATCTAGCAGATGCCCAAGCGATCCAAAACGCAAATAGGGAGTCCTATATTCAAACCTTGGCAGCACATACCATCAGAGCACAAGGCTATGAGTTGGCACACGCCTTTCATACCTCGTCGACACTAAAAAGAATTAAAATGATAAATCAACAAAACAATCAAATTATGAAAATCAAACAAATCATCCCCTTTGTCCTAGGGTTGGGACTAGTACTGACCTTTGGATGCGAAGATGCTGTAGAACAGCTCAGCGAAATGAATGATCAAGAAGCAGCAAAAGCCATCGCTCAAGTACAAACTTCAGCTGTAAAAAAAGCGGAAGGCATGGAGGGAGTTTATGACCAAGTGGAAGTCCTACCTGATCCTAGCGGCGGAATGACTGAGTTTTATCAATGGATCGCTGGCAACATGGAATATCCTACTCAGGCAAGAAAAGATGGCATAGAAGGTAAAGTGTTCGTCCAGTTTATCGTAGACGAAACCGGACAGCTCACCGAAGTAAAGTCCATCAAAGGCATTGGAGCAGGCTGCGATGCGGAAGCGGTTCGCGTGATGAAAAGTGCTGCAAAATGGGCGCCAGGTTTGGTAGATAACAAGCCGGTGAAAGTGAGAATGATTCTACCTATTACATTTAAGCTGTCTTAAGTCAAAATAACCAAATTGCTTACAAAATGAAGCTGTCTCAAAAATAGTTCGTCATTGCGAACGCCGTGAAACCATCTTACAATACGATCGGTGTCTGAACAATAAGATCACTTCGTTCCACTCGTTATGATGTAAACACGGACCTTTGAGACAGCTTTTTTATTCCTCAACCAAGTCCTCCGAGATAATCAAGCTATTGGACAAGGCTGATCTGATCACTGACATCTCCTCGGTTCCAGCATATTTCTGATTCACTTCTATTTCAATTCCCAAATACTTTTCCGCTGGAAATTGCTCTCTCAAATAGGTAGTAAATCCATCATCGGCTCCATTATAAGGCACATTGATCATGGTCAACTTTTTTGGCAATAACTGTTCGATCTGAGTCTTCCACATTTGACAAAACTCCATTTCAGGCCACCTCGACTCATCACAAAGCAATCCTATATCCACTTGTCGCCTTACACCATTCCAGACGGGTGTGAAACTATGAACCGACAGGTGAAGCACCTCCTGCCCTTCTTCAATGCATCTGGATATATTCTTCTCAATGGCATTCCGATACGGGTGATAGTACTTGCCTAGAATATATTTCTTAATTGGCTTCTCCAATTCTCTTGAATACTGAGAAAACAGTTCCTCATTTTGCAAGGATCTATTGGACTCCACCAGCAACCGGGACACACGCTGATAAGACAAGGGAGCAGGAATGTGTCTCGACATATACTTAGCTACTTCCAGTGCTCCAATATCCCAACCTCGATGAGAATTTAATTCATTCTCATATTTTGTAAATAAGTATCTAAACTCACGCGGAATATAGTTTCCGCCATGCTCACACGTGATTATAATTTTTCTTTTACGCATAACTCAAAAATTTCATTGTTTGACAAACAATCTGAAAGCTCATTGTACACGAGTTTGATATTCTCTTCGGTATATATACCATCTAAGGCGGTCATAATCCGCGTCGCCAAAGTCCCAGCCTCCAAAATCTCATGCAGGGTATCCAACCAAGGTCCGATAAAAACCGGGTGATGTACTTTCACCAATTCCAATAAATGGCTCCACAGCTCCTTGGCTGTCGCCTCTTCTTTTTCCATCCCAAAGGCCATCAAATAATCCTCATTCGCGATGACGGTATTTTCGGCAGTCATGATCATCTGTTTGAATATTTTATTCAATGGAATCGCTGACCAACTTTGCTGATCATGCGCACTGCATGTTTTTTCGGCCGTAAGCACTTTCAATACGCCAATGATCAGTGCCACAATGGCCATATCCGCTTTCGGGCATTCTTGAATGTCCAACAATCTTATTTCTATGGAGCCACGATCGAAGCGGGCAATGGCCCCACGAGAATTGAGCCATACGGGCTCCAAGATTTTCTCTTTATCATACGGTGCTACCGCCTCCTGAATCGGATCATAAATCATTTTGTGATAATGTCTTTTCGAGAAGGCCCTTTCAGGAATAACCTTACCAGTAATCTCAGGGATCACTTTTTGGTTGGACTGGTAGTAGTCCAATCGCTTATCCAAATAGCCTGTAGCCGCTCCATCCAAAATCGGTGAACTAGCCGCAATACCCGGAAGAATAGGCAAAATCAAACGTATGGCCGCATGCAGTCGCGCAAACTCCTCGTCATCATAAAACGGCAAGTTGAGGTGCGTACTTTGCAAGTTGGACCAGCCATGACCTTTGCAGTTGAAGATACGATTGTAGATATCATAGATCTCATTATTGTCGTGCGGCCACAAGAAAGTCTCCTTCTCTGGGTTCATCAAAGGGTGGGCAGCCGTCGGCATCAACTTGGCATTGTAAGCCAAAAGCTTCTGATTAATATCCTTAATATTTTTCTGAAATCCTTCAGTTAATGCAACGAGATCAGCTTCCGGCTTAGAACATTTGAGTTCCAGCACATGAAGCACCAGTTCGTTGCTCCACGTCACCAAACCACGATCTACTTCGTTACTGTATTCGCCTAATACACTCTTGATAAAATCATCCGTAATTGGCCGAATAGCCAAAGTATCAATATCTACGATCATATATTCCAGCTCTATCCCATATCGCTGAAACAAGTGCATTCTGTTACTCATCTTAATTCAATCTATTTAAATAAGCATCCATTATTCTTCCATACAACTCATTTTTGAGGACTTTATCCTCTACCCCAGCATCTATACTCGGGTTGTCATTGACTTCAATCACACAGAAATGGCCATCAATTTCTTTGATATCCACGCCATACAATCCTTTGCCAATGAGTGAAGTAGCCTTCACCGCCGTTTCGATCAATTTAGCCGGCGCATCTTCTACTTTTAATGTTTCACTCTTACCTTCTCGGTGCTCTCCGTTCTTCTTCCAATCGACGATCTGCCAATGATTTTGCGCCATATAGTACTTGCATACATAGAGTGGTTTGCCATCGATCACACCCACTCGCCAATCATAAGAGGTAGGTACAAATTCCTGAAGAATCAACAGTTCTGATTTGCTAAACAGTTCTTTCAGTGCTGGCTTCAACTCCTCTTCGTTGGCAATCTTTTTCACCCCCTTGGAGAAAGAACCATCAGGCTGTTTGATCACCAATGGGTAGTTGAACTCGCTTGGAATTTCCTGATGATCCTTTCTCAAAATATGAGACTTTGGCACCTTGATTTTGTTAGCCACTAGCAACTCATGTAAATACACTTTGTTTGTGCACTTCAGAATTGAGTTTGGGTCGTCGAAAACTACTAACCCTTCAGACTCCGCTTTCTTCGCAAAGCGATAAGTATAGTGGTTTACATTCGTTGTCACACGAATAAGTAGCGCATCGTATTGCACCAATTTACCAATGTCATTTTTGGTGATAATCTCCACATTGAACCCCTTCTTTTCCGCAGCAGCGATAAACTTCTGAATGGCCTTCGGACAAGAAGGAGGCGTTTGATCCTCTGGACTCAACAGAATTGCCAGATCATACTTCTTGCGTGCATACTTTTTTCGCACTACATTTTTGCCCATGACATAGAAATGAAGGGCTTTTTGAAGCATAGGAAAATCGTTTTCTCCTATTTCATTCAAATGTAGGGTCTTCAATGACTGCAATTGCCACTTCTCTTTCTTCACAAATACCGCCTGAACTATAGGTACCTGGTACAGGTTGAACAACAACGCACCCAATCGGCTAAACGCCTGCTCTCCCGTATGACCAAAATACACCCTCAACTCAAACTTGGATTCCGATATTCCTTTCAAACTTTCGTTGATCATATCTTCGAAATCTTCCGCGTCATCTTTGATCAAAGAAGGAAATCTAAAATCTTGTAAAGTGGCTATCTCAGGGATCACCTTATGCCCACGTGCCTCCGCCAATAGTGAAACATAGTAGCCCACACTTTGGTATTGGTGCGATTTGCACAAGTTGATGATCTTGAATTTTTTGGACTGGTATTCTGAGTCACCAAAGTACGTTGTGGGAGTGACTACGGTCACTCCTTCGAATTCTAAATCCCACTTCTCTGGGTTTTCTGTAATAATAAGTTTTGCCATCAGTTAGTTTTGTTTAGGCGCTATCATTAATAAGTTGGCATCGTAAGTCACCACGCCTAACATCACAGAGGATATTAACTTCTGATAACTCACTTTATAATATTGATTATCACTTATCGGGTTATACTTTAATGGATCTGCGATATAGACCTGTCTGCTATCCGGATTATATCCATTCACAATCACGAAATGACCGCTAGGTTCACCCTTCACGTCATTGTACACCACTTCAAACTCTCCGTATTCCCTCGGGCTATCGTACAAATAAGTCGCACTCAAACCTGAAAGAATGGGTATGTCTTTTGCCAAATAGGATCTGATCAAAGCCGGAGTCAACGCTTCGTATTTGATTTTTCCACCTAAGGATAAAAAGTCGATATAAGCCTGGCTCGCAGCAATCAATACTTCGTTGTCAGCCTTTGCTTCCATCTGAGCTTTGAGTTTTGCTATCAAATCCACCTTTCCATCAAACCAGGAAGGGTCAAAAACATGAAGGTTGAAAGTATAGATCGTAGCCTCATATCCACGCTTGAGCGCATGAGTTCCCAGCAATACAGCCAAGGTTCCACCCGTTGACAGTTGACTAACCTGCTCAATGACTTCAGCCAATGGAATCACATCTTTGTAATAATTGTACACCCCATGCAAGCATGTAGGCCCGCAGGTGACATCATTTGGCTGCGCCTTGATATCTACATCTAATATTTTTTCTTTGATTGCAGTTTGCATTTTATGCCTATACTTTATCTATATTTCATCATTGGACGCAGGTATTTAAAAAAGTCACTTATCACTTACATGTTTGATAAAAATATTTCTGACGAAGAATTGATCACTATCCTTCAGGCTGAAGAAAACCTGTCCTATTTCTCGGTACTCACTGAGCGTCATGAAAAAAGCATTCTCAAAAAATGCAAGACTTATGTGAAAGATGAGGACACTGCTGAAGACCTTTGCCAGGAAATTTTGATTAAAGTCTTTTTGAAAATCAAATATTTCAGAGGTGAAGCAAAATTTTCAACTTGGCTGTTTGCCATCGTACATAATACGTGTATGGATTACCTTAGGAAAAACAAAAAAAGCCAAGTCCTCAAGGTGATTACAGAAAAAATGGCTGATGAAGTGGCCGAAATGATTGAAGGAGTAGACGAAATACCCGAGGAGCTCTCCTTTCAAATTTTAGAAGAACTCCTCGAAGTTATTTCCCCTGAGGAAAAAATGCTCTTACTCCTTAAATACAAGGAAAAGCATTCAATCAAAGACATTCAGGAAAGTTTAGGTCTTTCGGAAAGTGCCGTAAAAATGCGCCTCAAACGCGCACGCACTCATGTGAATGAGTTGTATCAAAAGCTAAAAAAATAGTTTAAAACATCTTGGAGACGAAAGTATCAATCACTTCTACCAGGATCAGAATAATAATAATCCATTCGAGCTTACTGCTTTCCTTGTGATGATACAAATCCAAGTACGCCGATAGGTTGTCTTTGATGATATTGAAGGTACTATCGATCGAACGGTATCTAGAGCTCAACTCAAAATGCTTTGACAAGGATAAGTTCACTTGCTCCAAATACTCATTTTCCCAAGTCACAGCTGGTGCGTCAAAAATGTATAGGTTTTCTGCTATTCTGTTTTGTGTATTAAGGGCTTTCCCAACAAACTTCAAGATATTCTTTTGACTAATTTTTAGCTTTCCTTTCGTCTCGAGTTCACCTGTGAATTCACGGATACTGGAAAGTAAATCTTGAGAAACCGCATCATAGTATTTAAGTGCTAAACTCTGCCCAAGATTGAGCATCGCTATCCGAATTACCTCTTCATTAATTTCTGGTAAGGTGATGTAATGGAAATCAATTTTGTAATCTCCGTCAGACAGCTTTATCCCAAAGTCGTCTGAATAGTTTTCCAACGCTTTCACATCTTCAACAATGGCCAGTTCCATAAAAAGTTTAGAGATATCTTCTTGATTACAGCCATAAAAGACCATGACACCATAGTTGAAAATTCGCCCATACTTCCCATCACCCAGGTTGAGGAAAAGGTCCATAGAACTGGAGTCGATAACCAAACTCGATAGTGTAGACTTACACTCCTTTAAATTGATGGAGCTTTGAATATGGAAAGCCTTCAGTGTATTAATTGAATCAGACATTATATAATTGTTTTTCGATGTTGGACGCAGGTTTTCAAAAAAGTCACTCGACTTTGCCAAACATTCCTTTTCAATATTTAACATTGGCGCTGTGAAAGGCTGGAAATTTTTGGTTTGGGTTTTGGTGATTCTGTTCATCAACAAATCGGTGATTATTTCTTTGTGGAAAGAGACTCCGAAATTTTCTATCGAATCTTGCGAAGAATACACGCAGACAGGAACGTTTGCCGTGCAGCATCAACTGGCGTGGGAAGATCAGAAACACCATACGGACTATTGTTTGGCCTATGAAATGGATAAGCAGGCCAATCAATCGGCCGCTTCGAATAAGAATGAAATGGCCGACCCCAAAGCCTATTCTTATCCAAAGTTTTGGGGTAAAGTCTATCGACAACTGGCCGAAACGGATCAAGTTCATATGAAAACAGTTTTTGATTCCTTGGATCAATTATCAAAAAAAGACTCCTTGAGTTATACTGCTTTTGCTCATGCAGTGGTCAAGATGGTGCAGGATATTCCTTATCAATATATCTTGTCTGATGACTGTACCAACGAGCATAGCGACCACCCTTGCTATGGCAATCAGCGATATGGCATCACATCTCCTGTCGAATTTCTATATACATTGAAAGGGGATTGCGATTCTCGTACAGTTTTGATTTACGCGATCTTGAGGCACTTCAACTATGATCCAGTCGTACTGATCAGCAAAGAATACCGTCACTCTATGCTGGCTTTGAATATTTCAGCTGCTGGAGAATATCTAACGATCGCTGGCGAAAAATACTACTTTTGGGAAACTACAGCTACCGGCTGGGAGCCGGGTATCATTCCGCCAGGAATGGATAATAAAAAATATTGGGACATAGCATTAAAACATGAACTCTAACGTATTCTTTCTAGGTATCATAGAAATCCTCTCTGCCCTCTCGATGGGGCTGGTCATACTTTCTACCACATACAAAATTCTTAAATGGTATGGAAAGAAAAAATTCAACATTGGTCACAACAACCAGGCTTATAGTATTTTCATCGCTAGTGTACTCTTTGGCATGGGACTAATGGTCAGCGGTACGATTGAGCCAATTGTTTCTTCTTTTAGACTGCTATCCAATACTGAAACTAGTGCTAGTGGCTTATTATTTTCCTTTTTGATACGAGGTGGAGCTTATATTCTCATTGCGTATTGTGCAGGCCTGGCTATTAGCCTATTGGGGATTGTCATCTATTCTAAACTAACGCCCATTGATGAATTTGAAGAAATGAAGAATAACAATATCGGAGTGGCGATAATCTCTGGAGCCATTATCATCACGCTCATTCTATTGACTAAAGACGGCGTAGCACTGATCATCGAATCATTAATCCCCTACCCCGAATTGCCACCTAGATAATGTTCAGCCCACTACATCATATTCACCATCCAAAACCTTTACATTAAAAGGCATGTATTGAAAATTGGTAATTCGTTTGGATTTACGTCTAAACCACTTTTTTACTTCCACCACCGAATACGAATTTCTGCGTGATGTTATATCGTGATACAGTTGATGAATTTTAGGAGGTAAATTTTCAACCTTTTTTCCATCCATTTGTACAGCTATTTCCCTGAGGCTCTTTCCAAAACCATGACCTTGAAAATGAAAATGAGCGCGATCAATATCTGATTTGGTGGATTCAGCATAGGCATTTTGATCGATCAAGAAATCATCAAGTTTTCTAGCTTCATTCCATTCACTCAGTTTATCAATCATATAATACAAATTAGCCTGAGACAATTCTTTCTCTAAGTAGGTTCCCCCTATATCTGAATGAACTCCTGGGAACCAAACTTCATGAGTCACCCCTTCTTTATGATTCATGAGAGAAGGGCGAAAAGAATTGCGAGTTTCATCTATACTCACCAAATGCACAGCTTGTTGAATATTGGTAGCTATGTGCTGGTCTGTGAATAAATCTCTCTTTCTTAATTTGAAGGTAGCTAAGATATTGTTAAATAAACCCAGTGCACTTACCGTATCCCAAACTCCAAGAAACTCAATATCAACTTTCTTGCTGGCACTTCGATCGAAATTTACTCGATGTATTCGCTGTTCTACAACCTTTGTCTCACGATTTTCCACTGGTTTCAAGGTAATCTCTACACTCTTCGGAATCCCTTCTCGATTGATTTTTGAGGCCAACAACCGTGCAGCTGCAGCACCTCTACTAAAACCAAAAATATAAATCCTGTCTCCCCTCTGCCAATCTTGTACCAATCGTGCATACGCACGTTCTACAATCAAGCCGACAGCCTTACCATCCGCTCCTTTCCAATTATGACTCAACCATTTATTGTCGTTATCATTGCCTACGCCCCTATGATACCTAACAATCTGTTTATCCGGTTTATTTATAAATATCCTGGATAATTGAACAATGTTGGTTACCAGTCCACTTCCGTCCAGCCCGGTCTCATCATTCCAGGTACCATCTAAAAGGACAATATGTTTACGTTCTTTTTCATCAGCATGATGATCTTTTTCATACCGCTGGTTATAGGTTGATTTGCGCATATGTCAGGTTTAATTTTGTTGTTCAATAAATAGTAGAGTATCCGAAAAGACATTATTCTTAATCAGTTGATTAAATTGCTTGGTAGTCCATTGTACTTCAAAGTAATCTTCTTCAGTATTTGACAAGACAGGGTTAATATCCTGCTCGATCATCGCGTCAATACTTGGATAGGTCACCACCAACTTCCGCTGATCTGTAACTCCCATCAGGAACAATTCCCACCAATCATTATCACCTTTTACATTCAGTACAAATTGATCTCCAACTTGCCTCAGAAATGCTTTTCGTCCAAGCTGTACCTCTAAACTCTCTCTGATTTCATAGTAGATGGAATCATTTCTTACTTCAAATGATGTACCTACTCCTAAGATCTGTTGCCTTATGGAATCATAAGGATACACTTTGCTTCCCCTGAAAAGCGCATATGCGGTAGTGTCTCTTTTTGTATAAGGCAATGACAAACTGCTATATTCAATGTTGGCAAAAAAATACTTGGCTACAATCAATGAGTCCTTACCATCTGTCCAAATTCCTTGAAAAGGCGCTGGAAATGCATAGATATTTTTTCCATCTATGGGCTGAGGTTGATCAAAATATTGCTGACTACAAGCCGATAAAACAAAAAAGGAAATGATCAGTAGTTTAGCATACATAGCATCAATGTTTATTCCTGTCTGATAGAATAGCCCCACCTTTTGTTAACCAAGAAAACCCGAAAGCTATCAAAGCAGCTGTTTCCGCCCAAAAAGTATATTCAAATTCTGAATCAGGCCATAGTTTAGCATAAACTGGAATACTGACAACACAAAAAATGATAGCCCAACCACATAACTTATAAATACGATCTCTAGATCTCTTTTCAGGTGTTCTATTAGAATCATCATCGTCTTTAGTTTTGGTAAATAGTACCAAAGAGAAAATGGCGAAGGTGAGAAATAACGAAGCTGCGCAACCATAATGTATCCAACCTATCGTATCAATATCTCCAACTTTTGTAGTTGGAAACCAGGCTACCCCAACAGCGAAAACACCCGCACAATTTCCTGCCCAATCATCTCTCCAGTCAAATCCAGTTTAGAAAAACATAAATAGCGCCACAGCACACAATGCGCCTATAAAAACACGACCCATGGTCGAATAATAATAATGACTGATGGACTCCCATGAATTATTATCCAAAAGGTGTGTGCCAATCAGCAATACGAAAGGTAATAAAATACCTATCCAACCGACAGTTTTACGTAAAGCAAGATAGGAATGAGTATGATTTTGATACTTGCTAGGCGTAGACATGATAGGTTAGGTTTGGTGAATGTATTGAAAGTTAGAAAAACTAATGATAACTAACAACCTATGCGTTCTTCAGGCCTTGTTCTACAAACGCAATATTTCTATCAATTTGGGGGTTCGGCAAAATCACCGTCCATCAACCTAAAATAATTAGAAGGTATTGGACACAAAAACCCTGACTTCCTTTCGGAGTCAGGGTCTTATATTTAAGGATAATTTTTATACAATGTTCTAGTTAATTCTTTGTAGGTAAGTAAAACGGTAATCACTTTTACGTTCCAGCACTGTCATATTTCCGTCTAATCCCATAACCCCAGTGATGTCCTCCTCTGAAGTTAAATCAAATCCCGTAAATGATATTTCTCCAGATGAAATAAAATCATACTCATAAATTTCAATATTTGCCGGGAATTGGACTGCTTCATAAGAATTAAGTACAGCTACATCGATAGTTACACTTTCGGGGTCACTATACGTTCGCTGCTCCTCTGAAAATTTAGATAAGTCAAATTTATACATACTCTTGCTAACTGCATTCTCATTACCTATCCAAACAAAACCATCATTAAAGTGTTCGACCTTTACAAGGTCATTAGAGATGTTTTCAGGTAATACAATTTGCCTTATTCGATCAAAAGTGCCATCAAAAACAATCCCAACACTAATTATATTATCTAAATATGACCTAAGCAAATAGCCATAACCTTCATTTTCATAAGAGTATGCATACTCCCGATTAAACATATAATCTAGCTTAGCAATTTCCTTTAACTCATACGTATCCCCCCTCACAATTACTTCTACAAGATTATATACATCGTTTAGTGCTGGATCATCAAAATACTGATGATGAAATGCATAGGTTTTGTTATTAAATGAGAAAATCTCTTCAAAGGTTTCGTTTACCACAATTATTCCATTAGATGCAGTTTTTATCTTCATCCCAGAATTATTCCAATAAAAGCAATTTGATTCAGGTGAAATATAGAACTCTCCTCTTATACCATCTGGTCCTAAAATTTGACTTGAAGACACATAGGTCTCCAGACTCAATTGACCATCATTTAGTCCGCTAAGTTTTTTTAGAGATGCGTCATTTAAAAAAAGTGCGTTTGTAAAAAATCGATTGCCCTCATTGTCCTTTTGCAGAGATTCAGATCCTAAATAATAAGACGAGTATGTATCTGGGAAATTTTCGCTCATATCATAAATCCTCCCATCTGATTTATTCACCAATATACTATTGTAGAACAGGTAATTGGAAGTATCTAATGCAATTGTGAATCCTCCGTACATACACAAGTATTCAGGAGAAATATGTTTAATAGATTCTATGTAAATATCAGTAAACAAAGAATCGATAGGCTCCTTGTTTTCATCTAAGAACTGGACCCTTTGAGCGAAGAGCTCTTGTTTTTCATCCTTAGTAAACTTGTACAATTGATAATCTTTCTCATTCAAAGCTAAATACTGGCCATCACTTATGTCTAAGTATTCAACACTACTTGGAGCCCCCGCAAATGGGTCAATCTCATCGTTACATGAAAAAAACAAAAAGGTAAATATCATCAGGTAGGTCAGTGCTTTCATCGCTCTTAAATTTTTGAAGACAAAATAAACTAATAACTCACGAATACGACAACATTCATATTAATTAGTTCAACAGAGGCACAAAAAAACCCTGACGTCCTTTCGGAGTCAGGGTCTCAATATCTATTCAGTAATACAGCTTATTTCAACTGATCGATTACTGCTTTGAAAGCTTCTGGGTGATTCATTGCTAAATCAGCCAATACTTTTCTGTTCAATTCGATTTCAGAAGCAGACAACTTGCCCATGAACTGAGAGTAAGACAAACCGTGCTCTCTTGCTCCAGCGTTGATTCTTTGAATCCACAACTTTCTGAATTCTCTTTTCTTAACTTTTCTGTCTCTGTATGCGTAAGTGAGACCTTTTTCAACGGCATTTTTAGCTACCGTCCATACATTTTTTCTTCTTCCGAAATAACCCTTGGCTAATTTCAGAACCTTTTTCCTACGAGCTCTACTCGCTACTGTGTTTACCGATCTTGGCATAATTTTTAACTTTTTTGATTATTGGCGATCTCACTTCCGTCAGATACTTATGAACCAATACTCTGGTGAAAATTTGAACCTAATTCTGATCTAATCAGAATTAAATGTTGAGCATGTCTTTTACATTAGCTTCATCTGACTTGTGGACTAAGCCCATTTTAGTCAAGTTACGCTTCTGCTTGGTTTCTTTCTTAGTCAAGATGTGGCTTTTGAAAGCATGCTTTCTTTTGATTTTACCAGATCCTGTCAGCTTAAACCTTTTCTTAGCTCCTGCTTTAGTTTTAACTTTTGGCATTTGTATATATTGATAAAAAAATTAATTCTTCTTTTGAACCTTAGGAGAAAGCATCAAAAACATTCGTTTTCCTTCCAACTTAGGAAGCTGCTCCACCTTAGCATGTTCTTCGAGAGATTGAGCAAATTTCAACAACAAAATTTCCCCTCTATCTTTAAACACAATGGTACGTCCTACGAAATGAACATAAGCTTTCACTTTTGCTCCTTCCTTCAAAAACTTAATGGCATGATTCAATTTAAAATTAAAATCATGATCATCAGTATTAGGTCCGAACCTAATCTCCTTCAAAACGCTTTTATGCGCTTTAGATTTGATCTCCTTTTGTTTCTTCTTTTGCTCGTACTTAAACTTTGAGTAATCAGTAATCTTACAAACTGGAGGATCAGCATTCGGCGATATCTCCACTAAGTCCAACCCCTGATCTTTTGCCATGTTAATGGCCTGCGAAGTCGGATATACATCGACCTTTACATTTTCACCTACTACCCTAACTTCTCTGGCAGTAATCCGATCATTTACTTTGTAGGGTTCTTCGACACGACCTCTAAAGCCACGCCTTTGGAATCTTTGTTTAGCGATTTTTACTTAAGTTTTAGATTAACAAAAAATTTCGAGCTGCAAATATCAACATTATTTATATAAAAACAATATTGGCACCACGTAATAGCGCATATTATTTATATATATGCTCTTTACTTACTAACATCATCCACTATTCATTGAGACACCTTATTATATAGCGTAAATAATAGCCTGAATAAAACACCAAAAATAGCGGAATTTCACCCGGTTATTACCTCTTTTTCAGATTGCTAAAATTAGTTTGGCATTAATAGTTTAAATATCTTTCTTTGCACAGATTTTTAAACCAAACAATAATAAAATGTCTGATATAGCACAAAAAGTTAAATCAATTATTATCGACAAGTTAGGAGTAGAAGAGTCTGAAGTAAGCAACGAAGCTAGCTTCACAAATGACTTGGGTGCTGACTCTTTGGACACTGTCGAATTGATTATGGAATTTGAAAAGGAATTCAACATTTCTATTCCAGACGATCAAGCTGAGAATATCGGTACTGTAGGACAAGCTATCGAATACCTAGAAGCGAACGCAAAGTAATTTAAACATACCTAAACAGGGAACTAGCATATATGCAATTAAAGCGAGTTGTAGTTACCGGCATTGGAGCTCTCACACCTATAGGAAATAATGCCGCTGAATATTGGCAAGGACTTTCTAAAGGTGTGAGCGGCGCTGCTCCTATCACCCGTTTCGACGCGGAAAAATTCAAAACCCAGTTTGCATGTGAAGTGAAAAATTACGACCCCAACGATCACTTTGATCGCAAGGAAGTTCGTAAAATGGACCTTTTCACGCAATTTGCTCACATCGTAGCAGATGAAGCTGTTTTAGACTCTGGATTGGATCTAGAGAAACTAGACAGCAACAGAGCTGGTGTGATATGGGGTGCTGGTATTGGTGGATTGAAAACTTTCCAAGATGAAGTAATGAACTTCGCTGGAGGAGATGGTACCCCAAGATATAACCCATTCTTCATTCCGAAGATGATTGCTGATATTGCCCCTGGTATGATTTCTATTAAGTATGGCTTCAGAGGACCAAACTTCACTACTGTAAGTGCGTGTGCCTCAGGAACCAATGCAATCATTGATTCATACAACTACATTCGATTGGGAATGGCGGATGTATTTATCACCGGCGGATCAGAAGCTGCAGTTTGCGAATCTGGTGTCGGCGGATTCAATGCACTGAAAGCATTATCCGAAAGAAATGATTCTCCAGAAACGGCTTCGAGACCATTCGACAAAGACAGAAATGGATTTGTATTGGGAGAAGGTGCTGCTTCATTAATATTGGAGGATTATGATCACGCGGTGGCGCGTGGCGCAAAAATTTATGCCGAATTGATCGGAAGTGGTATGTCTGCTGATGCCTATCACATGACTGCCCCACACCCTGAGGGAATAGGTGCTACCAACGTAATGATTAATGCGTTGAAAGATGCCAATTTGAAACCAGAAGATGTTGATTACATCAATGTTCATGGTACTTCTACACCTCTTGGAGATGTGAGTGAATCTATGGCGATCCAGAATGTATTTAAGGATCACGCCTACAACTTGAACATTTCGTCTACCAAGTCGATGACTGGTCACCTTTTAGGTGCTGCTGGAGCCATTGAGGCCGCTGCTTGTGTAATGGCTATTCAAAATGGAGAAGTTCCTCCTACGATCAACCATTTTACAGATGACGAAGCATTCGATCCGAAGTTGAATTTCACGTTTAACAAATCCCAAAAAAGAGACATTAAGGTAGCTTTAAGTAATACCTTCGGTTTTGGAGGCCACAATACTTCCATCATTTTCCGTAAATTTGAAGGGTAATTTGTGAAACTAATTTAAAAGCCGCTGCTGTTATTCAGAAACGCTAAAGACCGGAAGTTTGCCGTTTTATTAAAACGAATCATTGGATTTAATCCATCCAACCTGAAACTCTATGCCCTCGCGATGAGGCACAGTTCGGCTGCGCAAGAAAGTCGCAAAGGATTTTTAGAGTCTAATGAACGGCTGGAATACTTGGGCGATGCTGTCTTAGGCATGGCTGTAGCCGAATATCTATTCAACAAATACCCGTTCAAGGATGAAGGATTTCTGACTGAGGTCAGATCGCGAATGGTCAATCGGGAACACCTGAATCAATTGGCTAGAAAAATTGGTTTAGCTGATGTCATCAAATACAATGGGCAGCTTAAAGCCAATGGTCAATCATTCAAATCTATTTATGGAGATGCGCTAGAAGCGCTTGTTGGAGCTGTGTATTTAGATAAAGGTTTTGCAGCCACCAAAGCATTTATCTTCAAAATGCTGATCATCCCGCATATCGACCTGGATGAAATCATCAACAACAACACGAACTTCAAAAGTAAAATCATAGAATGGTCTCAAAAAGAAAACAAAGACCTTCGATTTGAAGTAGAAGAACAAGACAATCAAAAGCATTTTAAGAAATTCGAGGCGAAGGTGTACGTTGGCAAGAAAGAAATCAGTGTGGGCCATGGACTAAGTAAGAAAAAAGCTGAACAGAATGCCGCTGAAAAGTCATGCCAAGTGTTAAAAATTGAATAGAATTACCCAAATCCTCACATGAGCCAAATCCGAATCGCTGGCGCCTGCCTCAACCAAACTCCAATTGACTGGGACAATAATGTTTCTAACATAAAAAAGGCGATCCGTGAAGCGCAAGAACAAAATGTTCGGATATTATGTTTGCCTGAACTCTGTATCACGGCCTATGGTTGCCAAGATTTATTCTTAAGTGAGTGGCTAGTAGAAGAAGCGATTAATCAACTTCAAAAAATCGTACCTCTCTGTGAAAACATAGCCGTTGCCGTTGGCCTACCGATTATTCACAACCACAAAATTTACAATACCACTTGCCTAATCCAAAATGGCAAGATTCAAGGTTTTTACGCTAAACAAATCCTAGCCAATGATGGCATTCACTACGAACCACGTTGGTTTTCACCCTGGCCTAACGGGCTTAAAGAATCTTTAACCATCGATGGTCAAAGCTACCCTATTGGGGACTTGACTTTCCATATTGAAGGCGTATACGTTGGGTTTGAAATCTGTGAAGATGCCTGGAATGAAAACAGACCCGCATGTCGATTGTTTGAAAAAGGCGTGGATTTGATTCTCAACCCTAGCGCTAGTCACTTTGCCTTTGGGAAGCATAAGATAAGAGAGAACCTAATCGTAACTAGCAGTCTCAATTTTGAATGCCACTATTTATACGTCAATCAGTTGGGCAACGAATCGGGCAGAGTTATTTATGATGGAGACATCATACTGGCAAGTCATGGTCAATTATTGGCCACAAACAAGCGATTATCTTTCAAGCCGTATGAGTTATTGACTTTTGATATTGATGTCAAAAGCAAAGCTTATAAGCAGACTGATCATGTAGATGACTTAGACAACAATCGTGATTTTGCAAAAGCAGCATCTTTAGGACTTTTTGATTACCTCAGAAAGAGTAGAGCCAAAGGATATGCCCTATCGCTCAGTGGTGGCGCCGATTCCTCATCCATAGCGGTACTGGTTGCGGAATCGGTTCGAAATGGCGTGAAAGAATTGGGTATTGAACCTTTCGCCAATGCCATCCATCAAGATTTGGATTCAATTCAGAGACTGACAGAAACTGAAACAATTAAACATCTGGTTGGTAAAATTCTAATCACCGCCTACCAAGGCACCAAAAACTCTTCCGAGGACACTTTAAATTCAGCTAAGTCTTTAGCTGAATCGATTGGTGCACAATTCAAACAGTGGAAAGTCGATGATGTGGTGAATACCAATCATGAGATAATAGAAAAAGCAATTGGCCGAAAGCTCTCTTGGGAACAAGACGACATTGCCATGCAAAATATACAGGCTAGAACACGTTCACCACTGATTTGGATGATTGCCAATATCACAGGAGCCATCCTACTTACAACTTCTAATCGAAGTGAGGGAGATGTAGGCTATACGACGATGGACGGCGACACCAGTGGTAGTTTGGCGCCAATCGCGGGTGTTGACAAACCTTTCCTACTTCAATGGCTCAATTACGCTGAAAAGGAATTAGGCTATTCTGGGCTTTCTCATGTCAATAGTCTGACTCCCACTGCCGAATTGCGACCTAAGGAATACACACAAACCGACGAAGATGATTTAATGCCCTACCCTATCATGGTTAAGATTGAACGTCTGGGCATTTTCCAGCGAAAGTCTCCATTAAATGTATTTCAGACTTTAAATAAAGAATTAGATATCGATTCTGAATTACTGAAAAGTTATATCCGGAAATTCTACAAGCTATGGTCGATCAATCAATGGAAACGAGAGCGATTGGCTCCATCCTTTCATCTGGATGATTTTAATGTAGACCCTAAGACTTGGTGTAGATTCCCGATTTTATCTGGGAGTTTTACGAATGAATTAAAAGCGTTGGATAAAGCTTAATACTTCCTGTCCAAAACTTCTTTAAGCACCATTGCTCTACGGACTCCATCGTAGTCAGAGAGCATTTCTTCAATATCACCTCCGATATCCTCCTCTTCTCCTACCTCTTCCATTTTAAAATGGATATCTCTTTCAAAATGAAGCTTTTTTCTTTCGAGTGGTTTATGAGGCACAATATCAATTAGATCATCTTCCTCAAGCGCTTCGATGTTCTTCTTTTGATAATCCACTAATTCAGTTGCCAATACCGGCTCTGGAACTGGCTGAAGTGGATGCTCCTTTTCTTCTTTGGTAAATGCAGGTGTCTGCTCACCAGTGAGCTCTTTCAGAATGTCCTCAAAAGTTGGTGCAGGTTTCTTCGTTGGTCTGGGCGAATCCAATTCCTGATATTCATCTACTTCAGCCGGAATATCCTGATTTTTCTTTTTACCAAAAAGCTTTGATAAAACATAAATCGCTCCTAAAACAAGATAGTACAGTATCGAATCATCCATGATTCAAATGTAATTAAAACCTAATCATTCTTTGTTTTAAACCAAGCTAAAAGTGAACATTCAATTGATATTCAGCTCAATCTCTTGCGATAGAAACAGTATCGAGAACCTTAAAAGGAAATAGACTACCTTTGTCACGGATTATTTATCCGTTGATATATATCATTTCCGTTCATGGCCAATTCGTACTGGCCAAGACTACACTAGTCTTCCTTTGATTGTTGATACACAGAGAACCACTTGATGCATGCTCTCTGCAAAGTAACTCGTCTACTATAATTATTTGGTGATCCGTATCATTCATTGCGCTACGATTCACTCCCATTTCTTTAAAAGAATATCACATGAATTTATTAACCATGGGTGTAATCGGTACATCCAAAAAACAAGACGAGCGTCGTGTACCCATCCATCCCGAACACCTCAACAGACTGCCAGAAAATATTCGCAAGCAGCTCATTTTTGAAAAAGGCTACGGAAAACCATTCAACATCACCGACGAAGAAATCCGCACTAAAACTGGTGGGATAGCCACCCGAAGCGAAATACTATCTGATATTGGCTCAGCCATCATAGCAAAACCGGTTCAATCAGACCTTGAAGACATGAAATCTGAAGGTGTGCTTTGGGGCTACCCACATTGCGCACAGCAAGAAGCCATAACGCAAATTGCTATTGATAAAAAATTAACTCTCATTGCGTTTGAGGATATGTACGTTTGGCATCCATCCGGGCAAATAGGCAGACACACCTTTTATAAAAACAATGAAATGGCTGGATACAGTGCTGTGATACATGCACTTCAGCTTAAAGGCATCGACGGCCACTATGGCAATCAGAGAAAGGTTATTATTTTTAGCTTCGGGGCAGTCAGTCGAGGAGCCATCTATGCACTAAAAGCCCATGGTTTCAGAGATATCACCATTTGTATTCAGCGCCCGGATCATGAAGTCAGAGAAGAAGTACTTGATGTTCACTATTCACGAATAAGAAAAGGCAAAAAAGGCGAACCTCGATTGATGGTCGCAGAACATGATGGGACCGAAAGGCCACTGATGGACCTCATCAAGGAATCAGAAATTATCATCAATGGCACCTATCAAGACACCGATGATCCAATAGATTATGTGAAAGAGAGTGAAAAAAATAACTTAAAGCCCGGCACGCTGATCATAGATGTAAGTTGTGATGAAGGCATGGGGTTTTATTGCGCGAAACCTACCACTTTTCAAGACCCTATCATATCTGTGGATCACATCGACTACTACGCCGTGGATCATACACCGAGCTACTATTGGGAAAGTGCGTCTCGATCAATTTCTGCTGCACTCATTGTGCACCTTCCATCTGTCATAGAAGGACGAAGCAGCTGGAAGAATAACAAGACCATTCAAAACGCCATCAATATTGACAATGGCACCATTGTAAAAGATCATGTTTTGAGATTTCAAAATAGAGAAAATGAATATCCACATTTGGTGAGAAAGTAGATTTAATATGTAATAGCTTTTCAGATGAATAGTTGATTTGTCTGAACGGCTTTTCTCCATTTTATATAAAGATTTATAAGTCTTCACGCGATTAACCGATTCTTCAAGAATGTGGTTTAATTGTTAATAAGTTTGATATTCTGCCCAATTGACCTTTCGGAAATAATTCTAAATTTGTTGGTTCTGAAAAAAGTGTATACTGCATGCAACTGACCAAGTTAGAGATTAAAGGATTCAAAAGTTTTGGTGACAAAGTGGTCATCAACTTTGATGAAGGGATTACAGGAATTGTAGGGCCTAATGGCTGTGGCAAGTCCAATGTAGTAGACTCCATCCGTTGGGTACTGGGAGAGCAAAAGGTAAAGTCCCTACGCTCAGAGAAGATGGACAATATCATCTTCAACGGAACCAAAAACCGTAAACCCACCCAATTGGCAGAAGTATCACTTTCATTCAAAAACACTAAAAACCTCCTCCCTACCGAATACTCCAATGTAACCATCACCAGACGATATTATCGTTCCGGAGAAAGTGAATACCAACTCAATGGCGTCACCTGTAGATTGAAAGATATCACCAGCTTATTCCTCGATACGGGTATTGCGTCCAATAGCTATGCTATCATCGAATTGGGTATGGTAGATAACATCCTAAACGACAAAGACAACTCAAGACGTGGGCTGTTCGAAGAGGCGGCAGGTATTTCTAAGTTTAAAATCCGAAAAAAAGAGACACTACGAAAGCTCAATGATACCGATGCAGATTTGGATCGTGTGGAAGATTTACTTTTCGAAATTGACAAAAACCTAAAGTCGCTAGAGCGACAGGCCAAACAAGCCAAGAAGTACTATCAAATCAAAGAGGACTATAAAACCTATAGCGTAGAGCTAGCCAAGTCCACTTTGCAACAGCAAAAGGAGAAACTAGAAAGTTTAAAAAAATCTACCGAGCAGAACAACGATAAAAAAATCAGCCTCAATAAACAGCTAGCAGAAAAGGAAGCACAAGCTGAAAAGTCTAAAGCTGATTTGGTAAGCAAAGAAAAAACGCTCGCTACTCGACAAAAAACGCTCAACGAGCATGTCAATAAAATCAGGCAATACGAGAGCGAAAAGAAAATTAAAAATGAACGCCTTCGCTTTTTGAATGATAGAAGTGATAGTTTGAAAGAAATCATAGAGCAGGATAGAAAAAGTAGCGAAAGAGCCTCTTTCTCTATTTCTAGCTTGAGCAATGAAAAACTCTCTTCAGAAAAGATATTAAGCGAAGTCTTTCACAAGCTGGAAACACTAAAGCGAGATTTCGAAGAGGAAAAGGCTAAAAATGAAGCTCTTAAAAATGAAGGTGAAGAGCTCAACCAAAACTTCATCAACAAAAAAGAAGAAGTATATCAGCTGATCAAGTCTTTGGAGATCAAGTCGATCCAAGTGAGTTCACTAAAACAAGAACTAGAAAAGGCCGCTACAGATACGTCTACAAAAACAGAAAATCTCCAGAATTTCGAGAAGCGAATCTCTGAAATTGAGCTTGAAAAGAAGGAAAAGCAAGAGCAATACGACTATCTGAAATCAAAAGATGAGGAACTCAAAAACAGAATCACTCATTCCGAAAAAACAATAGAAGTAATCAAAGAAGAATTGACTCAAGTCAATAGAAAACTTGACGCTTCGCAAAACGAATACAACCTTACCAAATCGCTCGTAGATAATCTTGAGGGCTTCCCTGAGGCGATTAAATTCCTAAAAAAGGAAACCAGTTGGAGTAAAAATGCACCACTGCTATCTGACATCCTGACTTGTCCTGAGGAGTATCGCGTGACTGTAGAAAACTATCTGGAGTCGTACATGAACTACTACATAGTCGACACCGAAGCCGAAGCATTCAAAGCCATTAATATCCTAAGCGATGCTGCAAAAGGGAAAGCACATTTCTTTGTTTTGGATCGATTTGAGAAATTCAAACCTACTCAAACTGATTTTATTGAAAATGCGGTGGCTGCTACGGAAGTAGTAGAATACGATCCTAAATACAAAAAACTTATCGGGTATATACTCGACAATGTGTACATCAGCAGTTTCGAAGATCCCCAAGGCACGGATCATAGAGACACCGTCTTGATTACCAAAAACGGCAAAGTCATCGACCGACAATTTAGTATATCAGGTGGCTCAGTAGGGTTGTTTGAAGGAAAGCGAATCGGTCGAGCAAAAAATCTTGAGAAGCTGTCTGCCTCAATTAAGAAATTGACCGCTAAGCTCAATGAAGTAAAGTCCAACCTGGAGGAAAAAGTATCGGATCTGAACCGCCTCAAAGAAAATAATTTTGAGGAGCAGTTAGAAGTGGTTCAAGTAGAATTGGCTCAAATCAAAGAAGAACATGTCTCCTTTGTGACGAAACAAGAGCAATTTTCAAATCTCCTTACAGAAAACACTAATAAGAGCGAGGACATCCTAGAGAACATCAATGTACTCAATGAAGAGATTGCTGAGCTTACTCCAAAGAAAGAAACAGAGCAAAAATTGCTTGAAGAGCTTGAATTGAAAAACACAAGCTTTAAAGCGGAATTGAGTTCTTACAACGACCAGCTCAACGAAAAATCTACTGCTTTCAATCAAGAAAACATACTCTATCATCAGCAGCAGAATAAGGTAGCGAGTATAGAACAAGAGATTTCGCACAAGCAAGGAAATCTAGATTCCGCCAAAGAGCGCATTGAAAAAAACCAATCAGAATTAAAACAGACAGACGAAGAAGTTCGTCAACTGATTGAAAAATCTGACTCTAATGACGACCAACTCATCGAAATGTATGAGGAGAAGGACTCGATTGAGGTAGCTGTAACCGAGGCAGAAAAAGACTACTATGCCGAAAGAGAGCTGATCGAAACAGTAGAAAAAGAAGCACGAGAAATTCAGCGCGAACGTGAACAAACCGACGTGAACATCATGGAGGTGCAGAACGAACTCAACGAAACTCGTCTTCAATTATCCAGCGTCAAAGAGCGACTCTCCGTAGAGTTTAATATCGACATAGACCAACTTCTCATAGACGGTAAAGAAGACGAAGAAAAAACGGCAGCACTGAAAGACTTGAGCGAAGAAGAGCTTCGAGCACATGTAGAAAAACTAAAAAGCCGAATGGATACCATGGGGCCAATCAACCCGATGGCGATGGAAGCTTATGAAGAAATTAAAGAGCGACATGATTTCATCATCAGCCAAAAAGAAGACTTGATAAAAGCCAAAGAGTCTTTGATGGAAACTATCAGTGAAATCGATGCAGTGGCTAAAGATACTTTCGTTGAAGCCTTTGAAAATATCAAAACCAATTTCATCAGAGTATTTAGATCACTATTCACCGAAGAAGATCAATGTGATCTGCGTTTATCTAACCCAGACGATCCTTTAGAATCAACCATTGAGATCATGGCTAAGCCAAAAGGTAAACGGCCATTGAGTATTAATCAGCTCTCTGGAGGAGAAAAAACACTCACGGCAACCGCTTTGCTTTTCGCCATTTATCTAATCAAACCTGCTCCATTCTGTATTTTCGATGAGGTAGACGCACCTTTGGATGATGCCAATATCGATAAGTTCAACAATATCATTCGAGAATTTTCGAGCGAATCTCAATTCATCATTGTGACGCACAACAAACGTACGATGATCTCTACCGATGTTATTTACGGTGTAACTATGGTTGAGCAGGGTGTTTCTCGTGTAGTTCCTGTTGACCTAAAAGAATTGGCTTAACCTATATCAGTCCCTTTTTTGTGTGATCTGAAGCCAGATAGAAAAAAACAATAGCATTGAATGCTATTGCTAACGCATCGTTTAAAGTTGTTCCAAATATCAGCCGTGTACACAATGCCCCAATCATAACAATGGCTAGTATTATTCCGCCCAAATGCCTTGTACGGGGAATTAACAAAAGTAGTCCGCCCAAAATTTCAAGCACTCCTATAAAAATTCTAAACCAAACAGGGTAGCCCCATTTTATAAATGCCTTGGTCCACATACCATCGGGATCAAATTTGCGAAAGCCATTGATCATTAACTTATATGATAAATAGGCCCCGATTAACCAGAGCAACATAGGTTTAGCTTTGGTGAGTTGAATTCGGAAATTTTGAAGAGTTGTTTGAAACATCTGATCTATATTTTGATCTACTCAAACGTAATGAGAGATTCTTGCTCGAAACAAATTAATGTGGCGAACTACAGATAAATTGTGGTGAAAAGCTATCGTTTTCTAGTAATCTCGTCAATCTTATCCCTAAAGGACTTGCTCATTTTTAAAGTTGTCTGATCTATCATCGTAATGAGGTTTCCGCCATTTGAATCAGCCTTCCAAAAAGCTATGGCTTTAAGATTAACAATAAACTTTCTATGAATTCGCTGAAAAACTAAAGGATCCAGTTGAGATTCTAACGTCGACAAGGTCATTCTAAGCAAGTGTTTTTTACCATCATTTGTCACAAGGTTCACATAGTTATCATTCGCCTCAATAAAGATTAACCGATCAGTACTAATTACATAATTCAGGCCTTGATCTCTTAATTTTATATTTTTCAAATAGGAAACTGGAGTGTCTCCAACTCTCAGTAACACAAGAGCTACGGCAATGAGTCCATACACCAACAACACCTGAAGTCCAGAATGTAGAATTGCAAATTCAAACCCTGACCAAAAAGAATACGACTGTTCAACTACCCACCAATCAATACTTGTTAAAATAAATAGGTAAGAGAACACAAATGATAATGCAGCCAGTACCGCGAGTACTAGTTTGGCTCTGCCACCCTGTCTACAACTTTTTAAAAATACGGGAGCTGCAAAGGCGAATAGCACATACTCAACCCAAATGACATAGATATCGTCCCAATTTGGCTTTTCATACCGACTGTTCAAAACTGCTAACTTAACAGTCAACACTAATGAGATCACCAAACCAATAATAAAAATGGTAGTAAAGGCCTGTCGTTCTCTGGCGTATCCCATCTTATAAAATTTCGAAATATGCATCCTCTACTTTTGTAAATTAGAAATTAGGGAAAGGTTAAAAAAGTAGCATTCAGGCAATTCTCAGCTACCAAATTACTTTCATTAAAGGTATCAAACAGATTTATCTTCCAATTATACTTTTACATGAATATCAACCAAGTCTGGATTCATGACAGCAGCAATTAGCAATAGACAAATCCCTAAAGCCATCCATACTGAAAAGATGAACAAAGAAAAGTAGGGATACCACCACCCCAAACCACTCACAACCAAGATAATCTCGGTTGCCAAAAAACCTATAACAACCAAAACCAACCCGACCCTCGTCAATTTTATGTTTGGAATCCACCCTTTGATCAATAACCAAACAAGAAAAAAGAAGGTCAGCACACCAATTAAACTCAGGTGCATATATGCCATTACTATATTTCTACTGAAGAAGGCCAATTCCTGTAATTGTGGAAATACGGAAATGCATTGCAAGGTAGTTTTTAACAAAAAGCTAATGAATGAAAGCAGTAAGAGGTTTCGAACCCAAAACCCCTTTTTCTTTAGTTCGAACTTATAAAAAGATAAAACTATTGGTACAAAATATATCAAACCCAGTCCTTGTAATAAGGCGGCAATTAGTGAAGGGATTCGAACCCAATCGGAGAAACTCATCCCCAAAAGAGATAAACAATAAGCGGGTCCCACTGCCCACAACCAACAAGTATAAAACCGTTGACTAGATAAACACTCCACCTTAATCCCTGAGCGCTCCATATACAAGTAGAACAGTCCTATAGCTACGAAAACGAACCACCCATTATACTGGAAATGCAGGAAAAAATAAATCACAGACTGGTAAAGTTCCGATCCGGCCATACCTTTGGCTGATATCACCCCTACGAACCATGGGGCAATAGACGACAAAATTCCCAGCCACAGTCCAGTTCTGATCCACTTCAAAGACAGTATATGAGCTACTGGTTTTTCCACATCTTTGAAAAATCTAAAGGTAAACCAGTAGCTCATCAATTGAAACAAGGATGAAAATAGTATTGAAAAGAAAGCATAACCTTGAAGAGCAAATGACACCAAAATTCCAACAATTATTACACCAGTCACTCCTATCATCCACTCATATTTTTTCTCTTTGATCTTTTTAGGAGGAATAAATTCATAGGTAAGAATTACCACCATCAATGTATAAATCCATCCCTGAAAAGCCACATGAGAATGTGAGTGTCGCAAATATTCAAAAGAAAAAGGCAGCTGAAAATATCCAGCTCCACGGAGAAGAGTTCCTATTAATGCAATGACTAATAGAAATATCAAGCTCATTCTACTCCATCTGAAAATCATCATGTACTCTTAATTAAATGCGCTCAAAAATATGAGGGTCGTGCAACATAACAAAGCCTATCAAATATGAAAATCGAATCTTTAGATTAACTCCTTTGATCCTTAAATCCCTTTTTAGCTCTAATCGATCCCCATTCAGCTAAATAAATTCAACAAACTACTTTTTGTCTTTAGTCTTATAAGAACATTTAAAATACGTGGATAGACAAAAGATGAAGATTCGTTACTTTTTAACCCTTAGTTTATTAGCCTTTGCAGTAGTAGCTTGCCAGGAAAAATACGTACCTGCATCCTACAATGAAGGAATAAATATTACACCAAAACCGCTCGAAGTCAAGGAAAACGAAGGTTCCTTTTTCGTTAATGAAGAAACCACTTTTGTAACAGGCGATGATGAAAGGATCCGAAAAGTAGCAGATTTTTTTGCATCAAAACTTAAAAAATCCACAGGGCTTGCTCTTCAATCTCAAAGTGAAATCAAGGAAAATAATTTCATCTTATTGACCTTAGACTCTAATTTAAGTCTAAACGAAGAAGGCTATACACTGAATTCAACCAACAAAGGCGTTTCGATAAAAGCTACCTCTCCGAAGGGAATTTTCTACGGATTAAACACCTTGATGCAGCTCTTACCTGCTGAAGCAGAATCACAATCATTGGTAAAGAATATAAACTGGACTATACCAGCAGTAGAAATCAAAGACGAACCTAGATTCTCCTGGCGTGGGTTTCATCTCGATGTTTGTCGTCATTTTATCTCACTAGAAGAGGTGAAAAAGCATATTGATATGCTCTCCATATTTAAGATCAATAAGTTTCACTGGCATTTGACAGAAGATCAGGGTTGGAGAATAGAAATAAAAAAATACCCAAAGCTTACTACTGTTGGCAGTACAAGGGTCGAAGCTGACGGCTCTGCGCACGCTGGTTTCTATACACAAGAAGAGATCAAAGAGGTGGTAGCCTACGCAGCCGAAAGATACATCGATGTGATTCCTGAAATAGAAATGCCTGGTCATGCGTTGGCCGCTTTATCGGCCTACCCAGAGCTCTCATGCAATGAAGGACCCTTCACACCCAGAATCATCTGGGGTGTAGAAACAGACGTATTCTGCTCTGGTAAGGATGAAGTTTTCACTTTCTTAGAAGACGTTATCGAAGAAATCATTCCTCTATTTCCTTATGAATATTACCATATGGGAGGTGATGAATCTCCTAAGGATCGATGGAAGACCTGCGCCAGATGTCAAAACAGAATGAAAAAAGAAGGCTTGCATGACGAACATGAGCTACAAAGCTACTTTATGACAAGAATGGAGAAGGTGCTAAAAAAACACGACAAGAAAATGATCGGTTGGGACGAAATTCTCGAAGGAGGAATCTCTAGTTCTGCCAACGTAATGTCTTGGAGAGGTGAAGAAGGGGGTATAGCTGCTGCCAATGCCGGTAATGACGTAATTATGGCTCCGGGCGCCTGGATGTATTTGGATAAATATGAAGGAGATTACAAAATCGATCCAGTGACCATTGGAGGACTATTGCCCATTAAGAAAGTGTACAATTACGAGCCTATTCCTGCAGACATTGATTCTTCCAAAGCGCACCATGTGCTAGGGGCACAAACCACTCTATGGTCAGAATACATCTACGAAGAAGAACTGTCTGAATACAGAATGTATCCACGGGCCATTGCTTTGGCAGAATTGACATGGACGGCGAAGGACAAAAAAGATTATACAGATTTTGAGCGAAGACTAAACAACCAAATGGTAAGGTTGGACGGTCATGATATGGACTATTATATTCCTATGCCAGAGGGACCAACGTCACAAATTGCATTCATCGACAGTGCCATTCTAGAATTCAAAACCCCTAGACCAGTAGACCGAATGGTTTACACCACAGATGGCAGTGAACCTAACCTTGATTCACGAGTGTATCAGGAGCCTTTAGTGTTCAGCACAGATGCTACACTTAAAATTGCTTCTGTTTTGCCGCAAGGTAAAATGAGCAGAATTAGAACCATCTCAATCGAAAAACAAGAACTATCAGCTGCAGTTGAGACTAAAGCTTTGAAACAAGGATTAGTTACTAAAACAGCCTATGGTAAATTCCTAAACACCAGCGACTTAGAAGGGGTCATGGAATGGCAGGAAAAACCTTTGGACTCATTGGCTCAAGCTAACACAACGTTGTATTGGGGATTTGTTATCGACGAGAATCAATTCAGAGCTGAAGTGATAGAAGGTTACATTAACATTCCTGAGGACGGTGTGTACTTCTTCTCGAGCAATCAAGATCAAGTTTGGATCGATGATGCTTTAGTCATCAACAATGACGGCTATGTGAAACGTTTCTCTCAAAATGACGGTTCTAAAGCCTTGGCCAAAGGATTGCACAAATTGAAAGTCATTTATCTAAACAACGTCTATCGCGGATGGGCCTCAGATTGGAATACTATTGAAGTCCAAATCAGAAAATCTACCCACGAAGATTTTCAACCGATCACAGCAGATATGACTTTCACTAATGGAACCGCGGCCCTATTAACGAGCAACTAATTGTAATTAGTTGCTTCTATTTTGCCGCTGGCTCAAGTGCATCAATGATCTCCTGCATTTTATTCCGAGTGTATTTACCAGAAGTGTGATAAATAATTTTTCCTTCTGTGTCTAGCACGTAAAAATAGGGCACATCATTACCATCGAATTTCAAGGCTTGTTTATACTGCTTGAGCGTACCTTTATAAAATAACACTAAATGTTGTAGTTCTGACGCTACGGTTTCCTGCACCTTCTTCATGGTACTTTTGTAGGCAGCTCTTTTGGCTCCGGTAAACATCGGAATGATATACATATTCAGATCATACTCGAAACTAAAAAAAGCATTTGGGTCTGGTTCAGTCAAAAATTGATTGTAGAGTGGGTTGAACCAGGAACCAAGATCCTTTTCGGACTTTTTAGAAAACGCTAATGCGATCAGACTATACTTTCCATTCAGATCAGAAGGAATATTTACTGTATCATAACGTAGGCTTTCTCCCTCCATTTCAGGAAATATGTCACCAATTTGCGCAAAGCATGTACTTACGCTAAAGACTAATATGATTGTTAATAGGTTTTTCATGGATACATGTTTTTGTATAGTCATCTTTCTCTTCATTTGAACACCACTAATCTAATCATTCCTCTCACTTCTAATAGCAGATTGAAAGCATAAAAAAGGCCGATAGAATTCTACCGACCTCTTTTATTCCATTCTTCTGGGTAAAATTATTTCTGATCCAAGGCAGGTCGCTTGTCTCTATTAACTAATTCCCATGCAGTATAAAAAACCAAACGTGTTCTTTTCAAATACACTTCTCTTTCAATTTTTTCTACTGTATCTGTTTCCTTGTGGTAGTCATCATGTGACCCTGTAGTGTAGAAAATAACAGGAATACCGTTTTTAGCAAAATTCCAATGATCAGATCTGTAATAGATTTGCTCCGGATGATTTTCATCATTGTACACGTAATTCAAATCCAGATTCGTGTAAGTAGCATTTGCCTTCTCACTAATTTCATGTAGTTCGGTTGAAAGTTTATCTGAACCTACCAGACACACATAGTCTTTGCCCTTGTAGTTTTCATCGTCATTTCTACCAATCATATCCATATTCAAATTAGTAACTGTATTCTCCAATGGAAATACAGGATTATCAGCATAAAACTCAGAACCTAAAAGACCTTTCTCTTCTCCAGTGAAAGCTAAAAACAGCATGCTTCTTCGAGGCCCATTTCCATCAGCTTTGGCCATAGCAAAAGCCTCAGCCATTTCCATCACTCCTGCCGTACCTGAACCGTCATCATCTGCACCGTTGAAGATTTTGTCCCCTCTTCTACCTAAGTGATCGTAATGCGATGTGATAACCACTAATTCATCCTTCAAATCTGTTCCTTCTAGGTAACCCATTACATTTTCAGAACTGATTGTTTTAACTTCTTTTTCGATAGAAACAGACACCTTTCCTTTTTTGATTTTTTCAAAGCCGGCATTGTCTTCTGAAAAGGCAATCTGGCTCAATTTATCATATGGCTTACCTACTATTTCTTTCAGCAGACTTGGCGCCAAAAAGTACATACCCAAAAATTCACTCTCTTCTATTCCAGTATCGACAGTCATACGGCCAGCTTCTAGGTAGCCTCTATAAGAGATAAGTAGCTGCTCCAAAATTTCATCTGTAGCTGTTCGTACAGCAATCAACGCTTTGGCACCATTGGCGGCTGCGACTTTGCTCGCCTTGATGGTAGATCGGTAATTGTTGTCGCCAATCATCAAGACAAATTTCCCTTTTACGTCTAAAGACTCATATCTTTCTGCCGCTCCATTGCCCACAAAAACCACTTCGCCTGATATTTCACCGGTTGTTGCTCCTGTACCTACAAAAACATTCTTGTTAAAGTTTTCATATTTAGTCTTTCCTATTTTTAGATAAGCACTTTTAATCTTCGAAGAAATCAAAGGTACATTTTGATAATAGCTCATTTGATCACCCTGCTTTACAGGAGCTTCCAATCCTAAACTTTGAAAATGATCACTAAGAAGTGCTGCAGCCATACGCTGGCCTCTTTCGCCGGTTTCTCTACCTTCCAGTGCATCTGATGCTAGAATACTAAGTTGGTCCATCAAATCTTCTTCAGTGATGGTATTGGCATATTTTGTTGCCAGTTCTGATTGCTGTGCATGTAGACCGGTCACGGCCAATGTCAGCATGATAATTACTAGTCTTTTCATAAAGCGTATAATGTTATATTATTCGGCGAAGATAAAAATTACAACGGGTCATAAGGTAAATATTATATCAGTGGTCAAAACATCATAAAAACGGCAGCTACAGCCGTCATAGTCATGACAAACCACCTAAAACCTTGATCCGAAATTTTTTTGATCACAAAAATACCCAGGTATGCACCTATAGCTATCATAGGCAGTGCTACAAGGTCTAGTAGAACAGAATTCAAATTGATGGTCTCCCAACTCCAAATATGAAAGGGCACTTTAAACCAATTGACAGCCATGAAGAACCAAGCCGCTGTACCAATAAATTCATTCTTTGGCATACGCATGGAGAGTAAATAAAGCGCCATGGTACTGCCAGCCAAATTCCCCACCATGGTGGTGAATCCAGCTGCAATTCCCAAAATCATCGCAAACCACCAATAATCAGGTATCTTATTTTTGTTGACTCGCTCTAACCAAACCATGATTCCCAAGCTTAGAAAGATGATAACTCCCATAATGGTCCGAAAAAGCTGGTCATCAATATAATTACCTGTCCAGGTACCGAGTAGTACGCCCAATATGGCCCACGGAAATAGTCTAATGAGATGTTTCCATTCGGCGTGACGGTGATAATAGGCGACACCAAAAACATCAGCCATGATTAGTAGAGGCAACATTAATCCACTGGAAGCTTTACCTCCAAATGTGGCAGCCAACAAGGGTACAGCTATCATACCCATACCATGAACGCCTGTTTTGGACATGCCTACCAGCACACCTACAATTAAGAAAGAAACAAAAGCTAAATAAGTTAGCTCGTAAGAAAATAATGTAATCAAACCCTTTTTGCTGCGAAGATAGCAGATTGGGATCAACCCTTAGAAAATAGCTTCCCCAAAGTTTTACTTCAGGAAAGCTATTGTTTTATATCATTCATGATTTAGGTTATCGGCAGGATTCGAGCGAGCGGCCTGAAAGGACTGAGCGCTTACCGTAATCCAAGCTATAAGGAACACAAGTGCGCAGGAACCTATGATTAAACCTATTCCAATTTCAGTTCGGTAAACGAATTCTTCTAGCCATTTCCCCATTAGGTAATAGCCTAAAGGTACCGATACCAATATGGCAATTGTCAAAAGTTTTGAAAAAGAAGAAAACAGCATGCTAACCACATTGCCTACGGTTGCACCTAGTACCTTTCGTATTCCAATTTCTTTCCTCCTTTGTTCGGCAGTAAAAGACGCTAGTGCAAATAACCCCAAACAAGCAATCACAATAGCCAAGGATGAAAAGAAACTAAATATGGTCCCTAATCGTCTTTCCTCTTCCAGCTTAGCACGATATTCCTGATCCATGAAAGAATACTCAAATGGTTGACCAGGGGCGTGTTCTTGCCATAAGTTTTCAACTTTGGCTACCAATTCTAGCGGATCATCAGACTTATATCGAATGGCCATTGAATAGTTAGCATCTGAGTTAAGAAAAAACACCAACGGCATTATTTTTTGTTTAAAAGAATCAAAGTAAAAATCCTCCACCACACCAATGATGGTGATTTTGTTTTCTTCTGAAACGCGTTTTAACTTTTTCCCAATCGGATCTTCATAACCTAATCGTTTAGCCATTGACTGATTGATCACCACGGACGCCGTATCTATAGCTCTGCTATCGTCAAAATTTCGTCCACTCACCACTTCCATACCTAATGTGGGAATGTATCGGTCATCCACTTGCCAAACCTGTGCTGATATGGCATGTTCTGCTCCACTATTCTCCTCTCTATTGAAAGGGTAATCACTACGACCACCACGAGTAGGAAGAAAAAAGCTTGCGGTTGCGTTTTCTATTTCCGAATCATTCAACAACTCATTTCTGAAGGCTTCCAACCCCTCTCCCAGCGTATAGGTATTGTCGACAATCATCACTTGCTCAGTATTGTAACCAAGTCGCTTGTTTTGGCTATACCGTAATTGTTTATAAACTACGGCTGTGGCCATGATCATAATGATCGAGATGGAAAATTGAAAAATGACCAAGAGATTTCTCAGCTTCCCACTTTTCATACCTGTACTCAGATTACCTTTTAATACGGCAATGGGCTGAAATCTAGACAGGAAAAATGCTGGGTAAATTCCAGCCAATAAACCAATCACCAGACTACTAATTAGCACATAGGGCCAAAGGTTGAGCACTCCGAATAATGGGTCTACTATATTTTTTCCTGTAAATGCATTGAAGTATGGCAAGGTCAGATAGACCAAAACGATCGCTAGCGCAAATGAGATCAAACTTATAACTGTGGATTCAGTTAGAAATTGAGCAATTAAAAATCTCTTCCTCGACCCCATGACCTTGCGCATGCCGACTTCTTTGGCTCGGCCTGCTGACTTGGCTGTAGCCAAATTCATAAAATTGATACAGGCTAATAATAGAATAAACAGGCCTACCGCACTGAATAAATAAATATTATCCATGCTTCCATTGGCCTCTATTTCAGCACCAAGATTCGAATGCAAATGGATATCTGTCATAGGAATCAATTTGTATTTAAGAAAATTACCTGAGGCCTCAAAATCTTCGATCGAAATTTGTGCCATTTCCTGAAGTCTTGGCCCTACATATGTCTTCAAAATTTCAGGTAGCTTTTCATTGACTTCCTGATAGTCAGCACCATCTTTCAGCAAGAAATAGTTGGAGTAGTTATTTGACAACCAAACCGTGTTTTTGCTATGCTCATAGCCTTCCATCGAAAGGAGAACATCGAAATGAAAATGTGTTTGATGTGGCAAGTCCTCATACACTCCATCTATCTGGTATAGCGTTCCATCACTGGATTTAATTGATTGTCCTACCGGGTTTTCAAAACCAAAATACTTTTCACTAGCGCTGCGAGATAACAACAAAGATTCCGGATTATCTAGCGTGTTTTCACCTCCGCCATGTATAAACTGGAGTTTGAATATGTTGAGAATGGAAGCGTCTGCGAAGGCAACATTTTCCTGTTTGACAAAATAATCGCCTTTTTGTAATAATATGGGCACATGAGTTCTGAATCGCCCTGATTCGATAATCTCAGGTAAGTCAGATTTGAACGCATCTTTCATAGGTGCAGGTGACTGCGCCATTCTAAACTCGTTGCCATTGAACAACATATGGGACGAAATCCTATAAATGTTTTTATGATTTTCAAAATGCTTGTCGTAATTGAGTTCGTCTTTGACGAAAATGGCTATAATCAAACAACAAGCGATGGCAATGGCTAGCCCTGAGATATTGATGACGGAATAAAACCGCTGCTTTTTTAGATTGCGAATAGCAATCAGAAAGTTGTACTTGAACATAATTGTGATATTTGAGTTTTGACTTTTCTTTATAGCAAAGGGACGTAAGAAATTCAGCACCTGAAACCAGTACATAAGAGCAGAAATTAATCGTCCTCTCTTTTCGTAGTTTTTTTGTAGATGTTCGTAGAGGTCTCCTTGTATCTCCTCGAGTAAATATCCTTTACAGAATAATTCCAAAAATCGATCGGCCCACTTCGGTGGTTGGACATCCATCATCAGACCGTTTTTATGGCATATTGTTCCCAGAGATTCACTCTCAAATCACGGGACAATTCAAGTGCCCTTCTTCCTGCTGCAGTAATTTCAAAGATTCTTTTTCGTCTGCCCCCTCTTTCTTTTGTGGCTCCTCCTAACTTTGAGTTGAGTAGTCCTTTGTCCTCCAACCTACTAAGCACGGCGTGTACAGCCCCTATTGTTGTACTTCTTCCTGCTTGCTCTTTGATCAGCTCCATGATAGCCAACCCGTAGGCTTCTTCACCAGCAATCCCCACTATGAGTAAAACAATCTCTTCAAATTCACCAAGATTTGATCCTTTCATAAGCTTTTGCAGTATTTTATTCTACAAACATAGAACATATTACGAGAGTTCAAAATCATTTGTTCTACAAATACAGAATTAATTACATAAAAAAGCCGCTACACTTCAATTTAGAAGCACAGCGGCTCAAACTACTTAACCAATATTTCCTATAAACTTTGTTCTAACAATCTGGCATTCTCAAATAATATGTTATTCTCTAAATGGATATGTCTGTGTAGGTCATTCACAAATTCCTCCAGCTTAGCGAAAGCGACCTGATAGGTATTGCATGCATCTTCCGGTGGTGTAAAGTTGCTCGACAATGCCGCTATTTGCTTGAATGCATCTCCCTCAAAATCATGCTCTCCTTCCATACCCTGTATGGGATTAGAAATACTTCCAAAAGGGAATGGAGGCATTGGCTTACCATTTAATTTTGCTTGCTCTATACTCTCAATCGCTGGAAACAAAATCATTTCTTCTTTTTTCATATGATCATATAGGGCATCCGTTGCCTCCTCATAGATATCTCTGATTTGAATCAATTCAGGATGCCGCTCTCCATGCACATTGGCTATTTTGTCTAGTAGCTGAAATAGATATGGCACGGTGTCTTCAATATACGCATGATGCACCTCGACTATATGCTTGATGAGCTGTGCGTTAGTCCATCCTTCGTAGGATATGGAATGATCACCCTGCTTTTTAAGTGCATCAAGCTCTTCGAGTACATTTTCCACATTCAGTCCACTTTTTTCACAGGCTTCAGATAGTGGCACTTTCCCTCCACAACAAAAATCTAATCCATTGGCACTGAAAATTTGCGCGGCTCTAAAGTCTTGCTTTACAATATTCGCTATCGTTTCTTGTTTATTGATCTGCATGATTTCTCTTATTTTTGATCAAAATTATAAAAGCGATTACATCGAGTTTATGACTCAAATCATAAGAGAAGAAAATGATTGACCCTAGTAGTTTAGAGAAAGCAGGAGCTAAGAAAATACATTTCAAAAAAGGCGAGTGGATTTTCAGACAAGGTGATCATGCGCTCAACTATTTTCAAGTAGTTCTGGGTCAGGTCAAGATGAGCAACTTTAGTGAACAAGGACAAGAATTTGTACAAGGGATGTTCACCGAAGGCCAGAGTTTTGGAGAACCACCATTATTCGTGGATGTCACCTATCCCGCCAGTGCATTGGCTACTACGGACTGTGAAGTCCTTAAGCTAGGAAAGGATAAATTCATAGAGCTGCTTCTAAACAACCCTAAAATGAATCTGGAAGTTTCTAAAAATTTGGCCAAACGGCTGCATTATAAAGCCGTTATGGCAACTGAAATTTCGAGTTATGACCCCGAACATCGTATCCTCACTTTGTTGAAATACTTAAAAGCAGAAATGAATATTGATCCAGATTCATTGTTTGCTATAGCGCTCACTCGTCAGCAAATAGCCGACATGACTGGACTGAGAGTAGAAACAGCGATTCGCGCTATCAAAAAAATGGAGACCGACAACCTGCTCCAAATCAAGAACAGGAAGATCTATTTGTAGAAGATATTTTTATGTCAAGAAGGTCAAACCAAGAAAAGCTAAAAAGTAAAAATATAACTATTTCAAGATGAAGTTTTAAGTATACTTGAACTTTAATCGAAAAATTAAAAGCACTCCGCTAACTTCAACATTATTACTATTTTTACTAAATGGTAATATTTGATGCTCAGGTCACATAAAAATATTAACCGACTATCCCAAAATAGTAATTGAATTTTCAAAATAATCTTGATGCAAATTGCATTTTTATCTTATTCAAGATTTTAAATAAAAAACAATAATTATGACCAGCGTGTTCAGAACCCTTAGAGATGATGAGATAGAAATCGTAATGAATGCACCCGCAATGGTCGCCATGCTGATAGCCGGTGCTGACGATGACGTTGATAAAGATGAAATAGCTGAAGCTATTCATTATGCTACTACGGCCAAACATCGCTATGATAAACTCGGAGAGTACTTCGAAGATATTGCCAATCAATTCGAGGATATTTTCAAAAATTACATCTCTGATTTACCAACTGATTTGGACACCAGACAGCATACCATCACCTCTTACCTTCGTCAGCTCAATGGTATACTTCCAAAAGTGGAGCCTGAGGTGGCTAAGCAAGTACACCAATTTTTGATAGATCTTGCCAAGGTGGTAGCCGAAGCTTCCGGTGGTGTTTTTGGCATTAAAAAAATAAGCAAAGCTGAAGCCCAATGGCTGCCGCTTGACATGATTGATAAGCCTGCAGATTACGAAATGATGTAATCCAGATCAAAAGAGAAATCTAAAAGCCAGTTTCGAATATCGAACACTGGCTTTTTTTATGGCCATTTGCAACTATTTACGTTGTACTACAATCTATACATTTAGATATAACCAAAAACTCAACTCATGTTTAAGCACAATCTGATCCTGACATTTAGGAACTTTAAGCGATTTAAAAGTTCCTTTTTCATCAACCTTATTGGCCTATCCACAGGACTAGCCTGTACGATGTTCATCTATCTTTGGGTAACAGACGAGATGAATACAGATAAGCATTACGCTAAGGATGATCAACTTTTTCAAGTAATGGAGCATCAACAGTATGCCGATCATATTATGACCACATGGTCTACGCCAGGCCTTCTGGCTCGATCACTCAAAGAGGAATTCCCTGAAATAGAATATGCAGCCACCACTACTTGGGTAAACAATATGACATTGTCATTTGAAGACAAAAACATAAAATCAGAAGGATGGTATGTAGGGCCTGACTTCTTTAATATTTTCTCCCACGAACTGATTGAAGGTAATGCGGATCATGTAATGAAAGATTTGAGTTCTATTGTTATTTCCGACGACTTGGCCCTCCGAATTTTTGGTACTACCTCAGACCTCATTGGAAAACCCTTAAAATTAGATCACGATCAAACCTTCTTAATCTCAGGAATATTTAAAAAAATATCAGCCCAATCGAGTATCACTTTTGATTTCGCGCTACCATTTGACAACTTCATGGAGCGCAACCCATGGGTGAAAAACTGGGGAAGTAATGGACCAAGAACTTATGTAATGTTAAGAAGTGGCGCACAGGCTTCTGAGGTATCAGACAAAATTGCGGAGTTCGTTAAAACCAAAAACGAAAATACTAACGTCACCTTATTTCTGAAGAAATACTCAGATAACTATCTCTATGGAAGATATGAACATGGTCATCTGGTCGGGGGTCGCATAGAGTATGTTCGCCTTTTTTCAATCATAGCCATTTTTATTTTGCTCATTGCATGTATCAACTTCATGAACCTCGCTACAGCACGAGCATCCAGAAGAGCTAAAGAAGTGGGTATAAAGAAAGCTGTAGGTGCGCCAAAATCGACGATAGTAACACAATACATGACTGAGTCTCTACTCATGTCATTGATCTCTTTTGCCGTTTCCGTTTTAGTAGTCTTCTTCCTTCTTCCCCAATTCAATGAAATCACGGGAAAGCAAATTTCTAATTCATTTGACCTCGATGTAATTTTTGCATTTTTTGGCATCACCCTTTTTACCGGAATAATCTCAGGCAGCTATCCTGCCATTTACCTTTCAAGTTTTACGATAGTCAAAGTATTAAAAGGAGAAATGAAAGGTTCTCTTGCAGAGCTATGGGCAAGAAAAGGTTTGGTTATTTTCCAATTCACACTATCCATCATTTTGATTGTATCCGTGATGGTCATTTACAAACAAATAGACTATGTACAATCCAAAAGCCTTGGATATGACAAAGACAACATGATCTACTTTGACCAAGAGGGAAAGGTGGAAAGCAATGTAGAATCATTCCTTACAGGTTTAAAAGCTATCCCGGGTATCGTCTCAGCAACTAGCACAGGTCATACCCTACTCTATAGAAACAACAATACTTCAGGTTTAGAATGGGAAGGAAAAGACCCTGAGGTCAACATACTCTTTGAAAATGTAAGAACTAACTATGGCATTTTTGAGACTTTAGGAATTGAATTCAAAGAAGGCCGTGCCTTTTCGAAAGAATTCAGTACAGATACCACAAAAATCATATTCAACGAAGCCGGCATTAAAGCCATGGGCATGGAAGATCCCATCGGAAAAACAATCACTCTTTGGGGTGACAACAAACTCGAAATCATTGGTGTAGTAAAAGACTTTCATTTTCAATCCTTGCACAATGAAGTGAAACCCTTGTTTTTTATTCTTTCTCCAGAAAACACCTGGCACATCATGGCCAGAATACAAGCCGGAACAGAAAAACAGACACTGGCTGATTTGAAAACCTTTTATGAAGAGTTTAATTCAGGTTTTGCCTTTGAATACAACTTCATGGACGAAACCTATAAAACGCACTATGAAGCTGAACAACGCGTATCCACTTTATCTAGATTTTTCGCAGGTATGGCAATTGTTATTTCTTGCCTAGGACTATTTGGATTGGCCAGCTTCACAGCAGAGCGTAGACAAAAAGAAATAGGGATTAGAAAAGTCCTTGGTTCTAGTGTATTGAATATCGTCTACCTGCTTTCCTCGGACTTCACCAAACTTGTAGGCTTGTCCATCCTCTTAGCGCTTCCCATCAGCTATTACCTCATTAGCGAATGGTTGGATCAATTTGCTTTCCGCATCAGTCTGGAAGTTTGGTTTTTTGTAGGAGCAGGCTTGCTCTCTCTGATCATTGCCTGGCTAACTGTTGGCTCGCAGGCGTTGAGAGCAGCGCACGTCAATCCAGCAGAATGCTTGAGAGATGAATAAAGAATTTTGATTGATGGTTATATTGAAACGGCTGCAAGTTGCAGTCGTTTTTTTATTCCGCTATATATTTGTTGAAAACAGAAAGTCTATGTCCTACGACGAACCAGTAATGAAACAACTGCTCCGGTCCATTCCCCAAGTTGGAAAAGTAGAATGGATAGGTATCCGCAAAGAACGAAAGGCTATTCCCACAGCAGTGGATCACGTAACTGCGAAGAAAAAGACAGGATTGGAAGGCGATCATTTCAAAGGAAGTCTTTCTGGAAAAAGACAAGTGACCTTGATTCAAAAAGAGCATCTAGAAGCAGTAGCGGCCATGCTTGGTAAAGACGCTATAGATCCTGGACTCACTAGAAGAAATATTGTGGTGTCTGGCATTAATTTACTATCTCTCAAATCTCAGAAGTTTAAGATTGGAGGAGTTGTTTTAGAAACCTCCGGAATTTGTGCGCCTTGCAATCGAATGGAAGAAAACCTGGGCCCGGGTGGCTATAGTGCAATGAGAGGGCACGGAGGCATTACCGCCAGAGTGGTCTCAGAGGGAGATATAAGGATTGGAGACGAGGTTTCATTGGCATAAAATTTCAATAAAAATCACATTATATCCCGGCAACCGATCAAATAAAATATATAATTATTTCAATATATAATTTTAGTATTGCTCGATTTTTAATACCTGAAATATAAATAAACGAGTAGAACACCCCATTCGTCGAAAACGATAGTCATTGCTGATTATAGCTGTTATTTTGCTTCTTCCATTCCCCCTCAATTATCCCCCTTTTAGTTAAGAACCAATATACTAACAGCTATGACTATAGATCATTTTTCTGAGAAAAGGGCCATGGTGAGGATGCAGCAAATCTTTGATTTGTTTACAGAGCTTTCAGCTGATCAATCTTATCACTTCGACAAAGTACTCAAAAGAGCAACTGAGTTAGTTGAAATGGACATTGGTATTATCAGTCATATTGACAATAGCATGTACGAAGTACAAGAAGTATTTAGTACAGGTGAAAATATGATTGAAAAAGGTCAATCCTTCAGTCTAGATGATACCTACTGTAGCCTCACATTCGCAAGCAATAATATTGTTGACCTCAATCACGTAGGAGCATCCGAACATTGCAGCCATCCTTGCTACCAAAACACCCAACTCGAAGCTTATATCGGCGTGCCCATTGTGGTAAACGGTAAAAAATATGGTACACTCAATTTTTCTTCGCCATCACCAAGGAAAAATCATTTTAACCAATTCGATAGAGATTTTGTGCTGTACCTAGGTCAATGGTTAGGCCAACATATCACAAGGTTAGAATACGAAAAAAAGTTGAGCCAGAAGAACAAACAATTGCAAGAACTGCTCTACGAGCGTGAAAAGCTGAGTTCTATCCTGATCCACGACCTAAAAGCACCTTTGAATAACTTGAGTGGACTATTAGATATTTCTGAATCCATGACTGATCAACATGTGATTTCTGATATGATGAAGGATTCGCTCAACCGGGCTTTTGGACTCATCACAGATTTACAAGAGGTCAATCAACTGGAACAAGGGTTAACTAAGTTTCAACCTACTGTTCTTAACGGCATTGAAATTGCAGAAATCATAATTAGTCAGTTTATCAACGCTTCTCAGCAGAAAAAAATCAATCTGGTACTTTTGAGTATTGAAGAATCAATACCAGTTGAGTCTGACATGAAGCTGCTTTGCAGATCGCTGAACAATTTGGTATCCAATGCGATCAAATTTTCCAATGCAGATTCAACGGTGGAATTAAGTGTGTTTCAGGAAAATGATCATTTGCACTACAGAGTGAAAGATCAAGGACCAGGAATCAGCAAGGAGGACCAAAAGAAGCTCTTCAAAAGATTTCAACGACTTTCAGCAAAACCCACTGCTAATGAGCACTCTTCCGGACTCGGTTTGTACATTGTTAAAGAAAATTGCAAGATCATGAAAGGTGACATTGTAGTAGAAAGCAAAGTCGATCATGGTACGGCATTTACGCTATCAATTCCCCTTAAAGTAGAAAGTAATTAGCGATAGCACTTTCATGCCATCGCTATACATAAGTCACTAAACTAACTATGATATTATATCTTCCCGAGTCACAGGCAGCTTGCGGATACGTCGACCAGTAGCATCATAAATAGCATTGAGCACGGCCGGCGCCAACGGCGGCGTAGCGGGTTCTCCTAAGCCTGTTGGAGGCTCCTCACTTGGTACAAAATGCACCTCTATCTCTGGCACTTCATCTATCCGAAGTAGCTTATTGTTGTGGAAATTGCTTTGCTGCACCACGCCATTTTTGATGTCAATTCCTCCATATTTCATAGCTGATAAAGCCCAAATAATACTTCCCTCCACTTGTCCTCGACCAAAATGTGGATTAACTACTATTCCACAATCTAAAACACTCGTGATCTTCTTGATTCGAATTCCCCAGTCAGAATTATCCTTTTCCACTTCCACTATATGGGCGCAAACTGTGTTGGCAAAAAAGTCTTCCATGGCAAAGCCTCTGCCTCCACCTTCAGTCTTCGCCTTTTCCCAAAGCCCTTCTTTTTCTACATAGTTGAGCACACTGAGATATTTATCTCTGATTTGAATTCGAAACTCCTTTACAATTTCATCAAATGGTTGTTGTCCCGGACGAGTGGGTCTATTAAACTTAACCGTTTCGATCTCCTTGGTTAGAAGTTCATTTCTTAATGCCACTGGATCCTTTTCAAGTGCTATTGCCACCTCATCTATAAAACACTCTTTGCCCATAGAACTCGAATGAACCTGCACACTTCTCCAGGCTCCTTGATGTACCAGTCCGTCCACTGCATTGAGATAAGTATCCATGTTGTCCACAGGATATGGATTCTCCCATAAATGATCCCCCGAACCATAATCCACGGTTTTAATTAGCTTGACCTGCATGCCAACCAATTGATCTTCTTTCAGTAAAGCGCTAAATCTGGATTCTTGATAAGGATGAAAATAATCGTGCTGAATACCATCTTCTCGAGTCCAAGTCAGTTTAACTGGTTTTTTAATCTGCTTAGAAATGTAAGCGGCTTCTATTGATGTGTCGGGATAATACCTTCGTCCAAAAGAACCACCTGAATTTTGAGTATGTACCTCAATTTTATCATCAGGAATATCCACAGCCTTGGCTACATTCAGTACTACACTGCTCGCATTTTGTGTACCCACCCAAATTTGACATCTATCCCCATCATAATGAGCCGTAGCATTCATCGGTTCCATCAAGGCATGAGCCTGATGAGGGTTAATGTAGGTGGCTTCTATCTCTCTTGTTCCCTCTTCATTTTTCACCTTTTGATAATCTCCTTGGGTATAAACCGGTTCCTCAAACTGCTCCCCAGCTTTATTAAAATCATCTTCTATTTTCTTATTGCTATTATTCGAATTATCTCCCAAGTCCCAATCAATCTTCAGTGCCTTTCGTCCTTTGAATGCCGCCCAGGTAGAGTTGGCTATCACCACTACCCCTTCCTGAATATGATTCATATCTTCTGCAGGTTCTAGTGCCGGTAAGGCAAATACCTGCATCACACCGTTCACCTTCAAAGCTTCTGTGTCATCGAAGGACTTAAGTTTTCCTTTATAGACAGGGCATTTCTCTATAGAAGCATAGACCATATCTGGCAAATCCACATTGATTCCGTAGTTACCTTTTCCAGTAACCACATGATCGGTAATCAGGTTTCGAACCGATTGACCTACAATCTTAAAATCTGCAGGTTTCTTAAATTCCACCTCTTCAGGCGCCTTAAGTTTGGAGGCTGCTTCGGCTAATTCACCAAAACTCAGTCTTCTAGTGGTACCCGTTTCCATCACCCACCCCTCTTCAACCTTGAGTTGATCAACTGATACCTTCCACTGATTGGCCGCGGCCGACTTTAGCATCTCACGGGCGGTTGCACCCATACGCCTCATCAAATCCCATTGATCCTGAATAGTTCCACTGCCGCCGGTGGTTTCTCTAATGACTCCGATAAATTTCTTGTCATAGCCCGCTCGATTTACTCTTACCTTGGACCAATCAGCCCCTAGCTCTTCTGCCAAAATCATAGGCAATCCTGTACCTGAACCTTGCCCCATTTCATGAGCCGTCAGCTGAAAAATCACATTCCCATCTAAGTCAATGCTCAAAAAATGATTCAGTTCGGGCAAATCTGTTTGGTTACCAGCCTGAATCAACTTCGCCACCCCAGGCACTGACACAGCCAGCATAAATCCACCCCCAGCCAAGGAGCTTACTTTCAAAAATTCTCTTCTGCTCGTTTTCATGATTCCTGTGGTTTAGCTGCTGATAGAATGGCTTTCATAATTCTTGGATAAGTACCACATCGGCAAACATTACCTTTCATGGCTCTGTGAATCTGGTCTTCTGTGGGCTGAGGAATTCGCTCAAGTAGAGCAGCCGCTGACATGATTTGGCCCGTCTGACAATAGCCGCACTGTGGCACATCTATATCTTTCCATGCCTCTTGAACAGGGTGATTGCCGTTTTCAGAAAGTCCTTCTATTGTAATGACCGACTTGCCTTGGACTCGTTCGATGGGTACCACACAGGAGCGAACAGGTGTACCATCTATATCGACCGTGCAAGCGCCGCATTGCGCAATACCACAGCCATATTTGGTTCCATACAGTTTCAAAAGGTCCCTAATGACCCACAACAATGGCATGTCTGCTTCGGCTTCTATGCTTGTCGGTTTTCCGTTAATGTTGAGTTGATAAGTAGGCATATTAATTTTTTGATAGTTGTGGTGATAAGGTTTCAAAGTCCGCCTCGTTGCCCCAAGCGTTTTGAATGTAATTGACAACTTCGATCATTTCCTTTTTAGAAATGGGAATGGGAAGCATACCTCCTTCTCCAGGAGATCCCTTTTCAATCAAATACTTGGCTCTAGCTGTAAAGTCAGGAGTGATGGATGCTCGTGTAAGTGAAGGATAGGTACCTCCTAGCCCTTTGCCGTCCGCTCCATGGCAGCTCAGACAATTCGCGAGATACACCTCTTGGCCTCTGGCCCATTCTAGTTGTTGTTCGTCCGACAATCGACTACAGGCGCTCATTCCACACAAGCAAAGACCTAGCATCGTAATTTTGAGTTTTGATATCATCTTTCGGTTCTTTTTTACAAAAAGCTAACGAAAAACGATTTTGATTAGAATCCGGTCCCTACAAACGACAGAATGAGCACGATCAATGACAACTGTTCGCCAAATCCACTATTTCGCACACCTATTGCACGGATACGAACATATCCTGGCATTTAACAAAACTCTATCTTACTGATAATCTATAAGTTAACGTTGTCGGCACGTATTTTGGCATAGAGGTAAAAAAACCAAGACATGCTGAAAAACTACTTCAAAATTGCGCTTCGCACGCTTATTAAAAACAAAACCTATGCATTGATCAATATCCTTGGTCTATCTGTTGGGATTACGTGTGCCTCTTTGATTTTATTTTATGTGGAAGATGAATTGACCTACGACCAATTCCATAGTCAACATGATAAAATCTATCGTGTGATTGAGTCAGATCATTCTGACCCGTCAGACGTCCAGCATTATGGTCAAACCTCGCCTGCAGTACCTGCTGCAATGAAAAGTGATGTTCCTGGAGTTTCCGATTTCACGAGAGTATTTCAACCGGGTGGACACAGAGATATTCTATGGAATGGAGATAAAATTCAGGTAAGAAGCTATATGATTGCTGAATCCAACTTCTTTGATTTTTTTGATTTTGAATTTGTGGCCGGGGATAAAGGCTCCGCACTTAAAGACTACAACTCCATAGTGCTTACAGAATCAGCAGCCAGACAGTTTTTCGGAAACGAAAACCCGATAGGCAAAACAATGAAATGGACCAGCATGAACGATGTGAAAGTAACGGGCGTACTCAAAGAAGTTCCAGAAAATTCACATTTACAATTCACCGTTTTATTCTCGATGAATTCGGCGGATCAGGATCGATTCAGTGAATATTTGAACTCATGGGACAACTATGGTGCATTTTCATATGTTATGCTAGAATCAAATGTAGATGCTCAGTCCGTAGCAGCTAAGTTTCCTTCTTTGATCACTACCTATGACAAAAGAAACACTCCTGAAATAAGACAGCTGTCACTTCAAAACTTGGGTGATATTTATCTTAACTCGAAAGACATCCAATATGGAATTACGGATGCCTATGGTAATATTTTCTATATCAAATTATTTATGGGTATAGCGGTTTTTATCATGATCGTTGTCTGCATCAACTATATAAACCTTTCCACAGCTAAGTCTACGCAGCGAGCCAAAGAAATTGGATTGCGAAAAGTGAGTGGAGCGAGTAAAAGTCAGTTGATCTCGCAGTTTTTAATCGAATCGATTGTTTTGGCTTTTTTCTCTTTCCTATTTTCCGTTTTGCTGATCGAAATTCTTTTGCCCTACTTCAATGAAATAGCAGGAAAACACTTTGAACTCAACAAAGAAAACATCCTTAACATCTCCTTGATTATTTTCTGTATCACCTTGCTTTTAGGTACAGCTTCTGGATTTTATCCTGCACTAGTTTTATCAAAGCTACAACCAGTAGCAAGTCTAAAGGGCGAGGTAAAGTCAAACTCAATGAACGTTAGAAGTTCATTGGTTGTCGTTCAGTTTGCTATCAGTATCGTGATGTTAGTTGGAGCGCTGGTTATATATCAACAAATGCAATTTATCAAAAACAAAGAATTGGGTTTTGATCAAGAGAACATGCTAGTGATAGACATCAACAACCGCAATGTGAGAAAGAACTTCGAAGCCATGAAAGCGGAATTGGCTCAAGTGCCAGGCGTTCAGAAAGTAGCTACCTCCTCTCGAGTTCCTGGAGAGTGGAAAGGCATTCGTCGGGTGGACTTCAAATCAAGACAATCGGCACAAGACTCTGTGAACACCTACTTTATGTGCTTCGATGAGCAAATGCTGGACACTTATGGATTTGAGCTATTAGAAGGTACAAATTTCACTGGAAACAAGGTGACCGACTCCACGAAAATCATTTTGAATGAGGCCGCTGTAAAAGCGATGAACTTGGAGAACCCAGTAGGTCAATCGATCTATCTATCCGCGAGAAATTCTGGTCCCATGCAAATCATAGGTGTAGTGAAAGACTTTCACTACCAATCTTTGCACAACGACATTGCACCTATTGCGCTAGGATACTGGGCCAATCCAGTGACAGCCATAGACTATTTTTCATTGAAACTAAATACTTCAAACTTTAATGAAACCTTAGCGGGTTTGACTGAAGTGCATGACAAGTTTGATAATAGCACTGCCATGGAGTGGCACTTCCTGGATAACCAAATCAATAACTTCTATGTCAACGATCAGCGAATAGGTCAACTATTTGGTATCGGTGCAGTCATCATGCTGATCATTGCAGGATTCGGATTGTTCGGAATTACTTCATATATGATCGATAGACGCAAAAAAGAAATTGGGGTGAGAAAAGTATTGGGTTCTACCGGCATACAGCTGGTAACACTGCTCTTCAAATCGTATGGCAAGCAGGTTTTGATAGCCTTTGGTGTAGCAGCACCATTTGCTTATCTCTTCGCTAGCGAATGGTCGAGTCTTTTCACCTATAAAGAAACTATATCAGTAGTAGTTTTTCTAATAGCCGGTTTAGTTGTAATGCTTTTTACTTTCCTCACGGTAAGTTACAGGGTGATCAACGCCGCTAGGCTAAACCCTGTAGATGTACTGAAAGACGAGTAGTTGGTTCTCCGTCTCAGTCGCAAGAAACTATAGGTCATTTACTCAAATTGATAAGCCTACCACTCAGTCGCCGCTAACGACAAAGGGTGGTAGGTTTTTTGCTTTCAGCAGAAAAATACGTTCTGAATCAAATAATTTCACCTATTGGCTCGACCCAGTTTTTCTACTTTTTTCAACCATTTGGCCCTGTAACTTTCCTTGGACTCTCTAATCGGACCAATAGCAGTTATTCGTACCTTTTTAACGCCGACAAAATGCATAGTTAATTTTTTCATGGCTTTGTGACTGGGGCTACCATATATCAACTTGTAGTACCAACCGGGTTGATCTAAAGTGCAGATGATTCGGGCCGATTTACCTGTCAACAATTCGTCCCACCAAACTGAGTTTTCTTTATGCTCAAAGGCAAAGCCAGGAAGAAAAACCCTATCTACAAAGCCCTTGGCAATGGCCGGCAGCGAACCCCACCAAACGGGGTACACCCAAACGATATGGTCGGCCCATTTAATTTTCTGCTGGGCGTCCAGCAGATCCGGCTCTAATTCAGTTCTTTTTCTATATCCATATTGAAGATTGGGGTTGAAATCTAGCTCTCGAATATTAATTTCTTTTACTTCCGCATTTGAATATTGTGCTCCCTCCTTATAAGCATCAGAAAGTGCGAAATTGAAGCTTTCCTTATCAGGATGTCCGTTGATGATCAGTATTTTTTTCATTTGATTCTTTTGATAAATTGATTTGAAGTAGTGCAAAAAAGCGGCTAAAACCAGATTTTCATTTTCAGTTCTAATTCAGTTCCGGTGAGGTTTTGGGTACTAAAGAATTTGTATAGCACAAAACAAGCCGGCACGGATAAAAAAGCAGTGCAAATAGAGAATGTCACCATACTGCAGGAGATGGTCAAAATTTGAGCACCAAGTCCTCCCAAATAACAAGTTATTTGATCTTGCGCGTTGGATAAATAGGTATGTACTGTCCAAGAATATTCATAAAATCGATAGGAGATTTCGTAGAGCAACCAGATGGGGTAAAACCATTTTCGGATCGGCATCCACCAACTACCCCAGATTGAAATGTTTTGCATTTTTCTTCCATTTTTTTCACAAATGTCTCGTGAATGGAAGAAGAATCATTTGATATAAATCAAATTCGGACTTTCGGGTTTCTTATTCTACTCAGCGTTTCTAAGGTTATCCCCAAATAAGATGCAATGTGAGTGAGTGGTATTCTATAGGCGATATCAGGATGAATATTGATAAGGTGCCTATATCTTTCTTCTGCTCTATTGAATTGAATGGTATACAATCTTTCGCAAAGGCCAAGCATAGTTTCTGTTACCACTTTGCTAATAAATCGTTCAAAATTATGGTATTTAGTAGAAAGCATGTCCATCGTTTCCTTTGAAAACTCAAGAACTATTGAATCTTCTACATACTCAATATTGTGAGGGCTCGGCTGATCACTAAAAAAACTCACAATCGGTGCCATAAACTGATTCTCGAATGTAAACCAGTCGGAAATGTCCTTTCCATCTTTTAAATAGTAAGCGCGTGCACAACCTTCTACAATCAAAGATGCCTTTTTAGAAAACTGCCCTTCACGAACAACAACATCGCCTTTTTTGAAGGTAGCCACTCGTGCGTGGGCTACAAACTCCCTTTGACACGCTACAGATAAAGGAGAGTATAATTCACCTACAGTACTTAATATTTTTTCAAAATCCATCTTTCCGATTATATCAATGCCCTTAATAGACGTGCAATTTTAGATTTTGTTTTTAGTACAATCTTAACGTCGAAATCGCTATCAATGACAAGGCACAACGCTTCATGGGCCAAGTAGAAGTACCTTTCACCTTAAGATGGAAATTAAGATATACAGGTAATTATCGCAGAAATACCTGCTGTTACATTTCGCAGCTACCTTATATAAGTTTCCTTTATAGTCTAAGGTGGATTTGCACTTCGATATGTCATTAGTTAAACCTTAAATTCACTGCATTTTGATTTAAAATTTCTTCAACACTGGTACCAATCGCTTCAGGTAAGTTTATAGACAATAAATCAAACTTTATACTGGAAAAAGAAGGATCAGCATTCCATTTATACGTTGTTGTTGGCACACTTAAACTCACTGCTAGCCTTGAAACATCATATGAAAACTGCTTTAAAATCATGCTACCCTCCTCAGACTCCAATTCTTCCAAAAAGTCATTATTCAAATTATATCTAAATATTTCAGGTATGTTAACTGATACATAACCAACAAACCCTTTCGTATTATGTGGTCTGAAAAATCTCAAATTTTCCAAATCAGATGATTCAGTTTTACAATACATTCTAACTATTTGGTTTGAAGGATATTCAGCTTTACTAAAATCAAAAACCACTGATGAATCAGATTCTACAGTATTGTAAAACTTCTTTTTCATTGCTTTTTCTCTTAGACCACCTTCATCATTAGAGATGACATATGCTTTAGTTTTAGTGATTTTTTGATCCTTAAAAAGCGAAACAGAAAATTTTGAATCGATCAAATCAGACACTTTTATTTGAATTACATATTCATAATTAGCCTTAAACAACATAATCTTGGCTGGACTGAATGTTTGATTGTAAAACGGATTTTTAGAATACCTGACAAAAGCATTTAAACAAAAGGAATTGGCTAGTTGGTTCTTTAACTCTTGTTTGAAGTCTATTTGGTTGTTATCAGTATCATAAGTATAATCCTTTAATAATGGAAGTGGGTTTTGAGAGACACAAATCATGTCAAATCCCAACATAAGGAAAGCCATCAGTATTAAATTCTTCATTGTACGGTGCGGTTAAAAAAGATTTGATATCAAAAAACGCTAAATCAAGTTTTTCAAAAAAGGCTGCTACTCAAGGATAATGTATTTTGAAGTAGTTTCAAAAGCGTGTCGTTGAAGAAAACCGTAAAAGATAACCTGTTTAACTGACAGAGTTATTACAACCTGTCAGTTCAGACGTAATGCAACGAGGTGAGAATTCTTATCCTCATTAGCTGTATGACTATTCTCATACAATTAGATTTCAATGCTACATGTTGAAATGACGAAATACGGTAGAAATTCAAAATAGATCATCTGGCACCTTCATTTAATTTGCTGCCAAAATCTCGTCAAAAAGTCGCTTGACCTGCAAATCTCCAAAGCCATAGATACTTTCTCGTTGATTAAATTCTTTGAAAACTGGTGCAAATTCAACTGTGTCTAGCTCTTTCATGATTTCTCGTAAAGCAAGCGTTGGTCTGCCAGGGTTGTCATGGGTAGGCACGCGATCCAAATGAGCCTGAATAGCATCGGAAATAAATGGAAACTCAGTCCTTAAACCCTCACCTATATTAACCAATTGATCTAAATCTCCTTTTTTGTAAGATGACCAAAGTGAAGCCAGCTTATCCAGGTTATCAATTCGTTTTCGCTTTTCGAAGATTTGCTCTAACTCATGCTGATTTAGGGCAGCAAAGCCATAGGGAGAGTGAACTTCAGGCCTGATCAAGTAGGTTTTACAGTTCTCTGTAAATTGATTCAGAAGATAGCAAACAAACCAAAAATTGACCTGGCAAAACAAGTCATCCTCAAACCAAAGATAAATCTTAGTGTGGCTAGGAATGTTCTTGATTTTTTCAAACTCATCAATAGTTTGAACTTTATACTCTTCTGTGGGAATATCATAAGCCTCAAATAGAAACTCAGCCCTTACTTGGAATAGTTCTTCAAGGCTATTGCTTTTCACCTCTCCATCTACCAAACACTCTCGAGCTACTAGGATATCTCCTTCAATGGTGTTAGGAAATTGTTCCTTGAGCGCGTCGCCGTTGAGTATGTGGTAGGTTCTCATAGTTTTTTAAACTAACCAGGTTACTTTTTATTATCCTCAAAAGACTTGTCAGGATATGCCGGCACGGGCGGCACATCTCTTGGATCTTCTTTTATTAGTTTTTGCAAATGCTCAATAGCCGCATCTAGCTGGGCATCTTGTCCTTTGAAGGTTGCATGAGGTAAATTATCCAACTCCACATCAGGTACAAATCCATGCCCTTCAATCACCCATTCGCCTTTTTCATTATACACACCGAACATCGGTGCTCTGGCATAGCCATTGTCACTGAGTCTATTGCCGCTATGTAACCAGATCTCACCTCCCCAGGTTCGTGTTCCAATGGTCACCCCCATACCTAACTCTCTAAAGCCTTCAGCAAAAGCTTCACCATCAGAGTAGGTATTTTCGTTGACCAAAACGACCATGTGCCCTCTAAAGGCATACGGCATATTCCAATACGGTTCTCCATTTCTAGCCTTCCAATACATCCAGGCTTTTCTGAGTAATTTCTCCAATATAAAGCTGTCGATATTTCCTCCAAAGTTGTAACGTACATCTACGATCAATCCACACTTATTAAATATAGGATAAAACTCACGGTAGAATTGACTTAAGTCTCGACTTCCCATAGCGCGTAGATGTAAGTAACCAATTTCATCATCGCCCTTTTCTTCGACCTCAAGACGCTTGCCATACTCCCAATCTCTATACCTCAAGCTATACTCATCGGTGATTGGCTTCACTATAATATCTCTGGTATCGGTTCCTCTTTTTACCGTCATTCTCACCTGCTTGCCTTGCTGGTTTCTGATGAGCGCTCCCATATCCATAGCAGATAAGGCGTCGATGCCATTTACTTGTGTGATTACATCCCCCACACGAACATCCAGATAAGGATCATCCAAAGGAGATTTTTCGTCCGGATAGTCTGGATCTACTTTGTAGATATAGTCTATTCTAAAACCTTGATTTACCTCGTCTCGGCTAAACTCGGCACCTAAGCTCGCCACAGAAATATCTTTTTCATCCAATCTCCAATCACCGCCTCTTACACTGGTGTGTAAGGCTGAAAGCTCACCCACAAATCGACCAATCAGATCAGACAACTCTCTTCGGGTAGTTACTCGGTCTACTAATGGCAAGTACTTCTCGTGCATCGCATCCCAGTCTACGCCGTGCATATTTTGATCATAGAAATAATCCCGTTCCATGCGCCACGCATCTGTAAATATCTGTTTCCAATCTTCCAATGGAGTGATCATAAATCGCCAGCCGTTCAGGTCTATTTTACTGTCCGAAAGACTGCTGACTGCCCCAGTACCGGCATCGATCATGTAATAGCTTCCTTTTTTCGTCACCAGAATTTTTTCTCCATCGCCTGTCAACTCGTAACTAGCTACTCCTTCCACCATGGTTTTGATCTTGACTTCTTCATTATCAATTTTGATGACACTCAGGTGGTTTTGGGCGTTGAGTCCAGTTTCTCTGGACATCAAATAGATAGCCTTTTTGTTGACAGATAGTCTACTATAGTTCCCTGCTGGCACAGGCACTTCCATAATTCTTTGCTGGATACCAGATAAATCAATATCTACTACCAATTGATCATCTCCTTCTTCTTTCTTTTTGCCTTTTTTCTTGGAGGACTTATCACCGTTTTCCTCTCCTTCTTTGTACAGTTCGTCAGGCTCTCTAAAAGGTGACCTTGTTCCCTTTTTCAAGGCTACGTGATAGACTTTTTCACTGGCGTCAAAATACGGCTCTGGTTGTCGGGTACCCCATGGGCTTCCCACCAACGATGTAAAACTTCTATCCGATAAGAAGTAGATGAACTCCCCATCAGGACTCCATTTTACACTCATGCTATTGGCGCGATCCGTAGTGAGGTCAAAAGCATTTCCCGTATTCACATTGTGAATTTTAATTTGGTACATGGTGTTCTTGGCAGCCTGCACAAAGGCCATCCACTGGCTATCCGGCGACCAGGAAAAATCTAGAATGCCTTCTTCGTTCGTGGAGATTAATTTACTTACACCTGTTTCCAAATTGAGGACATACATGCGGTTAGCCAAATCATCGTAAGCCAGCCATTTGCCATCGGGAGATGGGACTCCCGCATACCTAAGTATTTTACCATCACGGGTTATTTGCTTTTGATTACCCAATCCATCGGCAGACATTTTTACAAACTCAAATTCACCTGATTCATCAGACAGCGCATATATATTCTCTCCATCATGAGAAAAAACGGCGTCTCGCATTCTCACATCTTTCTTTTCAGAAAAAGAAACCATTCGACCGGATTTCACCGGGGCCACAAAAACACGACCTCTGGCCGTAATGGCTATTTGATCTCCTTTGGGACTTGCATGTACAGATGTGATGTACTGGGAAGGGTTGCGCTCCCACTTTTCACGTAGCTGATCCATATCAGAAGCCAGTCTAATATCAATGACTTTGGTTTGACCTGACGAAATATTTAGATGCCAGAGATCCGCACCTCTGTGATACACCACATTACCTTCGGATAGATTCGCGTATCTCACATCGAATTCTTTGTGCGTCGTATGCTGCTTGAGGTCAGCACCAGATTCATTCATCGACCAGATGTTCATCGTTCCATCACGATCTGTAATGAAGTACACCCGGCCATCATACCACATCGGGTGATGACTTTCACCCAAATAGTCAGTCGTGAGTTTCACTGCTTCTTCTGTGCCTTCCGTAAACTTCCAAATCTGACGGGCTGTCCCTCCCTTGTACCGCTTGGTCACATTTCCGTGAAAACCCGGTCTCACAAAATATACTGTTTGCCCTGACTTATCAAAAGAGGCCTCACTCGCTTGATACAAAGGAATTCTAGATTTTTTCTTCGTTTGAGTATCAATAGTGACTAGCTGATCATCAGGTAATTTAGAATAAGCAAGAGTGGCATAAACCAGCTTTCCATCTGGCGTCCATTCATTCATTTTAGAGGATTCTGCCTCGTAAGTCCATCGGACGGGCAGTCCTCCCTCTATAGGCATAGTATACACTTCTTGAGGCCCCTCGTACCTTGCCGAAAAGGCCAAAGTTTTTCCATCTGGAGAGATAGAGGCATTGATTTCTTCCTCCATGTGGGTGGTCAGGCGTTTGGCCAATCCACCGCTCAAAGGCACCGACCACAAATCACCTTCAGCAGTGAATACCACTGTGTTTTGATGTATATCAGGAAATCTGTAGTATCCTTGAAATCCCTGAGCAGAAACCACAAAATGTGTCGCTAGATAAAGGAGAAAGGTAAATAAGATTTTAGTCAGTGGTGAAGACGAGTGGTTAGTCATTTCGAAAAGATTAGGGTCATAAAAATATTTAATGCTCAACGGCTAAAGCAAGAAACATATTCTACCCTAATTATCTAAATCGAGATAAAACTAATCGTGTCAAAATAACATGAGGGGTTAAAAAGTTATTTCAATGGGGTACCTAGACCAAAACTATTTCTTTTTCGACTTATTCGCTTTGGCTAAAGGGTTGTAAGCCAAACACAAATCAATCCATCGCTCCAGGTCGGCATCAAAATCAAAACCCGCTGGCGTGATAAAGAGATAGCCTTTCATGGGCCTTCCGGTAAAATCCATCGGAAGACATTCCTCCTTTGATATATGTTCCTGATAGGCCTCCTCTCCCACTCGAGCCATCAGTAGACTATCTCCAAACTTTTTGTCGATATTGATGCCACACAGCATTTTATCATCTACAAAAAACACGAGCCCACCCATCATCTTTTTGCTAAAGAAATTAGCCGATTTGCACTTTAGGATATTGGTGATTCGCTCACCGAGGTATTCGTCGTATGCCATGCGTGCTTTTACATTTCTGAAATCTCCTCTACTTCATCCATTTCAGGTTCAGGAAAATAGTCGGTAGTATTTTCTTCGATCAATTTTTTCAAACTACTCAAGTTCTTTTCTTCTTGCTCTACCATAGCGGAGCGAAAGAAAGACACAAAGGATTGATTGACTAGCCCGTTTCCTTGCACCATCGACTTAGAGCGAATCATGGTCTTTCCTTCCTTTTCTTCAAAGGAGATCTCATAATCCATATTCATAAAATCCATAGTAAAAGTCATGGCCATACGCTGGTTGGGTTCTAAGGCGTTGATCGTTTCTTGCATCACCATTTCTTCGCCGTTTTCCTCCACATAGATATTGGATACGGCACCTACAGTACCTGGCTCGCCACTCACAGCCTCGCCTCTTTTATAACCTTCAATCCATTGAGCCAATTTCGATTCGTCAGACATCACGGCCCAGGCTTCATCAGCTGGTTTGTTTACAGTGGTTTCGCAGTCGTAAGATACCGAAGGAGTCAGCAGTCCTTTGCCAATAAATATTGCTACAAGGGCCAATACGGCATAGAGAAGGTACTTTAGATATTTCATAGTGCTTGGTTTTGTTGTTGGATAAATTTAGGGAATTATTGGTAATTGAAGTGAGTGGGTTGACGGTACAGTATAAAAGCAGTAGCGGGTTATAAGCGACTACTTTTCAGATGGTAATATACTTTATAAAGCACAAATATGGTTCAAGTTTACACCTAAACCGCTATTGCTTTTATACAGTGTTGTAAGCCGTTTTATTTTCACAATAACTTTAGACACCCTCTTTGTCTATATTACTTAGTTTGTTCAGGTGTAGACTTTCTGTATCGTACGATAAGAATTGTCATGGAACCAAGTATAAAGCCGGGAATAATTTGAACGAGAGCTCCATAAATAACATGATTTAGGAGTGTTTGCACCAAGTTATCAAAGTAGAGGCCGTAATGAGTTCCAATTTCCCATTTAGTATCAATCCACCAAGCAGTAACAACCGGAAGCCTTGAAACAGGTGAAAATATTATTAAATTGAATAGCAGCAGGAGGTATGCTTTCTTTTCGGTATACAGTTTAAGTCCCCAATAAATGGAAAAGGCTAAGGTTAACCAGAGCAATCCAATAATAAAAATAGCATATTCAGGTAGACCAGCTAGTTCAAGTAGAAAACGAACAGGTGTTAAAAATAGACTAATTACTATAGGGATCTTTGCAAGATGAAATGCTTGTTGAAATACTCCTTGTTTGTTGATTAATTCCATTTTAGACATTCTGTTGTTTCAACCATTTTAGAATTGCTTGAGTTGTTTCTTCTGGTTTTTCTTGTTGAATACAATGACCACAGTCTAGACTAATCACTTCTACATTAGGAACGAAATCTGTCAGGCTCTCGGACTTAGGAATCATATCCTGCTCACCATATATCATAAGTGTCGGATGTTGAATGGTTGGTTTTACATTTGCCAGTAAATGCCAATTTCGGTCAAGGTTTCTGTACCAATTAATAGCTCCTGTAAATCCTGATGTTTCGAAGGCAGAAATATAAATAGCCAGCTCACTTTCACTCATTATTGGTTCGCCAAGTGGTTTTTCCGCTCTTGCAAGATTAATCATTAACATTCCTGGCTCTGGCGGCGCAAGGGGTACGTTCTTTCTGAATAAATTTCGGAGAAAATTACTTTTGTTTTCATCAAGTATAGCATCTGCGACTCCTTGTTGGCGATTAAAGTGAACAAAATAATTATCTTCTCCGAAAATTTCCTCCATCCATTCAACCCAAGGTTTTTCTCCGCGCACTTGGTAAGGTAAAGCCAAGTTTATTATTTTGTTTACTCGCTTTGGATTCAATAATGCAAGGCTCCATACAACATTTGCCCCCCAATCATGACCAACAAAAGTGGCATTTTCGTAGCCATAGTAATCGAGTAGTGCAATTATGTCATCCGTTAAATGTACAATGTCGTACGCCGTTATTTCAGTTGGGCGAGATGAGTTACCATAACCACGCTGATTTGGAGCAATGACATGATAGCCAGCTTTAACAAGTTCGGGAATCTGAAAACGCCAAGAATACGCAGTCTCCGGAAAGCCGTGGCAGAGCACAATAGGTTTGCCTGTATTTTCAATACCTGCTTCAAATACTTCAAGTTCTAAGCCATTGAAGAAAATCATTTTTGGGTCAGGAAATCCAACTGATTGAAGTTCTGTGTAACTTACATTTTTCATTATTTTCAATGTTTAAATGAATTAATGATGCAAATGTAAAATCGACCTGTGACAGCCCTATGTCAAGGGTTAGTGAGAACTTTGATATTTGTCAAAATATTCTTGTAAGGTCATATTATGAGGTTCGAAATTTTCTGTTAGAATTTCTAATTTTTGAATTCTGTCTGGTCTAAAAAACCTAAACTCGTTACGCAAACGACAAAATGCAACTAAATACCAATTTTCAGAATTTAATATAGCAAATGGTTCTATTATTCTAATTGATGCAGAATTTTCTTTATTGATATATTCTATTTTAACAAGGTTGTAATTAGTTAATGCATTTTGTAAATCTGATAAATTACTACTATTCCTTTTTCGATTTATGTTTTCGTCATAACGTGTACGTTCAAGAAGTATATTAGCTTTATCTTTTGTTGTATATTTTAGAATTGATTTTATTTTATCTATTGCTTCCGAATAGTCCTTTACAAATGATGCATCCTTACTATTTAACACTAATTGTTCTGCAAGTATTAAAGCATTTGCTTGTTTTTCGGTAAACATTACAGGTGGGATTTTATATCCTTTCATTAACGTATAACCCTTCCCTTCTTCTGTTAATACAGGAACACCAGATTGTTCCAATGCTTTTATGTCTCTGTAGATAGTTCTTTTACTAATATCAAATTTATTTGCTAATTCCGAAGCCGTCACAATGCGTTTAGTCTGTAATTGAATTAAAATTTCTGTTAATCTTGATAGTCTATTTGTTTCGGAATAATCCATTATTCAATGCGGTTATTAGGTTTCCCAAAATGGCTTACAACATTTGTGTAAAGTGCACAATGCACTTAATCCACACTGCAACTATACCACCAATTTTGGATTTTTAGAAATAGCATCAAAGCATTGCGATGCCGAATTCATTACCTCCTATTTGGAATTATCAGACACTCAAACTGGCTCCTCTATCAACTCAAGCTCTTCTATTTCGAAATCAGCAGACTGGGTTACTTCCTCTTTCTCGTCTACCATAGTTTTATTAGGCTGCTTGTTTTTCACCTTCCGATACGCCCAAAAAGTAGCCACCGATAATACCAACCAGAAAACATCTACAAACAAGACTTGAAAATGACCGTCGCGTAAAGACTGCCAAATCCAGTCGCCGGAGATGATGCCATTGACGAAAGGAACCAAAAAGCCAATTACGCTACCAGAGAGTAAAGTCACTCGATTGATATAGTGGATGTCCTTTTTCCAAATCAGAAAGGCAGAAGCCACCAGCCACGTGATGAAGTAAAACTGGTAGAGGAAGGTCAGGCCACTGCCCATTGTTTTCACGGCAATAAAAGCAAGTGCCGTAACTGGATACATGCTCAAGCATATCGCCATATACACGCTAGCGACCCGCTCATTGAATTTGCGTCGCTTTTCAGGCACGTTCTTTTTGCGTCGAGCGACCAGCCAGATCATGATACCTGAGGCAATCACAAAACAGGAGATCAAACCAAGCAGAAAGGAGACCACTTTCAGCACATATCCGCCGTAGTCACCATAGTGAAGTCGATAAAGCGAATTTTTTACGCCATCGAGGTAGCTCGCAGGTACGAATGGGTTTTTCTCTTCTATAAGTTCACCCGTAGCCACTTTGTAGAGTCGCTTGCCGGGGCCAGTAAATTTTGAATTGCGTTTGGTTTCGCCTTCTACAGCTAAATGCATGTTGGCATCCCCGTAATTGAAAATGTGCAAGTGATTGATGTCGAATTCTGGCCAATCTTCGGCCGTCTGAGCCACCAGGTCTTTGACGCTAAAGCCGCCATGCAAAGGCTCGTACTGATAAGCGACCTCAGGCTCTCCGTACCCCAGATCTTCATATAGCGCCGCTTGGTCTCCATCATACAACGCGAAGACGCTTGGCGCAATGAGCAGCGCCTTGATCATAAAAAAAGCACCCGTAACCGCATAGACAAACTGAAAGGGCAAACCGATAGTACCCAACGCTGTATGGGCATCCGTCCAAATAGTTTTGAGCTTGACCCATGGCCGAAAAAGGTAAAAATTGGAAACAATCTTTTCCCAATGCACGAGGATACCCGTGATGATGGCAAAAAGGAAAAAGAAAGCAGTAAACCCTGAAAGGTAATAGCCTACCGGATTGGGGATTTGCGCAAAAAAATGCAATCGATACAAAAACTCTCCTAGAGAATAGGAGCTGGCATAATCGGCCGTCTCATACGTCTCGCTATCCATATAGAAAAAGTGGCGCTTTTTAGCGCCCTCGCTCGCCAGCGAATCTGCAGAAGCGGACAAGCTCACCCCAAAACTACGCTCTACATAGTGCTTGCCGATGGACACTTCCCTACCCTGCAGGTCGTATTTAGACTCCAGCGAATCAAATACCACATTGAAATCGGTCACGAGGTGCTCGGAAAATTCTACGGCATGATTCCGCTCCCAATTCACAATCTCATCCCTAAAAAAGGAGAAAGAACCTGCAAAGAAGATCACATAAAGTAATACACTGATGACGATGCCACTGACCGTGTGCAGATGAAATAGGACGTTGTAAATTCTTTTGCTCATCGGATTAAATCGTTTCGGGTAAATACATTTTGCCTACATAAACCACTCCCATAAAAAAAGCCGTGAGTAGTAAATAAATTCCCCAGGTTTTCCAGCCATTTCTACCCAAAAAGGCAACCACCATGAGTGCCGCCCAAAGGATAAAACCAGTAAAAGTCGCGGTAATCAGCACCGTCGCTCGATCGAGCCAAAGCGCCAGTACCAGGTGCAGAGACATAGTAACCAAATAGCCCCCAATGATGGCGGCTGATATTTTAGCGATGCGCTGATGCAAGGATTTGGTCAGGTGTTTTTTATTAGCCGGCATATCGGATTAATTCAATTAAAAAAGAAACCGCCAGCAAACCGACTACAAACTTGTAGTTCAAAATATTGAGCGGAGTCAATAGCACGATCAGACTTCCAACTGTCATGAGCTGGATAAAGAAAAAAAGCAGCCCAGCTCCCAATCCCCATATTTGCACGGCTAGCAAAGCAGCCATTAGAAATAATGCTACCCCAGTTCCCTTGGAGTTGATCTCTTGCCTTCGCACCCATAAGATGATAGGCCAATCAAAATTTAATTCTATTCTTTTTGAGCCTAGATAGAGAGCGAAAAAGCCTATAAAAACCAGTAGTACGGATAGCGTAATCATATTCAAAAACATTTTAATATTAATAAATCAGCCCCCTACGAGTGACTCTGGGTGATTTTTCTCATTATCTACTTTTTTATTTCGTCATCGCGATCCCCAGCGGTCTACTACTGCCTACATTGAGTGCAGTGCTAGACGAAGGAGATTGCCACGTCGGACATTCAACTTCCGTTGAATTGTCTTCCTCGCAATGACGAGAATAGTATTTAGTTGGTGATGCAAGTGGTGGCACAGTGCCAGATGAATTCGTAGTCCTCACCTCTAAACTGGCCCGGCACTTCTTCTTTGATCGTGGTCTCCACGATATACTTGCTATTCCATGGCAATCGGAAAGTTACCTTTCCCTGCTCATCCGTTTCCAAGGTCTTGGACCATTGATCGGCAACGAAAACCTTTACTTCATTTTCAAGAAGCGGCTCTCCTTTGTAAGTCACCAAAAGCTCGATGCCACTTTCTGATTTCAATTGCTGAATGGCGATTCCCTCTGCATTCTGCGCAGCCGTGTTTGCTTCATCGTCCCCTACTTGCACTTTGGCGATCGAATTGTAATGCGTGCGGAAGATGCCGAAATCGTATTTCGTATAGTCGATCACATCGATTTGGTAATTGTCTAGCACCACGGTGTAAGTACCTTTCTTCTTAGGTGTGAAACTGGCGGCATAATGATCCGTCTGAGCCGTGACTTCAAGTGCTGTTCTATTACCCTTTGGGTCAATGACATACAGGGTAAAATCCTTCACAGCATTGAAGCCGTCTCCTCCTACTTGTTCGATTACACCGTAAGTGTATTCTCCGAAATGGACTTTGATTGTTTGCTCCTTGTTGAGTTCTCCCGTGCTACTGGTTTCTACCCAGAGGTAGTGAGCGAAACTTGGCATGGCCGCCAAAGCGAATAGGAATGTTACTATTGATTTTTTCATGTTTGGTAAAATGATTGAAACAATCACTTCAAATGTCTAATAACCTGTCAGGCTGAGGTCCTCGAAGCCTTGCTGCTAGAAGCAAACGGACATTTCGACGTGGCTCAATGTGACAGTACTGGTGAGTACATTGACATTTGAAGCGATTGCAATTCGTTATTACAATGCCGCGAACCCCTTCGTCCAATTGCCATCTACTTTGGCGCCTTTTGTAGCGGTAGCAGTAGATGGATCGATTTGATAGATGTAAGCCTCCGTCTCAGTAGAGATGTTTACATACACCATTCCATCGTGGTAGAGATTGGCCATTCCCCATTCACCACCGTGTGCCGGGATATCCAATTTGGTGACCGTTTGCGCTTCTAGATCGACCACTGCCATTTCGCATATCGCCAAGTCGCTAGCGATGTTCGGACCGTAAGTCGCCCACAAATAGTCGCTGTTGGTATCGTCTTCCTTAGCCATTCTCACTACCGCTTTGTTACCACCGGCATACACCACGTTGTTCAGTTTGTATCCTCCACTCTCCTCTTCGAAATTGAAGAAGTAATCCTCATCGAATTCGGTAGTACCACTATTGATTCTCAAAAAACCAGATGGGTTATCAGGCGTAGGTGCAAACCCACTGGCCAATGCTGATGTAGAATAAGTATAAAGGTCGCCTCTATCCGTTTTCAGGATACTATTCTCACCAGAGTACAAGCCGATGTCCGTCGTACGATCATCGGTAATGATTTTTTCAAATTCCAATTCTGGGTAAGAGTAGATCGCCACTCTAGCTTGATTCGAATTTGGTGTGGAGAATGCGGGTGCATCTTCCAACTCTCCGGCTCCCATTAGGTAGTAAGCCACATACATTTTGTCATTATCTACCACGATTCCCGTAGGCCAAGCCACCAAACCTTCATCTTGTCTTTCGTCGATTTTAGTGCTGAATCGGCTAGCGATAGACATATCGTCCAGATTGATTGTGTAAAACACGCGATCCTCATAGCCCGCTCTCGTTACGCCCACAGCCATTGCTGTATTTTCGTCGATTTCTACGATGCCATAGATACCCAATTCAGTTACCAATGAACCAAGGCTGATTAGCTCTTCTCCTATCAAACGATAGCCTGTCATAACATTGTCGGCATTGTATCCTGTAGTCACCAACGTCTCGCCGATTTGGTAATACGACATCCATGCCGGCTGTTCGATGCCATTGCCTACAGGTGAAATGGTTCCTGAGGTGATGGTATCTACAGACACCAATATATCTGTACCCGTAGCCGCCTCGATTCCCAATACAAATTGTGCGCTTTCCGCCACGTCATTGTCATCCGAACAAGATGTCATGGTCATAATGGCCAAAGACAGGACTGCTGCTATATTTAAAAATTGCTTCTTCATTTTTATATTCTAATTAATTTTTACTTATGAAATACCTCAGTTTGAGATTGAAAGATCTTCCGGGGTTTTGTTGGTTGAAATTGTCGTACACCTTGGCGTCCAGCACATTGGCTACCAAAAACGACACATTGTAGGTGCCTTCTTTTAGACTATAAGTGAGTTGTAGGTCGTTGGTGAATCGGGTGGGAATGCTTGACTTGCCACTGGCCGCCAAACTGGGCCATTTCAGATAAAATTCGTGGACGTAACGATTGATGTTGGTCAACGTCAGCTCATTGGCTAAGCCTAACCAATCACTCATGCGATAGGTGATAATCAGATTACCAAACAGATAAGGTTCATTGGGTAGGCGGTCCTGATAGACTGAAGAAGTCTCGTCGTTGTTTCTCAAATCCAGGTAAGTACCACCCAGTCCCACATTCCAATTTTGATCCAATTGAAAGTTCATTGACAAGTCTAACCCTGCTGCAAAAACCTTTGGGTCGTTGACATAGGTGCTGCGATTCATGCGTGGCTCAAAGCGAATGTAGTCTCTGGAATCTCGCACAAAAACATTAGCTTCGACGACATAACCATTGTAGGCTGATTGCTTGTTTAGTCTTACCCCCAGGTTGTAATTGTAGCTGGTCTCTGGCTCTAGTGTTGGATTGGGTATTACATTCAGGCCATCACCATACATCTCGGTAGATTCTGGAAAACGATAGGCCTTTTCGAATGACGCCTTGAACTGTAAGCTTTCTTTCAGAAAGAAAGTAGAAGCCATTCCATAACCCATTCGCGTGTTTTGCGTCTCGAAGTAGTTGTCTTCATCGCCATTATAACTCGAGTTATTTGATTTCAAATTGTACTGATACCTCTTGGTAAACAAGGTGGTTTTCAAACGATCCTCAAAGGCAACGTTGGTATAAGCCAGCCCTACCACCTGTTTGGTAACTGTGTTTGGTGTACTGTATTGTGTATTGTTTTGAGGCTGATAGTCATCGTGCCCTTGTAGTTCTAAGCTATTGAGCGAATAGCTGGCTGATACGCTATGCTCATCGGCTAACTGATATTCTGCATTTACATTGGCTAAATAATTTTCTCTATTCAGGAAAAAGTGAGTCTTTCGGCCCAGCTCACCGGTGGTTGGGTGTACATCGGCTTCGTAGTTTCCAAACCAATCGTATCTGTTGGGGCTGATGTCTTTATATTCTTCATTAGATTTTAAATAAACCCCATATCCACGAACATTCAGGTTTTTCACCAATAGGTTCTTTTTGCGATAAGACAGGTTGAATATGTTGATATCCGAAGCGGCGAAGGCCTCACCAACAGGGAAAGACGAGACACCGGTGGCATACGGATTTTGTTGTATCTCCTTAAAATTGTCAGAAACGACCGTACCAATCATGAGTTCATCAGCATAAGGCTTGTTCATAATACCAGCCTCGATCCAGGCCATTTTAGAGGTATAAGCATCATGAAATCTTCTAATCTCAGTGGTCTCCTCGTCCAGCTTGCCCGACTCCACATCGAGTAAATTGATGTCTATAGGATAGTCATTGTCTGAATGATTATAATAAGACTTGACACGTAAAGTCAACCCGGTATTGGCATGGTGCCACTGGGCATTGACAGCACCTGTGTGAGTATTGAATGATCCAAAAGAATAGGAAGCATCCAGATAATTGATCGGTCTGGTGTCGGTCACAATATTGATCGAGCCGCCCAAGGCATCTGACGAAAGGTGAATCGGCACAGCACCTTTATATATCTCAATTGTGCTGATCAGGTTCGCTGGGAAATTATTGAGGCTCAGAGACGACCCAAAGTAATCCATTGGTATGCCGTTGATAAAAGTTCGGACTCGGTTACCTGATAGGCCATTTAGCGAAAGATTGAAACTAGACCCCATGCCTCCGCTTTGGCGGATATTAATACCCGAAACGCGATTCAGGATTTGATTGACGTCGGCACTTACATTTTTGAATGCTTTGGCTTCTACTACGGCAACAGCATAAGCCTGCTCTCTCACCACAGTAGCTTCAGACTTACCGAAAATTGTCACCTCCTGAAGGCTGGTGGCATCGGCCTTCATGACCACTTGGAGCTGGGTGGTCTGTCCTTCAGTCACCGTTACCGTCAGCACTTGTGTCAAAAGTCCAAGTGAAGATATTTTGATTTGATGTGTGCCGGGCTGGAGATTATTTAGATGAAACTTGCCATTGATATCGGTAATACCACCCTTGGTCGTATTTACAATTTGGACCGTGCTGCCTGGAATGACTTCACCCCCCTCGTCTACCACCGTACCGCTAATTGATTGCGTCATAGCCACACCAGCCATCAATTGAAAACCCACCAAAAAGAACAGTACTCTTCGCATTTCTATTATTTAGAATCATTATAAATAGAATGCAAATGTACGGTTAGCAATAGCAGAGGCGCAATCGCTATTGTTAGTGAAATAGGTAATTAAATACTCGCCAACGATAGTGAGTAGGCATAAAAATAGTCACTACTTCTAGTGACTAAGACTAACTACATTAGAAAATTTATCAGGTTTAGTCTAAAAAATATCGATCGAGCACATCTATGAACGCTTCCTTTGTCAAGGGTTTTCTCATAAACGATTTAATATCCTTTATTCCATGTGCTTTCGCTTCATCATCAGGATTCAAAGAGGTAGTTAGCATCATTATAATGACTTTACCCTTTTGCGACTCATCCAGGTTTTTATATTTTACTAAAAACTCCCATCCATTCATGCCAGGCATGTTAATATCCAAGAGAATCAAATCCGGCTGAGGAAATTGTCCATCGACTTGAGAACCTAAATAATCCAACGCCTCTCTTCCGCTTTGTACCGCTACAATAGACTCGGTACAATTCAGCTGAGAAATGATCATTTCATTGAGGAAGTTGGTAGGTTCATCATCGTCTATGAGCAGTATGCAGTTCAGTTTTTTCATGGTTAGTTTATTTAGGTATAGAAAAATAAAAAGAGCTTCCCTTGTCAGGTTCAGATTCAACCCAAATTTGCCCTCCGTGTAGTTCAACAATTTTACGACAATGGGCCAATCCTATGCCGGTACCTTCATATTTGTCTTTGTTGTGTAAACGTTGAAAAATTTCAAAGATTCGATCTCTATGCTCGTCTGCAATTCCTATTCCATTGTCTTCAACACAAAATACAACTTCTCCCCTTTTTTTCTTTGCCTTTACGTTAATAACCGGAGCCTCATTAGGCTTGCTAAATTTCATTGCATTTGAAATAAGGTTTTGTAACAGCAATCGCAGTTCGATTGGATGGCCTTTGACAACAGGTAAATCGTCAACTTCAAGTTTGGTATTTGATTCCTTCAACCCAGTAGCCAAATCTTTCTTGAGATCAAGCAATAGATCATTACAATTAATATTTTCCTTTGAATCGCTTTTACCCAATCGTCCATAGTCGAGTAATCCTTTTATTAATTGGCTCATTCTTCCAGTTGCATCTAAAATAAACCGTAGGCTCTTCTTCCCTGTTTCGTCAAACTGATCTTTATAATTCGTCATCAGCATTTCTGAAAAGCTTGTAATTGTACGCAATGGTTCTTGCAAATCATGCGAAGCTACATAAGTAAACTGCTCCAATTCTTTGTTCTTGTTTTGCAACTGCTGACTAAAAAGCTCCATAGATTCTTCAGCATTTTTCCGAAAACTAATGTCGCGAATAGCAGCACAAACTAAGTCCCCGTCGTCTGTCTCCAGCGGACTAAGCGAAACTTCCATAGGAAATTCTTCTCCCGACCTTTTTGTACCGATAAGCTCGACTGCTCTGCCCTGCTGCTCAATATCTGGAATATCAAAAAAACCACTCCTATGACCTTTGTAAAGTCTCCGATACCGCTCTGGTATCAATTGCTCCACGCTAGTTCCCACAATTTCGTCCTTCTCGTACTCAAACAAGTTTGTGATTTGCTGATTAATTAATTGAACTGTGCCATTTCGCTCGGCAATTACCATCGCATCGGGCGCACTTTCTAATAAAGACTTGTATCTCTCTTTACTTATTTCAAGAAGGCGCTGCTTTTCTCTCAGTTCCTTAGTCCTTTCCATCACTCGTTGTTCCAGTTGATCACGCGCTTCTTCTAGGCTTCTAAAACCATTTTTTGCCATCATGACCAGCGCCGTGCAAACCCATATTACAATCACCGATATAACACGGTTCATTCCAAAAATTTCATTTCCAACTGCCCTTGATTGAGAAAGAATCAAGCCTAAAACAATGAGTACAGTACATATCAAACCCGCATAAACAGGAGTCAACCGACCTGGCAACAACCAGCTATAAAATATCACGATGCAATACATGGCACCTACTGCGACCCCTAAAGGAACAAATACATCGGCGATAAATATCATCGATGTAATAAATAGAGCAAAAAAGGTCAATACAATGATTTGAATCCAATCTTGGAGATTTACTCTGTTACTTTTCACTTGCTAGACTTTAACTCTGACAATTCCTTTTCTAATGCTTTAATCTTAGACTTATACTCTTCGATTTCGTTGGGCTGATTATTCTCAGAGTTTAGAGAGGTGATTTGCAAAAGTTTAGGCAAGTCTCTTATAAGTGCAAACACAGTTACGAAACTCACAACGGCTGTAAAAAATCGAACCAAGGCACTCAGCCTGTAGGCTGGCCACCAGAACATAAGAGCATCCAAAATATGTGTAGCTCCACAAAAAATAATAAAGGCACCAAACAGCCAAAACACTGGCAAAAATGGAATATCTGGCCTTCGTTGAATGAAGTACATGATAATGACTGGTATGATAAAATAAGCCAACCATATCGCAAAGTCACTGGTGATATAGAGCCATCCGTGAAAACTGGACCACTCTCCACAAATCCAACGCGGCGGCCAATTAGAGGTCTCAAAAAGCTTCTGCAAAAACGTGTTCAAATGACTCATAGCAATAATGGTAATGGTTGTGAAAAACAAATAGAGATTTACTAGGTAAATACTCTTCAATATTCAATTTCCTACTCTTGCTGATTGAGTTTTTAAACAATGCCTAAGATAATTTACTCGATTTGACCTAAAGATCAAAAGGCCATGTTTCTAATTGAGTCTCTATACACTACTCTTTCCTAGACCATCCCCTTTTATACAATCTGTGTTTTCGCAGGTTCATTTTTGCGATAAATCATTTCAGGCCTTGTTAAGAGTCATTTTAAGCTGAAACTAAGTAGTCTACTTTTGTAAGTATAAATACGTAATTAATAAAACAGAACTACGTAAAGCCAAATCAAACACAAAAAGACTATGTACGCGAGCTCTACTCTTGAAAAAGCCACTAGAATCAACTTATTCGACTTTAAATCGCTTCAAATGCGAACCTTTCACCTGAGCTGGATGGCTTTCTTCCTCTGCTTCTTTGGCTGGTTTGCTCATGCGCCGCTTATGAATTCCACTATCGGTCCTGATATGGACTTGACTAAAGCACAAAAGATCACCGCCTTCATTGCTTCTGTCGGTGTGACCATCTTTGCACGACTGCTTATCGGTAACCTCTGTGATAAAATTGGACCAAGAAAAAGCTATACCTATCTTTTGATCTTTGGTGCCATCGTGGTAGCGGGCTCATCCTTTGCCTACAATTGGGAGACGTACCTGATCTCTAGAATGGCTATCGGAGTGATCGGTGCTTCTTTTGTAATCACTCAATATCATACCACCAAAATGTTTGCACCTAACGTTGTGGGTATCGCCAATGCTACCACCGCAGGCTGGGGAAACCTCGGTGGCGGGGTAACTCAAGCACTTATGCCATTGATTGCATCAGGCATGTTGGCTTTAGGCTTTGCCGAATCAGAATTGTCAAAATGGAGACCGGCCATGTTTGTACCAGCAGTGATCATGCTTGGCGTAGCTTTCCTATACTGGAAGTATACCAAGGATACACCTAAAGGAAACTTCGATGAAGCGCCTGAAGAAAAGCCAAAAGCAGAAAAAGGTGAATCAGGCTTGTTTATGTCTGCTGTGAAAGATCGAAGAGTATGGATTTTATTTGCCATCTATGGCGCCTGTTTTGGACTAGAGCTTTTCGTGAATGGCCGTGCGGCTACTTACTATCAAACCAAATTCGAATTGAATGAAACAACGGCTGGACTCATTGCAGCACTTTTCGGACTAATGAATCTTTTTGCCCGGTCGATGGGCGGTTATCTAGGTGATCGTTTTTCTAAAACCGGTGGACTCAGTGGCCGAGTGAAGTGGTTGGTCATGGTATTGTTTGCAGAAGGATTTGCCCTAATGCTTTTCTCTAGAATGGATATGCTCGGCCTTGCGATCATCACGATGATTATCTTTTCACTATTCGTTCAAATGGCTGAAGGTGCTACCTATTCTGTTGTGCCATTCATCAATAAAAAATCTTTGGGTGCCGTAGCTGGTATCGTAGGCGCAGGTGGTAATGTAGGAGCCGTCATGTATGCGCAATTCTTGCTTCGAAGTGGAGCCACACTAGAAAACAGCTTCTTGTATTTCGGTATCGCCGTGGTGGCTATCAGCTTGCTGGGACTGGGCATTAAGTTCTCTGATGCAGATGAAGCCGCCGCCGTGGAAGAACAAAAGAAATTAGAAGCTATCGAGCTAAAGCTTAAAACCAGCGAGAAGCTAGCCGCTTAAGACTTTTTGGGTTTAATGTTGTAAAGTCCTGTTCTGATATTTTTTCGGAATGGGACTTTTTTTAGTAAAGAGGTTACTTGAAGTCAATCTTGTCCAAGTTGTTTTAAATATGTTGTGATACAAGCTGTAGCCTGCAATTTTCAGCCACTTTCTTGAGGTATCTCCCTTATAAAATTGAACGATAGCTGATGACTAGTGTCTCGATTAGTAAACCCTTCTGGTATGAAGGGCTGATTGAGCCATTTGAACAAGTCTATTTTAGATAGGATTGCGATTCTGATAAAGCTGATCAGATTAGCTAGTGACCAGTTATATTTTGCCTTGATTTTAAGGTATTTCAGGATCAGCATGGCCAGCATTGCGGTCCATAGCTGGATCAACACTGCATTTGGGCTTGTGCCAATAAAGGTTTTGACTTTCAGATGAGTTTTGATATCTCGAAAGAATATTTCTATTGACCATCTCTGTTTATAAAGCTCAGAGATGGTTTGTGCTGTCCAAGTCTTTTGATTGGTTAAGAGTCTGATAATTTTCTGATTCACCTCATCCCAGATCTCTACAAGGCGCAGTGGCCTTTGATACACTTTTCTTGAATTTGGGCTCAAATTTATCTTGGCGTCTTTCATAATTGGCATTTTTGTTTTGCTACAACTAGCAATTGTTTCCAAAGACACATCGTCTCTACAGCGGACTACAAAATTCAGTCCCTGCTCATGCCAGTGTTGCAGGAGTTTAAAGTCAAGAAAACCCCTGTCTGCCACTACTACACTGCCTTTGGGCATGCTAAATTGCCTGGCAGCAGGAGCTTCATGCTTTCTTCCATCAGTGAAATACATATATTGAGGCAGGCAGTTGTCGTAATCCAAGAGCATGTGCAATTTCATCGCACCCTTACATTGTCTGTAATGTGCCCAGTCAAATACTTTAAGGCAGACACCTATCAAACTGGCATCTAACATAAATATCTTCGCCTTTATCCTGCTTAACTTCCTGCGGTCTTTACGATTACCCTGTTCAAACAGCCTTTCCTTACATTTGAGATAAAAATCTCTGAATAGCTCCCAACTACGATGTGTATTTTGATAGCTCAAAGTAGATCGTTTTACTAGGTGACTGATGCCCAGGTGATTTAAATTTCCTTGTGCCGACATTAGTCCATTGCAAATATCACGAAGCCCTTCACACTTGGTAAATTGACAAAATACCATTGCAATTAGCTGATGCCAGCTATCCAGACCTTTGCTATGCTTATTGGAATTATGCTGTCCAACTAATTTATCGAAATCTTCTCGTGGAAGTAGCCCAACTATTTGAGCAAAAAGTGTCATATTCATATCGGCAATTGATTTTATTTATCGCTAAATAAATCTAACCCACTTCGGTGGGTTTGCCACTTTTTCTGAAAATCCGTCTTGGACAGGATTGACTTCAAGTAACCTCTTTACTCTACCAGTCTATTTTGTATAATTCACTTTCTGCCGCCTATCTAATGGAGAAATTAATAAAATATCATATCCGCTCAATACGGACTTTATTGATTGATAATTTTCCTCTTCCAATATGTCAAGCTCTCCCATTAATAGTTTTTTATTCAAAGCTTTCAAGTCAATTAACCTCCACTCTTCCAAATCACCAAATCTCAAAAAAGTATCAAATTCTTTGATGTGATCTACTTCATCGTAGTGTCTATTCATCACATACAAATTAGTACTAACTGTTCCGTTCAATGTCGCCAATTCATTAGTCAATGCCCCAATATCATATTGCCCTAGCGAACGCATATTTTTTGCAGCATGAAGTGCCCCAAACTTTAAAAAATATTTAGACCCTGGTAATCTATGCTCCCTTTCTTTGTATTGACTCAAAAACAAATTTCTCATGTAGGCTATTCTCCTTTTGTGAGAGCCTCTTCTGACGGTATAAATATCCCAACTAGTGTATAGGTCTTGTATTATTTTTTGAGCTAAAGTGTCTTCTTTGGAAAAATAACTTATGAACTCATTGAATTTCTTGTTCTTTTTAATTTCGTCAAAAACTTCAATCTCCTTTTTCATATCTTTATCTAAAAGGTGAACAACTGAAATTCTCGCTTCTTCCCAATTTTGCCTGATTTTATTATAATCAGAACTATTTTTCATTAAAGAAACTAATTCATCCCCCAGAAAGAGAATAGCATTATAGTATTCTTGGTCACAGCCCCAAATTTCAAAATCAGCTTCTGAAAAAGCACTTAAGAATTGAGCATCTTCAACTCCATCAAAAAATGGGATAGGTGTATCACCTTGTAAAGGGTGAAAGTATTTCGTATTGAACTGATACAAAGAAGCCTTTGTCTGTTCGAAAGGGGTTGATAATTCAACCAATTTATTTGCTGAATTTGGTCCTACTTCAAAAGCAACAACAGAGTATCCTTTGTCCTTGAGGTGTGGTACCAATGATTTTGTCAATTTTGAAATTTGACTTGAATAGTGATATTCGCCAAGTACTAGAAATTGAGAGTTTTCAATTTGTTGAATTAGAATATCCGCTCCCCTACCTGATATTTCAGAATTAATGATTTGAAAAGAATAAACAAATTGGCTTATAAATGCACTATCTAAGTGTTCAACTCTTTTGTTGATTTGCTGTGCTTGCAAATTGAAGAAAATGCACAAGACACAGAGAACCGAAATGGCTTTTGTATTCATAGATTAGGTTTTGTTAAAACTCAAGTATAATGGAATCTAATTCAAATCCCACTTATTTCATATGCACTAACTAGCACGGAATGCAATTTTGAGCGGAAGTAATTAAGGACGGTAAAACCGGATGCTCCTACTTTTCTGCAAACTCCTCTCCGATTCATCCACCCAATTCCACAATTCATCTACCTTATCCCCCGGTTTACCTATTTGCAGTTCGATTTTCTTATTGCAATCCTGAGTTTTGAACCATCAAAAAATTAAAACTCAGATGACCAAATCAATTTTAACACTACTCTTAATAGGCGCTTCGCTACTCACCGAAGCCACTACGATCAAAGGACGAATCACAGACCCTACAGGTGAAGGTCTCCCAGGTGTCAATGTCTTCATCAAAGACACTTACGATGGAGCCACTACAGATATGAATGGCAACTATTCCTTTGACACTTACGAATCAGGGGAACAAATTTTAGTAGCCAGTTTCATTGGATACAAAAAGCATGAAGAGGCCATAAACCTTGCAAATACCATTACCCTCAACATTGAGCTGAAAGAAGAAGTCAACCGACTATCTGGTGTAACTATTACTGCAGGTAGCTTCGAAGCCAGCGACGAGAAAAAAGCCGTAGTACTCAAGCCGCTGGACATCGCCATGACCGCTGGTGCTTTGGCAGACATCCCTGGTGCTTTGAGTAAGCTCCCTGGTACATCTACTAATGGTGAATCAGGAAGGCTATTTGTAAGAGGCGGTACCGCAGCGGAAACTCAAGCTTTTATAGACGGTATTCTTGTACATAGCTTTTACACGCCTACACCGAATAACGTACCTTCAAGAAGTCGATTTTCTCCCTTTCTATTCAAAGGAACATTCTTTAGTACCGGAGGCTATTCGGCTGAATATGGGCAAGCGCTGTCTTCTGTGCTTTCGCTCAACTCCAATGACATCGCAGACGAAACCAGAACAGACCTGTCCTTTATGACGGTCGGTGTAGATGCTTCACACACCCAAAAGTGGGAAAATGGTTCGGCCTTTGGCCAGGTGAATTACACCAATCTAGATCCTTACATGAATCTGGTGGATCAGGCTTATGACTGGGAAGACGGCTACACTTCGCAAAGCGGCACCTTTATGCTTCGCCAGAAGCTAAGTAAAAATGATATGCTGAAGGTTTATGCCAATTACGATCACAGTGCTTTCGTGATTAACCAAGAAAGCCTGAACCAAGCTGGATACGACCATACGGACATGGGCAATAATAATTTTTACTTAAACACCAGTTACAAAAGAGCGATTGGTGAGAACAGCACGGCCTATTTGGGTACTTCGTACGGAAGAACATATACCGATGTAATCTTTAACGAAGCCCATGTAAAAGACACCCAAAACAGTGTGCACACCAAAGGCTATTTCACCTCAGACATCAACAGTCTATCTGTCAAAGTGGGAGGCGAAATTATGAGCACCAAACACGAAGAAAAAACAGTGATTGAAAATGGCGGCATCTTCGCTCCAGACTACACCAATCATCTCTCAGCAGGATTCGCAGAAGCAGATTACTACCTAACGAATAGTCTGACTGTTAGAGCAGGATTGCGCTACTCACACTATTCGATTTTCAATGAAAGTGCTCTTTCCCCAAGGCTTTCTATGGCGTTGAAAACTGGAGAAAATGCTCAATTGTCATGGGCCTATGGAAAGTTCCACCAGATGCCAACTAGAGACCTCTTGCTTCGCTCACAACAAATGAGTTTCGAGCGTGCAGACCACTACATGCTCAGCTATCAGACCATCAACAATGGTCGAACATTCCGATCAGAAATTTATTATAAAAACTATGACGACCTGGTAAAATTCGATGGCAATGATCCCTTCAATCCTACCTTGTTCAACAACAACGGTGGTGGCTACGCCAGAGGTATTGACCTGTTCTGGAGGGACAGCAAAACGTTCAAAAATGTAGACTATTGGGTGTCTTATTCTTATATCGATACCGAAAGAGATTTTAGAGACTTCCCTTACCAGGCTCAACCAACTTTTGCAGCTGGGCACAATTTCGCACTAGTCTACAAACACTGGCTCCCAGACCTGAGAACGCAAGTAGGTGCATCATTCACTTACAACAACGGTCGACCTTACAATGATCCTAACATAGATGATTTCAACGGAAGTAAGACCAAACATTTCTCGGACCTGAGCTTCAATTTTGCCTACTTGTTTAAACCCAACTTCATCATTTATGCCTCTGCAACTAATCTCTTAGGTCGAGATAATGTTTTCGGCTATGATTATGCAGACAACCCTAATGCTAATGGAATCTATGAATCCAGAGCTATAGGACAGCCGGCCAAAAGATTTTACTTCCTCGGGGTTTTCATTACCCTGACTAAAGACAAGAACAAAAACAACCTTGAAAACCTTTAACCGGCATGGCCGGAGCATTTTAAAAAAGTATTAAAGAACATTTTAACAATAAATCAAATACTCATGAAAAAGTCAATTTTAACTGTATTGGGAATTGTGGCAGCCACACTTTCCATACTCGCAGCAGATGGTCAAAACGAATTGACCGTAGTCATCAAAAACATGAAAAGTACAGATGGTGTGCTGGAAGTCACACTCTTCGACTCAGAAGGCAACTGGCTAAAAGAGGGTCAAAAACAAAAAGTAACCATAGACAATACGTCGGCTGTATCAGTCATTTTCAAAGATTTACCTCAAGGCACGTATGGTGTTGCCGTCATTCATGATGCCAATGAAAACGGTGAATTGGACGCAGGTGCCTTCGGAATTCCGATTGAAGCTTATGGTTTCTCCAATGACGCTCGCGGCATATTCGGCCCTGCCTATTTTGACGAAAGTCAATTTGAACTAAATGCCAACAAACAAATCGAAATCAACATCAAATAAACATGTCATGCTGAGGTACTCGAAGTATGTCATATACCAATTGATATCACATTTTAAAAATCAAAACTATGAAATCTCCATATATCCTCCTCGCTTTTATCATAGCCGCTACTTTGGCCAATGCACAGGACAAAAAGTATCTGAAAACCATGGAGTCTAGTATTCCTGCAATTTTTCAGGCAGAAAACACCGATGCACTTGATGCTACCGCCAACAAATTTGATCGAATCGGTCAGGCCGAATCAGACCAATGGGAACCCTATTATTATTCGTCCTTATCCTACGTTTTCAAAGCATTTAAAATTGATGATTTGCAAGCCAAAGACCAAGTGCTGGACCAAGCGTTAGTAGCACTGGGCAAGGCCGCTACCCTATCGGAAAACAATTCAGAAATCATTGCTTTACAAGGATTTATCAATATGATCAAGATTGGCGTAGATCCAGGAACAAGAGGGCAGACTTTGTCACCAAAAATCATGGCCGATTTTAGCAAGGCACTAAAACTAGATCCTAATAACCCTCGTGCGAACCTATTTATGGGGCAAATGCTATTTGGAACCGCTCAGTTTTTTGGTACTGGTGTAGGAGATGCCTGTGCGTTGGTAGACAAATCATTAGCCCTATTTGAGTCTGAAAAGCCTGAGTCAACCATTGCGCCAAGTTGGGGACTATATAGTGCCAACCAGTACAAGCAACAATGCGAATCTGCGCTTACCAAAGCAGAAAGTCAGGAATAGCACATAGGGATCGTTTGTGATTACAAACGATCCCTTTATTTTGCAGCATACAAACCGAAAACATGAGCAGTCCAGAAGTTTGCGTTAGCACAAAAAAAAGTCCTTGGGGAATCATTAAGCAATGGATTATTATTCCAGGTATTGGAGGAATGACCTTTGCCATCATTGAGCATCTAGCAAGTGACGAAATGCACGGCCAAACATTTCTTCAGAGTCTTCTTGTTTCTAGTACATTCTGGAGTGTATTAGCCAACGGAAATGGAATTATCGTTGATTGGCTGGATAAGAGGTGGACCTGGCTTGAATCTCCCGTTCGTCGGGTGATTATAGGTGTTTCGGCTTTATTGATCTATACTGTTATCGCCTCCCTTTTTATATTATATGCCTACATCGAATGGGTATTGGACTACTCGTTCTATAAGGTAATAGAATCACAGGGTGTGATGGCTATGCTGTCTCTTCCTATTGGAATTACTGTTTTTATAGCGCTATTTCAGCATGGACAAGGCTTTTTACTCGAATGGCGCCAAGCGGCCATCGATGTAGAACGACTGAAGAATGAAAACCTCAAATCAAAATTTGAAACACTCAAAACTCAGGTCAATCCACACTTCTTGTTCAATAGTTTAAATGCATTAACATCCTTAGTTTATGCAGATCAGAGCAAAGCGGTAGAATTCATACAAAAACTATCTCAGGTCTATCGCTACGTGCTGGATCATCAGAATGACGAAGTCGTGCCACTACAAACCGAAGTGGATTTTTTGAAATCATTTGTCTACTTGAACACGATTCGATTCGGAGATAATTTTGAGGTTACATATGTCAATATGGATGATTTTAAATCGAGTGAAACCATCCCACCGGTCACACTTCAAATGCTTATTGAGAATTGTATCAAGCACAATGAGATTTCAAAAAAGAACCAGCTAAAGATTTCCGTTGAAAGAAAAAACGGAGAAGTCGTGGTGACCAATAACATCAATCCGATTACATCAGCCAAACAAGACTCCAGCGGTTTAGGCTTGAGCAATATCATTTCTCGATACGAGATGCTCTCGGATAAAAAAGTAGAAGTCCGTGAGTCCACTAATACTTTTGAAGTAGTAATCCCCATTCTTTCCTTGTCATGAAAGTACTCATCGTAGAAGACGAAGGCATTGCCGCAGATCGATTAATCCAGTTACTGGAACAATTGGACGCGTCCATAGAGGTTGTCGAGCATTTAGATTCTGTAAAATCAGTAGTGGAGTGGTTCGAATCTCATGCTACTCCTGACTTAGCTTTTTTCGATATTCAACTGGCTGATGGATTAAGCTTTGAAGTTTTCGAACAAGTAGAAGTAAGGTGCCCGATTATCTTCACAACTGCCTACGACCAATACGCCATCGAAGCCTTTAAGGTTAACAGTATCGACTATTTGCTCAAACCGATGGTTGAAGCCGACCTACAGCGAGCGTTGGACAAGTTCCAAAAGCAAAAGCAGCCAGCTCAAAACGTAGATGTATCTACCTTAATGAAGCTGATGCAGCAGCAAACCAAATCCTACAAAGAGAGATTTGTAATCAAAGTAGGCGAACACCTGAAGTCAGTACTCACTGAAGACGTAGAAATCTTTCTAAGCGAAAACAAAGCTACCTATCTCCTCTCAAAGGACAATAAGCGGTTTATCATTGATTTTACCTTAGATCAGATTCAAGAAGCCATAGATCCCAAGTCCTTTTTTCGCATTAACCGAAAATACCTCATCCACATCGACGGCATCAAAGACATCATCACCTACTCCAACAGCCGACTGAAACTAGAACTACACCACTTCAATGCAGACGATTTGATCGTCTCTCGTGAGAAAGTAGCACAGTTCAAAGAGTGGTTGGATCGCTAATCGTCATTGCGAGGCATGCGATTCGATGCCAATCGAATGCACAACGAAGCAATCTCATTATTTTAATTTCCAAGCGAAACAAAGGCAGTAGAAGCCGCAAGGGATTGCCACGTCGTCTATTTTGCTAACTGCAAAATATTCTTCTCGCAATGACGAGTTTCAAAGAGACTCCGAACCATTTCCCTTCTAGTCCAGTTAATTTTTCTGTGACGGCAACAAACACGTTGACTATACGTATTCAACTTTTCGTTTTATTATTCATATTTGCTCAAACGCTTTCAGCACAAACAAAAAAGATGGAAATAGCAACATTCGGCAATGGTTGCTTCTGGTGTACAGAGGCTATTTTTCAAGAACTCAAGGGAGTATCCAAAGCCGTATCCGGCTACATGGGTGGAGAGACCAAAGACCCTACCTACAAGGAAGTTTGTTCGGGTAGTACTGGCCATGCCGAGGTGCTACAAATCACCTACGATCCATCTGTGATTACTTTCGATGAATTACTCGAAGTATTCTGGAAGACACACGACCCTACCACGCTCAACCGACAAGGTAATGATGTGGGAACCCAGTATCGCTCAGCGGTATTCTATCACAACGAAGAACAAAAGAAGCTAGCCACCGAATACAAAACCAAACTTGATGCTTCCAGTTCCTGGAGCGATCCGATTGTGACCGAAATCACAGAGGCAAGCACTTTTTACCCTGCCGAGGACTACCATCAGGAATACTTTAACCTCAACGGATCACAGCCCTACTGCAACTTCGTGATCCGTCCAAAAGTGGAGAAGTTTAAAAAGGTGTTTAAGGATAAGATGAAGGATTAAAAAAAGTCCTTCGCGCACTCTTAGAAACCCATAAGGTTTTGAATGCCTTATAGGTTTGATTCGAACTACTCCTGTGTAATGGCAAAGGGATGCAACTCTACAGGATAACCATCCGATGACAATCTACCGCCATCATCGCCAAAGACTCCATGGTACAAGATATTGACGCCTGAAACATCGTCTACATAGAAAGTTTGCTTGAAGTCGCTGGATTTGTTATCACTACTAGATATTTGTGTGCCTTTCACCTTATTTGCAAGTACGGTGTTTCCGTTCAGTTTAGCCTCAATGGTTTCTAAAGTTTGGAAAGTGATGGTCACCTTTTCTGTGGCATCGGGATTTTCACAGGTCTCTCCAGTATATTGATGAATTGTAATGACAAGGTCCCCTCCATCAAAGTCAAAAGACTCATTGAGCCTAAAATCAGTAAAGTCAATACAGTTCGAGTGCCATATGCCGTCCATAGCAATTTCATTCCCACTGCTAGTCAATATTGTGGATTTTATTGATTCGTCTTCACTACAGCCCCACAATAGAAAAAATAAACAAATGATTGATAACATTTTATTGTAATACATTTTATTGAATTTTTGATAATGCCCAAATCAACGGCGAAACCATAAAATCAATCATCTGTTTTGTTATTCAGTTGTTCGGATACATGCATTCGAATAAAATAATTGGTAAAATTGACCTATGATTCTCATTCATGACGTGTCCATCCTGCTCAACGCCATCTTCTTTGGCCTCAGCCTTTTCTTGGCCGTCCTACTCTGGAACCAGCGAACTTCTTATCGCCTATCTAACAGAATGTTATCCGTGCTTTTGGTAGCCATGGCTATCACCACATTCAACACCATCGTTCGACTATCCTACTATATGGATGCCATGGATTTTTATCAGCACATTTCTAATGTGGCCCTGCTCGTCATGGGACCCTCGATATATTTCTTTGTTAAAATCAGGATTTCTGATCCTAATGATTGGAAATGGGCCATACACTTTGTGCCATTCTTTATTTATGCCTTACTGCTCACCATGCATGCTATAATGTCATTTCAACATGCGATAGAGGTGATTAACAATTTGGCATTTCTCACCTTTGTTATTCAATGGGTCATTTATATCATCCTGACTTTCTATTTGGTCAACACATATCAGAATCAAACCAAGCAAACCTATTCCAACCTGGAGAAACGCGACTTAGGCTGGATTAAAGTTATTCTTAGTTTACTTCTTGCTACACTTATTATGCGATTGGTTCTTTTAGCCTATTCTATAGTTGCAGAGCAAATACTTGATGTGGTTGGTCTAAATTTGACATTAATCTTTGCAATGATTACCTGCTATTTGGGTTATAAAATTTTCAAAAACCCAGCACTTTTCGTTAAACTTACGAGTTACAGCCAGTCAAAATTATCTACAAAAGACTTACAATTTTACATAGAGAAAATTGAATCTGTGATGACCGATCAAGCGCTATTCGCCAATCCTAAATTGACCATTACTGAATTAGCCGATCAAGCCGACTTGCACAGTCGTGTGGTTTCGCAAACGCTCAATCAAGAAGCTAATCAAAACTTCTTTGATTATGTAAATGGCTATAGAGTAAAAGACTTGATCGAAAGGTTAAAAAGCCCAAACGCAAACAACTACACCCTTCAAGCCTTGATGGAAGAATCAGGCTTTCAGTCGCCCTCAGTGGCCTATTCAGCATTCAAAAAAGTTACAGGCACTACTCCAGCCAAGTTTAGAAAAACAAACCTATAAAGTTTAGCCCTACTACTCCTGCCTTAATGACTTCACTGGATTGGCCGTAGCTGTGCGGATCGACTGGAAGCTTATCGTGACCAGTACCAAAGCGATTGTAACCAAGCTGGCCACACCAAAATTCCAATACGAAATATCGACCCGATAGGCAAACTCATCTAGCCAAGCATTGGCCAGATAATAAGCCATTGGAATGGCAATCAGCATGGCACCAAAAGCTAACAACACAAATCGCTGCGACAGTAACAAAACCAATCCTGAAACTGACGCCCCCAGCACTTTTCGAATGCCTACTTCTTTCATTTTTTGACTCGCCAAAAACATGATCATTCCATAAGATCCCAAACAAGAAATCAGAATCGCCAATATTGAGAAATTGCCAATGAGCTTACCCAACTGTTCTTGCTCACCGAAGCTCTGTGCCAGCTGTTCGTCAAGAAACTGAGCAGCAAAAGTTTCTGTGGGGAAGTGCTTATTCCAGACTCCCTCAATAGCGCTTAGTGTCTGAGGTATATTTTGATTGTTGATCTTGAAAGAGAAATGTGTAAACGCCGGCACTCTGATATCTATCAACATAGGCCCTAGCGCCTGCGACAACGACATAAAATTAAAATCCTTTGCCACACCGATCACCTTCCCAATTTTCCCTTCCATATTGATCGATTTGCCCAACGCCTCTTCAGGTGAACCAAAATTATAAGTATGCACCGCCGTTTGGTTAATAATAAAGGCTGCTTGAGGATCAGTTTCAAATTCCTTTGAAAAATCTCTTCCCGAAACAATCTCAATTCCGTAGGTGCTGATAAAATCAAAATCCACAGATAGTACTGGCGCGAGCATGTTATCCTCTGCGGTAAATCCATCAGGTATAACATTTCGATGAGCTACCCCTTGCCCTGGAATTCCAGCAGATAAAGTACTGGCCAAAACCCCTGGAATACTCATCAACTCGGTTTCAAAAGCATCCATCGCTTTACGCTTATCTTCACTGACCGCACCAAATACATTATTGAAATTATCACTCATCACTGGAGCGGTTATCATATGGTCTTTATTGAGACCAAGGGGTTTGTTCTGAAGGAAATTCAGCTGATCGTATACGATCAAGGTTCCAGATATTAAAAGAATAGAAATAGAAAATTGAATGACTATCAAACCTTTTCTGAATGAGAGACCACCTTTAGCACTATTCCCGCTTAACCCTTTGAGACTATATATGGGCGAAATTCTAGTAGCAAAAAAAGCAGGGTACAATCCAGCCAACAAACTAGTTACAAAAAACAACCCAATAAATCCAACTACTATTTCAGGCCTATACAGTGCAGCCAATTCCAACTCCTTGCCAGTTACTTCATTGAGCACTGGTAGTAAAAAAACGGATGATACATAAGCCACCACAGCAGCCACTCCAGCTGTCACAAATGATTCACCTAAAAATTGAGCGACTAAACTTCCCTTCCAGGCGCCCATCACTTTACGCATGCCGATTTCTTTGGTACGCTGCAGCGAACGAGCGGTCGACAAATTCACAAAATTGATACAGGCTATCAATAGGGTCAAAGCCCCAACCGCCATAAATACAAAAAGGAACACGCTACTTCCAGAAGGCTCTAGCTGCGCCCCTACTTCATCATTTAGATGAATATCCAACAAAGGTTGAATTTTGAAAGACTGCCCTTTCTGCATGTTTTCAGGAATCTTTTGAGATACAAAGTCAGTAAAGCGAGTATTGACAGCCTCTGGGTCTGCTCCTTCTTTGAGCAATACATAAGTGGGAGAATGAGACACCATCCAGTTGAGTTTGAAATTTTGGCGCAAGCCAGTGGCTAATGGTTCAGGCTCTAAGTCATACATGTTTTGGTATGGCACCAGCGCATTAAAATGAAAATGCGAATTCGTAGGATACTCGGCTACCACAGCAGACACTCGAAAAGGCTTGCCTTCCATTTTAATGACTTGCCCGATCGCAGATTGACTTCCAAAATATTTCTTTGCTAGTTCCTGCGTGATGATAGCAGTGAATGGCTCCTGTAGTGGCAATGTGGCATTACCCTCTAAAAATTGAAAATCAAAAATTTCTAATGTGGATGAGTCTGTGAAAAAGATATTCTCCTCTTCAAATTTTTTCATCTCACCGTTTAATCCATCCACCTGCACGCTGACCCCACGAGTAAACAATCTGGTTGTTTTTTCGACTTCGGGAAAGAACTCATTGAGGTGCTCTGCAAAAACCGGGGGAACTCTTCCAATATTGAACTCCTGAATAAAGTATTGTAATCGATAAATGCGATCCTTCTTGCTTTGAAACTTGTCATAACTCAATTCGTCATTGACAAAAACAAAAATGAGTAAACAACAAGTGAGTCCTCCCGCCAGACCAATGATATTGATAAGACTAAAAGCCTTGTGCTTGAATAAATTTCTAATGGCGATTTTGATGTAATTCCTGAGCATGACCGAGTTTTTAAGTTGAGTAGTTTCCGATTGTTAGTACTAGATAGACTAATCTTATTACAAATCAATGGGAGATTTTAGGAATGGGATTTTCTAGAGACGAACGGTGTGGTTTCGCCTATTTCCTACATTTTTTACTTAATCAAGAAAAAAGAAATTCAATTTGTTATGCATGCATACTAATTTTATATATATTTGGATTTGTTATGCATGCATAACAAAAGAAAAGTCATTAACTTTAAGTATTACTAAAGAAAAGATATGGAAACCACAGCAGAAAAAAGATCGATTCGAGGGGGAGAATTTCTCATCAAAGAATCACAAGCAGCAGACATCTTCATCAGAGAAGAGTTTTCTGAAGAGCAAAAGATGATGGCTCAGGCTACTCAGGATTTCATTGAAAAGGAAATCAACCCTAACATAGAAAAAATAGAGAAACAAGAAGAAGGATTGATGCCTTCGCTCATGGAAAAGGCTGGAGAGCTTGGACTATTGGGAGTGGCTGTACCAGAAGAGTATGGTGGGCTAGGCATGGATTTCAACACTTCTATGTTGATCGCAGATGAAATTGGAGCTACTGGCTCATTTTCAACCGCCTATGGCGCACATACAGGGATTGGTACTTTACCTATCCTATATTATGGCAACGAAGAGCAGAAAAAAGCTTATTTACCAAAATTAGCCAGCGGCGAATGGAAATCATGTTATTGTTTGACTGAGCCAGATGCTGGATCAGATGCCAACTCCGGAAAAACAAAGGCAGCTTTGAGCGCCGATGGTAAGCACTATTTGATCAATGGGCAGAAAATGTGGATTTCGAATGGTGGATTCGCCGATCTATTGATCGTATTTGCTAAGATTGATGATGACAAGAAATTAACTGCCTTTTTAGTAGAGAAGACTTATGGTGGCATCACCATGAACGACGAAGAAGTAAAGTTGGGCATCAAAGGCTCATCTACTCGGCAAATTTTCTTCAATGACTGTAAAGTACCTGTTGAAAACATGCTTTCTGAGAGAGAAAACGGTTTCAAGATTGCCGTAAACATTCTCAACATCGGAAGAATCAAATTAGGTGCTGGTGTAATCGGTGGATGTAAAGAGGTCATCAGTCAGTCTACCAACTATGCCAACGAAAGAAAGCAGTTCAACACCCCTATTTCCAGCTTCGGTGCGATCAAGCACAAATTGGCTGAAATGGCGATCAAAACTTGGGTCACTGAGTCTGCAGCCTACAGAGCTGGGCAGAACATCGATGACAAAATTGCAGACTTGATTGCAAGAGGTACAGATCCAGCTGAAGCTAAATTGAAGAGTTTCGAGCAGTTTTCTATTGAATGTGCGATCATCAAAATACACGGATCAGAAATGCTTGATTATATAGTTGATCAGGGTGTTCAAATCTATGGCGGTATGGGATTCTCTGAAGAGGCGCCAATGGCCAGAGCTTATAGAGATGCACGTATCACAAGAATTTATGAAGGCACCAATGAAATCAACAGGATGTTGATGGTCGGTATGATCATGAAGCGAGCAATGAAAGGAGAATTAAATATTATGGAGCCTGCCATGGCAGTTGCGAAAGAATTGGTTTCGGTGCCTTCTTTCGAAGTTCCAGATTTGTCGAAGCCTTTCGCCGTTGAAAAAGACGTTTTAGTGAAATTGAAAAAGGCCGTCTTGATGGTCGCTGGTAAAGCCGCTCAGACTTTCGGCCCTAAACTGGAAGAAGAGCAAGAGATCATGATGAATGCAGCGGATATGATGATTGAAATCTACGCAGCGGAGTCAGCACTTTTGAGAGCGGAGAAATTAGTAGGAATGAATGGAGAAGAAGGAGCCAAATTGCAGGTAAATGCAGCTAAAGTATACTTGTACGAAGCCGTTGATAAAATCAATAAGGCTGGAAAAGACGCCATCGCTTCATTCACTTCAGGAGACGAACAAAAGGTGATGTTGATGGGATTGAAAAGATTTACAAAAATGAATCCTGTAAACATCAAGGAACTAAGAAGAGAAATCGCTGATCATTTGATTAGCAAAAATCAATACGCTCTTTAATTAGACGTAACCCAAAATAGTTCAGTTCGTCATTGCGAACGCAGTGAAGCAATCTTATCACTGAGATTGCTGCGTTTCCTCGCGATGACTTCTTGAAATTGAAAAAAGAAACAATTGTTTGATTTAGTATCTAAAGGCCGTTCTAACGAGAGCGGCCTTTTTCTTTGATTAGAACTCCCCTCCTGGGAAGGATTTGGGGGTGGGTTAATTACCACTAGTATTCAATTCCTGCACTACATGATAAATTTCATTCAATACCCATTTGATATTGGTCCTAATATCTAAATCATCAAATCTTAAAAATCTAATTCCCAAAGATTCTAACCGCATTTGTCTATTCTTGTCCTTTTCAGGTTGATCATCGTGATAATGACTATCTCCGTCAACTTCTATGGCAAGTAGGAGGTCTTTACAATAAAAATCAACGATAAATCGATCTATAGGAATTTGTCGGCTAAAGCGAACACCAAGTTGTTTGTTTTTGATTTCTTGCCAAAATAGAACTTCGGCTAAGGTCATATTATTCCTTAATTTCCGCGCCAAAGGAACTAGTTTATTATCATATGGTATGATTTTCCGCATAAGCTAAAGATAACTATTTAGTTCAATCCATAACCCACCTCTAAATCTCCTCCCTAGAGGAGACTTGGTTCTGTTTCACAAAAAACTATTAATCCAATTCCCCCACAATCAGCTTCCCATGATAGGCATCTGCGCCTATCAGCTCAGCCAGCTCTAAAATATTCTTATCGGTGATTTTACCTGCGGCTATCATATCCAGTTTCTCATTTGCCGCCTTTATCATTTGCTTAATAACTAAAGCCCCTTCTTTAGCGGTAGGTTTACCACCGGAGGTAAGCACTGCTGTAATGCCAGGTATACTGACCAACTGCCTCACTCCTTCTACAGGATCATCCAACTCGTCAATGGCTTTGTGAAAAGTGACCTTCATGGGCTGTGCCAGTGCTGCCAGTTTCTGAGTGGAGACTATGTCAATCTTTTTTTGATGAGTGAGCAATCCCAGAACTATTTCCTGAACTCCCATACCTTTTAAAAATTCGATGGTCACAGCCATTACATCTATCTCTTCTTCGGTATAGACAAAATTTCCTCCTCTTGGCCTTACCATTACCTTTGTATGAATAGAAAGCTTGTTTAACACTTCTTCAACCAAAGCCATATCTGGAGTAATCCCATCCAAATCCAAGCGCCCGCAAAGCTCTATTTGAGAGGCTCCTCTTGTCTCAGCTGTTTTGGCTTCTTGTAAGTTTTCTACACACGCTTCTAAAACCATATTCTTTTAATACTTTTTATTCCATTTTAAAAGTGGAATGCGTTCGCCTTTGGCTGAACATTCAATCATGATTTTTAACCTTCTTTGTCGCGTTGCCTCTTGTTTAGCGCTAATGACCCACCAAACTGTTGGTTTCTTTATGGAAGGAGGCAATTCGTTGAAAAAAGCCCATGCCGGACCATTAGAACGAAGTTGGTCCTCGTATACTTTATCTAGCTTGATTTCCTTCTGCTCGAAAGAGGCCTTTCTTGCATTCTCTTTGTCTCTTTTCTCATAGATGGCAAGTCCTGCTGGAGCAACGAGATTTTCTGCGAGAAGAAACTTCATCTTTTTGAGATTGACTGCACTCCAATGACTTTTGGGCTTGCGTGGCGTAAAGCGAATTTTATAACTCTGGTCATCAATAGATTTTCTCAATCCATCTATCCAACCATAACAAAGCGCCTGATCCACTGACTCTGACCAGGTCATTGATGGCCTTCCAGATTTCACTTTATAAAACCCAATCCACTGCTCGGTAAGTTTTTGATGATGTGCTGCCAACCACTGGCCAAACTCATGAGCTGAAGAAAAGAAAATAGCATCCTCCATTTTGATTATCTAATTAAGCTTTTATCAAATGTATAAAAGGTGAATGATAAATCTGTCTTCCCCTATTGTGATATATCCCATTGTCCTCCTTCTTCACTTTATTCTTTATTTGTTCATCAAAATTTAAAAAATCGAACGGTATGAAAGTACAACTGGCCATAGCCATTGTGACTATAGCGCTTACGGCGTGTATGAAGAATAATTCAAGTAATACAAAGAGTACTGCAGCTCCTTTTGCCACTGAGGTAGATAGTCTTTTGTCATTGATGACTTTAGAAGAAAAAGCCGGACAACTCAACCTCTATGCAGGTAGCTGGGAATTCACCGGGCCTGTTCCGAAAGATGCAAACAATCAACAAAAATTAGAGAATATTAAAAGTGGCCGAGTGGGCGCCATGCTCAATGTAATTACCACTGAAGGTACCAGAGAGGCACAAAAGCTTGCTGTAGAAAATAGCAGATTAGGTATTCCTTTACTATTTGGGTACGATGTTATACATGGGTATAAAACCATGATGCCGATTCCTTTGGGTCAGGCCGCGAGTTGGGACGCAGAAGTGGCTAGATCAGGTGCGCAAGTGGCCGCCAAAGAAGCCTCAGCCTCAGGCATCAACTGGACGTTTGCCCCTATGATGGACATTGCACGAGATGCTCGTTGGGGTCGCATGATGGAAAGTCCAGGTGAAGACCCATACTTAGCCTCATACCTATCGAAAGCGTGGATTGAAGGGTTTCAGGGGAATAACCTCTCAGATGAAGCTACGATTGCAGCCTGTGCGAAGCACTTTGCGGCCTACGGCTTTGCAGAGGCTGGACGAGACTACAACACGGTAGACATTAGCATGCAAACCCTTTATAACATGGTGTTGCCACCATTTAAAGCAGCGAGTGAAGCTGGTGTGGCTTCATTCATGAATTCATTCAACGAAATAGGCGGAGTGCCAGCCAATGGCAGTGAGTTACTTCAGAGAGAATTGCTCAAAGGCGCGTGGAATTACCAAAATGGATTCGTGGTTTCTGATTGGGGTTCAATTGGCGAAATGATTACCCACGGGTTTGCAGCAGACACCTTAGAGGCGGGTTACAAAGCTCTGACCGCAGGTAGTGATATGGACATGGAAGCTCATGTATATGAAAACTCCATTGAGGAGTTGGTCTCTACAGGGAAGATTAGTGAAGAGATACTCAATGATGCCGTAAGAAGAGTCTTAACGATCAAGTTTCAATTAGGACTATTCGAAAATCCTTACCGATATAGCGATACCACAAGAGAAAAGGCTGATTTACTTACAGAGGAGAATTTGAAAGTAGCTAGAGAAGCTGCTCGAAAATCAATCGTTTTGCTAAAAAATGAAAACAACCTACTTCCCCTCAACAAAGAAGGCCAGTCTATTGCAGTTATTGGTTCGTTGGCGGCGGACAAGGATGTACCGTTGGGAAGCTGGAGAGCTCAGGCCAATGAAGGAAGTGCGGTATCGGTATTGGAAGGTATTCAAGGAGCGGTTTCCAACAAATCAGATGTCTCTTTCGCTCAAGGTTACACATTAACTACAGGAAGAAGAAAGTTCGTATATGAGCTCGAATTTGTAGAAGGAGACCAATCTGGGTTTGACGAAGCTATCCAATTGGCCAAGAAGGTGGATGTGGTAGTGTTGGCTCTAGGAGAAGACTGCTGGCAATCTGGTGAAGGCCGAAGCCAAACAGACATTGGTCTAAAAGGTGATCAAATGGACTTGATGTACGAAATACTCAAAGTCAATAAAAACATTGTGGTAACTCTTATGAATGGTCGTTCTCTAGCCATTCCTGAATTGGATGAGAACATACCAGCCATTCTCGAAGTTTGGCACCTAGGATCTGAAGCAGGAAACGCCATAGCAGACGTGCTATTCGGTGACTACAACCCTTCAGGTAAACTTCCTGTAAGTTTTCCTAGAAACGTTGGTCAGTGTCCTATTTACTACAATCACAAAAACGGTGGCCGTCCAGCCACCAACCCTCATGATGCTGGTATGGTATTCTGGTCTCATTATACAGATTCACCAAACACGCCATTGTATCCATTTGGTTATGGGTTAAGCTACACCACTTTTGAATACAGTGACCTATCACTTTCTTCTTCAGAAATGAATCAAGCAGGTGAAATCGTAGCATCGATAAAAGTGAAAAATACCGGAAAAGTAGGTGGACAGGAAACTGTACAACTCTACATCAGAGATTATGTGGGTAGTGTAACCCGACCTGTGAAAGAATTAAAAGGTTTTGAAAAAATTACGCTAAAACCTGGGGAAGAAAAAGTGGTCCAGTTTACAATCAATAACGAAACACTCTCCTACTATCGAGCGGATCTGTCTTTTGGCTCTGAGCCAGGCCAATTTGCTCTGATGATAGGTGGCAATTCCCAAAAAATATTAACGACTGATTTTAGATTAGTTGATTAATAGATTTTAGCAAAAATTAGTTTTGGGTAAGTGGAGAGGAGTCGAGAGGCTCCTCTTTTTTTGCACATACCTTAGTGCATACGATCAGGACGAACTTCTAAGTTCTTCAGAATTTCAGCTTCTGCTTCTAGAAATTCTGACCATCGTTTCATCACGTATTCTTCCGGTTTGAATCGCTTGGCCATATCCAAGAAGCTATTGTAATGACCAGCTTCTGAAACCATCAATTCAAAATAGAATTTAGAAAGTTCTTCGTCTTGTATGTTCTGATGTAGGATTTTGAATCGTTCGCAGCTTCTGGCTTCAATTAATGCATTCAAAAGCAACTTTTCTACTAGCTGAGCTTCTCTGCTCCCTCCTCCTCTGAGTATTTTTGAAATGGCCAGTACATACTCATCCTTGCGCATGCGATCCAGCTTGATGCCTCTTTTTTTCATCATCTCCAGCACACGTTCGAAATGACTCCATTCTTCGGCTACTAAATCAGTGAGCATCTCTACCAGCTCTTCATGTTCAGGATATTGCACGATGAGTGATATGCCTGATGACGCTGCTTTTTGCTCACAATAGGCGTGATCAATCAAAATTTCAGCAATCGACTTTTCTGCAATATTGACCCAACGAGGGTCTGTGGGTAGGTTGAGACCAAGTGTCGTTTTATTCTTCTGCTCCATGGTTATCAATCATAAAAATGCCATCTTAAGCCCAAGTCAATCATTTTCCTTGTCCCGGGATAGTAAGGGGTTTCGAAATAACCCTCCTCTTTCTTTTGATTGATATACTTGAATTTCGCCCATAAGCTCAATTTCTGAGCTTTCATGACAAAGAAAAGATCTGCAGTCCAGAAGGACGGTATTTCAAAATCATTTTGGATATAAAACTGCTGGGTGATCGGATCGTAGGCATTGGCAAAGTAAGCAGACTGCCACCTGATATTAAAGCCCAATTGCATTTCCATGTAATTGTTGAACACGATATTCTCATAATACCACTTACCAAAATAATTCCAATCTGGTGTTCTAATAACATCTGCTCCATCTCCAGCCACATGATTAAAAATGACTCGGTTCTCAAACTTAAAATTTTTTAGGACTGTGAAATCTGCCTTCAAAGTATAATTATTGACTAGCGCAACAGCTGAATTTTGAGCAGGCAGACTATCCAAGCCGAAATAGACATAATTATCAATACTAGAAATTTTCACCTCTGGCTCCAACCTCACAAAAGGCAAAGCATAGAAAACCGAACCCGTTATCGTATTGGATAATATATCAGAAAAACTGTTCGACCATTCGTAGTGATTGCCAAAATATCTTTCAGCCATGAAAGATGGGAGGTACTTACTTGAAGTATATTCTGCTCTCAAAAAGTTGTTTTCATATCGCCCTGAAAACATATATTGGCCACCATCACTTACTTCCACATCACCGCTCAGTACATTATTTTTTGTAACATACAGCATGATATCTCCTCCAACATAATTTTCAGCTGTATGTCCGAAAGTATCCAGATGTCTATAGCTAAAATCAATATCTCTCCGCTTCACATAGCCAGAATAATATATACGTTTGCCCGCACGCCCTTTCAAACCGGCCTCTGTTTTCCATTCATTGAATAGAGAAGCATCCAAGGTAGAATCAGTGCGTATCAAAAATTGATTGTAATAATCTGTAGTAGCCGATAGCGGCGCATCTTCATATTTATTTTCGACATTATTTCTCTCTACCACTGCATAAATCTCAAAAAACTCAGCGACAGAATATTCCTGATATAGATGTAGTCTGGTGCGGTTATCTGAGCTCACTGCATTTCTTAGCTTTATGTCAGAATCCTGATATTGAAAGTAATCTCTTTCCTCAGGGTCATCTGGCAACTTGATCCCTCCTGTTTCACTGGCATCATGCTCAAATTTGTAGGCATGAAACATCAAATGGTACTTTGAATTCTTAGAACTGTGAAAAGTATACGCATCAATTGCAGTACCTGAAATCTGAGTTTCCCTCAATGATGAAGCCCCGATCAGCTTAAAAGAAGATATCTTGTGCACATCAAAACCAATATTCCATTGTGCATTTACATTTCTTGAAAAATTAAAATCAACGACATTTCTTCCTTTTCCGCCAAATCCTACATTCAACTCCATAAAAGGTGATTTGGAGTCGTAGTATTTAAAATCTTCTGATTTTTTTACATACGGCGTATAAGACTCAAACCCAGTGGTCCTCCCGATGATTTGTGGCTCCGAATAATATATCGGTCGTAAGGCAGTACCATTATTTCCCAGGTCCTGGTATACCGTCTCGGTTTTATCCTTAAACTCGAACCGTTCCAAGTTATGAATAGTTGTATCTATGGTATGATAAAGCGTATCGCTACGCATTAAATCTTTTTCAAATATGTACCTGGACGTGGTAGGCCCATAAACCAACTTAGTCGAATCATCAAGTATTTGCGACCAAGCCGTTGTTGAGAAGCACATAAAAACGAAAAAGAGTAATCTATTCACTATCTGGATTTGCGTTTGGCAAGATGTTCAGAATCAAGCGCTCAAAGTTAGGACGATCTGATATAAATTCTATTTCTTCGGAAGATTTAAATGAGTTTAAAGAGTCAAATGAGTTTTTTATAAAAAACACTGGTGTTCCTTTCTCCAAAAATGGCATCAAAGATCTTTCCAACTTATCGCATTCTTCCTTATTCATTGAATTGTAAACAAGAATAGCATCTGCTCTTTTTGCTTCATCCTTACTCTCTTTCAGTTTTCCAATTGGGCTCATTTTATCACCATTAAACGGTCGATTGAAATCAGTAATCAACAACCTAAACTGGGGACGTATTTCGCTCCTTTTAAATTCACCGTCCATAACAAAGGCTGAAGTATCACCATGGGTTTGAAACCACTCCGATAGGCCGAGTACTTTGTGTTTTGTAGAAAAGGTATTTTCAGCATTTAAAGCCCAATGATAAGAACCTGATTCGTTCGTATTCTTTTCTAAGTGATAAGTTGCCGTTTCATAACGATCTATATGAAGGGCGCCTTTCAGCAGCTGTTGGATGTACTTGGATACATCGATAGTCGGATCCTTGGCTATTGATCCAACAAAAATCACTGGCACTTCAAACTCCACAGATTTCCAAATACCAAGATCAAATAATCTATTTCTGAATATGGTCTTACACCAATTCACCATAACCAAAGGCCACCACACATACCTCCATTTTGAAATCATCTTTCAAAATTAATAGTCGCAAGACTAACCTCATCTGTGTTAGCTCATTAATTTAGCAATCACGGAATACTTATCTTTAGAGTACTATGCGAATAAACGATATTATAGGAGCACTTAATCAATGGGCACCTCCAGCTTACCAAGAATCTTATGACAATGCTCGGCTTATCACCGGAAGCCCAGACCTACAACTTCAGGGCGTATTGGTCAGTCTCGACTGTACCGAAGAAGTTGTTCAGGAAGCAATAGACAAAGGAGCCAATTTGATCATTGCGCATCACCCCATCGTATTTAAAGGTTTGAAGTCATTTACAGGCAAAAACTATGTGGAACGAACAGTGATCAAAGCCATCAAAAATGACATTGCCATCTTCAGTATTCATACCAATCTTGATAACGTACATACCGGAGTCAATCGAATGATTTGCGATCGCATAGGTCTCCAAAATTGCAAAACGCTGGCGCCAAAGTCTGGATTGCTTAGTAAGCTTGTGACCTTCATCCCTACAGAACACGCTCAAAATGTCCTTGATGCATTATATACCGCTGGATTGGGTCATATTGGCAACTATGACGAATGCAGTTTTCAGGTAAAAGGTACCGGTTCGTTTAGACCAAATGATCAGGCCAATCCGGTCATTGGCAAAAACAACGAACGCGAGCTAGTCGAAGAAACCAGAATCGAAGGCATATTCCCTTCTCATATCAAAGGCAAAGTGGTGGCCGCATTGAAAAAGGCACATCCCTACGAAGAAGTAGCCTATTATCTCACCGCATTAGAAAACGAAAACCAGGATGTGGGGTCTGGAATGATCGGTGAATTAGAAACCGCCATCCCTACAGCTTCTTTTATGAATCTATTGAAAGAGCAATTCAACCTCAAGGTGATCAGGCATACAGCATTTCATAAAGCAGAAGTCAAAAAAATTGCAGTATGCGGAGGGGCAGGAAGTTTCTTATTAGGTCATGCCAAAGGAGCTGGGGCTGATGTTTTTGTTACAGCAGATTTTAAGTATCACGAGTTTTTTGATGCCGAAGAAAAAATTATCATATCTGATATCGGACATTATGAAAGTGAGGTGTTTACAAAAGAATTGATTTGCAATTTTTTAAAAGAAAAATTCGCTAATATTGCACTCAATTTATCCGAGGTGGATACAAATCCTATAAAATACTTTTAAAATACATGGAAAGTACGGTAGCAAAAAAGCTCGAAGCTCTAACAAAATTACAGTCAATAGATTCACAATTAGATGAATTAATTAAAGTCAGAGGGGCTTTACCTGAGGAAGTGATGGATCTCGAAGATGAGATAGCCGGATATGAAACTAGGGTAAACAATCACAACGGTCAGATCGAGGAATTAGAATTGGCCATTTCGAACAACAAAACGGCGATCAAGGATGCTGAAAAACTCATAGCAAAATATGAGGAACAGCAAATGAATGTTCGAAACAACAGAGAATATGACGCGATTACCAAAGAGGTAGAATTGCAACAATTGGAGATTCAGATTCTTGAAAAAAGAATAAAAGAGGCTTATGCCAATATAGAGGCAAAGAACGAAGAAATCGCTGACACCAAAAATGCGCTTGAAGAAAGAACAAAAGATCTTGAAAGCAAAAAAGGTGAATTAGATAACATCACTACTGAGAGCAAGGAAGAAGAAGATAAATTACTCAAAGGAAGAGAAAAAGCGTCGAAAGGAATTGAAGAGCGTTTACTCCTATCTTACAACAAGATCAGAGAAAATGTAAGAAACGGCTTAGCTGTTGTTCCGGTAAAAAGAGATGCTTGTGGTGGATGTTTCAACATCGTACCTCCTCAGAAGCAAGCGGAAATCAGAGAGAAGAAAAAACTGATTGTATGTGAGCACTGTGGTAGAGTATTAGCGGACGTAGAAGAAGTAGTGGTAGAAGAGAAAAAGCCTACGAGAACAAGAAGAAAAGCAGCGGCAAAGAAATAAGCTAGTTTGAAGGCTTTTCAAAAACATATTATGATATTAAAGGTGGGCATGTCTCACCTTTTTTTGTTTTTCGCCTTTCTTAGTTTTTTACCCACTCAGGCTCAGAGCATCAAGGATCATCCGGAAATTTATGAAGCCTATCACGATGTTTTAAGACTTAGATTAGAGAGTGGCCGAGCCAAACTCAATCAAGTCATCCCCAATCACGCTCAGCTGGGTCATTATCACTATGTAAAAAGTCTCGCTGACGTTATTGAAATCTTAATCACAGAGGACCCCAAGCTTTTCAAAAAATATGAAGATAGTGAGGAAGATAATTTGGATGGACTCAGGGAGATGGAAGACTCAGACCCACACAAAAGGTTCTACAATGCCGAAATAAGAACACAGTGGGCCATTGTAAAAATTCTCTTTGATGAAGACATGAAAGCCGGTATGTCTCTAAAAACCGCCTACAACTATATTGAGAAGAACATTGAAAAACATCCGGACTTCACTTCCAATTACAAATCGTATGGCACGCTCCACGTACTTTTTGCCGTAGTACCGGAAAGCTACCATTGGATACTCAAACTATTTGGGATCCGAGGTAATGCGATACTTGGATGGGACGAGCTAAATAAAATACAACCAGACAATCCCTATTGGCTCGAAACAGGACTCATCAAGTCTCTTATAGCAATCAACATCTTAAACAAAGAGGAACAAACGCTCTCCCTTTTAGATGAACTTAGAAAATCAAACAAAGACAATCTCATTGTCAATTATTTGTATAACACTGCACTCATCAAATATGCAAAAAGTGAGCAGGCCCTTCCTAATCTCCGCAAGCTACTGTTCACCAGTTCAGACTACTATCGCATAGATAACATCTACTATAAACTAGGTGATATTTATATGCAGAAACAACAATACCCGCTGGCCAGATACCATCTGTCAAAATTTCTAAACCAATATGATGGTAAAAACTATATCAAGGATACTTGGTTCAAAATCTTCTTGAGTTACTGGCTGGAGGGGAATGAAAAAATGGCTGAAATCCACTGGAATAAAGCCAAGGAATCCGGCCAAACACTCGCCTCTGCAGATAGGAACGCTAATAGTTTATTGGAAGAAGATGAATACCCCAATCCACTACTAATGAAGGCTCGCCTGGCCACAGATGGTGGCTATTTCACTTTAGCCAAGCAGGCACTGGACGACATCCAACAAGGTTTGTTGGCAGATAAAAAAGAAGAGTCTGAGTATTTCTATCGATTCGGTCGATTGTATGACAAAACGGGAAGAGATCAGGATGCTATTTTCAACTATCTGAATGCCATAAAGAAGGCTGGTAAAGAAAATTGGTACTTCGCTCCTTCAGCTTGTCTATATACCGGCTACATCTACGAGTATCGTAAAGATTATGAAAAGGCCGAGTTTTACTACGAAAAAGCGATGTCCTATAAAAAGCATCCATATAAAGCAGGAATAGACCACAAAGCCTACGCTGCACTACAACTGCTCAGAGCCAAACTACCCAAAGAGAAAAAGTAACCTAGCAACAGCCGTCTTCAGCACATACCGTTCGCTGAGCAAAAAACTGAGAAAATGCATCAGAAATAGACTCCCACTTTTCTGAATCAATGCAATAGCACGTGCTGGTTCCCTCAATATTACCTTTGATAATCCCAAGGTTCTTGAGCTCTTTCAAATGCTGAGACACCGTAGCTTGAGCCAAACCAAGCTCTCCCACTATATCTCCACAAATACAGCTGTTAGCCTTCAGCAAGTATTCGAGAATAGCAATTCTCGCTGGATGTCCAAGCGCCTTCGACATAATGGCTAGCTCATTCTGATGTGCAGTGAATTTTTCTGTCTTTGATAGTCCCATAATCGTAATATTACGAAAAATTTAATCAATTGTTTTTTGCTCTAAATCTTGTGCAGAGTTGACAGTTCTCAATAGTACAATGGCTGATTTATTGAGTCTTCCATATATGTGAGGAAAAAGTGCATTCCTCGATGGTACTTCGTTGATTTTTACATCTGCTTCTACTTTCTTCAAATCTACACCTAGCAAAACCAGTTCTTCGTTTGGACTAAAATACTTTTCATAAGAAATCTTGAGTTCTGATATATAGGAGGTATGAATAAACCCTTCATTCTCAAGAGATGAATGGGTATATAGCGTACTCAATTCCTGCTCTTCCCAACTCTGCTTTGTGGCTAAATGAAAACTAATAGACTCCTGTTTGGGCGGAACTTGAAACATTCTTGCTTTAACAAAATTTATAAATGTGTTTAAAACAAAATGATTCGCCTTAATCAGAAAAACATGTCGCTCCTTGCCTTCTGTCAGTTCGAGGCCGTCTTTTCCTAGAAACCCATAATACATCCAAGCAAAAAAAAGAAACACCAAAAATAGATTGGTCTGATAATGATACCAGCCAAGAGATAATGCCAACCAAGACAAGCAAGTACCTATGCCGCCAATAACCAATGGAATAATCAACTTTTTCCGGCTAACTATTAAACCCCTGATGCTAGATAGAGGGAAATCTGCTCGTTTGCCTTTGAATACCACCACTAAGGTGTATTCATACAAGAGCAGGATATTTTGTACATCACCACTTTTACCCAAATAACATTTCAGCAGGATAGGTCGCATCAAGGTTGCTTTAAAAATTCAACCGTTGTAGACACCAATTCTTTACTAAACACTGGAAGCTCTGGAGACGTCCAGGGATGTTTCCCTCCAAAAGTATGATTAGCTCCCTCAATGCGATGTGTTTGAATAGAAGGATAAGCGTTTTTCAATAAAAGTAGGGCTTCTACAGGAACGGTTTCATCATCTGTACCGTGAATGGCTAAAAACGGAATGGTAAGCTTAGTCAACTGATCAGTAATCCTGAATCGTTGTGAGTTTTTCTCAAAATCTTCTACCATTTGATAATACAACGGCATATCTTGATGCGTACGTGCGTTTTTAATATACTGTACCCCTTTTTCTCTCCATTCCTTTACGAAATCGGGAGACCAAAACGCTTCCAGATCTGCCACAGCAGCCCAGGTAACCAATCGTTTGACTCTCGTATCTTCACACGCCCTTAATATAGAAACTGCTCCTCCTCTACTGTGCCCTGCCAAATAAAGTCGAGATACGTCAATTTCGTTTTCGGGAATACCCAATTGATGATTGCAAATGTGATTCACCACCACACCAATATCATCCAGCTCGATACTGAAATTATTATTACCGAAAGCTTCCAGGTCAACAAAATCTTGAGGATGTTCTGGAGTCACGCCATTGTGAGACAAATTCATTTTGACGTATACAAATCCAGCTTCAGCTATCACATCAGCTATGACATTAAAATGCATGGTGTCCTTAAACCCCTTAAAACCATGAATAAATAATATGACCGGTTTTTGCCCATCGGTCGACTGATATCTATAGTCAACACCAAATGGTCTATTGTTATGTTTAGAGCTTAATGTGAGTTCCTTTTTTATCATCTTTTCGACTTGGCTTAAAATCAAATATCATCATCCTGAACTCATTATCGAAATAATTATGAAGAACCTTCTATTTATTTTCAGTCTATTGCCTCATTGTATTAATTTGCGGCCAAATAATGGCGCTTAGAATAAAAGACATCCAATCCCCTGTAGCCAATGAGATGGCTGAATTTGAAAAGAAATTCAGACAGTCCATGAAAAGCAATGTAATGCTTTTGGACAAAATCATGGCCTACATCGTAAAGCGAAAAGGCAAGCAAATGCGTCCGCTTTTCGTTTTTTTAAGCGCTGCTACTACAGGAACAGTATCGGAGGCTTCTTATCGCGGAGCTTCTCTCATCGAACTACTTCATACAGCTACCTTGGTCCATGATGACGTCGTTGATGATTCTACCTATCGCCGTGGTTTCTTTTCTGTGAATGCCTTGTGGAAGAATAAAATTGCCGTATTAGTCGGTGATTTTCTTTTGTCAAGAGGCATGCTGTTGTCTATTGATAACGAAGACTTCGATTTGCTCAAATTAGTATCTGAGGCTATAAGAGAAATGAGTGAAGGCGAATTGCTTCAAATGGAAAAAGCTAAGAAACTGGACATCACCGAAAAGGTATACTACGAAGTCATTCGTCAAAAAACGGCCAGTTTGATTAAAGCTTGCTGCGCAGTGGGCGCGGCTTCTACTGGAGCAGATCCAGTCACCGTACAAACGATGGGTGAGTTTGGTGAAAAAGTAGGAATGGCCTTCCAGATTAAAGATGATCTTTTCGACTACGGAACGCAGGAAATTGGCAAACCATTAGGTATTGACATCCGAGAAAAGAAAATGACGCTACCGCTGATTCATGCACTCAACCAGGCGACCAGTTCGGAAAAAAGCAACATCAAGCGTATCATCAAAAAACACAGTGAAAACACGAAGAAAGTGAATGAGGTGATTGACTTTGTAAAGGAAAAGCAGGGATTGGCCTACGCTACTGACGTGATGAACACCTATCACACCGACGCCATCCAAATGCTGAAGACTTTCCCTGATTCTCCTGCTCGTCAATCATTAGAACAACTCGTTCAGTTTACGATCGAAAGAACAAAATAACCTTACTCAAGCGTAAGACTTAGGTATTTTTCAAATCTGTCAGTTCAATCACAAAAGTGGTTCCTTTTCCAACCTGAGATTGTACTTCAATAAATCCATTCAGATTATTAATAATCTCTTTGACAATATACAAACCTAAACCAGTGCCTTCGCTTTTGTGCGTGGCCCGGTAAAACATATTGAAAATTTTATCCTGCTCTTCTGGTTCTATGCCTGGTCCGTTGTCAGAGATGATTAACCTTACTCCTGTGTCTGTTTGATGAATAGCGACTTTTACAAATGGATCAGCCACATCATCCGGTGCATGATGCTTAAAGGCATTGGTAATCAAGTTGTTTAACACGATTTTCAAACGGTTCACATCTGAATGAATGACACCTTCTCCCTTGCATTCTACGGTAGATTTTATCTTAGAAAAATTCTCGGAGTAAGTCAGGTCTTCGATCACTTCGGCTATCTCGTGCTGCAAGTCTAAAGGAGCAATTTCTAATTCCGTTCGAGCATTTTTGGAGTGATCAACAATATCCTGCAACAAAGCATCCAAACGTTCCACACTATGTTTGATATAGGCTAAATACTCCTCTTTGTTTGATGTATTGTCCAGTGATGCCACATTGATCAACCCCAGTATCGACGAAAGAGGTGAACGCATCTCGTGGGATGCACTGTAGACAAAACGATCCAATTCAGCATTCACTTTTCTTAGTTCTTTGTTCTGGTTATTGATAAAAGCTACACGCCAGGTAAAGAATAAGAAAATAGTGAACAAAACGATGAGAATGCATAGTACCAGAAACCAGGTGGTTTCATAATAGAATGGATGAACTGTAAAGAATAGTGAATCACCTTCTTCATTCCAAACATGACTATCATTAGTGCCAATTACTCTAAAAGTATAATCTCCGGGCGATAGGTTGGTATATTGAACTGTACCTTCGTAAGTGGGTACACTCCAGCCTTTATCATACCCTTCCAGTATATACCTAAACTGATTTCTATCAGGCGAGCTAAAGCTCAGAACACAGAAGTCAAACCTGTATCTTGAGGTACCGGGTTCTACATTAATATTCCCTTCTTGAATATTGATCACTTCATCATCAGCAATCATTTGTCGAATTTTTACTTTGGGAACGTACACATCACGTTGAAATGAAGGAGGATCTATAAACACCACACCACCTAATGTCGGTACACAAATATTTCCGTCCGACAACTTAGTTGATCGTGTAGCTCCCGTGCATTCCTCGGTATTCATCCCACTGCTTCGATCTATGGTAAAATAACTGAGATGATCGACTTCTCCACTTTTATACTTTTCCCAGTTCGACTTCTTAATTTGCAACACGCCCAAATTAGTCGTGAGCCAAAAGTTCTCATAGTCATCAATCACCAGGTCAAAAAATGTGTTGCTCCGTCGATCTGTTTGAAGTTTGACTCTTTCAAGGTTTTTACCATCAAAATACAACAACCCACTGTTGGCAGTCACAAAAGCACTATTTTCAGAATCAAAGTCTACATTGAAAATTACCAAACCTGAATCATCCGACGAAACGTGATAAGTCTTACAATCACCGTTTGGCTCTATAATGGTCAGTCCGCCACTAAAAGTTCCCACATAAATGTCACCATTAGCCGACTCTTCTGCAGCCAGTACAAAGTTTGATTCAAGACCATTCCCGTTGGAGTAGACTCGCAAAATTTCCTCATCCTTAAACTTAACCAGGCCTCCGGACCTTGTCGTAAACCAAAAATTTCCTTTGGAATCCTTGAGTATCGTTCGAAAATCATCCGCCGGCATGCCATTCAATTCTGAATACACCTTTTCCTGATCTCCTTTAATATGAATTATTCCTATGTAAGTGGCTAACCAAAATGAACCATCTTCATCATGATAAATGTCTCGAATACCATTACCATTAAGGTTCGTTTTCACTAACAATGTGCTGAGATTTTGCCCATCGTAAACATCTATTTTATTGGCATCAGTTCCGATGTAGTATTTGCCATCCCAGGATTCATGAATAATGTTGGCTCTAGTACTAGACAGTCTAGGTTCCGACAAATTGAATACTTTGCTAGCTTTAATTTGAATGAGTCCTGAGCGATTAGATGACAGCCAAATCTGATTCTCTTCATCAAGCAATAAGTGATTTACTCTCACCAGATCAATATTGTGTTTTGAATAAAGCCACTCAATGAGGTTATTTGCTGGGTTCCATCTGGCCAATCCACCTTCCGATCCCAACCACAAATTTCCCCAATCATCCATGAGCAAACTGTTTATATAGTGATCTTCAAGAACTGCGACTACCTGTAAGTCCATGTTTTGCTCAGCATCCAATATCTGTAACCCCTTTGCGGTACCTATGTACAGCTTATTATCATTACTTAATAAAGAAAGAACATTGTTGCTGAGTAGCCCATCCGACAAACTTAAATGCAAAGGCCCCGCTGGACCAACTCTATTTAATCCACCGCCCTCCGTTCCAAACCAGATATTTTTACCGGCGTCTTCAGTAATCGTCCGTACCATGGCATGATTGAAAAGATCTCCCGCTACTTTGTATAAGGAATCATCTTCAACTCTAAATAAACCTGCATGATTGGCGCCTATATATATACTACTATCTGAAGCTACGTATAACCTTCGCACAGACCCTGGCACTGCCGCTCCTCTGGGTTCATAGGAACTAAAAATACCATTTTCATACTTTACGATGCCATCACCATTACTAGCAATATAGATGATTCCATTGTGGTCTTGGGCTATGGCATAGAATCCATCATTGTTTAAAAATGCTAATCTGTTTTTATCGTATGATTCTATTCTCTCACCATCATAAATCATAAACCCATTGTATGAGGTAATCCAGATAAGCCCTTCTGAATCTTGAAATACCGAATTGGTATTGTTAGAAGGTAAACCTTCTTTATTAGTCCATTGCAAAATGCTTACATTGTCAAGCGGCTGATTAGGTTTAAAAGATGATAACTGACCCCACGTCAATGTAGCGCATAATAGAATGTACGTGGTCAAGGTCAGTTTCAAAGTCATATCCAGGTTCTTCCAGTAGCCGGTTATCAAGCAAGAATATAATGAATTATCAGTATTTATTTGAAAAGAAGGTTATAACTATAACGGTTCGAGGTGATCATGCCATGGAGAATAAAAGGATAATATTTCGGAATTCTAATTGTCAAATTGCTGATTTCGTGCTTATCTATTTAAAAAGGCTTTTATAAAATTAGCGACAAGCTACTTTTTACTAACCTTTAAGTATTTTAGAATAAGGAAAGAATCTTATACGCAAATCCTTACTTGCGTTATAGTCAAACATACCATTACAACCATTGAAAAAGAACTCACTATTTTTTCTAATCCTATTTGCTATCTCTTTCTCTACAATGGCACAGTTGGATGCAGGATTTGGCCAAAACCCAAATAAACAAGAATGGCAAAAACTCAAATCCCCAAAAATCGACATCGTTTTTCCTTTAGGAAAAGAAGCACAAGCCCAGCGAATTGCAAATCTTATCAATTATCAAGGAGCTGAATTAAGTGCAACTATCGGTCCCATAGTCAAAAAACCGAACCTGCTCCTTCAAACTGAAACTGTTATCTCCAATGGTTTCGTTGGTCTGGCACCATTTAGAAGTGAATTTTTCTCTACGCCTCCGGCTAATATGAAGATTTTTGGAGCCATGGGTTGGTTAGATATTCTATCTATTCATGAATATCGTCACGTACAACAAAACAATAATTCTCTACATGGATTCACCAAAGCATTGAGGTACATACAAGGCGAAAATGGATGGGCATTTGGCCGCGTATTAGTGGTTCCAAATTGGTTTATGGAAGGGGATGCAGTATGGGCCGAAACTAAGTTTTCTACTGGAGGTCGGGGCCGTGTACCACATTTCACTAAAGAGCAAAGAGCCATCGCTTTATCTGGCAATACTTACAAGTATCAAAAATTTAGAAACGGTTCATTCAAAACCCAACTTCCTAGCCACTACCCTACTGGGTATATGCTATGCTCCTACTTAAGAAATGAAGAAGGCACCGAAGTGTGGAACGAGATTTTAGCAGATGCGACGGCTTGGAAAAGTGTGCTATGGTCTTTCAACAATGCGATCAAACGAAATTCAACCTATCGAAATAGTGATCAACTTTTCAATGCTTCTTGGCAAAGCATGAGTGAAAAATGGCAAGAACAGCGAACAGCCGCCAATGTACAACCTGGAGAAACCATTAATAAAAAACGCCATACCACCACCTATTACTCCTTTCCGCAAGAAATCAGCTCTGGTAAATTAGTAGCCTGGAAAAGGAGTTATCAACAAACAGATCAAATCGTAGAGTTGTCAGATGGACAAGAGCGTGTACTTTTCTCTCCAGGTTACAACCTTTGGCAATACTTCAACACCAGAGCTGGTGCTTTTGTATGGACAGAGCTATCGCAAAATCCCAGGAGAAATAATGAAAGTTACTCGGATATTTACGTCAAGCAGTCAGTAGATGCTCCTACTCAAAAGATTACTGCTAAAGGAAATTATTTCAGCCCAATATTTGCGAATAGCACTGAAGAAGTCTTTGCGGTTAAATACGGTTCAGACTTAATCCCAACAATCCAAAAAATCAATCTTGTTGCTGGTAACGTAGCGGACATAAAATCTTTTAGTACTAATGAATTCATAGGTAGAATATCCTTCTTAGAAAAGGAAAACACCATAATAGCAGTATATAAGGATGTCAATGAATTGACACTGATTAGAATCGATGCATCAAATGGTCAATTCGAAGAAGTTATTCCAAGAACTAAGCACTCCATAGATGACGTTGCCATTCACAATGGCTATGTTTATTTCACTAGTTCATACTCAGGAATTGATAATATTTTTCGCACTCCGCTAGATGGACCTAAAACAATTGAGCAAATGTCATCTGAGGAAGTGGGTGCTTACAACCCAACGATTAGTAAAGATGGAAAAACCATTTACTATACCATTTTTGATGAGTTAGGAAATGAAGTGGTTCAGCGGCCAAATGAAAAACTCAATCCTTCAGATAACTTTTCTTATCTAGAGCCTATGCAAATGAAATGGCAAGATGAAACGCCAGATATCTTTGAAAGTAAAGGAGCTTCAATAATAACGGAAGCCCCAAAAAACAACTATTCTACTAGTAGCTATTCAAAATCTCCGTTTAGAGGAATTCAGGCTCATTCTTGGAATCTAATTCCGAGTTCTATAGCCCCTGGTGCGTCACTAATTATGAATAACTATACGAATGACATCGCAGCTCAATTAAGCGCAGGGTATAACTTCAATGAAGAAGGTGCTTACTTCGGAACATCCTTGATTTATTCTAGGCTATTTCCTGTAATCAGCATAAATGCCAAACACAATTTTCGAACTTCTGACTTTCTATTGCCTGCTGATTCTCTTGCCAATGTGGACTATACTGAAACGGTCGTTGGCAGTGAAATAACCATACCTTTGAAATGGCTGAAAAACAATTATAGCACTACGTTAGAACCTTCGGTGGCTTACGACTACCATATCACAAAAAACATCTCAGAAGCGGGGAGCGATTTTCAAATTGATGATATCAATTATACTACATTAAAAGAAGGTATTTCATTTTCATTTCTTCGAAGAACTGCAAGGCAAAACCTAGCTCCTAGGCTTGGAGTGACTGTATCTACTTCATACACACACAATCTAACTGAAAAATCAAATCAGAAATATACAGGAATTGGAAAGTTGTTTTTACCAGGTATAGGTAGAAATCACACGTTCCAACTTACCGCAGCTTATCAACATGAACCACTTAGTAATGTTTTTCAAGAAGTAGATTTATTTCAGTATTCAAGAGGATATAAACGACCGATCAACGATAACTTTTTAAGACTATCAATGGATTACGGTTTTACTTTGTTCTATCCGGATTTAGGTTTTTTTGGCATCACCTACTTCAAAAGAATCCGAGCCAACGCATTCTTTGATATTGGGAAAGGTACCATCGATCAATTAGACTCAGAATTGGATTATAATTCTGCAGGATTAGAAATTATATTCGACAATACTTTCTTAAACCTGGCACCAATAAGTATCGGACTTAGAGGTTCCTATTTATTAGATACTGACCCTCAGAAACCAGAAAATACATTTGTTACAGGAATAATTATTAGTGGTAATTTTTAATTTCCTTACTGAGGCATCCCGGTCATTTCCCAGTGACCAAGTGAAATAGGGATATTTCCAATACTATTTAGTTCATCAAAGAAAGATTTGGTTTTAAACAACTTCCCTTTCAATTCCTGAAGTCGAGCCACATCGGCCATAGCATTTTCCAAAAGGTATTTTCCAGTGATGTAGCTAGTACCATATCCTGGCTGTCTCAAATACAAATGCTGTTCAAATAATAGCAATTCTTTCTCCGTCTTCATCCACCCTCTAGGGGTATATTCTGAATGAATGCTTCCCGCCTCTTCCATGGTCATATCGTTGGCATGAGCATAGAGCGAACCTAAACCGCGAGCAGCACGCTGGGCGATCATGATATAGACGATCTCTCGCACCCTCGGTGCATCATCATACAAACCCGCTTGCATAAACATTTCTTCCACGGCTGTGGCAGTACCTTCATTTCTGGAATCGAAAATATTATACAACAAAGGCCCTCTTCTTATTTCACTGGCATGTGGTTCGGTATCCATTCTAGCTAATTCGAACCAATGGTAAAAATGAGAATAAAGTGGTCTAGGATCATAGTGCTCGCCAATGGTGAAAAAATTTCGCTTTTCTTTTGGCGCATACTCACCCAAGTGCTCGCGTAAAGCCGGATCAAAGTAATCCTTAACTGTTACGATTTCTTGTTCATCCAAAAAATTGATCAGGCTTTTGGCCGCGGCATCAGCCATGACGTCATAGGCCTCGGGTGAATCGGCATCGACAAGTTCTGGCAAAGCTCGATTCCTGTGCTCTTCGAGTTTCAGAGAGGACCAGGCACGTGCTAGCTCTCTTTTCAAGAGCATCACTTCATCTTCCCAGGACAGTGGCACCAAATGCACATTCTGCAGGTACCATGTATAGTTTTCCTTCCCTATTCCCGAGGGACCAGTCTTGGATACTGACTCCGCTTTCAACCAACTGGCCAGATCAGTAGTGGCTTCCTTTGCAGATTCAATGGCTCCTACCAACTCTTCATCTTCGGCAACACCGGGTTTCTTAAGCAAATTATCTAACCCTGCATGCTGATATTCAATAACACCAATTCCTGCTAACCACAACTCTCTAGCATTTCCTGTAAGATTTTGCTTGGCCTGATTAAATAAAGGAGGTATCACACTTAGGTCAGAAAGGAGCTGTACTCTCTCTTCACCACTCACCGGAAAATCATACTGCCAGACTTCCGTGATTTCATGATGTGTAGGTCCTTCGTGCGCAGGCACATCACTTCGAGCCTCCCAAACAGAATAGTAAAAAGCTGGATCTCGTGCCCATGGTTTTAATACTCGATGATTGAAATCATAACCATTCATCTCTGCCCAGACGATCATCCAATCTACTCTTTCATTGATGGCCCAACCAGCAGTATCCATCGTTAGCAATTGCTGTTGCAAGTTTTGGAATTCGGGCCAACGTTTTTCAAAAGTAGCAGCTGTATAATCTGGGGCTCCATCTTTGCTTGGAGGCCTTTCAAAAGCTCTCCACTCTTTGAACAAACTGACTAAGTCCTGGTAATTGGCTTCGACTTTAGCAGGAGTAACATTTTTTTCTTGATTTGGCGATTGGCAGCTAATTCCTATTAAGACAATAGAAAATAGAAAGCATACTTGTTTCATGTTGATTAATGTTGAAATGAGTCAATTCAAAAAGCCTTACAGCTCAGATTAAATTTCAATTTAATCAAATTAGCACCAACCGATCATATCCCTCCATTTTCACCTTACCTTCATCTACAAGGATGCGAATGGCTTCGGTAAATACAAAATCACCTTTCACTTCTACAGCATCTTTGAGTTCATCGATGTAGGTGGTGCCAGAGGTAATTTGAGCCAGGATCTCGGCTTTGGTCTGATCGAGTGCAGCGATTAGTTTTTCTTCCTTCTTGGCTTTGATGCAGACATCACATACACCACAGTTGAGATAGGTTTTTTCATTGAAATACTCTTGAAAAATTCGTGTGCGGCACCCTTCCTTGTTTGAGGCATAGGCTTTCATGGCTTCCACTTTTTCTTTGACCACCGCATGTCTGGGAGCCACTTCGTTGTAGAATCTTTTTAGTGCGGAAACCTCTAGTCGTGGTGTGAGATAAGTGAGCTGCGGCAGCGTCTTCATGGGGTCATAGACAATCACCCCTTGCTGCTCGAGCAATTGTAGTTTTTTGATTACCTCACTTTTAGACAGCTTGGCCAATTTGGCCACTTCAAACTCCGAGACATTCATAAAGTCCGAATACAATCCTCCTCCATATAGTCTCAACATAGCTTTGATCACGGACTCGTAGGCCACATTCGATATAGTGAATTTATAAACCTCATTGCCGTCCAGAGCGAATTTGACCGTACTTGACTTATTCAAGCTTTCACTGACTAGCAATAGCCCCATCTCCTCTAGTTTTTGAATACAGAAGTGTGCCTCTCGCGGATTGAGTTGGTAAGTAGCAGCAAACTGCTTCAAATCAAAATCATAGCTCTGCCATTGGCTACTGCCTGTGGCCAATTTGAAATAGTTGGCAATGGCTTGATAGACTCGCTGGACGTAATCAAGCGTAGGATTTCTGTGCTTTTCGTTTTCGCTGAGGCGAAATAAATCGGAGGGATTATAAAGCAGCACGGCGAAAGCATTTCGCTCATCTCGACCGGCTCGACCGGCTTCCTGGTAATAGGCTTCCAGAGAATCAGGTAAATCCAAATGTGCCACCACACGAACATCGGGTTTGTCTATTCCCATGCCAAAGGCATTGGTAGCCACCATCACGCGGCGCATGTTTTTGATCCACTCGTCTTGCTTTTTGTTTCGAGCGACAGGATCCAAACCCGCATGATAGAAATCGGAAGAAATACCATGCTGATAAAGATACTTGGCTACGTTCTGGGTCTCCAACCGGCTTTTCACATAGACGATAGCTGAGCCTTTGACATTGTTTAATATGTCTATGAGTTTCGGCCCCTTGTTTTCTAACTCAAAAGCCGAGTAGGACAAATTCACTCGGGCAAAACTCTTCTGAAAAATGGATGGTTCATCAAAAGCCAACTTCTCGCAAATATCATCGGCTACGTCGGCTGTGGCCGTAGCCGTCAAAGCAATTTTTTTGGTGTCAGATAAATAGTCGTAAATGTTAGCAATTTCTATATAGGACGGCCGAAAATCATACCCCCACTGAGAAATGCAATGCGCCTCGTCGATAGCCAATAAACCCACATGCATCTTTTTCAACCTTTCGATAAAGAGGTCGGATTTTAAACGCTCGGGTGACACGTAAAGGAACTTTACTTTACCAAACACACAGTTGTCCAGCAGTATATCAATCTCACGCTTAGGCATGCCAGAAGTAACGGCAGCTGCGGATATGCCCCGTTTTTTGAGCTGCTGCACCTGATCTTGCATCAGTGCGATCAATGGAGAGATCACCAAACATACGCCTTCTAGCATCAGTCCAGGCACTTGAAAACAAATGGACTTTCCTCCGCCCGTAGGGAGCAATGCGAGTGTGTCCTTGCCTTCCAATACAGACTCGATGATTTCTTCCTGCAAAGGACGAAAGGCATCGTACCCCCAGTATTTTTTCAGTATGTCCTTGGCTTCGCTCAATCGATTGAATTAATTGCAACAAATAAACGAATAACTCGATGAATACAAATGACATTGTAGCTTAAATAATATCTTGTATAATGTCATTTCGACGTTAGGAGAAATCTAAACTCATCTGTGAATTTCTGATAAGATTTCTCCCTTCGGTCGAAATGACAAAGAATTGTAAAGTGTATCTTAACACAATTGCAAAACTCACATGTAGAGCAAAATCAATAACCATGAAAAAGATAAACCTCAAAGAAAAATTCGAACTGTTTGACGACTACTGGCACCCCAGAATCATAGGCGAGCTCAATGGTCAGCTGGTGAAAATCGCCAAATTCAAAGGGACCTTTGAGATGCATAAGCACGACCATGAAGACGAACTCTTTCAGGTGATCAAAGGACAGATTCAAATCAAATTTGAGGACCGAACGGAAACACTAGACGAAGGAGAAATGATCGTAGTACCCAAAGGGGTACTGCATCAGCCCAGTGCAGCACAAGAAGCTTGGGTCATGATGTTTGAACCAGCTTCTACTGTGAATACTGGCGAGAATGATAGTTCTGATTTGACAAAGGAAGAGTTGGATTGGGTTTGATTCAAACCTATAAGGTTTTAGAAACCTTATAGGTTTCGTCAGGCCTATTTTGATCCCACATCAAAAAATCGTATCCTTGAGTAGCAGCTCCTTGTAGAAAAATCAAAACTTAATTTGAAATGCGCTATATATAGTGCGGATATAGTGCATTGTTTATACTCGCATGTTAGGGCGAATTGCCGCTCGGATCAAACTTTATGAAAAAACCGATTATTCTCTTAACCTTCTTCTTGAACTGTCTTTTGGGAACAGCACAGGAAAACTCAGATATTGTCCAGATTCGGGAGAACTTCCAAGCATGGCAACCCATTATTGAGAGCAAACTAAAAACCTCAACCCAATTTTTTCATTATGCCTGGGGAGAGAACTATCAAGAGGATGAATGGTACACGAGCGAGCAAGCTTCTGAAGACAAATTCCTCTTTCAAAAAACCTACATAATCGAGAAGGCGAACCTAGGAACCTTCGTTTACTACGACAACTTCGCAATGTCAGGCGACTGGAAGATTTCTGTTGACTACTATTTCGACACGAACGATAGATTGTACTTTATCTTTTGGCGGATGAACACTTTTCAAGCCAATGAACCATTAACAATTGAGAAAAGGCTCTATTTTAACTCAGAAGGTGAACTCATCCGAAATCTGAAATCAACATTCAAGATGAACACCAAGGACGAATCAACAGCTGGATTCGCAGACCGAGATGTAGAATACGAACTGCATCTGAACAAAATGGACTTTTACAGCAAGTGGAAAGAAGAATAACATCGCCCTAACAAAATGTATAAGGCATGTGCTCACGTGCTTTCTACATACTTCACCAGAACTTGTCCGTTTCGTCTACCGCCGAGAAAGTTTTGTGGTATTTGGAAACTTCAGCTAGCGGGATTTTTCACTTCAGGACGCAGTGCTTGCTGCAAACTTTGGAAGCACCGGCAGACTTCACTATTTTGCAGGTATTAGCCAAGTGTGAGCACACGCCTCATACATAGACGTTACTCTCCCTACTCCACCAAAACACTATCTGGAAGCAACTCCTTATACTGCGAGCCATAAGTTTTGATAAACTCTTGGTAAATAGCGGAAAGCTGAATACTCCAATGTTTGAAGGTCTTAAGTTGCCCATAGTTAGAATCGACAATCGCCTTCGCATTTTCATCCTTTTTGGCATCCACACTGTGCATAGAGAGCATATAATTTACGCCGTTGTTATGATACATTTCTTGAAATGTATAAATATCAGAAAGCTCCATCAGCATATTCAAATCAAAATCTTTGATGGCTCCTGTGCTATTAGCCACATTCCATGCTGACCGACTCAAAACAGGCATATTAAACCCAAGTGAATAAGGCATGCCTTCCCCCTTATCGAAAGCATCTTTGAACACTTTTACTTCAGCAATTTGCTCATCGTAAGAGGGTATTTCTGCTTCCACTTCCTTTTGGTTGGCCTGAATTTCCAGAAAAATATTCACTAGTGCCTTTTCGGCTAACTTTTCATCATTATTGGCTTCTCGCCAATGATTGAGACCCAGCGCCAACAGCACGGCAAAAACTACCGAGATAAATTCTGTCAGGAGTTTCCCAATCCATCCTTTCTTATTTTCCATCATTCAGGTTTAAGTGTTTGATTTTATCTACTAGGACTTCGTTGATCTTTTGATAGGATTCGAAGGACCATCCACCGACGTGTGGTGAAAACAATACGCGATCATCTTTGATCAATTGGTTGAATACTTTGGCTTGCGCGTCTGTCAGAAAATGCAATTTTTCATTCTCCAGCACGTCCAATGCCGCCATACGTACGGTGCCGTCTTTCATCGCGGCAAGTAGGTCTTTCAATGGCACTACCTCCCCTCTCGAAGCATTAATGAACACGATCGGTTTTTTGAATTTACTGAGGTAAGCGAGATCAACCAAATTTCTGGTTTCTTCAGTCAGCGGCACATGCAGACTGAATATGTCAGCCTGCTCAAAGACATCCTCCATATCCACCTGCTCGGCGTATAGGTCTCCGTAGTTTTCCTTGTATTTGTCATGCGCGATCACTCGACATCCAAACCCGCTAAGTTTTTCCGCCACGGCACTTCCCATATGTCCATAACCCAGCAAACCAACCGTCTTTCCACTAATTTCAAACCCTCGATTGCCTTCTCGATCCCAGACTTTGTTTCGTACATCCATATCGCCATGGCGAAGGTTGTTTGACAAAGAAAGCAACATCCCCACGACATGCTCCCCTAACGCATCGCGATTGCCTTCTGGCGCATTGAGCAATTCAATATTTCTTGAAGCCAAATAGTCGACATCACACTGATCTACCCCAGCACCGGCTCGGGCGATAAACTTCAGCTCTTGCTGACCTGCCAGCAATTCTTTGTCAATAGTAGTCTTGCTCCTCACCACAAAGCCCACGAACTGGTCTTTGTGATTAATAATTTCTTCTCGGGAAATATTGGGCGAATAATTGGGTTCGAAACCCGCTTTTGTCAACAAAGGAGAAATGCTTTTGTGCATTTCATCGATAATTAAAATGCGATTATTAGTCATTGGATTAAAAACCGTATAGAAAGTGTGCGACTAGAAAATATACCGTCAGTCCTAGCAAATCATTGGCGGTGGTAATGAATGGCCCTGATGCCATGGCCGGATTGATACCGATGCGATCCAAAATCAACGGAGTGACGGTGCCCATAAAAGATGCCAGAAGTACCACACTAAAAAGCGCAATCGCCACAGTACCCGCCATCGCCTGATCTGAGCTAGAAAATATCACAATGCCAAAAACGATGAGTGCCAGGATCATTCCATTGACCACGGCTACGAATAGTACTTTGGTCATTTTTTTGAAAAGTGAATCTTCAAAAGCATTGTAACTGGCTAAACCTTGTACTACAATGGATGAAGATTGAATCCCAACATTTCCACCCGTCGCTGTGATTAGCGGAATAAAAAATGCCATGGCTGGGATGAGCGCAATATCTTTTTCAAACAAACTGATGAATTTGGCACCGAGTAATCCCCCTACCAGTCCAATGACCAACCAAGGCAAACGTGCTTTAGAAAGCACCCAAACGGTATCATCTTCCTCTACATCACCAGAGATACCTGTCATCATTTGACGATCTTCTTCGGCTTGTTCGGTGATTACATCCATCGCATCATCAATGGTAATACGCCCAACGAGTTTGCCCTTGACGTTGACTACTGGAAGTGCTTCCAGGTCGTACTTCTGCATGGTAAGTGCTACTTCTTCTTCGTCGGCATGCGTACCTACCGAAACGATATCTTCTTCGTAAATATCTGCCACCAAGGCATCCGGCTCGGATAGGATAATTTTCTTCAGCGATACACGGCCTAGCAATTTGCCTTCATTGTCTACCACATAGACCGAATAAATTTTCTCTACATTTTCGGCCTGCTTTCGGATTTCTTCGATACACTGCTGGATCGTCCAATTGAGATTGGCACGGATCATCTCCTTTGCCATCAAACCACCCGCTACATCTTCTTCGTAGCGCAAAAGGTCCAAAATGTATCCGGCCTTTTCCTGATTTTCTACGGAAGCAATTACCTCTTCTCGCTTCTCGATAGGAAGTTCGTTGATGACGTCCACCCCATCATCCGAATCCATCTGATCTACAAACCCAGCAAGTTCATCAGCGGTAAAATTCTCAAGGAATAAAGATTGGCGGTCTTCTTCGAGATTGACAATGATCTCAGCCCCAACTTCGACATCCAGCAGGTCAATAACAAACTTGGTCTGCTCAGCATCCAACTCTCTAATGACCTCCGAAATATCAGCAGGATTAACACCTTCGAGCGTAGAAATGACAAAGTCCTTCTCTTTAGCATCTACCGCTTCGGTAAATCGCTCGAGGTACTCCTTCGACAGTTCAAACTCCATGTGCTCAATCATGACCCTCAATTAGTTTAGTTAGTTCTATAAAATCCGCTACGGAGAGCTGCTCAGCGCGCATATTTAGCACGTCCATCTCCATCATGGATTCGGGCAAATTTAGCCCTTTCAAGGCGTTTCGCAAGGTTTTGCGTCGCTTTCCGAATCCTTCCTTCACGACTCTTATAAATAGCTTTTCGTCGCAATCCAATTGCTTTACATTATTCCTTACCAATCGGATAACCCCCGAATTCACCTTGGGTGGCGGGTTGAAGACATGAGGCGGAACGGTGAATAAATATTCGATATCATAATAGGCTTGTAGCAATACGCTAAGGATACCATAAGTCTTATTTCCTTCTTTAGAAACGATTCGATCGGCAACTTCTTTTTGAATCATCCCTACGACGTAGTTCACCTGATTTCTATTCTCCAAAACCTTGAAGAAGATCTGAGAGGATATATTGTAGGGAAAATTGCCAATAATACTCAATGGCTGGTCGCCAAAAATTTCCTTAAAATCACTTTTAAGAAAATCTGTAAATTGGATATCTACCTTTTGCCCGATGTATCTATTCTTGAGATAATCGACAGATTCAGCGTCCAAATCCATCAATACCAACTGATCAATTCCTTTATCGACCATCAAATCTGAAAGCACGCCAGTGCCGGGCCCCACTTCCAAGACACAAGACGGATCCGTCACGTCAAACAAACCTTTGACAATGTTGTCTGCGATGTTTTGATCTTTAAGGAAATGCTGTCCGAGATGTTTTTTGGGTTTTACTCCAGCCATAGTTTGCTTTATGATTTATCTAGAATTGACTCTAGCATTCAGTAATATTTTCTAATTTAATTGATTGCAAGGATGCTCGAAGAACACTAGGTGTATCTCGGGGATTCCGTTTAAATTAGCAATCAAATATTCATTCAATACATACCTAAATGTAGATGATCCCAATCCTAAAACCGTAGAAGCGGATCATTAAATTTCGACATTAGACATGGACAAAGAATCTAAAAGCCATAAACAAAAACCTTTAATAGGAATCACGATGGGCGACATCAACGGCATCGGGCCGGAGGTGATCATCAAAGCGCTGGAAAATAGCAAGATTACCCAGCATCTTACTCCCATTATTTATGGCTCAGCAAAAGTACTTTCGTTTTACAGAAAGCAGCTTAACCGCGACAATTTTAATTTTTCGCCAATCAACGATTTGTCTAAACCTTATCATCGAAAAGTGAATGTGCTCAACTGCTGGGAAGAAGTAGTCGAAATCAATCCTGGACAAGACAATGCCATCGGTGGTCAATATGCCTTCAAAGCACTAGAGGCTGCCACTAATGATTTGAAAGAAGGGAAGATCGCAGCACTGGTTACGGCGCCCATCAATAAATTGAATATTCAAAACGATGATTTCAAGTTTGCCGGACATACTGAATACCTCGCTGAGAAAGCGGGTTCAAAAGAAAGTTTAATGTTTATGGTGGCAGATTCGATGCGCGTAGGGGTTTTGACAGGACACATTCCACTGAAAGATGTTGCTGCCGGAGTGACAAAAGAAAGCATCATCAAAAAGCTCAAAATGATGAGCAAATCATTGAAACAAGATTTTGGCATACAAAAACCTAAAATAGCCGTACTAGGCCTAAATCCTCATGCCGGGGAAGACGGACTGCTGGGAAACGAAGAAATAGAAATCATCCGACCGGCTATTGAAGAATTCAAATCAAAAGGCCAAATCGTGATGGGGCCTTACCCAGCTGATGGCTTTTTCGGTTCGGGAGAACACCACAAGTTTGATGCGGTTCTCGCTATGTATCACGATCAAGGTTTGATACCATTCAAAAGTCTAACCTTTTCCACAGGGGTGAACTTTACCGCTGGTTTACCTTTCGTCCGTACTTCTCCAGATCATGGAACAGCCTATGCCATAGCCGGAAAAGACCAGGCAGACGAAGGTTCGATGCGCACTGCCATCTTTGCGGCTTTGGATATTGCCAATTCGAGATTGGAAAACACCGAGTCTTAAATATGCGCACGCATTGGATAAAAACAAATCCAAACAGCACGACTGTCGGGCTAGCAGAAATAACTTCCGAAAAGGATGAAATTCTATCTCATGATCACGCTGACCTTGATCATTTACATCCAAAAAAAAGGCTGGAATTTTTGGCTTCGCGTCAATTGATCAAACAGATGTGTACCAAACTAAATATTCCTTATCAAGGCATTGAAAAGGATGAATTTGGCAAACCGCATTTGATTGACTCTTCTTATCAAATCTCTATTTCTCATAGCTATCCTATGGTAGCCTGTGCCATTCACCCCAGCCAACCCTGCGGTATTGACATAGAGTCTAGTCGACCACAATTACTAAAAATCAGACATAAGTTCCTTAATCCAGAAGAACTAATCTATTGCGGTGACGATTTAAAAAAATTATGTCTGCACTGGTCTACAAAAGAGGCTTTGTACAAAATACACGGAAGGAAAACCCTGATTTTCGCCGAACAACTGGCTATTCTGAAAATTACTTCTGAAGAAATACAGGCTCAAATTATAATCGATGAAACCGCTGATAATTTCATACTTAATTATGAGTATTTTTTAGAATATTTTCTGGTTTATAACGTTTAACCCTTGCGCTTCTTGCTGAAAACTCAATAAACCATCTACCTTTAAAGTAGTTAGCTAAACCCAAACATGAACCTAAGACTCTTCCTAACACTAAGCGCGTTACTTTCCTATTCTTTTTGTACGGCCCAAAATGTAGTCAGCAAAGACCTTCGTCTATACAATGTAGTGACAGATAACGAAATCACTATGAGCCATTTTGACTCTCACGACGCGGTCGTTATGGTTTTCACAAGTATTCGATGCCCGTATGCCAAACTTTATAAAGATCGGGTGAGTGCTCTATCAGAACAATACGCTGACCAAAATGTTCGATTCTTATTTGTGAACCCACATGCGGCACATCCTTCAAAAAAAGAAACTATTGCCCTAATGAAAGAGGAAGCTAGTAGCCTTGATGATATGCTTTACTTCTCGGATACGAATCATGAGGCACGCAAATTATTGAATGTAGAAAAAAGTCCTGAAGTAATAATTCTAACTCCTTCCTCCAAAGGATACCGAAAAGTATATCAGGGAGCGATAGATGACAGCCCGCAGTCAGAAGCATTAGTTCGTAACAATTACGTCCAGATGACATTGAATAATGTGCTATCCAACAAAGAAGTTTCTGTAGCCTATCAGCAGCCAGTGGGATGCAGAATCAAATAGAAACCGAAGTTGTAAAGCGGGTTATTTGATCACAACTTTCCTAACAAAAGACGTCTGTAATCCTTCTCCCTTAAGAAAATACAGTCCCTTACTGATATTTTTAAATTCCACTAAAACCTCATTCTTTTCTATAGTCACTGTTTGTAAAGATTGACCGTTGAGTTCATAGAGAGTGAGTCGCTCTACTCCTTCGGCTTCCACCACAAATGCACCAGTATTTGGATTTGGATAAACCTTCATCCCACTTTTCAAATCCCTCACGGACAAAGTCGTAACTTCTGAAGAATCATAGGCTGCACCTGCAAAACGTCCAGTATCTTCATCTTTTAATTGTGCTGTACTTGCTTCATTAAACCCAGGAATGTCATTGATATTACCTCGCCATGCACCTACCAATAGGTGATGCTGAGTAAATGGGCCGACAGTGCCACCATCCTGACCTTGGTAGGTCATATCACCCGCAAAAGCATGATAATGATAACCAAAACTACTATGATCGTGCCCTCCATACTCGTCCAGGTCTTCACTATATCCTTCCATATTCGGATAGTTCGCCTCGTATTTTCCGAAAAGTGCGATTCCATCATAAGCGAAACCAATCAATGGAGGGTGATTTTGCCCATCATAATCAGAATAATTATACAAATTGATACCATTACCATTGTATCCATGTCCATCGGCGTGATAGTGCAGTCCCATACCTCTTCCTACATGAATGCCTGTACTGGTAATTTCTGCATCAGCCGCCGCTACTCGCAAATTGTTGTTGTAAGAAGGGTAAATCACCACCCCATCGATGGCAATTCCGCTCGAAGCAGTACCCGTATAATTGTAAGTATCGTATGTTGAAGGATCTAAGTTTAAATCACTAGCCAAACTACCATAAGTAGATAAATCATTGTCTGTTAGCTCTTCGACCAGTCCATAGTCTTTCAACGGAATTTTAACCAATTTCACTTCCAACACGGCATTCCTCGTAATGGTCTGCTCCTCATATCCTCCACCTTCTCCGTCACCTGGAGGTCGGGCTACATCGATCAGAAAATTGGGGCCATCAGACGCATTGTGCGAGGCAATGACCATGAAAGGGTGGTGCACCCCCTCATCGTCTGTTGCATTGGTGAAATAAACATGCTCGACCGTGCTTTCATCCAATTTGCTGTTGTAGATATCATTCGCACCAAAAGTTCTTGCCAATAAATTATCTCTAAATGCCAGGTAAACTGCAGGGTCATAGCGAAGAGATTCTCCAGCACTACTTAGGGTTGTTTCTATGGCATCAAGTGCTTCACTTGCTACCGTGCTAGCTTCAGATGAGTTCCCGAATTGCGTTTGATAGCTCTCGTCGACGTCCTTCGAAAATTGATCTCCAAACAAAGCACTTTCCCCATAATCCCAAGCATCATCTGGGAAAGCGGCAAATTCATTGTCTTGCCATTCTGTATTTCCAGGATTAAAATCAGATCCCAACTCCAAACTAAAATCTATCAGATCAAAAGGATTAGCCAAATAGAAAGCTGATGCATTGCCTTCCGTCGAAGTCAAAACAAGATCCTCCCCTGTTATCATCAACCACTGAGTTGTCCAGAATGTGTTCTTCTCAAATTTTCCGGTTGACGTATTGTAATCATATTGCGCCACAGCTTTGAGCGTTGTACTGGCGGCAGTTCCATCCAATTCAAAAACGAGATAACCTCCATTTTCATCCACATAATAGGACCCAGCGTCAGAAGTTACCAAACCCGAACCATCGGCATTCAAGGCCGAATAACTATTAAGTAAGGGCTTAATCAAAAATTGGTCAGACAAAGCAGCATCAGTATTAGAATTGATATCTACCAATTGAAACATGCCACGCAATAACGAAGCATAGGTAGCCGAGCTGCCAACGAGATGATCGGTACTCTTAAAACTGGTTGTGGCCGTGGAGACATCATCCAACATCAGTGCATCAGCCTGATTCTCGGCGTCCAGCACAATGATATGTTTTAGGTTTTCTATAGCTGAAATACTCGATGGAGTCCAAGCCACATGATGAGACTGAGTCAATATCTCCGAGAAAGTCTTCGGAGTATGCACATCGAAGGTCTGCGCTTTAACTTGTGTGAAAGTAAGTATGACAAGGGACAGTAATATATTTTTCATGGTCTTTGTAGATATGTCACAAGTAGAACGGCGGGATACTCAGATGCCCTACTCAGAATGAATTAAAATATTAGACTCGTTTAGCAAAGTCATGGCAACAATTAATTAAACTTTAAGTATTCTATGTTATAGCCATTATTCCCAGAGCGATTACCTTTGCATCGTTAATTGAAACACACACTATGAAAATATATCCAAGCAATCCCTGGCACAAAGTGAAAGTTGGGGATCGAACGCCGGACGTTGTGAACGGTATCATTGAAATTCCACAAAACACAAGAGCAAAGTACGAGCTGGACAAGGAATCGGGCCTCCTTATGATGGATCGTGTACTGTACTCAGCGATGTACTACCCAGCCAACTATGGTTTTATCCCACAGACGTATTGCGATGATGGTGATCCGCTAGACATCGTGGTTTTGTCGCAAATTGATATTGTACCAATGTGTATCGTATCTGCCAAAGTAATCGGTGTGATGCGCATGCTAGATGGTGGTGAAGCGGATGATAAGATCATCGCAGTAGCTGAAAACGACATGAGTGTTAATCACATGAATGACATATCTGAGTTGCCAGAGCATTTTTGTAAGGAATTGAAAAACTTCTTTGAGGACTACAAAAAATTAGAAAACAAAACAGTAGAAGTTGAAGAGTTTCAAGATGCTTCTACAGCCAAGCAGATTATCCTACAAAGTATGGAAGATTACAAACAGCTAATGGCTGACTAAAACCAAACCAACCATGACCGATATTCTAATTCCCACCCTGGCGGCGCTCATTGGCACCGCCTTCGGTGGGCTAATTACTTACTTCACTCAGCGTCAGCAGCTCAAGCACGATTTGGAAATCTTGAAGCAGACCTACAAGACGGACTTCATGGCTGAGGAAACCGCCAAACATTTTTTAAGTCATAAAACGTACACTGATCGATCATTCGAAGTATTGAAGAAGCATTTGGGTGGCTTTGATGATGATGAGCTACGAAAAATTCTGGTGAGGGCAGGTGCCATTCGGGAATTTCGCGAGGACGGTTCTGAGTGGTGGAGACTACTCTCACGTATGGATGAATACATCGAGAAAAAAAGAAATGGCAGTTAAGCTTTAGACGCTGACCTCCATTCATCCCATTGATCTTGAGAAAAACCTGTATTCTAATTCTATCTTTTTACCACAGGTAGAATTAGACGGTGGAATAGTTTGATTTGTGTAATTAACAGAAATATTCGTTCAATTTCAACCCTCAAAAACACAAAATAAAGCGTAAGTTAAAGCCAAGTCATCAGGAAAAAACCTGCTCTAGAATTACTTCCAAAAACAGCCTACAGACCCATTTTAAGCCATATCCGTATATTTACTGAGTGCAATTTCACGAATAATATAGAGCCCATGACAGGTCTTCTTCTGCTAAATTGCATATGTAATCAAAAAGTTAAACCCGAAAAAAACTGAACGATGAAAAAGCTATTATTTACCCTAGGTGCGTTGTTTTTTATTATCACAGTAAATCAGGCACAAAATAGAAATGACTTGAAAGGACCTAAAGCCAAAAACTACAAAGTTTGGCAAGATGATAGTCCTTCAGTCACAGTATATACAAATTCAGACCAAGTAACTCTTAAAGGGCCAGAGGCCAAGAATCAAAAAGTATGGGCTGAGACTACGGCTAAAGAAAATAAAGTAACTATTAAGAGAGACACTAGAAGGATAGGTTTAAAAGGGCCAGCAGCTAAAAATTTTAAACCTTGGAAATAAAATCTGAGTGATCAACAGATCACCAGGAAGATCAATTTTCTTCTTATGCACATTGAGACTTGCTCTAGCTCACCAAACGGGTGATGAAGGCGGGTCTCAATTTTTTTTACCGACTCACACCAATATAGGCTTAGGTATAAATGTCTCCGATGAGATCAATCGTAGAATAAACTTACGTCTCCACCAGAAGCATGCAAACTCACCAATGAGCCACCACCATTAACTCGGCCCTCGACCAAATGATCTTTCGAAGTTCCTGAAAAATTATCCAAGACCGTTCGTATATCTTCTCCTCTTAATAAAAGGTCAAAACCTTTATTCCTTGGAATGGTGACTGCTATATTTCCATCTGAGGTACGCAATTCCAGATCACCGTCTAGCTGTATTATATTTCCTTTGATCTCTCCGTCAGAGGTTCTTGCTTTCAAAGACCCAGTGATATCTCGAAACGAGATGTCGCCATCAGATGTATTCAAGACCAGGATTCCATTGGCTCGGCCCACGCGAAGATCCCCATCACTACTCGTCAACTCTAAATCTCCGTCAACTCCTAAGGCTGTTACATCTCCGTCGCTAGTTACTAAGTCAACACTTCCTTTTATATCTTCCAACTCAACATCTCCGTCTGATGTACGACCCTGCACATCTCCTTCTATATTTTTCAGTTCAATGTCACCATCACTTGTGATTGACTCTACATCTCCAACGACTTGATTTACATAAATATCACCATCAGAAGTGCGCGCATACAAATCTCCATTTACATTCGTCACATCAATATCCCCATCACTAGTTTGCAACTCCTGAGCAGCAGTCAATCCTTTCAATTTCACATCTCCATCAGATGTTCTTAGATCACATGAGGTTTTGAAAGGGGTGTAAATTTCAAAAGACACATTGAGTCTATTCCTCCAATCTCTCATTCGGTATTGGTACCGCTGCTTTACTGATATAGTCAAATAGTTATTCCCGGAGGAGACCTCTATGACAAATTCCTCTTCCAATTCTTTTGGAGAGATTTTTAACACTTCATTGTTTCGCTCAACGATATAGAAGACTTCAATTTTGTCCTTTTCAGATGGATAGACAGACACATCACCGTCCGCTGTATTGATGGTCAGCTTAGGTGAATTGGATACATCATAAACCTCGTTGAAGGAATATTTTTGCTTTTGAGCAAGTCCATTGACTGATAATAGAAGGCCACTTATTAGTAGAGAGGTAAATAGAGCTTTTTTCATGACTTTAGTTTTGTAGTAATTAACAAACCAAAGACATGGCAAACTCAAAGAGGTTGCACGGATTGGGAAATTATCTGGATTGGGTAATGGAAACCGAAGCTCTTTTACAAACTCCTTTTATCGGGGGATTATGTTTACTAACCGTAGCGGTAACTTGTTGAATGGATCCAAATTGCTTGAGCAACTCTCTACACATCGAAGAAGCCAAGGTTTCAAGTAGTTTAGTGGATACTGACATGATGGTCGAAGCTATTAGATAAATCTCTTCATAATTGATGGTTTTTTCAAGATCATCGTCCGTATACGATGTGTTCTCGACCAACACCTCTATATCAACCGTGTATTTATTTCCTACCTTCCGTTCTTCTTCGTAAAACCCATGATGGGCGAAGAAATCCAATCCCTCCAGCCTTATTGTAGTCATTTATTAATCTTCCAACTCGTCAAAAAATGACAATCCTCCTTCCGCTACCGGTTCTTTTTTCACCTTTGGTTTAACCACCTGAGGCGTAGAGACCGTTCTCGCAATCGGATTTTCTTCAGAAATGTAATTTTTCTTCACTGTAGTCTGGTCGTTGGCTTGAGGTCTAGCTTCCTCCAGATTGTCTTCCTGGATTGGCTCCTTTGTTATTTTAACTTCCTCTAGCTTTATAGATTCTATTTTAGACACGCTTTCGTCCGAGTGGTTACTTACCCGCTCGGAAGTTTCACGAAGCAATTGCTTCACTTTCTTCACGTGGGTTTCAATGCCAGATTCCTGGTATTTGACCTTTTCCACCTTACTCATGACATCACCAGAGAGCATTTTGAGTTGAGAAATAATATTGTCTCTTTGGTTCTCGATGATTCGATAATTTTCTTCCAATTCCTTCACTTCACCAGTCATTTCTTCCATGACATCACGGGCTTCCATTTCGGCTCTTTCAATGATCGCACGCGCTTTGTTTTTAGCTTCGCTGATCATTGCATCTGCGTTGATTTGTGCTTCTTTGAGGTGAAGGGCTGCAGTTTTATTGGCCTGATCTACCACACTGGCGCCAGTATCCTCTGCAGTTTTCAGTGTTTTGAAAAGTGTAGTTTCTACTTCACGTAGCTTCTGCACTTCTTTTTCCAGCTTTTCCCTCTGCTGTTTTAAGTCTTTGTTTTCATCTAGGAAACGCTCCCATTCGTGCGAAAGGGATAATAAAAATGCTGTAACCTCGTCCTTATCGAGCCCTCTAAAAGACTTTTCGAACGTCTTTTGCCTAATTTCTAATGGAGTAATCTTCATCTGTCTATAGATCTTTTAAACACCAAAGGGATCAATTATGATTGAATCACCTCATCCGATAGATGTTTGGTTCAAGCTATTTTCGATCAGTAGTTTTCTATACCTATCAATCTTAATATACTTATATTAATACGTACAAACTGGTAGTTTAATTACTAATTGGGCGGCTTATAATGCAATTATAAACATTATTTCTTAATATCAATGCGCCAAACACCTATAGAACGGTCGTCACTGCAAGAGATTAAATAGTCCTTATATTCCAACCAAAGCAATTTATTTACTGAAGTGAGATGACCTTTATGACGGGCTTTGTCTATTACTTTGATCAGTTTTCGATGAGCATAATCCCAGATTTTGATGGTTTTATCCATGCTAGCAGTAGCCAAATAAGCTCCATCATGCCTTTCTACCAAATCATTAATGGCATACATATGTGCATTAATGGACTCATCTAGCGCCAATTGGTCCAATTGCCAAAACTTCAATCGTGCATCTCGACTTCCACTAATTACGATTTGATCCTTTTGCAATAATGCAAACACCGAATTATCGTGCGCATGCACCTCTTGCTTCAACTCAAAATTAGGCAAAGCATATTTTCGTATAAATCCATCACTAGAACCTACCAAACAGTAGTTATCGTTTGTAATAAGTATCTCTCTCAGATTTTGATCACAAACCTCCACTTCTCGTAAAACTTTGAGTTTAGGCAGGTCAATGACCACCAATTTTCCGTCACCTGTTCCAACAATCAATAAATTTCCAAATACTTGCATATCAAAAATCGCTGATTGAGTAAACTGTAAAGAGCCTAGCTCCTTATTAGATAGCACATCAATGAGGTGAATACCTTCGTAGTTCTGAGCCACGATAAGAAGATGTCGTTCAGGAACCAATCGTATGGAGTAAACAGAGGCAGGAACTTTGGCAATCAAGCGGCCACTGTCCGTTTTATTAAGATCCCACTCTACGATATTTCCATCTCCGCCAGCCGAATAAAACAAATGAGGCTCTACTCCTTTTTCTAGCGTATATACAGCATCCGAGTGACCGGTATAAGTTATGGTTTTTTCTATTTGGACCATGCGGTCAAATTACAGCTGGATAGCTGATTTAATTTTAGCAGCAATCTCTGCCAATTCTTCTGGAGTAGGTTTCAATTTTGGACGAGCAAAATTGGCATCATCCATGGTGTTCATGGGAATAAGGTGAACATGAGCATGTGGGACTTCTAAACCCAAAACCGACACAGCAATACGCTGACACGGAATAGCCTTTTGAATTCCCAAAGCCACTTTTTTGGCAAATACATGTAAGCCAGCCAAAGTATCATCCTCCAAGTCAAAAATGTAATCTATATCCACTTTGGGGATAGCCAAGCAATGACCTTCCATCAAAGGATTAATGTCGAGAAATGCCAGATAGTTATCATTTTCAGCAACAATGTGGGCTGGTATTTCTCGACTGATGATCTTACTAAAGATACTAGGCATGATTAAGCCAATCCGATTTCTAATATCTCAAAGTCGATCTTACCTGCTGGTGCTTCTACCGTTGCCACTTCACCAACTTTCTTACCCAATAGGCCTTTACCTATTGGTGATTTTACAGAAATTTTAGCCGCTTTCAAATCAGCCTCTTCTTCGGCCACCAAAGTGTATTTCACTTCCATGCCGTTCTTTTTGTTCTTGATTTTTACTGTCGATAGAATTGAAGCTTTTGACGTATCAATTTGTGATTCATCAATAACTCTAGCATTGCCCACTACAGCTTCCAATTTAGCAATTTTAAGCTCTAGCAATCCTTGAGCATCTTTTGCCGCATCATACTCAGCATTTTCACTCAAGTCTCCTTTGTCTCTTGCTTCAGCGATTTGCTTTGCAATATCCGTTCTGCCGTGTGTCTTCAGTTCGTTCAGTTCATCCTTCAACTTCTGAAGCCCTTCTTCTGTATAATATGATACACTCATCTTGTTTGATTTATAATAAAAAAGAACGGTCTCATTGCTGAAACCGTTTCTTGTTATTTTCTTAAATGTCTACGCAAATCTACGAAAAAATAACGAATTCCTCTTTCGTTTAGTTGCCAGAATTCAACGTGCGCTCTTATGCATTATTTTGTTTCTTAATCAAATTCAAAGCAGACCCGGCTTTAAACCAATCTATTTGACTGTCATTATACGTATGATTAGTCGAGATCGAATCCTCTGAACCATCCGCATGTTTTGCAACTATCGTCAATGGTTTGCCAGGTGCAAAATTTTCCAAGTCAACAAAATCAAATGTGTCGTCCTCCAAAACTTTATCGTAGTCGGATTCATTAGCAAAAGTCAAGGCTAACATTCCTTGCTTTTTCAAGTTTGTTTCGTGAATCCTTGCAAAAGACTTCACCAATACCGCTCTTACACCAAGATGTCTTGGCTGCATCGCCGCATGCTCTCTGGAAGAGCCCTCGCCATAGTTGTGATCCCCAACTACGATCGTCGGTATACCTGCAGCTTTGTAAGCTCTTTGTGTGGCGGGTACCGGACCATACTCGCCAGTCAACTGACTTTTCACCTTATCAGTTTCGCCGTTGAAGGCATTGACCGCTCCAATCAAGGTATTGTCAGCAATATTGTCTAAATGACCTCTAAACCTCAGCCATGGACCTGCCATCGAAATATGATCTGTAGTACATTTGCCTTGTGCTTTAATTAGCAATCGAGCACCAGTGATATTTTTACCATCCCATGGAGCAAATCCTGCCAACAACTGCAGCCTCTTAGAATCCTCTGCAACATTGATTTGAACACTAGACCCGTCCGCTGCGGGTGCCTGAAAACCTGGATCTTCCACATCAAATCCTTTTGAAGGCAATTCATCCCCTACTGGAGGATTTAATTTCACTTGCTCTCCCTTTTCATTTGTCAAAGTATCAGTAATTGGGTTGAAACCAAGGTCACCAGAGATCGCAATTGCAGCTACCATTTCTGGTGAGGTCACAAAAGCATGGGTATTTGGATTGCCGTCTGCTCGTTTAGCAAAATTTCTATTGAAAGAATGGACAATCGTGTTTTTTTCTTGTTTATCTGCTCCTGTCCTTGCCCACTGACCAATACATGGGCCACAAGCATTGGTGAAAATTGTTGTTCCAAGTTTTTCAAAAACGTTCAAAATACCGTCTCGCTCAACAGTATATCGCACCTGCTCTGAACCCGGATTGATACCGAATTCAGCCTTTGGTTTCAGTCCTTTATCTACCGCTTGCTGCGCAATGGATGCCGCTCGCGACAAATCTTCGTAAGACGAATTGGTACATGATCCGATCAACCCCCATTCCACTTTTGTAGGCCAGTCGTTAGCTACCGCTTTCTCTCGCATTTCTGCCACTGGCGTAGCCAAATCTGGTGTAAATGGACCATTCACATGTGGTGATAAAGTAGAAAGGTCTATTTCAATCACTTGATCAAAATATTGCTCTGGATTAGCATATACTTCATCATCACCAGTCAAATGTTCTTTGATGCCATTGGCTAAATCTGCGATTTCAGCACGGTCTGTAGCTCTCAAATATCTCTCCATAGCCTCGTCGTACCCGAAGGTAGAAGTGGTAGCCCCAATCTCTGCACCCATGTTACAAATTGTACCTTTACCTGTACAGGATAGGCTTTTGGCTCCGTCACCAAAGTATTCTACAATAGCCCCAGTGCCTCCTTTTACCGTCAGGATACCTGCTACTTTTAAGATAACATCTTTAGAGGAAGTCCAACCATTCATTTTACCAGTAAGCTTCACTCCGATTAGTTTCGGGAATTTCAGTTCCCAAGGCATGCCAGCCATCACATCTACGGCATCAGCACCACCTACACCAACTGCTACCATGCCTAAACCTCCAGCGTTCACAGTATGTGAATCAGTTCCAATCATCATACCACCAGGAAAAGCATAATTCTCCAGTACCACTTGATGAATAATTCCTGCTCCAGGCTTCCAAAACCCAATTCCATACTTATTGGAAACAGATTCCAAGAAATTGAACACCTCATTGGAGGTATTAATTGCATTTTGCAAATCTGCAGCCGCACCAATCTTTGCCTGAATCAAGTGATCACAATGAACAGTTGTAGGCACAGCCACTTTATCTTTTCCTGCTTGCATAAACTGCAACAATGCCATTTGCGCAGTAGCATCTTGACAGGCAATTCTATCTGGCTCAAAGTCCACATAAGATTCACCTCTTTGATAAGGCTTGGAAGGATCACCTTCGGTTAAATGAGAATAAAGGATTTTTTCCGATAGGGTTAACGGTTTTCCTGTTGCTTTTCTTGCCGCTTCTACTCTTTTTGGAAGTTTAGAGTAGACGCTTTTTATCATATCAATATCAAATGCCATAGATGTAGTTTTAATTATTCCTAATTAGTCTTCTAATTTAACTAATAAACGGGGATTATATCATTGACGTTAGCGATAAGCCATCAATAAAATTGATAACAAAAAAGCCCAAGTCTATGACTTGGGCTTTCCTTTATGTATTGCAATTCTTATACTACTTCACAAGTAACTTCCCTGAAGGTTTGAATTTCGTCAAGTCAATTCCCTCTACAGCAGCTTCATACTCATCCAATCTAGGCGTACGTCCTAATAATGTAGACATCACTACTACTGGCGTAGAAGAAAGCAAAGACTCTCCTTTTTTCTCATTTGAATCCTTCACCACTCTTCCTTGGAATAATCGAGTAGAAGTCGCCATCACCGTATCACCTGGCTCGGCTTTTTCCTGATTACCCATACATAGGTTACATCCAGGACGCTCTAAGTAAAGCATGTTTTCGTACTTGGTTCGAGCCTCACCTTTTGGTGCCTCATCATTGAACTCAAAGCCAGAGTACTTCTGTAATACTTCCCAGTCACCTTCAGCTTTCAATTCATCTACGATGTTATAGGTAGGAGGCGCCACTACTAGCGGTGCATTAAATTCTACTTTTCCTTTTTGTGATTCTATGTTTTTCAACATTTGAGCCAAGATCTTCATGTCTCCCTTGTGAACCATACAGGATCCAATAAACCCAAGGTCTACTTTTTTCTCTCCTCCATAATAAGACAGTGGACGGATGGTGTCGTGCGTGTATCTTTTCGATACATCAGCATTGTTTACATCTGGATCAGCGATCATCGGTTCAGAAATTACATCTAAATCAACAACTACCTCAGCATAGTATTTAGCACTAGAATCAGGAGTCAAAGCAGGCTTTTCACCAGATCTGATTTCTTCTATTCTTTTATTCGCTTTATCGATCAAGCCTTGAAGAACGGCACCCTTGTTGTCCATTCCTTTATCAATCATGATCTGGATTCTGGACTTTGCAATTTCCAACGATTCGATCAAAGTCTCATCTTCAGAAATACAGATAGAAGCTTTAGCTTTCATCTCTGCTGTCCAGTCAGTGAAAGTAAATGCTTGGTCAGCGGTCAACGTACCGATATGCACTTCAATCACTCTACCCTGGAATACATTCTCTCCACCGAATTGCTTCAACATCTGCTGCTGTGTCGCATGAACCACATCACGGAAGTCCATGTAGCTCTTCATTTCGCCTTTGAAGGTCACTTTTACAGACTCAGGGATTGGCATAGAAGCCTCTCCGGTAGCTAATGCAAGCGCCACTGTACCTGAGTCGGCACCGAATGCCACACCTTTTGACATTCTTGTATGCGAATCTCCTCCGATAATGATTGCCCAATCATCGATGGTAATATCATTCAATACTTTATGAATCACATCAGTCATCGCATGGTAATCGCCTTTAGGGTCGCGAGCAGTGATCAATCCAAAGTCGTTCATGAATTTCATCAACTTTGGAATATTAGCTTGTGCTTTTTTATCCCATACCGAAGCGGTATGACACCCTGATTGGTACGCACCGTCTACGATCGGAGAAATCGTAGTAGCAGCCATGGCTTCCAATTCCTGAGAAGTCATCAATCCGGTAGTATCCTGAGATCCTACAATGTTCACTTCTACGCGAACATCAGATCCTGCATGCAATGTTTTGCCTGGTGTAGTTCCAACTGCATTTTTGTTAAAGATTTTCTCTACAGCAGTAAGACCTTGGCCTTCGTGCGAAATTTCTTTTGAAGGAGCGAATACGGTTGGAGCATTCACACCTAAAGTCTTCGCAGCAAATGTTTGCAATTTCTTGCCAAACACCACCGCATAAGAACCACCAGCTTTGATAAACTCTACTTTTTGAGGAGTAAGTGCAGCTGAAATATCCTTAACAACTTCACCATTTTTGTATAGCTTTTTCTCTTTGGTGTTGATAGTCAATACCGTACCTGTTTCCACTGAGTAGGCTTGCTCCAAAACTGGTTCGCCGTCAGCATCCACAACTGTGTTGCCATCAGTATCCTTTTTCTTCACCCAATTCTGAAGATCTATTCCAATACCTCCGGTTACTCCTACCGTCGTTAAGAAAATTGGAGAAATACCATTTGTTCCTGCGATGATTGGAGCGATATTGATAAATGGCACGTACGGACTGGCTTGGACTCCTGTCCAAAGTGCTACATTGTTTACTCCAGACATCCTTGACGAGCCAACACCCATTGTACCTTTTTCAGCAATCAACATCACTCGCTTGTCTGGATGCTGAGCCTTCAAAGCAGTTAGCTCATTTTGCATTTCCTTGTTGTGCTCAAAAATACACTGGCCATGCAACTCACGATCAGACCTTGAGTGTGCGTCAGCCCCTGGTGAAAGCAAGTCAGTAGAAATATCGCCAGTTCCGGCAATAAAAGTTACGATCTCGATTTCTTCTTCTACCTCTGGCAATTCAGTGAAAAATTCTGCTTTCGAATAGCTTTCCAGCAATTCTTTGGCAATGGTGTTTCCAGATTTATAAGCTTCCTCCAATCTTGCTGTGTCCGCATCGTAAAGGAATACTTGAGTCTTCAACACTTTAGCAGCTTCAGCAGCAATAACGGCGTCGCTACCCAATGCCAAATCCAACAGCACTTCAATAGAAGGCCCACCCTTCATGTGTGACAACAATTCAAAAGCAAACGCAGGAGTAATTTCCTCTACTACGGATTCACCAAGGATAATTTCTTTAAGGAACTTAGCCTTAACACCAGCTGCCGCTGTGGTACCTGGAAGTGTATTGTAGATGAAGAATTTGAGAGAATCTTCTCTGTGTTCATTGCCCGAATCTTTGATTTGTTCAATGATGGCGCTGGTCAATTCTGCGCTATCAATTGGCTTGGGGTGAAGCCCTTGTGCTTTTCTTTCTTCAATCTCCTTGATGTAATCGTTGTATTGCGGATCAATTGCCATAATCGCTGCTCTTAAGTTGAAATTTTGTTTTTTAAAAATTAATCGGTGGGTCTAATGCTAATTTTTAAGGTGGCAAAAGTATGGATTTTTACATGCAATTCACACTCCGGGCGTTCAAAAATGAGGTATGACTATGGGAATTATCTACTACATTTAGGTAATAATGCATGAATCAGCTTACTGTTCTTTAGTCCTATAATACTTAAGTAAATCTGTTGATGTGACTATACCGACTAGCCTTGTACCATCTACCACAGGCAAAGCATGAAAATGATTTTTCAGAAAAATATCAGCCGCTTCTGAAATCGTTCCTTCAGGGCCAATCGTTATCGGTCTTTTCATGAGTGCTTTGACACTAACCGCCTCTAACTCTTCAAACAACGTCCGATCCCCTGAATCAAGGACTTGGCAAAATTGCTTCATCATGGCTACATCTGATTTACTCACCATGCCAAGCAAAGTATCTCCAGAAACTACTGGCACGTGTCGAATTTTGATATTATCAAACACATTCGCTACTTCTTTGAGATTATCTTCAAGGGTCACGGTAATAAGATCCGTGATCATTATTTCTGATACCGCTTTTGACATAAATAGATTATTTCGTTCATATCAAACTTACTTTGATTCTAGATGCAATCAAAGGCGAATACTCATTTTGGCACGAACAAAAAAAGCACAACTCTCGTCATGCTTTTATATCTTATGAATTTATTTTCAAGCGATCAGACGTTAAATCTAAAGTGCATCACATCTCCATCCTTCACCACATACTCCTTACCTTCGATGGCTAGTTTTCCTGCTTCTTTGCAACCTGCTTCAGAACCATATTGTTGATAGTCTGGAATTTTGATTACTTCAGCTTTGATAAATCCTTTTTCAAAGTCGGTATGAATAACGCCTGCGGCTTGTGGCGCTTTCCAGCCCTTTTTGATGGTCCAGGCTCTCACTTCAGTTTCACCAGCAGTGAAATAAGTGATCAAGTCTAGCAACTCATAAGCAGCTCGAATCAGCTTATCCAAACCAGACTCCTTCAACCCATACTCACCTAAGAACATTTCTTTTTCATCAGGTTCATCAAATTCTGCAATTTGAGATTCGATAGCCGCACTTACCATTACTACCTGTGCATTTTCCTTGGCCACTGCAACTTTCAATGCTTCCACATGCTCATTACCAGTAAGAATTGCTGTTTCTTCTACGTTGGCTACATAGATCACTGGCTTGATTGTAAGCAATTGTAATGGACCAACCACTTCTTTTCTCTCCTTTGTCAATTCCAACGCTCTTGCATTTTGACCTGACTCCAATAGCTCCTTGTATTCTTTGAGGACTTCAACCATCGCCTTGAGCTTTGCATCTCCAGACTTGGCCGCCTTTTCATTCTTTTGAAGTTGCTTGTCGATCGACTCCAAATCTTTTAACTGAAGCTCTGTATCAATTACATCTTTATCAGCTACTGGATTTACATGACCATCTACATGCACAATGTTGTCGTCATTGAAGCATCTGGTCACATGCACAATAGCGTCTACTTCGCGAATATTGGCTAAGAATTTATTACCCAACCCTTCTCCTTTACTAGCTCCTTTGACTAATCCTGCGATATCAACAAATTCAATTACCGTAGGCAAAACTTTTTGAGGATTCACCAACTTTTCTAATATACCTAGCCTTTCATCAGGCACCGTGATCACGCCAACGTTTGGTTCAATTGTACAGAAAGGAAAATTGGCAGCCTCTGCCTTCGCATTTGATAATGCATTAAAAAGGGTTGATTTACCTACATTCGGCAAACCTACAATCCCACATTGCAATCCCATTTATATAATATTTTTTGATACTTGAAAAATCCTGTAGCTCTTGAATCCGTCTCTGATTTCCATTACTGATACACGAATAATCGTATAGACTGGAATGGCTGCAATCATGCCCGGAATGCCGGCTAAACTTGCGGCCGCAAAGATAACAACAAAAATCTCTAAAGGATGTGCCTTCACACTTTTAGAAAAAATGAGTGGCTGAAGTAGCACGTTGTCCGTGATTTGCACAACTGTAAATACAGAAACAATTTTCAATACGAAAATGACCGTAAACTGGTCAAAGGCAAAATGTCCACTGGTAGACAATCCAACAATGATCCCAAAAGTAGCCCCAAGCAAAGGACCCATATATGGAATTAGATTAGCTACTGCAGCAAATACAGCTATGGTAAGCGCATATTTTACGCCAAAAATAGAAAGGCCTAATCCTGCAATGGAAAATATGGCCATCATCTGAAGTACCAATCCTATCAGGTAATTGGACAATAAGTGCTCGATCTTGTGAATAGCTGATATAAACAACTCGAAGTACTGGTTGGGGACAATGGCTATCAATCTCCTGCTCAATAATCCATTTTCCAAAAGAAGGAAAAAAGTAATGAAGGCAATCGCCAAAACGCTCACAAAAAATCCACCAGTAAACGTCAATAGGTTATTGATGATATTTCGGAAATTGAGATTACTTACGAATTCGAAAACACTGCTTCTTATAGTTTCGGTCAGACTGTGCTCATCTTCACTGACTAATTGATACTCAATAAGGAAATTCTCAACAGCTACTACCGGCTGAGACAAATTGGTATAGACCTCATCAAAACTGACGTTAGATAAAACATTTACCTGTTCTACGATCAAAGGAATAAAAAGAAGGATAAAGGAAAATACCACCCCCACAACAGCACAGTAAGAAATCAAAATGGCTATCACTCTGGGCATTCTTACTCTGTATATGTAAGTCCTATGAATGAAATTGGTCAATGGCCTGAGAATGGTCGCCAAAACTATTGAAATACATATATAAATGAAGATATCACTAAAGAGCCAAGCGCTAAAAACGAATAGAGCCGATGCAATTATTAAAAACAGTAGTGTTCTTCTGATCATGGTCTAAAAATAGAAAAAGCTCAAGGAGTACCCAAGAGCTTTCATGTTTCTTCTTTCAAGAATTATATCAATCCCATTTCAATTCACTGTCATCGTTAGACGGAACTGTTTCTGGCTGACTCTCAAATTCTTCTTTTTCTCTATCAAATTGTTCAAAATCAACCTCTGGCATCAGTTCATTTTTTACATGATTTACTGAATCATTGAGTGCTTGAACGAATTTATTAAAATCCTCTTTGTATAAGAATATCTTATGTTTTTCGTAGAAATAACCGTCATCCTTATAGCGTCTCTTGCTTTCGGTGATCGTTAAATAATAATCATTCGAACGTGTGGCTTTTACATCAAAAAAATAGGTTCTTTTCCCCGCTCTTACTCTCTCAGAAAATATCTCTTCTCTTTCGTTATCCTTATGATCTTCCACTTTTTTTCGGTTTGATTTAGTAGTTAGAATTTAGATTTTAATCATTAATTAAATTCTTTAAAAGCTTTAAATATAATGTTTTTTAATTCAGAAAAGCAAATCACACTATATAAACTCAACAAGATCATCGAGGGCCTGAAATCATATTGAAAATTTCACTTCAAAAAGCTCATCTAATTATAATATTGTCAACAACACAGATCATTTATATCTTGCATACGTTGACCCCATAAAAAAGAATTTGTGAAGCTAGATATAGACATCAATAAACTAAAAGAGTACGCCAATGTAGAGCTTTTGGCCAAGCAGCTGGTAGAAGGTTTTATTACTGGTCTACACAAGTCACCGTATCATGGGTTTTCTGTGGAATTTGCAGAGCACAGATTATACAATTACGGGGAAAGCACTCGGCACATCGACTGGAAGGTGTTTGCTAAAACCGACCGTCTCTACACCAAACGCTACGAAGAAGAAACTAATCTGAGGTGCTATATTGTATTAGATACTTCTTCCTCCATGTACTACCCAAAACCCGGGCATGGCAAGATCAAGTTCTCTATACTAGCAGGTGCGGCAATTTCATTTTTATTACAAAAACAAAGGGATGCCGTAGGACTTTTCACTTTCAGCGATCAAATTGATTTTCAATCAGACACCAAGTCCACCTCCACCCATATACACAATCTGCTCAACAAGTATCAGCAGCTGTTTGAAAAACCTCCGGTGAAACAAAAAACTAATGTCTCGCAGGTCCTTCATGAAGTCGCAGAGAAAATTCCTAAGCGGTCTTTGGTAATCATATTTTCTGATATGCTTCAACAGGAAGCTGATCAGGAAGAGGTTTTCTCAGCGCTGAATCATCTGAAGCACAATAAGCATGAAGTGTTGTTATTTCATGTCAATGACAAAGAAACAGAACTTGATTTTGAATTTGAGGACAGGCCGCATCGATTCGAGGATCTGGAAACAGGACAAGTAGTAAAACTGACCCCTACAGAAATCAAGAAGATGTATAAGCAGCATATGGATGAAGCTTTCAGGAATTTGTTTTTAAAATGCTCTCAGCTAAAAATTGATTTCGTCGATGCCGATATCAAAGGAGGGTTCGACAAAATCCTGAGCACCTACTTAACCAAAAGAGCTAAGATGGGTTAAGCCATTCCATCAATTTTCATATCTTTAATTCATGCAAAATTCCAACGAACTCAAACTAGCCAATGTCGCCTACTGGATGATCGTAGTAGCAGGCACAGTGGGCGTCTTGATGTACTTCCAAAATTTCCTAAAGGTATTCTGCATTTCATTTTTGATCTGGTACATCGTAAAGAAATTGAGAGATCTGGTGAGCAAAATAAAAATTGGAAAATTCAAACTACCTAAGTGGCTTGTAACTGTAATCAGTACTGCGGCCGTATTCCTTGCTATTTACTCTATAGCCAAAATCATAAGCACTAATTTTCAGAGCTTAGCACAAAATCTACCACAATACAGTGATAACATATCCATGGCGCTGGTTTCCCTTGGAAACATAACCGGAATAGAAGACCTGGATCAATCATTTAAGTCCCTTTTCTCGGAATACAAAACCAGTATCGTAACCTATGCGGGCTCTATCGCAGGAGGTGTCGGTCAATTCATTATCATTCTGATCTATGTGGTCTTTTTGCTCTTAGAAGAGACCTTATTTCAAAAGAAAATCCAAAAAGTACTGGATACCACTGCCGCTGGAGGAAATATCTATAAAACATTTAGTGCCGTCACGAACCTATTTGACGACTACTTGTCAGTGAAGATCTTCACCAGTTTTCTAACTGGCCTTTTAAGCTATTTTGCCTTATTGATTATTGGGATAGAATTACCTGCGCTATGGGCTTTTATTATTTTTCTATTCAATTTCATCCCATCCATCGGATCCATTGTGGCGACTTTGTTTCCCGCTTTATTCGGTCTTATTCAATATGGAGAGCTCCATGTGCTACTGACTGTTTTAATCGCAGTAGGTGCTATTCAAATTCTTGTTGGCAATGTGCTTGACCCGCGGCTCATGGGAAGTAAACTAAATATTAGCCCGCTTGTGGTCCTACTAAGTCTTACGCTTTGGGGATTTTTATGGGGCGTGGTTGGAATGATCCTATCAGTTCCTATTACTGCCACATTAATCATCATATTTGGTCAATTCGATAACACCCGACCACTGGCTATTTTGCTTTCTAAAAATGGGGAAATTCATTTCGGAAAGGAAAAAGAAGACTAGGACGCTTGCTCCTTCATAAATTTATCAAGCATGGTAGAACATTGTGCTTGCACCTTTTTATGCAGATAGCCAGTCCAGCCTAGTAAAATCCCAGGCATACCTAAAGCCATTCTGCTCCATTTGTAGAAATCGAAGTAGTCGCGATGACCTACAATCAATCCATCTTTAAATTCAAACTTGGCGTCAATTACGTTGTGTACTTTTCTCCCTGTTTTAGAAAAAGGATATTTGGCTTCCCAGTCCACTCCTCCAAATTCATTCTCCGACCATGCGTTTTTGAATGTAACCTCAATATCACTGTTTCTACTCAATAGCATCGTCCACATGGCACAGGTCTGATCGTAATTCAACACACCAAAAGCGGGATCTTCAAACTCGAGATCTTTGTGATAGCATTCGCACATCGTGCTGAAATCTTTTTTACCGAAAGCTGTATAAAACTTCTCAATAAGGGCTACATGTTCTTTTACTTGCATGATTAGATTTTTAATATTTTTTTAATGAACTCATCAATCCGTCTAGCAGAAATCAGACTTAATAAATTATACTTTAATAATTTGTTCTTAATCACTACATCAGAAACCTTTGGTTTTTTGCTTTGAAAAGTTTTGAAAACACGATTGGCAAAATCATCCGCTTCTATCGCATCCTTAGATTCCTTATCTACCAGTTTGATGAATCGTTTGAGTATGGGCTCATAAATAGTCCCTTCTACCAAATCCATTTTGACATCAATTTTTTCCCAAATAGGCGTACGAATCGGTCCTGGGTTAATGGTCACGGCATCTATTCCATAAATCATCAACTCTCTTCTTAGCCCTTCGGTAAAACTATCCACTGCTGCTTTTGATCCTGCGTAGGGCGTCATAAATGGCATCGTGCGCTTACTAGCTATTGAGCTCATGTTAATAATTTTTCCTGGCTCAAATGAGCAATTCTCTATTGCACCAAGCAAAGGAAGAAAGGCTTTGGTTACAGCAATTAATCCAAAGTAATTAACTTCATATTGTTTCCTAAAAGCGTCTATATCTAACAGCTCCACAGCACCTGTAACTGCAATCCCGGCATTATTGATCAACAATTGCAGGCCTTGCCCATCCAATTCAGTTGTTAATTCAGCGGCTACTTTTTTAATAGCCTCTTCATCAGTTACATCAAATAATAAAGGATGAAAGTCATTCCCCATCTCCTCTACCAATCGATCCGCATCTTCCTGTTTTCTAACACTACCATAAACAGCATAGCCCTCGTTGACAAACTTTTTGACGCATGCTGCACCAATGCCGGTAGAAGCTCCAGTAATTAATATATTGCCCTTGGTCATCCTTCGAATATAACAAAAAAAGGGGCTGTTGTGCAGCCCCCTTTAATTAAGTATTACTCTAATCTTATTTCCAGACGTTCAAGTCAAAGTCGTCTGCGAATTGTGATGCTTTCTCATATCCGGCGTCATGATGACGAAAGATACCCATTGCTGGGTCATTATGCAAAACTCTTTTAAGACATTTTTCAGCTCTTTCTGTTCCATCGGCTAAAACAACCATGCCTGCATGCTGAGAATAACCCATACCAACACCTCCACCATGATGGAATGAAATCCAGGTGGCACCTCCTGTTGCATTAGACATTAAGTTGAGCAATGGCCAATCCGAAACGGCATCTGTTCCATCTTTCATCCCTTCTGTTTCTCGATTTGGAGAAGCCACAGATCCACAGTCCAAATGATCTCTTCCGATCACTATTGGAGCCTTTACCTTACCTGATTTTACTAAGTCATTGAAAATCAAACCAGCTTTTTCTCGTTCGCCCATTCCCAACCAACAAATCCTACATGGGATGCCTTGAAATGCTACTTTCTTCTGAGCTTCTTGCAACCAATTGATCATGTGCTTGTTTTCAGGAAAGGCTTCGATCAGCGCCTGGTCAGTCACATAAATATCTTCTGGGTCACCTGACAAAGCTGCCCATCGGAATGGCCCTTTTCCTTCACAAAACAAAGGTCTCACATACTCAGGAACAAAGCCATTGAAATCGAATGCATTTGGTTCTCCGCCATGCTTAGCAAACTCACGAATGTTATTGCCATAGTCGAAGGTCTTGCTTCCTTTCTTCTGCAAGTCGAGCATCAAACCCACATGGCGCGCCATACTCTTCAAAGAAAGGTCTTTGTATTTTTCCTGATCTGTTTTTCTCAACGCTGCTGCCTCCTCTAAAGACAGTCCATTAGGCACATAGCCAAAAACCGGATCGTGAGCCGAAGTCTGATCAGTCAATACCTCCGGCACGATGCCATCGGCGATAAGTTTTTCCAACATATCCCCAGCGTCAGCCACTAGACCTACAGAAAGATTTTCACCTTTGGCCTTCGCTTCCATCACCCAATCACGTGCCTCTTCGTAAGAATGAGTCATGCGATCGATGTATTTAGTATCTAATCTTTTTTGGATTCTTGCAGGGTCAATATCCGCACCCAAAAATGTCGCTCCGGCCATAGTCGCAGCGAGTGGTTGTGCGCCACCCATTCCACCAAGTCCAGCAGTCACGACCAATTTTCCTTTCAGGCTTCCGCCAAAATGCTTTTCACCACAAGCCACAAAAGTCTCATAAGTCCCTTGTAGAATTCCTTGCGAGCCGATGTAAATCCAGCTTCCAGCGGTCATTTGTCCATACATCATCAGACCTCTTTCTTTGAGAGACTGAAAATGCTCCCAATTGGACCAGGCAGGTACAAGATTGGAATTTGCAATCAAAACTCTTGGCGCCTCAGCATGTGTTCGAACGATACCAACGGGCTTGCCCGATTGTACCAAAAGACTCTCATCTTCTTCTAACTTCAGTAGAAGTTCAATAATCTTCTGAAGTGACTCTACATTTCTTGCGGCTTGTCCAGTGCCACCGTATACCACCAACTCTGAAGGGTCTTCTGCCACTTCTTCATCCAAATTATTGAGCAGCATACGAAGTGCTGCTTCAGTTTGCCAGGTTTTCGCATGAAGCTGATTTCCTACTGGTGCTTTATAGTTAGGGTGTGAAGCGTATTGCTTAATAAATTCCGAATACTTCATTGTTGTATAGTTTAATGTTGTTTTGATCTGCTGCCTCATTCGCTACAGCTACAATTTCTTTATTCCTAATCATGTCCGTGGCAATCACCATGTCATCACCAAAGATTCGATCTTCTTCTGCAAAACTGATTTGCTTTCTCACATGTGCATGAACAGCCTCCAAAATGCTAGTTGATTTCAGCGGTCTTCTAAAATCGAAGCCTTGGGCTGCACAGAAGAGTTCAATACCTAGAATATTTTCCAAATTATCCAAGATGGTATTGAATTTCCGCCCACCTATCGAGCCCATACTTACGTGATCCTCCTGCCCCATCGAGGTAGGCACACTATCAGCACTCGAAGGAAAGCATAATCCCTTGTTTTCACTCACCAAAGCCGCTGAGGTATATTGAGGGATCATAAAACCTGAATTGAGTCCGGTGTTTTTCATTAACAAAACAGGCATACCCTCGCGATCTCCTTCAAGCATCAAATACACGCGTCTGTCAGAGATATTTCCAATTTCTGATGAAGCTAATGCGGCATAGTCTATGGGCATCGCCATGGGCTGACCATGAAAATTGCCTCCACTGATGGTTTTGTCCACACTACAAATGATCGGATTGTCGGTGACAGAATTGATCTCGATGGTAAGCATATCCTTAAGATGCAACCAAGCATTTCGAGAAGCGCCATGTACCTGTGGCATACAGCGCAACGAATATGGATCTTGAACCCTACTGCAGTTTTGATGCGATTCAATGATCTCAGAGCCGGTCACCAACTTCTCTAGTCGATCTGCCACATAGATAGAACCTTGGTAAGGTCTAATCTGATGCAATTCTTGATCAAATGGCTTCATAGATCCCATAAGTGCTTCCAAGCTCAGAGCACCAATGATATCAGCAGAATCGAGACAATTGCTCATTCGAACAAATCCCTTCAAAGCATAGGCTGCAATGAACTGTGTCCCGTTGATCAAAGCGAGGCCTTCTTTTGGGCCAAGATTTAAAGTCTCTTTATTTTCCTTTTGGAATAATTCTTTGGTGGTAATCCATTGATCATCTTTCCACACTTTGCCCTCACCGATCAATGGCAAAAACAAATGTGCCAATGGTGCCAGATCTCCTGATGCACCTACCGACCCTTGCTGCGGCACGTAGGGGATAAAATCATTTTCAATGTGCCAAATGATGCGTTCCAATGTTTCTAAGGCTACACCTGAATATCCTTTGGATAAGGCATGAACTTTTAGAATCATCATGAGTTTCGCAACGTCCAGTGGCGTCTCTGGCCCTACACCCACGCTATGACTGCGCAAGATATTTTCCTGTAACTTGCCTGCGTCAGCTTTGTTGATGATCGTGGTGCAAAGTGATCCGAATCCAGTATTCACCCCATACACGATTTTTTCCTGCTCGGTGATGTCTAGCACATTTTGGCGGCTGGCCAAAATCTTTTGGATGGCTTCTTCATTCAATACACCCTGCGTGCGGCCTTCGGCCATGTCGATGGCCACACCTGGGGTCAAATGATCGATTCCATAATTGAAAATCGGCATACTCTTGTTGTTTATCAATTGGGTTGTTGTTTGAATAAATGAAAAGCTATTGTCAAGCTGAGGTTCTCGAAGCTTAGGCAATATTTCCCAACTATTCCTGAATGAAAAGTCTCTGCTTTTAATTCATGAACAATATTAATTGCTAATTTTGATTACTGAAAATACTTTGTAGATCAACAATTGATAACAATGAGTAATCAAATAGAATTTAGACACCTCAGATATTTCATGATTGTCGCTCAGGAATTGCATTTTCGAAAAGCTTCTGAAAGGCTTTTCATTACACAGCCAGGACTGAGCCGCCAGATCAAGCAATTGGAAGATGAACTAGGTGTTCAACTATTTATTCGCAATAAGCGAACGGTTGAGCTCACTGATGCGGGCAGGTATTTGTATAACGAAAGTTCCAATCTCTTGAATCAATTAGAATCGATCAAACGATCAATCAAACTGATTGACAAAGGTGAAGAAGGTGAACTGAATATCGGATTTGTAGGTTCGGCCATGCAGGCTGTCATTCCCCATTTGTTATTAAAGCTCAATGAGCAGTTTCCGAAAATCCATACCAGTTTGGAGGAGATGAGTAATGAAGATCAACTCTTCGCCATTCAGCACAACAAACTGGACATTGGCTTTATCCGAGCCAAGCAAGCACCGGAAGGCATTGCATTTAAACAGATCTTTAAAGACAACTTTTCGATTGTGCTACCAAAAAACCACCGCATCAATGAAAACAATTTTACTGACCTCAGTCAGTTTGCGCAGGATAATTTCATTCTATTCTCCAGCGACTATAGCCGCACCTACTACAACAAGGTGATGAGCATTTTTGATGACCATGGATTTGCTCCCAAAATCTCGCATAAGTCGGTTCACGCGAATACGATCTTTAGACTGGTGGAAAATGGACTAGGCGTAGCCATAGTACCTACCTCTTTAAAGCATGGTTTTGATTTGGACATCAAATTCATTGAATTAAAAAACGTCAAACAGATTACTTATCTGTCTTTGATTTGGAAAGCGGGCACGACCAATGAGCTAATTAAGAAGTTTGTTAGTTTGGTAGGGTAGATTTGTCACGCGTTGCAAACTTGCGCCAGAGGGCCTTTACCTTCGCTTCTCTTCTGCTATGATAATCTCGATGTTATGCAGTTCTAGTGCAGTTAAAAACTCGTTAACATCTGTAAATTCAGGATGATACCAGTGTAGATTATCAAAGTAGCTAGCCATTTTTCCATTTGGTTTGAACTTATACCCGTATCGAGCAAATATCTCGTTGCGCATTATCCTCAATTCCCTTTTGCTAAGATTACTTAGATCGGTTTGATCCAGTATATCGATTGACGGTTTAGGGAATTGACCATTTAATCCATGGGTTACATCACCAATTTTAGAACCAAGTTCGTAAGCTTGATCATCAAAAAAGGTAAAGGCTTCATATATCTTAAGAACCTTGATTTTCCAATTGTGTCCTTTGTATGTTAGAAACTTTCCTTTGAATTCATCGCTTGAAAAATTACCATTGCTGTCTATTTTAATGTTGTTCAAATTCATAAAGCTATGTTCCCAATGCGAATTTGCCTCATACTTGTACCTGCTTTCAACTTGCACAAATATTGAGTTTTGATATTTACCAATTCTAAATGTGACATTACTTTGCACATCATCGCCAAATTTATAAACCCCGAGATATTCTGCAATATCTTTATTTGGAAAGTCAAAGAGCTCTGATTCTTTTACGATCGTTCCACCGTTCAAATATTGAGCCGTTACTTGAAAGCTCACACTTGTCAGAATGGCAATACAAAATAAAATTGTCTGATTCATGAATCTGGCATTTAACAACCTTTTAATACTATGCGCCTTGCGGAACTTAATCTGTTTTGTTTATTGCTTGTTAATTTTCAATAAAACTGCGTTCAAGGATAAGTTAATTTCAAAAGATATCAAACTCCCTTTTGCCATTTCGTATGAACCGACGAAAGGAGGTGAAGGAGAAATCCACTAAGCTACTAGCAGTCATCAACCTAGTCAAGAGATTCCTCCGTTGCACTACGGAATGACTGGATCAGAGGCAGGTCGAAGAGGATTGCCATGTCGATCGCTTGCTTTGCCGCTACGCACTCTCTTCGCAATGACGAAGTTATCGTTACGCCTTCAGCAACCGCCTAAAATTATCACAGAAGACCGCGGTGGACACTGCGACATTTAAAGACTCGGCTCCTCCATAACCAGGAATGTAAACTTCTTGGGTCAGGTATTGCTTCAGCTCTTCAGCCAAGCCTTCAGATTCATTACCGAATACGACCACGGCAGGCTCTTGGAATTTCAGTTCGTGGATATTGTCTCCTTGTAGTGTCGTTCCATAGACATGCGCTGAGTTTTGTAGCAGTTCACCAAGATCCATATAATGTACTTGCACACGAGCAAATGACCCCATCGTAGCAGAGATCACTTTAGGATTGTAACAATCTACCGATTCTGGTGAACAAACGATTTGTTTGAACCCATACCAATCAGCTATTCTGATGACAGTACCCAGATTGCCCGGATCTTTGATGCGATCGAAAGCCAAAATGGATTGAGAACTATTGATTTCGGTTTGCACAGGAATTTTCACCAAGGCCAGCGCGGCGTTGTTACTAGCGAAACTTCCCACTTTTTTTAGCTCTGCCTCTTTAGCCTCAGTCACCAATTCGGAATGTTTAGACAAAGTATCTTGATGCTTATTCAAAAAATCAGAGGTCCCAAATACCCTAATCACTTCTAAGTCGGACTGTAGCAGTTCTAGCACATTTTTTGCCCCTTCCACGACAAACTGATTTTCCAGCTGCCGGAATTTTTTTAATTGTAGGGATTTAATGAATTTTGACTCTCGATTTGAAATCATCAATTGTTGTGCTTTATTTATCAAAATTTAGCTTTTGCGCGGCATTCACGGCGATCTAAAACCGACAGCTGACATTTGTCCAAACTTAATGGATAATCAGTAAATCAAGGCAATGGATCATCGACTAGACAGAGAAAAGTATTAACAATTTCAAACCTTCATATGGGCCGATCATCCTGATCATGTTCCTGTTTCTCACAGGGTGCATGGGTCGTAGATTTTTGCCTGCTGGTGAATCCTTGCTAGTCGAACAAAAACTAGATGGCGCAGATAAACTGAATAAAGAAGATATTCAGTCGCTGTACGTCTATAAACCCAATCGAAAAATTCTCTTCATTCCCTGGTCTCCTTATGTTGGCATTTATCAACGTGGCGTGAAGCGCTATGACTCTGCGAAATACGAACAAAAAATTGAAGACATTCAAATCAAATTCAAAGAAAAAATAGCTCAAAAAGAGAAGGAGAAGCAAAAGAAACGGCTCAGGACCAAGATGAACAAAAAGGTCAACAAACAGATCAGAAACATCAAAGAAGGGAATTTTGGTATGAGAATGGGTGAGCCTTTGGCCATTTTTGATTCAGCCAAAGAACGGGCTACGGTTGAAAAAATCAAAGACTATATGAAGACTAAAGGTTACTTCAATTCCGAGGTCACTTATTCGACTGAAAACACATTCAAAATGGTTTCAACGGTTTACACCATCGAACGAAATCAGCCCTACATTATCGATTCCCTCTTTTACAATATTCCTGACACCGCTGTGTACAATAGGGTCATCGAGTCCTCTGAAGAGTCATTCTTAAAGACCACTGAAAATTATGAGCAGGCGAACCTTGTACAGGAAAGAGACCGACTCAATACCCTTATGCTCAATAATGGTTACTATAATTTTAGTCGACAGTTTATCAGTTTTGTTGTGGATTCATCCTCCTTAGGAAATAGGAAAGTTATTATTGGCTTGACCATTCGCAACCCCAATAATCAACCTAAACACAAAGTCTATACCATTGACTCCGTCATTTTCACTACTGACGCGGACATTACAGGCTTAGTCCATAATCGGGAGAATGAAAGTTTTGAAGGCATAACCTACCAATTCTATAGCAAACAATACTCGGAAAAAATTCTTGACCGAAGAATATTCATTAAACCTGGAGAACTCTACCGTAGATCCAATACACTGGAGACTCAGAAACAGCTGTCTAACATGGATATCTTCAAATTCATCAATGTGAATTATGATACAACCGGTGGGCAATTCATTTCAAATGTATTCACCAGTCCGCTCAAGAAGTTTCAAACCTCCTCTGAGCTAGGACTCAATGTGAGCAAAGGACTACCGGGACCATTTTTCAATGCCTCCATAAAAAACAGGAATACCTTCCGTGGCCTGGAAGTGATGGAACTAAGTGGCAGAGTGGGTTTTGAAGGTATCTCAGGTGCAACTGACACCGGCAACCCGTATTCCTCACTGGACTATGGTGCCAACCTCGCTTTCACTTTCCCACAGTTCATGATTCCCTTACAGCCTGAATTTAGAGCCAAGATTGGACACCTCAATCCCAAAACCAGGCTTTCCTTTGGTCTGAACTATACCAACAGAACGGAATACCTGCGTACCAACATCAATACTTCGTTGATTCTAAGCTGGCAGAACTCTAAGAAACGAAGAAACTATGCCCTAAACATCGCTGATATTAATTTTATTGACTCTCATATAAAGACGCAGGAATACCAAGACTTTCTAGATGAATTGGAAGCACAAGGCAACAACCTAAAAAACTCATTCTTGCCTTCGTTTGTAAGTAGTACCTGGTTCAGTGTAACCTACAACATCAACGACTATGGAAACAGAAAAGAAAAATCATCTTTCTTCAGATACCAACTGGAAGCAGGAGGCAATTTTTACAGCGCTATCGCACAAAAAATGATTGAGAGAGATTTGGAGTACTTCCAGTATGCCAAGGTTGACCTCGATTTTCGACATTCAGCACCTATCAATTCTCAAGTAACCCTCGCCTATCGCGCACATTTAGGTGTAGCCATTCCTTACGGAGAAAATGAGACCCTACCCTATGAGGAATTCTTTTTTGCAGGTGGTAGCAATAGTATTCGTGCTTGGGAACCACGACGACTGGGACCTGGTTCCTATCTCCCCGTGGATTCATTAGGTGTTTATACCAATGACTTTGAGCAGCCAGGTGAAATTTTACTTGAGACAAGCGTAGAGCTTCGACATAAAATATTTGGTTTCCTTCACGGGGCGCTATTTATAGATATGGGTAATACATGGACGATGCGTGTAGATCCAGTAAGACCTGGTAGCCAATTTCAATTTGACAATTTTCTAAAAGAGATCGCCATAGGGGCTGGATATGGTCTCCGATTAGACTTTTCTTTTCTATTGCTGAGACTCGATGCTGCATGGAAAGTCTATGACCCTGGTAATCAAACCAGGTATGACAACAATGTAAAGCGAGGTAGTTTTGATCTACCTGATTATAGCAACTACAATCGCCTGGTATGGAATCTGGGTATTGGATATCCTTTTTAATTTAAGCTGATGACAAAAGAAGAAATACAAGAATGGTTTAAGGGACTTCAAGATGACATTTGCTCGGCTCTTGAACAAACTGACGGCAAAGGCAAATTTCATGAGGACCTCTGGGAAAGACCAGAAGGTGGCGGCGGTAGAACCAGGGTCATCAAAGAAGGAAATATTCTTGAAAAAGGCGGGGTCAATTTCTCCGCTGTGCATGGCCCTACGCCCGCTAAAATACTAGAAGCGTTGAAAATCGACCAGGCCGACTTCTTCGCCACCGGCGTATCGATTGTGATGCACCCTCACAGTCCCATGGTGCCAATCATTCATATGAATGTCAGATACTTTGAAATGAGTAATGGTATCAGCTGGTTTGGTGGTGGTATCGATCTAACTCCACACTATGTAAATGAAGAAGATGCCAAGTTCTTCCATACACAGATGAAAAACTGCTGTGACCGCCATGACTCAAGCTACTACCCTGAGTTCAAAAAATGGGCGGATGATTATTTCTACATCAAACACAGGAAAGAGACTCGAGGTATTGGTGGTATTTTCTTCGATCGCTTATCTTCCAACGATCAATTCAGCAAGGAAGATCGATGGGAATTTGTAAAAGAGGTAGGCAGTCAGTTTGCACCCATCTATACACATCTAATGACCAAGAACAAAGATTTGAATTTCAGTGAAAACGAAAAACAATGGCAATATCTACGCCGTGGCCGATATGCGGAGTTCAATCTCATCTGGGACAAAGGCACTAAGTTCGGACTCGATACCGATGGGCGAACCGAATCTATTTTGATGAGCTTGCCTCCCCAAGCCAATTGGGAGTACAATCATATTCCAGCACAGGGATCAAAAGAACAACAGACGCTAGACTTATTGAAAAAAGGGATTCATTGGGTGTAATTACCCCTTTCCAATTAATCAAGTAACATTGTCTTTATGTAAAGTTTATTTGTCATTTTTGATAATTAATATATATTTATGTAAAGTTTTATTTACATATTATCAAACAACACATACATGACAACTACTCCGAATAACAACTGGGCAGCAGAAATGAAGAGAAACACACTTCATCTTGCCTACTGGACCTTCGCCTGGACAGCCTCAATGGCCTTGGCTACTTTCGGGCCTCTAATGATATGGGACAATCAAACGGCTACAATTAGTGGCGTCATCTTAAATTTTGCACTGGGTGTAGGAATGATAATGGCCAATAAACGTCATATCAATGGATTGGATGAAATGCAAAAGAAAATCCAACTTGAAGCCATGGCAATTTCTTTGGGCGTAGGAATAGTTACTGGATTAAGCTATTCGCTTCTCGATGTAACTAATGTGATTGCTGTAGATGCAGAAATATCACATTTGGTTATTCTGATTGGCCTTACCTATGCAGTAGCTATTTTGATTGGAAGAATTAGATACAAATGAAAAACAAACTAAAAGTACTTCGTGCTGAGCGAGACATGACCCAGGCACAATTGGCTGATCTTTTAGCTGTATCTAGACAAACCATCAATGCCATAGAAAAAGGTAAATTCGATCCAAGTTTGCCTTTAGCTTTTAAAGCATCTAAACTCTTTGATACATCAATTGAAGAAATATTCCTATATGAGGATTAGACCAAAAACAAAAAAGTATCCTGTCGGCCAGGACAGGATACTTTGCATGATACAAAAACAAAACTACTTAACGATTAAGTTTCTTTGAATAACCGACCGAGTCGATTACTTCTTTTCGATTTTCTTTAGTACGCTGTAATCTTCATTGCTTACTTCGTAAGAATATGATCCAGCAGGAAGGTTTGAAACATCAAATCTCTTCAACACTTTGTCATTTTTGACTTTGCCACCGTAAAGGATAACACCGGCTTCGTCTTTTATAGTAATTCTTACCTTACTATCCGCAGGATTCTCCACCTGGATGTACACCATACCATTTTTCTGAGCGAAGATGTTTGCCTTTACTTCTGAAACGTCCTTGGTTTCTGCACCGTGGATTTCAGCCATTGCTACTGATGAGAAGGTTAGAGTTGCGATCACTAATAATGATAAAGCTTTCATAAGAATTTGTTTTTCTTGTTTAATAATTATGTAGCAAGATTAACGGCGTTTTCCGACCAGCGAAAGTAAATTCCGGTGAGCTATATAATTTCATAGTTGAAATGTAGACGTTTTCAGATGAATTTATTGGTGCTTTTTCATACAAAAACATAGCTCGAACAATACACATATTATTACCTGTTATACAACAGGTAACCAACAAGAAAAGGGCATATAAGTGATAATAACAAACATCATATACGTGGTTCATTAAAGAGGTTTCTTGAAGTCAATCCTGTCCAAGTTGTTTTAAATATGTTGTGATACAAGCTGTAGCCTGCAATTTTCAGCCACTTTCTTGAGGTATCTCCCTTATAAATTGAATGATAGTTGTTGACTGGCATCTGGGCATGTAAACCCTTCTGGGATGAAAGGCTGATTGAGCCATTTGAACAAGTCTATTTTAGATAGGATTGCGATTCTGATAAAGCTGATCAGATTAGCTAGTGACCAGTTATATTTTGCCTTGATTTTAAGGTATTTCAGGATCAGCATGGCCAGCATTGCGGTCCATAGCTGGATCAATACTGCATTTGGGCTTGTACCAATAAAGGTTTTGACTTTCAGATGAGTTTTGATATCTCGAAAGAATATTTCTATTGACCATCTCTGTTTATAAAGCTCAGAGATGGTTTGTGCTGTCCAAGTCTTTTGATTGGTTAAGAGTCTGATAATTTTCTGATTCACCTCATCCCAGATCTCTACAAGGCGCAGTGGCCTTTGATACACTTTTCTTGAATTTGGGCTCAAATTTATCTTGGCGTCTTTCATAATTGGCATTTTTGTTTTGCTACAACTGGCAATTGTTTCCAAAGACACATCGTCTCTACAACGGACTACAAAATTCAGTCCCTGCTCATGCCAGTGTTGCAGGAGTTTAAAGTCAAGAAAACCCCTGTCTGCCACTACTACACTGCCTTTGGGCATGCTAAATTGCCTGGCAGCAGGAGCTTCATGCTTTCTTCCATCAGTGAAATACATATATTGAGGCAGGCAGTTGTCGTAATCCAAGAGCATGTGCAATTTCATCGCACCCTTACATTGTCTGTAATGTGCCCAGTCAAATACTTTAAGGCAGACACCTATCAAACTGGCATCTAACATAAATATCTTCGCCTTTATCCTGCTTAACTTCCTGCGGTCTTTACGATTACCCTGTTCAAACAGCCTTTCCTTACATTTGAGATAAAAATCTCTGAATAGCTCCCAACTACGATGTGTATTTTGATAGCTCAAAGTAGATCGTTTTACTAGGTGACTGATGCCCAGGTGATTTAAATTTCCTTGTGCCGACATTAGTCCATTGCAAATATCACGAAGCCCTTCACACTTGGTAAATTGACAAAATACCATTGCAATTAGCTGATGCCAGCTATCCAGACCTTTGCTATGCTTATTAGAATTATGCTGTCCAACTAATTTATCGAAATCTTCTCGTGGAAGTAGCCCAACTATTTGAGCAAAAAGTGTCATATTCATATCGGCAATTGATTTTATTTATCGCTAAATAAATCTAACCCACTTCGGTGGGTTTGCCACTTTTTCTGTAAATCCGTCTTGGACAGGATTGACTTCAAGAAACCTCTTTAATGATTGTCTTTTCGTGCGGAGTTTAGCTACAGGCGAAACTTCAACTCATAGCAGTCTGTAAGTCAGCGAAGATACTCCTTTGTATAGCTAATGAATGGCTTTCTAGTGATAGAAGGCAAGGGTTATTATTGAGTAATAACTACCAGATAAGGTTTGTTTTATTTGGCGATCCATGTTGATCTTGTCCCGAAAGGGTCCATTGGTATGACCAACATACTAATAATATCACAGAGCCTGCTAGATACTTTTGTTACAACCACATCAACCATTGTGGGATTACTTAATAAAATGTATAGATTGGACATAAAAAAAGTATCCTGTCGGCCAGGACAGGATACTTTGCATGATACAAAAACAAAACTACTTAACGATTAAGTTTCTTTGAATAACCGACCGAGTCGATTACTTCTTTTCGATTTTCTTTAGTACGCTGTAATCCTCATTGCTCACTTCGTAAGAATATGATCCAGCAGGAAGGTTTGAAACATCAAATCTCTTCAACACTTTGTCTTTTTTGACTTTGCCACCGTAAAGAGTAACACCGGCTTCGTCTTTTATAGTAATTCTTACCTTACTATCCGCAGGATTCTCCACCTGGATGTAAACCATACCATTTTTCTGAGCGAAGATGTTTGCCTTTACTTCTGAAACATCCTTGGTTTCTGCACCGTGGATTTCAGCCATTGCTACTGATGAGAAGGTTAAAGTTGCGATCACTAATAATGATAAAGCTTTCATAAGAATTTGTTTTTCTTGTTTAATAATTATGTAGCAAGATTAACGGCGTTTTCCGACCGGCGAAAGCAAATTCCGGTGAGCTTCATTATTTCACAGGTGAAATGCAGCACTTTTCAGATGAATTTTAAGGCTATTTTTTGGACAAAAATCCGTCCAAACTATCCTCATATTTTATTCTGTCAATTGACAGTTTTTTAGTGCGTAAAGTGCAGATAAATAGAATAGAAAGGGTAAAAATGAAAAACCATTAACCAGGTTACATAGAGTAACCTGGTTAATTAGTCTATCGTATAGGATGATCTTTTATTGTGCAGTAGAAGGCCTGTGGGGATGGCCGCGTCAATCCAATCTCCCGGCGGAGATTTGTTTTCCTCGCCATGACGTCGTTCACTAGAGCCTCTATATTAACCCTGGGTTTTGAAAACTTTGAAGCGTTCTGGTTGGAATATTTCGCTGAATTCTCCAACTGGTATATTCCTATTACACACCCCAAAAACCGCCGAGCCAGTCCCGGTCATAGAAGCATAGTCTGCGCCTAGGTCAAGAAGTTGATTTTTAATCTTTTGAATTTCTGGATGGGCGGAAAAGACGGTTTCTTCGAAATCATTAATTACAGTGCCTTGCCAAGTTTTGGGGGATTGCTGGAGGGTGGTTTTGATATCATAGTCAGGCGCTTTAGGCGTGATACCGCTGAAAGCAGTCTTCGTACTCACATGAATGCCTGGAAAAACCACCACAATCCTATACCCGGATAAATCAATACTAATGTCCTCCATCACCTCTCCTATGCCTGTGACTAGCTTGGGTTTGTTGTCGATGAAGAATGGACAATCCGCTCCTAAGGTTTTAGCGTAAGCTTCTAGTTGTGTATTAGCCAAGCCTATTTCAAACTGATCGTTCAACAACTTCAAAGCAAAAGCGCCATCGGCAGATCCGCCGCCTAAACCTGCTCCCATAGGAATGACTTTATGCAAATGCATTTTTACAGGTGGAATGTCATGCTTTTCTTTAAGCAGCTCATAAGCCTTCACACAAAGGTTGCCACTACTGTCGCCCGGAATGTCTAAACCTGATGAAGTGAACTCAAACTCATCCGCTGGCACAATTTCTAATGCGTCCTTCCAGTCTATAGGCAAAAAGCAAGAAGAGAGATTGTGATAGCCATCCGCCCGTTTGGAGGTGATGTTGAGACCGATGTTGATCTTGGCGTTGGGGAAAGCGATCATTTGAGGAGGTATTCGTCACTTCGAGTGAAACGAGAAGTCCCCCGCGGCAGTGCAGCTCGCCAGGGATTTCTCCTTCCTACGTCAGTCGAAATGACGCTGTTTTAGTTTACTTAGTCATCTGATCGATGATGTCTTGCGTGATACCAGACGAAGAAAATCCACCGTCGTGCATCAAGTTTTGCATCGTCACCATCTTAGTCAAGTCTGAGAACATAGAAATACAGTAGTCCGCACAGGCTGCTGCAGAAGCATTGCCTAGCGGCGACATCTTTTCTGCATAATCCATGAATACATCAAATCCACCTACTCCAGAACCAGCTGTGGTCATGGTTGGAGACTGAGAAATGGTGTTTACTCTTACTTTTTTCAATCTTGCGAATCTTTCTCCATAGCTACGTGCGATAGACTCTAACATTGCTTTGGCTTGTGCCATGTCTGAATAATCAGGAAATGTTCTTTGCGCAGCGATGTAAGTCAAAGCCAAGATTGAACCCCACTCGTTCATGGCGTCTTGCTTTTCAGCTACTGCCATTACTTTATGAAATGAAATCGCCGAGATGTCCATGGTCTTGAGCATCCAATCGTAGTTCAAATCGCCGTATTCTTTATTTTTTCTTACATTCGGGCTCATGCCGATCGAATGCAGTACGAAATCCAATTTTCCACCTAAAACTTCCTGAGACTTAGTAAATAGGTTTTCCAAGTCCTCTACAGAGGTAGCATCTGCAGGAATCACTTCAGCCCCACATTGCTCTGCCAATTGGTTGATCGCTCCCATTCGCAATGCGATTGGTGCATTTGTCAATGTAAATGAAGCACCTTGCTCGTGAGCTTTCAAAGCCACTTTCCATGCAATTGAATTTTCGTCCAAAGCACCAAAAATGATCCCTCTTTTTCCTTTTAATAGATTATTAGACATTTGATTTAGTTTCTATTGTTGTAAAAAAAGCAAAGATAACCACTCTTGCTAGAGTTGCCCTTTGCGTTCAAATTATTTCATTTCTATGAGTTCCTTGGCACTATTTCGTGCCGTATCCGAAGGATTCTCTCCTCCGATCATCTTAGCAATTTCCTCCAGACGATCAGCAGGTTCTAGTTTGCGAATCATACTCTCGGCCTTCTCCGCTTCGTTGTTTTTATACACAAAGTAATGTGCCTGACCACGTGCGGCTATCTGTGGCAAATGACTTATAGAGATGATTTGATGATTCTCAGACATTCGTCGCATCATATTGGCCATTTTCATAGCAATTTCACCTGATACTCCCGTATCAATCTCATCAAATACCACGGTCGGCATGGCTGTTTTGCTTGCCAGCAAATACTTGATACAAAACATGAGTCTAGAAAACTCTCCGCCTGAAGCCACATTCCCTACAGGTTCAGGCTTAATGCCTTTGTTTGCACTGAATAAGATTTCAATCTCGTCAATGCCTAATTTCCAAGGCTCCACTCTTTTGTAGACAAACTCAACATGTCCGTCAGGCATTCCCACTTCCGCAAGCAAACCATTGAGTGAGGAAGAAAAGGTATCAATCTGGCCTCGGCGCTTTTCAGAAAGGGTCTCGGCCGATTGTATCATTTGCCTTTCCATCTTTTCCTTTTCACCTTTCAGCTCTTTAATCTCTTCTTCCAGATTGATGGCACCTAAAGTTTCGCTTTCCAACTTATTTTGAATGGTGATCAAACCCTCGACATCAGCCACTTTATGCTTTTGTTGCAACTTATAGATCAGGTCTAGTCGCTGGTTCACTTCTTCTAGTCGCGAAGGGTTGTGTTCCACATTATCCTGGATAGTGACCACATCTCTAATGATGTCAATAATTTCCTCCGTAGCTGATTCAAACCTTGAGCTTAGTGTTTCTAATTCTTTCGAAAAGCTGGCTATGTTTTTTAATGCCACTGAGGCCTCCTTCAGGCGATCGTTTATGGCTATTTCACTCTCATCAAACTCCACAGATATCTGTGACAGTTTGAGTTTTATTTCTTCTGCGTGCTCCAGAAGTTTTAGTTCCTCTTCCAAGGCAGCTTGTTCCTCTGCCTTTAGGTCAGCGGCCGCAAGTTCTTCTAGGAGATACTTTTTATAATCTTCGTCTGTTTTGGAGTTTTTCTCCTCCTCGAGAAGCTCTGTTAGTTTTTTAGACAATCGGCTAAATACCTGATAATCGGATTGAAATTGTTGAAGTTCTTTTGTGGTCTGAGCAAAATCATCAATCAGCTTGATCTTCACCGATTTGTTACCCAATTGGATACTTTCATTTTGAGAATGAATATCAATCAGGCGCAGACCAACTGTTTTCATTGTCTCCAACGTCACGGGTACGTCATTGATAAAAGCTCTAGACTTTCCTTTAGGATTAATTTCTCGTCGGATAATAGAAGAAGCCTCATAATCCAAGTCTTCTTCTTCAAAGAGCGCTTCCAAGCCAAGTTTAGAGATATCGAATTCCCCTTCTACCACACACTTCTTATCCTTATCGAGCAAGGCTTTGGTATCGGCTCGTTTGCCTAGCAACAAGCCTACTGCACCTAGCATGATTGACTTTCCTGCTCCTGTCTCACCTGTAATGATATTTAATCCTGCATCTGGTTCGAGTTGCAGTTTTTTTATCAAGGCATAATTACTGATGGACAAACTGGAAATCATAAAATAGCAGTCTCTTCTTTAGGTGAAAATGAGGTCAAAAATAAGAACTTTCGAGATATGTATCTGTCAATCTTTTCCAAAGTTTAGAACTTTGGAAAAGATGCGAATTAGTTATCCAGGATCTTACCAAACTGGTCCGTCTTAGAAGGCTCCAATGCCTTTAAGATATTGTAAACTTCTCGTCGCTGCGACAAGTCTCCATCTGAGAAAATGCTGACAATCTCATCCATTTTGGCATCTAAAAAAGAGATGATCAAAATAGACCGAGGTTTTGATCGATTGACTTCCTGTACTTTTTTAAGCGCTTCAAAAATGTTCGTTCTTGCTGTCTCCGGATCGTCGGACATCAGGTCTAGTCCTTTAAGGTGATAGTCATACATCACTTCTCTCATTGGTTCCATCACCTGATCTATACTATTCTCCGCGAGCCAATATCTGTTTCGCACGCTGTTGAATTGATCCCAGCCAGTATAGCCAGACTGCTGTGCATTATTCACCACTTGCCAAGCGGCTTCGTAATACCGCTGCCCCCCCAACTTCTCGAAAGAATCGTAATCATTGGCAATGATCATGTAAGCATAAAAACCCAACATCGAAGTGATATTAGACATGAATGTGGTAGGCTGGAAGTCAAGCGGCTGCGATTCTGTGTATTCGAAATTGAAATCTCTATCGGCAAAATTGATCAGTACGGCTTCATAAGATGAATTATAGACCGGCCTTGCTGCAATGACCTGAACGGTAGCTTGGAAATTACCTAGTGATGGCTGAGACTCCAAAGTGATATTTACCCCACAGTTGATCCGCTCGTTGTTTTCAAAACGTTCATCCGCCCATTTTCGGTCATTTAAGAATTTAGCAAACTCAATTTCCATCTCCTGAAAGACTTGTCTTTCAGTTGTTTCAATTTGCACGGCATTCACCGTAACCTGACAATTGAGCTCTTGTGCGCTGAGCGGCCTCATAGCACAAACAAAAAAAACAAGTAAGAAAAAGTTAAGCGGTGATTTTTTCATGAATGCAGTCAACAATGTCTTCAGCTACTTTTTGCTTCGATTTGAGCTCAAAGTGTTTCGGTTTTTGATCAACGCTGAAGATAGTAATTTTATTAGTATCGACAGAAAATCCAGCGCCATTATCATTCAATGAATTCAAGACAATGAGATCAAAATTCTTCTTGGCTAATTTCTCCTGTGCGTGTTGCTCTTCTTTTTCTGTCTCGAGAGCAAATCCCACATTGATCTGATGCTTTGATTTGCGTTTTCCCATCTCAGCGGCGATGTCCTTGTTCTTCACCAATTCAATGGTCATGGACTCACCTGCTTTTTTGATTTTCTCTTCTGCTGGGGATACCGGTCGATAATCTGCCACTGCGGCGGCAAATATTGCAATATCGGTTTTCGAATAGCTTTCTTCAACGGCATGAAGCATTTCATCAGCTGAAGAAACTCTTATTAAAGCAATGCGATCAGAATCTATTGAATAGTTACCTGGCCCTGCGATGAGTTGTACTTCAGCTCCCTCACTGGCCATGGTACGCGCCAACGCCAATCCCATCTTCCCAGATGAATGATTACCAATAAATCGGACGGGATCAATTTTTTCGTAAGTAGGACCAGCAGTAATCAATACTTGCTTGCCTTCAAATCTTTTTTTTTTGGAAAAGTGAGACTCTACTTGGGCAACTATTTCCTCTGGTTCGGCCATTCTTCCCTCACCTACTAGTCCACTAGCCAATTCTCCATGCTCAGCATCTAATACTTGATGCCCGAAAGATTGCAGTGTTTTTAAATTCTGCAACGTGGCGGGATGTTTATACATATCCAAGTCCATGGCAGGTGCTATCATCACCGGACATTTGGCAGATAAGTAAGTCGCTAAAAGCAGATTGTCACATAAACCATGAGCCATTTTGGCTATGGTATTGGCACTGGCTGGAGCTATCAAAAACAGATCAGCCCAAAGGCCCATTTCTACATGATTCTCCCATTGTCCTTGATCATTCTTCTCAAAAGAAGAAACCACAGGATTTTTTGAAAGCGTAGAAAGTGTGAGTGGTGTAATAAAAGTTTTGGCCGAAGATGTCATGATTACACGAACCTCACAGCCAGCTTTGACCAGGAGCCTAATCAAAAGTGCGGATTTGTATGCGGCAATGCTGCCGCATACTCCTAATAATATTTTCTTCCCCTTGAGCACTGGGGCGCCAATTAAATTTCGATGCCGCCTTCTTCTTTTACCGCATCTCTAACCAAGATTTTTCCTTCAGAAAATTCTTCGATAGCCACGATAGTAGGCTTTGGCATTCTTTCATAAAATTTAGAAATTTCGATTTGCTCTCTGTTTTCGAAAATTTCCTCCAAGTTGTCCACTGTAGAAGCAAACTCGGCCAATTTCCCGCTCAACTCTTCTCTTACATTCGAAGAGATTTGTCTAGCTCTTTTAGAAATTACATTCAAAGACTTGTAAATATTGCCAGTAGAAGCTGACAAATCAGTGATATCTCTAGTTACAATTGATGGTTTAACCGCCATTATTATGAATTTTTAGATAATTTTTTCTTTTGTTCAAGTGACTCCACATAAAACTTCTCAGCCTTTTTTAAGAATTCACTTTCTGGATATTTGTCTATAAACTCTTCATAGAGTTCAATAGTTTTTTGATAACGTTCTTTTTGCTTCGCTCTAATACTCTGTTTAGCATAGCTATATTCAGAATCAACCGCGTAATACATGATTTCTTCATTCAACTTAGAATCAGGAAACTCATCTGCGAAAGTTTCAAAAGCTACTCTAGCTGCCTCCCATCTTTCCAGTCTGTGGTATTGCTTAGCATTTTCAAACGCCTTTTTTTCTAATTTTCTCTGCAGTTCGTCAATATACTTGGTAGCTGGCTGAGCATATTCGCTGTAGGGGTTTCTATTGATAAACGTTTGGAATTCGTTGATTGCTGTATAAGTACTTGTCTGATCCAGATTGTATACCGGACTTTGTAAGTAGGCAGAATAGGCAGACATATATGCGGCTTCTATAGCCCACTCACTTCGAGAATAAATTCTGGCGAATTCATTAAAGTAACTACCACTAAGAATATACTGTCGCTGATGGTAGTAAGCATAAGCCCTATAGAAACTGGCTTTTTCAGCATCCTTTGTACCCTTGATGATAGGCAATACCTGATCGAATAAAACACTTGCCTTATAATACTCCTCTTCTTCGTAATAGCGAAGAGCAGCCTCATACTTCATTTGCCAATCTGTGCTTTTTTGTAGTTTTTTAAATTCACTACATGAAATGGCTAAAACAGCCATCAAAACCAGTACAAAATTCCCTAAAACCCTCATTTTTCGCATAAGCCTGCAAATATAGCTTCTTTGTTTTAAATACAATACTTTTTTGAGACGAGATTATTCTTGACCAGAATGGTTCTATCGCTCTTTAAGTAAATGATCCTGAGTGGTTTTTAGTTGCTTCATCATGCCAGATTTATCACCTTCTTCCAGCATTTTTTTTCCTTTTTCTATTTCATCCTTGTTCTCCTCGATGAGTTGCTCAGCTTTGCTTTTCAGGTTTCCATATTTTGTCACCTTGTCTCCGGGTTTGTAATAGGTTGCCACTTCGTAAAGCTCCGGCCTTTCATCCGAGCGCCAGTCGAATTCTTCCAGAAACATTTGATCCTCTTCTAACTCATGTGGCGGAATGAATTTAGCTTCGGGTTGTGTATAAAAGGAAATATTCTTCATAAGGTTATCCTCAAATCGCAGGGTCATCGAACTGCAAAATATTTTGTTCATGCCTATCATCAGACTATCTCCTTTGAGAACAAAATAGTGACTTTCCCCATTTCCATTAATATCCATGGTTTGAATATCTCCGTATTCATTAAAGTCGCCGACCATTTTCCTTCCTTTGATTTGATTGTGCTGCCCCAGCGTATCTATCGATATCAAAAAAGCCTTTCGTCGTAGTGTCATCGTTCTTAGAATATCATCCTTAAACAATAGGTCGATACTATCCGCAACCATCTGACTACTCTTGTTCCATATCACTGGATCGTTGTACATTTGTATAGTCGAATCAGAGAGAAAATAGGCAACCGAATCACATTTCCCCTGCATATTCAGCTTGTACATCAGAATATTGTGATAGGCCAATATTCGCTCTTTGTCTTTATCCACATTTTCTATTGAAACCAAAGTATCAGATACCATAAAAAATGTATCCTGACGCATGACTCGTTTCATCAGTGGGCGGCCATATACTGTACTCACACCTGCTTTTTTATCATAAACCGCCTTCTCTCCGAAAATCAATATGTCATCCTTTTTTGAAGTCATCACTACATTTCCCTTCGCAGTGTAAAACTTCTTTTGATCGTCAAGAAATAGCTCATCACCGGTGACAATGTAGTTTCTAGTTTCGATAGTTCCTTCAGTGAAAGTGGTTTGGTCGTGTGAGGTTCTAAAACGTCCTCCATCTGAATCTACCGTAGTTCCATCCTTATCTTCTATGTAAGTTGGACCTTTAGTAATAGCGATTTTGGTCCTGGAAGAATACTCCAAAGTATCAGCTCGTAGGTTGAAATCAGGAGAAACTAAAAGCACATTTCTATAAAAGAACGCCTGGCTGCTTTTTGAATGATAGACACCATACACACTGGTAAGCGTATTTGTTTCATCCACTAGTTTGCCATGTTCCTTGAACTCACCTACTTCGGTTACTAAATTGTAATCCAAAATATCAGTATAGAGTACCTTTTTTCCTTTTCTATAGACTACATCTTCGCGAAGCAAAGCCATACCTTCATCCCCTTGATAAATAAGTTTCTTGGCCGTAATAGTCACAGAATCGTCTACAATTCTCACTCTACCAAAAGCTTCCATTTCGTTCTTCCTGTTGTAGAAATAGGCAGAATCACAATAGACTGTGGTTGATTCCTGAGTAAAACTCACATTATGAAGAAGCTTCTTAAACCTTACATTTCCATCACGCGCATTGGTTAGTCGATCAGCCTTATATCTGATCTTCTCTCCCTTCTGAGCAAAAGCAGCCCCGGATACAACCAATGAACAAATCAACCAAAACAGAAATGTATTTCGCATAGTGTAAAAATATGAGGCAAAACTACAAGGAAACCTTGAGATAAGTAAACATTAAAATCGAGGACTGTCCAAACAAATCAGATGCCAAATGAACCAGTGTTCATTCGCTTCCCAAACGAAAAAAAACTAAGTTTGATCAAAATTTTCCAAGTGAGTACATTCTTAAATCAAGTCAAGCGGTATATCAATAAAAATAGTCTGTTCAGTAAAGAAGACAAACTATTAATTGCATTGAGCGGGGGGCTGGATTCTATGGTATTGACTCACCTTCTATTTCAACTTGATTTTCATATTGCAGTAGCTCATTGCAATTTCCAGTTGAGAGGAACAGATTCAGATGCTGATGAGGAGTTTGTGGAGGCTTTTGCCAAAATGCACAAGATCCCATTTTACAGCAAAGCCTTTGACACTAAAGCGTTTGCAAAAGAGAAAAAACTATCTACACAGTTGGCCGCTAGAGCATTGCGGTATGCATGGTTTGACGAAGTGATGAAGGATCAGGGATATGATTATCTTGTTACGGCCCATCATGCCAATGATCAGGTAGAAACTATGCTATATAATATGACCAAAGGAACAGGTATTGCTGGGCTCCGAGGTATCCCACTCAAAAATGATCAAATCCGAAGACCACTGCTTTCCATTCCCAAAGCGGACATTGAAGCCTACGCGAAGAAGCATCAACTACCCTGGCGAGAGGATGTATCCAATCAAGAGGACAAATACAGCCGGAATCGCTTGCGCTTGAATGTGATTCCCGAACTCAAACAACTTAACCCCGGACTGGAGCAGACCCTGACCAATAACAGCAAAAGATTTGAAGCTTTAGAAAAACTGCTATTGCACCAAGCCAGTACAATCAAATCACAATACTTATCCAAGTATCAAGACTCCTATTCGCTGGAGCTATCATGGTTTGATGAAGAAAATGGTGGATTAGCTATTCTGATAGAAATTCTAAAACCCTTTGGTTTCAATTTAGATCAATGCTTTTCAATAGCTGAAGGCTTATCGAAAACCTCGGGAAAACAATACTTGTCATCGGATTATGCACTAACGACTGATCGAAGCAAACTTCAAATCACTCCTAAAGGAGAGACTAAAAATTTTCTCCTTACCATAACAGACTTTCCAAATCAAATAACCACCCCTTGGGCCGATTTTAGCATTGAACGTGTCGCTGCTCAGAAGGACTGGCCAAAAGACGGTCAGGTGGCTTGTCTCGATGCGGATTTGGTCAAATTCCCGCTAAAAGTGAGAAATTGGGAACAAGGAGATAGTTTTTATCCTTTAGGCATGAAAGGCAAAAAAAAGCTTAGCGATTTTATGATTGATGAGAAAATTCCCGTAAACTTGAAATCAAGGGTTATGCTGTTCGAATCTGATCATGATATCATTTGGGTAGCTGGCTATCGAATCGACGATCGATACAAAATCACTTCAAACACTAAAAACCTGTTGCTCATCAAAATGACCAATCATGTTTAATCCATTCAAGAAAAAATACAGCAAAGAAGAACTTGATCTCATCGCCTTTATGGCGCAGACCAGGCACTTTGAAAAATTGGATGAAGATGAATTGGCTTTATTTCTTCCTAGCATGTACCTGCGTACATACCAGCAGGATGAAGTAGTTTTCTTTTCTGGAGACCCCAGCCATGCCTTGTATGTAATCAAAAGAGGATCTGTCGCTCTCTCCATAGATGTGAATGACAAATTCGAGCAACTGGCAGAGACCTACCGTGGTGGCATATTCGGAGATAACAGTTTGATCGAAGACGCCAAAAGAATTTACACCACAGTGATCACATCTGAGAAAGCACAGCTTTACGTTATTCCTCAGATCAACATTTTAGAAATTTTTCAGTCGCACCCTGAAGTGAAGGCCAAAATGATGAGTGCCTTCTCGGAAATCTACAACGAGTATACCACACAGCTTTTCAAAACCTACAAGTCTCACTTTGGCTTTTTCGAGCTAAGCAAAGTCTACCAGGGAAAAATCTAGCACTAGATTAAGAAATCATTTCTTTATTCCAATTAAGCCTAATATTTGGCTATTTTTGCGGCACGAAAGATCCCTAATTTAGAATTATAAAAATACAAACAAGATGAAAGTAACCGTAGTAGGTGCCGGAAACGTAGGCGCCAGTGTAGCTGAGTACGTAGCCATGAAAGAATTGGCTGATGAAGTAGTGATCCTTGATATCAAAGAAGGTTTTGCTGAAGGTAAGGCCATGGACCTTAACCAATGTGCCACGCTTAATGGTTTCAACGCCAAAGTAATTGGTACTACGGGCGATTATTCTAAGACAGCCGGATCTTCTGTAGTAGTAATTACTTCAGGTATTCCTAGAAAGCCAGGAATGACTAGAGAAGAATTGATCGGTACGAACGCAGGAATTGTGAAGTCGGTAACTGAGAACTTAGTTAAACACTCTCCTGATGCGGTATTGGTAGTAATCAGTAACCCAATGGATACCATGACTTACTTGTCTGCTAAAACTAGCGGATTGGCTAAAAACAAAGTAATCGGTATGGGTGGTACTTTGGACAGCGCAAGATTCAAGTACAGATTGTCTGAGGCCTTGGATTGCAACCCTAACGATGTGAAAGGTATGGTAATCGGCGGACATGGTGACACGACTATGATTCCTTTGACAAGACTTGCATCTTACAACTCTACACCTGCTTCTGACTATATCTCTGCAGAGAGAATGGAGCAAGTATCTGCTGATACTATGGTTGGCGGTGCTACATTGACCGGCTTATTAGGTACTTCTGCGTGGTATGCTCCTGGAGCAGCAGGTGCTGAAGTGGTAGAAGCTATCATCAGAGACAAAAAAATCATGATGCCATGTTCTGTATACCTAGAAGGTGAGTACGGGCAAAAAGATATTTGTATCGGCGTGCCTGTCATCCTTGGGAGAAATGGATGGGAGAAGGTAATCGAATTGGATCTCAACGATGAAGAGAAAGCAAAATTCGAAGCAAGTGCTGCTGCCGTTAGAAAAATGAACGACGCTTTGGAACTATAATCCTTCGAGAACCTCAGGATGACACCTTCGAGAGCCTCAGGATGACACATTCGAGAACCTCAAGGTAGTAAAAATATCAACTCCCGCTTGAGCAATCAGGCGGGAGTTTTTTGTTTAAATCTTAGCGTTAAATGCCTTCCAGAATCTCAAGCAATTGATCAGCCGAAAGAAACTGATTATACTGAAATAGAATCTGATAATTCGGATTCAAAATACAAAGCGAAGGGTAAGACAATTTTCCATGCTGTGTTCCTAATTCTTTGGCCAATTCGTGAGTGCCCGTATTCACACCTGAAGGTTTGAAACGAAACACACGCCCACTAAATCCAATATCTTCTTTAGACTCTGCATTGAGCTTGATAAACCAAAAGGAGTCATTCAGTTTTCGGGCTACCTCTTTATTTCTAAAAGAAGTATTCTCCATAGCTTCACAATATTTACACCAGTCGGTATGAATAAAAACTACCAGCTTCCTTTTGGAAATTTGCTGTAAACTATCCAGTTGATCAAAAGTGTAGACGTTGGGCTGACTGTAAGTCAGAAATGGAAATAACAGCGGTGCTATGACCCAAATTATTATAGTTCGCGAACCAATCATGAATCACCTATCTAAAAGTAAACCTAGCCCCTAAAAAACCTCGAATCCCTTGATTGGGCGCATACACATAACTTGGATCAAAAGTTAACGCATTGGGATTATTAGGCGTAGGTACCACCTGTCCATTGCCATCAAACACTACACCCTCATCAAAAGGATCGAATGATCGAGCAATACTATTTGCCGGTGGAGTGAAATTGAGTAGGTTTTTTACCCCTCCATATACTTCCCATTTGTCCCCGAGAATTTTTGTAAGTTGAATATTTTGAATACTCCACCAAGGGGAATATTCTGAACGATTATCCAGATCACCCAAAAGAGGCAATCGCATAGGTCCGTACAAATTACCTGTATAATCTACCACCAGTCCTAGCTTATCAAATGAATAACCCACACTCCAAACTCCCTGAAACCGCTCAGTGAGCAATTGCCTGAATTTCTCCCCATTTTCCTCAACAGATACATCCATGAGCGTTCCTCCGGCGATGATTTTAAGTCCACTCTCCCAGGCCATGTCTACATTAAAGGAAACACCTTGAGAAACTGAAGACCCGTCCAGATTGCTATAGATGATCTTGTTTGGATCAGATTCATAGTCCGGTAAAATCTGATTAGTGAAATAGGTATAAAACACACTGGCATCCAACCCAATAAACAATCCGCTAGAAGTATAAATCTTTTTCACAAAATTGATATTTCCATTCCAGGAGGTTTCCGGGCGAAGCTCACCTTCAAACTCCACCGTTCTGGCACCTGTTAGTGCTGCATGGTCCTCAGTAAATACATTGGCCACACGGTAGCCATTACCCGCACTGACACGCAAAACATTCTTTTTATTTACTGACGACCATTTGTAATTGATCCTTGGGCTCAAAATACTACCGTGCACACTGTTGTAGTCGTAGCGTGCCCCGAGTAACAACTTATTTTGCTCACTAAGTTTGATCTCATCTTGCACGAATAATCCGGGTAGGTGGGTCACAGATGGCTCATTTTTGGGATTGCTGGCATCGGCACTAGCTGTAGCTGGTGTGTTGTCATCGTAGTAAGTATATCTATAGGCGAGACCAGTAAGCACATCATGTGCACCCAAGATTTTGTTCCAAGTCAGCTGACCAAATACGATATACTGATCGGCGATATACGAAGTACTGCCATAGACCGAGTTTTGATTATGCCCGTTGGCGCTAAATTGAAAATTGACAAACTCTTCGGTGGGTAACTGATAGATACCAAAGGTCTCCCAACGACTGGTATAAATACTCTCTCCATAGATTTCATCACCACCTCTGTATTCTTTAGTCCAATCCATCTCGCCTCCCCAGCGATCTTCGTAGACATAGCGACCTGCCAATGAAAATACACGACCGTCTTTTCGATCAATGTTAAACTTATTGAAGACAGAAATTCTATTCTGCAACGTCACATCTGTAAACCCATCCTTATTATTATCGATTGGGTTCTGATAGTTGAAGTAGTTGATTCCCAAAAGAGATGAGATTTTTTTCCCGAGATCATAGCGCACCCCCAAGTCAGTGTTTACTTCGGCCCAACTCGTGGCAAATACATCAGCAGACACCAAGGGCGCTGAAGACGGCTTTTTTGTAATAATGTTGACCAAACCTCCCACAGCCTCTGAGCCATACAAGGTCGAAGCCGGTCCCTTTACGATTTCCATTCGTTCGATAAGCGACTGTGGTATTCCTGTCAGTCCATAGACGGTAGACAATCCACTCACAATGGGCATTCCATCAATCAACACCATGGTGTAAGGCCCTTCCAATCCATTGATATGGATATCTCCGGTGTTGCAGACATTGCAGTTGAGCTGTGGACGAACACCATTAACGTTTTGCAAAGACTCAAATATTGAAGGTGTTGGATTGGCTTTGAAAAATGCTGGCGAATAGACTTCAACCGGCACTGGGCTTTCTAGCTTTGAAACTTCTTTCATAGTTCCGGAGATCACCACCTCTCCTAACGTAGCACTATTTTCTTCCAAAGTGAAATTCAGAATTGCCACTTCACCACTTTGAACAGTAATGGTTTGTTCAGTCCTATGATACCCCATAGCAACAGCTTCAACGCTATACGTACCAGCAGGAATTTTTACCATTTGGTAATTTCCACTTTCATCCGCTACTGTACCGGTCTGCGTACCCTTCAAAATTACATGAGCAAATTCAACAGGCGATTCTCCGGAGACCACCTGCCCTTTAATAATTACCATTTGCGCTTGTGCACTAAGACACACGACAACCATTATTACTGCCATTAACCACTTGCTAAAAGTGTTGTTTATCATCAGGATAATCTAAATTATTATATTATGCAAGCAAAAATAATATGTTAGACTCGTCTAACAAATTTATTTGAATGGTTTTTTATATAATTGCTGAAAGTTTAGATCGCTCATGGTATCCGCAACGGTAGAAAACTATCTCAAAGCCTTATTTAACCTAGCTAATGACAATGGAGAAGTAAACATCTCTGATTTGAGCACTACGCTAGAAGTGAGTAAACCCACTGCCAACAGCATGGTCAAAAACCTGCAACAGCATGGCTGGGTGAGGTATGAAAAATACAAACCGCTCAAACTAACCGAGGCAGGTAAAAAGGCAGCTGCCCTGATCATTCGCAAACATCGTCTGACTGAAATGTTTCTTGTAGAAAAAATGGGATTCGGATGGGAAGAGGTGCACGAAATCGCTGAACAGGTCGAGCATATTAAAGCCCCGGCACTTTTTGACAGAATGGACGAATTGATGGAGTATCCTAAGATAGATCCACACGGCTCGCCTATTCCTGACAAGGATGGCAACATCATCACTCCAGCTCACCAAAAACTAGCAGATTGCCAACCCGGTGATAAAGTGATATTAGTAGCCTTGAGCCATTCCTCTAAGGAATTTTTGGAATTCCTCGATAGTCGTAATATCTCTTTGGAAATAAAAATAAACGTGCTGTCGATTGAATCCTTTGATCAGAGTATGAAGGTAAGCTACGATGGACATCCTACCGAAATGCTAAGCCAAAAAGTATGTGAAAGACTCTTGGTAAAAAAAGTATAACGACTCACTTCAACCGTTCCAACTTCCCTTTCCTTTTTACGATATTTTTGTAATCCCACTGGATTTCTATTGACTTTTTGAGCCAACGCTTCAGATCGTTTTCGTCAATCTCACCTGCAGATTGATAAAATACAGAAGCATCTTTAAACTTGGCTCCTAATACGTTCAATCCTTCCTCTTCAAAATCTGCCCCACTCCAAAACATTAAACGTAGCCCTTTCTTTTGTTTGCTATATCCCACGATTGGATTTCCCTCTAAAAACCAAACCGGGTGCGCATGCCAGATTTTGCTTTCGGCTTCTGAGAGCTCTTGGTCAATAATTCGTGCCAATGTGGCACAAATCTTCTGATCTATTTCCTGCTGACTATTATTGTAAGCCCTTATTCCAACATCCATATTTATCAAGTCAACCAAAAAGTAGTGAAGAAAACAAAGCTTCGATATATGAATTGTGTGAATACACCTGCGAACATGATGAACAATCCACTCCAAATCGCATGATACCACTTGACTTGCGCAAAACGTTTAAAACTAACGATCGCATAAAATAAAGGAAGTACAGCCATGAATGTTGGCATCCAAAAAACCCATGGGCCAATTGACGATCCAAAATATTGATTCACGATCAGGTAATAGCCTTTGGCGGTGAATACCCCTACGACGATGCACAACAAAAAGATAGTGAAAAAATGCATGCTGAAAATCAGACTATCAAAGTAGTATTTGCGCTTTCTGATGGCCAACAAATAGACAAAAAAGGCGATCATGGGCACATTCAGTATCATGATCGTCTTGGAAACATTGTCAGAAGCTTGTCTATAGATCGGCGCATACGTTTCGAAATCCATCTCCTCCTTCGTCAATTTTTCTTCTACCATTCTAGTCGCCAGAGCCCCATGCGTAGGCTGTTTCATCTGGTCAGTCAGCGTGAGTGAATAATCTGTAAGCGGAGATATAAAAAAGTACAGGACATTCACAAAAAGAAACAACGTAACCGGTGGCATAAACTTCCTTCGTTTGCCTTCCAGAAACTCGTAAGTCATAATCCCTGGCTTGAAAACGAGATACTTATAACTCACCCAAATCCGATTGTCTACAAAGAAGAGATTATTGATAAGCTCACCTATCAGGTGTTTAAGCGAACGATCTGCATCCTTTTCTCTTTGGCCACATTGGCTACAAAAACTTCCTTCCAGAGAAGCTCTACAGTTTAGGCATGAGTTTGACATACATTTAGTTTAGATTCTTCGCTCTAAAATAATGGAATTGGTTGAATTGTGAGTGATAGGGGTTTAACGATCAGCTATCGGTTGTATGCCCACAGCTAATGAATAGCACAATCTAGTGAAATCTGTCGTAGCTCACAACGATTCCAAATGGCACAGCGTTCCGAAAATCAAAACCTCCTGCAAGCAGAAGATAGTAGTAAGCACTGAGACATATGCCCGGTCAGCGTCAGTTAGCATCTGTTAATTCTTGGTAAAGTTTTGCAGGATCTTGTCTGTTGTCCCAAACCAGCAAAAGTCTCAGATGTTCAGGTAAATTTTGATAGTAGAGGGTAACTGACTTATGAATTACCAATTTTCTGACTTCACTATCCTCGAAAGTAGGAGCAAGTTCAGGGTTCTTTCTTATCTGATCAACCCGAAAGTTCAATTGGTTCAGAAACTCCATTTTTACCTGCTCGTTCCAGAGTTCGGATATGAAAGCTGATGTTCGTCTGAGCGATTTTCTGGCAGTTAGAGACCAGATTACCTTCTTCATTACTCCTTCATATTTAAGATATCTTGAGCCGAAGTATGCTCGACACAATTTTCGATGGGTTCTGAGGCAGAAATGTTTAGGAGTTCAATGATCTCTTTTGGTAAAGTGTTGATGGAAGTTTTTCTGTAGCCCTCAATCTGATTGATCACAGTTTCGTCATCAATGTTGGTGATCCAGTTGATCAAAGATATTTTTCGTTGTTCGATCGTCATAACTTAAAGTTAATCATTTTCACCCTGAAGTCCATAGATGCTACGCCACTGTATGAATTGTGCGTTTTGGTGAAGATAATGTTTGATTTACAAAATAGCCAAATCTGCGGAGTGGTCTATTTCTTTTTTCAATTTTCAATAGGCCAATTTGCAGAATTGGCGGGGCTGATAGAAAGCAAAGAAGTACAGTCTAGCATCACTCAAGCATGATTTCATACAGAATGTTGAGCGCTATTCTTCATATAATTTGAAATCAACTGCCTCCATTCCATTTGCTAATCTCAGGTCGTTGAATTTCTTCTTCAATGCCATAGCTTCTTCTTGAGGTTTATTGTAAATGACGTTTACAAAGCCCCAAATCAATTGATCCATTAAATATTTGCGGTTTGAAAATTGTTCAAATGCCCACTCTGGCTGACAAACAAAAAGTTCGCCCATAGCGAACATTGGTGATTCATCTTCAGATCCTCTTTTGAGAAATTTATCAGCAAGGTCCCCATCTTTAAATTCGCATAAGTATTTTATTAATGAATTTAAGGATGCAACATATTGATAATCATGAAAAACGTTTGATTCGGCACTGTTCCACTCAAATTCTTTTGTAGTCCGGTCTTGAACTTTTGACATATTATTAGTTAGCAAGTCTTCTTTCGCTAATAATTCATAGAAGAAATTCATTCTATCAGCTTGTCCAAGTTTATCCAATTCTTGAATTCTACTACGATGAACGAAACCAGTAATTTGATTATATATATTATAGGGAGTGTCGCAATTACATTTTGTTATCTTAATTGCTAGCCAGTTTTCTCCTATTGAATCAACGTAGAAAAAAAGTTCATTTGTTAATAACTTATCAATGACCTCAAATCCAGAACCTTTTCCAGAACGGATATTTGTATAACCATCTGGGTCATTAATTATGCCAGCTTTCCACTCTTGGGCAAACAGCGATAATTGAAGGCTGACAAAAGCAATGATTGTAAAAATAAATTTCATGGGTTGTTAATTGCGCTCAACATTTATGTAAGTGTAACAAGTTACACTTATTTCTTATACATCGTTACCATTGATTTTTCTGATCTCCTAGAAAAAGCTGCTACTCAAGAATCATCCATTCCAGCAGGAGATCAAAACTAAGTCTAATGAAACCTATAAGGTTTTAGAAACCTTATAGATTTGAACACAATTCTCCTACTCCATCTCCACGACCAAATCGTCCTGATCTACCATTTCACCAGCCTTGATCAAAATGGTAGTGACGGTTCCGGGCTTTGGTGAAGAGATGGTCGACTCCATCTTCATCGCCTCGATAGCAAACAGAGGATCATTCTCCTCTATCTGATCACCCACTTTCACAAAGACATTCGACAGTTTACCCTGCAATGGCGCTCCGATATGGTTCGGATCGTCTTTGTCGGCTTTCTTGTGAGAAATCGCAGTAGCTTTCACATGAATATCTTTGACCTGCACCCTTCGCACCTGACCATTGAGTTCAAAACCCACCGTACACATACCTGTCTCGTCTGGCTCCAAAATGTACATCAGTTTCACCATAATCGTCTTACCTTTCCCAAGGGTGACGAGTATTTCCTCGCCCTTTTTCATCCCATAGAAAAATGCTTTAGAAGGGATCTTGTCTACATAGCCGAATTCTGCATGGTGTTGGTAATATTCATCAAATACTTTCGGGTAGAGCTTGTAAGACAAGAAATCAAGAAAGTCCGAATACTCCGTATATTTTTCCTGAAAGGCCGCAAATTCTTTATCGAAATCGATAGGCGTTAGATGCTCATTGGGTCTGCCCTTCATAGGCTTGATGTCTCTGAGAATTACCTTTTGCAGTTGCGCTGGGAAGCCACCTTCTGGTTGCCCCAGGTCTCCTCTAAAGAAGCCAATCACCGAATCCGGAAAGGACAATTTCTTGCTTTCATCCAATACATCTTCAGGCGTCAAATTGTTGGACGTCATGAAAATCGCCATGTCTCCTACCACCTTCGAACTAGGCGTTACTTTCACGATGTTGCCAAACATCTCGTTGACCACTGCATAGTTTTTCTTCACTCGTTCGAAGTCCTCTCCTACCAATCCAATAGCCGCCGCCTGAGGTTTTAAGTTGGAGTACTGACCACCAGGAATTTCGTTTTCATATACTTGAGCGGTACCTGCTTTGAGCCCCGACTCAAACGGATAATAAATCTCACGCACGTCTTCCCAATAGTTGGACTGCTTGTTGATCGCTTCCAGGTTTATATCCGGCTTGCGGTCGTGATGACCAAGCACGGAAACCAGAGAATTGAAATTTGGCTGCGAAGTAAGCCCTGACATAGATGCCAATGCACAATCTACCACATCTACCCCCTGCTCAATGGCCTTGATGTAGGTGGCGTTTTGCATCGATGACGTATCGTGGGTATGCAGGTGAATCGGTAGATCGACGGCCTTTTTCAATGCCGGAATCAGCTGTTCAGCGGCATACGGTGTAAGCAAACCGGCCATGTCTTTGATTGCCAATATATGAGCACCCTCGTCTTCGATGCGCTTAGCCATATCGACGTAATAGTCGAGATTGTATTTTTTGTTATTCGGATTTAGGATATCTCCGGTATAGCCGATACAGACTTCCGCCAACGAGTTAGTTCTTTCTTTCACTGCTTTGATGCTCACTTTCATGGCTTCAAGCCAATTGAGCGAATCGAAAATTCTGAATACATCAATGCCTTCCTCACCAGCTTTCTCCACAAACTTCTCCACCAGATTGTCTGGGTAGGCCGTATAGCCCACTGCATTTGATCCTCTCAAGAGCATTTGGAATAGGATGTTTGGAGCCGCTTGGCGTAATAGTTTTAATCGCTCCCAAGGACATTCGTGCAAAAATCGCATCGACACATCGAATGTAGCACCTCCCCACATTTCCATGGAAAAGGCCTGTGGGACATTCTTGGCATAACTTTCGGCTACTGCCAACAAATCGATTGTTCTGAATCTGGTAGCCAATAAAGACTGATGCGCATCTCTAAATGTCGTATCGGTAAACAAGATCTGCTTTTCGTCCTTCATCCATTTCACAAAACCTTCTCGACCCAATTCATTGAGTCGATCTTTTGTGCCTTTAGGATAAGGAGCATACTTATCGAACGCTGGAACTACTGGCGTCACAAATTTCTTATTGGGGTCAACGAATTTCACATCCGGATTGCCATTGACACTGACTTTGGCTAGATACTTCAATGTTTTAGTACCTCTATCCTGCGTCCTTTTGACCTTGAACAAATCAGGATGTTTGCCAATAAAATTGACGGTACAATCCCCTGCAATAAACACAGGATGAGAAATCACATTCTTCAAGAAGCCAATATTGGTCTTCACGCCTCGAATTCTAAATTCAGTCAAGGTTCTTTGCAATCTTTCACTCGCTCCGCGAAGCGTACGACCTGAAGCGCTTACTTTCACCAACATAGAATCAAAGAAAGGCGAAATACGCATGCCTGGATAAGTAGAACCTTCGTCTAGTCGAATCCCAAATCCTGCGGCATTGCGATATGCGATGATGGTGCCATAGTCCGGCTTAAAATCCTGAATCGGATCCTCCGTTGTCACCCGACATTGAATAGCAAATCCATTCACCTTGATGTCGTCCTGGCTATTGAGGAAAATACCTTTGTAAGTCAACGGATGACCTTGTGCAATCAAAATTTGCGAACGCACAATATCAACGCCTGTCACCTCCTCGGTGATGGTGTGTTCCACTTGTATCCTTGGGTTTACTTCGATGAAGAAGACCTCTCCATGTTTGTCCACCAAAAACTCTACAGTCCCTACATTGTTGTAGTTCACATGCTTCGCAATGTTGATGGCATAATCAAAAATAGCCTGACGAGTTTCTTGCTTCAGGTTCGGGCTTGGTGCTACCTCCACCACTTTTTGAAACCTTCGCTGCACCGAACAATCACGCTCGTGCAAATGCACGATGTTGCCATGATTGTCCCCCATGAGCTGCACTTCGATGTGCTTGGGCTCGTCGATAAATTTTTCTATAAAGACAGTATCGTCTCCAAAGAATTTTTCAGCCTCACTTTTAGAATCGTGAAACGCCTTTTCCAATTCTTTCTCTGATCGGATCACTCGCATACCACGACCTCCACCGCCAGATGCGGCCTTCAGCATGATCGGATATCCAATTCTTCCTGCCTCTTTTTTAGCAATAGCTACATCTACCAAGTCTTCCTTGCTGTCCTGAATGACCGGCACCTTAGCATCGATGGCCAGTTTCTTGGCTTCTACTTTGTCACCAAGTCTTGCCATAATCTCGGATCTAGGTCCCACGAAAATGATTCCCTCTTCTTCGCACCTTCTGGCAAAAGTGACATTTTCAGACAAAAAGCCATAGCCTGGATGAATCGCATCTATCTGCTGCTCTTTGGCTAATGCGATGATTTCTTCAATGTTCAAATACGGCTTTAGTGGATCATCATCCTTGCCAATTTGATAGGCTTCATCCGCTTTGTAACGATGGAGCGAGTATCGATCCTCATAGGTATACATAGCGACCGTTCTGACATTGAGCTCCGAGGCAGCTCGCAGAATACGAATAGCTATTTCTCCTCTATTGGCAACGAGGATTTTGTCAAGTTTTTTAAGGTTTTGGGGCATTACGTCAAGTGTTAAAGTTTGGGCTTATAATAACATATTTAGTAGTACAATTGCTTACTGATCTATGTACACAAATATATGGGTTAGCCGCGCAACACAAGTCAAATAGAATTAAGAATTAAAAACTAATTGCCCATGACTTTTTGAATATAACCTTACTGTTAACCACCTTCTAATTCTTCAAACAAATCTGACACTTTGATTTGCCATATTTGACTGTTTACTTCATAGAAAAAGTACTTGCCATCTGGTGAAAGTGTTGGTGTCAATTCCCATTGATCCGGTTCATTGATTGATGTCAATGGAATTGCATCCGACCAATGACCATTCTTTCTAAATGAAATATACATGTCTATGGACTGCGTAGTGAAAACATATCTATTGAAAATAATAAACTGTTCATTCGGGTCAATCACAAGGTCGTTTTCAACGTATTCAGAATTTATTTGCTGCAACAAAACAGGCATTTGATATTCACCGCCTTTTAATTCAGAAACGTAAACATCCATTCCTCCCAAACCTCCCTCGCGATCTGAATTGAAGTACAGGTTCCCACTTTTTGCAACGGACGGATAAGAATCGTATGATAAAGAGTTAACCACCCCATGAAGAACAGGACTACTCCAACCATCACCTTCTTTTATGCTAAACCAAATATTGTGTGGTGTCTCATACTCTAAAGAGTCAGGATGAGCTCTAGAGTTAAAGTATAGGGTATCCCCGGCATAACTAAGTACAGGGTGGTAGGCATCTATGGCAATATCCAATAGATTTCCTCTTGTCCACTTTTCATTTTCAAAATGATAAGCCCGGATACCCATCATTGATTTCCCACTACTAAATGATTGGTCAATGGACTCTGAGATCAGAAGATTTTTCCCATCTGATGAAAAACAAATACCATTACTAGTTTTTACTTTTCCAGAATCAAAAAGTACCGAGCCGTGAACTGAATTAGGAAGATCATAAGGTTTCTTTTTATTCGTTTGGCATGCAATCATCAAAATAATTAAAACCAAGAACCTCATCATACTGCGGCTTCATAAGCTTCCCTAAGCCAGTCAATTAATTCATCATCCACGTCACTTATCTCAGATAACAAAACTCGATGCGTGCACATTGTCCCAAAAGGGCCCGATGCCTGTAACCTCGCATCAACAGGCTTTCCTTTGAGTTTTAAACCCAAATCTATTCGAGTTTTTGTAGCTGGTTTGACAAGTGCAAACTGCTTCTTTCGAATCATACTCACACTATCTTTTTTCGGTGTTTTAGTAACGTCCGCCCCAAACTTCTCTATTTCGTCAACCAGCTTTTCATAAATCGGCTTCAGCGCTTCTTTATTTTTATATTGAGCATAAAGCAGATCCTGATCATCTATAGACGCTGCATCGGACTTTCTAGCCTTTAGGGCTACAAAATTTGCATAACCGTGCGTAAACCCATGTTCCTTTTTTAAAAAGTCAATAATCATTTTATGCTTATCAATTTTAGCAATTTTCACAACTTCAACCCATTGCTTCAATGATTTTCCGGTCTTTTCTAGTAGTCCTTTTTCCATAATGATAATTTTACCAAGCCCCCAAAATAAGTCCCATAAGTGTAAGAGACACCACGCAATAGCCCGCATTGATAAGGTAGACCTTCAATGATTGCATTTCAAATAAATAAAGAATACCAAGCATAGTTGCTACCCACCCAAAACCCGCTAAAAAGCCAGCCATTGCACCAAAAGCCAGTGTTGCTTCGCTACCAATGAACATCTCTAATGTTATTGCAGCTATAAAAGCCAATAACAAGGAAAGTCCAAATGTCTTAGGAATACTTCTTGACTTCAAATCCTCCTCTGAATAATTAAAAGCTTCCATCCATGCTTTCCCAAAAAGAGGCCCATACCAGATCCCACCCACTAGGAATGATGATATCGCTGCCACAATTACTGAGCCCCATCCTATGGCTCCAAAAGTTGTTGATAAATCCATGTTTTTTCTTTTTTCAACAATTTTAAGCAAGCCTTAGAAAAGAGTATTGTAAAAAATTAACCTCTCTTATCTAATGGAAAAAAATTAGGATCACTGGTTTGATTATACTCTTGCTCAATGTATTCTTTCGGATTAAATCCAGAAAAATGTTTGAATTCTTTGATGAAATGTGACTGGTCAGAATAGCCACATTGGTAAGCTACTTGAGACCATGGCACACTTTTCTTTTCTTGTATCTGCTGCAACAACTCATTGAACCTGAGGATACGCTGAAAATACTTCGGAGTCAGTCCTAGGTATTTTTTACACTGATCTATTAGGTGTTTTTGTGTATTCGGATAATCGGCTATGGCTTCAGCATAATCTGTAACAGACTCCTGTTGCAATTTTTTAGAAACGACATATAAATCATTAGTTGGTACCTTTTGACTATCAAACCGCTCAGTAAGCCAAGTTTCTGCTATTGCGAATTTATCTTGAGAAGTTTTTGCTAGATATAGTTTTTCGCGAATATCCAATATCTCTGGTCCTAAAACCTTTTCGGCTTGCACTACTTTCTCATTCAATTCCTCCAATGGAAAATGAAAAAATGGATAGGCTCCAAAAGGCTTAAACTGAATCACAAACATTTCAGATTGCTGATGGGCGGATATTGAAATATAGTTTCTATGCATGCCTGAAATCCAGACTTTTGTAAAGCTGTCTTGTTCTTTCAAGGTTTCATTGTCATAAGTATGGCGAACAAAACCATCCAGCTCAAATATGATAAAAATGTGCCCTGTGGGTACCACTCTCTGAATGGAATGGTCGGGTACAAATTGGCTAATGTGAAAAATTGATTGGATAAATGGACTTAAATGACCACTTGTGTTATGAGGTACAAATTGCATAAATGGAAGTTTAGATTATACCAATGAAAGATACCTTAACTTCCAAAATCCTGCAAATTGAATCGAGTCACTTATCAGAGGTAAACAACATCTTCCATCGAGCGAGTCAAATCAGCTCATTATCCTTAGCAAACTGAACCACTTGCATGCTATTCTTAAGGTCGAGCTTACGCATCACATTTCTTCGATGGGTTTGCACGGTCAACTCTGAGATGAATAACTGATCAGCAATCTCTTGACTGGTGAGTCCCTCTGCTACCAATTTAATCACATCCAACTCTCTCGCACTCAGCTTGTATTGTTTGATTTCCTCTTCTGATGAGTTGAAATTCTTTAACCTGTCGTAATATTGGCTACCATTCATTACTCGGAAGATTGCGGTAGTCAATTCTTTACCTGTGTTGTTTTTGAGTAAGCATCCATCGATACCAATTTTTACAATTTCGTCTACGAAGGATCTTTGTGCATACATGGTTAGTATGATAATCTTAATATTAGGATATTCCTTTTTCAATTTGCGAGCGCAGGTGATACCGTCCATCACGGGCATATTGATATCCAGAACTACTACATCTACCTCATGTTTGGCTACAAAAATCATGACTTCTTCGCCATTGAGAACCGTGCCTACTACTTCTAGTTCCTCTTCGGCACTCAATACCACCTGAAGTCCCTCCATAACAATCGAATGATCATCGGCAATTAAAACTTTTATCGTATTCATAGTGGTAGTTCAATTATTGTGGTGGCCCCTTTGCCCTTATTGCTTTCTATGGTCAAGTGTCCGTCCATCCGATCTACTCTAGACCTTAGATTTTTTAACCCAAGCCCTTTTTCCTCTTGATTGGCATCAAATCCGACCCCATCGTCTTCAAATATAAGCGTGAGGTGATCTGCGGTAAGGGATAAATCAATGTTGATGTTGTTGGCCTTAGCATGCTTTAGTGTGTTATTCACTAACTCCTGAATAATTCGATAGACCTGTACATTTGTTTGGCTGTCCATCTCTTCACCCAAATCGATATGGCTGGTCACCTGTATGGTGTGTGCCTCATTCAGGGCATCTATCAATTCATTAATGGCGGCAGTCAATCCAAAATGCTTCAGCAAACCTGAGTGCAAACTATGAGAAATTTTTCGTGTGGCCTCTGTAGCTTGAGCAGCAATTTCACTAATCTTTGCTGCCAGATTTTTCATCGATTCCGGGTCAGTTTTTTTGGGTAACGTATCGGACAGCATATTCAGGGTAACTAGCATACTACCCAAATTATCATGCAACTCTTCAGCCACTTGTTTATAGGCTCGGTCTTGCCCTTCAAGAATATTATAGGCCGATTTTAATTCCTGTTTTTTGAGTAAGTCTTCGATCTCCTGATACTCTTGCTTGCGCTTGATGAGTTTGCGTTGATAGAGATATATGAAAAGTACAATAGCAGTAGTGAGTAGAAGCATTCCGCTAGTACCAAGTACCAGTATCATTTCGGTATTTAGCGAGTTTGTTTGATCCACGAAAGTATAACTCTATAGTAGCACTACATTCAAATTTACAAAATACAATTTAACCCTTTCAAAGATGAAAGACACTCGTCAGTATATAAATACCTAAAAATGAGTATTAACCCCAAACTAACCCTAACAGGGTTTGAAACCCTGTTAGGGTTGAATGTTTTAGCAATCAAAATCTTGAAAATCATGACCAGACAACTTACTATCAATCTGAAGTTCTTGGTGAAATTTCTTATACAATTTTACTCCTCCAAACCATTCGAGTACCTTATCTCTTTGAAGTCTTGTGGACTTATGACTCAAATGACTCATATATGAAGAATATCGATAAATCTTAAAATCATCGACCAGTCTATGACGTTCTGGGTTAGCATGAATATAATAAATCAAACGGGTGAAATAAGAATTATCCGCTACTGCAACTCTCCTAAATGGCAATTCAAACAACTTGCCAGTTCTTTTCTCTTGCTTGTTGATAGCCTGTGAATACCCATTAAAAAAATGTGCAAACTGCAAGCTTAGCACCTGATTCGCCTTTTTTTCTTTGAATTTAGGTTGAATTAATTTGAATTCGTCTATCTCACTTTCACTATTAGTCTGTATTAAAAAATGAAAATGATTCTTGAGCAAACAAAAGGCAAATGTATCCGCTACAGGCGAAATATATAAGTTGAATTTCCGAAGAAAATAAGCATAATTTTCAGGTTTTTTGAAAATTACTTCACCATTGATCCCACGATTATAGATATGATAGTATGTACTAGGTTGAAGTTGGTCGGTATTTTTCATAAAATTGAATTAATTAACCCTAACAGGGTTTGAAACCCTGTTAGGGTTATACTGACAGAACTTGCTTCACTCGACCCACCTCCCCGGTTTCTAATTGCACTTTGATGCCGTGGGGATGATTGGGGGATTTTGTAAGAAGACGCTTGACAATACCGTTGGTCAGCTCACCAGATCGCTGATGATGTTTCTGTACAATTTCCACTTCTGCACCTACGTGGATGTTTTTTCTTATGGTTCCGTCGGACATGGTTTACAAATTTGAATTTTCCTTTTTATTTTTCTCTTGAAAATAGTTTTGAATTTGATGAATCATTCCTTTCGAATAATTAGTAGCCCCCTTTTTATTGAAGTGATTTTTGTCGGCCATATAGTCTTCTGAACTACATGATTGTATAAATCGATCAGAAAATCTTAATTTCATTCGTTCTGGTAAAATGGCAAACAAGTCGGTTGCAATACGCACTTCAGTTTCTTTCAAATAAGTCAGAGGTAAAAAGAAAACAATTTCTCCATCAGAGAATGAAGCCAATTCATCCAAATCATTAATCATCTCAATATAGAGTTTGTAGTTGCTAAAACAGGAATCCTCCACATCTGAAGACCTCAAAAATCGAATAAGTTTATCTCTGGACTGTAAATTAGTCGGACGATAACCTATCCATTGATTATCTTTTTCAATACTTTGCTTATATCTAAATATTCTCTTCACATCATTCTTTAGTGAAATCTGTGAAAACATTCTTGTATTAAGAACATCCAACACTAGCATTAGTTGCGTTGACAATCCCAAATTCTCTGTCAGTTGAAACACTTTTGACAGTACATTAAATTTTTCCACTTCTCCAAATTTGAATACTCCCGAAGGAATGTCATGCTTGAGTGGAGAAAGTTCAATGAAAATCACCTTCTTTCCTGGCAACCTCAATATATGATCTGCTACTACGCAATTTCCCAAAAACGTCGATCCAGATATTCCCAAATTATTAATCGAATAGTTTTTCAACTCAGACTCAAGTAAATGAGGATCTATGGCCCTCTGAACCCGACTAGAACCTATGAAAAATAGAGAGGTATTATCAACATCAATTAAAGCTTTGGTTGAAAATTCAGTTTTACTTTCAACAACTTGTTGATCAAGTTTGATATTTTTCAATGCTACATAAAACGCAAGCATGGTCAAAAGAAATATTCCTAGTTTGAGAAGACTACTTTTCATCTAAATCTCTTTAAAACTGAATATAATAGTTTTCTACCCCGCCACTAATTCCAAATATTAGAATCAAGGCAGCTAATTTATAATATATTGCCCATCGGGTTATTCCACTCTGACCTTCCAGGTAGTTATCGAATCTTAATTTCCCTGCTCTTGCGTAATGAAAATCCATGATAAGAAAACCGAAAATTACAATTAGTATTCTAGTTAGGTAATCATGAATAAATGAAATCGGGAAATAACTAAGATCCCAAAGTCTGGAAGCAAAACCTGAAATTGATGGAGTAATAAATACCAATGCCAACAAACTAGATAGACACAAATGATAACCTACGCCTAAAACCTTCCTATACTTTACAAACTGCCAATTCTTGAATGGTACCATTTTTTCAATTACAATCCATAGTCCGTTCCCCATTCCCCAGATCAAAAGAACTAAGGATAGTTCGTGCCATAGTGCAATCAGAATAAACGTTATAAGAAGCAATACATTCGCATACCTTCTCTCTCGGTCATATTTTGATGCAACAAAAAAGAAATAATCCCGAAACCATTCATTGAGCGTAATGTGCCAGCCCTTCCAAAACTGTTGTCTGGAAGTTGAAAGGTAAACTCGATTTAAAAAATTGCTTTTCAGTGTAATTCCCCAAATTTGAGAGACTCCTTGAAAAAAATCAATAAACGAGCTGAAGTTGCAATAGAGATAGAGGAAGAACATAAACCCAACAATCAAATAATAAGCCCCTGCGATTTCAGTTTTATTTAATTGTATCAATAAATCATATATAGTCTGAGCTAATACTACATTCTTAAATATTCCCCAAAGTATTAGACGCAGCCCACAAGAAACATTTTTATCATTAACCTCAATTTTTTGAAATTCTGAAAATAAGTACTTAGCTCTGTGAAGTGGTCCCGAAAAGACAGCTGGCAAATAAATTAAATAGAGCAATAAGAGACAGAAATTTTTTTGCACTTCGACATAGCCTCTTTTAATATCAACTAAATAACTAATAGCATTAAATGTAATGTAAGACAGCCCTAGTATTTCAAAAAAGGAAACCCATTCGGTGGAATCCCCCCCTCCTAAAGTATCTATGCCATATTCGACAAAATGATTAGTTGGAGTTACACATTTATAAATGATTAAAGGTGCTAAAAGAATGACAATCACTTGCGAAAAACTAATTCTAGTCTTTTTTGAAATTGTGAAACTTGCCCAATAACTAATAACAGCGAGAGACAGTACAACCAGAACTGAATTTCCAATTAGCAAGTAATATGAAATTGAACTAGTTGCTAAAAGCACTTTCCATCTATGAGGTTGTTTCACAAGCCTTATTAAAGAGGCTGTTACAATTACGAAAACTGCTACAAATAGAAAATTGGCTCCAACCATATTACTTGTTCTTTGAGATCTTCGCGGAATTCATAGTCCTCATAAAAATCTGTTTGGACCAATCTGGTGAACCTTCTACTTTATATTGCTTTAATAAATGCACCATAGGTTTAAGACAATACCTGAGCTCCAATCGAGCTATTGTTGCACCTAGACAGAAGTGCAAACCTTTTCCAAAAGCCAGGTGATCATTTGGTGTTCTGCCCGCAACAATTTTGTCTGGATTTGCAAATACTGTATCATCATGATTTGCACTAGCTAATGAGAGATAAATTTTCGAGTTGGCTGATATTATTCCTGATTCCGTCTCCAAAGAATTCTTATTCACTCGAATGGTATATTGCAAAGGGGATGAAAAGCGAAATAGCTCTTCAATTAAGAGGTTTAATTCTTTTTTAGAGCAAGTCTCGACATGATTCTGTATTTCTTCACTTTTCATTATTTCCCACAACGCTACAGATAGATTGTCTTTCGAAGTTTCGAAGGCCGCCATTAAAACCAAGCTGGTAATGGAATAAATTTCGTCCTCAGTATAATTTATACCCGACTTCGTAGAATAATTGACTAAGTTTTGTCTAAACTCAGATTCTGTAAAAATGTTTTTACCAGAGAGGAACCATTCATTTATCTTTTGATACAGTTGCTTTGGGACATAAATATCCTGAACTCGAGCCAGCATATTCGAGTATGTTTTGATTGTCTCAAAGCTTCCTAAATCTCTAATTCCCAAAATCCACTTTAGGATTAAATAGATAAATTCACCACAATAGGAAACCAGATCAAAACTCGATTTAAGCTGGTGCTTTTCATTTATCTCGTCCACTGCATTGGCCATCACTTCATCGAGCTGATTTAAGTTTAGTGATTTAGTCATTCCAATACGTGCATTTTTATGAACCTCATCGTTCAAATACATCGTCCACATTTTTGTGCCTTTCGAAAGGTAAGGGCAAGTGTCGGAGTGTTTAAATATGTAAGGTTCCTTCTCTTTAAGAAATTGACTGAACTCCGAAACCATAAAATCTTGTGATGACAGCGTTTGACTAACATCAGAATATCTCAAAAATATCCACGCGTCATTTAAAATTCTATGGATTGGGTTTTCCTCTCTACAAGCCTTGAGATGATCATATGGATTATCAAAGTACCCAGAAGTATGTGGGTTCCAAACTATTTTTGACTTTCCAACCATGTAGTTAACTTGTCAATCGTGTTATACTCCGAAAATACGGTAGGACTTATTTCTTTATTCAAAAAGCTCTCTAGATCGTAGGACAAAGAAACTAAGGCCAAAGAATCAAGGTCAAAGTCTTCAAAATCCATATGGCAATCTACGGTACCCTTATCAACTTCAGCTTCTTCAGCAATCTTAGCTATTAACCATTCTCGAATATTTTCCATTAATCAATTATAGTTTGTAATTGACTAATGTAATAAAATGTGAAATATTGGAACAGAAAAAGCTAAACATTAAAATCCCTATCAATGCATCAAGAAATCATTATTCTTCAATAGATCTACAGATAATAACTCTAAGCTTTATGACATACAAACTACCCTCATGAGTCTCACAAATTTGAATACTGTTTGTATCCCAAAAAGCCAATCCAAACGGCTACAATTCCAATGATCCAAAGGCCGATTGGACTAATCCCAAAAGGACCGAAAAGAAGTAAAAATACACTGCCCACTACCCAACCAGCATCCATCAAACTGATCAATTTTACGAGCCCAGATTTTTCTATTTGCCAACCTGTGACATAAAAAACAAACACCGCAAATACCAGAAGATTCGCCCCGATAATCGGAAACAGTAAAGGATCAGAAAAGTGAAAAATTTGGTTGAGTTGCTCCGAAAACAATAGCATAGTTGTGCCGCTGAATGCTGAGAAGGCATAGTTGATCGTGAGGTAAAGTCTAAGTTTAGTCATCATCAAAAGTTAGTTATTAGTACAATTCAAATTCCTCCTCAGCGAGCTTCTTCCCGTTCACCAGAACCCCAATCTTATGCAAACCTGGATGATGTTTTCGTGTGGTTAGGTCTTTAAAGGATAGTTTCTTATTAAAAGTGGTCGAATCCACCGAAGCAAATTCCTTTTCGGTGACGTGAAATATCTTATCAGACAAAGAGCCATTGGCTTTTTGGTAGGATACTACGAAACCCACTTTCGCAAAAGCTTGTTTCGGCTCCTTATTGGAAATTTGAAATTCAAAACTAAAGCTATCGCCAATTTTTACTTTTTGTTCGGACAATTGAAGCGCTTCCACTTCAAACCTGGCCTTGTCATCAAAACCAATAATTTGCAAAGCCCTTTCATTACCATTCTTCAATAGCGTTCTCAAGCCATGTTTAACGATCCAGTTGGTATTCGGATTCTTTCCATACCATTTTTCACAAAGCGCCAATGCCACCTCAGGATTATCCTTAGTGATGTCATTGATATTGTTGGCCACACTCTTACGTACGTACAAAGAATCATCGGCTTTGAGATTTTTCAAAATGGGTAGTATCAGTCCTGGATCTTTCTTGAAAGCCGGCAAGGCCATGGCCCAAGGCAGTCTGGAGCGACATCCTTCTGAGGCCAACCGCCTCACATGCTCATTTTCATCCTGGCTCCAATCAAGCATGGATCGCATTACCTCCTTTTCATATTTTACAATAAAAGGGCGAATGGCAAATTCTGATGACGAGTATTTGGTCATTTCCTTCAGGGCATCCATCGACTCCTTCAGGTGGTCCAACCCATAAACTTCTACGTAATCGGGAAAGGTCATACCAGCCAGGCCACCAAAGTGAGATGATATATCAGTCATGATTTTTAGCTGATCAGGATAATCAAGCGAAGAATGCGCATGCACCATGTTCGTGATATGGCGCATACGGGCTTTGAGTTCTCGATCTTCCCAGTTGTCATTGATTATGGAGCAGACAAAACCATCGAGGTTAAATGATTCGTCTCTTTCCGCAAGCAAATCACCCAGTTTATTGACGAAAGTTTCGTTGTATTCGTTTTTAAGCGGTTCAGGCATTTGGAATTGTAAGTTTAAAGTTGAAATACTACCATCATCGCGAGCCTAACAGGCGAAGCAATCTCGACCTTCCTTGTAGAGTATGAGATCGCTTCGATTCCCTCGTGATGACGGCAGAACTGGTCAGCTCTATTTAACGGCGTAGCGAATAATTGTTTTCAATTTTTCTTCAGCAGTTCTGGTAGGATCAGAAATATAAATCTCATGATGATGTCCATTCATCTCTAATCCATTCATTTTGATATACTCCATGATCTTGTTGATACTCGGAGCTTCCTCATAATATGAGCCTCTATGCAATACCTGCACACTTTTTCCTTCATGAATCGGCTTTAATTGTACTTCGTTAGCTAGAATTAACTTCTTCATTTTGATCACCTCCTCTACGGCTTGGTCTACATGATCATTAGACACAAACTCAGGCATACGAATCATCAGCTGCCAATGCCAATCGGACTGCGGGGTTTCCTCAAAAATCAATTCCTCCTCGACCCACCAAAAAGCCTCCAACTTAGGGACTACGAAATCATTTTGATCAGATTTACAATACTTCTTCACCGTATATGCCACCGCATACAAAGCCCCAATACTACTTTGAAATGCTTCTCCATCCGGCGCTCCGATGCCACTAATTGTTAGGCAGTTGATAGGCTCGATATCCAATTCTACCGGCTGACTATTTGCTTTATAATAGGTAGGATATTCTTTGATTAAATTGATCTTTTCCATTAGGCTACTTGTTTTACGTGTAGGAAAAATTTGACTTCTTCGAAAGCAGAGAGGTATGGCGCATATAGCTCTTCTTGCTGCATTTCTTTTACTTTTTCAGCGGCGAATTCTGCGCATTCCAGATTCTTCCATTCCACTTGGTCTACAAACAGACCCTCCTCCTTTACTGCATGATAGGTCTGATAGTTTAGCATTCCATCAAAACTTTTTACCAGTTCCCTGAAATGATGAATGATTTTAGTTTGGTAATTCTCCACCTGGTGAGGTTTGATTTTGTAAATCACCAACTCTGTCACTTGATCGGTCATTTGTATAAAGTTTAAATTTTGAATTTGATTTGATACAAATGAAACACCCCTCACTGACAGCCCTATGTCAGTGCATTTTTAGAAAATTGGATTTTGTTGATTTTTTTTTAAAAAAACGGATAAACCCCAATAAGCAATGGTCGATGGTAATGTCGTCATCATCGACTTTTAGCCTAATATCGTCGATTAATCTTCTTATATATCAAACGTAACTTTAAATTGTGCAATAAATCAAATTCACCTTATTACTCATGAAGCAATTAAAAACATTATTAACCAGCATTTTATTAGCTACAGTCATCGTTTTTGGCTGTACGGAAGACGAACCTGAGGTTGACATTACAGACATCAAATTTGATGGAGAAAAAGTAACTGTTACAGAAGGTTTCACCGTTGATTTAGATACAGTCCTCACTGTATCTGGAGCGGATGCCGATCAGGCACAAATATCTTTCACATCCGGAGATGCCACTATTGTCTCTGTAGATGGATTTACACTGACTGCAGTAAAAGCAGGCAATACCACCTTGACGGCAACTGAAGCCAATTCCGAATTGACCGCCACTGTGAATGTGGAGGTCGTGGCCAAAGAAGTAGATGTAACAGGCGTATCCCTAAACCAAACTGAAGCCGATTTAAAAGTGGGCGACGAGCTACAGCTGACAGCTACCATTGCCCCTGAGGACGCCACTGAAAAAGGAATCATTTGGAGCGTGACCTTTCCTTCTGGCTCTAAAAATACAGAGGACAGCCCATCAGCTATTGCTACCGTATCCGATCAAGGATTGGTGAAAGCACTCTCTGCAGGTGATGTAGTAGTTACAGCCAAAACCAAAGATGGCGAGTTTACCGCCAGTGTATCAATCTCAGTCACCAATATCGCGGTGACACAAATTACCATTTCACCAGAAAGTGCAACGGTCAATGTAAATGAAACAGTTCAACTCACAGCGACCATAATTCCTGATAATGCAACCATAAAAGACGTAACCTGGTCGGTGGATTTCGATGCCGAAGCCGGCAGAACACAAATTGCATCTCCTACTGTAGATTACTATTTAGAAATTTCTCAAGATGGATTGCTAAAAGCGAAAGAAAGATGTGATGAATGCGCATTTATCGCACGAGTAACATCAAAAGATGGTGAGGTATCCAGCTATATCAGCGTCACGATTAAATATATTCCTGTGACCAGTATCACACTTGATCCCAATGAACTATTTGAGATTATCAAAGGAAATACTCGCCAAATAAATTTCACGATACTTCCAGAAAACGCGACTGACAAAACGGTTAGTTCATGGGATATATCTCACACCGGTGTTCCTGATCTTTGTGGGTTGAGTTCAATTGATTTCGACACCTATGCCACGGTTGATGAAAATGGCTCACTCACTGGGCTGAATTCCTTCTTTGACGACTGCAATAACAATCTAATTGTAAGAGCTCATCATCCCGATTTGGTAGATCCGGCCACAGTTGAATTCGATGTAATCAACCCAGTAGAATCTTTAGATATTTTAGATAATACTGGTGAACCAGTAAGTTCAATCAACTTTAATGGTTGCGGATCATATGATTTAGGAGTAAGCATAAGTGCTACATTCCCCTACAATTCCTCAGTGACCTGGAGTTCAGAAAGTCCTGATATATTACCTATAGATAAAAATGGTGTAATCGAGTTAGGGCCAAATGCTCCTTTCCCTTTAAATACGACAATTAAAGTAACGGTAGAAGCTAATGACGGAGCCGGAGCAAGCGATTCTATTGACATTGTAATAAACTACAATGGCTGTTAAAGCATAAATGAATAAAATTTAAAAAAAGACCAGTCTCCGGCTGGTCTTTTTTTATGCCTATTCAGTTATTATCTTTCACCTATGAACACCAAAATCATAGCCTTCGATGCCGATGATACCCTTTGGCACAATGAGTCCTACTTTAGAGAAACCGAAAAGAAGTTTTACGCTTTACTCGAAGGGTATATGCCCGAGCATAGTTTGGCCAAAGAACTCTTTCGGGTAGAAATGCAGAATCTCGATTTATATGGATACGGCATCAAGGCCTTCACCCTATCTATGATCGAGAGCGCTATGCAAATCTCCGACGGTACGATCAAAGTTCAAGACATCGAAAAAATCATCACCTATGGCAAAGAGTTACTTCAGATGCCAGTAGAACTGATCAATGAAGTGGAAAGTGTACTTCAAGCTTTACATGGCCGATACAAATTGGTTTTGGCAACAAAGGGCGATCTACTTGATCAACATCGAAAACTGACCAAATCTGGCTTAGGCAAATACTTCCATCATATCGAAATTATGTCTGAGAAAAAGGAATTGGACTATGAAAAACTATTACGAAGATTAGAAATTGAACCTGACCAATTCGTTATGATTGGCAACTCCCTTAAATCTGATGTCCTCCCCGTATTGGAGTTAGGTGGCACGGCTTTTCATATCCCCTATCATGTCACCTGGGCGCATGAGCATGTAGACCGAGAGATCGATCACGAAAATTTTCATTCACTGGATAAAATCACCGACTTGCTTAAATTCTTTATCTAACTAGAATTGAAAGCCAATTCTAGAAATCCATCCTTTTAACCTTCCTGAATAAGAAGCATCCTCGATATCAGTTTTCATTCCCCAGACTCTATACCCCAAAGACAAATAAAACAATTTTGAAAAATGAAAAATTGTTTCTGAATTGAGCTGGTAAGATTGATACTGCCAGAAGCGCAAGCCATAGTCTGCGTATCCCATAAGTTCTAATCTCTTGAGTGGAAAATACCGTACTCGATAGGCGATCATAGGATCAATCCACAAAGTATGCCTTTCGCCTTTCATAGGAAAAACTAATACAGTCCCTTTCACATTTGCCTTAACACTCGCGATTTTCACACCCACAAATCCTTCCATATCCAGATTCTTTCTATCCATAAATAAATAACCTACCGCAGCATCGCCACTGAAATAGTGAAGTTTTAAATTGACATCTCTGAGTAAAATATCATACGGAGTAACAGCATCTGTGTCAAGTATTAATGACATAAAATTAAACTTACTTACCAGCCACTTTCCTCGGTAATCTCCAGAAATCATCATGGCAAATTTGATGGAATGAGAAAGCTCATTAAAACTCAGATCAATGTCTATAGTTGGGTCAATTTCAGGGAAATTTGACGGTTCTGGAGGCACACTGATTTGACCTTCTATTCCTATATACCAAAAAAAAGGACTCACTCGAATACTCCAATTATCATATTTTTTATAACTCGAGGAGTCCTGAACTTGAGCGCATAAAATAGAAGAGGCAAATAACAATACAACTAAGGCAATCGCGCTAAAATATTTTTGCATATCAAACTAAATCTAATCTAAATCATCAAATGCCAAAGTCATTTTAGTACATAATTTTGATGTTTTGCTGAATTCTCCAAACCAATAGATTGATTCACTTTTGGCGACATCCGTATAATTCAAACCTGATATTCTCAAATAATTGATAGAAAATCATTAAATTATACAATGAAGCAAACCACCCACTCCCATGATGAAGCCAAATTCTCTCCTTTTGAGTGCTATTTTCTTGTGCACTCTTCTCTTCAGATGTACAGAAGATGATCCTGAAATAGACATTACGGATATCCAATTTGATGGCGACAAGGTAACTGTCACCGAAGGATTCACTTATGACCTGACTACTGCCATTGAAGTGACCGGAAGCGATGCCGATCAGGCAGAAATATCCTTTTCCTCCTCAGATGCCTCTGTAGTGAGCGTATCAGGCCATATACTTACCGCAGAAAAAGTAGGCACTACAACTGTTACGGCCACCGAAGCCAATTCAGGGCTCACTGCTTCAATTGAAGTAGAGGTGATAGCCAATATAATTGCAGTAACGGGTGTAGTCCTTGACGAATCAGAGGCCAATCTAAAAGTTGGGGAAACCTTACAACTTGTCGCCACGATTTCACCAGAAGATGCAACTGAAAAAGACATCACCTGGTCAGTAGCCTTTCCGTCCGGGTCGAAGTCAAGTGAAGATGAACCTACCGACATTGCCACAGTGAGTGAAACCGGTCTAGTGACTGCAATAGCGGCTGGCGACGTAGTGGTAACGGCCAAAACAAAAGATGGTGAATTTACAGCTAGTGTCGATGTTTCCATAACAAACATTGCGGTAACAGGTGTCAAAATAGACAATGACCCCATCTCCATTGCCGGCAGTACAACCTACCAGCTGGCAGCCACAGTAGAGCCGTCCAACGCTACCAATCAAACCGTCATTTGGTCGTTGTATCTTGACCAATCAGGCCGCATTCGCAATGAGGAAATCCCTGTTCCTATTCGTGTACCCGTAGACGTGGATTATTATGCCGAGATTGACTCCGGAACTGGCGTCATTACAAGCAAAAACCCTTGTGATGGATGTGGGCTAATTGCCGTTGCCACTACGTTTGAAGGAGAATTCTCTGACGAACTACCTGTTGAAATTACTTATGTAGACGTTACGAGTATCACACTAGATCCTTCGTCAATTACGATTGATGTGGAAGGCACAGAACAAATGACAGCAACCATACTTCCCGAAAATGCTAGCAATAAAAATGTGACTTGGTCTATAGACTTTGCTTCGGGTTTTCCAGATGCAAACCCGAATGATTACGCCTCTGTTTCAGAGACTGGATTAGTGACAGGAATAGCTCCAGAGACTTTTGATATTGTAGTGAAGGCAACAGCAGCTATCGAAACAGACATATCTGGTACAGCCAGTATTACAGTAAATCCAATTCTTGCAACCAATATAGAAATAGTTGATTCTGACGACATCCCGTTCCCTGAGAAGAAATTTGTTTCAGGGCCAAATGATTGTACGCTTTCTATGCAACTCAAAACCTCAATTGCCCCTGAAAATGTATCTGACGAATCCGTAACCTGGAGCATTGATGATGAAGAAACTGCCACTATTTCTTCTGAAGGAATGCTTGACTTTAACAGTACCGGAACGGTACGTGTAACGGCAACCACCAATGACGGGACTGAAATGAGTGATTATCTAGATGTAACATTTACAGGATGTTTATAATCTGGACTTGAGATTAACCTATCTTCGCCATCAACTCATTTCAGATGCCGAAGAAAGACATTCAAGAAGAAATTAAGAACCTCCACATCCTTATCAAAAAAGAGAAAGAGGCTGACTTGCAGCAATACCGCCAAAAAATGGCTGGCACGTCCCTGAAGGAGCGCAGAAAACAAGGCGTTTGCTGGTATCCCATTAATCTGGAAAAAACCAAGTATGACGCTGGCGAAAGGCTGATTGTCAAAATTTCGCGGCCACCAGAGCATACCGATGCTCATCTCTTTCAGTCCGGCAAACTCATTAGTCTTTTCTCCGCTGCCGGAGGAAATGGCGACTATGAAGATGCCGTCAATGGCGTAGTCAATAATGTGACAAAATCCCACATGCACATTACCATGAATGTGGATGAGCTTCCTGCCTGGTTGCACCATGGACAACTAGGTGTACAATTGCTCTTTGATGAGAATGCTTATCGCGAAATGGAGCGCACATTGACTGCGCTGCTCAATACCAAAGAAGATCGAATCATTGCATTCAAGAAAATACTTTTGGGTGATCAAGCTGCCCAATTCACCAACCACGAGACCATTCGCGACCTGGGATTAAACGACAGCCAAAATGCGGCTTTGCACCAAATTCACAATGCACAAGACATCGCCATTATTCATGGCCCTCCCGGTACTGGCAAAACGACCACAGTAGTTCAAGCTATTTTGGAAAGGCTCAAATCCGAAGATCAAGTGCTCGTCTGTGCACCAAGCAATGCAGCCGTTGATTTGTTAGCAGAAAAATTAGGTGAGCAAAAAGTGGAAGTGCTCCGTATTGGTCATCCAGCCAGAGTTACAGAAGAAATCTTAAGTAAGACACTTGATGCTAAAATCGCGAACCACAAAGATTTCAAAGACCTGAAAGCACTGCGCAAACAGTCAGATGAATACTTTGCCATGGCCGGTAAGTTTAAACGCAATTTTGGACATGCGGAGAAAAAGCAACGCAAAGCACTTCGCGATGAAGCCAGAGCGCTCAAAGCCCAAGCCGAGCATCTCAACTATTACATTGTCAATGATATCATCAGCCAATCTCAAGTCATAGCCTGTACCCTTGTCGGAGCCAATAATCAGATGCTGAAAGGCATGACCTTCGAAACGGTATTTATCGATGAAGCCGCGCAAGCTTTAGAGCCGGCCTCATGGATTCCCATTCTAAAATCTAACCGAGTGATTTTTGCCGGAGATCATTGCCAACTCCCTCCTACCATCAAGTCTTTTGAAGCTGCCAAGGCAGGACTGGAAGTGACACTCTTTGAAAAGGCCATCCAACGGAATCAGGCAGACACCATGCTACAAGAGCAATACCGTATGCATGAAGACATCATGAATTTTAGCAGCCGGTTATTCTATAAAGATCAGCTCATGGCCAATGAAATGGTGAAAAACTGGAAGGTATTCTCGGAAGATCAAACCGTTGAATTTATCGATACCGCAGGATGCGGATACTTTGAAGAGGTCGACCCTGAAACCAGAAGCTCATTCAACAAAGAGGAAGCTGATTTATTATTCAAGCATCTGACCAACTACCTCATGTCACTCGATGCCATGGAAAAGGCCGACGAACTGACCAGTGTAGGCATCATCTCTCCCTACAAGGCACAGGTAGTGAATATGCAGGAGCAACTGGCAGCGATGGAATTAGAAGAATCAATGGCCAACAAACTTGCCGTAAATACCATTGATTCCTTTCAGGGTCAGGAAAGAGATGTGATATACATTAGCTTGGTTCGCTCCAATGAAAATGGTGAGATTGGATTTCTATCAGATACCCGAAGGATGAATGTGGCTTTAACACGAGCCAGAAAAAAACTGGTAGTCATCGGCGATAGCGCCACCATCGGACAACATCCGTTTTATGAAAAATTTCTCGACTACATCAATGAGATCGATGCGTACAGAAGTGCTTTTGAATGGATGGAGTGAGCTAGAAGCTGGAAGTCCGAAGTCAGAATTCCTTTACAAAAACTACGTTGCTACTTCTGACTTCCGACTCCTAGCTTCCGACTTTGCAAATAAGTTTTTTTCTCTAAACCAAAAGATTAAATTTGCGCTAGTTTTTTGAGGCTGACGGGCAAGCCAACTTATTATCCACAAAGAAAAAATTATGGCAAACAAATATGATCTTATAGTGATCGGTAGCGGACCAGGTGGTTACGTTGCAGCGATCAGAGCATCTCAATTAGGAAAAAAAGTAGCAGTAGTAGAAAAGGCTGAAATCGGTGGCATCTGTCTCAACTGGGGATGCATTCCTACCAAAGCCCTACTTAAAAGTGCACAGGTATTTGAATACCTATCTCATGCAGAGGACTATGGAATCAGCGTGAAAGATGCCAAAGCGGATTTCTCTGGCATGGTAAAAAGAAGCCGAGGCGTAGCCGATGGCATGAGCAAGGGCATCCGATTCCTTTTCAAGAAAAATAAGATCGATCAACTGTTAGGTTTCGGTAAGTTGGCTGCCAACAAAACCGTAGTCGTGACTGACGACAAAGGTAAGTCAGAAAACTATACAGCCGACAACATCATCGTGGCGACTGGTGGACGTTCAAGAGAATTGCCAAACTTGCCCATCGATGGCAAAAAGATCATTGGATACAGAGAAGCCATGAACTTGCCCAAGCAACCAAAGAAAATGGTCATTGTAGGTTCTGGTGCTATCGGCGTTGAGTTTGCTTACTTCTACCACTCGATTGGTACCGAAGTGACCATCGTAGAGTACTTGCCAAATGTAGTGCCAGTAGAAGACGAAGATATTTCTAAGCAGTTGGCCAGATCATTCAAAAAATCAGGCCTGAAAATCATGACTGGGTCTGAGGTAACTTCTGTAGACACCAAAGGCAAAACTTGCAAGGTGACTGTAAAAACCAAAAAAGGCGAAGAAGTGATCGATGCAGATATCGTGCTTTCAGCAGTTGGTGTTTCTTCCAACATCGAAGGCATTGGCCTTGAAGATGTAGGTGTGATGACCGACAAAGGCAAAATCTTGGTAGATGATTACTACAAGACCAACATCCCAGGCATCTACGCCATCGGTGATATCGTACACGGCCCAGCTTTGGCTCACGTAGCATCTGCTGAGGCTATTATTTGTGCAGAGAAAATATGTGGAGAATCTCCAGAGCCACTAGACTATGGTAACATCCCAGGCTGTACTTACTGTTCGCCAGAAATTGCTTCTGTAGGCATGACTGAGAAAGCCGCTAAAGAAGCAGGTTATGAAATCAAAGTGGGTAAATTCCCATTCTCGGCTTCAGGTAAAGCGCAAGCTGGTGGTAATGCCGAAGGATTCGTGAAAGTGATCTTCGATGCCAAGTACGGCGAATGGTTGGGTTGTCACCTGATCGGTGCAAACGTAACTGAGATGATTGCCGAAGCCGTAGTAGCCAGAAAACTAGAAACTACTGGACATGAAATCATGAAAGCAGTTCACCCTCACCCTACTATGTCTGAAGCCATTAAAGATGCAGTGGAAGATGCTTACGGTGAAGCGGTGCACTTGTAAAAAACAGAATTAAAACTTAGACTCCTTCAAAAATTGTCCGTCATTGCGAACGGTGCGGGACGCGAAGTCTGAAGCAATCTTATTTTTAGTACCGTACCTAAGATTAAGATCACTTCGTTTCACTCGTGATGACGTATTAAAGATTTTTGAAGGAGTCTTTTTTTATACCCTTCCGTATATACACCCTTATGTTTAAAAACACACCCTTCGCCAACTGGCCCTTTCATCCTGCAAAAACACCTTTTTATTACGGGTGGGCCATCATTGTCTTAGGGACTTTGGGTATATGCATGAGTATTCCCGGTCAGACCATGGGTGTATCCACTTTTACGGATAGCCTCATTGAAGCGCTAGGTATGAGTAGAAGTGAATTGGGATTTGCTTATATGTGTGGCACGGTCACCAGCGCTTCTATGCTTACCTGGGTGGGTATGAAGTATGATCGACATGGCGTACGCCCCATTGCCATTTTGGCGGCATTGGGTATGGCAGTCACTTTGGTTTTCATGAGTAAATCGGATGTGATACAAGACTACTTGCCTAGTTTTCTTGAAGGCCAGGTGGGCAACTTCCTGATTATGTATATTGGTTTTGCATCTCTGCGATTTACCGGTCAGGGGGCTTTGACGCTTGTCTCCAGAAACATGATGATGAAGTGGTTTGAAAAGCGAAGAGGCTTTGCCATGGGGTTTTCCAATGTGGTGACTTCATTGACTTTTTCAGCTGCTCCGGTCTTTTTCGAAATGCTCATTTTAGACTATGGATGGAAGGATGCTTGGTTGATTATAGCCATTATCGCCGGACTAGGTTTTCCTTTGATTGTTTTATTTCTGTTTAGAGATGACCCAGAAAAGAGTGGATTGAAGCCTGATGGAGATTACAAAGAAAAGAAGTCTAGAGCCAATCGTTTTCCAGTAGTCAAACAATTCAACCTAAAGGAAACCATGAGGAGTTTTCCTTTCTGGGTATTTGCCATGATGCTGGCTACCCAAGCTTTCTATTGGACAGGTTTTACTTTCAACGTCGTATCCTTATTTGAAACAGCCAATTACTCCAGAGCCACAGCCGTATCAATATTTGTTCCTTCGTCGGTCATCGCCGTTATTGTAACCCTATCCGTAAGTAGTCTGAGTGACTACATCAAATTGAAGTATTTGCTTTATGTATCTGGTATTGGATCGCTCATCGCTACCATAGGACTAATCTACCTCGATCAATGGCCATGGATGATGCACGTGATGATTACTGGTAATGGTATTTTGCTTGGACTCTATGGGGTATTCCTTTCTGTGGTTTGGCCACGATTTTATGGAACAAGATATCTTGGCGCCATTTCAGGTAGGGCGATGACCTTTGTAGTATTAGGAAGTTCTATTGGGCCAATTGTATTTAGTGAATCACTAGCGCGTACGAACTCTTACAGTGCGGCAGGATGGTTGTGTTTTGGTATTTTCCTACTACTCACCATTGCTGGTTTTTGGGCGGATAATCCGCAGGAGAGGTTTAGAACATTAGACAAATAGCTTATACACTCATTTCACTTTTAACATTTATAGTTAATTGAAAAACCTATTAAAATCATCGGTAATTCGAGACAAGGACGAAGCAAAAAAATATAGATGGCAAGTTTCATTAACTGTCCTACTCCTATTTATCTTGGGGGCAATTCTTAATATTCCATTCAGCAGGGAGGTAAAAAGATTAAACATTGAGGCTGGCGAGACGGGAATAAAATTGAATGAATCGATTTTCTCTGACTTTACAACTATTGGAATAAGCAGTCTAATTACTGGGGTCTTTATAGTTTTTATTGGCTTATGGATTTCATCAAGATCGAATTTGGGAGCACCATTAATTGTCAGGTTTTTTTTCGAAAAAGTCGATGTATCAAATAATTAGAAAAGAGGCCATTTGGTCAAGTGTTTGTTTGGCTGTTATAATTGCAGTTGCCCTACTAGGGTTATTTGAAATCCAGAAAGAATTTTATCCCGTTCCACATAAGCTTTCGCGACCATCTAAATCTTTTTACGCACTGGTCTCTTTCTCAGCTGGAATAACCGAAGAGATAATTTTTAGGCTTGGATTAATGTCCTTGATCATAACAGGAATCCAATTTTTTAATGCGTCAGACTTTCCATCGAAAAAAATGGTATGGACGGGTATAATAATTTCTGCATTATTTTTTGGACTCATGCATTTGCCATTATCCAAGAACTTTGTAGAGCTAACACCGTTCACGATCGGCGTATCCATGATTGGAAATTTAATTACGGGTACTACATTTGGATGGATATTTTGGAAACGAGGACTATTGGTTGCCATATTATCACATATTGCGTTTGATTTAGTATTTCACGTACTAGGAACACCATACGCTTAAAATAATCAAACCTAACAATCTCTTTAGTAATGGCAATCGCCTTTGTAGGTGTTGTCACCTACAAATCTCCTAGTTCGGAAGTAACTTTCGAGCCTTCTGCAATTCCCCTACTCCGTCCTCAACCCATCCGCTGGATTTGCCCGTACGGGTCGTAGCACCGTAATATAAACAATGAAAAGTGCGAGGGACACAATGCCCAATCCAATCCAGGCGCTTTGCAGCCATGAGACTTCGATGTATTGATAATAGATGGTTGACAAGATCGCATCCGGCAGGAAATAACCCATCGAAATACCCAGCACAAAAGACGCAGCTAGAATCTTCACAAATGGACGATTCACAAAGGAAAGGATTTGTCTGGCATTGGCCCCAAGAACTTTTCTAATGCAGATTTCTTTGGTTTTTCTGTTGACATGCAAAGCAGCCATCGCCATGATACTGACAATGCTCAAGACAAAAGCAATAATAGACAGCCACATAAAAATTTTACCCATCTGATCGGATGTTTCGATCATTTCTGAATAGGCATATTCATGCTGCCAATGAGACACCATCGGTCGATCAAATAAATCAATCCAAATTTCTTCTACGGCCATCTGTACGTCTTGAAGTGGCTCTCCATTAGTACGCAGAAATAAATGATCCTTATCCATTTCCCCTACCGCTGTAAAAATTAGCAAAGTAGGTACATAGTCGCTGTACAACACATCATCTCTAAAGTTGTTGATCACCCCTATGATGGTTTTTTCTTCTCCGTCTACTATTATCTGCTTATGCAACGCATCTCCCTGAAAATATTGATCCGCGAAATATTGATTGACGATGAGGTGATCGGTGACATCCTTTTCACTACCATCCATAAAATCCCTGCCCTCAGCGAAAGTGACTCCCATTTTTTGTAAAAATGTTCCGGCTACTTTGTAGTTGCTTACCTCAGTGTCTAAGTCATCCACTTTTATCTGTGCATCGTGGCTATAACCCACTAGGTAATGATAGGACCCGAAGGTTTCTTTAGTGTACAATTTTTCATCGAGCACCGTTTTAAGTTGAACATATTCGCTGCCATCCTTCACACGGATGACAAGCAAATTCTCTGTATCATAACCAAAATCCTGTGCTTTCAGAAAGTCGCCATTTTGCATAAAAGTAAGGCCGGATAACAATATCGCAATTGACAAACTGTATTGAAAAATGGCCAGCATATAATGCGTAATGCCAAATCCCTTTGCTGTCATTCGATGATTGAGGATTGTGACTGGTTTGAATCTATGCGCATACAAGGCCGGAACCAACCCTGTGATCATTGTAACTAGCAACATAAAAATGATCACAAAAAACAACACACCTGTGATATCCAAATCAGTCAAAAGAAACTTTTGATTCCGCATGCTTAAAATTTCTTCGCTTATGATATTCGTGAGCGTCAGAGAAAACACAAAGGCCAATATCATAACCATCAAAGTTTCGAAGATGAATTGCACAAAAATCATCCTACTGGAGGAGCCAATAGTTTTGCGAACACCGATTTCCTTTATCCGACTGGATATCAAAGCCACGTTGGTATTGGCCAGGTTGAAGCAGGCCACAGCCAGAATCAATATCGACATCACTAAAAAGATCAAAAAGGCATCATCTTCAATAGGCATGTTGGTGTAGGCGATGGTGGTTTCAGCGCGTGGATCGTGTAGAGGTGTCAACTCAAATTGCTCAATTTCTTTGTGCGGATTTGCAGCATTGTATGGTTCGAGGTATTGCTGCATAAATGCTTCTACATCTTCTTTTTGGTCTATGCGGTTGAGTTGCACATATTGACCGAACTGAAAATGATCAACTTTCCAATCAGAACGGTCCAGTTCAAAATAGGTCAGCAAGCTTACGATATTGAGTAATCCTTCGAAAGCAAAACTAGAGTTGTTGGGAATCCTTTCGAAAACACCTAAGACTTCGACGTCAGGAAATTTTCGCCCATAGTAGTACACTGATAGGTTTTTGCCTATGGGGATTTCGTCTCCAAAAAGTTTATAGGCGTAAGCCTCTGTCAGAAAAATTCCATGCTGACCAAAACTTTCTTTTGAGCCATATTTCAGCGGCAAATCAAATACTTTCAAAAAATCCGGTGACGCAAACGACAAAGCAGAAGGAATGAAGTGCCGACCTTTTCCAATGCTAATGTTCGCTGCCAAGTAGCTGACGGCGTGTTTTACTCCTGAATGATCACTGAGCAACTCTTTCTCCAATGCCAACGGAGACATTTCCCATCGGTCCAAACCTTCCACCCCTGGTCGCATGGCATGGATTCGATAGATGTTCTCTCCAGAATACACATCATCAAATTCCCGATTATACCCATAGATCATATAGGTAACAATGCAGAAGGCCAGGGCAAAGCCGAGACCAAAAACATTGAGCGCAATATAGCCTTTGTTTTTGGCCATATGCCGGAGTGTCAATTTGAAAAAGGATTTGATGAGTGCGCCTGATGTATTCATTTTATAATCTGTTTTTCTTGCATATGCTTTGCAGCAGCGAAGTACATTCCAGCAGTAGTGCATGTTGGCCTTCCACCGATTTCCCCGCTCACATCGGATTTGATACAATTCCTCCAAATCACCAGATAGCTCTTCGAATCTGTCTTCGCGACAATACCATTTCAATAAGCGGTAGGCCCATTTAGGTGGCTGAAAATCTTGATCTAGTTGTTCCATTGGAATGCGATTTCAGGGATTTGTCTTCTCAGTTGTTCGCGGATACTCTCTTGCTCATCGATAGCTTTCTTGCCAATTGGGGTGATATAAAATAAACGCTTGCGCTTGCCCCCTCTTTGACCAGATGCCTCTCCAAGCCTAGACTTTAAAAAGCCCTTTTCTTCGAGCCGGTATAGCACAGTGTGGATTGCACTGATGTTGATGCTTTTGCCCGTTTGCTTTTCATATTCTTCTACTATCCCTACAGAATAGGCCGAATCATACCGCATCGCCACAATCAATATGACCAATTCTTCCAGACTTCCTAACTTATAATTACCCATTGCAAATTATTTTATTCACAATTGTAAGTATTATAATCACAAAATCAAATTTTATTTTTCACTTTTGTAAGTATTATAGTAAAATAGAGTGAAATGGGGTCTGATATAGATATATGAAATGGTTATGACAAGTAAGAAATGATAAACAACTCCTTCTTATCCTTTCTTCATCAGTTTATCAAACCAAACCTCTCGGCCAATGTGGCGATCGAGGTATTGGAAAAAGTAAAAGATCACGAAGCACAAGTAGAGGTAAATACCATGAGCCAGAAAAAGCGCCACTTTTCTTTCGCCAAATAATTGCTGACTCCACCCCATCGGCTCTTCATCCAGGTAGAAATGAACAGTTTTTTCTAAAATTGAAACACCAATGGTGATTCCTGTATAGATCAAAGCTTTCAATGTAATTTCCCGAATCGGCCTGAGTTTTTGAAGCCAGCGATGCATGGGTAACTTGTCAATGAGAAACACTACCTTACCCATAGCCAGCGCACCAACGATCGTAGTTGCCCACCCATAAAAAGAAATCTGATACTGGATCAACAACAGTTTTTTGATGATCATAAAAACGGCGAAACAGACGAAGAAATACAGAGTAATCAAACCCACTTCTATCACCTCTTGTTTGATTTTATCAAGTTTCATAGGCGCATATTATAAAGTTTTCAATTCTTTTTCCAACTCCTCCTCCATTTCCTTTTGATGAGTGTAAGTGGGTGGTGCTACCCGGTTATCACAATCAGGAATAGAGCACCTTTCGCAGGTCGTGTGGACCGTCTTTTTTCTAAGCTCAGGATCTTTGATGAAATTAAACGTCCCTTTCAAAGCGTCTGTCATCAAGAGCCCCAACGTGATACTGCCGGCACCATCCCCTTTGTAATTGTCCGGCTCTGCCACCGAAATACAGAAGTACGAACTATCGGTTTGCCAATATTCTGACACCTGCGCATCGATCAGAAACTCCTCCTTTTTGCTCCTAATATTTTTAATCGAACTGATAGACACCCAGCGATGACACAAATGCTCATCTAACTCCGTGTGATACGGATTATGTAACTGAGACAAATGAAGCTCTTTGGTAATATCATATTTGATCAGATCATTAGTACTCTGAAGTCGAATGAAAAACAAATCCCGGATATTGAAATGGTGAGGCAATAAGTTCGTAAATCGCTGCAAAAGCGTCTCAGGAGTCACCTGATATTTCTGCAGAAGTTTGCCAATTAGGCTCGGCTTCCAAGTGGTCGACCTAGCGATGAGTTCTATGTCTTTCACCAACTCATCAGCATCCATCAACAAAGCAGCTGCGAAGTACGAAGCCTTAAAATTGCTCAAGAGCTTATCAAAGGAAGCCTCTTTATTCAACTGCGTTTCATAAGATCGCTCGGTCAGTTTCAGATATTGGAATCCAATTTCCTTGGAAAGGATAAAGGACTCCTGTCCTTCAGACAATCCTTCATTGATATATAAGACCTTCTTTTCCGCTTGATAATAAGATCGGAATTTTCGAAGCTTCTTATTCTTACTTAAGCTCACCCGGTCGATTGTAATGTCATATTGTTGCCTCAACAAGTCAGCCAGCAAATCATAGCCATAAGGCAATTTGTTCTTCAGCTTCATTTCCTTTTTGAATTGCTGAACCGCTTCTTCCAATTCCGGAAAGTAGTTGTCGTGCATATCCTGATACGACCGCAGGGCAATCCGATAGAAATGCTCCTTCTCGATTTGATAACTGCGTACCATTTTAAGGATGGTGGTAATGAACGCACTGATCCTGTCAGGCGAATTGCTAAATACATCGATCAACTTGTCCGGGCTGATACCAAACTCATCCAATGGGAAAAATTTAAAGAACCCTGAGTTAAGCAACTCAATCACCGGACGCAGTTTTTTGTCGGCTCGGGTGCTCACTAGTTCGTCGTAATCCAACTGAAAAGCCTGTGCCAAGGCACTGATTTTATCCGGCTTGGGGTATTTTTTTCCTTTTTCGATGTCATTCAAATAAGAAACAGACAATCCCGTCTGCTTAGAAAGCTCCTGATAAGAAACCTTGTGCTGCAAGCGCAAATGCTTGATTTTGAAGCCCAGGATAAGTTTTACAATGTCGTTGTCGCTGATCATTCGCCTTTCAATTCTTTGATGAAGCTAAAATAGATTAAAAAAAGGAAATAAATTAATTGGCGGAATTTCCGCTTTTAGAATATTTTTATATATTTGAAGAAATATTCGCAACTATGTCACAACTACACATTACACCAGAACGACTGCTAGCCTACCAGGACATATACACTGACGAGGTTCTGCAAGCACTCGAAGCACTTGCTCCCCTCAACGCCAAACAAAAGGCTTTGATGGAAGAAAGAAATCAAAGAAGAGTAAATCGAATTGCCAACAAGCAACTATTAGATTTTTTACCCGAAGAAACCTGCATCGGCCCAGACCATCTGAGAGTCGCAGACATCAGACTAGGAGATTTTGAATGCAGTACCATTCCTGAGGATTTGCAACGGCAATGGATCCAAGGCACAGGCCCTGCCGCCAAGCCTAATACCACACTTGAATCCAGCATAAGAAATGTAGCCTATGCCCTGCTCTCTGGTGCAGATGGCTGGATGTTCGACGGCGAAGATGCACTCGGTCAGATCAATGCTATGTCATTGGACAATCAACGCAACTTGAAACTGGCCATTCATAAAGACGACACTTTTATGCAAGCTGCTGAGCAGGTAGCGGGAGAAATGAATCATTGGGCCAATGATTTTCTAGGCAGACCGATCATAGCGGATTGGAAAGCCCAGCTAGATTTCACCACACTCATCTTTAGAGCGCGTGGCCTGCATCTGGACGACAGACACATTACCATGGAAAATGGAGAATCATTCTCTGCTTCTATCACGGACGTGACTCTTTTTATCGTAAACAACTACCAAGCACTGCAAGCCAAAGGCGCGTCTCTGGTACTCTATTTACCCAAAATTCAAACCGCGCAAGAGGCCGCCTTTTGGAATACTATACTTTCCACCCTAGAGCATCATTTAGGTTTAGCAAAAGGAACTATCAAATGCTATGTATTGGTAGAGCAGCTCGAAGCCACTTATCAACTGCTTGAAATTCGCGCAGCGCTCGGCCTCCACTTTGTAGGTTTTAATACTGGTCGCTGGGACTACATCAACGCTGTGGCGGATGCCATGTGTGGTATTGATGATTTTATCAATCCCAATATTGAATCCATCACCATGACTTACGCCTACATGGCGGCTTATGAAGATCGAGTGCGCAAGGCCGTAAACACACCGGACCAAAATGGCAATTACAGTCTATGGCAAGGGGGCATGGAACCCAACATACCCGTCGGCTCTGAAGCGGGCGTGAAAGCCAGTATGGAGAAAGCATTGGCTGGAGCCAAAAGAGAACAAGCGGCCGGTGCCTCCGGCAAGTGGGTCGCCCACTGGAAAATGGTGCATATCATTCGCCCTGTATGGGAAGAAGTTGGTGAGACCAATCAACTCGGACGTGATTTTGGACCCTTGACTTACACCCAAGCGGATCAGCAAGCACTGATCAAACTAGAAGATGCGCCACTAACTATCCGAGGCGGAAGAAACCTATTAAGCGTAGCGCTTCAATATGGAAATGCCTTCTTACAAGGGTTTCAGGCTGCGGCTTTAAAACCGGCTGATTTCTTTGGCAATGACGACATCCTCTATCTGATGGAAGACATGGCTACAGGAGAAATTCGCCTCAGCGTATTGTGGGAATGGCTACACAAAGGCGCGAGACTGACCGAAGGAGATGAAGAACTGTTACTCAATAATGGTGCATTGTTCACTCAAGAAATATTCGATCAAATGCTGACAGAAGAATATCAAAAGCTACTTGAAGCCAATGACAAGGATGTACACAACGATTCGAAGACCACTACCCTTCCTATCTCACTAGAAATTGTCAAAACCTATGTCAATTCGGAAGCCAAAGGCCCGTGGTTTATTGACTTGCTCAATCTAAATCTCAACAATAATGACTTGGAAGTTGCCAAAGAGCGAATCGCCAAGTACTATGAGGAGCTGACCACTACCGGTCATCGCATTACTGAAAATCTTGACTTACAACCCAATACACATATAAACGCATAACAAAATGAAAAACGAGACCCAACAGATTAAAGAAAGAACAGCCGCCATGGAGGCTTACTTCAATGAGCCCAGGTTCAATGGTATCAAAAGATTGTATTCTCCAAGACAGGTCGTCGAGCAGCAAGGCACGATCCCGACCAGCTACACGGTGGCTCAGCAATCTGCAGCTGCGTTTTTCAAACGCTTACGCGAATTGCATCAAGAGAAAAAGCAAATTACGACGTTTGGCCCCTACACGCCTGGTCAGGCCGTGATGATGAAACGCGCCGGTATCGAAGGGATCTACCTGGGTGGCTGGGCCACATCCGCTAAAGGATCGGCTGATGAAGATCCGGGAGCAGATTTAGCCAGCTACCCACTCAGTCAGGTACCCAACGAAGCAGCGGGCATCGTACGAGCATTGATAGCTGCCGATCGCAATCAGCATTTTCAGCGGATGAAAATGTCGGAAGAACAGCGCAAAAGCACTAAGACGTTTGACTTTCGCCCATTCATCATTGCAGATGCTGACACCGGACACGGAGGAGATGCTCATGTAAGAAATCTGATTCGAAGATTTGTAGAAGCCGGCGTGACTGGCTACCACATCGAAGACCAAAAGCCTGGCACCAAAAAGTGCGGCCATCAGGGCGGAAAAGTACTGGTATCTAGCGACGAGCAAATCAAAAGAATCAACACCGCCAGATTACAACTCGACGTGATGGGTGTACCCGGCATTATCGTAGCACGTACCGACGCCGAAGCCGCTTCCTTGCTCGAAAATATTTCTGACGAAAGAGACCAGCCGTTCGTTTTGGGCGCCACTAATCTGAATGCGCCGTCTTACAAAAATGCCTTTTTGGCTTTGCAGCAATGCATCAGCGAATTGGGTGCTAGCCAGATCAAAGGACACGAATTGTATCAGGTAGGCGAAGAAGACAGAACTGCCGCCCGAGAATGGATACTGAACGCTCCTTTCGCTTCACTCCTGACTCAATTAAAAGACGAATTGATCAGTGATGATGCCAGTAGATTTGAGCCGGCTTATGATCAGATCTCTGCCGAATTTGTAAAATTCTGGGAAGCCGACGCCGGCGTAACCACCTTCCGCTGTGCAGTGGCCAATCACATCGAAGAATGCAGCAAAGAAGGGGAGGAATTCGGGATGTGCCATCAAGAGTGGCTACAGTTTGCCGCTACGGCTTCTTTGAGTCAGGCACGCAAAAAAGCAGATGAAATTGGTGCGCATGTAAAGTGGGACTGCGATCTGGCACGAACACCAGAAGGCTACTATCAGGCTAAAGGCGGCATACCGTTCGCCATAGCCAAATCATTGGCGGTTGCCCCGTATGCTGATTTATTATGGATGGAAACTAAGACAGCAGACTTGGAAGACGCACGTAAATTTGCTGAGGCCATTCACGAAGTGTATCCAGACAAAATGCTCGCCTACAATCTATCGCCTTCATTCAACTGGGATACCACAGGCATGACCGAGGAAGAAATGTCCAAATTCCCCTCCGAATTAGGGAAACTAGGTTTTGTGTTTAATTTCATTACCTATGGTGGTCACCAGATCGATGGGCTAGCTTCTGACGAATTTGCGAATTCACTACAGACCGAAGGTATGCTGGCGCTCGCACGCGTTCAGCGCAAACTGAGACTATTGGACTCTCCATACAAAACGCCGCAGTCACATGTAGGTGGGCCGAGATTGGACAGCGCCTTGGCGGCAAGCTCTGGCCGAACGGCTACTACCAAAGCCATGGGCAAAGGTTCGACACAGTTTCAGCACTTGAAGCAAACAGAGCTACCGACTACTCTACTCGATCAGTGGATTGCTGAGTGGTCCGAGTTTTACAAAATCAAGGATAAGATTCAAGTAAAACTGAGACCTCACAAACCGGGATCAACAGTGATGGAATTGTCTCTCGCAGTAGGAGAAGACAAAGTGGCCAATTTGGTATTCACTTCAGTGACGGACCGAAATAAGCGGCAGATATTGTCGATTAGAGATCAGAACATGTTCAGAGAGAATCTGAGACAAAAGCGCCTGATGACCTTGATGCATTTGTTCATCATCAACCGGTATCAGTGCGACACGGTGCATTACCTCACGCCGACGGACGACAACGCCAAACAGTGTGAAGCGATGTTGAAGATGGAGCTGTATGCGGCGTTTACTGACGAAATCGGGCAGATCATCGTAGCGGATATAGCTACAGATCAGGTACGAGCATATGTAAACATCGAAGGCCGAATCTCGAGACTCATTCATAAAGAACAACAAACTCAACTGGTAGATGCTTAAGGTCGCTACCGCATAATGATAGGATCGGCAAATTGTCGATCCTTTTTTGTTTCTCTAAGTTGTAATTAAGCGTGTATTTAAACGTTTATAAACGTATCTACACGTTTATAAACAACCCTACTGGTTTGAATTTCTTTTTATTTACACTTTACTATCTGGTGGTGAGTAAGACCTGAAGCCTTTCGGTTTCAACATAAAAACATGGTACACTAACTGGATAGCCCTATTTTAGAGTCAATTCAAACATGATAGAAAGAAGTGAAATATACTTTAGATCTTCGAGGTTGGTCAACATTAAAAATCAACTAGATTTGTGAAACAACCGCGTGACATATAGTGGATAACACACATTATGTTAGCCGGTTGTTAGATTGCATTCACAGCGAAGATGAAGATAACCTTGAACAAAGAAGCTGAAAAGGAGATTGCAAAACTCACATTCACTTCAACCCTAACTCTTAACCAACTCGCCAAGAAATACGGCTTATCTGCTGGCCGACTCTCAGCCTTAAAGAAGAACTTGGCAACTGAGCGAATTACAACTTCTGATTGGATTCTAGGAAGTCTTACATCTCAACCCAAATCAACGGTTCAACAAATTCAAGAGTACATTGATTTTAAGAATCGCGATCTAATATCAACTGACGAACTGAGGGAAACGCTCGAACTTCTCCATTCAAAAGGATTCGTTTATGAAGACGGAGATGACTGGAATTTGAGCGAACGAACTATTGAACTTTTCAACCACTCCGATGAGAGATTGGCTGGTGAACTCACACTGGCACATTTCAACCTGGAGGACATAAAAGCTGTATTCAACCCACCAACTGATGATCCCTTAATGTACAATGGATACGAACTGAACTCGGACAACTTTCAACATCTGAACGGAGCTGCTGAACTCCAATTCAACTTTGAAAAATATAGTTACTTCCTAGCCTGCAGACAGGGCGAAAACGCAATCTAACATTGTGTATGGACGCATGTGCGAACTGAGGGTTTTGCCAGTTTCAGTGAAACTTGACCGTGAATCTGCCGCTGAGGAAACTTCTGTGCTTTCTGCTAGACTCAGTTCGCAGGAGTTTTTATCTTATGAACGCACTGCCTCTTAGATACTTTGTGAGCACCGGCAGATTCACTATTTTAGTGCTATTAGCCAGTGGGGCGCACACAGCGCCATACACAGGCGTTAGCGAGAATCATTCACCACTATGAGACAAGGACTCCTAATTTTAATAGTACTCGTTGGGTGTTCAGGAAATAAGTCAAAACAGGCTACTAATATTGTCCATTCTGAACCTGAAATCCCATTATTGTCTCCTACTGAGGTTGGAATAGATACTGCGATATTAAATGATCTAACAAAAAAAATACGTTCCCAATTTTATCCAAATATCCATAGCCTACTTGTGATTAAGGACGGTTCATTAATTTACGAGAAGTATTTCTCAGGAAGTGATCAGAACTATGGAAATGATATTGGCATTGTACACCATACAGACACTACCCTTCATGATGTTCGGAGCATTTCCAAAAGTATTGTATCAGCGTGCATTGGCATTGCAATAGATCAAAAAATAATAAAAGGAGTAGATCAAAAGATAGCTGATTTTTTCCCTGAAATAGAATTTAATGAGGAAAAATCCCAATGGACAATTGAGCATTTCTTAACCATGACTACTGGTTTGGCTTGGAACGAAGATGTTCCTTATAACAATCCAGAAAACGATGAAATTCAAATGACCTACAGCGAGAATCCTGTAACATATGTATTGAGTAAACTATTAGATGATTCACCAGGAGTGAATTTTAACTACAATGGTGGAGCTACCCAGGTACTTGCGGAAATTATTGAACGTTCTTCAAACACTACATTAGATCGATTTGTGAATGAGCATTTATTTCTTCCACTTGGAATTGAAAAATTTGAATGGAATAAGTACTCTGCTTATAATGGTGCAGATGAATTTGCTGCTCCTTCGGGCTTAAGAATTACTTCAAGAGACTTACTAAAAATTGGATTACTCTATCGAAATAAAGGAAAATGGAACAATGAGCATGTTCTTTCTGCAGAGTGGGTCAATAAATCATTTACTCAAAAAGTAGCATTTCCGAGTGATGTCACTGAATTTAACGATGGATACGGCTATCAATTTTGGATGTGGCCTGATATAATCATAGGTAAGGACATAAGAATTGTAGCGGCAAACGGAAATGGAGACCAGAATATTTATTGGGATTTGGAGAATGATTTAATTGTTGTCACCACAGCGGGAAACTATAACAAATGGAATATTGAAAACGATACATATGCCATAATGAAAAACCATATTTACCCTGCAATTGGCAGAATTGGAATTAACTAAATCTCGCTAACATATGCTATGAATGAATGGGGTTTCATCGGTCAGGATATTTTCGTAGGGATTGGAAAGTCCGCCACAAGTTTTAAATTTAAATCAAGGCGTGGCTATGTGCGAGACGAGAGGTAGTGCTTTCTAATCCCCACTCATCATAGCTGTGCGTTAGGTGTAACCGATTCAAAATGGAAGCAATACTTAAGAATTTTAAAGAAACATTTCCTGATTTAAATATTGAAGCTCGAGATTACAACTATAGATGGGCTGATGGCAGCGAAGAGAGTGGTACAACTTACTACGTTACAGGATATTCAGGAAATCCTGACGTGCAATTATACTTTGAAACAAAAGAAGATGCACAGCGATTATTTGATCTCACACTAAAAGGAATTTTCATATTTCAGGATTTTTTAGCAATCAAATCTGATGGTGTAATCGAAGTTCTTCTTATACCAGTATCATTTAGATCATCTCGAATACCTACTGAGAATGAAGATGAATCACATACCCACTTTTTAGAAATTGGTATGAAATACTTCAATAACGACTTAAACATAGTGTTTGAGGCAGGACAGAATGAGGACAGTACACTCCCAAAGTTTATGGAATTTCTCCGTGGTGGAAAAAGGTTTTCTAGAAGGAGAGTGACGATTCTTAAAATTCATGGTTTTAAGAAACCTTCGGTGGAAGGACAAATGAATGATATTAGAAACATTCTTAACTCTGTGCTATTTGATGTCGAATTTACATACGAATTAGGATTTGAAACAATGAATATTGAGGGGCTTCTTCGTAGAGGTATAAGAAGAAGAAAAAGAGGTATTGAGTTACCAGAAAAGAAAATTGATCTCATCTATAAAAACTACATCCCTGAACTCATTCAGTATTTCCACACTGCTGAAAAGGTGGATTTCTTACCATTTAAGTTTATCACCTATTATCATATTATTGAATATTTCAGCGACAAAAGTGCTTATAAAATTGTGTCTGATGAAGTAAAAAAGCTTATGCTAAAACCTGATTTTCATGTTAAAACAGATCATTACATCAATCAAGCAATCAATATCTTTAAAAAAGAAAATGAAAAACACACGACTGATAAAATTAAAATAGAACGTGTCTTAAGACAATACATCAATAGAGAGGAGCTTCAAAGTGCATTGAATGAATACGAACTTATTGAACATTTCGAAAAGGACATTACTATTCAATGCAATAAACCTTTAACCCTTCCTGCTATTGACTTTGGTAAAGAAGGTAATTTTTATCAGAATTTAACAAAACGCGTGTATTCCTTAAGGTGTTCAATCGTTCACTCCAATCCAGATTTTGACGAAACTAAAGCTATTCCATTTATACCAACTCCAAAGAACATTGATATCTTGAGAGTAGAAATGGAAATGATAGCTGAAATAGCTCGAATGATAATATTATACTCGAAAGAATAAATACACCTAACACTCTGTATATTTCATGGCTGTTTAGTGGTTTTCGAGGCATTGGTTCTTCGTTGAAATCCCGTCAATCTGCAAGATTGACTAGCTTCGGAGGACAAATTTAGCAAGTCAATCTTGCAGATTGACTCCGTGGTAAACCGAAATTTCACTACCTTTAATTCAGCCACGAAAACATACAGTTGGCGTTATGTGTAAATATGACCTCATTGAGAGTAATCTTCACTGAACACGATGAATTCATCCCAATCTTTCGGTCCTTTAGAATGGTGGACTCAGAACTGTATCATGTAAAGCCAAAAAAAATCGCAGAAAACATAGTCTCCACCAACAATCTTCAAATCACTAGAGGGGATTCTTTCATAGATAAGGAAGAACTGAAATTTGGAATTTCTATACTCACGAACGAATCTCAAACAGTCCTTAATGAACCAACGTTAGCATTGTTTTTGAGGCTCATCAATAGCATCGAAACCTATTTAAAATACTGTTATGTTTTTTGTGCCACCAAAGAAAAGGATTTAAAAAAATTTCAAGATAAAGACTATGGAGACACGCAAATATTAATTGAGCAACAGTTCTTCTTTGACCTACTATCCAATTCTCGGCATCAAGAAAAAATTAATGATGGATTTCGTTTACACCACACCGATTTATTGTATAAAACCATTGAAGGCTTTATAATCTACGACTTTGACGAGCAAAGATTATTGGCTCTAGAAATAATTGCCATCTTCAAAAAACTATCTGATTCTCAAAAGATTCATTTGGTTGATGAATCTCACATGATAGATGCAATATTGAGCTTCATAGTCTTCACGAAACGTGAATGTTTTAGCTGGGAACAAGAATACAGAGTCGTTTTTATAAGACATGAGCAAAATAAATTTGAACTGCAAAGAGACGATAAGAATAAGAGCTATTACATAGACCTGTTTCTTTCTACGAAATCTTTATCAATACAAAACACATAACAAACACTATCATCCATAAGCAAACAGAGCTATTTGCAAAGGCTGGTGCGATGAGATACTTTAGTGGATATTTGAAAAGACCAGCTTACGGATGATAGTTGGTCGTTGTATGCCATTACAGTGCTCTCATGGAAGATTGAGTAAAAATCAATTTTGATGAACACATATAATGAAGAATGCTTCTTGTCATTCTTTTTTCACTGGCAAACTAATCCTTACCTCAAATTCATCGCCAACCATAAATGAGATCAGTGGTCCTTCTATGCCATAGTCTTCACGGTTGACCTTCATGATTCCCTCGAAAAGACCCATATTGCTTTGCTGCCTTGAAAAAGTAAAATTGATTTGATCTTTATTGGATACTCCATGCATAGTCAGCATGCCTTCGGCAACATAACCACCATCAGTTTTCTTAATTTCCTCGGATACAAAACCAACCTTTGTGTACTTCTCCACATCAAACCATGAGTCGCCCCTCGCATGTTTATTTTTTGTTTTATTACCTGTGGAGATCGTTGCAGGGTTAATTGAAACATTAAACTGAGATTGGTCAAGGTTGTCAGGGTCAAACTGAATGCTCCCTTCAAGACCCCTGAAAGAACCTTCCGCCCCAGTACCCGAAAATGTAATGGAATAGTCCTGGCGAATCTCCCATTGTGACTGGCCATATGTTACAGCACTTAGCAACAATACAAGTAAGCCAATGAGTATTTTCACCTTATTTTTCATAATCTTTTTCTTTAGTCCAATAAAAAGTTTTGGTCATGAAGAACTTTTTACCGGTAATTTTCAACTTGCCTTTTTCCTCAAGTACAATGGTTCCGTCCAATTCCATATTCCTTGCTGCCGAGTTGATAGTCCCTTTGTAGTCTTTTTCGTCCGAATCATATTCAAAATCGTAAATGACTTTATGACCAACAAATTCATTTTTGGCAGAAGATCGAATGATCCCTTCGTAGCTTCCATCAGAAAGTTGAGTGACCTCTATAGTCGATTGATCCATTTCTTCAGCATACCAAGTGCCACTTATATCCCCTTTCGTTTGGCCTGAGGCTTTTAGGGAAAGTAATGCGATAAGGATCCCAATACCGATGATGGTCGGTTTTTTCATTGTATTTTTCATTGTATTTTTCATTTTCAAGTCGTTTTTCGATAATTAATAATGGCCCAGGTATTAAATACCAGGGCAAAGCCTGTCATAATCACAAAATGTTTTGTTACGTGCTGAAATCCACTTCCTTTCATCACAATCATCCGCATGACATCAATGAAATAGGTGACCGGATTGAACTGCGCGATGACCCGTGCCCAACCTGGCATGCTTTCTATGGAGGTGAATAAGCCACTCATTAGCAGAAAAATCATCATCAGAAAAAAGGCTAACGACATGGCTTGTTGCTGCGTTTGAGAGTAGGTAGAAACCAGTAGCCCGATTCCCAAAACCGCAACCAGATAGAGCGCAAGGTATCCGTAAAGAAGACTTAAACTTCCTACCGCGACAATCCCATAGATAAGTCGGGCAACCAAGAAAAGTCCAAGCGTAAAAACAAAAATCCCTATAATCCAGAAAGGAATGAGCTTGCCTAAGATAAAGTGGTGCTTTTTGATTGGAGTCACATTGATCTGCTCTATCGTACCTACTTCTTTTTCTTTCACAATATTCAATGCACACATGTAAGCACCTACCATTGTAACAAGTACTACCAGTATTCCCGGGACCATAAAAAATTGATAATTCAGAAGTGGATTGAACCAATTGATTGCCTTCGCTTCAATGGTAGGACCATTGGAACGTCTACCTCTCTGGTACCATTCCATTCGTATTTCCTGATTGAAATCCCCTATGACCCTCGATAAGTATCCTCCTCCCACATTCGCCTTGGTACCGTTGATAGCGTTGATGGCAAGAAAAAGTTGTTCATGATTTTCTCTTATCAGGTTTCGCTCAAAATCCAGTGGGATCTCTAAGACCACATCCGCCTCATCTGATTCCAGGTAGTCAAAGCCTTGCCTCTCACTATTGATGTAATCAACAAGAATGAAATATCCTGAGGCAATGATCTTGTTGACTAAATCGATGGAGTACGTAGAGCGATCATGATCCACTATCACCACATTGATATTTTTGATTTCGAAATCTGCAGCAAGGGGTAAAATGGCCAACTGTATGATCGGCATAGCCAAAATCATTCGCAGTAAAGTCGGATTCCTAAAAATCTGCTTAAACTCCTTCTGAAGTAAAAATGACAATGTTTTCATGATAATCGAATTTTAAATTTCCGGATGCTGACAATGAGTAGAAAAACGGTCATTCCTGTCAAAATCAACGTTTCTTTCCAGATGGCAGAAAAACCGAGTCCTTTGATCATTACATCTTTAACTATGATGTAGTACCATTTGGAAGGGACTAGATTGGCAATAATCTGGAGAGGTATGGGCATGTTCTCCAACGGAAACAGGAAACCTGTAAACATCATTGTAGGCAGTAGCATCCCCATCAATGATATGAGCATCGCAGCTTGCTGCGACTCTGTAGAGTTTGAAATGAGCAACCCTAGTGAAAGAGCAGTCATGATCAAAAGTGTGCTCACCCCAAAAAGGAGAGCGATACTTCCATTTATTGGCATATCCAATAGATAAACGCTCAGCAAAAGTATGATTGACAGGTTGACGATGGAAAGCAATAAGTAAGGCACTGCTTTCGCTATGATGACCATGAAGGGATTGAATGGGGAGACCAGTAATATCTCCATGGTGCCATTCTCTTTTTCTTTTACGATGGACACTGAAGTCATCAAGACACAAATGAGCAATAGCACCAACGCCATGACTCCCGGCACAAAGTTGGTTGTCCCTTTCAACTCGGGGTTGTAGATGTTTCGGGTATCTATTAGAATATTTAAGTTGGGCTTTTCCGGTGAAATTTCCTGCAAATGATCTCTGATGATTGCGTTAGCATGGTTCACCAAGGTAGTAGCTGTGTTAGGATCGGTGGCATCCGCTATGAGCTGGACTGATGCCTTTCGTTCACTAATAAGATCTTTTTCAAAGTCGTGAGGAAAGACAAGCGCCATTTTTACTTTCCCGTACTTAAACTCCTCTTCAATTTCGGCAGTTCCCAAAATAGATTCTTCGATCATAAAGCTGCTACTCGCTCTGAATTTTTCAATGATCTGCTGTGTCGCTGCGTCTTTTGAATAATCCACCACAATAAGACTTGCATCTTTGATCTCATTGGTTAACGCAAATCCAAACAGCACAATCTGAACAATTGGCAAACCGAACAACAGCAGCAAGGTCTTCTCATCCCTGAAGACATGCTTAAACTCTTTTTTTATAAATGTGAAAAGTTGTTTCATCGCTATTCTCCTCGTTTTGCTCCACGAGCTAGTTCGTAAAAAACTTCATCCATCGATGCTGCTTTGTATTGCTTTTTCAGGTTGGAAGGTGTGTCCAATGCTTTGATATAGCCATCCACCATCATCGAGATCCGGTTGCAGTACTCTGCTTCATCCATGTAGTGGGTCGTGACAAAAACGGTAATGCCGCTATCGGATGCCTCATAGATTTGATCCCAAAACTGACGCCTGGTTACCGGGTCCACACCTCCGGTAGGTTCATCCAGAAAAACGATTTGTGGATGATGAAAAACAGCTACCGAAAAAGCTAATTTCTGCTTCCAGCCTAGCGGTAAATCTGCCACCAGTTTATCCTTCTGGTCTTCCAGACCAATACGCTTAAGTAATTGCCCCATTTGACTTTTGATATTCTTTCTGGAAAGCCCATAGATCCCCCCGAAAAAGCGAATGTTTTCCGTCACTGTGAGATCCTCATACAAGGAAAACTTCTGACTCATATAGCCAATGTTGGCTTTGATCTTTTCGGTTTGCTTATACACATCAAACCCTGCCACTTTTCCTTCGCCACTGCTTGGAACAGAAAGGCCACAAAGCATGCGCATGGCTGTTGTTTTTCCGGCTCCATTGGCTCCCAGGAATCCGAATATTTCTCCTTTTTTTACCTGAAATGTGATTTCATTGGCGGCCACAAAGTCTCCAAATCGCTTGGTGAGTTTATTCGTTTCGATGACAATTTCTTCAGTCATATTACATCAGGTTTATAAAGCAATCTTCGATGGTGGGTTTGATCGTCTTCATTTCTATGCCTTCTATGCCCAAGTCAGTAAGTACTTTCTTTGAATCCATCGCTTCATCGACCAAAGTGATATGATGGTATTCCCCAAACGCATTGGCACTTTTGACCGATACGTTAGCCCTAAGAGACCTAAGCAGGTCACTCATTTTTGGAGCTTTGACGGCAAATAAGTTGTTCGGAAACTGATTTACAATTTTTTCCGGAGTATCAATTGACAGGATTTCTCCATTTTGGATTAAGGCGATCCTTTCACAAAGGCTTGCTTCATCCATGTAAGGCGTGGACACCAGAATCGTAATGCCTTGTTGTTTCAGTCCCTTGAGCATCTCCCAAAATTCCTTCCTTGAAACAGCATCTACCCCAGTAGTGGGCTCATCTAGAAATAGCACGGTAGGTTTATGAATGAGTGCACAACAAAGTGCCAATTTCTGCTTCATTCCACCGGAGAGTTTCCCCGCCCTTCGCTTCTTGAAAGGTTCGATCTGGATATAGATATCCCTAATCAAATCGTAATTTTCTTCTAGTGTGGTATTGAAAATGGTAGCGAAGAAGTTGAGGTTTTCCTCCACTGAAAGATCCTGATAAAGGGAAAATTTACCAGGCATGTACCCTACTTGTTGCCTGATCTTTTTATAGTCTTTCACCACATCGCACCCATTGACCATTGCGGTTCCACGATCCGCAAGCAAGAGTGTGGTAAGAATCCGGAACAAGCTCGTTTTCCCAGCCCCATCGGGCCCAATAAGGCCGAAGAGTTCACCTTCCTCCACCTCAAAATTGATCTCATGCAAAGCCGGAGTTCCTTCCTTCACAAATGACTTGGTAATATGATCGATGATCACGTGTTTCATTTCTTCTTCATTTTTTTCATGGTTTTGGTGTTAGTAATTTGCCTCTGCCAATGATTGTCATAATTATTAAGCTCAATATTTGGGTTGAACAGCATGCTCAGAATGTCACTTCTCCATACATCCCAATTTTGTAGGATCCATCATTCTTCACCCGAACTTTCACGGCATAGACCTTATTGGCACGTTCATTCTTCGTTTGTACACTTTTGGGTGTAAACTCGGCCTTCTCACTGATCCAATAGATCGTACCACTGGTCTCACGGTAGCCACCACTTCCATCGTCCGTAAATACAGACACCTTCTCGTTTAACTTTACCTGTGAGAACTGGTCACCGGAGATGTACACTTTTAAGGTCAGCTCATTCAGATCGGCAATCCGGTAGAGTGGTTGACCAGCCCCAACCTGCTCGTAAGGCTCGGCATATACTGATAAAACCGTGCCTTGTATCGGATTAATGATTTTACTTTTAATGATTAGATCATCTACCTGTAGAACCTGAGCTTCCAATGGGCCAATCTCCTGATCCAGGCTATTGGTATTATTAACCAACGAGGTTCTAAGGCCTCTAATATTGCCATTGATCAGGTTGATTTGAGCTTCTACATCGTCCAGTTGTTTAGGTGTTGCTGCATCTGATTTGAGCAGGTTTTCAATTCGTTCTTTTTCCTTTTTAGCAGCTTTTAACTGTTCATTCAATGCTGCAAGTTGTGACGAGATGTCTGGCTTCCTACTTAAAACAGCTCTGACCTGAGCTTTAAGCTGTGCCTTTGATAGTGAAAGTTGCGTTGTGTCGACGTATCCTACATATTGGTTACGTGACAACTGTTGACCTTCATCGATTTTGAATGAGAGGATCTTTCCTGAAGCTTCAGCGGAGATGACAGTCTCATCAGCTTCAAAGGTTCCAGTGGCATCAAATTCATGTCCACCATCAGCGCATGAAGTCAGGTAAAAGATTCCTATCAATAGGAAAGTGGAAGTCGGATTCTTACGTATATGTGCCATTTTCATTTAGTTTCCAGATGTTAGTTTGTAATCGTTTTTAAGTTTCATAAGCTCTACCTGATGTAGTGTCAGGCTCTGTCGAGCTACGTCTGCATCAATCACTACAGTCTTATATTCAGAGGTTGTAATCACCCCGTTTTCTAATTGTCCTTTTGATGTGGCAACAATCTTGTCTCTGAGTGCTATTATTTCATTATCCTTTTCAATCAGTTCCTCAGCTTTTTTAATCTGAATATTCTGGTTAGAAAGGTTGAGGCGAGTGTTGAATAAGAAGGTTTCCTTCTCTGATTGTATTATTTCTTTATTAATTGAGAATAATTGCTTCTGTCCTTTGGTTGTGTAAAAATTGGAAAGGTTCCAGGAAAATCTTAATCCTCCTATATAGAAGGGTTCAAAATCATTGCTCAGAAAGTTTAGTGCCGGCCGACCATATCCACCTTGAAAAAATAGACTGAACTGCGGTAAATTGGTTTTGTTAAGTAGCTCACTTTGCAGTGCTATAGCCTGCATTTGGTAATCAAAAAGGACCAATTCCGGACGATTTATTTGCTGTTTAGAATCAATAATTGTGGTTGAATTCAAAACCGCACTGTTATCCAATTCCCGACCGATATAAAGCCCCAACATTTTTAAATACCCTTCCCTGGTTGCTTCCTGCTCAATGACACGTTGCTCTACATTCATTAATTGTGCCTTCAGCACATCCGCACTGCTTTTCAATGCCGTTCCGTATTTCACAGAGGCATCCACCTTTGAAAGGCCAGCTTGAAGGTCCTCCGTAGTTAATTCGCTTTGTTTCAGTTGCCCTTGAATCAACAACACTCCGAAAAATAGATCACTGACACGCTGTTTGATAGCGTAAAGTTTTGCTTCCAGGTCAGCTTCACTGATTGCACCCTCTGCTTGAATGATCTTTTTCTGTTGATTAATGACTGCCAAACCAGTCAAGGGTTGAACAACCTCACCATAAAGCTGATACTGATCTTTATTTAACTCAGGAACACCCATTCCTGCGCCTCCTGGGAAGGAAGTGACTTCTGATTGGTAACTCGCCTGGCCATTGATGCTCAATTGCGGCAACTTCCCTTTCTGGGCGTTGGAAAGGGTGTAGTCAGTAGACTGACTAATCAGGTCAAATTGAGCAATCTGCGGATAGTTTTGCTCAGCCATTATCAAGCAACTATCCAATGTTAGGGGCCACTGGCTCTGAGCTAAACACGCTTCCAAACTCAAAACGAGTAGAAAGATTACTGACCAATACCTGTTATTTAAAATAATCTTCATCGTCTGTTTTAAATATATGTTTTAAACATTTGTTTAATTTTTAGGCAAAAAAATTTACGTTAGCATCTGCATTATCCATTGAGGGATCAGTTGTTTTCGCTCTTCCATCATTTGGTTAAACTCTTTATTATCAATCCCAGTAACCATTCTTATCATTGGCTTGCCAATAAATGGGAATACGGTTAGACTCATCAAATTCATCATGATATGTATAGGATTTATCTCTTTGAGCTTTTCTTCACCCATACGCTCTACCAGTTGGTCATATATGTATAAGTCTTGCATTTTCCGACCCGCTATCACCTTTTGAAAAAATTCTTCTGGTCTTGATCTTAACTCGTTCAAAATGAAATTTGGAATGTCTGGATTCGACTTAATTCGGTTGATGTATTTAGTCGCGATCAATTCAAACTTTTCTTCCAAACTAGTTTCTTTATCCTGAAAAATACTGAAGATGCTTTTCATGAATACAGACATGACCTCCATCATGATCTTGTTGAACAGCATTTCCTTACTTCTGAAATAATAGTTTACCAACGCAAGATTAATCCCCGCTTTATCGGCAATATCCCGTGTCTTGGTAGCTGCATATCCCTTTTGCGTAAATATGGTGCGAGCTGCCTCTACTATCTTTTCTTCTGCTGATGAATCTGGATTCATTTTATACACTTTGAAGCAAATATAGAATTTTAAACGAACGATTTAAACAAATGTTTAATTAATTTTAAAATCAGTTAGAATACCATCTTGAATTACAAAAAACAGCATACAACAGACGATATAGCATATGCCTCTATTTAGCCATATGAAACTGTTCTGCAAATCCTATACTTTAGCAAGTATTAAATATGTCCAGAGGCACATGCCATATCTGGACGTAACCACAACCTCTTCACTCAAATCCACTAGCTTTAACCCAATGAAATACCTTTATCGATTCACTGCTTCTTTACTACTTCTTGCATTCCTCTTCGCCTGTAAGCGTAATACCAATGACCTAATCAAGGTTCATGAGGTTGCTCCTTGGTGTATAATAGATTTTGATTCTTTGGATAGGACACCGCAACAGCGAATAGCCATGCTAAAGCAAATGGGGTTTACCAAGTATGGCTTTAATAAGGGAAAAGGAGACCTGAGCAAAATGAAGGCTGAATTCAATCTGGCTAAAGAAAATAATATTGAGATCATCTCGGTTTTTCTATGGTTAAATGCCGAAAGAGACAGCATAGGCCAATTGAGTCCAATGAACCAAGAAATACTCAATAATCTAGCTGAAATAGAAAGCAAGCCCACTATTTGGTTGAGTTTCAGTGATAACTTCTTTAAAGAGCTGAATCAAAAGCAATCCATAGCGTTGTCTATTGAAATGATTAAGTATATCAAAATAAAAGCTGATGAAGTGGGTTGTCAATTAGCCCTTTACAATCACCATGGTTGGTTTGGGGATCCTTATAATCAAGTTGAAATTTTGAAAAAACTGAACCAAGACTCTATCACCATGGTTTACAATTTTCATCATGCGCATGAGTATGTAGATGAGTTTTCTGAAATTGTAAAAATGATTAAGCCATATTTATCACATGTCAATTTGAATGGAGTAAATAAGAATGGGCCTCAAATCTTGGCTATCGGTCAAGGTGACCATGAATTCGAAATGATTAGACAGCTATTAGATCAAGGGTACCATGGACCATGGGGTATCTTGGGGCATATTAAAACCGAAGACGTACAAAAAGTATTACAACGAAATATTGACGGATTAAATCTGTTTAATTCCAAATACAATCTAGAAGCTCTTAATTAAATACGATTACACCCGATTTTAGGAATATTCCATCGACACCCCTCTCAAAATTGCAACTCATTATGCTTTTCAGTAAATGACATAAATTTACCCCAATGAAATACATCGATTCATTCACCAATGCGTTTCTCGGTACCGTCGATTGGACCTGGAAGTCCATTCTTTTCGAGGTGCCCTGGTACACCAATTACTTTTGGGGACTCATCGTAATTTCTTTGGTAGTGTGGGGATTGGAAATTGTATTTCCCTGGCGAAAGGACCAACCCATCATACGAAAGGACTTTTGGCTGGATGGGTTCTATATGTTTTTCAACTTTTTCGTCTTCTCTATAGCCATTAGTGGCATTTACCAGATGCTCAATCTGTTATTTTCAGATATGGGTATCACCTCAAAAAGTCTGGCTCTTATAGAGATTGCTGACTGGCCGATGTGGTCGCAATTGCTCGTGTTTTTTATCGTCCTGGATTTTGTACAGTGGTTCACCCACGTCTTACTTCACCGATATCCCTTTTTATGGAACTTTCATAAAGTTCACCACAGTGTGAAAGAGATGGGTTTTGCCGCACACCTCCGCTATCACTGGATGGAAAATATTCTATACAAACCATTGAAAACTTTTGGGGTGATGATTTTGGGAGGTTTTGAGCCAGAGCAAGCCTACATTGTGCATTTTATGGCGATTGCCATTGGCCACCTCAATCATGCCAATGTCAAAATTACCTGGGGGCCCTTCAAGTATCTATTCAACAATCCGGTGATGCACTTATATCATCACGCCTTTCACTTACCAGCAGGCAAATACGGCGTCAATTATGGGATCAGTTTGAGTCTATGGGATTATCTATTCAAAACGAATTACATCCCCGAGGAGAGCGGCACGATTGAGTTAGGATTTGAGGGAGATGACAAATTTCCACAAGATTTTATCGGTCAGAATACCTACGGGTTCAAAAAAGACCAGGCTGGATTAGATTAATTTATTAATTGCTTTCATTTCTTCACCTGTTGGATATATAATTGCCCACTTAATATACCAGTGAATAAAATCGACTACTATGTTTGAATCAATTGGCAACTTCTTTAAAGGTCTATTCGAAAAAGAACCAGAAGAATATATCGCTAAAATCTCTAAAGAAAATCAAATCGAGCTTTACAAAACTTTGAAGCTTGCTGAAGAGGTAAAAGAAGAGCAAAAACGCCAGGCCATTTTAGCTGAAAAGCGTGCAAAGAAGGAAGCTGAAATTGCCAGAAAAAAGGCTGAGAAACAAGCTAAAATCGATGCGAAGATAGCTGCTAAAAAAGCCGCAGAAGAGGCGAAAGCCGCTGCCAAAGCTGCTAAGCAAGCTGAAAAAGAGGCCAAGAGAAAAAAGGCCGCCTAATCGAACACTATGATTGGGCTAGAAACCGAACGGCTCACATTTAGACAATGGCAAAAATCTGATTTTAAAGCTATTGCTGATTTTTTCTCCATTGCGGATAATGCCCGATACGTTGGCGGTGTAAAAACTCCGGAAGAGGCCTGGCGACTCATGGCTACCTACATCGGTCACTATACCTTGTTTGGCTATTCTTACCTGGCTGTTGAGACGAAAGACTCCCAACAACTCATTGGTACCGTAGGCCTATGGAATTCAGAAGTTTGGCCAGAGCCAGAACTCGGCTATTGGCTACTTCCGGAAGCACAAGGAAAAGGTTACGGCGTGGAAGCAGGACTCACTATGAAGCAATTTGCTTTGAAGGAGCTTAATCTCAACTCACTGGTGAGCTATATAGATGAAGCAAACGAACCATCCAAAAAACTGGCCCTGGCACTAGGAGCAAAACTCGATGGCACTGTAGATCTGCTTGACTTCGGTCTACACGAAGTCTATAGGTATAAATAATACCTTATCTCTTTAATTTTCATTATCTTGTAGAAATCGCTCACTTTTTAAATTGAGGAGATCATGAAAATCAGAACCACTTCAAGTGCACCAAAATCGAAGGAAATCGCTGACCTACTTAATTCTAAATTATCTAAAGGCTCGGCTAGATTGTTTGGATTTGATTGCTACAAAACCATATTGGTTAAAAAGTCACCATTTGTAGGCGTACAAATTACCAGACGTAAGCAAGAATTAATCATTGAAGGCTCCTTACCATCTGTCTTCACCTCTATTTTATCCAGTTTTTTGATGCTTGAAGGTTTTCTTTATCTGTTTGAAATTATTTTTCATAATCAATGGAAGAATTTAGAAACGGAAGTTGCTACCGTATTATCAAATCAATATAAGTAGGCCAACAGTTGAACATCCGAAAAGCTAATCTCAGGGACTACGACGCCGTTTGGAATATTTTCTCTGCCGTCATCCGTACTGGCGATACTTATGTGTTCGACCCAGAAACACCAGTCGAGGATTTGCAAAAACATTGGTTTGCCAACTATATGGATACTTTCGTGATAGAAGACGAAGGAAAAGTTCTAGGCACCTACATCGTCAAACCCAATCAGCCTGATCTGGGTAGTCATATCGCCAATGCCAGCTATATGATACATCCCGATGCGCAGGGCAAAGGAATCGGTAAGCTCCTTTGTCAGCACTCACTCGATTTCGCCAAATCAGCCGGTTATCACGCCATTCAATTCAATATCGTCGTCAGTACGAATCAAGCAGCCGTTGAACTTTGGAAGAAATTCGGTTTCGAAATTATCGGAACCACACCCGATGGTTTTCGCCACCAAACACTTGGATTGGTGGACACCCACATCATGTACAAAAAGCTCTAACCCCTTCTTCAAAGCGACTAGAAGTCCATTTTGGTATTTTTCAATCATTTTTTCTCAAAAATAGAAATATATAAATTATTATTGCATTTTATAATATCTCAAAACCAGAATAATATATGAAAGGCTACTTAGGAGAATTCGAAGAATTGGTCTTGCTTACCATTGCTCATCTAGGCAGTGAAGCTTACGGACTTGGTGTACTTAGAAACATCAACGAGCGCACCAATCGCAACCTAAGTATAGGTTCTTTACATTCCACGCTCACTCGACTGGAGGAAAAGGGATACTTGACCTCCTATAAAGGAGAGCCTACCAAAGAACGCGGCGGTAAAAGAAAGCGGTACTTCCAGCTGACCAACTCGGCAAGATCCGTTTTGCTTGAGATGAAATCACTCAGAGACGAGCTGTGGAAAAGCGCTCAAACAGAACTCTCGCTATGAACCGCAAACAAGGTATCCAGGCACCAAAATGGCCAAAGAGATTATTGCAATGGTGGTCCGAAAAGGCCGACATTGAAGATCTCGTTGGTGATCTCGACGAATATTTCGAATACCATGTAGAAGAAAAAGGTATTTTCAGTGCGCAACTCATTTACCTCAAAGAAGCCTTTGCACTAATCTTCTCTTATGCGCTTAGGAAGCGTAAAAGGTCCGCTTCCTATTCTATTTTTTATAACTCAAACTCAATATCCATGTTCAACAATTATTTCAAAATTGCGATACGCAATTTTTCTAAACACAAATTTTTCACGACCATCAACGTCGTAGGGCTTGCTCTGGGGATGTCCATCAGTTTGCTCGTACTCTCGCTCACTTATGCCATTTATAAATCCGACGAGTGGCAAGCAAATAAGGATCGAATCTATCAGATCAACACTTTCATAGGTGATGAAAGCAAAACAAAAACCTATGGTTCTACTTTCCACGCCGTAGGTGATCATCTGAAGGACAATTACCCATTTATCGCTGAAGTAGTCAAAATTAAGGATGGCTTCGACCCTACCGTAAAAAGACAGGCAGGAGAAATGGAATTTCATGGCCACTTTGCCAGTGCATCTTTTTTTCAGGTTTTTAGCTATCCACTCATCAGCGGCAATCCAAAAACAGCGCTCTCCAAACCCTATAGCATAGTTCTCACCGAATCAACAGCAAATGAACTCTTCAGAGATGAAGATCCAATAGATAAAGTACTAGAGACAGAATTGGGTTCATTTACGGTCACGGGAGTGATGGCTGATTTACGCCAAACTCATCTATTTTTTCAAGTATTGGCTTCTTATGAGACGTTCGAAGAAATTCAAGAATCCAACGACCTCAAATCTGATTGGACAAACTTTCGAAACAATTATGTGTACGCAATGCTGAAACCCGAAACAGGACAAGAGACCTTAACAAATTCATTGGAACAGGTTTCAGCAGTTGCCACTGAGTTTCATCAGAATCAGACTATTGAGTTAGAATCTGTTGTGCTAACAGAAGCGGTTCCACGTTGGAATATCAGTAATGCCATTGGTATTGGTTGGGACCAGCCTTCTCTTATATTTTTCATGTCTATTGGGCTCTTGATCTTGTTGCCTGCCATCTTCAACTATACCAACCTCTCTATCGCCAGAGCATTAAAACGCGGAAAAGAAATCGGCATTAGAAAAGTGGTGGGAGCCGAGAAGTTTCAAATCAAGTCTCAATTCATAATAGAAACTATCCTACTGGCTTTGCTTTCATTGGTCATTTCCTTCTTCATTTTTGATCGAATACAAAAAGAGTTTTTAGATATCCTGGGGTCGTCACAAGTACTAGATACCTCTCTCAATTTGGGACTTATCAGTATATTCATCCTTTTTGCGGTAGTCATTGGTGCGCTGGCCGGTATATTTCCAGCGACCTACTTTTCACGCCTCAACCCAGTCCATACACTCAAAGGAGGACTGCAGAGCAAATCCGTACACGTCTCACACATTAAGAAAGGACTATTGGTCTTTCAATTCTTTCTGTCTTTAGTATTTATAATCGGTGTTTGTACCATCACACGTGAATATGCCTATGTATTGAATTCCAACCATGGCTTTAATTCTAACCATATTGTTTCCATTCCTTTTCAGAAGATTGATAAGCAATTGGTTATCAATGAATTGAAAAGTCACCCAGATGTAAAAGCTATTTCGACCACCTCTCACCTTCCCGGCATACTGCTACCCAGTTGGGTTGAAGCTACACCGAACGATATAGACACGCTCGACATAAAGCAAGTTTTTATCGGCGACAACTATATTGAACAGATGGATATGAAGCTGCTATGGGGAGAAGATAAAAGGCTAAATCTGTCTAATAAGAATCAAGAGATGGTGCTTGTAAATGAAACATTTATGAAATCTGTTTCGGTTTTTGATGTTCAGCAAGATTCACTCACGTTTACCTTGGAGGATGGCATCCGCTGTAGAATCGCTGGGGTATTGGAGGACTTTAATTTCGAACCGTTGGATCAATTGATTAGACCACAAGTATTCAGATATTCTGTAGACAACAGCAGCTATGCTTTGCTCACCATCAATTCTACGGACATTACTCAAACGCTTTTAGACTTAGATTATCTCTGGTCTAGCATAGATCAAGAAGCTCATTTTGAGCCTGCCTTTTTGGATGATAAAATAGAAGAGGCGTACTACTTTTTAAGAATTCAAATCAAATTCTTCAGTTTCCTCAGTGCTTTTGCTATTAGTATTTCCTGTCTTGGGCTTTTAGGCATGGTGTCCTATACCACTGAGAACAAAACAAAAGAAATCGCGATTAGAAAAATCATGGGGGCATCGAGCTCAAGCCTTTACTTTCTCTTGACCAAGGATTTTATCAGCTTGATTTTAATTTCTTCCATGATTGCCATTCCGTTTTCTTACGTCTTCTATGACAAGCTTTTTCTATACTTTTTATTGAGATATGGCAATGGACTTGGTGTCCTTGAGGTGATTGTTAGTATCGCATTCCTTTTCTCAGTAGGATTTGCCTCCATTTATTGGCAAACTAGAAAAGTGGCGCATGCCAACCCCGCCAATAACTTAAGGTATGAATGATTTGTAGGCAGGGATGTGCTTGGACTAAACCTACTCAAAGCACATCTCTTAAGCTTTCATCACGATCAAATACACTCTTGGCAAAAGTGCATAACGGAATGATGCTAATCTTTTTCGCTCTGGCAAAGTCAACAGCTGCTAAAACCAGCTGCTTCCCTACCCCTTTCCCTTTAAATGCGGGATTAACTTCGGTATGGTCAATGATTATTCTATCCTCACCTGCCCAAGAGTAAGTCATTCTTCCTGCTTCCTTTTCTTCTTCGATACCTTTAAAGAAACCTTTGCTATCCCTATCAAACTGTTCAATATTCATACATTAAATATACGGCATTTCAGAGTTGAATAGCCACGAAAAACTTCTCGTTGTGATTTATTCCACATTGCCATATCTTTAGTGTCTATTCCCGATACTTATGAAAATTTTTAAACTTCTCCTTCTTTCATTCATTCTTCTCCCTCTGACAGGCATATCACAGGAAAATCAAACAAAGGAAGAAGAAAAAGACAAAATTGAACCAATCGCCATTCCCGAAGTTTCGTCTCAGGCAGAGCTACTGGTCAGGTTGATTGAGAGCGAATACAAGCCCGTAATAGAAAAGCCCATAATATCTCAAGTAAAACAACAAACAGATACACTCAAAAAGGAACTAGACAATATTACCGCTATTACTAATCATATCATGCAAGAAAACCTTCCTTACAGATATGTAGAAAGTTTTGTAAAAAAATGGGATCGATTGATCTCAAGAGCGAGTGTCCCTGAGGTAGTGATCAAGGGGCATACCTCCCGGATAGATGAAATATTTAAAGAACTACGCAAACAAGAAGTATTATGGGAAAGCACCAGAAAGGCATATGCAAACAAAGAAGAAATTCCTGATGAGCTTTTCAACAGAATATTCTTTTCCGTAGATCAGATTAAAAAGCTCAAAAACACAATGAGTGACAGTCTGGTTCAGGCCATCAATGTACAGAATCAAATCCTTGACCTAAAACTGGAAGCTAACAATTATGCGCAAGAGTTGGACCAGGCGCTAAAAACACAGTTTAGCACCTTGCTTTCCATGCGACAATCTCCAATATGGCATTCAGATTTAGATAGTGCGACTTACCAAAACACACTGGCCAATAACAAACTTTGGATTCCAATGGCCATAGATGAGACCAAAGGATATATCAATCTCAGGGCCTCGAGTTTACTCATTATGCTTGTTATCTTTTCAATTTTTATTAGCATGATATTCTGGATGCGAGGTAAACTATCTGAATTAAAAGAGAAAGATCTTGCGGAACTGCCATTAGGAGAGAAAGTGCTTCACAGGCCTATTGGTGCAGCTGTACTTTTTACTTTAATGGCCAGTTTGCCACTGTTGCCCAACCGCCCCCTTTACCTCGAAATAGGTTTGGGCTTATTTTTCTTAATCCCCTTTTTATCGGTGACTTCTGCCATCATTATCAAAAAACTAAGGTGGAGTATCTTTTTCCTAGCCGGCATGTTCATTTTGATAGACGCAAGCCGTATATTGATTCTTTCAGATTACACCAACAGGTTTTTGATGCTCATCATATCTGCGGCCATGGCTTATTACTTTTTTTGGCTTTTGAGAAATATAAGTCATGAAGAAAAAAAGGGAGTAGCTAAAGATATTTGGTACAGAGTGCTATTCTTCGTTTCTCCGCTATTTTTGGTAGGGATGGTTTTTTCCATTCTTGCGAATACGATTGGCTATATATACATTTCTCAGCTGATAACTGATGGGATTCTAACTTCCACGATTTTGGCACTGCTTCTTGGCTCTTTGTATGTCAGTCTCAAAACACTGGTTCTACTTGCCCTAAACACCAACATAGCCCAAAAATCCAAGGTATTCACACTGTACAAGGATCAAACCTTCCGAACAATAAAAGTGAGTCTCAAATTTTTCTATTTAATTACATGGTTCTACTACACAGCCAAAACCACCCTACTCTGGCAACCTATATTAGAAGCCTATGAAGAGATATGGAATTGGGGGGTTACCGTTGGTAGCATTGGTATATCTGTTGGTGGAGTCATCAGTTTTGGCATTATTCTTTTTGCTTCATGGCTCATTGCTAATTTCACTAAAATCTTATTGCAAATAGAATTTCTGGACCGTATAGATCTACCCAGAGGGGTATCCATGGCAGTAGGATCTATCACTAATTATGCGATCATGTTTCTCGGCTTTTTTATGGCATTAAGCAGCTTGGGATTCGACCTGGCCAATTTGGGATTACTAGCAGGTGCATTAGGTGTAGGTATCGGGTTTGGTCTTCAAAATATTGTAGGGAATTTTATATCGGGGCTGATACTCGTATTCGAACGGCCGATCACCATTGGTGATATTGTAACGGTAGATACCATAGAAGGCGAAGTGATTGCCATCGGTATCCGAGCAAGTAAAATACGTCAATATGATGGTGCAGAGCTCATTGTCCCAAACTCTACACTCATCTCTAATAACGTGATTAATTGGACACTCTCAGATAAACGCCGGCGTATCAAATTAGTCATTCAAACTTCCACAGAGGTTGATCCTGAAAAGGTGATTCAATGGATGGAAGAGGCCTTAACAGATATTGATGGCGTCATCAAGCATCCTCCGTACAAAGCCTATTTCGAAAGTGTGAAGGAGCAGTCCTATCAGTTCTATATCAATTACTGGGTGTCTCACGAAATTTTGAGAGTTAAAAATGAGGTTAACATTCGAGTCATTGAGAACCTTAAAAAGCATAAAGTAATTGTATCGGCGCAGAGAAAAGTGGAACTACTGAGCAAATAAATAGGCATTCCACAATGCGATAAGCATTTACTTTAAGTTGTAAATGATTCCTAGTAATTTGGCGAATTATTAACCCTACATTATGCTCGGAAAAATCAAAATCCCTCACGTATTCGCCTTATTGACTATCATCATTTTGGTAGCCAGTATCTTTAGCTACATCATACCCTCAGGGTCTTATGAACGCCAGGAGGTTCAAGTTGGTCAAATGACTCGAACAGTGGTAGTACCCAATTCCTTTCAAAAAATCCCAAAGCATTATTCTATCAAGGGTGTATTTGTTGGCGATGAAGTTGAGGGCAAGGCGACGCCAGTGAGCATTTTTGGTTTTTTAAAAGCTATTCCACTGGGTCTGGAAGAAAGTGCGGATATCATCTTCTTTGTCTTTCTGATCGGTGGGGCCTTCGGCATGATCAAACGTACCGGAACGATCACGGCCGTTATTCAAGCATTAATTAATAAATTCAGTAATTCGGGCACAGCTCTCACGGTTGTATTGATGCTAGCCATCTCTGCCGCTGGCTCCACGCTCGGTATGGGAGAAGAGTTTATTCCCCTAGTTCCAGTCTTCTTGTATGTTTCACACAAGTTGGGCTACGACAAGCTTTATGGTCTAGCCTTGGTATTTGTCTCCGCAGAGATCGGTTTCGCCTCTGCAACCACTAATCCTTTCAATGTACAAATCGCGCAAGGCATTGCGGAAGTACCTTTAGGTAGTGGCATGGGGTTTCGTTTGATTTTCTATGTAGTGATCCTAATCGCTGCAATTATCTACATGCTGAGGTATGGAAAAAAACTCAAAGAAGACTTTTCAAACTCTTACCTCGAACCAGACAATGTATATAAAGAAGACGAATCATTGGCTCATTTTGACCTAACTGCCAAACACATTCAAATTGTTGTGGTGAGTGCTATTTTGTTTGTTGGCATCCTTTGGGCCGTTCAAACCCAAGGCTGGTGGATGGCAGAAATGGGTGCTGGATTTTTATTGATCGGTATGGTAGCAGCTGTAATTGGAAGGTTATCTCTCAATGAAGCCACCAAAGCATTCATTCTCGGTATGGAAGAGATGATAGTCGGTGCCTTGGTTATTGGTTTTGCTAAAGGAATTCAGGTGGCGCTAGTCGAAGGACAAATCATGGATTCGATTATCTTTTATACTTCAGGAACTTTGCAGTATTTGCCAAAAATTGTAGCCGCAGAAGGCATGCTCATCTTCCAAACGATTTTAAATTTCTTCATTCCTTCTGGCTCTGGACAGGCGGCTACTACTATCCCAATTATGGTTCCTTTAGCAGATCTGCTAGGCATCACCAGGAATACTGCGATTTTTGCCTTCACCTGTGGTGACGGATTTGCCAATTCCATCATTCCTACTTCAGGGATATTGATGGCGATGCTAGGCATCGCCGGTATTCCTTACAAAGACTGGTTAAGATTTATCCTTCCCCTATTCGGCTGGTTAATGGCTATATCGGCAATCTTTTTGGCGATGGCCGTACTGATCGAATATTAATTATTTAGTCGCGGTCTCCATTTCAATCTCAATACCACCCGTAAAAGAGGCAATTAGATTGTAAACTACACAACCAATAGCAGTGAAGATAAACCCTATGATTCCATACAAAATGGGAATTACAAGTAATGCAGCGGCACCAAAGTCAGCAAACTCAGGAAAGAATTCTCCGGTTAGCATGGAGCCAAGTAATGCGAAGGGCAAAATTATGATAAGGGATACTAGAACATAAATAATGGCTACTACTTTGGCCGTTTGAAGCACCCCGAATTTTTTAACTCTTATCATTTTTAATATTTGATTTAGAAATTATTTTTTCCTGCCAAGTTATAAACATGCCATAGTATAAGCCCGTTTGTTTTAGAAAAAATTACGGTTTACTCATTTTCATATCAGAGAATACACTGTGACAATTATATTTGTGAATTATTAAGAATATCTATTCAGTATGAGGCTCGGAACTTTAGCAAGAAAAATAAGCATTACCCCATCCAAGCTGACTTCCTTTTTGGAGTCACAAAACATAGGCCTATCCAGCGGAACCAATACTAAACTTTCCGAAGAAGAAATTGAATTAGTCCTTGCACATTACGACGCTAGCTTGGAAGAAGATAAACCTGAGCCGGAAGAAGAACCAATTGCTGAATCAGAAGAAGAAGAAGCTCCAGTTGTCGAAGAAGAAACTCAAGAGGAAGAAGTAATTTCAAAAGTCAAAGATACGGAGGCCGAACTTACTGATACAGAAGAGGGAACTGAGAAAGTAGTAACTAAGGAGGAAGAATCGGAACCAAAAGTTTCGGAATCTTTCGCAGAAATAGCCTTGCCGCATGAATTGGAAGAAGACTCTTTGGAAATAGAAGCTGCTGAACCAGAACAATCTGAAATAGAAAATAGTCAAGAAACCAGATCAGAAAAAGAGGAACTCGAAGAAAAAGAAGAGGAATACGTTCCTCAAGTACCTGACGATTTGGATCCAGAAATCGAATCTTATGTAGAACGTCTGGCCTACGATGAAAATATTGAGGTGATCAAACCTGTAAAAGTCAAGCTTCAAGGACTAACAGTGAAAGGAAAAATCGATCTACCAGAACCGAAAGTTGAGGCCGAAATTATTGAAGAACCGAAAAAAGAGGAAAAGAAAACATTCGATCCGGACGAGATCATAACTACCACAGGGCCAAGAAGAGACAGGAAGAGAAAACCTAAAAATTACAAAGGCAAAAAATTCAACAAGGACTACAATCCACTAGAAGCCGCCAGAAAAAAGAAAGAGTGGGAAGAGAAAAAACGCAAGGAACAAGAAGAGCGTCGGAAGAAGAAAGCTAAAGAGCAACACTATAAAAAAGTGGCAAAACCAGTAGCTGCAGCTCCCTCCACAAAAAAGAAACCTAAGAAAGTAAAGGCCAAGAAAAAACAAGTCCAACAACAGCCCACAGGCAATATGCTCCAACGATTCTGGCGTTGGATGAACACATAACCTGAAGGTTCCTTAATTAATAAGCTTCCGTGATGGTGATGCTGCGTAAACCCAGTTTATCAGACTTTGTACTATTCGTGATTACGGTAGCGGCATATCGAAGCCCTTCAATATCAAACTTAAAAAGTATTCCCTCCTCTTCCTTGGCATTGATGGACATAGAGGTATTGATGTAAGAGGCACCATTGGCTTTAATAATATTCCTAAAGTCAATCTCTAATGTACCTGAACTGTTTTGCCCACCAAATCCAAGACCTAATTCCTGCCATTGCCTAGGCAACTGATTACCAGCTGACGCATCAAAATACACCTTATTCACTACTTCATTCTGGCTAGACAAAACAAAGAAATTGCCTGCGATATCGTATTGTTCGCAGCGCTCCTTTCCATCATTTTCTTTCACTTGTTTAACACAAGTCCCTCGGTCTTCAATCTCTTCATTGGTAGTTTGTCCAATTGTAATCCCAAATGGCAGTTGAGTTAATCTAGACTGAGCCGAAACTGTGAACACTGACAACACACTAATCAGTACACAAACACAAAATTTATGGGTTCTATTCATATACCTAATTTATCAAATTATTGGCCCTTAATCAAGTAGAAGAAAAAACGAAACCGTCTGAATGGCACTATTCAGTTGATTATGATCGATTGCTTCATCAATTGACCGTAAAATTTCGTAACTTTTAGTAACAACAAATGCTTCAAATGATATGAAGGCAACATCCCCAAACGAAGCAGTTATCTTCTTTGCCGGAGATTCCGGTGATGGTATACAATTGACCGGAGGTCAGTTTTCAGAAACTGTAGAGATTTTCGGAAACGACATCAGCACATTTCCCAACTTCCCAGCAGAGATCCGAGCACCAAAAGGTACACTCTTCGGAGTATCTGGATTTCAATTAAAACTCGGTAGTGTAAAGGTCTTTACACCTGGCGATCAATACGATGTGCTTGTAGCCATGAATGCGGCTGCACTCAAAACCAATCTTCATCAACTCAAAAAAGGTGGCGTGATCATCGCCAATACTTCGGGCTTTGATAAAAAGAACCTGACGCTCGCCAAATATGAAAATGGAACCAACCCATTAGAAGACCATTCTCTTGACAATTACGATGTGCATGATTTTGATGTCACAAAAATGACGCAAGACGCGCTGGTAGACACAGGAATGGATAGAAAAGAAATTGAGCGTTGCAAAAACATGTTTGTACTGGGTTTTGTCTATTGGATGTTTAATCAGGACTTAAAATACACGATCAACTTCCTAACTGATAAATTTAAATCCAAGCCAGAACTAGCAGATGCCAACATTAAAGTCTTAAAAGCTGGACACAACTTTGCCGATACCAGCGAAACTTTTACTTCAAGGTTTAGTATCAAACCAGCCCAATTACCGAAAGGACACTACCGTAATGTGAATGGTAACCAAGCCGTAGCACTTGCACTAGTCGCTGCCTCCAAAAAATCAGGATTGGGTCTATTTTATGGCAGCTACCCAATCACGCCAGCTTCTAATATTTTACATCAGCTTTCTAGATACAAAAACTACGGCGTCAAAACCTATCAAGCAGAAGATGAAATAGCTGCTATCTGTTCGGCTATAGGCGCCTCGTTTGCGGGTAATTTGGGAGCGACGGCCTCCTCCGGGCCGGGCATCGCCCTAAAAGGCGAGGCCATGGGCTTGGCCATGATTTTAGAACTACCCTTGGTTATCGTTAATGTGCAGCGAGGTGGGCCGTCTACAGGTCTTCCCACCAAAACCGAGCAGGCCGACCTCCTCCAGGCACTCTACGGTAGAAATGGGGAAGCCCCTCTACCGGTATTCGCACCAGCCACACCAAAGGATTGTTTCAAGATCACTTTTATGGCCTGCAAAATTGCACTGGAGCATATGACTCCTGTCATGATTCTCACAGATGGATACATTGCCAATGGCTCCGAACCCTGGCAATATCCAGAAAGCAAAGATCTCGCGGAGATAAAACCTCCGCTGATTAAAGAAAGACAAAGCGATGACCATTTCCTTCCTTATCAAAGAGACAAAAATCTAGTGAGAAAATGGGCTATTCCTGGGATAGCCGGCCTTGAGCACCGCATCGGTGGGCTGGAAAAAGAAATAGATACTGGTAATGTGAGCTATGATCCTGACAATCATGAGCAAATGATAAAGATCAGAGCAGAAAAGGTAGAGAAAGTGGCTGAAGTCTTTCCTGATCAGACTTACGAACAAGGAAGCGAAAAGTCCAAACTGCTCGTTATCGGCTGGGGCTCAACTTATGGCGCCATAGAGTCTGCCATCATTTCCTTAAAAGAGGATGGCCATGACATTGCTCATGTTCATTTGAGAATGATTCATCCCCTCCCTTCTAACCTAGGAGAAATATTACGACATTTTGAGCAAATCATAGTGCCAGAAATGAACAATGGACAGTTGGTGATGGTACTGAGAAACAAATTCCTATTGCCTATCAAAAGTGTTACGAAGATTAAAGGTGTACCCTTTACCGTTCAGGAGATTAAAGAAGCCATTTTAAACCAATTGCGTCATGGATAAAGTAGCAGACCCAAAAAGTTATACCGCGAAAGACTTTGCTTCAGATCAAGAGGTCAGATGGTGTCCAGGTTGCGGAGATTATAGTATCCTCAACCAAGTCAAAAAGATTTTACCTGAAATTGGTGTGGCTCGAGAGAACATCGTTTTTATTTCTGGCATTGGCTGTTCTTCGCGCTTTCCTTATTACACCGAAACCTATGGCATGCACAGTATCCATGGTAGAGCAACAGCCATTGCGAGTGGACTGAAAGCTGCAAACCCGAAACTAGATGTATGGATCATCACTGGAGATGGTGATGCGCTATCCATAGGTGGCAATCATTTAATTCACCTTTTAAGAAGGAATTTTAATGTCAACATCCTTCTTTTCAACAATGAAATTTATGGCTTAACCAAGGGCCAATATTCGCCTACCTCACCTATCGGGAAAATATCTGCTTCTACCCCACAAGGATCATTGGATTACCCTTTCAATCCGCTAATGCTGGCCTTGGGAGCTGAAGGCACTTTCGTTGCCCGGTCTATTGATACAAACCCCACACACTTGCGTGAAACACTGCTACAAGCGCATAATCATCATGGCGCCAGTTTTGTTGAGATATATCAAAACTGTAATGTCTTTAATGATGGCTGCTTTGCTCCATTTTCAGATAAAGGAATAAAAGAGGATCATGTGGTGATGCTTGAAGAGGGTAAGCCTTTGGTTTTTGGAGCAGATTTGAACAAAGGTGTGACATTAGATGGGTTCAAACCCAAAATCATAGAATTGTCTAATGGTCATACTCCTGAAGAGTGCTGGATACATGACCCTACAGACAGAATAAAAGCCACCATCCTCACACAATTTTTCGAATACAGTGCGGAGCCAGGTGCACTACCTCGACCCTTTGGATTGTTTTACCAAGAAGAGCGGTACAGCTACGAAGATCATATGGAAGATCAATTGAAACAAGCAGATGACAAAAATGGCGCTGGCGACTTGGATGCATTGCTCTCGGGACCTAACCCCTGGCAAGTAGCTTAAAGCATCTTCGTATTAATCTTTTTTCGGTCTTATATTTGTAGTTAGCCCAAGAGTACAAATTAATTACTGTTTCAATCGCCAGGAAAGAATGACCAAAAAGTTAGCACTTCTCAACCTATTGCTATTCCTATCTCAAATACTCGCGGCACAAGACATATCTTCGCTGTCTATCAATGAGAAATTTATTGAAGCAAAAGTAGGAGATAGTATCTCTGTGCAGGTTATACAAACCGGGCCAGGTAGCATTATCATGAAAAATGCACCTGAGAAAGCTTCTCTTTCTTCAGAGGGTACTTTTTCTTGGGTCATCCCAGAAAGTTATGAGGACTCAAAAATAACAGTAGAGTTCTTTTTGATTGATAGTGCGAAGCTGATAGACATTGAGTCTATCTTCATAAAGGTTTTAGCTGATTATGATCCGCCTAAATTCTTTATCCATTCAAACCATGAATTGACCAATGGCTTTTATCAGTTGCATCCCGGACAAACTATTGAACTTTCTGTGCTAGGATACGCTTCTCAGGATTCCTCTAAAGTAAGGCTAGACCATTTTTTCAATGACAATAAAGGGGAATACCATATTGGCAACGGCAAGGTAGAAATCATTCACAACCAGCTCACTTTCAAATGGACCCCTTTGGACATTCATCTGGATCAGAAGTATTTCAGTTTGACAGTCAATGCCCACGACACGCAAGGACAAAACTCTCAACATGTTTTTTTGTTTATCATCAATCGAAAAAATGAATCCCCATACTTCAAATTCCCAGTGCTTGATGAATATCTCCTTCATGCCAATGAGGCCTTAGAAGTGGATCTTTCCGTTGTAGATCCAGACCAAGATTCATTAGTTTATAAAATGGATATCCCGACATCCATTGGTAATCCTAAACTCACTAATGGGAAATTTTACTGGAAACTCAACCCCTATCAGATCGAACAACTTAAAAAGCTGTTTCCTATTGAAGTATATGTAGAGGTCAGCGAACAGGGTAATGAAAGCCCCATCTCCATTAATAAAACCTTCCTGATCAAGCGGAGTGTCATGAATCAACCGCCGAAAATTCTCAACCTACAAAACGAAGATGTACATGAAGGACTTCCCTTTCATAGAACCATCTTTATTCAAGATGCCAATGATGATTTCAATGATTTGAAGTTTGACATCATAGGCGCTCCTGAAGGAATGACCTGGGAGGCGAAAAACAATGCCGTAGAGCTCAACTGGACTCCGGGGTACGACATCATAGGAATAGAGTTAAAACCAAAGAAATTTGATATGCTGATGGTGGCCGAAGACCCAGATGGCTCCATCGACCAGCGGGCATTTACGTTGACGGTTCATCATCGTGAAAACACTGAAATCACCTACCAAAGCTATCTGAACTATAGAGACGAGGCCATTTTTCTAATTGACCATTTAAACGAAATGCATGCTGACTTGGAGCAAAGAGAAGGAAGTGTAAAAAATCTAAAAAGAGGCTTATCGGTCATGACTATGCTTTTTGCCACTTATACGGCGGCAGGGAATGTATTTACGGAAGGCACCACTGCGCACAAAGCCGTACCTTATATTGGTATTATGGCAGCAATTGCCGGCGGTATCAACGCCTTTGGGTTCAATGATTTGAACCGATATGGATCACTGAGAAGTCAGACTTTTCTGCTACAGCAAAAACTGATCTACGTATTGGCCATCTTACGAGATTATCATATCGATGGTCCGAATAGCCCCAATCTGGGAAACGCAGAATTCAGAGACCAACTGCAGAATTATGAACAGTGGATGGTTCAAGACAAACTCAACTTCAAAAGCTATTACAACACTTATATGAGCTTGAACTATATACAAAAGCGAACCAAAAAACAGGTACGCCAAGCCCGAGCCATGGGACGAGATCCAGAAGGATTATTGTTTATAGATTTGACGGAGATTTAAATATCAAGAGTCTTTTATCGTGTGTATTCCTAACTAAAAAATCCATTAGATTTGGAAAACATATAATGGATAACACACATTGTGTTAGCCATTTGTTAGCCTCAATTTACTGCATGAAAAAACTACAACGATTCTTCCTTATTTGGATTTCTATTGCTGGCGGTTTTGCAGCATTAATGATAATAATGACTATAATAATGACCACTATCGACTCAACTGCAAGTTTTGAAGACATAACTCGTGGAGATGTGAACTACGGAATTGGTGCATCAATTGTCTTGGCAACTTTGTTGTCACCATTACTTTTTTTCCTACTCAACAGAAGTGATAAATTCAAGAAAGAAAATCCAGATTTTGAACCCAAACCTTATCGACCGAACTGGATTATGGAATCACTGAAATACGGAACAATCATGTATTTATTCATGTCAACTGTGCCTCACTGGTTTCTAGGTAAGGAATTCACAACAGAACATTTCCTTACGAACATACCATACTGGTATGGAGCGGGCCTAACTTATGGACTATTCCTGAAATTCTTCGTAGCGGACAAAAAAGAGGCTAACAAGCGCTAGCACGAATGCGCCAACTGCTATTTTACAAAATTCAGTGCAAACATCACCATGAATCAGCAGCTGGGAAAGGGCGGTGCTTTCTACCCTCTTCAGCTCGCAGGATTTTTCACTTTCTGAACGCAGTGCTTTCTACAAACTTTGGAAGCACTGGCAGATTCATTAGTTTTATCAGAACTTGCCAAGTTCGGGGCGCACTCCTGCTAGCTTAGCGTTATCGAGAACTATCTAATGAACGCGATAAAAACCTTTTGGAACGAACTTAACTCAACCGTCAAACTAGCTGGCATCATCGGTCTAATTCTAATGATCTATGGTAAGTTGGCGAAGACCTTAGACATCTACTTCTTCTGGGAAAGCTATAATACAGGGTACGCAATCTTAACGGCATCAATTGGCGTAATTCTAGGCGTTGAACTCTTCATTAAACTCGGAATATTTAAGGCATACTTTCGATCTGGATGGAGAACAGCTTCCCACATTCTTGTAATCGCTCTCTTCGTTGGTATCAACATGCTATTTGCATTTTCAGAATCTCTTGATGTTGCAAAAGAACGTATAACGAACAACCAAGAAGTCATTTCAGCGATAGGTCAAGTTAAAGGTTTCGGTTTTCTAACAACGGGCTCGTCGTCTAGTTCCTCTAACGGCTACAAAAAGTCAGAGCATGCGGTTTACACACTCATAGCTAAGGGAACGGAAGCTTTTGCTGAAGTAACTGTCATTGTAAGCAAAGAAGATGGCGAAGACTGGCACTTTGAACTGCATGAAATATCTCGATAACAAAGAGTAGGCAAGCATACCTTTTGCGGTAGAAGTCCGAGACTGCACTGCCATCGGAACAGCCGTTCCGATCGGGAAGCACCAGAAGGCCGAGGAATCACCTGACTGTTCCGTGACTGCAGCTACCTCAACAGAATTCCAGAAAGAAGCTTTTGTGGTTGTTGATCGGATCGGCTAGCTTAGAGCTTTTACAAACGTTGTCTGAGAGGTACGCTTCCTACTCAGGCGTTATCAGCAATAATCAAAAATGAATATTCTCCAATTTGACCATGATGAAGCCCGAGAGTTTTTCTTGAAAGAGGAAAGCTATTTCAACTTTGATCTCCCACCATATTTTGTTTTTGAAGAATTGCTGAGAGAAATTTCTGATACAATTGGCGATACTGAAATAGAAGAATTTTACAAAGGATATAAACCTGCAACTGGTAAAGTAAAGAAACCATTTCCAAGTGAGTTTGAAGATGTTAACTATGTCTTACTCAACAATAAGGATGGGAAATACGCTTGGAGACCATTTGAACTTATTCATCCTTTTCTTTACGTTTCTTTGGTTCACAAAATAACAACTGAATCGAACTGGGAATTAATTCAAAATAGATTTAAGGAATTCCAGAATAATGAAAAGTTGATTTGTCATAGCATTCCAACAGAATCTGAAGACGATTCATCAGATGTCGCTACCTCAATAATCAACTGGTGGCAGGGAATTGAACAGGAATCTTTGAAACTGGCTCTGAGTTTCGAATATGTAATTCATACGGACATCAGTGATTGCTATGGTTCCATTTACACTCATTCTATTCCTTGGGCAATTCATACAAAAGCATTTTCAAAAATTAATAGAGGGCAAGAACATGTTGGTAATGCGGTTGATAAGCTGCTTCGAGATATGTCTTTTGGTCAGACTAATGGAATCCCTCAGGGTAGTGCCTTAACTGACTTTATCGCTGAAATGATTCTGGGATATGCCGACCTTGAACTAACAGAACAAATCACCAACCAAGGAATAACTGATTACAAAATTCTTAGATATCGAGATGATTACAGAATTTTTGTAAACAATCCACAAGAAGGCGAACTAATTACCAAGTATCTAACCGAAATTCTGATTAGCCTAGGCATGAGGTTGAATGCTCAAAAGACGTTAGTATCGAATGATGTTATTGTTGATTCAATAAAACCAGACAAGCTGTATTGGTTGAGTCAAAAAAAAGGAACTTCTGGACTTCAGCAACACTTATTGCTGATTCTTAAACTGTCAAGAGAACATCCCAATTCAGGAAGTTTAAGAAAAGCTCTTGATAAATTCTACAATCGAATCTATAAGTTAGAAGAGACTAATGATAACATTCATGTCTTGGTGAGCATTCTGATTGATATAGCTTTTAAGAACCCAAGAACATACCCAATTTCTTGTGGGATTCTAAGTAAACTACTTTCTCTAATAGATATTGAAGATCAGCGTGATGAAATTTTGACTTTGATTAACAAACGATTCAGTACTATTCCCAATACAGGTCATATAAAAATTTGGCTACAAAGAGTAACAATCAAACTTGATAGAGAAAAGGAATACGAAGAGCCTCTTTGTCAGCTGGTGAATGATGATAGCATAGAATTATGGAACTCTGAATGGCTAAACTCAGACCTACAGAAAATAATGAAGGAAGCAGATTTAATTGATGAAGAGGTTATTGACGAAATTGATGAAATAATCGAAACGGATGAAATCTTACTATTTGACTACTAAAAAAAGCTGATAACAAACACTTCCATGAATAACCCCTGTAGATATAAATTTAGTTAATCTTCTTCATAATGTTTCTTTTGGCTGTTTTGGAAACGAATCTTTTATCCAATTGGTGGGTAAAAGTAAGTCAAGGATGGCCATATCCTTACTTACCCTATCCCAATTTTCAATCTCATTCTTCCATTCGTTCATAACCCAAATTTACCAAATTAACATTGCCGTGAAAAAGATGGATAACAATGCATACGGTCGTTAGCCCTCATTAGGATTTTTCGAAAACCATTTGTTTATTTACACGTACAAAATAACAATAAAATACACGTGCTATGAATACCAAATTAACTCTTACGCTTGAAAAGGAAATTATAGATCAAGCAAAAAAATATGCTTCAAACAAAGGCCGGAGCTTATCTGAAATGGTAGAAAACTATTTCCGCTACTTAACTGAGTCTAAAACTCAATCGATCGAAGGAGAACAATTATCTCCTAGAGTGCGAAAACTGAGAGGTGTATTAAAAACAGACTCTTCTTTCAATTACAAAAACAACCTTAACCAAGCAAAAGACAGTAAGCATGGCATCTAAAATTTTTGTTGATACTGATATCATCATTGATCTACTTATTGACAGACAACCTCATGCAGATGCTGCTTCTATAATTTTTGATTTGGCGGATAAGAAGAAGCTTAAGCTATTCGCATCATCTATTTGTCTCAATAACGTTCACTACATTGTTAGAAAAGAACTTGGCGACATGAAAACCAGAGCCATTATTGGTGACCTACTAGAATTAGTAGAAATTCTTAGCGTCTCTGGCAAAGACATTGAAAACGCAGTTAACAGCGAATTCAAGGATTTTGAAGACGCGATTCAACATTCTGTAGCTCAAGGAAGCAAAGAAATTTCTGCCATCGTGACCAGAAACACGAAAGACTATAAGAAATCTCAAATTCCTGTTTTTAATACTGACACTTATGCAAAAATGGTGTTAAAAGAGGGATAACAAGGTGTAGGCACGAATGCCTCCCGCAAAAGCGGGACAGGCTATGCGAGCTATTCGAATCAATGCCAGTGCCGATAGCTATCGACACAGCACCACCGCTCCTCGCGGAATCTCTAGAATACCGATAACGCATTCGTAGTTTCCTTGGCGGTCTAAATCTGGGCTAATGGCTAAACAGACTTTTGTGGTTGTGCGCGGATCGGCTATCTTTCTGCCTTAATCAAACTGTGAGGGCATATCGTCCTACACAGGCGTAATCCACCACGCTCCCTAAAAAAACAAAAAGTACCCAGCGGACTTTTGTATTAAGGAGATTCATTAATCTCCTTTAAGAATAAGGTAGCAATTACTTCTGAATGCAATGCCTTTTGATCATTTCAACTTCTTTATTGATGAGTAATGAGCAATTGCTCTTTGGTATCAGACGCTGTGGTGAAGCCATACTAAAAACAACTAACAAATAGCGCTACTTATAGATTTTGACAGAAAAAAAGTCATCATTAAATTGGTATCAAGCATTTTCCAACACGGGCTTAGCTTCAACACATTTATAATTGATGATATTCCAATTGGATTCAATTTGTCTCTTTGCACTAATCTTATTTACAAAAAAATGTCTCTTCATATGGTAATCACTTTCACCGGAATAAAATATCTCACTCATCTTCTTGAGTTCTTCATCCCGATAGCTGTCAAGTGATTTTTTTGTCTCATCCTTCAATCTTAACAATCGTTTATCAGAAATAAGCTTATGATACGCTTCATGGACAACAAGCTTTTTCACCTTTTCTCTAACCGTGGCTTTAAAAGCTTCAAGCGTCTCCCCAAAACAATCATCAATAAGTCCCAAATTCTTGGCCTGACCAGCCACTAAAGCTTCACATTCCTCCGTTAGCTGAAGGGCTTGTTTCTGACCTACTCGTTTAGGCAAAAGGTAAGTCCAATACTCAGATCCATACAATCCCATTTTTTTGTAATGAGGATTTAAAACTACCCCGTCTCTGGCAAAGACAAAATCAGCAGCAAGTGCCAATATCACTCCTCCTGCACCTGCATTTCCTGTCATGGCCGATACGACGACCTTAGACTCGCAATTAATGATTTCTCTAATCAAATCATCTATCGCCACTATATTCTCCCAAGACTCATCTGCCGGATTATCAGAACATTCGATGGTATTTAAATCTATTCCGTTTGACCAAATATCTGATCCGCTTTGAAGTACAATCACCTTATGATCCAACTGACAAGCCTGCATAAATACCTTTCTCAAACTGTTGCATTGATCAGTTGACATCGCCCCATTCTAAAAATCAAAATTGATATAGAGTACATCGCCGTCCTCCTCAACCCAGATTTCTCTAAAAGTATCTTGGCCTTTGTACGAATCAAAAGCATCCAGTGGCGCTTCGGGAACCTCAATCAACAATGAATTAATCACATTTGCGGACTTATTTTTTACTCCTCCCTTTTTCTTCTTCAGATGGGTAATCCAAAGACTACCATCCCCGGTACCCACACAAATAGCTCCGTTTCTTTTAGCAATTATTTCACCTGGCTGACCTTTGAGTATAGACTCCGGATGAGCGCCATACATATAAAGTGGCTCGTCAAAAATTCGAGTTTCTAGCAAACCCGGAGAACTATCAGCTGCTTGAACCTTTCGGATGATAGAGGTAGTCGTATCAGACCATTCAAAAGTGCGGTCCTTTCTTTTAATCGGATCGTTCCAATTACCCTTCACGCTTGGGTGATTATAATCAAGCACTTGCGGTTCAAAGCTTTTATTTTTGAAATTAGCAATGGCCTTCTTTATAGCACTTGAGGCCGCCTGTGTCACTTCATGCCTGTAAAGATTACTCTTGGTAGCGTTTCTCATCTCAAACTCCTCTGAAGCCCAAATATCTCCTGCGTCCATATCTTCAGCTGCCTGTAATATCGTGACACCCCAAATGGCCTCCTTTCTCATGATGGCCCAATCCAAAGCGGATGGCCCACGGTCACCAACTATTCCGGGATGAACGATAAGACAAACGTATTTTTCCCATATTAATTTGGGTATGGCTGCTTTAAGAAAAGGTGCTATGATTAGATCCGGAAGGTAGTCTTCTACAACGCTTATAGTTTGTTCATCTGTATCAAGGACATGAATTTGTACCTCTTGATTATCAGACACTAGTTCACAATACAGTCGTTGACTCAATCCATTATGGCTGGTCACCAAAAATAATATTCGCATGGTTAGGTAGGTTAGGTAAAACAGTACTCTTAGTGCTGCTTCTAGCTAATCTAACCGTAATACCTCAGAATAAAAATATATATTTAATAAAAATAATAATTCAATTTAATACACCATATATTAAACACACCTTTAACGAGTGTTTTTCAACAAATTCTTAAAGACATGAGAAAATAGCAGCCAAGTACCACCATTTAATATTTAATGCTAAAAATTCAATTAGCCATAAAACAATCATAATTGAACTTATAGACTCATTATCAATAAAAAAATAGGTCTTTCCATCATGTCCTCAATAGGCAATTCAACCTATACATCTCTAAGAGAAATACCCAAATTTTACTAATAAATAAAAATATACTCCTGTTTTATTTTATTTTATTCAACAATCAATAACTTTAATATACCAGCTATATAATTCCACCTAGCATTCGATTAAAATTATTTAATTAAAACTTGTGGAGAAGTTAAGAAGCTTCTCACCACAAGATTGGAATTTTTGTGTTTAACCTACCTAACCATGAAAACCGCATTGAAATATACGGGCATTGCCTTATTTCTTGTTGCTGCCTTCGGAATGATTGGCTTTTTGTTTTGGCAGCAAGAGGTGCAGTATACCCTCCCTACTCCAGTCCCCAAAGACTATTCTCTGGTTTATGTAAATCAGTCAGTTCATCTGGATAATTATTACAACCAAACGGTAGATAAGCCTACACTCTATCATTTTTTCAGTCCTGAGTGTCCCTGCTCAAGGTTTAACCTTAAACATTACAATTCACTAAAACGGAAATATGGAGACTCAATACGATTTATCGTAGTCATTCCTGAATTTTCTGACATCGACCTGGTGAAAGATTATTTCGATAGTGAAACTAAGGTAATTCGCGACCTGAATCGAACATTTGCTAATGAACTAGGGGTGTATTCAACGCCTCAGGCCGCCATTATCAATACTAAAAGCAAACTGTATTATCGAGGGAACTACAACAGAGCTAGATATTGCACTGACCCTGGAAGCAATTTCACTCAAATGGCCATTGATTCCCTGCTCGCAGGAGTTCCACCTCCTGCTTTCGGTCTTCTGTCCACTGTTTCTTATGGCTGTGGTCTAGAGGAAAATTCAGAAAATTTATTCAGTATGTTTTAAACTACCAATAAGATGACAAACAACCTAACAAAACAAGAACTTGCGATTTCATTCAAGGAAATTAATCAAAAGTCCGATACATTTATCGTTAGATTTTTATTCGCTCATGTGGCCTTTTCTCTCTTTTTGGCCACCTTTTACGACACTTGGCTCCTAGCTATTTCTGTTGGGTCTCTATCCCTTATCTCCTGGTATTTGATCAAACTAACACTTCCCAATACTCAGCTGCATCAATATGTAGCCAGTATGTTTTTCGGTGTCTATGTGGGATTGTTTATCTACCAAATGCACGGCCTTTTCGAAATGCACTTTTTTGCTTTCATAGCTTCGGCCATCTTAATTACCTATCAAAACTGGAAGCTACAAGTGCCTCTGATATTGTTTGTTGGATTGCATCATGGGGCATTTGCCTATGCACAATTTATCGGCACGCAAGAAGTCTACTTTACTCAATTGGAGTATATGGATTTGCAAACCTTCATTTTCCATATCAGTCTTGCAGTCACGGTAGTTACCATTTGTGGGTTCTGGGCACACAACCTCAGAATAGCAACCATCCAAAATGCTATGAAATCTAAAGAACTAGAAAGTTCCAATTCAAAACTGGAAAGTTCACTTAGTGAGATACAGGTTGCCCACAGTGAATTGGACAAAGAACGAAAGGAAGTTAAATATCTATATAACCAGTCGGAAGCCGTGTTCGACAATGTAGACGAAGGAATTTTCCTACTCAACAAAGATTTTACCATTAGCGATGTATACTCTAAACAAATGGAGAAAATTTTTGAACAAAAGGAAATTGCTAATCAAGAGTTCATCAATTTTATGCGCCCTCGCCTGGTCACCAGGGATTTGGAGGCCCTTCAGATGTACATCAAACATCTTTTTGACAAGAACATTGAAACGGATGTGCTGGCACAACTCAACCCAGTGGAGCACATTGAGATCTTCCACTATGACGAACAAGGCATCGCGCATTCCAAACACATCAAAATTGTCTTTTCAAGAGTATTTGAGGGAGAAGATATCAGGAACATCCTGGTAACCGTAATCGACGAAACAGAAACAGTTCAGCTCGAAATGAAAGTCAAAGAGGCAGAGCTTAAAAACAAGCAAGAAACTGAGCAAATGCTAAGTATTCTAAGAATCGAGCCAGATTTGCTCATGGACTTTTTGGTTACCGCTGAGGAAACTCTGGAAAGCATTTCACTTCGCTATGAGATGGATTCGAAAAGAGACTTCAATGAGCTGATCAACTTTACCTTCAACACTATTCACAATCTCAAGGGCAACGCCTCTCTCATTGATCTGCAACTGATCACTGAAAAATTCCACGATCTGGAAAACTCGCTAAGCAAGCTGAAAACCAAAAATGTAGTAGGCAACGACTTTTTGAACATTCTCTATGAAATCAGTGAAATTTCAATTCTGCTTTCCAATATTAAGGCGCTCCTCAACCGAGTCATCAATATCTCCACACAATTTTCTCAAAAGCAAATGGATACTGACGACAGACTGGCCGAAGCGCTGGAAAGAGGTGCGAAGAGAATTAGCGCAGACGTGGGAAAAAAAGTCAGGTTTGAATTTGCCAACGAAAAACACATACAGATTCCTGAAAAATTTAAGTTAGACATCAAGGACATCAGCATCCAGCTTATTCGCAATTCCATCATACATGGAATTGAGACACCAGATGTACGTGTGGCCAACAACAAACCAGAAGAAGCGTTGATCCAATTGTCACTTAATCCATCAGAAAAAGGAGACAACCTTCATTTCAAATACAAAGACGATGGCCAAGGCCTTGATCTAAAGAAAATTCTTCATCAAGCGGTGGAGAAAGGAATGGTGAACAAAGAATCTGTCAAAGGTTTTGAGGCAAAGGATATTCTCAAACTACTCTTCAAGGATGGATTTTCAACCTCTGAAAGTGTAACGGAACATTCTGGTAGAGGTCATGGACTGAGTTTGGTCAACTCCCTTACCAAAAAACATAACGGAAAATTGAACATTTCATTCAAAAAAGGAAAGTCCTTCGAATTGGACTTCATTTTTCCTGTAAATACTCCTGAATTAGCCATCGTAGCCTAAAAACAAATATATGAAACTATTGATTGTAGACGATTCATCAGTGATGCGTCGCACCATTGAAAAACACCTGACCAATTATAATTTAGAAATAGTAGGCATGGCCAAAAACGGCAAGGATGCCATCAATCAGTTCGAAATGAAGCGACCAGATGTCGTCACCCTCGATATAACCATGCCTGAAATGGATGGGCTCACCTGCCTTGATAAAATGATGGCGATAAATCCTGAGGCTAAGGTGATGATCATCACGGCGTTGTCAGACAAATACACGGGACTGCTGGCTCTGGATAAGGGCGCACGAGGTTTTCTATATAAACCAGTAAATCAAACCGATCTGGTAACTGCATTTGACAAACTTTTAAAAAGAAATTAACCAACTATGTATAAGGAAAAAGAAAAAGTTGAATTCGAAGAGACCTGTCAGTTATTTATCAATTCAGTGAACAACTATTTTGGACACCTGACAGGTGAAATTTCTCAAACGAGCGTCCCTTACCTAAAAACAGTCGATAACGTCATGCTCAAAGATTACACCGGCATGATTGGTATCTCAGGAGACCGCAAAGGGTTTGTATACATTTCAGGAGACGCTAACCTCTATAAAGAATTGGTTCAGTTGTTTTTGGACATAGAAGAACCACAGTCCGCTGATCTATTGGATATGGCCGGAGAGTTATCCAACGTAGTTTCAGGTAACGTACGCGAAACTTATGGCAAAAATTTTATGATCTCAGTACCGATCGTTTTTAAAGGAGCACCTGAAAAACTAAGGTTCCCCAAAGGTGTTCCTATTTATGTCATTCCCATCAAGTGGAAGTCGCATGAAGCATTTATAGTGATTGGACTGGATTGAAGTTACTTATTGGTTTTAGTATTAATAAGCAGACCTCGTCATATTCACGAGGTCTGCTTCATTTACTTTTTAATGCCGTATTTATAAATCACCTCTCCTTCGTGGCTCACGAACTGCACCAACAGCTGCTCCTTCGTGGCCGATGCCGTGGCAAATCCATGCTGCGACTCTGCAAACAAGGAGTACTCCATCTTGCCTGTAGGTCGGACTTCTGATCCTGCACCAGAAATAAAGTGATGTGTCTTATACGAAGGATTGTGAATGTGCTGCAAGTCGTGCTCATGACCGGCAAAATACGCATCTACGTTATGCTTCTTTAATACCTTCTCCAGATGGCCACGAATGTCTTTGGTAGCGTCTATTCTTTTTCCTCCAGAATACAATGGATGATGACCCACCACTACTTTCCAATCCGCTGAATTGTCGGCCAATACGCTGTCCATCCAAAGCAATTGCTTGGTGCTGTCTTGCTTCCAGACAGCCTTATACTTCTCTTCTTCATAGTATCCGTCTTCGAACGGGCTGGTATCGATAAAAACGAATTTCACCGTTACACCATCCTCTTCTTTTTCTTTCACAAAGTATTGTGATGGCATGTTCCATCGCTGGCTCACATTCGTGTAATCGATTTCTGCCTGATAGTTGCCTCTGTAATCATGATTACCTAGTATAGCATACCAAGGCACAAAAAGCCCAAAGCCATTATAGACATTTTCGAAAGATGAGATCCAATACGGATCTTGTGTACTGGCCACACCATCAGGGTAGAAATTATCTCCTGTAGTCAGGATAAATTCTGGTTCCAAGATTTTGGTGGTGGCTTGCATCTGATCAGCCACCTCTTGCTGTCCATCGTAGCCATTGCGACCAAAGTCACCAATCACATACCAATGCAAGGCGTCCTCCAATACTTCTATTTCAGAAGCAGGTGCCTCTCCCGCGTCCTGATTGCTTTTATTTGAAAAACATCCGAGCGTAAGAATAAGAGACAGTACGCTTAGATATATAACTTCCTTTTTCATAATTCTGGTCTTATTATAGTAAAAAGCAATTTCAAAAGTCTATAACCAAATCTTGTCATATTGAGCCAAGTCGAAATATTGTCTGCATCTAGCAGCAAGCTTCGAGGACCTCAGCCTGACAAATACTTGGACTTTTGAAATTGCTTTTAATTAATGATATCTTAATTATTAAACAAATCGAATTTCAAGCCTAAGTTGTATTTAGGGCCGTAGTATTCCATTTGCATGGTTCTGCTTTCAACTCCCTGATAGTATCTCAAAGGCTGATTAGTCAGGTTATTCGCTTCAGCAAACAGTCTTAGGTTTTTAGTGAATGCGTAAGAAGCATTCACATCCACAAACAATTGCTTGTCATAATATCTATCATAGAATGCGTCGTCGCCTACTTCATCAATGTAGTCAGACGAGAAGTTCAATGAAGCTCGAACTACCAACTTCTTGGTCTCGAAAGACAATGAAGCGTTTACCAAATGATCTGCCGTACCCGGCAAATCTAGGCCTTCTCTTTCGTCGCCGTCTTCGTTGGCGATCCCTTCTACATCCGAAGCGTTAAACGTATAGTTGGCGTAGATGCCCAAACCTTTCCAGATACCCGGCAAGAAATCCAACTGACGTTGTGCTGCGATTTCGAATCCGGCGATGTTGCCTTTACCACTATTTTCAGGAGTCAAGACATCAAAATCGTCTCCATTGTAGTCTTCAGTAGACTGATGGAAGTAGATGAAGTTGTCGATGCTTTTGTAGAAAACGCCGGCAGACAACAAACCTACAGATTCGAAGTAGTATTCCGCATTTAAATCAAAGTTCATCGATGTGGTAGGATCCAAATCAGGGTTACCTTGAGAGATTTCCTCATCCTCCTCTACTACATATCTATAAGGCACCAAATCATAGTAGTTTGGTCTAGCTAATGAATTAGTCCAGGCACCTCTTACTATCAGATTTTCACTCACGGCATATCTTAAGTGTACCGCTGGCAAAAAGTTGAAATATGACTTGTTGTTTTCCAAACTGGTAATAGCTCCGTTGTCTTCGACGTACTGATAGCCAATGTAGTCTGAACTTGTATTTTCAGCTCTTGCTCCTACGATAAATCTCAATTGATCATTCAAATTCTGAGACCATTGAATGTATCCGGCAGTTACTACTTCATCAGCTATGTAGTTGGCTGTCTGATACTCTTCTGGTAAATCTTCACCATCGAACAAGCTCGTGTTGGTCAAATCGAGGTTACCTAAATAAGAAGCCGAAGCAAATTCACCCGCTTGATAATTAGCACCAGCTAAAAAGTCAGGGTTCGTTCGATCGTCTGTAGAGATCTGATTTAGGTACTCCACACCAGAGTCATCGATCCAGCTGTACTCCACAAAGCTATTATTTCTATTCTTAGTCTTGTTGTTGAATTTTCCTCCAAACTTGATGTTGCCTGACTGACCGGCCACTACCGATAGTGGGATTTTCAAATCCAACTGTGCGGTGTAGTTCTCCTCTTCCGTCAATTGGTTCTCTTCTTCGATTTTGTCAAATACGAAATTGGTAGTCTCCAACAAATTCTGCTCGTTAATCACCAACTGTGGCTTTCTCGTATCGTACATTGACTGCGTCATGTTCACCGTCATGTCTTCGTCACTCTCATAGATGATATATCTTTCGCTCGGGCGCTCCTCAGAAGCTTTAGAATACGAACCAGCCCACTTAGCCTCTACGTTGCCAAAATAGTGTGCACCGCTCAAGGAGTAAGACTGCACTCGCTGATCTTCTAGTCTGCGATTTTTGATTCTGTCGCTGTCCAACCCACCCTTAGTTTCGCGATCGCCTACGGCAATCCATTCTGTCGGTGCTGCATTCACACCATTGCCAAACTCGGCGCCGTCAATTTCGGTAGTGAGTCTGTATCTGTTTTCCCAATCATCTCTCCAGTTGTACATGCTTTTCGCATAGAGGGTATGATTGTCATTGATTTTGTAATCCAGATTCAAAGAGAGACTTCTTCTCGTTCTGTCCACATCGTAATCTCTGATTTCGTTTACCGCCAAATAGGGGTCTACTTCCACATCTTCGATGTTGTTTCCTTCTTCTGGAAGATCCTCGTCGAAGTCTGCATTTTCCACCTCATTTTCCCACTCGGCCTCCACATTGTGAGAACCAATTTTATCTTGTCTGAAAGAACCTGAAAGCACAGCACCAAGTTTATTGTTTAGAAACCTGTTGCTCAGTACTAAACTTGAATTGAAGCCTGGCGCATCGCCCACTTCATTGTAGCTACCAGCCAATGTACCTGAGGCTCTGAAGCCTTCACTTGCCGACCGAGTCACCAAATTGACTGATCCACCAATTGCATCACCATCCATTTCCGGCAATAAAGCTTTGTTTACCTCAATCATTTGAATCATATCTGAAGGGATCAAATCCATCTGGATGTTTCTGTTATCACCTTCTGCAGATGGTAGTCTGTTGCCATTCACAGTCACAGAGTTGAGCTGAGGAGCTAACCCTCTAATGACAATGTTTCTGGCTTCGCCTTGATCACCTTGCATGGTGATGCCAGGCACTCTTTTTAAGGCATCGCCCACATTGGCATCTGGGAATCTACCGATCTGATCGGCAGCCACCACGTTAGTGATATTATTATTGGCTCTTTGTTGATTGATCGCTTTGGCCTGACCTTTCAGTCTGTCTCCTAATACAAGTACTTCATCTCCCAAAATCACCCCCGGTTCCAATTCGTAGTTTTCTTGTAACATGGTCATCTCGTCTACATTTATTTTTCGCTCAAAAGATTTATAACCGATGTAAGAAATTTTCATGGTTTGTTCGCCGTGAGGCACATCCATCAGCACAAATGCGCCATCCGCATCAGAGATGGTGCCTTTACCTGGAACTTCATTTAAAGTAATCGTAGCGCCTGGCATAGCCAGTCCGTTTTCGTCTACTACTTTTCCAAAGATCGTTCCGTCAGCCATTTGTGCCCGACCCGAAAGAGTAAATAGTATAAGCGTGAATACGCTCAAGAGTATTGATTTTTTCATCATTATTCGATTTGATTTTAGAATTATGCTGCGAAAGTAGTGGGGCAGTATTATGAAGCGTTTAGCCTCATTTCACGAAAAGGTTATCAAATAGCACGTCGGTATTATGATTACTTTATCGCAATATTACTATGCTAATGAATTGTTAACTGTGGCAGGGAGAACGGCTCCAAAACGCAGCAATCACTATTTGTTGTCATTGAGCCAGTCTGTATTTCTCGGGGATTAACACTTCTGAATAAGAGCCAATAAACAGTTACCTAATCCCAGACCATCAAAGCTTGTGAGCCAAAAGTCATTTCGCCGGGAAGCACGACCAGAGAAATCTCGTCAGCTGTATGCAGAAAGTAAATTAAACCCTGAGGAGATCTCTTCACTCTACTACGAGATGACCCCATACCATTGGTTTTGTTCATGCATAGAAGTCTTAGGCACAACTTTGCATACTGACCCATGTCAATTCCATTTTGAACTCCAACCAAAATTGTCTATTCTTGAGTCGCAGCTCATTTTAGAAAAATCAGAAAAAATAGTGGTGATGATGTAAAAGAAATAAGTGTAACTAGTTACACTTACATAATTGTTGACCACCATTACTTAGACCAATGAAACACTTCCTACCATTAGCCTTTTCAGTTCTTCTTTTTTCTTGTTCAACTTCAGTTAAGGAATCAACAAAGACCGAATTAAAAGAACCAATCGAACAGTCATCGATTAAACCTTCAACGAAGGAAGTAACCAAAGCATCAGAACTAAGTAAAAAGCGTGAATTCCAAAAACAGCCATTATTGCAATTGAATAACACAATTTGGGTAAACAGCCCATTCCCCAACTGCACTGATACCTTAAGTATTTCCTCAAATGAAAGCTATTACTATAGCTGCGAACATGAACTAGACTATGATGTTCAATTCAGAATCGAATCTGACACATTATATATCGACAAATATGGATTGGTTTCGGAGGTGTCAGCTGAACTTGGAAGTGAGGTTAAAACGAAATACAAATTTATAAAATCCGAAGACCTATTGATTCTAGTTGAAATCGCACACAAATACCAAGACCGATATAACCCAGTCGGTGAAGAATACCTTTATCAAGAGTTTAAGCAATTAGAATAAAAACGGTGGTCAACATCGTCTATATCCCATGGCGGTTCAGAGGTAGCTTCTAGCTTCACCGCTTTCTGGCAGCACCGGAAAAATCTCCGATTTTTCACATTGGTCAAAAAAGGTATGATGAAAAATCGGAGATTTTTCCTACTTTGTGTCCGACACTTTAACTTACACCAACGCCACGATGATATAGACAGGCGTTCTTTTAAAAAAACAAAACCAACCCTCCTTCATTTGAAAATGCTAAAAATTGTTAAATGAAGAAAAACTCCTTTCGCCCCATAGGGAGGATGGCTATATTTGTTTGATTTGAAAATACTCATATATGGTTTGGAGCGGCGAGATCGGTAGCTTAGAATTATTCTTCATTATTTTATTTGGCGTTTTTTATATGCTCTACATAGTCAGAACTATACGAGCAGCCAAAGCCTTGGGTACCACCTACCGACGAGTATTCTACAAAATCACGTTGAGAGCGGCCTATTTCGCCTTGTTTATCGTGGCGCTACTCGGGCCATCTTTCGGAGAATCTACTAAAGAAATCAAATCCATCGGTAAGGACATTTTTATCGCCATAGACTTATCCGAGTCTATGAATGCCTTCGACATCCAACCTACTCGTTTGGAAAAAATAAAATTTGAGCTCAAAGAGATCGTTGAGGCCTTTTCTTCTGATAGAATTGGGCTGATCATGTTTTCTAATGAAGCCTATGTGCAATGCCCACTGACCTATGACAAAAGCGCGTTAAATCTTTTTATAGAAACATTGAATACTAATCTGGTACCTAATACAGGTACAGACTTTGGGCCACCGCTCAAAATGGCATTGGGCAAAATCTCAGATGATAAAGAAACCGTTACTCGACAAAAGTCCAAGATCATTATTCTCATCAGTGATGGAGAGGACTTTGGAGAAAACACGGCCAGCATTGCCAAGACGATTGAAGAAGAAGGCATCAAACTATTTACGCTCGGCATAGGAACTGCACAGGGCAGCAAAATCATGACCCAACGTGGTTTCAAAAAAGACAACAACGGACAAGATGTGGTCAGTAAACTGAACCCAGTATCGCTCAAGAAAATCGCCTCAGCTACGAGTGGCAAGTATTTTGAGATCAACGCCACACAAAATGATGTAGAAAAGTTGATCAATACGATTGGCGATATAGAGGGTGAACTAAGAGATAGCAAAACCATGGACGTATCTGCCAATAAATACTATTACTTTCTGGCGTTGGCTTTGTTGTTGATATGCATAGATGCAGCATTTAAAGTAAGAACTGTGAACATATGAAAACACTTACTGCCATATTAACTTTAATTGTTTGCTTTCAGGCCTCAGCCAATGATATTTCAAAAATCAATGAGTTGAAAAAAAATGCTGAGATCGCATTCAAGCACCAGCAGTATGACGTAGCTGTTTCTAATTACTCCTACCTCATTGACAGCTTACAGATCTACGACGAGAAGTCCATCATGAATCTGGGACATGCTTACTATCAGCTTAACCAAAAGGATTTGGCGCAAGCCCAGTATCAAAAGCTCGTTTTGTCAAAAAATGAGCAACTCAAATCAGTAGCTTATCAGCAGCTCGGCGCTATGTCCAATGACCCAAAAACACTGCAGAAGGCGATGTCCTACTTCAAAGAATCGATCAAGTCTGACCCCACCAATCAAGATGCAAGATTCAACTATGAATTGGTGAAAAAGAAGTTGAAGGATCAGCAAGAACAAAACCAGAATCAGGAGAACGAGGATCAGAATAACGAAAACCAAGAGAACCAAGACGAAGAGAAAAAAGATCAAGACCAACAAGAGAACGAGGATCAACAAGAAGGCGATCAAAATCAGGATCAGGAAAACCAAAATTCTGAAGATCAAGAGCAGCAGAACCAGGAAGGTCAAGATCAGCAAAATCAGGATCAAGAAGAGCAACAATCTCAAGAGGGTCAGGAAAACGAAAAGGAAGGCGACCAGCAGGAGCAACAACAACCTCGAGAAGGTGAGGACAGTGAGAACAAAGACCAAAAGGAGGATCAGCAGCAGGCACCAAGTCCTTCAGACAAAATGCAGGAAATGAATATCTCCGAAGAAAAGGCCAAAATGATTCTGGAAGCCCTAAAAAACAGTGAAATTCAATACATCCAGCAAAACCGCAGAAAGCCTACCAAGAGAAAAGATAGTGACAAACCGGATTGGTAATATTCTTGAATCCACCACCTATGATATTTTAAATATCAGGGTCTTATGTCGAAATACAGTAGATCCCACCACTTGGGAGCATAAGGGGTAACTTGATCATCATCATAAGTCCATTCTCTACAGTCGAAACAATAGGCCGCCCATCGTGGACCAAACTCACAATGTTCATCTACCCAACCCCCGTAGTTTTTAATTTTACTTTTGTCAAAGTACCATCTTTCAAAATCTTCATTAACAACACCAAAATAACCGTATACTGCAACGTCATCCGAAGAAAGATTTGACATAATATTGTACGGTGGGGCAGCAAATAATTCACTTTGATCCAATTGTTTCTGAACTTCATTCCAAAAAGAGTGATAATCTTGAGACATGGTCATTTGGCGTACCAAAACTGAAAAACCATGATTCAATCTTGAATTTTTAGTTTTTAGAAAAAATAACTCGTTTTGAATATTACCATCCTCGTCTTTTAGCAGTTGATATTCTTTGTAATAGTTCTGTGAAGTTGCCCAACAAAATTTCAAGGGGTGATTATCTTCAACCAGGTCAGCGCTAAATATCCAGGTGATTGAAAGGTCCCATTTGTAATAGACAGGATCTGAAGAATCATTTTTCAAAGTAGTTACATTAAAGCCAATACCTTCATGTTCAGCAATTCGAACCTCTCCAAGTACGTTTTCATAATCAATTTTTGTTTGCTCAACAGTAGAAAACGAGCCCATGCCCATTTCTCTTGGCAAAGACTGCATTTCAGACGTTATCCTTCTGCCATCAGCTAATGTGATTTCCAAATGATAATTTCGCCCTTTTTCGGCTTTAAAATTTTCATAAAACAAACCATATTCACCATTTCCGATTTCAGCATAGTCGTATACTACCCCGTCGTCTTGATGCAGTTCGATTTCAGCTCCTAATACGGGTTCATTCCTTTCATTTTCAACCTCTCCAACATTCGATAATTTAATGGTAAAGTACCTTGTTGATAGTGGGAGAGCTAATAAATCATTGTAGGACTGATTTGAAATTAAACCTTCGACAACAATTCCTTCTCTTTTTGAAATTCCTTCAAATTCAAAATCTTCTACACATGAGAATAACGTTGTTGCGATTATTAAGAGAAAGATGAGTTTGGTTAGTAATAATTTCATATTGCTGCGTATCTGCAAGCCATTCATTCAATACTATTTCTACACTTACTGAACCACCAGTAAAGATTGATCCTGCATCACCGTTCCGTCTTTCATATAGGCAGTGACTAATACTTGATAAGAAGTACTTAAATCTGACGTTTTGAGGTCAACCCAAAATGATCCCTTATTCTTTTCCAATTTTGCATTCCAATACAACTGGTGTCTGAAGTCTGGTGCGAACTCGCTCTCTACATTTTTTTTGTTTAGGTTTTGACAACGCTGTAACACTGGCAAATCTTTATACGCCTCTTTCAACGGGTTGTCCACTCCATCCTTTAGATAAAAGGATACAGAACCATTCAAGCTAAAATTGCCTAAATGGCCATTGGCCTCATAAGAGTTTCGAACCTCAACTCTTGATATGTCCTTCGGGTTAAGATTCAGAATCGTCCGTTTGTCATAAACAGGCAGGTCATCCAGGAAAATCAAAGGAGAGCCTCGGTATTTGTAAGTACTCATATAGCGATACATAGACAATTCAGGCTCACCTCCCTTATTTTTCACCACTGTGACATATTTCACCACATAGTTGATCATATCGATCATGGTATTAGGCACATCATAATCCTCCAAATTGTAAGTGAAATCTGCTTTTGGCAGCGAGGCCTCTACCTTTTTATTATTTTGAAAGGACAGGTTAATATTTCTCTGGGTATTATACTCCTTTACAAAAGCAACATCGTCATCAGTCAGTTGGATAGATGACTTTAAAGGTGGGTAACGATACTTCACAGTTTCCTCAAACTCAGCCTGCTCAATAGGCTGCAAATAGGTGGTAAAGTGAAAAGGGAAAATTTGTGAGTTATTGCCTGCTACTCGTTCAAAATCATGAATACCGGTAATACTTTCACACCGAATATCGAGCGCCTTCATAGTGGTCAGATTCAGTACTGAGAGCTCGTCAAACGGAAAATTCTCTCTATAGCTCAAAACGCCATGATACTGCTCAGCACTTAGCCTATTAGCATTTTCGCTTTTTTGAACGTCATCTCCAAAGAAGATCAAATAGGCTTCGAAGTCACGATTTTCTACCAACTGCAAGTCTAATCCTGCATGATCGAAATAAAATTCCTCATAGAAATTCCCCACGCTCGCATAGTCCTTATCTATAATCGAAACATCAAGATATTCAATTTGGCCTGAGGCATCCTCTATCACATATTCCACCTCCTCGTTGTTAGAGGCCACAATCGTATTCAGGTAAAGCTTGCTTTCTCCGTCAGGTTGATTAAAGTAAGTATACTTTCTATCTACTGACGCTTTATAACTTACCCCTATTTCGTGAATACCATAAGTCAACTTCCTACTTGGTATCATGATGCTTAACGTATCAGCCTTTTCAGGAAAAACTGATTTCACCAGAGATTCCCCATTAAGTAGTATCTCCACTGGTTCGATTCCCACACTTTCACGTTTCAATTTGACCAGAACAGATTGATTCAACTTTTTAAAGTCAACGGCCAAAGCTGCTTTCACCGGCTTTAGTTGGATTGCCTCTTGACCAAACCGAACTTTATACAAACTATCCGTTGGGGTCAAATCGAAAGCTACTATACCATTTGCATCGGTATCGAGATACTGCACCAAAGAATCAGCGCTATTCACCAATGTACCTTTAGATTGAAGGCCAGCTCCAGAGCCATCCAGCACTCGCACAACTACTTTATTGCTTTGACCAGAGGCAAATATCCCTCCTCTGCTCTTTACCTGAATGGTACTTGCTTTTTGAGGCGAAGGATCTTCCAACTCCAATGCATATACGTGGATGGTCTTCACGGCCTGAGCTGCGCCTTTGCTGTTACTTACCATTCTATACACTCCGGTTTTTAAAGAATCAGGCAAGGCAAAAAAGTGTTTCGCTTCTGGATTATCCAATGCACTTTTGGTCTGAATAATTTGCCCATTTGGAGCTACCAGATCTGTAAAAACAGGATTTGGTTCGTCTTCTATATGCTCTTCCCCAAATCTTGTCACTTTGTACATGACCTGCTCTCCCACTACAAATTTGGCTTTGTTGGTACTGATGTACAATGCGTCTTGAGCGAATGCTTTTGATTGCGAAACACAAACGACCAATAAAAATGCAAATAGCTTATTCATTATTCATTAAGGATTTTTGTTGAAATAGATCGGGTCCCACCAATCTGGCATATAAGAGGTGACTGGCCTATCATCATAGGTCCATTCACGACAATCAAAACAATAAGCAGCCCATGGAGGTCCAAACTCACATAAATCGTCTACCCAGCCACCGTAATTGTCAATTTTATCTTTATCAAAATACCACCTACCAAAGTCTTCATTCACCACTCCGAAGTAGCCAAACACTTCTATATCTCCTGAGGAAAGGTTCGATTTGATGTTATAAGGAGGTGTTGCAAATAATTCACTTTGATCCAATTGCTTTTGGACTTCCTTGTAAAAAAGATGATAATCGGGAGACATTCCCATTTGTCGTACCAACACCGAAAAACCATGGTTCAATCTTGAGTTTTTTGTTTTCAAAAAAAACAACTCATTTTGGACACCTCCTTTGTAGTCTTCCAGCAATTGAAACTGCTGATAGTAGTTTTCAGATGTAGCCCAGCAAAATTTTAATGGATGGTTATCTTCTAAAAGATCTGCACTAAAGATCCAGGTAATACTCAAGTCCCATTTGTAATAGATCGGCTCCTCCGTTTCATTGGCCGGTGTGGTAACATAAAAATATATTCCCTCCTGCTCAGCAATACTCACTTCTCCACGAATATTCTCATAATCCACATTTATACCCTCTTCAAGTGAAAATGTACCCATATCCATTTCTCTTTCCAAAGTTTGAATTTCTGATACGATCTTCCTTCCATCTGCCAAAGTGATTTCCAGATGATACTCGGAACCAGGCTCAGCCCTAAACGTCTCATAAAATAGCCCATATTCACCACCTTCTATTTCTGCATAGTCGTATACCACACTATTGTCTTGATGCAACTCAATTTTCGCACCTAGTACAGGCTCATTTCTCACATTTTCCACTTCACCCACATTAGATAGTTTAAGCGTAAAATATCTAGGTGAGAGCGGTAATGACAACAGATTATTGTAAGACTGATTGGAAATAAAACCCTCTACTACTATTCCTTCTCCTGCAGAAATTCCATCAAATTCAAAATCCTCGATGCAAGCACTAAGAATTAAGAAAATTATAATAGGAATGGTTAGCCGGAATCTATTCATTACTTCATGTTTATCTAGGTGAATAGCGTGTATCCCACCAACTTGGTGCTTGATTCGACACAGGGCCGTCATAAGAGTACTCTAGGCAATTAAAACAGGAAGCCGGATATGGTGGAGGTACATCCTCAAAAACACACCCCTCTTTATAACCACCATAATTTGAAACTTCATCTTTATCAAAGTACCATCTCTTATAGTCTTCACTCACCACACCAAAATATCCAAAAACATCTATGTCCTCAGAATGCAAGTTCGAAACCAAATTGAACGGTGGCTTTGCAAATAATTCACTTTGATCTCCTTGAACCTGTAGGTCTTTCATAAACTGATAATAACCCTTGGACATCTTCATTTGTCTTATCAACACTGAAAAACCTTCGTTCAAATGAGAATTGTCTGTTTCCAAGAATAACATGTTACTCGGAGCGTCCCCTTTAATATCTTCTAGCAACTTATAGTCTTTGTAGTAGTAAATCGAACTTGTCCAGCAATACCTAAACGGGCTGTTGTTTGAAGCCAAAAAGGCCGTTTTAATGAACGTCGTGTAAAAGTCCCATTTATAGTAGTAAGGAGTTCCTGAGTTGTTGGGGGTCGTTTTGATTTTAAGGTTAATACCATCCTTCTCCGAAATGATCAACTCCTCCCTTCTATATTCATACACAGACTTCTTTGCTTCCTCAACGTACAATTCACCAACGGGAGAACTTTCAGGCAATCCTGCCATTTCGGATTCAATCATTGTACCGTCCTCTAGAGTAATCACAATTTGATATTCCAGCCCTGTTATTGCTTTCACATTCCCATAGAATAGCCCGTATCTTCCTTCTCCAATTTCAGCATAATCATACACTTCGCCTGACGATCCATGTAGTTCTATTTGAGCGCCCAACACGGGTTCGTCTCTGACATTGGTTACATCAGATATGTGTCTAAGACTTAATTCAAAAATTTGAGGATCTTTTGGATACGCCAACTGATCTTGAAAAGATAAGTTGGAAATATATCCTTCCACCACAATTCCTCTGCCATCCGAAGGCACATCAAATTGAAAATCTTCAACACACGAAATATTGCAGATTACAATAGCGATTAAGCTCAGTTTTTTGATGGTGTCTTTCATATTAATTAAAACCCTGCCTTGAAATTTCATACTCACTTAGACAGTTTAAAATTGTAAGTAACAGAAGGGAAAATTGAGCCCATAATGGACAGCTTCTTAGCAAACCCAGATTTGGTAAAATATATGGAGTAGGCATTTTTTCGAGAGTACACATTAAATATCGAAAATACCCATTCACCATTAATCAATTTATCTCTTCTCAAACTAGGCTTGATGGTAAGCGACAAGTCCAGGCGGTGATAATCAGGGATCCGGTACTCGTTTCTATCTGAGTAGTTCAACACCGCCAGTTGTCTATCAAAAGAAAACTTAGAAACTGGAACTGTAATTGGACGTCCCGTGCTGTAACTAAAGTTTGCTGACAGAACCGCTCTACCTCCCAACTTATAGTTCAAAACCATAGACAAGTCATGCGGCTTATCATTGTTGGCGCTATAGTACTCACCATTGTTTATTGTTTGATATTCATATTCGCCACTGAAGCGTTTCAAACTTCGGGAGTAGGTATAAGAAATCCAGCCATTAAGTCTTCCCGTGTTTTTCTTGACTTGAAGTTCCAGTCCGTAAGTTCTGCCAACTCCTTGTACAATACTTCCTTCCAACTGCTTGTTACCTATGATTTCAGCACCTTCTAAAAAGTCCAAAGAGTTTTTTATATCCTTATAATACCCCTCTGCGGAAATCTGATATGCATTGTTTTGAAGGTTTCTGAAATAGCCAACTGACCATTGATCTGCATACTGCGGATCAAGATTAGTACCACTTGCCAAATAATAATCCTGAGGAGTAGCCGATACCGTATTCGAAATCAAGTGTAAGTATTGAAACGTACGGTAATAGCTAAATTTCAGCGACGAATTGGTCGTCAATAGATATCTCAAAGAAAGCCTCGGTTCTAAACCATAAAAAGTCTTTATTACTTCGCCGCTACCATAGCTTACAGAATCAAGGACTTGAGGTTCTCGTACCACATTTGCTCCTTCATCAAAAATATACTCTGTATCTGGACCTGTTCTGATAAAACTTGACAATCGCATTCCAGCAGACAATGCCAATCGAGCACCAAGATCCCAATCATCCTGAGCAAAAATGGCGATTTCATGCGCGTGCTGATCACTCATTTTTACATACTCAGCGTTTGAGTTTTCACCGAAGGGTGATAGTTCTCCAGGCCTAATGTTATGGTTGTTGTATTCTGCACCTAAGGTCAGAGAATTTTTAGGATGCATCTTGTATAAAAATTCGTATTTAGCGGAGAAATTCTGAATTCCGTTTTCAAATTGGAAAGCCTCCACTTCTTCTTCCAAATTTTTTGAATCTACATTGTAGTTACTAGTTGTTAGCCAAAGAGTAGAAAGTGTTTTATTTCCAAACACATGATTCCATTCCAGACTGAAATTTTTGGTTCCCCAATCGTATTGAGCCTCACCAGCAAAATTAAAATCATCATGACTGAGGTAGAATGATCCGGTGATGTAATCCTTATCACTCACTCGATATAAGAGTTTGGCATTTACATCATAGAAGGCAGCTTCGCTGCTTTGAAGTTCAATGTTCTTAATTCTATGAAGCAGCCAATTCGTATACGAAGTACGGCCACCAATCAAAAAGGAAGCCTTATTCTTTAGGATAGGTCCTTCTGCTGTCAATCTGCTCGACACTAGACCTACACCACCATTAATTTCATATTTCTCGTCGTCCCCGTGTCGTAATTTGATATCCAATACAGATGAAATACGACCACCGAAGTTGGCTGGCCCTCCTCCTTTGTAGAGATTTACTTCATTCACCATGTCAGAATTGAATGCGCTATAAAAACCAAATAAGTGGGTGGGATTGTATATAACCGCTCCGTCTTGAACGATCAGGTTTTGGCCGGTTTCTCCTCCTCTAACATTAAATCCAGATGACAACTCCCCAGTGGTAGAAATTCCCGGCATGGTTGTCAAACTCTTTACTGGATCCACCTCACCCATAAAAGTAGGCAGCTGCTTGATCGTTTCAATGTTCATATTTTCAAGACCAGACACCCTTTGCTGGACATTGGCATCCTGCCCATCTGCTGTGATCACTAACTCATCCAACTGTAGAGATCCCGAAAACAAGCTGACGTCTAGCTGACCTTCCGATTTGATGATTACTTCCATCGGCTTACCCTCATAACTTATAGAACTGTAGTCAATCGTATATTTTCCCACCGGAACTCTTAAGCTATAGTTTCCATTAAAGTCGGTTACTGTTCCAATATTGAGAGAGCTTATATACACCCTTGCGCCGATGAGTGGCTCATCATTACCTCCATCAGTTATTTTACCTGATACCGTTACTACTTCGTTAAGTTTTGAGTTTTTATCTCCTATAACTATCAAACTCTCATCTGCGGAAGATTCAATCTGATACAGTTCAGGGTTGTTTGCCACAAAAACTATTGCACCATGGTAGGATACCGTTTTCAAACCACTCTCTTCCAGATTTTTATTCAAAAATTCAGTAATGGTCAAACCTTGCCCTGAAACAGACACGTTTCGGTCTTTTACCCATTCTGGATTGTAAAATATTTTGGTTTTAGTCTCTGATTTTATAGAGTCCATTGCACTTAAAAGACTCATACCCTGATAGGATCGACTCAACCGAATATCATCTTGCGCAAATACGATAAACGGAGCACAATAAATGATGACAAAAAATAGAAACTTGGAGATGCTCATTGAAGTAATGAAAGGTTGAATTAATGTTTATAAACGTCGCAAGAATAGCGAGATTGAATGTAATGCCCCCGACAAACAAGGTTAATTTTTACACGGAATTATTAATGGTATCATATTTAGATAATCGGCAGTATTTTCTGTTAGTTGGCGGTCAAAATGTATGCTAAATGCAGAACATTATTCTAAAGAAATGCTTCCTTCTTGAAATTAATTCTACCTCAGCTTTCACAAAAATATCCTCATGAAAAGTAAGAGCTAATGATTGATATTAATTTCAACCCAAATGTCGCGTGCGGACATTTGCATTTGACTTATCATGTGTAGCCTTACCAGAAACTGATATAAATAATATGATAGCGATTATTTGGCAATTGGGCGATTCATTTTTTACTTTACAGTATACTTAAATAGGTATGTTTAAAAAATCTCTGCACATCACCAAAAATTTTTACTTCCTTTCTGGGCTAGCCTTCATAGTATGGATGCTATTCTTCGATACCAATGATTTTTACTCTCAGTATCAACTTGGTCAAAAAGTAGAAGAATTAGAAAACCAGGAGAAATACTATCTGCAAAAAATTGAAGAGGTAAATGCCGACAGAGAAGCGCTGATCAACGACATGGAACTTTTAGAGCGCTTTGCTCGTGAAAAATACTACATGAAAAAAGATGGGGAAGATTTGTTTGTAGTTGTTGAAGACTAAAATTCCTTTTTTATCTTTTATTAAATCCTAAACGAATGACAAAAAGATTAATTCTACTTGTGCTCTTTGGTGTCCTTTACATTACTGAAAGTTCAGCCCAGGAAAATTATGGAAATGCACTTGGAAACGATAGACCTGCCTGGATCGACAAAGTTTACGTTGGCGGTGGGCTTGGAGGGTTTGGTATCAGCGACAGACAAGTTTGGGTCAACATAAGTGGACAGGTTGGGTATAGGATTACAGAAAAGTGGAATGCTGGAATTGGACTTACCTACCAATATTTCAAATATAAAGAACCGATTAATCAATCTTTTAACGATTATGGGATAAACTTCTATACGCAATATGTCGTTTACAAGCCATTTTTTGTAATGGCGCAATATGAAATCTTCTTCTTAGATTTAGTTGAAGGTGGGCGAGCTACATACGATACTTTTTTATTGGGTGCTGGAGTTTCACAACCCATGGGGGGAAAAGGCTTTTTAAATTTCTATGCGTTGTACAACGTACTCTATTCAGACGGAGGGGACAACGGCAGATATGACAGTCCTTGGGTCATAGGCATGAATGTAGGAATTGGCTTTTAAAACTTCAGCTTAAACTTTTCTGCTAGTTCGTTGAGATCCTGCACCACTGGATCAAGCAAAGGTATACCCTCTTTACTGCGAGTAGCTTCCATATTCCTTTCATAATCACCAGGAATTTGAACTGGATTTTCTGCATCAATAGGCGTAGATGATCTAAATCTTTCGATCCAGGTATCCATGTGATCTTTGAATTCATCTGCCTTTCTGAAAGCATCAATTCGCATGGCCCCAAAGAAATGACCTAATCCTTCTCCAACAGGATCAGACACCGGATCAATAAAGCTGACAAACGGCGGCACCCAAGGGCCATAGTTAGCCCCAGAAAGTACCGCAGAAAAAATATCTACTATAGAACCCAAGATATAACCCTTGTGCGAAGCGTGTTCTCTATCTCCTCCCAGCGGCAATAAGGCTCCACCCTCTTTCACGCCATTGGCATTGGTGGTTGGGTTTCCTTCTTGATCTTGTACCCAACCTAGTGGTGCATCTTCTTCTTTTCTTTGTAGAATTTCCAACTTACCGTTGGCAGCCGTGGTGGTAGCCATGTCAGCTACAAATGGTGGTTGCTTTCCAGCAGGAATCGCCACAGCTATTGGATTGGTACCCAACAATCTTTCTTTAGAAAAAGTCGGAGCTACCAAAGGACTTGCATTGGTCATGGAGATACCAATCATATCCTGCTCCAAAGCCATCATGGCATGATAGCCAGCAATACCATAGTGATTAGAATTCTTTACCGACACCCAGCCTGTCCCTACACTTTTGGCCTTGATCATGGCAATCTTCATGGCCTCTGGGCCTGAGATCAGGCCCAAGGATTCATCCGCATTTAAAACTGCGGTAGAAGGCGTTTCATGTTCAATTTGAAAAATAGGCTTGGCATTGATACGCTTGACTTCCCACAATCTCACATAACCTTTGAGCCGTGCGATACCATGAGAATCCACCCCGCGCATATCGGCACTCACTAATACAGTAGCGGCAGTATCGGCCATTTTTTCTGTATGCCCCATGGACACGAAGACTTGCTTGGCAAAGTCAAATAATCTCTGATAGCTGTACATATGGCGAATTTATTTTCTTTTTGGTAAACCGTGATACAAGAGCCCCTCTTTTAGTGCAAATGGCGAAACTTTTATTTGATCAAAATGGCAATGATCCATCATGACTTTGATAGCCACCGAAGCAGATACAATCATATCCACCCGCATGGGAATCATACCTGGTATCGCTAGTCGTTCTTCTCTATTCAACACCATGAGTTCTTCATGAATTTCTTCAAAATAGTCTTTGTACAAAATTGGTTTTTGCATAGGTCTGGCTCCAGGTATTCTTGCATGAATATCCCAAAGCGTATCAAAAGAACCAGATGAACCAATCAAATAGGCCGCTTTATGCTTTTTGCACTGACTAATTACTTCACCCAGATTTTCTACGAGATAAGAAGTTAATTTATCTTTTTCATCATTTGAAATTGGATCAGTGTGATGAAACTGATCTATCAATCGCTGTCCGCCAAGTTCATAACTCTTCAACCACTTGACTTCGCTCTTATTGGCTAGTATAAACTCAATGCTTCCGCCACCGATGTCCATAATCAAACCCGTCTCTTCACCAAAGTCGATGTACTCACTCACTCCTTTATGAATCAAGGCAGCTTCCTCCTCTCCTGATAGCACACGAATTTCCAGTCCTACTTTTTCCTTGATCAAATCAACAAATTCTTGTTGATTACCAGCATTTCTTACTGCACTAGTAGCAGACACGATAATTTCATCTACCACTTCATTCTTCATTTTTTGAGCAAAATCAGTGAGCGTAACCACTGCACGTTCCATGGCATCTGGCTGAATGACATTGTTGCTGATCCCCCCTTTGCCTAAACGGACAGCCACCTTCTCCTTATGAAGGATTTTCATATCTCGAGTGCGATCTGCTATAAGCAAATGAAAAGTGTTCGTCCCTATGTCAATAATTCCTACTCTCATACTGATTTTTAAAATTCCGCTAATTTATGAATAAAAATGAGAACCCAATTGGGACAAAAAACCTACGGTCATATTTACGCCAATGCCTATATTTGAGCCGAACTAATAACCCAAGTCGAAATGAATTTTAAATCTTCAGAAGAAAAAATCCAATACTTAGAAAAACTCAATCAAGAAGCCCTACTTGGTGGCGGTGAGAAAAGAATTGAGTCCCAACACAAAAAAGGAAAACTAACCGCTCGCGAGCGAATCGAACTCCTCATAGATGAGGGTACTTTTGAAGAGATTGGAAAGTTCGTTACTCATAGAGCGACAGATTTTGGATTGGACAAGCAAAAGATTTTGGGCGATGGAGTAGTCACAGGTTACGGTCAAGTCAATGGTCGTTTGGTGTACGTTTTCAGCCAGGACTTTACTGTATTTGGCGGTTCGCTTTCCGAAACCTATGCCGAGAAGATTGTGAAAATCATGGATCTGGCCATGCAAAATGGCGCGCCTGTCATCGGCTTGAATGACTCTGGCGGAGCAAGGATTCAAGAAGGCGTAGTTTCCCTGGGTGGCTATGCGGACATCTTTTACAGGAATACGTTGGCCTCTGGAGTGGTTCCACAGATCTCTGCGATTATGGGTCCTTGTGCTGGTGGAGCGGTATACTCTCCAGCCATCACCGATTTTATCATGATGGTAGAAAATACTTCCTACATGTTTGTGACCGGTCCGAACGTAGTGAAAACAGTGACCCAAGAAGATGTAACGGCAGAAGAGCTTGGAGGAGCCAGTACCCACAGCACAAAGAGTGGTGTCACTCATTTCTCTTGCGCCAATGAAGTGGAGTGCATTAAAAATATTAAAAGACTGTTGAGTTTCATTCCTCAAAACTGCGAGGAAACGCCAGAAATGCTTCCTTATGAGGCGGGTGATGAAGTAAGAAAGCAATTGGACGAAATTGTCCCAACCAACCCTAATCAACCTTATGACATCAAAGAGGTGATTGAAGGTATTGTAGACGGAGGAGATTTCTTCGAGGTGCATAAAAACTATGCAGAAAATATTGTAGTCGGCTTTGCTCGACTGGGTGGTAGAAGCATCGGTATTGTGGCTAACCAGCCAGCGAGTTTGGCTGGAGTTTTAGACAATGACGCCAGTGTGAAAGGAGCGAGATTCGTAAGATTTTGCGATTGTTTCAATATTCCGCTTTTGGTATTGGAAGATGTACCAGGATTCTTGCCTGGTACAGATCAGGAATGGAATGCCATCATTATGAATGGCGCCAAACTCCTGTATGCTTTTAGCGAAGCTACTGTTCCGAGGATTACGGTGATCACCAGAAAAGCCTACGGTGGAGCCTATGACGTGATGAACTCCAAGCACATCGGAGCGGATATGAACTACGCTTGGCCAACAGCGGAAATCGCGGTAATGGGTGCCAAGGGGGCTGCTGAAATCATTTTCAAAAATGAAATCAAAGCGGCAGACGATCCGCAAGCGAAACTGGACGAAAAGGTAGACGAATACACAGAGAAATTTGCCAACCCATATATCGCGGCAGCTCGTGGCTATGTGGATGAAGTGATCCTACCGCACAATACCAGAAAGAAGTTGATTTCTGCGTTCGGTATGCTAGAAAACAAAGTGGGCAACATGCCTCGAAAGAAGCACGGAAATATTCCGTTGTAGGAATTAGTCGATGGCCTTCAGTCGACAGTCAACGGTTATTAGGTTAGACTGTCATTTCGCAAGGGAGGAACGACCGGAGAAATCTTCTTATCAATGGTAGATAACCTGCCATAGATAAGGAAGTTCCTTCACCAACAACGGGATGGCCTTAATAGATATTGATTTGAACATGAATAAAAAAAGCGAAAAGTTTTTATACGAATACCTGAACAACGCCTCACCTACCGGATTTGAGTCTTCGGGACAGAAAATCTGGTTGGACTATGTAAAACCTTATACAGATGACTACATCACCGACACTTACGGTTCGGTGGCGGCTGTGATCAATCCAAAGGCGGACTACAAAGTGGTGATCGAAGCACATGCAGATGAAATCTCCTGGTTCGTCAACTACATCGACGACAACGGTTATATCTATGTCATTCGTAATGGCGGATCTGATCACCAGATCGCTCCTTCAAAACGGGTGAATATCTTTACTGAGAAAGGTATTGTCAAAGGCGTGTTCGGCTGGCCAGCGATTCATGTACGAAAAGACAACAATGAGAAAGCACCCGCGCTTGACAATATTTTTATCGACTTGGGCTGTGAGTCTAAGAAAGAAGTCGAAGCGCTCGGCGTAAAAGTAGGCTGTGTGATCACTTTCGACGATGAACTGATGGACCTAAACAAAAAGTTCGTTTGCGGAAGAGCTTTGGACAATCGGATCGGCGGTTTTATGATCGCTGAAGTGGCTAGAAAACTGAAAGAGAACAAAGTGGACTTACCATTTGGACTATACATAGTAAATGCTGTGCAAGAAGAAATCGGGCTCCGTGGTGCTGAAATGATGGCTGCTCGTATCAAACCCAACGTAGCGGTAATCACCGATGTGTGCCACGATACACACTCACCGATGTACGACAAGAAACTCAGTGGTGATCAGAAGGCCGGCAAAGGCCCAGTACTCACATTCGGTCCAGCAGTGCAAAACAACCTCCTTTCGGACATCATCAAAACGGCAGAAAAGAACAAAATCCCGTACCAACGCGCGGCTACTTCCAGAGCCACAGGCACGGATACGGATGCATTCGCCTACTCTAATGAAGGCGTGGCTTCTGCTTTGATTTCTTTACCTCTGAAGTACATGCATACTACTGTGGAAACCGCGCACTACGACGACATCAACCATGTGATCGAATTGATCTACCAGTACTTGGTTCAGCTAAAGGATGGGGAGGATTATCGGTATATAAAATAAATATAAGTCGTGTGGATTAAGAAATCATTAATTAGACTTCTTCCTTTTGAACTAAAGCGTGGAACCTCCTGGCTGAGTATAATTACAGCCTTGATCCTGACTGGAGTAATTACTAAACTTGGTGAAAGTATTTTACTGGTTTTAGTTCGTCTAATAAGAATGGGCTATGAAGTTTTTGGGGATAAATTATTCGAGCTTCTAAGTCAAACTTACGAAGTTAGTTTGGCCTCCATAATTGTTGGATCCATCGTCTTTATTACATTTTTATTTCCAATATATCGAAAGATAGATAGACTTGTTCTGGCAAAAATTAAGAAAGAATTAATTTTTAAAGAAAATTTTACAAATCCGACATCCTGGAGTTTAAACTATTGGGGAACCAAAAATCCAAATAAGACTAATAGGATTCAAGACAACAAAATGATTTTCGAAGCAGCACCAGAAGAATTAATTGACCCTAACAACTTTTTTGGAGCTTGCTATGATCTTAAAAATGGTATATTCAATGGAAATAAATATGAAGTCTCATGCCAAGTTGCTGCCACTAAAAATGCAACTATGAAATTTCAGTTATGGCTACATGACACCAAAGGTGGAAATTCGTCTGTTAAGTACCCAATCACTCCCACTATTCCCACAGAAGAAGGTGAAACCATAGGCGTTAAATTCATTGCAACTGAAACAAACGCCATGAGAATTCACCTACACTGTCAAGGAGGGTCAGGTAGAATTACAGTCAATGAAGTATCTGTAAATAAAGTCAAATAACTCTTGCCTTTGCTGGAGTTGTCTCCAACAAACTAAAGCAAATAGAAGGCAGTGAACAGCTCAATTGGTCAAAAGACCAAGATATTGTGGTTTAAAAACTCTAGGATGGCTAGTTGGTGACAATACCAACTAGGGCGGGCTAAGACATCAACCTTGTAATAGAGTTAATCCACCAGTACATCGTACAGCTACAGGACAGACGTGACTATCAGTAAATCAACTAATATTACACCCTAATCCGAATATTGCCGGACCCGTTACGGCATCTGTCTATGGCGCCGGAGTAGATGGCGGATCAGATCCGCAAATAATGAGCAGAAATTAATAATAAATGAAACCAACCAATCTTCTTAAAATCACTTTTGCCCAGATGAGTCAAGACGAGCAAGAAAAGCTCGAGAAGAAATCTAAATTGCTTGTCCCCATGGGGATATTTATTTTGGTGATTCTGGCAGTGGTCAATTATGGAATGGGATTGGTTTTTTTTACGCTTTTGATTGACACGCTTTTTGTCATTGCGTTTGTTACGATCTATCGGGCTTTCAAGTTGGATCTCAGAGAAAACGAGAAAAAGATTTGGCAAGGCGTGATTACGAACAAGCACTACACCGTCAAGTCAAACAAAAACAGTCGAAACTCCTACACCTACTACTTCTATTTTGGAGAACAAAAAAGATCGATCAGCGAGGAAGTGTATAATCAATTCAACGTTGGCGACCTGGTGGAAATCCATCTGGCCAAACGCGTTTGGGGTGTTTACTTTGACACCAAACTCCTCAAAGAAAACGCAATGCCAGAGACCGTAGCCAGCTATCAAAACATAGATAAGTCTACAGCCAAAAATTCCAGCAGAATGGGTTGTATTCTGTTCTTAGTATTTGGACTTGTTATGATTCTAGGGTTTCTCCTAGTCACTGATATGATAGAGCTGCCTTTCCTTGAGAGTTACCTAAAAGAGTTCTTTGAGGGCTTAGAGTAAACTCGAACGAAAGCGCTTATTCTTTTTTCAGCGTATAGATATCTTCAATCATCCGCTTCATTTCAAGGGGCAGGGTCCCATTATACACGCCACGAATCCGTCTGTTCGCATCAATTAGCATAATATTTTCGGTATGCAGAAAATCTTCGTCAGTAGTCACAGTCTTGCCGAATCCTTCATCTGCGAAGTAGGCATTTCTTGCCATATCATAGAGTGAAGATTTGTCTCCGGTGACTAGCTGCCATTGATTGACATCAATATCATTGAGCTGTGCATATTCAGCCAAACGGCCTACAGAGTCTACCCACGGCATCACCGTGTGCGATAGGATTTTTACAGATTCGTCACTAGCGAATTCAGCTTGAATCTTCTTGAGGTTTTTAGTCATCCGAGGACAGACGTTAGGGCAAATCGTGAAAAAGAAGTTCGTGACGTAGATTTTGCCATCGAAGGTTTCGTTGGTGATCGTGTCACCCTTTTGATTGACAAATGAAAAATTCTTGATGGTATGAATAGAGTCATACTTAGCATCCCCTGCTTCTATCCATTCTGGGGTAAAATTCACATCACTATAAAAGGGCAACGCAATCTCTGGATTCATCCTCTTCTCAGAAGATGATGAGCAGCTCCATATACTCGCAACCAATCCCATAACAATCATTGAATACTTTATCATAAATTTCCTTTGTAAGGATCTACATCCCCAGTTTCACTATCAATTTTTGCACATCGCTTGAGCCCGAGTTTTCCATATTTCCGCCCATTTTCTCTGACGACATAGTTGGATCTCATTTTACCGTCTGCTCTCCATACGCGTTGAAGGCCTCTCTCCTTGCCATCCACATAATTCATCTCCATCTTCAAGTCTCCATTTGGATACCATGTTTTGTGTGTCCCTTGACCAAAACCATGTTCAAAGAAGTATTGAAACTGAAGCTGCCCATTTTTGTAATAGCCCAAGTGCTCTCCATGCTTTTCTCCAAGGTGATAAGGTCTTAGACTGGAGATTTGACCATTTGGATAATACGACACAAAGTCCCCTTCCAATTTTCCTTGGTAAAAGGCCTTTTTGGATTTGATTGTGCTATCTGAATAAAAACTGATGAGATATCCATAATAAACAGTAGTATCCAAATAAATAGTACCGTCATTGGCACGAGACAACCGAGAGTCACTTTCCAACAATTCCACTTTAGGGATTTGTCCTTTCAAATTAGTGGCTTGTGATTCATCTAAAGATGAATCACAAGCCACTACACTCATTGCCAAAAAAAACAATAAGTAATATTTCATTTTAGTTAGTAACCGTCCCTGGAGTCCCGTAAAAACCATCACCATTGATCCAAGGTAAATCATCCGTGATGTGGTAATGAAAGATACCATTTGGAAAATCGTCAGTTACTCCAAAGTGTCCATGATAATCATTCAAATCATCATTAGTCACTTGAACGCCATCCTCATGCGTACCATACACAGGAAACCCATCTAGCAATATCCCAACAAGGGCTTCATTGTCTGCATTGGCTCTGAACTGAGTCAACCAAACTGGCTCAATATGATAGTGATACTCTGTACCTGCTGGGTGCCCCTCATACTGATCGAACGTATTCAATTCATCCAAAATATCATCACCAGGAGCTGCTTCTTGATTGAAAATAGATACACTATTAATGGCAACTCCCATTGAACCCATAGGGGTAGTTTCTTTAACACTTGCTTCCGCTGGATATCTTGGAATTTTATATACTAAGTTTTGCTCACCAATGGTATTTGGGTTCTTCTTGAAATCATTATTATTTGGCTCATCATAGTCTTCATACAAATCATTTTCTGCATCATAATACATACTTTTATGATCAGGCAAGTCTTTCGCCGTAATGGTAATAAACTCCTCACCGATATCAAATGTCAATGCTGTCGTATGATAGAAATGATCTTTCAGCACACTGATATCAGTTGTTGAAGTAGGCACTTCTTCATCATTATCAATAACCTTTGCAGTTGCTGTTCCAATACTGATTTCTCCTACATTTGCCGCGCTTAGCGTCAAAATAAGGGTTTCCTCCCCTTCGACATCCGAATCATCTTTCACTGCCAATTCAACAGTTGTGTTGGATGAACCATTTGCAATACTAATTGTACTTGGTAAATCAGTATCAAAATCCGCTGCAGTAGCGGTACCAGAAAAAGCAGCAGTAGCAGTTAATGCAGCGCCTGTAGAATTGGTCACTGCGTCTCCGCTAGCGTCTTGCAAACTCACATTAAACTTCACTGAGTTTCCAGCTTCAGAGCCATCTTGCGTAGCAGATACTTTCACCAAAATATCCGTGTCCGTCAATTCATCTAAAGCATCTTTGGCCTCTTCTGTACATCTCACAAATAATACTGCGATCATAGAAAACAGAATGGCCGATAAAAATTTCTTCTTTCCTCTCATCTTAAACTTTTTAATAAAAAAATGTTAATAAACCTTTCAACCGAAAGCAAAGTTAACCGTAGTTCCACTTTGTACAGCGTAGTAAGCAGTATTTTCTTCGTTTCTAGGTTTTCAGATATAAAACGAGCACTTCTACATTTACCCTACTTGAAATATTTAACCCTGCTATTTGAAATAATTAGCAGGGTGCAGACCTTTTGAGTTTTCTCACCTTTGAATCATGATAATAGTAATGGGGGTATCTGGAACGGGAAAGACAACGGTCGGTCAATTGCTGGCCAAAGAAATGGCTATCCCATTTTTTGATGCTGATGATTTTCATCCTGAAAGCAACATTGAAAAACTTTCGTCTGGCCAACCTTTGACAGACTCGGATCGAAAGCCCTGGCTAGAAATATTAGGTAAAGAAATAAAAACCTGGGAAGCGAATGGAGGAGCCGTTTTAGCTTGTTCTGCACTGAAAGAAAAATACAGGAAAACATTGTCTACCATACCTATCGAGCAACTCACCATTATACATTTATCAGGAACTTTTGAACTGATCAAAAAGAGACTTAGCCATCGAAAAGGTCATTTTCTAGACCCTTCTATATTAAAAAGTCAATTTGAAGATTTGGAAGCATGCCATAGTGCCATTCAGGTCAGCATAGATCAAACACCAGACAAAATATTACAAGAAATACTAAGTAAAATGAGCAATAAAACCGCATTTGGAATAATCGGCATGGGGGTAATGGGCCAAAACCTGGCTATTAATATGGCCAACAATAAGGTCCGGCTATCTGTATTCAACCGGCACGTGGCCGGCAAGGAAGAAGATATCGCCAAAAATTTTGTAGCCAAACATCCGGCGTTGAATATTCAGGGATTTGACGATCTATCAGAATTTGTAGACTCCATGGCACCGCCCAGAAATATCCTGTTAATGGTGCAGGCAGGAACTGCGGTTGACTCAATCATAGACGAGCTAACTCCACTGCTAGGACCTGATGACTTGATCATTGACGGTGGTAATTCTAATTATCTGGATACGAATCGTAGAGATCAAGCCTTAGCCTTGCACGATATCAATTTTATTGGGACAGGGATCTCAGGAGGAGAAGAAGGCGCTAGAAAGGGCCCTTCTATTATGCCTGGAGGAAGCAGAACGGCCTACAATAGAATCGCTCCATTTCTTGAGAATATTGCTGCCAAAGACGCCAACGGAAAAGCCTGTTGTACTTATGTAGGACCGGAAGGTTCTGGCCACTTTATCAAAATGGTTCACAACGGCATCGAATATGCCGAAATGCAGCTTTTGGCCGAAGTGTATGAACTGATGCGAAATGGACTAGGGATGCAACCCGAAGAAATAGCCAAAACACTGGAGCATTGGAAAACCAAAGGCTTGGATAGCTACCTATTGGAGATCACAATCAACATTCTGCGGAAAGAAGAAAACGGCGAGCTATTGCTTGATAAAATATTGGATGCCGCCTCACAAAAGGGAACTGGAGGCTGGTCAACCGAAGCGGCCATACGACTGGGTTCGCCTTTGAATACCATAGCGGATGCGGTAATGGCCAGAAACATCTCTGCACAAAAAGAAACACGAACAGCTGCCAATGAACTTTATGGTCAAATCAAACAACCGATATCCAAAGACCTAGACAGCTTTATTCAAGCGTTGATGGAAGGATATTCGGCCGCTCGTATTGTGAATCACGCGGTAGGGTTCGATATGATGAAAGAAGCCTCGACCCAATACGACTGGAGCTTAGACTTTAGCGAAATCTCTAGGATATGGACCAACGGCTGCATCATTCGATCTGAATTGATGAGTGCCATGGTTAACTTTTTTAAGGACACTGATCGATTGCTCTTTCACCCGGCGATAGTCAAATCACTTGGTGAACAACAAGCCAGTCTGGCTCAAGTAGTTGGACAAGCATTGGCCTCTGGATATCCAGTGCCAGTATTAGCCTCCGCGATGAATTTCTTTCTGGGTTATGTGAATGGCCAATCTTCAGCAAATATGCTACAAGCGCAAAGAGACTATTTTGGTGCACATACCTATAAGCGTGTGGATCAACCATTGACCGAATCATTTCATACCGAATGGACATGATAGACATTCAACTCATATTGGCTGTAGTTGCCGGCATAGGCATTCTGCTTTTTCTGATACTTTATTTCAAGATTCAAGCATTTTTAGCGCTGCTTATGGCCAGTATCGCTGTAGGCTTAATGGCCGGCATGGAACCAACCACTATTATGAACTCCATAAAAACAGGCATGGGAAATACCTTGGGCTTTGTAGCAACGGTGGTAGGGCTCGGTGCGATTTTCGGAGCGATACTAGAACAATCTGGGGCAGCTGGGGCATTGGCCAATTTCTTTCTCAATAAAATGGGAGAAGAAAAAGCTCCTTGGGCCATGACCATCACGGGATTCGTAGTGGCAATTCCTGTTTTCTTTGATGTGGCCTTTATCATCCTGGTGCCACTTATCTATTCTTTACAAAGAAGATCCGGTAAATCACTTTATCTATTTGCCATACCGCTTTTAGCGGGACTGGCGGCTACCCATAGCTTTATCCCTCCTACGCCTGGACCGGTAGCTGTGGCTGATATATTAGGTGCTGACTTGGGCTTAGTGATTATGTTTGGTTTCATCATTGGCATTCCTGCGGTCATTATTAGTGGCCCCTTACTCGCCAAGCGATTAGCAGCCCAAGCATTCATTGCTGCACCTCCGATCGAAAACAATGAAAACAGTACATCAAATAATCCAAAGCTTGCTCCTGTACTAATCATCATTGCCATCCCTATCCTTTTGATAGTATTAAATACCATATCGAAAACCTGGCTAGAATCCGGGGCCTTAAAAAGCTGGTTAGAATTTTTTGGACATCCGTTCTCCGCTTTGATTATTGCGAATTTATTGGCTTGGTATTTTATGGGGATCAAAAATGGGTTTACTAAAGAGGCCTTGTCAGAAATGAGCACCAAATCGTTGGCACCTGCTGGAATCATCATCCTACTCACAGGTGCTGGAGGTGTATTCAAACAAATATTGATGGATACCGGCACTGGTCAAATGCTGGCTGATGCTTTTGCCGACAACTTATCTTCGCCGTTTATTTTCGCCTTTGTGATGGCTGCGCTTATGCGAATAGTGCAAGGGTCCGCTACTGTAGCCATGATTACTTCGGCAGGAATGACAGCTGCGCTAATAGCATCATCAAACTTGTCTTCACCACAACTGGCTCTCTTGGTGATTGCCATTGCCTCAGGAGCTACGGTTCTTTCACATGTGAATGATAGTGGCTTTTGGTTGATCAACCGTTATCTGGGATTATCGGTCAAACAGACGTTTAGATCTTGGACCGTGATGACCACGCTTTTGGGAATTTCAAGTTTTATTTTCACCCTTATACTCGCTTATTTCGTATAAAATTGAAAATTAGGTAATTTTCCTACAGCAGTATAGTGCAATTTATTATTGATAATATACTATATTTGAAATTCATAAAATCAGCAGCTATGAAAGATTTCTCAACAAAAGATTTGGTATATATGGCCATGATCGCTCTCGTTTCCCTTTTCTATTATATACAAGGATCCGTCAGCCTGGAACTTCTCAAATAAGCATTATCGCTTTTTCTTTTTCTTCTTTGGCTTGTGAGGATTGGCCTCAGCTTCTTTGATGAGTTGCTTCCAGTTGTCGTTTGTATCTGCCGTGAGATCAATCGTATCCTGATAGGCATTCCATTCAATATCCATCACCTGGATAGGTGTATGTGTATATTTTTCTACTTCATTCAATAAAGGTTTTTCTTCAGGGCTACAGAAACTCACCGCCTGCCCCTTTTGCTTGCCTCGACCCGTTCGTCCGACTCGGTGCACGTAGTTTTCTGGTTCATCCGGCATGTCATAGTTCACTACAAAATCCACATTAGGGATATCTATCCCTCTGGCACTAACATCAGTCGCTATAAGTATCTTATTTCTACCCGCTCGAAAAGCACTCATTACGCGATTACGATCGTCTTGACCCTTGTCACCATGAATGGTTTGTCCAGCGATATTGACTCTTGTCATAGCAGCCAATACTCGTTCGGCTCGGACCTTCGTTCTTACAAAAACCAGTATTTTCTTATCAGGATTCTCACCGATCAATCTTTCCAAAAAAAATCGTTTATCATCCATCTTGATGAATGCCACAGCGTGCTCGACATTCTTTGAGACTGGGTCTTTCGGAGAAATTTGAATTCTGATTGGCTTGTGTACCAATGAGTAGGCTACTTTTTTGATCTTCTCGTCTATGGTAGCAGAGAAAAAAAGCGTTTGTCGTCTTTTGGGCAAATGCTTAATTAAATCTTGAATATCCTTAATAAAACCCAAATTGAGCATATGATCCGCTTCGTCCAGCACTACTGTTTCTACTTGATCCAATAGGATAAACCCTTGGCTCACTAAGTCAAACATTCTACCCGGAGTAGTTACAATCACATCTACTCCTTTGGCCAATTTAGCAATTTGAGGATCTTGTTCTACCCCACCAAAAATACTCATAGCACGTACTTTGGTACCCTTCGACAATTCATCAAATGCTCTGGTGATTTGTATCGCCAACTCCCTTGTTGGCACCATCACTACGCATCGAATGGCATCTCCACTTCTATGTTTTTTTGATCTTTGCAACCGATCAATAATAGGAATGGCGAAAGCAGCCGTCTTTCCTGTTCCAGTTTGTGCAATAGCCAATACATCCTCGCCTTTCAATATCGCCGGTATCGATTTAAACTGAATATCTGTGGGTCGCTTAAATCCCTGGGTCTCAAGATTTCGCTTCAATTCAGGGCTAATATTGTAGGCTTCGTATTTCATTGGGTGCAAAGGTAGTTCAAGAAATGGCAACATTCTTTAAGAGCGATACTTCACTCAATTTAAATTTTTAATATTGTACTAAACAACTGTACATGGATTCAAAAATTGAGATAGATCGTATAATAAAAGAGTTCTTCGACCTTTTCACGACAAAGGATGATTGCAAACCCAAATTGGATCATATTTATGAGTTATGTATTCCGCAAACCACTATCATTAAGAATGTAGATGGATTGACAGAAATTTATGATCTAAAAACCTTTATTGCACCCAGAAAAAAGCTTCTTAGCGACGGCTCACTAATCGATTTTTCCGAATATGAAATTCAAGAAAGAACGGACATATTTGGAAATATTGCTCAGCGCTTTTGCATATACGAAAAAACAGGAACCCTCAATGACAAAACCTTCATCATTCAAGGCTTAAAAACATTTCAGTTTATAAAAATGAAAGGAGAATGGAAAATTAGCTCCATGGCTTGGGATGATGAAAATGATAACCAAAAAATAGACATGGTGCTTTAAAAAGAAAAATCCCGACTACTTAAGTAAGCAATCGGGATTCAAGTATTTCTTGACTAAATAAGGATTACACCTTATATACCCACCCATGGGTATCCTCTATTTCGCCCAGCTTAATTTTGTCCAATGTGTCAAACAATTTATCAGCCAATGGCTTTTCTTCTGGAAGCACATAGTCCGTACCGTTATATCCAATCTTATGGATTTTTGCGATAGTTGCTGCTGTACCTGCACCAAAAGCTTCTTTCACTTCACCGGCTTTCAAAGCAGCTTCCAATTCTTTGACACTTAGTCTTTTTTCTTCCACTTTCATGCCCCAGTCTCTAGCCAGAGTCAAGACACTGTCTCTGGTAATACCATTCAGGATTGAATCGCCAGTGGGTGCTGTCACTAAAGTATCGTTCATCAAGAACAACAAGTTCATTGTACCTGCTTCCTCTACAAATTCATGGGTTTGACCATCGGTCCAAATCAATTGATGATAGCCTTCTTTCTGCGCTTGCAAAGCCGGATACAAAGAGGCGGCATAGTTACCAGCTGTCTTAGCATATCCAACACCACCAGCTACCGCTCTGGTGTATTTAGTTTCAATTTTCACATTCACAGGTTCAGAATAGTAGGCTCCAACAGGCGCTGTGAATATCAAAAATTTGTAAGTCTCTGAAGGTCTGATTCCCACATAAGGGTCATCAGCAAATACGACGGGTCTAATATATAGAGAAGTGTTTTCCTGACCAGGTACCCAAGCACTATCGACTTTTAGCAAGGCGCTTAATGCAGACATAAAAAACTCCTCAGATATCGGAGGAATACACATGCGTTCTGCACTAATGATCATCCTTTTGGCATTAGCCTCTGGTCTGAAAATCAAGATTTCGCCTTCCTTGTTTTTATATGCTTTTAAGCCTTCGAATACTGACTGACCATAATGCAAAGTAGCATTAGCTGGGCTTATGGCTAGGTCCCCATAGGGCTCAATTCTCATATTTTTCCACTCACCATCTTCGAAGTCCGCCACGAACATATGATCCGCGTAAACTTTACCAAATGGAATATTGTTGAAGTCAACTTCACTAATTCTGGATCTTTCGATCTTCTTGATTTCAAATTCTGCCGTCTCAGTCATTTGTTAAGCTATTTTGTTTTGGGTAATGAAACGCAAATTTAGTTAAAATAGTCATGGAAAGCACCTCAAGAGTACAATTTGAAACGACAATCCAGATAATTAATTTAGGGTTTCCAAGGCACTTCTTCTGCATTCAATTCTTTGGTCATCCATCGGCAAAGTACGAACAGGTAATCCGAAAGTCGATTCAAGTATTTCGTAATATTTTCATGTATTTCGGTATGCTCTGACAATCCAATAACTAAGCGCTCTGCTCTTCTACAAACGCATCTCGCGATGTGACCTGCAGATACAGATACATGTCCTCCTGGTAAAACAAAGTTTCTCATTTCAGGCAATTCATCATCCATTCTATCGATGGCCTTTTCAAGCTTTTCTATAGAATCGTTAGCTATATCAGGTATGACCACTTTGGATTTCTCAGGGTCAGAGGCCAAATGAGAACCTATTACAAAAAGTGTGTTTTGAATTTGTATCAACTCATCAGCAATTGGTTCATTTACTTTTTGATCACGCACCATGCCCATATGACTATTCAACTCATCGACGGTACCATAAGACTCTATTCGCAAGTCTGATTTTAAAACTCGAGTTCCCCCGAGAAGCCCTGTAGTTCCTTTGTCGCCAGTTTTTGTGTATACCTTCATAATGGAGTATTGCCGTTGCCAAATATTTTTTTGATTATTAGCTACAAAAATGGTAAACTTAATGTTCTAACCAGTTTGATTAATTCAATTTTTAAGCAGCACCATGCGCTCTACCTATTTTCTCTTGGCCCTTGTGGCTATCTGTCTGCAGTTTTCTTGTGCAGATAAGCATCCAAAAGCTGACTTGGTTCTCTTTAATGGAAACATTTATACACTAAATGAAACAGAGCCTAAAGCCGAAGCGCTGGCGGTAACCGACGGTAAAATCGTATATGTAGGTAATAATGTAAATGCCAATCAATGGGTAGCCGATACCACCCAAATTATTGACCTTGAAGGAAAAACGCTCACCCCAGGTTTTATTGAAGGCCATGGTCATCTGATGGGAATAGGAGAAAATCTCATCAACCTGAATTTGTTGAAAACCAAAAGCTATGATGAAATCATCGAAATGGTAAAAGCCAAAGTAGATGAAGCAGAAGATGGGGAATGGATTTTGGGCCGGGGTTGGCACCAGGACAAATGGTTCGTTCTACCCGAAAACATGATAGATGGATTTCCCTCCCACAATAAACTATCGGAAATTTCTCCAAATAATCCAGTAGTGCTCTCCCATGCCAGCGGACATATGGTATTGGCTAATGAAAAGGCCATGGAGTTGGCAGGTATAAATCAAGATACTCCGGACCCAGAAGGTGGTACTATTTTCAAAGATTTGGGAGGTAATCCTACAGGCATCCTAAACGAAACAGCTGAATTGCTCTTGGAAGGAGTTATCCCGGAAGATTCTGACGAAAGAAGAATTCAGATATTAAACATGGCTATTGAGGAATGTTTGAAAAATGGAATTACCAGCTTTCATGATGCAGGAACTAAGCAAAAAACAATTGACCTTTATGAATCCTTTCTAAACAATAGGTTGTTGAAAATCAGGCTCTATGTAATGCTTGATGGTCTAGATGAAGAACTGTTGAATAACTGGTATGCATCTGGTCCACGTATTGGTTTGGGGAATAACTTCCTAACGATCCGTGCTATCAAACTATATGCCGACGGAGCACTCGGTTCTCGAGGCGCACTATTGCTTGAGGACTATGAAGATGCACCTGGAATACAAGGTCTGAGATTGACCCCTGCCGACTATATCATGCGAGTGACAGAACAAGGCACAAAAAACGGTTTCCAAATTTGTACGCACTGCATTGGTGATCGAGCAAATCGCGAAGTACTTGACATGTACGAAATTGTATTAAAATCTGACTCAACTCAAGCCAACCCAAGATTCAGAATAGAGCATGCGCAACATATTGCTGGAGATGACATTCCAAGATTTGGTCAATTAGGTGTAATCCCATCTATGCAAGCCATACACATGAGTTCAGATCGTCCATGGGCGATTGATCGACTAGGAGAGAAACGAATAGTAGAGAGTGCCTATATGTGGCAGGAACTGATCTCAACAGGAGCTAATGTCATGAATGGCACGGATGCCCCTGTAGAACCAGTCAATCCATTAGCGAGTTTCTATGCCTCTGTGACACGACAAACGCTAAAAGGCAAGCCAGACAATGGCTATGAGCCCGATCAACGAATGAATAGAAAACAAGCCTTGCAGGCTTACACCATTAACAATGCTTATGGTGCCTTTGAAGAAGATATAAAAGGAACAATTGAAATTGGAAAATTGGCAGATTTCACTGTACTCTCAAAGGATATTATGAAAATCGATGCTAAGGAAATCCTTACTACTGAAGTAGAGTATACCATTGTCAATGGTGAGGTACTGTATCAAAAGTAAAAAAGAGGCCGAAGCCTCTTTTATGAATACTCGCTTAATATCCCTAAAATCTATCAACCAAAAATCAAAGGGCTCTTAATAATGATCAATTCTCAACTCTCATGCTAAGCAGCATTCGATTACATAACAGCTAAGTTGCTACAAGCCCTTAACCATCTTCTAGGCTCTTTTCAACTCCAATATAGTTATCTCAGGTAATATCCCAACCCTCCCTGGGTAACCCAAAAAACCAAAACCTCTGTTGACATACAGATGTTGGTTTCCTTCTGTATACAAATCAGCCCACTGCTTATACAAATATTGAGAGGGACTCCAACGGAAGTTGCCTATTTCTATTCCAAACTGAAATCCATGTGTATGCCCTGAAAGTGTAAGGTCAATATCACTATGGTCTGGTCGGATCTGAGCATCCCAATGACTTGGATCGTGAGATAATAATATTTTAGTGTCAGCCTCAACATGTTTTGCAGTCTCATTTAGATCGCCATATTTGGCAAATCCTCTGGCTCCCCAGTTTTCCACACCCATGATGGCTAACCTTTCTCCATCCACCTCTACATATCGGTATTCGTTGAGCAATATATCCCAACCCATCTCTTTATGAGACTGCACTAATTCCTCAAGGTTCTTCTTCTTCGCCTGCTGCGATCCCCAAGCCTTATAGTCACCATAATCATGATTCCCTAAAATGGAATACTTACCCGCACTTGCCTTTACTTTGGAAAATATATCGAGGTAATCTTTTACTTCTTTCGATTCGTTGTTGACCAAATCGCCTGTAAATAAAAAGAGATCAGGCTTCTCCGCGTTCAATAAATCAATTCCTCCTTTTACGGCTGTTTTATTATAAAAACTTCCACTATGGATGTCGGACAACTGAGCAATTCTAATGCCATCGAATGCTTTGGGTAGATTTGGAAGCGTAATGGTTCGCCGTCTCACTCTATAGTCGTACGCCCCCGACAAAATACCGTAGCTCATGGCTGCTACTGGTAGAGCTCCTGCCACCAAGGCTGACTTGGATAAAAATTCCGAACGAGATATACCGTTTTCGGTTGAAGGGTTAGGAACTCCATTTTGGAACAACCCCTGATAGGCATATTTTCCTAATCTCACAATATCGTCAGCAAATACAAATAAGCCTGCAGTAAGCTTCCCAAGAATGTTCATAAAAACCGCTGTGGCTAGAAAGGTTCTTAGGTTGTGATATTTCGTAGGATCTACGCTACCAAAGACCACCAGTGCCGCGAAGGAGAATATGGTCAACGACCAATAAAGGGAATAGATTAATAATTTTCCCGTATTGGAAAAATTGCTCACAACTACTTTGACGGCTTGAAAAACGTAGTAGTCGAGAAACGAATAGAATATTAGAAAAATAATAAAAAAACTCAATCTGTGCATAAGAACCCTCATACGCAGATTGAGCTTTTGAGTTGTATCTACTTATCTAAAGCGAATGTCGCCGTAGCTGGTATCGATATTTACATAACCACCTTTTCCACTTCCCATTTTTCCTTTGTAATACGCACTAAAGTCTTTTTTAATTTTTTGGTCAAAATCTAAAGGCAACCCTGAATAACTAAAATCACTAAAGCTTAACTCTGTCTCAAATGTAAAATTAGCAACCTCCTCAAAGGAAATTCGATAATCACCAAATTTACCGTCGATTAGGATTTTGGTAAAATCTTTGGCCACCTCGTTGATGGTAAAGCCGCCACTATATTGAGCTTCCATATCCAATTCCACTTCTAATCGATCAATCGAAAACTCTGAATAGCCCACATATCCTTTGATGCCCTGAACCGTTCCGATCTCGACGTCTCCATATTTACTGCTTAAGTCAATAGTTCCGATCTTTTCAATTTCGACATCTGAAAAGCCCTGTTCCATTTTCACAACACCCAGTTCATTAATTTCCATGTCAGAATATTTCACTTCGATTTCGCCTTCTTTAACTAGTTGAATAGCCCCATCGCTGAAGGAAATTTTAATGTTAGTCAATCCAAAAAGTTTTTCTATCCTAAAGTCTCCATAGGATATATCGATATTGCTTTGTCCTGTTAAATCAGCTATGAAATTACTGCCAAAACTATTTTTCAGTCTCAATGGGTTCTTTTTTGGCATATTCACTTTATAGTTGATTTCAAATTCCTCTCGGTCACGATTTTTCAAGTTGCCTAATCGTGTTTCAAAGGAAATCTCTGAATTACTTTCCTCAATATCAACCTTAATTCTGTCCAATAAATCTTGAGCCCTGCTTTCATTATTCATTCTGGCAATGATCTCAATATCCACGGTCATCTTATTCTGATCCCAAGTGTTGATATGAACACGACCAAAAGTGTTTTCGATAGATAATCGAACATTTGAATTGACCTCATAACTCTTTGATATTTTACGACTTTTCTCGTAATCTAGTCCTTTATCCTTGCCTTCTATAGTGCCTGTCATAAACCCAATTAGGGCTATGCAGGTGATTAAGCTAAACGCTAATTTTTTCATCTTCCTCATGTTTACTTATCCGTTCTAAAATCCTCAATTGTTTGTTTAGAATTTCGACTCTCAATTGTAGATTTTGAATCATGGCGTTGATCAGCCTTTCATCATTCTGATTTCTTTTCAAATCCTTTTTCAGCTTGGAATACATATTATCCAATTGCTCCATGTCCTTCAGCAACTCGACATCGACCAAGCCTTTTTTATCAATTACACTTTTGATCTCCGATCGTTTCTGAGAAATTAACTGTGTATAGTAGCCTTCTACCTGTTTCAACTCCGCTGATCTACTTTTCTGGGATTGATTCGTCTCCGCTATTTCATCAACACCAGTATTTATAGAACGCTCAACCGCGAGGCCAATTGAAATACACAAGAAAACCACTGCGGCGGCTTTCCAGAGCCAGATATAATCTTTCTTCTTGTCTTCTTGACGCAGTTCTTTCTGAATCTTGGACCAAGTGTCACTTCTAGGTTCCAAATCGTCAAAATCCGCGCGGTGTGATTTGATGAAATTTTCTAATCTATCTTTCATATTGATACCTTTCTTTTAAAATCTCTCTCAATTTTTTCTTGGCTCTATTGAACTGCGATTTAGAAGTCGATTCTGTAATGCCCAATACTGTTCCTATTTCCTTATGATCATAGCCTTCCAATAAATAAAGAGTCAAGACTGCTCTAAAACCTTCTGGCAATTGCATGATGGCTGACTTAATAGCTGGCAAGCTCAACGATTCCTCATCTTCTACAAATGACTCATCAATCTCTCCGCCGGCTTGATCCATTTCAACTAAATCCAATTTTCGTTTCTTGAGTACGTTAATGGATGCATTGACCACAATCCTCTTTACCCAAGCACCAAAAGTGGATTCACCGCGGTATTTGTTAATGTTTTTAAACACATTTACAAACGCCTCCTGAATCACGTCCTCAGCCTCATCACGATCATTCACTATACGATAGCTCACGTTCAACATCGCCTTTACATACAAATTGTAAAGCTCAAATTGAGCGGCCTGATCGCTGCGTTTTGCCGCTTCGACCAAATGATAATGAATGTCCTTATTTCCTATTTCCAACGATTATCGAAATTCTGTACAAAAGACCACATAAATCTTTTAGGGTTGCATCAATTTTGAAATTACCTCTAATATTCATAATTTCCATGCAACTTGTGCATGAGGGGAATAAATTGACTAATTTGACATTAATCATTATATAACCTCTACTTATGAGATATCAATTCATTGGACTCTCCATCATTACCTCCCTTACTCTTATCGCTCTATCACTTTATTGGCCTTGGGTCTGGTGGAGTTTCGCAGTCGTTGGTCCTGTCATTTTTCTTGGTGTGCTTGATGTATTTGATAAAAAGCATACCCTTAGAAGAAATTTTCCATTGCTTGGTGCCTTCCGCTATATCATGGAAGATTTACGCCCGAAAATCTATCAGTACTTTATCGAGTCGGAAACAGACGGTGCTCCCATCAATCGAATGTTTAGGTCAATTGTCTACCAAAGAGCTAAAGGTGCATTATCTACCAACCCATTCGGAACCAAATTAGACGTCTATGTAGATGGCTATGAATGGGCAAACCACTCGATTCACCCCATCAATCATCACGATTTGGACGATCATCCCAGAGTGATGATAGGTGGCAAAGATTGCAAACAACCCTACAATTCTAGTATTTATAATGTTTCTGCTATGAGTTACGGCGCATTGAGTGATCGAGCGATAGAAGCTTTAAATGGTGGAGCCAAACTTGGGAATTTTGCCCATAATACAGGAGAAGGAAGTATTAGTCAATACCATTTGAAACATGGAGGTGACCTCATTTGGCAAATTGGTACAGGATACTTTGGATGTAGAAACAAAGACGGTACTTTCAATGAAGATATGTTTAAAGAAAAGGCCACTCTGCATCAAGTAAAAATGATTGAGATTAAAATGTCTCAAGGGGCCAAACCCGGCCATGGGGGTATTCTCCCTGCAATCAAGAATACGAAAGAAATCGCCGCCATACGAGCGGTTGAGCCCCACACAAGAGTCGACTCTCCTCCCGCTCATAGTGCCTTTCGAAATCCTGAAGAGTTGATGCAATTCATCAAAAAATTGAGAGAACTATCCGGAGGCAAGCCTATAGGTTTTAAGCTTTGTGTTGGCAATAAAATTGAATTCACAGATCTATGTATTGCCATGCAAAACACAGGCATTACACCTGATTTTATTACTGTAGATGGTGGAGAAGGAGGAACTGGTGCTGCTCCACTCGAATTTTCAAACAATATCGGCATGCCTTTACGAGATGGGTTGGCATTTGTTTGTGATTCTTTACGTGGTTATGGTTTCAAAAAAGATATAAGAGTAATTGCCTCTGGCAAAATACTTACTGGCTTTCACATCTTCCGAGCATTTGCATTAGGTGCGGATGCTTGCTATAGCGCTCGAGGAATGATGTTGGCTTTGGGTTGCATTCAGGCTCTTGAATGCCATAGCAACAATTGTCCCACGGGTGTGGCTACGCAGCAACAACATTTGGTAAAAGGCTTAAATGTGGAAGACAAAATTCAAAGGGTTGCAAAATTTCATAATGAAACAGTGATGAGCTTTGTTGAATTTATGGGTGCTACCGGTGTAGACTCCATCAGCAAAATCAAAAGACACCATGTGTATCGACGTCTTGACCAGGAGCGTATTAAGACCTACGCAGAAATTTATCCAAATATAAAAGTTGGTGAATATGCATAGACCTATTACATTTGTAGGGTATTGATATTTTCAATTGTTCAATAAGTTGAATATCAATACAGTAGCAGCATTTCAGAGAAGTATATCTTAAAGAGTTAATTATTTTATTTTAAACCTTTTAGAGTCTGAAGATTCTAAGTAAGAGAAAGGTGATTAAAAATAGTAATTAGAAAATGAAGCATTTAGTAAGATATAAACGATTTGTATTTAGTCTTTCTTTCTATTTATTCTTCCTGAGTTTATTGGGATGCAAAGAAGAATTAGTGTCACTAAATCCATTCAAATCGGCAGATATTATTTACGCCAAACTGGATATATCGAACGAGTAATATTCGTGCGAATTTTCCGATTTATATAGTTGTTCTCCGGGTGGTAAGAATAGAAATGCGTCACTTTTAGCTAAGTTGGCCAAATCTCCTGAACCATTTCCTGTTTCGGGATACGCTTCAATCAAACCATTGTTTCCTATAACACTTCTTACTTGAAGAAAATAGCCTAATTCTGGCTTGAAAGTAATATTTTCTTTCAATACAGCTGTCTTTACCTCAACACTCCTTCCTAAACACTGCATCATCCACGGGATAAAATAAACCCTAAAACACATGTAAGTAGATATGGGATTGCCCGGAAACGCAAACACTTGCTTACCTGATTGATTTGCACCAAACCAAAAGGGCTTCCCGGGTCTTTGAGCTACCTTATGAAACAGCTTCTCCACATTAAGCTCTTCCAAAATTTCTGGTAAATAGTCCGCTTTACCCTTTGATACACCACCGCTCAGTAGTACTACATCAAATTCATTTAGAATATTTTCTATTTTTAGTCTCAGTTCTTCTTTATCATCCAGCAAATGAAAGCATTCGTTCGGAACTCTTAGCTGATTTAAGGAAGCTTGAATGGCTACTGAATTGGACTTTCTGATCTGGTGGGGTAAGGGTACCCGATCAACATCTACCAATTCATCTCCAGTAGACACAATAGCCACTTTGGGCTTTTTATTGACTAAGACCTGACTATGACCAACCGTCGCCATGATAGCCACCTCGGCCGCTGAAATCACCACTCCCTTAGGGACCAACAATTCTCCCTTTTCTTGATCGCTCCCCTGTCTATGTACATTTTTCCATCGGTCGGCTGAGTCAAGATTTATTTCCACCCATTGCTCTCCTTCTTTTTCATACAACTCCAAATCCTCATAGCGAATAATCAAATCACAGCCTACACTCAAAATAGCTCCAGTCATGATTTCAATGGCATACTCCTGATCTTTCAAGGTAGCAGCTGGCACTCCCGCTAATTGAATTTCTTGTATTTTGAAATCTCTTTTTCCAGCATCAAAGGCATCAAAGCTCAATGCTATTCCATCCATCGTCACCCGATCAAATGGTGGGAAATCTCTGTCTGCATAAATATCTTCAGCCAACACTTCTCCCATGCTCTGTTCCAATGGTAGACTTACCATTCCCCAATTGGCCTGTTGAGACTGAACAATATTTTTGGCTTCTACAACTGATATCATGCTAGATTCTCTAATTTTATCAACTCATTGTAAAGTAAAAACAACTCTCTTCCTATCACACATATAAATATGAAAAACAACAAATTTTCTCATATAGATTCTGGCAACAATCCCGCAATGGTCAACGTTTCTGACAAGCAAGTAACAGCGCGTACGGCCACGGCCAGAAGTACGGTTCAATTGACCAAAGAAATTATGTCAGGGTTGGAACAAGGAGAGATTCACTCTAAAAAAGGCCCTGTTTTTCAAACGGCCATCATAGCCGGAACGATGGCTGCGAAAAAAACTGGTGAATTGATCCCACTATGTCATCCCATTGGTTTGGATGGATGCGATTTCACCATCAATGTGAAAGGATTGGAAGTAGAAATAGAATGTACAGCAACTATCGCAGCCAAAACGGGAGTAGAGATGGAAGCTCTCACTGGGGCATCCTTAGCAGCACTCACCATTTATGATATGTGTAAGGCGCTGTCGCACAATATTGTTATTAAAGAAACCAGATTAATTGCAAAGACAGGTGGAAAAAAAGACTTTAGATACGATGGTTAAGAAACACCAAAAGCACGCAAAACTAACAAGGCCAGCATTAGGTCATTTTGGACGAAACGAATTGGCCATTTTGGGAATACCCTGTGGTGAGATCAAAAAATTAGCTCGGACAATCAGTGAGCAACTTTCTTCTCGTCATAAAATTGCCTATGTCGACGCGGACCATAAAAGTGCAGATGATGAATCAAACCTTGAGGGCAGTTCACTGGCCTACGGCAATCAGCTGGAATATGTGGACAAAATAGATTTTCACCGATTTGATCAAATGGGTGAATTCAATTCATTTGATTACAAAAAGAAATTCATTGATCAGGATTTGGTGCTTGTCAATGGGAATCACTTTGAAGGCAATCAACAAATTCTGGTCATTGACTCCCGAAAATCACTTGAGAAAAAATTGCACAAGCTCACGCAAGTAGGGTTAATTCTGTTTCAAGAGGGTGAATCTGATATTCCAGACTACCTACAAGCGCATATATCAAATTGGAACGAAATTCCTCAATTATCCATTGGGGATACAAAGTCCATTGTCTCCTGGATAAGCAAAACATTAGAAAACAACTTGCCGGCTATCCATGGCCTTGTATTAGCTGGTGGACAAAGCACCCGCATGAAGCGAGACAAAAGTGAAATCAATTACTTTGGTAAAGGCCAAAAGGATTATATGTATGACTTGTTAGCGAATGTGTCTGACCAGGCCTATTACTCGGTACGTCAAGATCAGGCAACGGCTGATTCGACTAATGAAGTGGTAGATACTTTTACAGGACTAGGGCCATATGGCGCCATCTTATCCGCTTTTAGAACCAATCCAAACGCTGCTTGGCTGGTTACGGCTTGCGATCAGCCTTTTATTACCAAAGAGACATTGGAATTGTTGATTTCGAAAAGGAACCCGTCTAAGGCAGCTACTGCTTTCTACAATCCTGAAACAGAATTTCCAGAGCCATTGATTACACTTTGGGAACCTAGAGCCTATTCGCATCTGTTGCACTTTCTAAGTTTAGGATACTCTTGCCCGCGAAAAGTATTGATTAATACGGATATTGAAATTGTACATCTGGACGACCCGAGTGTATTGAAAAATGTCAACACACCGGAAGAGTATGAAGAAGCAATAAAAATATTGGGGTAGAAATAGACTAAGGATGAGCGGCCACCCATACGTCACCATCTTCAAAGATTTCCTTTTTCCAGATTGGAACAGTCTTTTTGAGTTCATCAATAATGAACTTGCATGACTCAAATGCAGCCTGTCTATGCGGCGTGGAAACGGCGATCACCACGGCTTCCTCTCCTATCTCCACCACTCCAACTCTGTGAGAAATCGCATATTTAAGAATCGGCCATTGGGATTTAGCCCGGTCTACAATCTTTTGAAGTTCTTTGATCGCCATTGGTTCATAAGCTTCAAATTCTAGTTTTACTACAGCCTTTTCCGATGTTTTATTCCTAGTAGTTCCAATAAATACATCAGTGGCTCCAGCACCGTCATGAGCAACAGCAGCAATAAGTACGGCTACGTCGATTTTCTTGTCTGTGATTTCTATCATAATTATCAACCTCCGCTTACGGGTGGAATGAGCACCAATTCATCTCCTTCTTTGATGGTATGATTGTCATCTACGTATTCTTCATTGATAGCCAAATTGAGAGAAGTCAATTGCTCAAATCCTGGATACTGAGATTTCAATACATGCATGGCCTCATGCGCCTTTGTGCCTTGCTCCAAAGTCAAATCAAGCTCTCTGCCGCCTATGATATCTCTAGCAATTCCGAATGCCACCACTTTAATTTGAATTTCACTCATAGGTTTCAAAGTTATTCAAACGAAGCAAATCCTAACTTGATCAGTCTAATAAATACTCCAGTTCCTTTACAGATTTAGAAGGTACAAACTCGACGACCTCATAATCAGCCAACTGGTGTTGGTAAAATGGGTCCTGCGCAAGGATTTGCGAAATTTCATCTCTGTTGTTGGCATTAGCCAATATGACTCCTCCAGTTCTAGGCACTTTCTTTCCTGACATTAGAAAATTTCCTTGTTCATATTGGTCATTCAAATAGTTGACATGATCATCCAAATATTGATCTATATTTTCTATCGGAACTTTGTAAGTCAGGGATATGATATACATTTATAACGGATTTTAAATTCTTCCTAGAGATACGAAAATGAGCACGGTAGGTATAGCCACATCTGAAATATTAAAAATAAAAAATGGTGAAAATGAGCTCACTAATGACTTGCTGGTCAAAGAAGAACCTTTAGAAATTAGAATCGGCTATGGAGGAGAAACTAAAAGATTGGAGTTTTCGCTTGCAGTAACTATGCGAACGCCGGGAGCAGACGAAGAACTAGCCAGAGGCTTTTTGCTTTCGGAGGGAATTATAAAATCTCCAGCAGATATCTTATCTGCTAAATACTGCATGCAAGCAAAGCAACCTGAGAACACACTCAAAGTTGAGTTGAAAAATGACTTGGCGGTTGACCCTGACAAATTCAAAAGAAATTTTTATTCCACGTCAAGCTGTGGAGTATGCGGAAAGGCGGCATTAGAAGCATTAAACTATGAGATTCCGCAATCCAACCAGACACCACTTTCAGTTTCTCAGGATGTCATTCAATCTCTCACAAATAAACTAACAGCGCATCAGAATACCTTCAAGTACACCGGAGGACTACATGCAGCAGCCTTGTTTGACTTGCAAGGCAATTTACTCATGCTACGAGAGGATATTGGCAGACACAATGCCTTAGACAAAATCATAGGCGTGAGTACTCTAAATCAGATTGACTTATCTGACAAGATTCTGTGGCTCAGTGGACGATTAGGTTTTGAAATGATTCAGAAGTCAGCGATGGTGGGTATTAGAATTATTGTAGCATTGGGAGCACCGTCGAGTCTTGCCGTTGACTTGTGCCTACAGCAGAACATTACCCTCATTGGTTTCTTAAAAAAGGATTCTTTCAATATTTACTCAGGAAAAGAAAATGTAATTTTGAATTCTTAAATTCATGCTATGAAAATCAGAATCAACGGGAATTTCGTAAGGCTGAGACTAAGCCAAAGTGAAGTAGATCAATTTGCGTCCAAAGGCCAGGTCGGTGATGCCATTCAGTTTGGCAACAGGTCACTCACTTATCAACTGGTGTCGTCCCAACAAGATGAAGTGTCAGTAGATTTTGATGGTGCTAATATTTCTGTCCAAGTTCCAAAAAATTTGGGTTCGCGATGGACCGATACTGATTTGGTTGGATTTGAAAATGCCGACCAAACCCATGTCAGAATATTAGTAGAAAAAGATTTTCAGTGCCTGCACAAACGACCTGGTGAAGATGAATCAGACAACTTTCCCAACCCTGCGGCTGATTAAGCGCAGGAAACAGTTATGCTATGCGTATGACCATCTCCAGAAGTAGAGTCAATATTCACACTAGTATTGTCCTTTAGCGAAGCAAAATTAGAACTAGAGACTGTCACACTGTGCGAGTGACCACTTGAGCCGGTAATGTCATAAGTTTTTGCTGTTCCAGCATCAACGTCTGCTTTTGACACTGTCAAAGAGTGACCGTGATTACCGTCTATTGAAATCGAGGTGCCGTTGTCTATGCAGCTTTTTGAAGAGTCTCCATCCATACCCATGTCCATTTCATCCTCTGAGTTATCAGAACAATTCCACAAGGACAATAAAGGGATTCCGGCCAAAAGGGCTGCGCTTACCTTAGTTAGAAATACTTTTCGGTTCATGGTTGTTTTTGGTTTTAATGTATCTACATACAATTTAACGAAAAGCTTTGTGAATATTATTTATGATGGTAGCAAAATGTCTTAAACACGACATTCTAACAATTGGAATGGTTCCTAATACAAGATCCATTTGAGTACAATTCAACTCTATTCCCCTCTTAATCTCGACTTTTTAAATACTCAGACAACTTGAAAAAATGCTTTTTCATCATCTCTGTAGCCTGCTCGGAGTCACCTGATTTGATGGCTAAATAAACATCTTCATGCTTTTTAATTTCAGACTTTGCTTCATCGCCTTCACAAACTGTTTCTCTCTCATATGTTGATAATATGGGAGGAGTCAATAAAAGCATGAGTGAAACCATCGTACTGTTCTTACTTGCTTTAGCTATAGCTAAATGAAACAACAGATCTTCTTCCAAATAATCTTCACCACGAGCCATCTTGACTTTAAAGGCCTCGAGTGCATTTTTAATCTTTTCTAAGTCAGCGGTTGAACGTCTTGCAGCAGCCAAACCCACCATCTCCAGTTCTAAAGAAATTCTCGTTTCTACCAATTCTTTGAAAGCAGGGGCATCCATCGATACAATCTCATCCACCATTCCGTTGAAGCCGGTCAGCCCAATAGCCAGGATCGTCCCACTTTGAGAAACTGATTTGAGCATCCCATAAAACTCCAATTTTCGGATGGCCTCTCGTACATGATTTCTCTTGACCATAAACTTTTCAGACATCGTCCGTTCTGAAGGTAGTTTATCTCCTCGCTCCAAATTTCTAGTGTTGATCAGGTCTCGGATTTTACAGATCACTTCATTCTGTAATACCCTATTCGCCTGCTGATCTATCAAACTTATTTTCACTGCCGTAAATTATAATCAGTTGGTTAATCCCCTTTATTCAAAATAAGTTAAAAGTGCTGCCACGCCGTTGTAGGATATTACCAATGAAAAAAACAACGCAGCATATATTCCCACATACACTCCAAGACTGGTTTTATAGTCTTTCATCACCTTCTTATTACTCAACATGAGAATGATTCCCAAAACTACAATTGGTAAAACAAAAACATTGAACACCTGACTTAATATTTGAATTTGAATGGGATTGGCTCCAAAGGCAGGCCCGATCAATGCCACCAGACAGGCGATCGCAGTAATAACTCTAAAGCGTGTGGAATTCGTGTCTAAGATTCCAGATTGATAATCAGCGATGAGCAATGGAGCAATTAACAAGCAAGGGAATATCGAAGACAGCCCAGCACTTAAGGCACCACAAAAGAAGATCGTAACCGCCCATTTGCCAGCCACAGGCTCCAGTGTGTTGGCCATGTCTATAACTTTGGTGACTTGCCTGCCGTCATAAAAAAGAGCGCCTGCGGCTACCGCCATAATCACGCGACTGATCACAAAAATCAGGATTGCCGCAGTGATAGAATCTTTCTTTTGCTGATCCAAGTTCTTGATGGTCCATCCCTTGCCTTTCACAAATAATGGACGCGACAAGAAAGTAGCCGCTGCCATGGTCGTGCCTACAAAGGCGGCCACCAGCATCTTGCCACCCGGCACATCTGGAATCGTCGGGATCAAACCCTTGATCACATCCACACCATGAGGTTGAACAAAACAAAAAGAGACGATAAACGAAACCGCCATAAAAGAGACAAACACGACCAAAATCTTTTCGAAGAAGGTGTATCGACCAACCAACATCAACAAATAAAACGTAACGATAATAACAATAGCGACGCCTAAAACAACTTCGTATTGGTAGGCCGACAGCCCTTCGAAATTGAGTGCGAGAATTTCATATATGATATTGGAGGAGATCCCCAATATCCCCATCAACGAGTTCCATTGACCGAAAGAAATGCCAACAATGATTAATATGGCCATGACCTTGCCATATTTGAAATGTTTCTTGAAACCATACAGGGCCGTTTCGCCAGTGATCAGTGCATAGTTTCCATAGGCAAACATCAAAACGCCAGAAAACAAACAACTCAAAAAAAGCACCCACAACAATTGCATGCCGAATTGGCTCCCTGCCACAATCATGGAAGTGACACTGCCCGTACCGATGGTATACCCAATGGCAAATATCCCTGGACCAAATCCTAGAATAACAGAAAGGATTCGCTTTAAAATGGACGTATTATTGTCTGATGCTGTCATATATTTTTGTTTTTGAATTAGTCGTTGAGCCAATCGGTGTGATAGAATTTTCCGGAATTGTCGTCTTTTCTTTGGTAAGTGTGTGCGCCAAAATAGTCGCGTTGCGCTTGCAGCAAATTGGCGGACGACTCAGCCACTGTAAAACTATTTAGGAAGTTGATCGACTCGCTGAGGTTAGGTATTGCCATCTCGCCAAGCACGCATGCTGCCACCACTTTTTTGGCACTTGGCTTCAATTTTTTCAGCTTTTGAATGATCGCCTCATTAACCAATAGGTTATCTGAAATTTTAAATAAATCCACCAATTCCACCATGAGATCGGAGCGAATGATACATCCATTGGTCCAGATTCTTGAGAGTTCGCTCAGGTTCAGTTCCCAGTTGTAACTATTCGATGCTTCGAGGATAAGCTTAAATCCCTGATAATGATTCATCAATCTGGCAAACTGATAAGCTTCCAATAATTCCTCCGCAGTAAAGTTTAAAGACTTTTCGCTCTGCGGCGTGATGTTTTTATTGGCCGTCATGCGCTCTTCTTTGTAGAAAGAAATGTAGCGAGCATAAAGTGCGGAAGTAATCATTGTACTAGGCACACCCAACTGCGCAGAAGCTATGGCGGTCCAGTTGCCTGTTCCCTTGTTACCGGCCTTGTCCATAATTTTATTCACTAGCCAGTCGTCTCCCTCTTTTTTGCGAAGAATATCAATCGTGATTTCCAGCAAGTAGCTGTTGCTAGTCGCTTTCCAAGATTCTAGAATATCGGCTATCTGATCTGGCGTTTTACCCATTCCTTGCAAAATGGTAAAGACTTCGGCCAAGAGCTGCATCTCCACGTATTCAATTCCATTGTGTACCATTTTCACAAAATGGCCGCTGCCTCCTTTTCCTATCCAAGCACAGCACGGCAATCCGTTGGCATCCTTGGCGGCAATAGCCTCCAGGTACGGCTTCACTTCCTGATAAGCTTCAGGGTCACAACCAGGCATGATGGAAGGTCCTTTGAGTGCACCTTCTTCGCCACCAGAAACTCCTGTTCCGACGAATTTGATGTTCTTAGATTTTAAATATTCAACGCGTGCGTTGGTGTCGTTATAGTTGGAGTTTCCACCATCGATCAAGATATCTCCATCTTCCAAATGCGGCAAAAGGTCTTCTATGACATCATCTACAATCTTGCCGGCATTCACCATGAGCATGATCTTTCGTGGTTTTTGGAGTGAACCTACAAACGCAGCCACATTGTCGAATGGAGCTGCAGCGGACAACTCGGAAAATTCCTCTTTAAAATTTTTAGCCACGTCCACTTCTTGCCCGTCCACATGTCTATTGAATAGGGAGATATTGAATCCTCTGCTCGCTAGGTTTCTTGCGAGGCTCTTGCCCATGACCCCTAGTCCAAATAAGCCAAATACTGACTTTTCTAACTGATTACTAATCACTTCTACTATTTTTTTAGGTGTTAAACTTATATCTACATCGATGGCATGCTCAGGTACTTCTAAAGAATCAAACTGAGACTGCAACAGGTCGACACTCATAAAATGTCCTTCTCTACCCCTGATCCGCTTCTTTATTTCTTCGAATGAACCATTCAGAAAGGCCCAATGTACATCCTTTTGAATTTGTCTGTTTAATATTTCACGGTAAGAGGCTTTTAACGCTGAGCAAGCAATGATTGCCCCTTGACCTTGCAGCTCTCGCTTAGCCAAATCATTCAATGTCTCCAACCAGCCCTGTCTATCCTTATCGTTCAATGCCTGTCCATTGGACATTTTCAGAATATTCTCTTTTGGATGATAATCGTCCCCATCGAAAAAAGGAATGTCTAGGGCCTCGGAAAGCAGGTTTCCTATGGTGCTTTTACCTACACCAGAGACTCCCATGATAAAGACAATTCTATTTTTTTCTTCTTTCATAATATTTGGGCACCCAAACTGGGCACCCAAATATATATTTTTTTATATTTACAAAAAATTGGATAGTCTATTAATTCAGGTATATCATGGAAATCAACAAAAAATTAAGTGGGAAAAATGTATTGATCACTGCTGGAGCTCAAGGAATCGGTGAATCAATTACGAAACATTTTATAGATAGCGGAGCCCATGTGGCCATTCACTATTTCTCAAGTGCAGACACAGCTAATGAGCTAACAAAATACGCGATTAGCAAAGGACAAAAAGCAATTGCTATCAGTGGCGACCTCACCAAAGAGGCTGATTCCATTGCCTTGGTTGAAAAAACAGTAGAAGCCTTAGGCAGCCTGGATTTATTGATCAATAATGCAGGTTCACTCGTGGCTCGCAAAATGCTAGACGAAATGGAGGCAGATTTCTGGCATAAGGTCATGGACATCAACATGACGTCTATGATGTTCGTGACACGAGCAGCAGCTCCTTATCTAACAAAAAACAGTAACAGCAGTATCGTCAATTTGGCATCGCTAGCCGGACGAAAAGGCGGTCACCCGGGATCGCTGGTTTATTCTACCAGCAAGGGAGCCATCCTCACATTCACCCGAGCGCTCGCCTCTGAGCTGGGACCTAAAGGTGTAAGAGTAAATGCTGTGGCCCCGGGATTAATCCTTGGTACTTCATTTCACAACACACACACAAGTAAGGAATCGGCTGATAAAACCATCACTGAAATTCCAATTAAGCGTGCTGGCAATGCAGATGATGTAGCAAGAGCGGTTTTGTATTTAGCGTCTGAATACGACGGTTTCATTACTGGCGCCACTCTCGACATCAATGGTGGAGTCTATAATATGTAATATTTATTCCAGTCTCGTAAAAGCAAAAGAGCCATGCCGTATGATCGGCATGGCTCTTTTTTATATAAACCACCGGTTTACTTAAAACCTTTCTTTTCTAAAAGTGGACCAATCTCCGGTGTCTTCCCCCTGAAGTCAACATACAATTCCATACCTGGCTTGGATCCTCCTTTGCTCAACATGATTCTGTATTTTCTGGCCGTTTCCTGATCAAAAAGGTCACCTGTTTCTTTGAAGGCCTGAAAACAATCTGCATCCAACAATTCAGACCACAAATAACTATAATACCCAGCGGAGTAACCTCCTGCAAAAATATGATTGAAATAACCGCTTCTGTATCTTGGTATGATTTGATCAATCAAACCAATTTTATCCATTGCTTCCTTTTCAAATGCTCTGGCCTCAATTCCATCTGCACTAGTAAGTGTATGCCATGACATGTCCAAATAAGCCGCTGCCATATATTCTACAGACCTAAAACCTTCGTTGAATGCATTGGCGTCATTCATTTTTTGAACCAACTCATCTGGTATTACTTCTCCCGTCTGATAGTGCTTGGCATAAAGCTTAAGTACTTCTGGCTCGCTCATCCAATTTTCCATGACCTGTGAAGGAAACTCCACAAAATCGCGAGGTACGTTTGTTCCAGATTGCGAAGGATAAGTCACATCAGACAACAATCCATGCAAAGCATGCCCAAACTCGTGAAACATAGTTTCTGATTCAGAAAATGAAAGCAGAGAAGGTCCATCCTCTGTTGGAGCTGGGAAATTAAAATTGTTGGTTACAATCGGCGTTACCTTACCATCCATTTTGGACTGTGATCTCAATGAATTCATCCAGGCTCCTCCCCTTTTGCTATCTCTAGCAAAAAAGTCCATATAAAGAATACCAATGTGTGTGCCGTCTGCCTCCAGAACTTCAAAAACCTGCTGATCTTCGTGCCACTTAGGCATATCAGTCAATTCCTTAATCTGCATACCAAACAACTTATTCGCTAAAGCAAATGCCCCATCACGAACCGCTGTAAACTCAAAATACGGACGCATAGCATCCTCATCGAAATTATACTTAGCCTTTCTCACCTTCTCCACATAGTATCTCCAATCCGAACCTCTCAGTTCTCCATCGATACCGTCTTTTTTCATTTCAATTGTCAACGCCTCTCTTTCAGACTTAGCCATATTCAATGCAGCAGGCCAAACCTTATCCATAAAGTCCATAACAGCTTTTGACGTTTGTGCTACACTTGATGACAGTTGTACATCAGCATGTGTTTCGTAACCCAAAAGATTTGCTCTTTCAATTCTTAAGGCTACAATTTCTTCAATGATCTTCTTATTGTCGTTCTCGTTGTCATTGTCAGCCCTCATGGCATATCCTTGATACAATTGTTCTCTCATCTCACGATTTGGAGAATATTGCAAGAAAGGATTAATGCTTGGTCTCTGAAGTGTAAATGACCAACCTTCTTCGTGTCCTCTTTTCTTGGCTTCTGTAGCCGCTAGAGAAACTAAGCTACTAGTCAAAGTCCCGTAGTCATCTGGGTTAGTTGTGTGTGCTTCGAAATTATTGGTTTCTGCCAACACGTTTTGCCCAAACTTGGTAGTCAGCTCAGAGAGTCTGCTATTGATTTCTTGTAGTCTCACCTTTTGTTCTCCTTCGAGCCCAACGCCCGATCTTACAAATCCTTTGTACGACTCGCTTACGAGTCTCTTTTGTTCTGCATTGAGATCGCTGTCATCAAGCTGATTGAATATAGCTTCCACTCTTTCGAACAAGCCTTTATTCAAATTGATATAATCATAGTGCTTCGAAAGCATTGGAGAAACAACCGTACGAACTGAATCCAACACATCATTCGTATGCGCTCCAGCTACGGCGTAAAATACTCTACTTGTGTTGTCTAAAGTAGCTCCAGATCTTTCAAGCACTTCCATCGTATTGGCAAAAGTTGGAGCCTCTGTATTATTTACGATGGCATCAATTTCTGCCTTGTGCTCACTCATTCCTTGCTCAAAGGCAGGCAAGTAGTGCTCATTTTTAATTTGATCAAATGGAGGCACTCCAAATGGTGTGTTCCATTCCGATAATAAAGGATTTTCTTCATTCATCGTTTGATTAGTTTCAGGAGATTGACAGCTTACGAAGGCCATCACACCTGCCGTTAATAGGGTTATAGTTTTTCTCATTGGGTTAACTTTTTGTGATTCGGGAATAAATAAGAGGCTGTCTCAAAAGCCAAGGAAACTGTCAGGCTGAGGTCCTCGAAGCCTTGCTGCTGACCGCAGGCGGACATTTCAAATGCCTCAATGTGACAAAATTTGGGAGCATTGGGCTTTTGAGACAGCCTCTTATCCTTTTCAATTTAGTATGTTTTTTTCCTTATTGGAGATTAATTCCACAAATGGCACCATAGAATTATTGTTGGCCTTCTCGAATGGCTTTGAATTCCGATCCTTCTTTCCATTTAGGGAATGTTGATTCATTCGCTAGCGTATAGCCAATATCGAACATCACCTGCATATCCAACTTCACCCCTTCTGCATTAAAATCATCTGAGTACTCATCTGAAGGTTTGTGATAATTCTCACTGGTGTATTTTTTGTACTGCTCTTCTCCCCATTCTTTGCCATTGGCATCGCTATCAGTTGCTCCTTTTCCATAGAGCGCCGGGATACCAATGCTAGCAAAATTGAAATGATCCGAGCGGAAAAATCCACCTGATTCAGGATGAGGATCTGGAGTGATATATCGCCCCTGCTTTTCAACTGCTCGCTTTGCATAATCGTCCAATTCTGACTGACCATATCCAACAATTGAAAAATCATTGACTCTACCAATGGGACGGATAGCATCCACATTCAAATTAGCCACTGTTTTGGCTGGATCATAAATAGGATTGACTGAATAATGCGCAGAACCCAAAAGTCCTTGTTCTTCAGCCGTAACTGCCATAAATACCACCGATCTTTTGGTTGGAATATTTAGCTTGGTAAAAGCTTCTGCTACCTGTACAATCCCAGCCACTCCAGTGCCATTATCTACCGCACCATTGTAAATCGAATCCCCGTCTACAGGGTTTCCAATTCCGAAATGATCCCAGTGCGCGCTGTAAATAATAGTTTCTTCAGGTCGCTCTGAACCTTCATATTTGGCAATCACATTATTTGACTTCGATCGTTTGATGCTGTTAACCAACCCTACAGACAGTTGCTGATTCATAGCAAATGATTTGAATTCACGCTTACGTGCTTCTTCATAAAAATCATAACCTTCCATCCCCATATTGGCAAACATTTGATTGGCGCTTTCTTCAGACACCCACCCTTCGATCACGCATCTGGACATGTTGTTGTCTGGGTTTTCCAAATATAGATTGGCGCCAGACCAACCGCCCTGAACTACCTCAAATGGATAGCTCGCATGTGCTGTTTCATGTACGATGATGATGCCAGCTGCTCCTTGTCGAGCGGCTTCTTCATATTTGTAAGTCCATCGACCATAGTAGGTCATTTCGTTGCCTTTGAAGAATGACTTATCCTCAGTGCCGAATCCTGGATCGTTGATCAAAACCATCACGGTTTTGCCTTTTACATCTAGGCCTTCGTAGTCATTCCAGTCGTATTCAGGTGCTATGGTGCCATAGCCAGCAAATACGACCTCTGAGTTTTCTATGCGAACAGAATCAGTTACCCTTCGTGTCAATGCAACAAAATCATCCCAGTAGTTTAAGTTGATTTCATTTTCACCCCCTGTGATTTTCATTTGAGGATCGACCGCAGCGGTCAATTCCACCAAAGGAACTTCCTGGAAATAGCTATCTCCATTTCCAGGCTTCAATCCTAGCTTTTTGAATTCATCTCTGAGGTAGTTGATCGTTTTAGTTTCCCCTTCAGTAAAAGGCATTCTACCCAAAAATTCATCGGAAGCCAAAGTCTTAATTCGAGTTTTCAAGCCCTCCTCATTGATACTATCGTATGCTTCCTGGAAGTTCTCCTTCGGCCCGCAGGCGAAGGCAATTGATGTAATAATAAGCGCGTTTAATATATTTTTCATTGGATCAATTAGATTAATAATTGCCCAATTTATATAATTCCTACCGCCTCAAAAAACTTAATGCAATTTCCTTCCAAACCGCTCAAACGCAGCTTTATCAAGGGTTTCTCTATGATCTGGATGTGCGATGTCTATAAGCATTCTAGCTCGTTCCTGTAAACTCTTGCCATACAAATCAGCTATTCCGTATTCGGTAGCGATATAGTGCACATTGGCTCTGGTCGATACCACACCAGCACCTACTTTCAAAGTCGGTACAATCTTAGACAACCCTTTGCTAGTAGCAGATGATAAGGCGATGATCGGTTTGCCACCTTCTGAATAAGATGCCCCACGGATAAAATCAATTTGTCCGCCTACACCTGAGTATTGCTTGGTGCCAATTGAATCTGCACAAACCTGACCAGTTAAGTCAATTTCTATGGCGCTATTAATGGAAGTCACTTTTGGATTTTTACGAATTACAGCCACGTCATTAGTGAATGCCACATCCATCATCATTACTCCGGGATTGCCATCTACGAAATCATAGAGTTTCTTGGTTCCCATAATAAAGGCCGATACTATTCGGTCTGGATAAAGCTTTTTCATTTCTCCGGTGATAATCCCCTTCTCAACCAACGGAATCACCCCATCCGAAAACATCTCGGTATGAATACCCAATTTTTTATGATTGGTTAAGCTGGACAAAACTGCATTTGGAATGGCCCCAATTCCCATTTGCAAGGTGGCACCGTCCTCAACCAAACCGGCCACATAATTACCAATTCGCTTTTCTATGTCGGTTGGTTCCGGAACATCAACACTATATATTGGACAATCATGCTCCACCAAAATATCAAAATTACTGATGTGCATCATGCCATCACCATAGGTTCTAGGCATGTTTGCGTTTACTTGAGCAATCACCAATTTGGCACAATCCACGGCGGTGTGAGAAGCATCTACTGATACCCCCAAAGAGCAATACCCATGTTTATCCGGTGGGGAAACTTGAACGAATGCCACATCCAATGGCAATGTCTCTCTGATCATTTTCGGAATCTCACTTAAAAAAACTGGAATGTAGTCGGCTATTCCATCCTGAGTCGCCCGACGTACGTTGGCCCCAACAAAGAACGATTTTACTCGAAAACTATTTCGATACTGCTCTTCCAGGTATTTGGCTTTACACTCGGTATGCAGATGTACGATTTCCACATTTTCCAAATCCGAAGCTCTATCGCAAAGTGCATCAATTAGAATTTGCGGGGCAGCCGCAACACTATGTATAAAGATTCTGTCATTCGATTTGACATATTCAAGGGCTTCTTTGGCAGACAAGTATTTGCTCATGATTGTTCGTTTTTTTTGTAAAAGTAAGTGAAGGCAGTTGGGTAAAACATGACGAGGGTCATTCATGCCATTCAATCATATCATTCTTAAGCATTAGCATATTCCAATAAAATTAGTTTTAAAGAGATAAAATTCTAATCCTGAAATTAAGAAAACAATTGTCGCTACTCTTTATTTTCTTTGAGGGAATAACCTAGCTGAATTCATATAAACAACATTTTATGTTAGACAACAAATCCTTCAGGGAGGAAGCACACAAACTAGTAGATTGGATGGCCGATTTTTATGAAAACATAGAATCCTATCCAGTAAAATCACAAGCCAAGCCAGGTGAAGTGATTAATCAGCTACCAGTCACACCTCCGGCTAAAGGTGAATCATTTGATCAAGTATTTAAGGATTTTGAATCCATCATACTTCCTGGAATGACCCAATGGCAAAGTCCAAAATTTCACGCTTACTTTCCCGCTAATTCGAGTTACCCGTCTGTGCTTGGAGAAATGCTTACTACCACCCTTGGCGCCCAATGTATGATTTGGGAAACTTCTCCTGCAGCCGCAGAATTGGAAGAACTCATGATCAATTGGCTCAAGCCTTTGATGAATATTCCTGAAAAGTGGACCGGATGCATCCAGGACACCGCCTCCACAGCCACCTTGGCTGCCATGATTTCAGCAAGAGAAAAAAAGACCAACTGGTCCATTAACCAAAATGGATTTGACAATCAAAAAATAAGATTCTACTGCTCTTCGGAAACTCACTCTTCTATTGACAAGGCAGTTAAAATACTAGGCACCGGCATGGAAAATCTGGTTAAAGTAGAAGTAGATGAAAACCTGGCGATCATTCCTTCTGCTCTTGAATCTGCTATTAAAAGTGACCTTGAAAATGGTTTCCTACCATGTGCCGTAGTCGCTGCTGTGGGTACCACTGGAACGCTAGCTATTGATCCAATTAGTGCCATTGGAGATATCTGTCAAAAATATAATATCTGGCTGCACATAGATGCAGCCTATGCCGGCACCGCACTGATGCTTCCAGAATACCATGAAATGATTTCTGGTATCGAGAAGGCCGACAGTTTTGTATTCAATCCGCATAAGTGGATGTTCACCAATTTTGATTGCACCGTGTATTTTATACAAGACGAGGAAGCTTTAATTAAGACTTTTGAAATTTTGCCTGAGTACCTAAAAACCAGCACTCGGGGCCAAGTAAAAGATTACAGAGATTGGGGTGTGCCGCTGGGCCGTAGATTCAGAGCGCTCAAACTTTGGTTCGTGATTCGAGATTTTGGAGTAGAAGGCATTCAAACCAGACTTAGAGAGCATATCAGCTATGCCCAGTGGTTTGCTGATCAAGTCAATGAACATCCAAATTTTGAAATAGTCATTGAGCCCAAATTGAATGTGGTTTGTTTTAGAATGATCACCACAGAACAAGCTGAAAAGCAATTGGATCAACTGAATGCGAATTTAGTAGCAGCTATTAATGGCTCTGGAGAAGCTTACTTGACACATACTAAAGTCAAAGGTAAGTATGCGCTTCGAATGGTCATTGGCCAGACATATGTTCAACGCAATCACATAGAAGAATCCTGGCAGCTGATCCAAACAAAAGCCAATGCCTTGCTTTAGTTATCTTTAACTCAAAAAAAGTTGAAAAAGATAGTTGTACTCACCGGTGCTGGCATAAGTGCCGAGTCTGGCATAAGAACCTTTCGCGACGCCGACGGGCTTTGGGAGGGTCATGATGTGATGGAAGTCGCCTCTCCACAAGGATGGGCGGCCAATCGTGATTTGGTGCTTGACTTTTACAATCAAAGAAGAAAACAAGCCCTAACAGCCGAACCCAACAAAGGACACTTGGCCCTTGCAGATTTGGAGAAGGACTTTGAAGTCACGATCGTCACTCAAAACGTAGACAACCTACATGAAAAGGCAGGGTCCTCTCATGTACTTCATCTGCATGGCGAATTATTCAAATCCAGAAGTACAGTGGATGAATCTTTAGTCTACAATATGAAGGGTTGGGAACTAAACGCTGGTGACAAGTGCGAAAAAGGATCACAGCTACGTCCTCACATTGTTTGGTTTGGCGAGATGGTGCCCATGATGGACGTAGCTATTGAAGAATCGATGTCAGCCGATATCTTCCTGGTAGTTGGCACCTCTTTGGCGGTATATCCAGCTGCTGGTCTTATACATCACACCAGGCCGAACATTCCTAAGTACCTTATAGATCCCAACATGCCACAGGTGGCGCATGAACCCAATCTGTTTTTGTTTGAGGAAAAAGGAGGAACAGGTGTGCCAAAAGTAGCTGAAATCTTGAGAGCAAGATACTTATGAATCAGGACAAAATCGTCACCCAAGAACTAGGCACTAAGCTCAAAGCTTCCATCATCAGCGCTCATCCCGAAGCTCGGCTAGATCAGCCGCTCTGGGCAATCAATTGGTTCGACTTAAAACGCGCTTGGCTCTATGAACTATACAACCAGATAGTTATTAGCCATGTGAGAAATATTGGCGCCTATCCTATTTTCAAAGGAAAACTTTGCAAAGTCATTCTGGAAAACGAGCGCTTAAAAAGGGATATGTTGCTCATTGTAAAGTATCCAAAAGCCTCTGCTTTTTTAGCCCTGATTGCCAACAAACTATTTCAAGTTAAAAGCATACTTAGAACCTCTTCTGTCAAACATTTCCAAATTGGCTTTATGGAAAAACTTAATTCAGAAGATCAAAAGCCATCCCATTCTAAATACACGGGTAAACTAAAATATCTAGTACATGTTTGCGAAGGAGGAAGCAAATCAGATATTCAGTCTCTTTTAGATTTTGCTGCCTCGCTAGAGGTCTTCCCATATTTTATCGGAAGCAAATCAGCGCTCATTGGCATTCAAAAAGAAAATCAAAAACTAAAAACTCTTGACTTTATGCTGAATCATGTGTTGGTTTTTAGCAGTTATGATAATGAAGGTCTAGAATCTTTCGTGGAGACAGACCTCTACCAACAGTTCATCCATAATAATAAATCAAACTTCGCCGGGCTCTATGAAAGAAAAATATGACTTCAGGACAACACCCCGAAGCCATCATTTTTGGGTTATGCTAAATCTAAATTTTATGTTAACGCTTGTTTCAAATCCCATATTAAATCCTTGGGGTTTTCCACTCCCACGGATAGTCTGATCAGGTTTTCTTTGATGCCTATTCTCAACTTCTCTTCTGGGTTTACTCCAGCATGAGTCATGGTAGCTGGATGCTGAATGAGTGACTCTGTACTTCCAAGACTCACAGCCAGCTTGATCAATTTTAAGCTATTTATGAACCGAAAGGCTTCCTTTTCGCCTCCTTCAATTTCAAATGAAATCATAGCGCCAGCGGAGCTGCATTGCCTTTGATATATTTCATGCTGCTCTGGATCATCTTCCTTCAAAAATCCCATGTAATAGACTTTCTTTATAGAATTATGATCATTTAAATAGTCGGCCACTTTAGACGCATTAAGTGCTTGCAGTTCCATTCTAGCCTTTAAAGTTTCTAAGCTTCGCATGAGTAACCACCCCGTCCAAGGCCCTGCCATATTACCCAGGAAAGTTCGAAGCCCTTTGATTCTAGTCATGTGCTCTTTGGAGCCGAGACAAGCTCCGGCGATCACATCGCTATGCCCACCTATGTATTTGGTGGCCGAGTAAAGAACGAAGTCAGCACCATGTTTTAACGGGTGCTGCCACAACGGCCCCATATAAGTATTATCCACTGCTAGATATACAGGCTGATCTTCTTTGGAATATTGATCTGCAATCTGTCGACACATATGCATATCTATCAAACTGTTGGTTGGGTTGGCAGGGGTTTCTATATAAATCATGGTCAGACGATCGGCGTGACCAGTGTCTTTGATTATTGTTTCAATTTCTTCCTTCGAGCTATCTGGATAAAATCCGACTACATGGATTCCAAACTTCGTCAATATTTGATTGATAAAATGATCGGTACCTCCATAAACCGGCGAGCTATAAAGCAACAGATCTCCCGGCTTTAAAAACTCCATCAGGCAGGTAGAAATGGCCGACATGCCGCTCTCGAAAACAGCACAATCCTCAGCACCATCCCATAGACACAATCTGTTTTCTAAAATTTCCAGGTCGGGATTGTTAAGTCGGCTGTAAATCAAACCTAACTTTTCTCCCTTTTCTTGTTCTCTTAAGCCATAAGCTACTTCAAAAAAGGCCTTGCCTTCTTCGGCTGAATTAAAAACAAAAGTGGACGTTTGAAAGATTGGGCACTTAATGGCTCCTTCTGATAATTTGGGATCATACCCATGAGACATCATCAGACTTTCAGGGCTAAACTGCTGTTTCATTGCTGTGTTTTACAACAATAATGATCGAAACATCTACCTAAATATTTAATCATAGTTTATTAATCTATAAATTGAATCATTAGCAGTAACCATTTCCATATCATAACTAAATATTACATTAAAAGAGAAAGATGATCATAGACAATACAGATATTCAAATATTAGAAATGCTACAGAATGATGCAAAAACCAAAATGAAGGACATTGCAAATGCGATAGGCATGACCATCACTCCTGTGTATGAAAGGATAAAAAAATTAGAACGAAATGGAATCATCGAAAACTATACCATCAGTGTGAATCCAAAAAACTTAGGTTACCAATTAGTAGCCTACTGCAGCGTCACATTAAAGGAGCACTCAAAAGATAATCTTAGAAAGTTTGAGGCTGGCATTCAAGACTTACATCAAGTTCTTGAATGCAATCACTTATCAGGAAATTTCGACTACCTACTCAAAGTGGTAGTTAGAAATATGGAGGACTATCAACTCTTTATTTCTAATCAATTAGCGGCTCTGGACAATATCGGACAAGTACAAAGTTACTTTGTGATGAAAGCCATCAAAGAGAGTATATTCTCCTGTAAAAATGCGCTCTCGGAGGATAAGTAAATTACCTAGAGAATAAAGCTTTTACCTAAAACCTATTCGGCATTATTCTTAATGCTGAATATTCAACTCATAACACCCTGATATTAAGGGAATTCTGCTTGCATATTTAAATTAATTTTTACAACTTACTAGGGTTAATGAGAAAAGTTAAAACTTAGATTGCCGCTCAGCAACTATCAACCAGAATCCACTATGTCACGAAATTTAGAATTACGTAGCACTTTCCAATTTTCCGGAGAAGGGCTAGGTACACTAGCCCAACCGCAGGAAAGCCAGTTGAATCCCAAATCACAGGCTTCCGAATCAACAGAACTTATCAACAAAAACAACTATGGCGTTGCTACTTTAATGAGTAAAGCCATTTTTTCTTCATTAGGACCTGAGATGCAAGAAATGACAGAGTCTTATTGCTCGAAGCGATTAGCCTCTGTGATCAACAAAGGGTTTGATCCAGCATCAAACCTGCTATCTGTTAGAGACGCTAAATCATCTCTTGAGCACTTTGAGTTTAATTCAGAGAATGCCTTTAATGCGGGAGTCACTTCTAAATTTTATTTGCGTGAAGGTGCGCATAAAGGCCATGTAATTTTACATGTTCCCGCTTTCGTTCCAGAGCAAGAGCTAAACATACCAAAAGACGCCACCAATTTTAAAATTTGTGCGCGTCTGATATCCGTTTCCGATTTTGAAAGAAATGGAGAACAAGTAGCTGTTTCAAACAAAGTTCAACATTCAAAGGTGGGTATATATGAAACTACTATGTTACCCGTATTGAGAATTCCAACTCAGCCTTTGACTGCCCAGTTAACTATACCAACAGGAGGGTCAATTCACAATGATGTTTCGGCCGTTTTGGTGCTAGGTATTAAATTCTATGCCTATGAGAATTCGAAATTCAGTTTCAAACCTGAACATGGGATGATGAAAATCATGACGGTACATTAATCAACCGCCGATCGACGACATAGATTCTGATATATTCTTGTCTACTTTTCGGTTGCGTTCAGCAGCGAAGCCATCCTTTTCTCTTTTTTGCACCGTAGCCACTAAGATCTCTCGGAGTTCATCATCTTTTTTATTGCTTCTAAGCAGGCTCTTTATATCCAATACCCCTTCATCATAAAGGCAATTCTTAATAGTACCTGTAGCGGTCAGACGTATTCGATTGCAAGCCCCACAGAATGTTCGAGAGAAAGCCGGAATGATTCCAATATTCCCTAAATGTCCCGCAACTTGATATAAGGTGGCTGGATTGCTAGGGTCAGAATCCAATTTTTTCAGGGAAGGAAAAGCCTTCGTAAGTTCCTTCAAAATACGCGTGTGACTCCAATTTTTCTGTGAAGCAGCCATTTCAGATCCATTAAACGGCATTTCTTCAATGAACCGAACGCTGATGTTTCGATCACTGGCCAGCTGAGCCATATCAATCACTTCATGAGTGTTTTTACCATGCATCACCACCATATTGATCTTAGTGTTAAATCCACGATGAGTTAGCCCCTCCAGTGTTTTCATCACGGTATCGAATTCATCCCTTCTGGTAATCTTGTGGAAATTTTCTCTATTCAAACTATCCAAGCTAAGATTTACCCCGTCTACCCCAATCTCTTTCATTTCATCGAGGTAGGGTGCTGTAAGCACCCCATTGGTAGTAATATGAACTGCTTCAATTCCTGCAATTCCTTTTAGGTTTCTCAACAGCGAGATGAAATTCTTTCTTAAAAATGGTTCTCCACCAGTGAGTCTGATTTTTTTAATTCCCAAAGAAGCGAATACCGTAGCCAACCGAATGATCTCTTCATAGGACAGCAGTTCTTTCTTTGGTAAATAGTCAATCCCCTCCGCCGGCATGCAATAAAAACAACGCAGATTGCATCGATCAGTCACCGCTATTCTGAGGTAATCAATCTCTCGATTCCATGAGTCTACCAGTTTGGTCATAGGAGAATTTGTCATTTATTGATATTTGATTGGAGTCAGCGATGTTGAGCTCAAAGATAAGACGGAATATCTATGAAATTGGTTGACTAGCTAATCTTCAATACTTATTTTTAGGGATGCGCCAAATCCTTTCCTTGTTTATCATAGGCCTTTTAGCCCACGAGCTACCGGCCCAGCAGCAGAAAATAGATAGCTTAGAAAAAGCTGCAGCTTCCTATCTGTTTCAAGACTCAGTGAAGGTCGATTTATACAATCTTATTGCCTTCGAAGTAATAAACACTAATCCAGATAAAGGAAGGAAATATGCCACACAAGGTTATGAACTAGCCAAACAGATAGGTTATCAAAACGGGTATGCACGAGGCCTAAACCTAGTGGGCAGTTCGCTGCTCACCATCGGAGAATACGACACAGCCCTAGAGTTCTATTTGGCCTCCTTGAAGGTATATGAGCAGTCGCAATATCAAATGGGCATTTTCATCACCTACAACAATATTGGTGAGCTGTACGAAAAAAAGTTTCAGTATAAAGAAGCATTACAATACCATAAAAAATCCTTAGCGCTAAAAAACAAACACCTGCGAGGTAGAAAACCAATTATGTCCTATGTCAATCTGGGACAGATTTACTATCGATTAAACTATCTCGATTCGGCCATTAACCATTTTCAAATTGGGGAACAAATGGCCAAGGAGGAAAACAGGCCTCGAGCTATTGCCTATGCGCAAACTGGCATCGGGAAAGTTTTGGCTAAACAAAAAGACTACACCTCAGCACTTACCTTTCTTAATCAAGCCAATGAGATTTATCAACAACGAGAAGACTATTTGGGCATGTCCGGAATTGCGTTGGAAAAAGCAAAAATTTCAATAGCTAATAATCAATTTGATCAATCCAAATTATTAGTAGAGGAAACTATCAAATTTGCTGACATAGTAAATGCCAAGGAACTCAAGCTAGAAGCACTGGCTCTGCAATACAAAACAGACTCTACTTTAAACGACTTTGAGGCCGCATTTCTCTCCATGAGAAAATTGCATAAACTCGCAAGCGAAATTTTTGATATTGCGAAAGAAAAACAACTGCAAACTATTCAGGCAAAATTCGAATTTGAGGAAAGTCAACGCTTGCAAGATGAGTTATTGAAAGAAAAAGAAACGAGTCAGAAGATAGTTAGATACCAAAGAACGATCATCGCAGGAATTGCCGTCATTTTACTCCTGATCAGTATCATCGCCATATTGTTTTACTATCAGGTAAAAAAACAAGCGCGTCTCAATCGACTACTTAAAGATAAAAACCGCGAAATCAAAGAGAAGGCGCTCGAGTTGGAAATTCTCAACAACAATCTTGAGCAAATTGTGGAAGAACGAACCAGTGTAATTCAAAAGAAAGACGTTAAACTCAAAGAATACTCCTTCTTAAATGCACACATAGTAAGAGGACCATTGGCTAACATCCTTGGACTCACCAAACTCCTCAAAGGTGATATGGAGGAAAATGAGAAAAGGGAAATGATTGATCACCTCTACTATTCTGCAGACAAGCTGGATGATGTACTTACCGACATCAAAAAGAAACTGGAAAAAGGGGAAATGATCAACTAGCTTGTTTTTCTTTGAACAAGTTGACGGTAACCGAAGCCAAATCTGAATTGGGAAATTTCCGAAATTGGTTTTTATCTGGATACAAACCTACCAATTCCAGAGACTTCAAAAATTCATCAATTTCCAGAATGTATTGATCAGAATAACCATGAGTGGCATCGTATGCCGTTACCGCAGACTTCCCCAAATTTTTCGCCACCAGCTCAGGGTCAACGGTGTGCAACTCGATCAATAGCAGTCCAAATTTCCTTACAAACGGAGCCCATTTCTGAAAATGCTCAACTAATGATGCTTGAACCAGGTTGTTGCTTTTTCTCACTCCCTGATAAGCAAAAGCTCCTTTGGAGTCACTCAATATATCACCTGAGTGGTTAGGTTCTTGCCAAATTCTGTTGTGATCCAAAAATGTCCTTACATTCAGTAGATCATTTAGTTCAATACCATAGTTGCCTTTCAAATCTTGCGCAAGCAAATCAGGCCTTCCAATATCTCCCCATATGACTTTTGCCCAGATGTCGGACTGCACAAGATTGGCCTTGGTTATTTTCAAAGCCGCTTGATTGTAGTCGACTCCCACGAGTGTCAAAGGATATTCATCTAACCTCCTACCTCGCTCAGTTTGTTGCTCAATCACGTCGAAAAGATGCTGAATAAAAGCGCCGTTTCCACAGCCCATATCCAAAATACCCTTGGGTTGATCCTCAATTCGCTGATTAAATATATCAACAATAATCTCGTCCACTACTTTAAAATAAGCCGCATGTGCTCCTCCACTTCCCCATACGTTCATTGCTCGATCTACATGTTTTTCTTCCTCACCAAATTCCGTAACAAGAATTTTGGCATTCCCAAAAATCAGCTCATCCAAATGTCTGAATGTTGGTATGTAAGATACGGTGACACCATAGGCACTAGCTCTTTTAGCATAAAACAAGCCTTTTTCTGTGAATTTATATGTTCCGCCATTTTCACTAAACCAACCCAAATGAGCAAACATATTTAGCAGTTTTGTGAAACTTTCTGGATCGTTGTGAAATTCTTCCGGCTTGAAACTGGCTTCCATAAAGTACTTATGAAACATCCCACTCATACCCAAATGGACGATTGTAGGCCCTAAAATAATTCCCTCTATATGAGTCAACATTTGATCCTGAATTTCTCTTTCGTATTCATTGGTCGGCTCAGGCAAATCGTACCTATTACAATAATTTTTAAAGATTTTCTCAAGAACAAGAAAAGGCTCCAACTCAAATTTTCTAGGATGAAATCTCTCAGAAAGCTTCAATAAATCAACTACTTCCTTGTAAATGGTAACCCATCGAAATGCTGGCTCGCTTTTTTCGTTGATGGTATAGCTAATCACATCATTTTTATTGTCTACAAACTGATTAATCCAACCTTGTGAACACAATATTCTCAAGGCTACATTGAGGTAACCTTCATTGGCATTGAATCGCTCCACAAGCTCTTTAAGTGTGCTAGATTTAGCTTCGAGTAAATAACTAAGCACACCTTTTTCGTGGAGGGCATATGCTGTGGGAGCAGTACCGATTCCATCCAAATGACGGAAGAGATTTGCTCTAAGTTGGGCTTGTTCGTTTTTGGGTATCATATATCAATGATACGCAAAAAATGAGAGATTAATCTACCCTGACCGGAATCAACTCTTCGAAGAAAATATCATCATTCGGCACATCAAATGTCATTCGTTCGATATTCAAATTGTTGTCCATGTTGAACTGTACAGTCCCGAAACTGAACCATGCGTGTTCTATATCCCAATCAATTTCCCAGACATCATAATGCCAATGTTTGAGTGTAGCTGAAAGTGCTTTGGCATTCGGGAAGTTTAATCGCAACTCTCCTTTTTCGAGCGTTACCTTGATATCGCCATAGATGTCTGCCTTGTAAGTCCCTGCATATTTGCTCAGGTCAAGCGAGGGCTTAGTACCTTTCACCCGTTTGGCCTTGCGCTCAGTAATTCTTGGATCTTCTTCCGTACTACCCATATAGCCCAAATACTTTTCAGACCAGTCCGGACCATCTACACCTAAAAATTGATCCAAAGCATAATAGGTTGCCGCCATCATAGGGCTTTTCATTCCATTCGTCAATACAATTACTCCTAGCTTTTGATTAGGCAACATATTGAAAGCGGTGAGCATACCGTCGTAACCTCCAGTGTGTCCTATTCTCAGGTTGTTGTGGTAATCACTAATCCCCCAACCTAAGCCGTACCCACTGAAATGACGACCAAAATCATTCGGCTTGGTATGATCCACTACAAAATTGTTGTGCGGTGTCCACATGAGGTTTCTTGAACGAGCGCTAAACAAAGTGTCATCTTCATATACACCATGATTCATATTTGTGATCATCCATTTAGAAAGGTCTTCCACACTAGAGATCAATCCTCCCAATGCTCCGATCTCTTCCCAATCCTCCCAAACTATAGGGATGTTTTTCTCGTCCGTTCGAGCGTGTGGCGTTGCATAGTTTCCAGTGGACACTAAGGCGCTTGGTCCCGTTAGGGTTCGATCCATCCCTAACGGCGTCAAGATTCTTTCTTTCACATTCTCTGACCAGCTTTTGCCCGTCACATTGCGAATAACTTCCCCAGCCGTGATGTACATGAGATTGGAGTAACCATACCCTGCTCTAAAGTCAAAATCCGGAGGTATATTTTTGATTCTAGCCAAAATTTCTTCATTGGTAAAATCGCTTTTGTACCAAATCACATCTCCACTGAAAGTCCCTAACCCTACCCTATGACTCAGTATATCTCTTATGGTGGTATGGGCAGTTACCCATGGATCGTACAGCTCAAATGCAGGATAATAATCTTTCACTTTTCCGTTCCAATCTAATTTCCCTTCTTCTACCAATTGGGCAATGATAGCTGCAGTGAATGCTTTCGAATTGGAGGCGATGGCATACAAAGTATTTTTATCTGGCGCCTCCTTTTTCCCTACTTCCTTGACCCCGTATCCTTTCGCAAAGACCAATTCACCATCTTTCACGATACCAATACTCATACTTGGCACATCCCAATCTTTGGTCATCTTTTCGAAGTAGGCATCAAGTGCCTTAAGATCAACATCCGTGGTTTGAGCAAAAGATTGGAGGCAAACGCAAAGGGCAATTGCCAATAAAAGGATGGGCTTTTTCATGTGTTTAATTTTAGTTCGACTCCAAATTATGAATAATGGTGACCAAAATCCAAATGAGTCGTGAGTTCAGGTATGTATACGGGATGAACGGTTGTCCTTCTGAGTATAAAATTGAAAGTAAGAAGCCAAAAGTTCAATTTATCCTGCTATCTCTACCGAGTAGACCATTGGTAAATCCGAAGAGAGTTGCTTCCAATTTTCTCCGAGATCATTGGAATAGTAAACATTACCTGTCGTCGTCCCGAAAACCAAACGGTCTCCAGAAATATCTAAACAGTGTCTATAAACAATATCGAAACAGTTCTCTTGTGGCAGCCCTGCTCTTTGCTCTTTCCAGGTTTTCCCTCCATCGTCTGTTCTGCAAACTACTAAGGCTTGATCGACAGCTACACGAATTTCGTCGCTGATGCCCGGTACTACCCAAGCTTGATCGGGATTATCATGCTTAATAGCTACGGCAAATCCAAAATTGGCTGGTCCTTCTTTTTGACTGACCTCTTTCCAGTTTTTCGCGCCATCTGTGGTTACAAATATGCCGCAGTGATTTTGCTGCCAAAGCACATCAGGATTAGTTGGGCATGCCTTGAGAATGTGTGGGTCCTGACCAATTTCAGAACTTGGGTCGGGTAGAAAATCTGCTTTCAACCCTTTGTTGGCAGATTGCCAGGTCTCCCCTGCATCAAAGGACTCAAATACGCCAGCACAACTCACAGCCACATAAATATGATTGGAGTCTCTTGGATCTACTACCACCGAATGAATACCTGGATTGTCGCGTCCGCCACCGAACCATTTTTCTCGTGAGGGGTGATTCCACAAGGATTCTACCAGCTGCCAGGTATCTCCGTTGTCGGTAGACTTAAAAAGCGCACCCGGATCAGTGCCTATGTACAATACACCCGGCTTATCCTTGCCTCCGTGTGACATGGCCCAAAGGTATTTCACCGCTGCCGGCACTCCTTCTTTTACCTCCATTCCTTCAGCGAACTTAGGCGCTTCTATTTCTTTCCAGTTTTTTCCTTGATCCGTACTTCGGTGCAACTTGCAACCCCAGTGCCCGTGATCCAAGCACGCCCACCAGGTATGGCTACGTTCGTCCACTAGCGTAAGTGATACGGGAATGCCCAAAAAGTGTGTAGACTGGTGACTCCATCCATCACCGTCCTGTTGGTAGATGATCAATCCTTTTCTTGTGCCGAGTAGTAAGTTAGCTTTTGACATGAGTTTAAGTTTTTTGGGTTTATCCGCCCGAAAGGGCCTGCATAATATAGATTTCGTCTGTAGGTTTTACAGCATCACTGAGTTTGATCCGATCCTGTATCAATTCGTCTCCTATAAAGATATTGACGTGCTTACGTAATTGCCCTTGTTCATCTACTACATAGTCCTTGAGCCCTTTGAATCTACTTTCTAGCTCATCCAATATTTCATTCAGGTCCAAAGACTCCAATTCTATCTCTGATAGTTCAGGATAAAATCGTTTGAGGTTCGCGGTAAATTTAATCGTAGGCATTTGTCAATTTGAATAAGTATAATCTGCTTCGGTATCTCAGCAAGACTATACAATTTAGTAAAAGACGAATGAAAGTTGAAATTTGGGACATGGGTTGTCTCTATCTAGTTGTCGGACGAATAAATATTTGATGGACATTGTTGTAAAGCAAACATTATAATACTCCTGAAGGCGAAAATTAAGCACCATTCGTCAGACCACTCAGTGGGTAACTACCGCAAACTCAAATGAAGAATAGGATACGGCTCGCCTTGTCCGTCGAGTGGTGATCGGCCAGCGATTTGAAAGCCCATGTAGAGATAAAAATCTACAGCCTGCTTGTTTTGCTCATTCACGTCCACTTTGGTGCAGTTCAACTCTTCGATGGCGTGAAGAAGCAAAGCCTTACCTACGCCCTTTCCTCTGGTCTCCGAATGGATAAAGAGCATTTCTATATCTGTGTCATGTATACCCAGAAAACCAAGTATTCGTCCTTCTTCCTTCACACCAAACAACTGTACCGCATCAAAATACTGATCCAAAATCAATGGTTTCAATTCCAGGATTCTAGACTCGGGTAGGAAGTCATGAGTAGCTCTGACTGACCCCTCCCACACTTCTATCATTTCTTGGTAATCGGACTTGTCTAATGGGCTAATAGTATACATGCTGCAATATTAAAAAAGATTATTTCTTTGTGAATAGCACGATGCAATGAAATAGATCTACGATCGTCACCTGTTTGAAGATTAAAAATCCATTAGATTTGAGTTAGACATAATTGATATGTAGCGAGTTATGTTACATATAACTACTTTGTGCTTCATAATATTATGACTAAATATTTCTGGAATCGAGGGAGAGTAAATCGGCAAGAATTTGGAATTATTTCCTTAATTCTATGGGTCCTCTTCCTTACAGTAGGATTGAATATAAACCCAGAATCAAATGCAATCATATATTTCTGCATATTCGTTTTTTACCTCTATTGTGCGTTGTGTGCTAAAAGGTATCATGATCTTAATAGATGGGGAATCAATGGTTATGTTTGGTTTCTAATTCCTATTCTCAACCTATTTTATTTATACGAACTTCACTTCAAAAAAGGCGATGACGTCATGAATAAATACGGACCTCCATCAAAATTCAACATTTTCACCTCAAAATCTGAATCACCAATTATAAGCCAAAAGGAAGATCTTCCTCTTAAAGTAATTATCACTGAGTCTGATTATTGTCATCTGATCAAATTCAATTATGGGCAAACTACGGTTGGTTATTACTCTGTAATTGATTGGTTAGTTAACACTGGGGATTATGTTGAAGAAGGCCAAGACATTATGAAAGTGGACTTTGGAACCAAGGGAAGAGGAATAGTTCACTCAATGAAAACAGGGTATATAGAAATACGGTTTAAAGCTTTCTTAAAATTCGTTGACGATGATTTTTTATACGCTATCTATAATTGCAAGGAGAACATACCAACTCCAAAACCCAAATCAGAAAGTTTAACTCAAGAACCTGAAAGTCTTCAGATTAAACCAACATCTAAAAAAGAAGCCTGTAGTGTTTACTTGATGCATGACACTGCAAATAATTTCTACAAAATAGGTGTTTCTAAAAAACCAAAATATCGAGAAAGTACCCTTCAAAGCGAAAAACCTACAGTTGATTTACTAATCGCCAAAGAATTTCCGAATAGAGATATTGCAACTAGTTTTGAGAAGGCTCTTCATGAAACATATAAATCTAAAAGACTAAGAGGCGAATGGTTTGAATTATCTCAACTAGAAGTAGATGATTTGTATAATTCCCTTAAATAAGGAAAGCACAACATCATACATTAAAACCTGCTTTTATCTACTAGAGCGGTGGTTTGAGCTTAGTCGAGCCCCGTTGAATCTTCGATTCAGTACATGAATAAGAAAAGGTATGTGCTCAATCACAGATTCGATTATATTCGTAAGGACAAAAACCACAAAACGAACATCGGATCGTTCTGCTTAACTGATTGCAGAACTCCGAATGCAATATTTCGTATATTTGGCCTATGGTAACAGTTATAAAGAAAGGCACACCGATACAAGAGCAACTCGAGAAGTTGAACGAAGTAGCATCTAAGAAAACTGAGGGTATTTCAGCCAGTAAGTACAGCGGGATTCTAAAGAAAAAAATAAACCCTATCAGTTACCAGTCAAACTCAAGAGATGAATGGGAATAGGCTCTTTGTAGACACCAATATTTTAATTTACCTTCTAAACGGAGACCCTGAAGTCACACAAATTCTTGACGGAAAACAACTCGCAATATCAATAATAACTGAGCTTGAGCTACTGGCGGTGCCAAACTTATCGAAGAAAGAGCAGTCCTTAATCGAGCAACTAATTAATGATTGCCAAGTCATAAACATCAGTTCTGGCATCAAAAAAGTAACCATAGAAATTAGAAAATCCAGAAGGTTAAAACTACCAGATGCTATTGTGGCAGCCTCTTCATTTTATAGCAAATTACCTTTGCTAACAGCAGATAAGGCATTTGAGAAAATTGACGAATTGGATGTCATCATTTACTCTGCTGAATAATTGATCATACTATACCGCCAAAAATCTAAACCACTGCTTTCCGATTCGTCACCCCCTCCTCTGCAAACTGAGTAATCAAATCCGTAGACAATTCGTCTGTTAGGTCGCGAGCATAATGAACGACTCGGATCACACCATTTTCATCGATCAAGAATTCTGCGGGGATCGTGCTGATCGATTCATTGTCCGCCATCCAATGCACGGGCAGACTCTTCAGTTTGGCCTTGATTGCCGTTTGAATCAAGGACATGAAATGACTTTTGGCTGATTTCAATGGTGAGTTTTCTACCCCGTACAGATTGTAATATTGCTTCTCAGGATCAGCGACCATAGGAATGGTGTGTATGTCTGTATGGTACTTGCTGGCCAGGAGTCTCATTTTAGTAGACTCAAAGAAGAAGACCATTTCCATGTTCTTTTCTTTGAGCTGAGCTTGAGCAGACTCCAACTTATTGACCCTTAGGTTGCAAAAAGGGCAGCCTGCATGCCTGAAAAACCCCACAAATACGCGCTTACCTCTATAGTTTCGAAGATTGATCCGATTCCCAAAAATATCCTCCACATCAAAATTGGGTGCTTTGATGTTTCCTCTCAGTGTAATACTTCTAGCCATAAGTCAATTAATTTTTCTGTCTTCTCAATATACCGCTTGTTGAACAAACGCGAGAGACATACGAAGCCAACCTGTCGAATGGATTTACGCCAAGCCGATAAATTCAGACATTTTTATAGGGATTGACTAAAAAGTATACCGCGCACTCAGTATGCCATTGATCCCCGGTGCGCTGATACCAGAAGAATAAGGGCGATAATGCTTGTCGAGAATATTCTCCAATGCTGCTGTCGCACTCAGCTTTTCACTGATCTGATAAGAGGACCGGATGTTCAAGGTATACCAAGCCAGAGCACCTTCTGCTGTATATAGATGAGTTTTGGCCTGCTCGCTCGGCGCTAAATCCTCCCAGGTTCTTTTACCTTGGAAATTAGTGTAACCCTCCAGCATCAGTTTTTTCGTTCGGTAGCTTAGAGATACATTCCCAAACAGTGGATTGGTATGACGCAAGGGCACGTGATCTACTTCGTCTTCGCCGTCATTGTTGTTCACTCGAGCCCTGAGTACCATGCGTTCGGTAAGTTTGGCCGACAGACCAATAGAATAGCCCCATAGGTAAGCCTCCCCTACATTAACCAAGGCCTCGACATCACTTTCGACGCCATCGTAAATAATTGTTGTCTGCCCATCGAAGGTAAATGGTCTTCGCACCATGGCATCTCTCAGCTGCGTGTAATACAAACTACCTTCGATGGTGATTCTATCTGCTATTTTCCAGTTGACTCCTGTCTCGTAGTTCAAGGTGTATTCTGGCGACAAATCTTCATTTGGCACGACCACGCTACCTGGCTCCGAGTCGAAGACCTTACCTACATCGTCTACATTAGGTGATCTAAATCCGCTAGAAAAAATCAGGTTCCATCGCAAGCTCTTCACAGGACTTACTACCAAGCCAAGCGAACCACTCAACGCGTCATTTTTCAGTTCGATCTCATCATATGGAAAATTGAAAAAGGATTTATCTTCAAATTCAGATACTAGATGTACATAAGTATACCGAAGGCCTCCAGTAAAAACTACGGCGTCACTTAAACGAGACTTTAAACTCCCATAAGCCGCTGCGGACGAATACTTGCTACCGCCATCCGGATAACGTGTAGAGGTAGGAGACACCACTTCGGTAGCTACGTCTTTTAGATAGGCCGAGGAATTTACGTCATTATAAAAAAGTTCAATTCCATAGTACAATTCACTTTTAGCTGATAGTTCTTTATCCAAGTCTACATTAAGTGCATACACGTTTACTTCCTCCGATCTGGATCGAAAGCTGGTGGATTGATACTTTCGATCATTGCGACTTTCTTTTACCCGCTGGTTAGAAAGAATCACTTTCGCACCGTCGTAGAAGAAGTTGGAACTGTAGTTCGAAAATGTGATGGCATTGAGCAAAAATTCCTGAGGGCCGTAGTACCATTCTGCATTAACCAGTACATCATTCTCATCTCTTTCTATCAGTCGATCATATCGAGGAATATCCGACGAAGTGGTGTAATACAATGTGTGCATCAATTCAGATTCCTTGGAAATCCTATAGCTCAGTTTGTTCATGATGTTATACTGATGGTAGCCGGAAAACCTTTGCATATTTACGTTGTCATTTTGAACTATGACATCTTGCCCATTGACTTGCTCTATGTATTCTAGTCTTTTCCCAAAATCAGGATAGTCAGACGGTCGATTGGCACCAGCCCTCAAGTCCTCATAATCCCCATAGGTAAGACCCAGTGTATTGCTCCATTTGTTATTTTGTACGTTGACATGGAAGTGGCTCGTTTTCTCAAGGTTGGCAGTAGAAAAACGCATCATCCCAACTCCATGGGCCTGTAGCGCTTTGCTATCTGTATAAGCCGGTCTAATGGTGTGAAAATCCATGACACCACCCAATGCATCACTCCCATATGCGGATGAACCTGGCCCAAATATCACTTCAGAACCTGACAACAAATTGGGATCCAGCATAATCACATTTTGCAGGTTACCCCCACGATAAATGGCATTATTGATCCGAATACCGTCTAATACAATCAGGACGGCATTGGCTGAGAATCCTCTGATCATCGGGCTTCCTCCTCCCATTTGGCTTTTCTGAACGAAAACCTGTCCAGACTGCCCCAGCATGTCAGCCGAAGTCTGCGGATTGTTTCTTTCGATTTGCTTGGCAGAGATCGTCAGTATTTCATTAGGTACTTCTTCTCTGTCCTGCTCCCATTTATTGGCGGATATCACTACTTCGTCGATTTCTATGATTTGCTCTGTGAGATATACCGTAGTATCTGCAGTGATTCCTGCCACCAGGACTGGCTTATAGGACGGATGATCAATAATCAATCTTTCGCTAGCCGCTTCTGCCTCTAGCCTTACCTGCCCTTGCGCATTGGTGGACAAAGTGCTTTTTGAATTCTGAGATAATATAGTCGCCTTCGCAATCCCAAGCTGAGTAGCCTTATCCAGAACAGTGAGCTGCTGCGAATAGGCAATAAACGAGAAAAGAAATAGTAAAATCAGCAGGGGTAATCTTGCCATCATAATTCATTGTAATTCCAGCCCGCTAAAAGCAAAAATTACGCCAAGCTTGTCTCCTTATTTTTTAGCTAATTCTTCCCATCCCAAAGCGCCAGCACCCAAAACCGCTGCATTTCTATCCATCAAGGAAGAAGGCAGTAGTTTTACTGTTTTCTTGAAAGGCTTGAACATGAATTTTTCCATGTAATAGATCGCAGGATCCATCAGATAATCTCCAGCGTTCACCAACCCGCCAAAAAGGAAAATGGCTTCAGGGCTCGTGTGCACCACAGTATCCGCCAATTTCTGACCAAATATCTGTCCGGTATATTCGAAGGCTTTAATAGCTATGTAATCGTGGTCTCTGGCCGCATTGGTGATCATCTCGGCAGTCATGTCATTGTAACTCACATCACGCAATACACTTGGACGAGTATAATCAGCCATCATTTTGAAAACGGTCTTTTTAATCCCGGTGGCAGATACGTAAGTTTCTAAACAACCTCTTCTGCCGCACCCACAATATCGACCGTCTGGATTTACACTCACATGACCGATCTCCCCTGCGAATCCACTATGGCCATAAACGACCTCACCATTCACTACAAAGCCACTGCCTAAACCAGTACCCAAAGTGAAAACCACAAAGTCTTTCATGCCTTGGGCTCCACCAAATTTCATTTCACCTATAGCGGCTGCACTGGCATCATTGGTCAAAATGGTAGGCAGATTAAAAATTTCCTGAATCAACTTCTGAAGCGGAACATCATCACCCCAGGTAATATTAGCGGCTTGTTTGATGGTGCCATCGAAGTGATTGGCATTGGGCGCCCCTACTCCTACTCCTATAACAGATTTCCCATCAAGCATAGGTAGTACTTGTTTTTTCAGTTCGCCCAAGAAAATATCAATCTTCTCATGAGCACGGGTGGCAAAAGAACCTTCGTTGCTGACTTTACCTTTTTTATCTACAAGGCCAAATTTGGTGTATGTACCCCCAATGTCAATTCCTAGAATATAATCCGCCATATTTTTTCCTTTAAGCTCTCAAAAATAGAGTATGATCAGATGACTAGAGTCAATAAAATATACTTTTTTAACCTAAAAACAGAAGATATCATCATGATGAATTAGTCAAACCGTTAATCCTCTTCTAATTTATTTGATATAGCTAACCAACTTTATATAAATTGTATTGAGAATTATGTCTATACTCGGTTACTCTTCATACAACTCCCCTCGGGATTTCTTTAAAAATGGCTATACACAGACCATCATCCCTAGCTTATTCAGAAAAATAAAAGGGGTCAAATATGATCGGGAGCGAATTGATACCCCCGATGGAGACTTTCTTGACTTAGACTGGATTCGCTCTGGATACGAAAGGTTAGTCATCATTTCACATGGTTTGGAAGGAAACTCTCACCGTCACTATGTAAAAAGTTGTGCTCGACATTTCAACCAAAATGAATACGATGTATTAGCGTGGAACTACAGATCATGTAGCGGTGAAATCAATAGAAACCTTCGGCTCTATCACCACGGAGATACAGAAGATCTGGAGCATGTCATCACTCATGCCATTGCTACCAGAAGATATAAGAAAATTGTATTGGTGGGCTTTTCAATGGGCGGCAGTACGACGTTGAAATATCTTGGAGAAAATGGGCCAAGTGTCCCCAAACACATCGTGGCGGCAGCCACTTTCTCCGTACCTTGCAACCTTTGGGACAGTGCCCATCAACTGACCTTTCGTGAAAACTGGTTTTTCAAACAGCGTTTTCTCAAAAAAATGATCAAGAAGGTCAAGCTAAAGCACCAACAATATCCCAAAGAGGTAAACATTGATGGAATTGATGATATCGTTTCTTTTGGGCAGTTTGACGAACGCTACACGGCCCCTCTTCATGGATTCAAAAATAGTCGGCATTTTTATAGAACCGCTACTTCCGACCTCAACTACCCAGGCATTCGACTACCCGCGTTGATTGTCAACGCAAAAAATGACCCATTACTTGGTGAAAAGTGCTATCCATACAAAGCTTGTAAGTATCATGAGTTTCTTCACCTAGAAACCCCGAGAGCTGGTGGCCATGTAGGTTTCTTTAAATTAGGTGCTAAAACTTCCTGGATGGATGAGCGCGCACTTGAGTTTTTTAAAGATTACGCCAGGTTATAGCCCTACGCTTCCGACCTAGACAGTTTTGCAATTTGCTTGTGCATGACCAAAAACCACAATGGCGGAACCATAGATAGTAACATCATACCAGGATAGCCTGTTGGCATTTGAGGGCTGGCTTCATGATGTCTCAATATTTGATATTTCCTGCTGGCCAGATAATGGTGATCGGAATGCCTCGAAAGCTCAAAAAGAAACAATCGGCCTAGCGTATGGTTTGAATTCCAGGAATGCCATGGCTGCACTCGCTCATACTGACCAGACTCTTTTTGGTTACGACTCAAACCGTAATGTTCGATATAGTTGACTGTTTCTAACTGAATGATACCTATTAGCGCTGCCGCTAAAAAGCACAACATAGGTAACCATCCGAACGCCCAATAAATCAATCCTAAGAATGCCAATTGAATCACTTGAAATCTTAGCATTTCATTCTGAAAGGAAATGGGCCCTAACCCTTTCTTTTTCAGTTGAGCGGCTTCTATTTTCCATGCTGAAATATATCCCATGATCATGGATCGAAACCAAAAGAAAAAGACCCACTCGCCATGTCGAGCAGAAGACGGATCTTCATGCGTAGATACATTTTTGTGATGGCCTCTATTATGCTCAATATTGAAATGCATATAGAGCGATGTCAACAACAGGGCTTTCGCCAGGAACTGTTCAAAGTTACTCTTTCTATGTCCCAGCTCGTGAGCCACATTAATCCCCAATGCCCCACAAGTGATCCCCATGGACAATATTCTTCCAGTCAATTCCAAACTGGTGCTTTCCATTACTCCAATCACTGAAACAAAATAATATAACAGAGCAAATTGAACTGGGACTACCAAATAAAGCAGGTAATCATAGACTCGATCCTTAGCCACCAACTCCTCTTCGGCTTTTTCTAAATTTTCTTTGCTTGACGAAAAAAAGAACTCAAACAAGGGGAGCATTACATAAACTAATGCCGCAGTACCAAAAGTCCACCAACCGGATGCATTAATAGAGAAATAGGCAACTATTGGAATAATAAAGACAATGGCATACTTAAGAAATCGAATATTCATAGCGTGAGTTGTTGTATGTATCACCCATAAATATAAAGCTGAGAAATGAAGATTCCTACAATTCGCCGAAGGAGAACATATAGGCTACTGAGAAACCAATCACAATGTTTTTAGAGGTATTAGGGATACCTGAGTTTAATGACTCAAATTCAAGCAGATCACTCAAACTATAAGAAACACTACTTTCCAAAAGCAAGGTGCCGAAATCAAAATCATAAAAAGCACCGACACCACCTCTAAAACCATAGCCCAGTTTATGATCTCTGGATTCATCGAAGGCATAGACATTGGCTTGGTAATCCGGCACTTCGCTCTGTGATGAGCTTGCCAAATATTCGAAGAAACATCCAGCATTGGCAAAGAAGTGCAACTTCTCCTTTCCTGTGTGGATGTTTACCAACAAGGGCAATTCGATATAGTTTAAATCCGTGACTAGATTGGGCGATCCATCGTCAAATTCCTGAGTCCATCCTTTTTGTGTGTAGATCAGCTCGGCTTGCAAGCCAATATGATTTCGGATATAATTCATCGCAATGATGCCGCCCTGAAATCCGCCATTCATTTTCGTATTGATGTCAGAACCAAAAAATGAGTGGAAGAAATAGGCCGTGGAAAGATTATACCCTCCCTTTAAGCCCACATAGGTTTTTCTCTGTGCATTCGCTTCAAAAACCAGCATTACACTCACAATCAGGAAGAAAAAGAAAATAGTTTTTTTCATTGGATTCAATCGAACCGCTAAATTATGAAAATGGATTGGAATTGTGAGTGGGATAAAAAAAATCCTGTCCCGATGGATATCGGGAACAGGATTATTTTTTCTTCTTGGCCTTAGACTTTGCTTTCGGGGCAACCTCGGCAACCTTCTTTTTATGAGGTCGACTGACTCCATAAGACCCTTTGCTTATCTTGCCTTTTCTTGTTTTTACATCTCCTTTACCCATATTAATCGTGGTTTTGTTGTAAAGGAAAATCTAAACCATTTTCAGAGTATTACCAAATATCAACTCGCTCTTCTTCGGATCTCCACAATGGATCTCCCTGCTTAATATCAAACGCTTCGTAGAATTCAGTCATACTAGATACAGGACCATTTACTCTAAACTTGCCAGGTGAGTGAGTATCCTGAATTAAAAGTTGCTGCTCAAGTTGAGGCCGATACTTGCCTCTCCATAAAGTAGCCTGTGACATGAAAAACCTTTGTTCTGGAGTCATTCCATCTATTTTTCCTGGTCTTCCGTTCTTTTCAAAATACATCTGCAAAGCGTCATAAGCAATCAGCATACCGCCAAGGTCTGCTATATTCTCCCCAAGTGTCAACTTACCATTCACATTAAGTGTGTCTTGCACTTCGAAACCATCGTACTGCTCGACCATTACTTGAGCTCTTCTTTCGAATTCCGCAGCATCATCTTCAGTCCACCAATCTTTCAGTTCACCTTCATGGTTATATTTACGACCGCTATCGTCGAATCCATGAGTGATTTCATGACCAATTACTGCGCCAATACCACCATAATTTACCGCATCATCTGCTTTGTAATTATAAAAAGGAGGCTGTAGAATACCAGCTGGGAATACAATCTCATTGGCAGGCGGGTTGTAATAGGCGTTCACTGCTGAAGCGGCCATATGCCACTCATCGGGATCAATAGGCTGACCTAGTTTGCCCCAGTTCAATCGATTATCAAATGCATTTGCATTCCATCTGTTTTGAATGTAATTATCTTTTGATATTTCAATGCTACTATAATCTTCCCACTCATCAGGGTATCCAATTTTCACCTTCAGTTTGGTCAATTTAGTATGCGCTTCTTTCTTAGTTTCCTCACTCATCCACGTCAGTTGATCAATTCGCTTGTGCATGGCATCTTTGATATTGTTCACCATTTCTAAGCATTTCTCTTTCGCCTCTGGAGGAAAAACTTCGTCTACATATAACTTGCTCAAGGCATCTCCCAAATTGCCATTGGTAGAGTTTACCATTCGCTTGGCTCTTGGTCTCATTTCCTGCTGACCTGATAACTGCTTATTGTAAAAATCAAAAGCTGCCATTACAAAGTCGTTCGACAGGTAAGCTGTATTTGGGCTGATAAATCTTACTTTCAAATAATCTTTGATGTCATCCAGTGCAGAGCCATCCACAACTTCGGACAACTGTGAGATGTACTCTAATTGATTCACATTGATTTCGCTGATTTCTTCAACTCCAATGCCTGCAAAAAATGACTTCCAGTCTAGCCAATTGCTATTCTCCTGCAATTCAGCCAATGATATTTTATTGTAAGTGGCCTCTGGGTTTCTTCTTTCAAGACGAGTCATTGAGTTTTTCGCCAGCTTAGACTCCAAAGCGAAAATGTTCTCAGCCTTAGTTGCAGCCACAGCAGAATCCTCTCCCACCAAAACAAACAACTTAGTGATATAGGCTTTATACCCTGCGATGATGTCTTGCCCCGTCTGGTCCTCTCTGAAATAATAATCACGATCTGGCAAGCCTAATCCTGATTGAGTCACATTCATGATGTAACTATCCGTCTGTTTGTCGTCTATGCCGACATATATATTAAACAAAGGCGTAACACTAATTTTCTGCAAAGAAGAAAGTACGTTTCCTAATTCATCTTTGCTCTGAAGCTGATCGATTTGGGCCAACATTGGTTTGAGTGGCTTTGCTCCTTGAGCTTCTATTCCTAGAGAGTCCATACCTGAAGCGTAGAAGTTAGCCGCCTTTATTTCATTCGAGTTCTCATCATGCAACTCTCCTTTGGTTGCTTCTTCCAACACAAAGCTGAGTACCTTCTCATTATATTCAAACAATTCATGGAAGCTACCCCATGCCGATCGGTCAGAAGGTATTTCTGTTTTGTCTAGCCAGCCACCATTGGCATATCTGTAAAAGTCATTGTTTGGTGCAACCGTTGTATCCCTGAGATTGAGATCGAGACTTACAACTTCTGATTCTTCTTGAGCAGAATCCTGTGTGGATTCACAGCTCACTAACAAGCCCGTAGATGCCATAGCACCCACCAGCAAGTAATTTTTGAGTTTTATCATATTAGTAGGTAATTAGTTCAAAACCTGCAAGGTAGAAAATTTGCATTGGAACAAGTCAAAAAATACATTAGTGGTTGAATTTTGCTGTACACAACAAAAAAAGCCGCCCCAATCTTCCATCAGGACGGCCATCTAACCCAAATTCTTAATATTAATTTCTTTTAGCTTTTCTTCAAGCCAATCTTATGCCCTGAAAATGCATAAAACAGAATAACAGCATAACATGGCAGAAGAATCCAATAACTTCCAGTGGCAGCTGTTGCTGCGGCGTCTGCAACCCCTTCCGCAGTCAATGCAACTTTTTTTGCGTCTTCTAATGCACCATATAAAGGAGGAATAATGGCACCTCCTGAGATGCCCATAACTAATAAGGCAGAAGCAGTTTTAGTGAACTTCCCTAATCCATTCAATGCAAGAGGCCATACCGCAGGCCATACCAGCGCATTGGCGATACCTAATGAAGCCACGAATAGTACTGAGGTGAAGCCGGATGTAAACAAAATACACAACGAAAACACAATTCCCAGTGCTGCACTGATCTTCAATGCTGTATCCTGACTGATATATTTTGGAATTAATACCACACCTAATAGATAGGTCAATATCATAGCTCCAAGCGTAAAGGAGGTGAAAAACTCTGCATTATCTAAACCCAGGGTTATTCCATATTTTATAATTGAATCGCCTGCAATTACCTCTGCACCAACATAAGTAAACAGTGTCAATACACCTAGCCACAAATGAGGGAATTGGAAGATGCTTGTTTTTGCCGCTCCAGAATCATCTGTCGCCTCAGACTCAGGCGCTTCAATATCTGGAAGTGGTGCCATATTAATCAATACGGCCAGTAAGGCAAGCACACTAGCGATAACGATATAAGGTGTTACCATACCTCCTGCCATTGTATTCAACAATGTCTCTTTTTCGGCTTCGCCAACTGAAGCTAATAATTCATTTTTTTCTTTTATTCCTGATAATAAGAGGGTTCCTAAGATAATTGAGCCTAACGCACCAGCCGCCTTATTGCAAATCCCCATAATGGAAATTCTTTTGGCAGCACTTTCCATTGGTCCTAAAATCGTGATATAAGGATTCACTGCTGTCTGCAATAAAGTCATACCGGCTCCTTGTATGAAAATACCAGTTAGGAATACAAAATACGTTCTTGAAGAGGCTGCAGGAATAAATACCAAAGCACCACCTGCCATAAGCAGTAATCCTAAAGACATACCTTTTTTATATCCTGTTTTCTGAAGAATAAATGAAGCGGGCAAAGCCATCACACAAAATGAAATGTAAGAAGCCGAGGCAACCAAAAAGGACTCTGCATCTGTTAATTCACAAATGGATTTCATAAAAGGAATTAATGCTCCATTCACCCATGTAACAAATCCCAAAGTGGCAAATAATCCTGCGACAATTGAGATAGGCACTATCATACTACCCTTTTGCTCTGACATATTCAATGTTTATAAATTCTTCAGTAATTACGGCATTTCATTACAAATGAGGGCCGTACACTCTTTTGAGTTTGCCAATATAGCAATAATTCTAAACGGTAAAACTTTTATGAAGCCTCACCTTTTGTTTTTTCGCTGAAGCGTATTAGTTAGTCTCTGAAAAGCAATAAAGGATTTGTTTGAATTGTCAATAATGCTCGTTTCTTTGTGCAGAATTTGTGAACCAAAAAACAAATAATGATCAACACAGAAAACATTAAAATGCTCGTGCTTGACGTGGACGGCACCATGACCGACGGGCGAATCAATGTAACCGAAGAAGGCCATCAATTCAAACAGTTTCATGCCAGAGATGGACTGGGTATTCGCATGCTTATTAAAAAAGGCATACGTGTAGGAATTGTTAGCCATAGTTTTTCTGGAGGCGCCATACAAGCCAGAGGGAAAATGTTAGGCATTTCTCATATCTACACTGGACTGGAAGAAAAGGATGAAATTCTCTCCAAATGGTGCGAAGAATTAGATTTAGAAATGAGCGAAATCGCTTTCATTGGTGATGACCTGAACGACATCCCGGCGATGAAAAAAGTGGGGATCTCTGCCTGTCCCGCCAACGCTGCCGATGAAGTCATTTCCTATGTGGACATGGTACTCACAAAAGACGGAGGAGATGGCTGTATCAGGGAGTTTATTGATAAATATATGTCAGTCACCTATACCAAAACGGCTTAATTTTTTGGATATAAGTTCAAAAAGAAATCTACTTCTCAAAAGGAAGTCAAATTATTAATTAATCAGAGGTGTCAACTCTGTCCTAACCTTTGGTTATGCCATATATTATCCTATTTTTGCACCAAAATTGAAATAGCATGAGCGTATTAGTAAATAAAGATTCAAAAATCATAGTTCAGGGCTTTACAGGCACTGAGGGTACCTTTCACGCAACGCAGATGATCGAGTACGGAAGTAATGTGGTAGGTGGTGTAACCCCAGGCAAGGGTGGTCAAAAACATCTTGACAAACCAGTTTTTAATACGGTAAAGGAAGCGGTAGACCAGGCTGGTGCTAATGTTTCAATTATTTTCGTTCCACCTGCATTTGCTGCTGATGCCATCATGGAAGCTGCTGATGCCGGCATTTCAGTTATCATCACTATCACAGAGGGTATTCCAGTGAAGGATATGGTAGCTGCTAAAAAATATTTAGAGAACAAAGACGTAACATTGATCGGACCTAACTGTCCTGGTGTAATTACTCCTGAAGAAGCTAAGGTGGGTATCATGCCTGGTTTTGTTTTCAAAAAAGGAAGAATCGGTATCGTCTCTAAGTCTGGTACTTTGACTTACGAAGCTGCTGACCAAGTAGTAAAAGCTGGATTGGGTATTTCTACCGCTATCGGCATTGGTGGTGATCCAATCATTGGTACATCTACCAAAGCTGCTGTTGAGTTACTCATGAACGACCCTGAAACTGATGCTATCGTTATGATCGGTGAAATCGGAGGAAACTACGAAGCTGAGGCTGCTCGTTGGATCAAGGCTCAAGGCAACCCTAAGCCGGTAGTTGGCTTTATCGCTGGACAAACTGCTCCAAAAGGTAAAAGAATGGGACATGCTGGTGCTATCATAGGTGGAGCTGACGATACAGCAGAAGCTAAAATGAAAATAATGGCTGAATGCGGTCTTCATGTAGTAAAATCACCTGCTGACATTGGAGAAACCATCGCAAAAGCGATCAGCTAATTCTAGCGATCAAACAATATAAAAAACAAGAAAGGCCTGAAAATTCAGGCCTTTCTTGTTTTTTCCTCCTCTTTGAACATTTTTTTGCCCACAAAAGACCTCATTACACAAAATTTTATACGGAGATAGGGGAAACCGTATCGTTGACTGTTAGCAAGTCATATTAAGTATTATTCGAGAAAGACCCGCGCCTTAGTCAAGTGTGGGTCTTTTGAGTTTAAGGCCTACACCTCTTATTTTGATATTACTACATTCGTTTATCGCAGACTAACTCAATCTCATTACTTTGAATTTGAGAGATTTGAATAATCATAGTATTTATCAAGACTTCCTTATCTTGCGGCTCAATTATTGAAAGAAGACCTATGATCACCATCATTAGCAGTACGAATCGAAAAAATTCAGTATCCAAAAAATTAGCGCATATCTATCAAGGTATTCTTGAAGAAAAGAAAATAAATACCGAAGTTATTTATTTAGATGAATTACCTGCTGATTTCACTGAGACTGCACTTTATGATCAATCTGGAAAAAATGAGATCTTCAATGTTTTCCGAGAGAAAATGGTCAAGGCAGAAAAAATGGTCTTTATCGTACCTGAATACAATGGCTCATTCCCGGGTGTTTTAAAAGCATTTATTGACGGGTTAGCCTTTCCTCATACATTTCGAGACAAGAAGGCCGCTTTGGTAGGCATATCGTCAGGGGTACAGGGCGCGGGATTGGCCCTGAGCCACCTAACAGATATTTTCAACTATTGCGGGACGCATGTGCTTGCTCAAAAGCCCAAACTATCCCGCATAGAAGAAAATTTGACAGAAAATAATCTTTCAGAATTGTATCACAGCCTGCTCGAAGAGCAAGTGGATAAATTATTAGACTTTTAGTATTGAAATCTAACATTCTATTTGTCTTTTCGACGTGAGGAGAAATCTTAATTTTCTTTTTAAGGCTAATGAGATTTCTCGCTTTGGCTCGAAATGACAAACAAATCAATCCGGTCTATCGTGTAAAAATTTATTGTTGCCCAACTGGCTCTCATCGTCCAAATTGTATTTGGATACTAAGCTTTCAGATGAAGCAGGCACATTTTTCAAATTGACCTTTTTACGCTGATAAGCAGGTACATCGAATTTTTCTTTGTAGCTATTCGCATCTATGGATTCATCATTATTGATGCCATCTAAGCGACGACGTCTTTCTTCCGACTGTTCCATAAGAAGTATTTTTTTGGAAGGCGGGTGAGCCATACCATCCAATTCTTCCAACGGCTCATCATAAGATACATTTTTCGATTCTTCGAACAATTGTCTCATTTCGATTTCGAATGGATCTTCCTCTTCTACCGCTTTAGGCTCTGATTCTTGAGCTCTTTCCGGTTTTTCGAATGAAAAAGATTTCATTTTCAACTGAAAATCTTCTTCGAAAGTATCCTCTTTTACTTCCTGAGGCTCACTGGTAAACAAGCTGGTCTGAACATCTTTCTCAAGGTCGAAAACCTTTCTAGACGGCTCTTCAGACAATCTATTTACTTGATTGGTTGAAGCAGACATTTCATCAGCTTCATTTTCGAACCCAGTAGCGATGATCGTTACTCGAATGCTATCGCCCAATTCAGGATCAACACCGTGACCAAAGATCACTTCCGCATCATCACCAGCCAATTCTTGCATAAAGTCCGTGATTTCAGTCAACTCGTCCATTTGGAGTTCGGCCTGATCCCCTGAGATGATAGAAAGCAAGATTTTCTCAGCTCCTTCGATATTTTGATTATTCAATAGTGGAGAATTGATAGCTTCCTCCGCCGCTCTTCTGGCTCTACTTTCACCAGAAGTCTCCGCAGATCCCATTACGGCTCCACCAGAGTCTTTCATTACGGTTTTAACATCTTCAAAATCGACGTTTACATAGCCAGGAACGGTAATAATCTCAGCAATACCTTTGGCAGCGGTAGTCAATACATTATCCGCTTGCGCAAAAGCCTGATTCACAGACAAGCTACCGAATGCTTCTGTCAATTTATCATTGAGAATCATCAGCACTGTATCGCAGTTGGCTTTTAATGAATCCACGCCTTCCATCGCTTGACGCATTTTTTTCTTTCCTTCGAACTTGAAAGGAACCGTCACGATACCTACTGTAAGAATGCCTAACTCTTTAGCCACTTGAGCGATGACCGGAGCTGCACCTGTACCGGTACCACCACCCATACCAGCGGTTACAAACACCATTTTGGTGTCTTCGCTAAGCATGTTTCTAATTTCTTCTTTGTTTTCTAGAGCTGCATTCTTTCCTTGTTCAGGATTGGCGCCAGCTCCCAGGCCTTCCGTCAAGTTTACTCCGATCTGGAGCTTGTTTGGAATTGGACTGGTATTCAGGGCTTGAGCATCCGTATTGCACACGATGAATTCTACACCGGTAATACCCTGATTATACATGTGGTTGACGGCATTACTACCGCCTCCGCCTACACCGATCACCTTGATGATCGATTTGTGGTGTGTAGGCAAATCAAATTTAAAACTACTTTCTGTCATGATGTGTTTTGTTTAATCTGTTTGAAATAGTCGACAAGCGACTACCTACTTTATTGTTTATTTTCTTTATTATTCTTTGGCATTTCGAAGCTCTGCTGAGAAATCTTAATGTCACTTTTTAACTTCATTGAGATTTCTCGTATTCACTCGAAATGACAAGTGATTTCGGTTCCTATTATCGAGCTGAACCGTCCTCAAAGTCGTCTATTAATATGCCTTTTGTTTTCTCCAAAATCTTTTTCAAGATGTTATCAGAGCCACCAGAAGGCTTTTTTCTCTTATCATAATCTTTCACTACAGAATCCTCCAGGAAGTATCTGTTGTCTCTGTCGTCCAGAGCTTTAAATCCACAAAGCACCAATCCAACAGAAGTTGCGAACATTGGGCTCTTGATAGTTTCTACTTTACTCTTGCCTAAATGTTCATTAGGGAAGCCTACTCGAGCATCTAGTCCAGTCATGTATTCAAACAACTGTTTGATAGACACCAACTGCGAACCACCACCTGTGATCACAATTCCTCCTGCTAGTCTGTTTTCATAGCCACTCGTTATGATTTTGGTATGAACCATCTCGATGATTTCTTCCATTCTGGCTTCGATTACTCTCGCCAAATTCTTTACAGAAATCTCTTTCGGGTCTCTGTTTTTCAATCCTGGAATAGAAACCACCTCATTTTCATTCGCCATTTCAGCCAACGCCTGACCAAATTTGGTTTTCAATATTTCCGCCTGATGATTCAACACATTACAGCCATCTTTGATGTCTGATGTGATGATATTACCTCCGAATGGTATCACAGAGGTATGACGGATGATGTTTTCATGGAAGATGGCGATGTCTGTAGTACCGCCTCCAATATCCACCAAGCATACGCCGGCTTCTTTTTCTTCGTCGCTAAGCACAGAAAGGCTCGATGCTAAAGGCTCAAGAATTAAGTTATCAATTTCCAAACCTGCTCTTCGTACACATTTGTTGATGTTTTGAATCGCATTGGTCTGGGCAGTGATCACATGGAAGTCTGCTTCCAAGCGAACGCCAGACATGCCCACCGGATCTTTAATCCCTTCTTCATAATCCACGATGTAGTCCTGCGGCATCACATGAATGATCTCGCTCCCAGGAGGAATCACGATCTTATACATGTCATTGGTCAATCGGTTTACATCTTCGATGGTAATCTCATCATCCGATGAATGTCTGATGATAGACCCATGATGCACAGAGCTCTTGATATGCTGACCTGCGATACCCACATTCACCACGCGAATGTCGATACCAGACTGCTCCTCAGCTTCTGCGACAGCTTTCTTAATCGCATTAATAGTTTTGTCGATATTGGTCACAATGCCGCGGATCACTCCGTCAGACACTGACTTACCCATACCAAGTACTTCGAGTTTACCGAACTCGTTTTTACGTCCAACAATCGCACAAATTTTAGTTGTACCGATGTCGAGACCTACAATGATTTCATTTGTTTCCATACCATTTATCATTTACAGACGATTTGATTCTTGAATTTGAGGTTGACCGACGCATAAGTGTTCCAGCCCTTGTAGGGTAGAATTTGCTTATAGAAGGTCATTAGTTTTCTAAATTTCTTTTCGATGTCTTCAGGTCTTCCGAAGATAATTTCTTGCTTAGTTACCTGTGGTTCTAAGACTACTTCCTGATTCTTTTCCACTCGGATAGCGGAGATTTGGGCGCTCCAAAATTTATCCTGACTGATAAATTTCAGAAGTTCAAAAATTTCCAACCCTTGCTGAGAATTCTTTATATTTTCTTCATTCACCCAATGATCCTTAGCCAAATGCATCAAAACCACTCTAGCCGTGTAGTGATCTGATTCCGGTAAAATATCTCCCTCCACTCCTATGTAATAATCAGGGCCATTGTTGACTATCACTCTGGCAATTGGGCGGTTTTGAGTAACCTCAATAGACATATTCCCTTCCAGGTCGATGTAGGCTTGTGCGTCGTTCACAAACTGATGTGACTCGATTCGGTGCTCTAGTTCCTTCAGATTAAGGCTACCAAAATCACTACTCAATAAGTAATCTTTGCCTCGATCGTTAATCAAGCCCAATACATCCTCTTGATTGATAAAATAGTTTTCGAACTGATTATCAATCAATATGTGCACATCATTGATGTAGCGATCGTTTTGACGAGAATTGGTAAATCCAATAATGATTGCCAAACCGAAAAGCACCAAGCCAATTTTAAAGGTCTTCCATATGTGAATCAGCCATTTCATTTCTTTTCCAACAGGTGTTTAATGGGTGAAACTAATGTGTCAATATTTCCAGCGCCGACTGTCAATAAAACTTCTGGTTTTTGACTCTCGAAGTAAGCCAGTACATCATCCTTGACATACCTTTCCACATTCTTAAGAGTCATTTTCTCTTTGATCATATCCGAAGACACACCTTCAATAGGCAGCTCTCTGGCCGGGTAGATATCCAACAAAATCACCTCATCAGCCATGGAGAGGCTCTCGGCAAAACCATCTACAAAATCACGGGTACGAGTGAACAAATGCGGCTGAAAAATGGTCGTGATCTTTTTGTTTGGATAGAGCGCCTTTACTGATTTCAATAGGGCTCTGATCTCTTCCGGATGATGTGCATAATCATCGATAAACACCAAATCATCAGCATTGATGATGTATTCGAATCTGCGCTTCACCCCTCGGTAGGAGTTGAGTCCTTCTATCAAAGCACCGTCGTTTTTCACAGACCCACTCACCGAGGCTAGCGCTGCAATCGCATTGGATACATTGTGATAGCCAGGTAGCGCCAGTTCGAAACCTTGGATGTTGCGATCTTCACTTTTATAACCAAAATTGAATTTGGCATCGGCAATATTTAGGTGGTCAACTGTAATGTCTCCACCCTGCAATCCATAAGTTTCAACCCCAATGTTTCCATTGGGATTGAGTTCCAATTCGTGTGCTACCTTTTCCTCAATAAATAGCTTTCCATTGGCTTTAATGTTTTTAATGAAGGCATTGAATGAATCCTTCAAAGAATCTTTTGAACCATAGATATCTAAATGATCTGCATCAGTCGCTGTAATAATGGCCACATCTGGATGCAGTGTTAAAAACGAGCGATCAAACTCATCGGCCTCTACTACCATCACATCATTATTGGTACCAATCAAAAGATTAGAATCATAGTTGGTCATGATGCCACCTACGAATGCTGAGCAGTCTACACCTGCTGATTTTAGCAAATGAGCGATCATCGAAGATGTGGTCGTCTTGCCATGTGTCCCAGCCACCGCAATCGTAAACTTCGACTCCGTGAGCATGCCTAGAACTTGAGATCTCTTGTATAGCTCATATCCATTTTCAATGAAAAATTGATACTCACCCAATTCTTTGGGAACAGCTGGCGTATAGATAATCAACGCACCCTCTTTTTCATTTTTTACCTTTTCAGGTATCAAATTGACATTGTCTTCAAAGTGTATGGCAATACCCTCTTCGATCAGCTTTTCAGTTAAAACCGTAGACGTTTTGTCATAACCAGTCACAGCAAAACCATTCGCTTGAAACCATCGTGCCAAGGCACTCATACCGATTCCTCCGATCCCAATAAAATAGACGCTATGTATGTGCTCTAGCTTCATTGGATCAAAGTGATTATTTCATGAGCAATATCTTTTGCGGCATTGGGTTTTGCCATTTCTTTAATGTTGGCACTTAGGTTCTTTTGCTGCTGCTCATTGCTAAGCAACTTCAGAGTCTCGCTGATCAGGTGCTCTCCTGCGTCTTCGTCGTGAATCATTTCTGCCGCCTCACGACTTACTAACGCCAATGCATTTTTGGTTTGGTGATCCTCAGATACATTTGGAGAAGGCACAAACAAAACCGGCTTGCCTACCAAACAAAGCTCAGAGATAGACAATGCTCCTGCTCTAGAAATGACTACATCTGCAGCTCCATAGGCCCGGTCCATTTCTTTGATAAAGGGTACAACTCTCAACTTCTCCGAATCGATATGAGCGGTACGCTCTTTCATCTCTTCGAAGTAGAATTTGCCAGTTTGCCAAAGAACTTGTACATCCTCAGCCAATAGTCTCTCCACTCCTTCTGCCAATGTATTGTTGATCGTACGAGCCCCGAGACTTCCCCCAATAATCAATACCGTTTTCTTATCACTTCTAAAACCGAAATGAGAAAGCCCCTCCAGTCTCACTTGGTCAGCATTCATGATATCTGTTCTAACAGGGTTGCCAGTTTCAATAATCTTTCTCTTATCAAAAAACCTATCCATGTCTGGATAAGCCACACAAATTTTATTAGCCTTACCAGCCAACAGTTTATTTGTTATTCCAGGATAAGAGTTTTGTTCCTGGATTAATGTTGGTATTCCTTTTTTATTAGCCGCAAAAAGCAACGGTCCGCTGGCATAGCCACCTACACCAACTACTACATCCGGTTTGAATTTTCTAAGCAAAGCAAAAGATTTCCAAACGCTAGAAAGCACCTTGAAAGGAAAGGATAAATTGCTTAATGACAAGCTTCTCTGCAATCCGCTGATCCACAACCCTACAATATCATATCCAGCCTCCGGTACCTTCTCCATTTCCATACGGCCTTTCGCTCCGACAAAAAGGATTTCAGTATCCGAATGGATTTCTTTAAAAGCATGAGCGATTGCAATCGCAGGGTAAATATGCCCTCCGGTTCCTCCTCCACTGATCATCAAACGATATGTTTTCTGCTCCTTCATTTATGCTAATGCTGCTTCTGAATCTTTTCTATATTCATTTGAACTTGACGTCCCCATTTCTTCTATCTCTCCTCTGCTCACACTGAGAATAATACCAATAGCCACTCCTACAAATAGCTGAGATGTACCCCCCATACTCACCAGTGGTAAAGTCAATCCTGTAATTGGTACTAAACCAACTGCCACAGCCATATTAACCATGGCCTGCATGACCAGCGCAAAGCTGAGTCCGGCTGAAAGCAAACCTCCATAGGTCCGCTCGCTAAGAGCAACTACTCTTGTGCCTCTATACAGTAAAGCGAGATATAAAAACAAAACCACCACTCCGCCTACTAAACCATACTCCTCTATGATGATGGCATAGATAAAATCAGAATAAGGATGGGGTAAAAAATTCTTCTGTTGGCTTTTGCCTGGAGCAAATCGTACGGTACCTCCATTGGCAATAGCAATAAATGACTGTTCAGCTTGAAATGGAATATCATCGTCTGACATGAATGATTCGATTCTGCTGATAGCCGTACCAGCACGCTGACCAATGGCCAAGGCGGCCGCTCCTGCAATGGCACCTACAAGCACCAACATGGCCAGGTACTTGACTGGCACACGACCAATAAACATAACAACCATACAAGTCACGAAGATCAGGGCTGCACTAGATAGGTTGGTCATGGCGATCAATCCACAGATCAACCCTATCCACAACAACATCGGAATCAACGACTCTTTGATGTTGTCTATATTTCCTTGACGCTTAGCTAGCATAGAAGCCAGCGTTACAATCAGCGCAAAATTGGCTAAATCTGAAGGCTGAAAGGCCTGATTGATAAATGGCACTGTAATCCAGCGAGATGCTTCGTTGATGTTTACTCCAAACTTCCAGGTGATAAACAGTAAAGGAACAGATACGTATAGGGCCAATTTCGAGAGCTTAGCATAATATCTATAATCGATCTTGTGTGCCACCCACATCGCAAACCAGCTCAATAGTACCAATGAGGTATGTTTGAACAGATAATGTTCGGTATTGCCTTCCATTTGGTTGTAAGCCAATGTGCCAGTCGCACTATATACCACCAAAATACTGAGCGCAGATAGAGCAATCACGATGAACCAAATCACTGGATCTCCATGTAGGTTTCTATGTGTCCAATCCTTGATCATGCCTTAACTACCTCCTTAATTTTTTTCAATTTCAAAACTTCCTCTCTGAATAAATCCCCTCGATGCTCATAGTTGTTGAACAGGTCGAAGCTGGCACAAGCAGGGGATAACAATACCACTTCACCTGGCTGAACCAACTCATTTGCTCTGGTTACTGCTTCTTCTGCACTCTTTACTTCAATGAGAATGGTGACATCATTTTTAAATTCATTCACCAGATGGGCATTATCGGTACCCAAGCAAATCAGTGTATTCACTTTGTTTTTCACCAAAGTTTTGATCTGCTCATAGTCATTGCCTTTGTTGACTCCTCCAGCAATCCAAACTACAGGTTTGGTCATCGCATCTAATGCGTAGTAAACCGCGTCTACATTGGTAGCTTTAGAATCATTGATATAAGGAATGTCCTGGATATAACCCACCAACTCCATGCGATGAGGTGCATTTTGGAAAGTTGACAACCCTTTCATGATATCGCTAAAAGGCACTTCAAGTTGAATAGCAGCTAAAACCGCCGCCATTTGGTTGTATTGATTGTGACGACCCAAGAGCGGTAAGTCCTCGATAGGCACAATTTGAATTAGTTTTTCACAATCAAAAATCAAATAGCCTTCGAGGAAATATGCTCCGTTACTGGTTTTTGATCTAGTGGTAATTTGAATTTTGTCGCAGGACAAATCATTTCGATCTACCCGTTTGGTAATCATCTCATCATCAGCATTGAAAATGAAATGAGCACCTTTTTTCATATTTTGAACCAAACGCCATTTGGCATCTGCATACAATTCCATGTCGTGATCATAGCGATCTAAATGATCTGGAGTGATATTCAGTATCACAGCTATATCAGGATTGAAATTGATAACTCCGTCTAGCTGAAAACTGCTTAGTTCCAAGACGATTACGTCTGGATTTTCATCCACCAACAAATCAGAGAAGCTATTGCCCACATTCCCAGCACTGGCTACATTCAAGCCTGCTTCTTTTAAAATATGTGTGGTTAAAAGGGTTGTAGTGGTTTTACCATTAGAACCGGTAATCCCAATAATTTTTGCCTCTGTATATCTACTCGCAAATTCTATTTCTGAGATAATAGCCTTTCCTGCCTTTTTGAGCTCCACAATAACTGTTGCAGTTTCAGGAATGCCTGGACTCTTGATGATCTCATCGTATTTCAACAACTCATCTAAAGTATGCGCTCCCTCTTCGAAACTGGCACCCAAGGACTCTATCAGTCTTTGTTTTTGAACAGGAATCGTTTTTGAATCTGATAGAAATGTCTTCAAACCATGCTTGGTAGCCAGACGCAATGCTCCCATGCCACTTTCGCCGCTGCCTAATATTGCTACGCTATGGTTTTTATTTGCTTTCAATTATCTCAGTTTCAAAGTCACTAGTGTAAGAATGGCCAACAGAATTCCTGTCGTCCAGAATCGAGTTACGATTTTAGTTTCGTGCACACCCTTCTTTTGGTAATGATGATGCAGTGGTGACATCAGGAATACTCTTCTGCCCTCACCATATTTCTTTTTGGTGTATTTGAAATAGCTCACCTGAATAATGACAGATAAGTTTTCTACCACGAAGATTCCGCACAATACCGGAATCAATAATTCTTTTCTAACCACCAAAGCCAAAACAGCAATCACTCCACCAATAGAAAGACTTCCGGTGTCACCCATAAATACTTGCGCTGGATAAGAATTGTACCACAGAAATCCGATACAAGCCCCCACAAAAGCAGTACAGAATATTACTAGTTCCCCAGAACCAGGGATGTACATGATGTTGAGGTATTCTGCAAAAATGAGATTACCAGATACGTAGGCCAGAATAGCCAACGTAATACCAATAATGGCCGATGTGCCTGCTGCCAGCCCATCTAACCCATCCGTGATATTGGCTCCGTTAGAAACAGAAGTCACAATAAAGATGACTGCGATGATGTATAAAATGTTGGTATAATCCTCCAAGAAGTCAGGCAACAACCATTTGTAGTTGAACTCATTATTCTTGACAAACGGAATAGTTGTGATGGTACTTTTTACATCCTGATAATCTTGCGATTCCACAATAGTGGTTTGCACCGTTTGATCCGAGTCACTAAAATCGCGAACGACAATATCCTGGTGAGTTACCATTACGATTCCCACAATTAGGCCGATACCTACTTGCCCTACAATTTTGAATTTTCCAGAAAGGCCTTCTTTGTTTTTCTTTTTGATCTTTAGATAATCATCCAAAAATCCTATCAACCCCATCCAAAGGGTAGTTACTAGCAAAAGGATCACATAGATATTATCCAACTTGGCTACCAACAAGGTTGGGATGACGATGGCACTGATAATAATGATACCACCCATGGTAGGCGTACCTTTTTTCTCCATTTGACCTTCAAGCCCCAGATCTCTGATGGATTCACCCATTTGCTGCTTTTGGAGCATTTTAATAAAGTGCTTGCCGAAGAAAATGGTAATGAGTAGCGAAAAGGCTATACCTAGACCAGCACGAAAGGAGATGTATTGAAATACACCAGCTCCAGCGAGGTTGAATTGTTGATCTAAATATTCGAATAAATAATATAGCATCGCTTAACTTCTAAACAGTTCTAACATTTCCTTCAAGATCTTGCGATCATCGAAAGGCATTTTCTTTCCTTTTATTTCTTGATAATCCTCGTGTCCCTTGCCAGCAACCAAAATAATGTCATGATCATTGGCTAAGGAACAAGCTGTTTTAATCGCTTCTTTTCTATCTGGGATGACCAATGTCTTTTTTACAAAAGATTTACCTACTCCCTTCATCATATCATCTAGAATATCTTTCGACTCCTCGTCTCTTGGATTGTCATCAGTGAATATGACTTTGTCGCTCCATTTTACAGCAATAGAGGCCATTACAGGTCTTTTGTCCTTGTCTCGATTGCCACCACAGCCTACTACTGTGATCACTTGCTCGTTGCCAGACCTGAATCCGTCTATGGTTTGAAGTACATTTTCTAATGCATCAGGTGTATGCGCATAGTCCACCAAAGCAATGATATCTGAGCTGGCCTGCACCACTTCAAAACGGCCCGGTGCCGGCTCCAAGCCAGAAAGCATCATGAGCACTTCTTCCCTATCCTCGTGCAGCAGTTCAGCCACCGCATAGGCTGCCAAGAGGTTGTAAGCATTAAACTTTCCTATCAATCTGAACCAAACACTTTGACCATTGATATCTAATTCAAGTCCCTGATAGCTGTTGGTCACTACTTTAGCCTTGTAATCGGTCATGAATTTCAAACCGAATGAATAGTTGGTCGCCTTGGTGTTTTGCAACATGATTTGCCCACGTTTATCGTCCAAATTCACTAGCGCAAAGGCCGAAGCGGGCAATTCATCAAAAAGTTTCTTTTTTGAGTTGATATAGTTTTCAAAAGTCGTGTGGTAATCCAAATGGTCATGACTGATATTCATGAACACCGCTCCATCAAATGAAAGCCCAGCAATTCGATTTTGATCTATGGCATGTGAGCTCACTTCCATAAATGCAAACTGACACTTCTCTTTAACCATTTTTGCCAAAAGCTCATTCAAGCTCAAAGCATCTGGTGTCGTGTGACTCGATGGGATAATATTGTCGTTGATCACATTTTCAACAGTGGATAGCATGCCCACATGGTAGCCTAATGATCTGAAAAGCTTGTATAATAAAGTGACGGTTGTGGTTTTACCATTCGTTCCGGTTACTCCCACTAACTTCAATTTATCCGATGGGTTACCATGATAATTTGAAGCAATGATCCCTAATGCGTGGCTCGAGTTCTTGGTAGCCACGAATGTCACTTCCTTAGAGGGTTCGAAAGGCATCTCCTCGCATACCACAGCAATGGCACCACTTTTTATCGCCTGATCAATGTACTCGTGACCATCCACTTGCGTACCTTTAACAGCCACAAATAGATCGCCTTTTTTAACTTTTCGAGAATCAAACTGCACACCGGTGACTTCCAATCCCATATCTCCTGCGACTGAGGTCAAATTCACTTTGTACAATATGTCCTTTAAGAGCATCTTCATCCTAGGGTAAGGTTTATTTCGTTGGCACTATTGGTATTTGACCCTGGCACAACTGACTGCTGAGTCACACGTCCATTTCCAGAGTAAGTCACTTTCAAATTTTTATTTTCCAGGAGATATAAGGCATCTCTCAAAGTCATACCACGTACATCTGGCACCACAGATTCTTTAGTATCCAATTTGGACCAGTCTATGGAGTTGTTGTTGATTCTGGCTTTCACCCAATCTGACTCTTCTTTCAAATGATTAGAAATACCGATGGTATTACAGATCAACGAAAGGTCTTCATGCTCACCAGCTCTAATCACTGGAAATATACCCTGTACTATTTCCTGCCCCTCAAAAGGATCATTCAACTCCATATCCAGAGCGTAGATCTTATCTGCGATTTCTTTGAAAACTGGCGCTGACACATCGCTACCATAGATTCTGTATTTCTTAGGATTGTCAATCACTACGATACAGCTGTATTTAGGCTTGTCTGCTGGAAAGTATCCTGCAAATGACGTGTAATACTTATTGATGTATCGACCGTTTTTGTTATGCTTGGCCGTACCCGTTTTACCAGCGATCTGATAATAAGAATCGCTAATATTTTGTGCTGTCCCTCGTTCTACCACACCTTCCAACATTTCTCTTACTTTATTCAAAGTGATTTGAGAACAGATTTTTTTATTGATCACTCTAGTTTCGAAAGTCTCGATGGTTTTGTCAGCAGACATCACATGTTTCACCAATATCGGCTGAATCATTTTCCCATTGTTCGCTACTGCATTATAAAGTGTCAACGTGTGTAGCGGCGTCATAGTCAGCTCGTAGCCATGCGACATCCAAGGCAATGAAATTCCACTCCATGTAGAATCAGCCGGGCTTTTGATGTAAGGTTTTCCTTCACCGATCAACTGAAAACCAAGCGGTTTAGTTAGACCCATACTGGTTAGGTAATTAATAAATGTCTGTGGCTTGTCTCCGAATTCCTCTTCAATCAATTTGGCGGTTCCGATGTTAGAAGACTTCTCAAATACCTGCTGAACAGTCAAAGTTCCATATCCTCCAGGCTTGTGATCTTTCATGACCTGATCGTAGAACTGCATGGTACCATCTCCAGTATAGACCGAGTCATTGAGCCCTACACTTGACTCTTCGAACAATGCGATCATACTGGCTAGCTTGAAAGTGGACCCCGGCTCTCTCGAGCCCTGGCTTCCTACAGCATAATTGTAGTTTTCGTAATAACCGCCTCCGTTTCTTTTACTCAGATTTGAAATGGCTTTGATTTCTCCGGTTTCCACTTCCATCACTACCACACAGCCATAATCTGCATCGTTGTGGGTCAAAGCTTTGAGCAAAGCAGATTCTGCTACATCTTGCAAATCGACATTGATAGTCGAAACGATGTCCAAACCATTTTGAGGTTTTACTTCAGTACCGTCATAAACTGGCTTCCAGGTGCCACCAGAGATTTTTTGATAAAGGGCTTTACCATTACGCCCCATGAGATCCTTGTTGAAGCTGTACTCCAATCCCACAACCCCTCGGTCGTCTTCATTGATGGTGCCAATGGTACGATAGCCTAAATAAGAAAAAGGTCGAAACCTCTTGTCCACCTTTTCAAATATTACCCCGCCTTTCATTCGCCCTTCTTCGAAGATAGGCCATTGGGACATCTGTTTTTTGGTTTGATAGTTGATTTCCTTTCGGTTGAGTGCCAGATATCGCCGTCCAGATTGCCGGGCATCTATGATCCGGCGTTTGTAATCGGTGGCGGAGTAGTCTCGAAACTGTCTCGCCAACCGTTGCGACAGCTCATCTATGCCATTATTAAATACCCGATCACTAGCCAGCGATGGATCAAAAGCTACTTTATAGAAGGGCAATGATGTAGCTAATAAACTACCATTATCAGAATAGATATTTCCTCGCGTAGCTTTTACATTTCTGTATTGCAAGCCAATGCTTTCGGCTTTCTTTTTCCACTTGCCACCATCCAGATTCTGGATTTCCACGATTTTATAAATAATAGCAAACGAAAAAAGTAGCGCTACCAAATAGGCTACCCGAACTCTGAGCAATATGTTTGATTTATGGCTCATTCCTGATGTTCGACTATTTTAAATGGAGGCTCAATGCTTTCTTTCAAACCCAGTGTCATGGCCTTTTTTGCCACTTCTGATTGCTTGCTGGTGTACATGTAATCTGCCTTGAGCGTGGTATAGTCTGCTCTAAGGTCTTCTACAGCCACGCGAAGTTTAGCTGCTTTTCTGATATTTTTTTCTGCGTAATGAAGATTGCCAATGTAGATGATACATAGCACGGTACTGAATAAAAACGGCATAAGAAACTGCACAGGAAGTCCTTTATCGAAGAATTTTTCGACGTTGATGAGGTTTTCAAGAAGAGAAAAAAAGCTCCTCCGACTTCCGCCGGCGCCCTGGGAGTGTTTGTAGGTGTTAGATGCCATGGTCAGATTTTTTCTGCTATTCTCAATTTTGCACTTCGTGCACGGTTGTTTTCATTTATTTCATTATCACTTGCCGTTACTGGTTTTCTTGTGATGGCTTGAAATGGTTTATCTACATTGCCATACAAATCCTTTTCTAGCTCACCATAAATCTTTCCTTTGTTTATAAAATTTTTGACCGGTCTGTCTTCCAACGAGTGGTACGACATAATCACCAGTCTTCCTTTTTCATTCAATACTTCTGCACTTTGCTCCAGCATCTCTTCCAATGCCTTCATTTCTTCATTCACCTCTATTCTTATCCCCTGAAAAACCTGAGCGAAATATCTATTCTCTTTTCTTCGAGGAGCAAATTTTCTCAGCACCTCAAGCAACTGCTCAATAGTCTTAAAAGGAGCCAAATGCCTTTCCGAGCACAGCGCTGCGGCTAAAGTCTTCGCATTTCGCACCTCTCCATATTGACCCAAAATTCTATGCAACTCACGTTCTTCGTAAGTGTTTAGAATTTCAGCAGCCGATATGCCTTGCTTCTGATTCATACGCATATCCAAAGGGCCGTCGAATCTTGTAGAGAATCCTCTCTCTGCGGTGTTGATCTGATGAGATGAAACACCCAAATCTCCCAAGATGCCGTCGACCTTCTTAACGCCATGCAGGCGCAAGTATTTTTTCAGGTTTCTGAAATTGGTTTGAACAAATGTGAAAGAACGATTGTCTATAGCTTCAGCATTCAATCGGGCTTCATCGTCCTGATCAAATGCATACAACTTCCCTTTCTCACCTAAGTGCTTTAGAATTTCTTTGGAATGGCCACCACCACCAAAAGTGATATCCACATAGATGCCGTCCGCTTTGATCGCCAACCCTTCAATACATTCTCTCAGCATTACGGGGTTGTGATATTCACTCATTCATCTAAAAATTTCTTGGCCAAATCCGAATATTCCTCATTGTCCTCAATCAAGTATTCTTCATACAAGCCAGGACTCCATATCTCTATCGTATTGCCTGCTCCTACTACCATCACGTTCTTTTCCAGTTTGGCATGGTCTATCCAGCCTTTAGGTATCAAAAAACGTCCAGCGCTGTCCAATTCGACAGGAGCTACACTACGAAAAAAGTTTCTTTTCAATTTTCTCTGGGCGGCATCAAAATCACTCAATGAAGCGAACTTATTGTGTATTTTCTTGTACTCCAGCATGGTGTACAAGACCAAGTTGGGATCAAATCCCTTCATGACAACGAGCTCATTGCCAGACACTTCGGGCAGATTGGCTTTAATCTTTGCAGGCAAAACCAATCTACCCTTAGCATCTAACTTACACTCATATTCGCTTGTAAAAAAAGCCATAGAGTTATAGAAAAATATAAACCACCGATACAAACTTAATCAAGTTTTGGAATTATTCACCACTTTCCTCCACTTTTTACCACAAGATGGAAAAAAATGAATTTTTATGGGTATTTCAGCTAAAAAAGGGCATAAAAAAGCCCCGGCCAAAAACCGGGGCACATGATGTTTGTAGCGGAGATTTGAAAATGTTATAAAAACTGACTAAAAATGTTATATGGATTGGGTTTAGGCCTCTACAGCCCTATTTGGATTGTTAACCTGAGATTGATTTGGATTTTATAATTTGAAATCAAATGGATTATTCCGTGGGCCCACGGAATAATTCGAGATTTGGCGCCTTTTGTATGCTATTTACTTAAAATGAAATAGAAAATTTATTAGATATCATATTTCATGTACACTTCCCCTCGTTTTTACGTACACTTTCCCCCACTCTCAATATCTAAACTCCTCAAAAACCCCATTCAATGTTCCTAATACGACCATAAAACGCATTTTTCTATAAAATGTACACTTCCCCACAATTTAAAAAAAGATGTGTTAGAGTAAGATCTACAATGCGTGCTGGCATTCTGGTTTGTTGATTTTTTAGCTTCAAGAGGAAATCAAGTGGTTTTTCCCATGTATACATGGGAAAAATGAAGATTTGTCGATTGTAGTTAATCTACTTGGAATGCGTGACTTTAAGATTATGAAGTAATTGTTCCTTCACTTGAGGCTAAGGAATGATGAATAATTTCTTACCCAAGGAGATAGTACGAGTATTCCAATTATACTAGTAACTGCGTTTCTCAGCCTTTAAATAACTGGTGTTCATATATCTATCAGCCCTATTTTGTGGAGTCAGCTGATCCGAACATTCTTCTTAACCCTACCTCTAACGCTTTATCAAAAGACACATTGTAGGCTTCAATGTCTTGGTCCCCAATAGTTGGTCTCAAGGATTGCATCCTTTTCTTAACTTTTTTATATAAGCGAAGCCTCTCATCTATTGACTTTGTTTTCATATGAAATTCATCAATAACTTGTTAGTGCAAGATTTGCACTAATTAACCAAGGTGGTAATCAAACATTAAACTACTTCCGTGGATAAACGAAAATAGTGGCATTTTATTTCAGCGTTGGTGGGGGAGGTGCCAACTATCAAATCAACATTATACGTAGATAAAATTTTTGTACCACTCATAATTTCAAAAACTACCCCACAAAGTAATTTACATTAACAAACACATGATAAATTACAGTTTCACTTTTATGAATAGATCGTGCAATTCTAATAGCAGAATTCTGATAATTAAATTCCAAAGTAACATCCTCAACCGTTTTAAATTCAAATCCACTTGGAAAGTCTGTATTAGGAATTATGGTACTGATATATTTTTTCCAATTCTTTTTAGACTTATTCCTAGGATTCAAATCATATACTAATATGATGAGATTTTCCTTTTGATGGTGGTAATTGAGTATCTTTTTTAAATGACTTTTTGCAGGAGCTGGAGTTCTATAGACAAAAGCTTCACATATACAAAACAGTTCTTTATTTGAATCATGAATAGGCAAGTCTCTTTCTCCTGGTTGCTTTTTTATTGTCTTGTTATTAGGATCAGAAAAAGCTCCTCTAGATTGCGCACCTATATACCAGCCCCATGTATTAATTCTTGAGTCCAAAGATAATTCAACTATATCGTTGTACTTGTCTTCACCTTTAATGTCAGATATAGAAACAACCTTGTCGAGCATTTTACTTGCTGCTATTGCTACTTCTTTAGTCAGAAATGCTCCAACAACCTTATTCCCATTTATATTTTCGGGAAATATCTCAATAAGCTTCGAGGGAGGGCTGTCAAATATTCTTTTGTAATATGCATTGAGTATGTGTATATCATTAATACCTCCAACTTTAACTCTAAGTGCTTTTATGAACTCAAATCCTTCATCTCCTAAAAATTGATGATAACGCTCAGCTTCTTCCAAAAGAATATTTGCCTGTTCAATCCAATTCCTTTCTATAAGACTTTCAACTTTTGAATCAAGAACATCTGGTAGCATTTGATATGGCATTTCCAATTCAGAAAAAACAGTATCTAATTCATTGTATTGTCTAATTTTTAGTAGTATGAAAAGCTTATTTGTCAAAAATACCGCCCCTAACTCGTCTTCTTCTAATTCTTTATGCTGCGAAGCATATACTTTCCATTCTTCTAGAGCTTCTTTATAAATTTTCGAATCATCATAAACTTTAGCCATGTTAATCTTTGCTGCCATCTGATTTAACGCAAAAACATGATATTGTGGATAATGCGTACTCAACTGACTGAATATGGCATGTGAAGATTCTGGATTATTTTCTAGCCTTATGAGAGCCCTGTAAAACTGCTTGTGATCACGATAAGATAATTCCCTTACCGAATGATTTGATATGCTTGGCTCTTTGATGTTATGCAGTTGGGATTCATCATTTTGGAAATAAGCCAAAAGCATTTTGGTCTGATAAAGTTGGACTTCATATTCTCTGTTTATGTTTGATATGTTCTTTTCCCAAAATTCTACTAATTGAATAATCTCTTTCTCCAATTTTGGATATTGGCTGATGTCCAGCAATACTTGTTGAATTTCAGGTGTCCATCGTTTCTTTAAGAATGCCTTAATATCTGATTCCTGAATCTTCTCTATGAGTTTTTGTTTAACTCCCACTGAAGTCACCCATTTGGCAATCGTTAATATTTTGACGATATCCTGTGTCTCAATGATTGCCTCAATGATCTGTTCCTTTTGTGAGAACCAGTTTAAAGCTCTCGCAACTTGCGGAAGCAACGCTTCTTTTTCGGATGTTCTAAATGCCCGTTCTTTGTTATAGTCGAATAGATCAACACGCCCTTCTTTCGGTAAATCTTTAATATGCCATTTTAAGTAATCAATAATCTGCCGTTCTACTTTTAATTTGATTTCCAAAATTTCATCTTTTTCAAAACCGTAAGGTATAATTGGTAATACTAATTGACGCAGGACTTGAAGCAATACACCTAAATGAGTTCTTAACTTATCAGCAGTAAAATGATTCTCTTTGTGATAGAATTCCGAAGTGGGGTCAAAATAAAAGCGAGGTTCAAGAAAACTATTCAGTTTCTGTTGTTTATAAATGAAGTAAATAGAATAAATCCATTCAATGTATTCTAGTCTTTCAATTTTCTCACTCCATAGGGGCAATCCTTTTTCTTCTCTTTTCTCTGAAAAATTGTATTTATTTACTTCAGTAACCTCAATACAACCGATGTAAAGTTTGAAAAAGGAATTGGTTAACGTATTGACATCTGAAGGCTTAATATTAAACTGACTTTTGTATTTCCAGTAAGTAGAGCATTTCATTAACCAAGTCAGCCCATCCCACTGAAGCATTGGAAAATTCACAGTTCCATTATTATATAGTGATTTGGATGGAAGGTTTATAAATAATTGTACCATCTCATTAAATAATTCGGGGAATAGAAACTGGTTACTTTCTCTGTGCACGCTTTCATTTTGTAGGGAGCAATCTTCAATCAAAGAAAGTACTGCTTTTTCTTTCTCCTCATTCTGTTTTCGGCTTAACTTTTTCGTATGTTTCTGCCGATTGTATGGTATATTATATTTTCGGGAATTAAGCTGTCTATAAATCTGAAAAATTAATAAGGAAGCTACACCATTCTGCACAACTAATCGAATTGTGAAAAGTGCTAACTCCAGTGATTTTGTCCATAGCTTTTTTGAAAATAATTCCTTCTCTTCTTTTGGGATGTGATCTTTGATCAGTTTATCAATAAACTGAAATGTCAAAGAAGTGTATTCATAGCGTTTTATCAGATATGGGATAAACTCTCTTCTACACATGATGACAAAGCATTTTATATCCCAAAGCAGGGTTGGCCTTGTAATTGATTTTTCGAGAAGAGCAAAAACTCTTTTATAATAATAAGTTATAGGATTGTCCTGAATCTCGGAATCTTCTCTCTCGAATTTATAATCATGAGCGATAATTACTTTAATTAAAAATGTAATCTCTTTTCTGGAATTTTGGCCCTGCAAATAAGTAGTATGAGCTTTTTTCTCCCAATTATCTAAGCTTTCGAACAATTCAAAATGATCTGTATTGTTCAGAGAAAAATCATCGTATTCTTCACGGCTCTGAAAAAGCAGTTGAATTTCTCTTGAACCAAATTCCCCATCGATACTAACCTTTCTGAATTCCTCATCTATTCCCTCCAAATCAGGTTCATTAATCACAAGGTTGCAAGCCGCGTCTAAAAATCTCTTTTTTGATTCATCAATAGAATAGGATAAAAAATCAGATGACCATTCCCAATAAAGTATTTGCCTGAGAAGTCTTTTCACTCTCTCTTGATCGTCAGAGAAGCCATTATCTTCAATTAATAATTGCCAGTAAAAAGCAGTAATTTGATTATTTAATGATGACCAATAACTAATCTTGACATTATGGAAATCTAAATAGTAGGATTCCTCCTTTTCTTGAAGAAGCTTTTGTTTAATAAGATTTTCAATTGAAGGTGTTTGGGTGTAGAATTGGCTGAAGGATTGATGTAAAGCTTGGAATTCGCCTTTATCAATCTTCAGCCCTTTATCCTCATATCTAATTATTCTTTCCTTGTATGCTGTAAGAAATTCAAAAACCTCCCAATGATCAAGATAAGGTTTGAAGTAAAAATTGATATTGGAAATGTCAATCTTGTCGTTAGATTCAGAAAGCCATTTTGATCTATACAAACCTTCATCACTTAAGGTCAAGTTATTGTCCTTCTCATACTTGTATCTGATTTGATCAAAATCCTTCTTGGATATTTTTTCCTTACCTTCATTGCCTTCATTAAATTCTTCTAGGAGGAATTTTAATTCACTCTTGAAATTTGATATTCCACTAAATGTGTGGCAAGCCGAAGATACGGTACCTGCGATTTTTATTTTTCCTAAAACATTTCTCAACCAATATTTTTGAAATAGGGCTTCTGTATCGATTTGTTTAAAACTTCTTTCTTCGTAGTTTTTTTTGAACAGGTTGAACTCTTTTAATGTAAGTTCTTGTTCCATGGGTTTTGCCAGGTGAATAGCTTTTGCAAAGAACAAGGCAGCGTTCCATTTAAAATTTTCTTCTAATGCCGCTTGATCTACATAATTAATACTTCTATTAATGGTATGGGTAGATATATAATTTTTTAATTCCTTGAACTTTTCCTCTTGATCATAATTCATATTCTAAAATAATTAGCATCGAAGTCTATCTGATTTATACAAATATTATTTTTACCTTTAATTAACCAAGTATTATCGTTATGACATACTCTCCAGACGAAGAATGGGACAATTCTGCTGATAATGAACCCATACCAAACCCTCCTTACATTCCTACTGATGATCCGGAAGAAAGAACAGAGCAAATTTTTCCGGATACTACCGATTTAGAAGATGTAGAATAAATAGACTTAATGGAATCAGATAGAGAGCAAAAGAAGCTACTGCCACCATATTTAGCCTGTGCCTATTCCTTTTCTTGTTCTGAAGAATTCGAAAATCATAGTCTCTACATTCATTAATAATAACACTAAGTTCTTCTAATTTTGGGTTGCCTAATTGATAAAACACAGTACTCATTAGTTTTTTTGAGGTAGTTCCGATTGTACTAATTGTGTACTTATAGATTCCAATTCCGGCAAAGAGTATAGCAACAAGAGCATGAACACAAAGAGCAATTGAATAGATTTCAAGTTCCGTCGATTTATCTTTTGAGGCAATCCAAGCTATATTTGAAGATAAGATGGATATAGAGATCACCATTATCATCCTTCCTCTAGACTGAATAATTTTCATGGTTTCAACCGTCTCAATAAGCTTTTTCTCCGATTGAGCAAGTATGAAATGGTAATGTTCTTTAGAGTATTTGTGCCAATTCTTTATCATTCCTGTGATTTTCCTTTTGAAATCAACTCTTCAGCTATTTTACGCTGCAGATTTGCCAATCTACTTGACAGAACCATGATAAGCGAAATTCCACTAATAAAAGCAGCTATAATTTTACTCGGTTCTTTTTTTACATTTACTTCATGTGCTTCCTGATTTCTAATAATTTTCAATAAGGATATGAGGTGAAAGTCTTCATTTGAAATTAAGCCCTGTTTATTTGCATATTCCAAATAGTTATGGAAAACCGGCTTCCCATTTTTTACCGTCAAAAATTCCTTAAAACCAGAATCATTTTTATAGAGCTTTTTGAGCAAGTTCTCGATAACCTTGGCCAATGCAGCTAATGCTTTGGTTTCTTGTTTAATATCTATGAGAGCAGATATACTTATCAATTCGTTTTTTATATCATTGTCTAATTCAGCATTACTGCTCACAAGCTCCTTTAACCTTCCTTTTATTTCCTCATCCAGGTTCTTGTTTTGATTTATTTCCTTTTCTAATTCAGACAGCTTAGTTAATATCTTTTTTCTATCAGAAACAAGCCAGAGAATAATTAATCCAGCAACAACCATGAAGCCAACGGTAAAATCCTTCCAACCTTTATTTGACATATCTTTAAGTTAAATTTCTAAAATAATGATATTTAATTAACCCTCATTTGAATCAATATTTAAACCAAAATATCTATTCCAGGTTTCAGAATCTTCATTAGGTACAGCAATCCACAAAAGTCTTTTAGGTCTGGAACAAGCCACATACACTAAACGCAACTCTTCTTTATCTTTTCTTTTTTTGGACTCATCAGGTTCATTGTAATCTGCTGCTATAAGAGTTGTGTAATTTTTTGTTGCTTTCTTCTTTAAAAATAATAGTACTGCATCAAAAGTTTGGCCTTTTACCGAATGAATTGTACCCATATTAAATGGTAATTCAGAACTCTCTTGTTTGTGAAATAACCCTTTGATTGGAACATTGGCTTTACCAGTATTAACTTCCAATTTATTATAGCCTTTTTGTTCAAGAATGGGATTTACTTCATTAATCCATTCAAGTAAATTTTTGCTATTTATATTTGGCAGTAGATTAACAAAGTCAAACAACTCTGAACGATATAATCTATAGCCCTTTTCACTCATTTGCGCCCTTAAATATGACATTGATATATATGCCAAATTTTGGTTTTTCAACTTGTAATATCCTTTTTCTAAAGGCCGTAATGATTCCTTAAACGCGCCATTTTCCATTAGATATTTACCATGTACAATATCTCGAGTATGAAAATGTTTGTTTTTCCAAGGATGATCGAATGAATCATCAGAAGCCAACCCAAAATATTCTTCGCCAAAACTTCTTCCTCTAAAAAGAACTGCTGCATCGCTAAGTTTTATACCTAACTCATTACACTTTTCAATGAAACTATTCTTTATTTCTTGCACATCATCAGCTGATTCATATCCTTTGACCTCGGGAATACAAGGGTCAGTTTTTACATCAGCAATTGAAACTGATTCAACTGAGCCTATTTGATTGAGTAATGAGCATATGTTATCAGAACTTCTACGATTTTCTTCCAATCCAATTCCAGAATAGTTTTCGTTTTCACATTTTTTGATAAAAAGTTCTGCATCTGCTGTATTCCACTCAAAAATGGCCTGATCAGGATCTCCCACAAATAGAATGTTTTCGATTTCAGACTCGTCCATCTTGTCAATTATTGACATTTGTATGTCGGTTGTGTCCTGCGCTTCATCTATAATTAGATGAGAATATTTATTAGAAAGGCTTTTAAGAATGACAGGATATTTATTCAGGAGTCCCAGTGAAAAGTAATTTGCATCCGCTTGGTTCACTTTTCCTTGTTTAAAATGATACCATTTAGAATCAATTATATCTGCGATTACCTTTTTATAATTTCTATCGGCTTTTCTTAGTTCTTTCCAACTAAAATGATAGCTACTTGCTGGTGCTAATGGAATAGGTTCATTGTTCACGTTAAAGGAAACCTTATCAAAATACTCGTTTGGTTCTCGGTATGTTACCCTTCCCGCATATCTTGTTCTTTGGGAAGTGTCAAACTCATACCATTGATTAAACTCAGTCCCAACTATTTCTGGTCTTGATTCGCACTCTAATAACAAATGTCCAAATGGAAGAAAAAGATGATGATTAATGAAAGCGTCAATGGTTCCTATAAAGTGAGGATAATCAAACGTATCTATACCATAATCCTCTTTAAGGCCTTTTTTAATTTCTTCTCCTGCAACTCGAGTAAATGAAATGACAGCAATTCCTTTGTGTCTGAAATCCTGCCCATGAAGGAGTTTTGCTAATCTTGCTGCAACTGAATATGTTTTTCCACTTCCAGGACAAGCTTTTACAACTATTCTGGATTCTTCAGAATCTACGATCTCCTTTTGTTTATCCGTTAGCTTGTTGAACATTTTCTTCTTCTAATCTTGTTACCCAACTAATAGCGTCCTTTATATATTCAGGAACCTCAAATCCTTCAACATCAGATAAAATATTTTGAAGTTCTAATGCAAAATCCCCCTTATCTCTATTTGAGTTAAGTTTTTCCCACAAAGAATCTGCTTCAAATTGATTCAACAAATCGGCAGTTTGCGGATGTAACCCCCGGTAAACAAACCTCATTACAGATTTATTCACGTCTGCACAATTGAAGAGATCAATTTCCAATGAATTTGGCGCAAGGCATACTTTTAAATTAGCAGCCGCAAATGTTTCTGCTTTTAAAGCTCTGTCAGACTTAGGTTTTCCCACTACTGGATCACTATCTGTAATTATAGAACACCGTGCTAATAACCTTTTCTTTTCATCTTCATTATTAAAAAGCTTTGCAAAATGTTCAAATGCAACTCCATTGATATTGACTATCTCAATACCATATTCATCTAAGTCGATATTTAAAAATTGTTTGGATAAAATTGGAAGCAACAATGCTTCGGCAATACCTTCTACAAGTATGACACCATTAGCAAAGAGTAACTGAGCTTTACTTGTATCTAAGAATTTCTTAAGGTGATTTCTATTTCTGATTGAAAAATCCTCAGTACTCAATACTGAAAAAATAAAAGGAGCTATTTTCTCTTCTTGTTTTTGTAGTACTGTTATGTTCTCCATATCTGATTTAGCTGTAATAGTAGGAGAATGTGAGGTAATGAATAATTGCACTCCAGTATCTTGCAATTTATTTAAATATGCGAAAAATGTGTTTTGATACTGAGGATGCAAATGGGCTTCTGGTTCTTCTACCAATAAAGCATTGTAAAGTTGCAATTCTTGGTCTTCACATCTATTAATCAAGTCCCCCAATACAACTGATGCGTAGATTAGATTATTCTCTCCTAACCCATTTTGATGAATCTCAAAATACTTCTGTTCACCGTTAAGTTCTGCATTATATACTGGTCGCTTTAATTCAATCCCTCTGACAACGTCAGAGTATTTACGTCCCAAATAATTCATCTTAATGTTCGGATACTTTGCAGAAATTCCAGTTCCTTTTAAATGGTCGTTCACTTTCTCATTACCTGTTTGTAATATTGATTCCCAATCACTTTCCTCACCTTCAAAAACCTGGTATAGTTCTGCTGCCAGTTGTTTCTTTTTTTCTTCATCTAATGGTATTTCCGCTCCACCCTTGCTATACTTTGTAAGCTCATTAAATAAATTTCCAACTTTGTTATTATAAGAATATGGTTTCAGGCTATAAACAGCATCTCTCAATGGGTCGAGATAGATAAAGAAAATTTCTTCCAAAGCTTCATAAGGTATCAATTGTCCCTCGTTGTCTCCTCCCCAAATTGTTCTTTTAAAAAAATTCCTTTTTCCTCTATGCACATATGAGTACTTTATATGAAACTGTATGGTTTGCTTCTCAGGGTCAGATTTGTCTTGAGATAAGAAATCGTAAAAGCATTGCTTTTCTCGAATTTCATCTTCAATTTCAAAAATGAAATCTAATTGAATCTCTGAGTTTTGTTCATTTGGATCATTTTTATTTATATGCAGATCAGTTTCCCGAATACTGATTGTATTATCTGGTTTTCCAAAGCCTAATCCTATTCGCAAAGCATCGATGATGGCAGACTTTCCTGAATTATTTTCACCAATCAAAATATTTACACCTTTTTGAAAGGTTAGCTCCATATACTTAATGGATCTGAAATTCGATATTATTAACTGAGAGAGATACATATTTTCAAGCTTATGTTCAGGTATAAGCTTGAAAAATTAGACGCGATCGCATGCATTTCAAGCCAATTTAAATAAACTCAAAATGCCTATTGTAATAAAGAGATTTGCTGATGAAAAGTCAATAAAAATGATATTTATAGTTTGTACCGTCCTTAACTACATGACCCCCTCATTCCTCAGGTACTGATAAAGCGTAGATCTGCTTATTTTAAGTGTCTCGGTAATTTCACTTATTGGTAGTTCTCTCTGATATAAAGTCACAGCTGCAGCAGCCTTATTCTTATCATATGATCCCCTGGGCCTGCCACCTTTCTTTCCCCTTGCGCGAGCAGCGGTTAATCCATCTTTGGTTCTTTCACTTAGCACCTGTACTTCCATGGCCTTAAGAATAGCAATGATTTGAAACACCGCCTCTCCCATAGCAGATGTGGTATCAAACACTCCTTCCCGGAGACTCTTGAATTGAATGCCTCTTTCCTTGAATTCGGATAATAAGTTTATGAGTTCTTTAGATGTACGCCCCAACCGGTCTAAACTATAGACCATTAGTATGTCACCTTCTCGAAGCTTACCAAGCAGCTCTTCAAGTTTGGGTTTCTTCTTACTTCTTCCGGAAAGCTTCTCGGAATAAACCTCTTTACATCCGGCCTTTTTCAAAGCGTCCACCTGAAGATCCAGACTTTGATCCTTTGTACTTACCCTTGCGTATCCGAATATCATCTATAATTTTTTAAAGGTTCTAAATATTTCTATATGATATCGATGAACTCTCTTTATACGGATTACAAATTGATTCCCACGATTCAACTTGGAAGCCAGAAGATCATCAACATACATCTTAAGTTTATTACCTTGATTTGAACCTTCGAATAATTCAGCCCAAACCTCCCACTGATCCTGAACAGGGTCCTTTCTGAATATGTTTACAACTAATTCATCTTTAGGATTCAATAACTTATAATTGAGTTCAGGTCCATTAAATTTCCGTCTGCCTATTTTTTCGCCCTTCTTTGAAAGAGAATCATTTTTTAGTCCTCCTTCATGTCCACCTTTCTTTGATAGTTTATCTGCTCTCTTGTTTTCTTTTCTTCTGCGCCATTCAATATCCACCCTGCCGCAAACTACATCAGACAATTTTTTCCGAGTCTTGTCAAGCTTATCAAGAAGGTCCTTATCCTTAATCGGCTTCCCTTCAAAGTTCTTCCATCCATTACTACGCCAATCTCTTATTGCATATGGATTGGTCAAAGAGTCTCCCTTAAGAGAAAACCTATCTGTAATAATCTTTACTGGACAACCCTTAAGGACTATTGGGTTCTGTTCTACTGCATTTATTACACCTTCCATAGCTCGAATTATAGCATAAATCTCTAATCTATGAATTGATGTTTTTGTAAAAACACCCTCATATTCCTCGATAATTTCTAAACCGCTAGATTCCGGGAATTCAATCCAAAAGCCTATGCCTCCAGGATTGCCCTTTTCTTTAGGTTTCATAGAACCATCACATCTCACATATATAGCATACGGGTTATATGACATTACTTAGATTGTTTAATCCTAACATGCCTGATTCGAGTTCGATTTAACGATCCTTTTTTCGAACTATCAATTTATTAGATATCCAATGTCCGGATTAAGTCTGCTAAGTTCGGAAAACTAGTTCGTTAAAACAAAGTTTGATTTAATTACACTCCAATGTTTTTTCAAACTCTATTTAAAGGTTTGAGAAGATGAATTACTTTCCGGTTTAATATATGAGATCACAATATTCTGGAACTCAAATAATCGTTTTTCCGAAACAATAAAAATTTCACATTACTTTACCTTTTTAAATTAAGAGTATGAAATTCAAACTGAAACATCTGAAAAATATCTATCGTGCTGTAATAATATTAGGTTTGCCAACTATGATTACCTACATGATCATGATGTATAATCTCCATTCTACTATCAAGAATAGCACCATTGAAAATTTAAATTCTCAAATTGAGTTGTTAGAAGAAACACAAGGCAAAAATACTCTTGCGAAAATACAGGCAATCAAAAAGCAATATGAGGAAGATATCGATGGTCTACAAGATTCAATATTAGCCGTCAATTCCTTGGCTGATAGTCTTGCTATTAAATTAGAATTTTTCAATCCTGATGATTCAAATACAGTGAATGTGTCTATTCAACAAATAAGACGTGCTACCATATTAATGCTAAAAGGCGAAAGGGATTCGATTATTGTTCAAATTCAAAACCAACGGATTGAAATTTTAAATGACATCATTCATAGATCAAAAGAGATTGAAGAGTTACAACAAAGTATTATTAATAATCAGCAAATATTATTAACAAAGGCTAACCTATAGAGGATATCTCTTTTCTTCGTATTAAACAGGCTTTTGATGGGACCGTCCCCAATTGCTTGCCCTTCTAACCATTGGACTGCATTTGGTTCTATGAATTGACCGAATTGTGATACAATAAAGAATACTTCTCATTCATATTGAATTACATGCCCCAACTTCGATGAAAATTATCACTCCCCTTCGAAAATTCAACTCATATATTGTTTTGTACTGAAATTTTATACGTCAACCTTTTCCACATTTTTTTTTGCTATCTTATGGTTTGACCATCTAACAATACCATGTTCACATTAGAAGAAATTGCTTTAGCTTATATACTTGGAATACTTTCTAATTTAACTGTTGACTATTATTTCCTGAAAAGAAGGAGAATTAGCAGACTTTATCTTTATTATTTAGAAAGGTTGGAGTTGCCAATTCCATTTAAAATTGACCAGGGGCAAAGACGAGCAATGTTCTGGCTTCCTACTTTTTTTACCACCTTAGTAACAATTGCACTTTTTTCATTAACATATACCCATCAACAGAATTCCTATAACATATCTACTCTGCACCACATTGGATCTTATCTTCCATCTATCAATATCAAATTGGGTTTACTATCTCCTCAACTTTGGTTGCTAGGATTAATATTAGGTTGTGGTCTAAGTTACCTAGGCCATTTTCTCAGTTGGCGTATATTTAATATTTTTCCTGAGAGGTTACGATCATTTAAATTGTGGATTCCCCTGAACATGATAATTGCGGTGATTCTTTTGATATGTTTTGGATCCCTGCTAGGAATTTTCATTTTTGGAACAAGTTTTTATACAAATATCACTTATGGCTTTACTATAGTCCTGATTGGCTTACTTTTAAGTTATTTGGGAGATGCGCAAAATACTCTTCAAAAGTCAAACCATATTTGAACTAACCAACAAACTTTTTCAGACGCTTTCATTTCCTATACCGAAAGCATTTATGTTAATATGAAATAACTACGATTCTAATACTCCCAACTTGGGGCTTCTGACTCTTTTAATTGATCTATAAGATGTGTCTTTTCACAATTGCCAAAAAAGCTGTCAATCAATAATAAAAATTCAGTCTTTTTGTAAGGTTTGAGCTGTTGCCACCTTCCAACTTTGGATTCAATTACTGCATCCAACTCTTGATAATATTCTTTATTGTAGAAAAAATAACCTCTGGGTAACCCGAGTGCTTTTATTATTTTCTCAATAACTGGGTATGTAGGTTGAGCTTTTTCGTCTTCATATTTAGTCAATTGTACATAAGATACCCCTGATCTTTCTGCCAATTCTTTTCTTGAAATCCTCTTCAAGGATCGCGCTTCTCTTAATAACAATCCAAAACTCATATCTATATATAAAGGTAAAAAAATAGCTGATCAAAGCCAATTTATCTATTCGTTCAGTTTAGCATTAATAAAATTTCACATTTACAAATTACGTAAAAATAAAAGTAATATTTTATTGTCTTAAAAGACATATAATATAATTTTTATTTATCCTATTGTTTACATATATTACCTTTAAGACAATTAAATTAATCATGGAGAGTAGATATACAGTTTCTCAACTTGTCTCTTTCGGCATTGATGAGCACATTGTTAGAAAAGGATTAAATGAGTTCTTTGAGAAAAACTCAAATTCCTGGATTGCTGAAAGAGACCATACTTCAAATGAATTTGTCATAGAGATTGACTCAATTCCAACTCAGATAATTAATCAGATTGGTAAAATCAACATAATTAATACAGACACCTTAGATCATGAAGACTTACTTTTCATTAATGATTTGGAGCTAGCATACAATGATTTCAATTTTAATTTCTCGAAATATCCTCAATATTCAGGGACAGATTTAATAAAAATTTCCAGAAAACATGCTATACTCAATACTACATGGCACTATAGATATAAAAAAAATTATCGACTAGACAAATTATTCAAAAACCTCAGAAATTTTAAAATTTCGTATTTCAGTAATATATCATCTCTCTCAAGAATATTAAACCGCTTAGAAGATGCCGCAAAAAAAAATATTCCTTTTGAAAAAATAATTGGACATAATAAAAAAGGAAAAGCTAGATCAAATAGATTAATCACTTTAGAAATAGAAACTGTCATTCACTTCTTACATGGTCAAGGACATAGTTGTAGACAGATAGCAAAGTTTTTAGAACAAAAATTCTTTGACAATAAAAGAAAAATTCATAAATCAACAATTCAATCTTACTTACCAAAATCAGTCAGAAACTTATATGGAATTGCTATTTATGGGGCAGACTGGTATAAGAAACATTTTCAAGATTACATCCTAAGACGCAAAACTAATTACAAGTTTCAAGTTGTAGAGGCTGATGGTTCTAGATTTCAAATACCCTTTTACGATGAAGAAAATGACAATGTAGTCTACGTTAAATTTTATGTAATTATTGATGTCTATTCAAATAAAATAGTTGGAGGATCATATGGATACACTGAAAATTCAGAAATGATCATAGGAGCATTCAGACAATTAATTGATAATCATTCAATAATTCCCTCATCAGTAGTAATTGATAAATCGTCTTCCCACATAGGCCATAATTTCTCTTCATTTATGATGAAAATCACAGAACGTCATGGCACGCTGTTCTTAGTACATGAACCAAATGAACCTCAAAGAAAAGGAACAATCGAAGTCTTTTTTAAAAATTTTCATTCTCAAATATGTTACCAAAATAAATATTATGCTGGTCTTGGCAATAGTGCTAAATCAGATTTCCATCGACTCAAAAAAGAAATTGTGAATGAAATTTATTCGAACAGACATAAACTAACTCTTCTCTCTAAAGCTAATGAACTTATAAGTTCCTATATCGCTAAATGGAATAATTTAGAGTTTGACTCCGAAAGCCCTAATAAAGTGTTTGAAAATGGAATACTATTGGATGCTCGAAGTATTTCGAAAGAGGAATTTGCATACCTATTTTGGCAAAGTGAAACAAGGTTTCTTGATCGGTCCAAAATTACACTCTCAGGAGTAGAGTATAGAATAAAGAACCTGGACCAAAAAATCATTCACAATCAGTCATATGTACAAGTTTATTATAATCCTGAGGATCCTGAAATTGCTTATCTATTCAATTTAGAAAATAAATTCATTAGTGAAGTTTATAAAAAACGGATAAACACCTATGATCCAAAACATCTTAGTTCAGAAGACAGAAAAGAAATATTTGATGTTAAGAATAGAAATAAAAGTGACAAACAGAAAATTCAAAAACGAATTTCCCTTAACTCTGATTACGCAAGAAAAATATTATCCAACTATCCTCAGATGCAATTAAATTCTTATCCGAGTAAAGAAGAAGAATCAGAGTTATACAACCAGATTATAAACAAAAGCTTAGCCTTTCAGGAAAATATACATGTTCAATCAGCCTCCATGAAGCTAGTAACATGTAAAAATAACTAAAGCAAACCTCTCATGGAAAATCCTAGACTTATTCAAACAAACAACCTAAAAAAAGGAATAGAACTACTAGATGAGGCAAAACTAGAGAATAAATTATACTACTTTGTAGGCGGTACCGGAATAGGAAAAACTACCATATTCAATTACTATCAAAGGACTCATCCAGATACTCTTGTAACAAATATCAAACCCGCCGAGCCTGCGAGTTATTTTTATGCAAAACTACTTTGTCAAATATCCGGAGAAGATTTCAGCTTAATTTTTAATAATTCTCAAAAAAGAATTCACAACTTCATAGAAGAAGCATCATTCGAAATACTTGAAAAAACTCAAATAAAGCTATTAATCATAGATGAAATTGGAAATTTTAAAAGACAATTCATTCCTTATTTACGCCAAATAAGTGATAACATAAGTCATAAATGCGGAATAATATTAGCTTCTCCTCCAGACTTTAAAGATAGACTCCTATATTGGTCAAATAAAGGCGTGCCAGGTATTTCAGAAGTCCTTACGAGAATAAATTACACGCATGAATTTCTTTCACCTTCTTTTGACGACATTCAAAAATTATGTGTTTCGTACAATATCTCTAGAAAAAAAGTCTGGCATTGGATATATCGTAATTCAGATAATATGCGAACTGCAATAAACTATATTATCGCCTACTTGAATGGAAGATTAGAAATTTGATTAAGGTTAACATAATTGAAGTATATGACCCAATTACAGAAAGGCCACTGTACATTGGACTGAGCATGAATTCATCTGTTCCTAAGGAGCTTAAGTACAATTACATCAACATTAACAAATTCATTACTCGAGCTGAGAATAAAAATTTAGAACTTAAGGTTCATATTCTAGACAGAGTTGAGCAATTTCAAACAAAATGGTGGCTGGAATTTTACAGAGGCCTTTATTCATCATGGAATTTGAAAATTGCTCCTGATTCAGAACCCGACATTCCTCCAACTTTGCTAATTGAGTACTTTAAAAAGGTGAGATTAAGCAAAACTAAAAACAACCACTTTTCCAAATTTGGAAAAACTCTATTATGCAGATCTGAAATTAAGAGATTCTTCAATAAATACATTCATTATCCATGGGATTATATTTTTGATGATAATTTCAAAACTCAAATTGAACCCATTTTTGAAACCTTGCTAGCGTTTTCTCTTGTATTTAATGATGGATATCCAATGACGTTACTTAATAAGTTTTCTATTTATCATTTCAATTCCACTGTTCCGCTTAGCCTTCAATATAAAATAAATCTTTGCCCTGAATCTGTAGTTTTCATTCAGACTCTTTGGAGAATTAGAGCATTTCGTAACTACAAAAAGAATTACACCTGGAAATTCATGAAAACTCAATACTTAGTATATTTTATTAATTCGCTTTTATTATTTGATGGAGTTGCAAGTCGCATTACAAGTGAAACACTAAATTTTAATTTCATTGATAATTTCTATTCCAAAAGTGGTCATTTCCCTGCAGAACATTTACAATATATTGGTATAAACAATCAAGAAGAGTTAATAAAGAGATTAGCAGATTTCAGGGTATGTATTGTCAAAGATCCCAGAAGTGTAAGAAAAAGACAGAAAGATCACATCGATCATTTTTTTAATCTAAATCTTGGCAAATTCTAACTTGCTCTGCCATCATTACTATTGGAGTACCAAATGTGTTTTTTTTATCATATAACATTTTTATTTCGTCAAATTCATTATATATAACATTTTCAAATCTCCGTTACATGTTTTTCTTGAAATCGAGCGATTTTGGTCTAAAATCTCAACCAAATCCTAAAAAGTAAAAAATGGTGGGGTAATGTGGTGGACTCTAATTTTACTCATCAATCCTCTGCCTTCTCCAAGATGCCGGAGCTTGTGGTATTTACTTTCAAGATCGGATTTCCTTTATAAATCCGAACCCTTTTTTAGCCACCCAAATTTTTACTTTTAACAGGTGAATAATTCAATACTCGAAAAGGTTAAAATATCAAGACTCCAAAAACTCCACCCTAAGGTCATCAAGATACAAGTAAAACACAGAGGAAAATGTTAGGCTAAGCCTATCTTCAGCTGCATCTGTATAGGGCGCAACACACAATAATCGGTTGTTTTGGAAATCTGTTCTTAGTACAGTTGCCCCAAACAAATGCTCTGACCCAAGGATTTTTTTACCTAATGAAATCCATGGCCCATCTAGCGATTCAGACTTATACATTCTAACTCCTTTATCAACTTCGCCATCAGATTGCCCTTCATATATACGGTTACAAGTTGAGATCATTAGATAAAATAAACCGCCTTCCTCATCATGTACGACTTTAGGCAACTCAAGCTGTGTGAATTCATTTCCATCTGGAACTATCATTGGCTTATGAAGCTTAGAAATCACATAAGAAGTCCCTTTTTTATAAAGCTCCGCACGGACCAACGCACTTTTTGCAGGAGCTATCTTACCGCCCCAAAACAGATTAACCTCAGCATTCTTATTCAGAAAAATAAAAGGATCTCTCCAGGCCATAATTGGGCCATTTTCATCGCCGTCATTACTCCCCAATAGATTTGGCTTACCTAGATAATACCCTTTACTGGTTATCTTTTTCCAATCTTTTCGAGGAGATGACAGTTCAAAATTTAAAATCTCATCTACCACATAACCGTCCTTTGAACTTGCTAAAGCTATGTTTTGAAGAAATTGATGTTTATCATCGACTTGCTCAAGAATGGTAAACGCAAATAACTTCTCCCCAGTAGGTAAACTAGATATTGAACCACTCCAAATATTACGGCTGTCGAAGAATTTAGCACATCTATCAATATTTAAAAAACAACCCTCATCCTTCCAGCTGATTCCATTGTTTTTTGAAGTAAAGTGTCTGATATGAAAAGGAAAATCATTCCTTTCAATTGGTTGGAGGGGTGTTCCATCTGGCTTTATTCTAGAAACAGATAAACAATACAAATGTATCGTATCGCCTTCTATATATGACCAAGCATCCCATAGGTAAAGCAATGGATGATTGATGCCATTTTCAAAAACATGAGTATGCGGTGAAGGTACATCCATCATTTCAATCACATTTCTACTAGCTACCTCGCTCATTTCAACTCAACTCAAAATATCAACTAATTCCTCACTATACTTCGGAATGGCTCCTGAGGATGAAGCCACAAAACCTCCTACTTTATTGGCTACCTCTATCGATTCATGAACATGACCAGTTCTCAAAAAAGTGGTAAGAAAGGCAGCACTGAAAGCATCACCAGCACCAACAGCGTCTGCTACTAGTACAGGCTCGCAAGGGACGTGCATTGATTGCCCCTCACTAAAAACATAGCAGCCACCACTTCCTGCTGTCATAATCACTACTTCAATTTGAGGATAAATGGATTGAATCAACTTCGCGAATATTTCAAAACCCATGTGCTTCTGGTATAAAAGAAAGCCCAGCACCTCTACTTCAACCTCATTCACCTTCAATATGGTAGCTGATTCTAGAGAGCTTTCAATAATTTCTTTATTATAGGTACCTTTCCTCAAATTGACATCGTAAAAAACAGTCTTGAATTTAAAATTTTCAAGTACGTATCTTAATGTTGACCTTGACCGCTCACTGCGCTGGGCTAAAGTCCCCAAATAAAAAGCCGATGCATGACTAAGCACCTCATGATCAATACCTTCTGCTGAAATAAAATCATAGGCTACGTCCTCTACAATGTTATACTCAGGTTGGCCTTGATATAACGAAACCTTTACCGTACCAGTAGGCTTTTCTTTTGAGCTTTGAATTTGACTAATTGAAACATTTTTAGCCTCAATTTCTTGGATGGCTTTTCTGCCCCATTCATCTTCACCGACGCATGAGATGATAGAAGCATCTGCCCCACATTGAACCGCATGGGCTGCAAAATTTAGTGGCGCACCGCCGAGATGATACTGCTCTCCTATTACATCCCACAGGATTTCTCCAAATGCTACAATTTTGAGTTTATCATCCATCGATATTAACTTTTGGTGAATCTTTGATAAACAAAGCAAAGATTCCACCGCCTATCAGACATATACCAGCCAGGGAAATCACTTTGATCGGATCTCCACCAAGCAGATCAAACAAAAAGAACTGCATCATAAAGATTTGAATGGCCATAGGTATCACAATGAACATATTGAAAATCCCCATATATACGCCCGTCTTATTCGCAGGAATCGCTCCTACTAATAACTTGTAAGGCATAGCCATGGCAGATGCCCAAGTGAGCCCTAATCCAATAGACAAAAGGTATATCTGCGTAAATGCTACTGTCTCACCAAATGGGTTCCATATGTAGAACAAAACCGCGGTATCGTTAAGAAACGGCATAGCGATTAATCCCAATCCGCCGATAGCCAGGCACAAGAAATGCACTCGCTTCGCACCCATATAGCGCGCAAGTGGTACTAATAAAAATGCGACAGAAAAGCAGATGATATTGTAAGTACCGTTGATTTCTCCTGTAAGAAGCTGGGCTGAGGCAAATGCATCTGTGCTGTGATCCATCGTGCCATATAAAGATTTAGAAAGCGCCAACGTGATGTACTGCCAATAGCAAAACATCCCGAACCAAGTCAAAAACTGAACTGGAATTAACTGTTTCATAGTGGCAGGCATCTCCTTCATGGCCTCAACTATTTCAATCAAGGTGCGACCCAGCAAGTTACCTTTACCTTTTTCTTCCTCAATTTTCTTAAGCTCTTCTTCTGAAGGTGGGTATTCTTTAGTGGTCAAAACAGAAAAAAGCACGGTAGCGATGGAAGCAAAAGCACCTATTCCAAAAGCCCAATAGGTGAATACAGGAATACCATTGCCCATTTTGTCTGACAAGGTCAGAATACCAACAGATACCAAAATAGCAGGCATAAAATTAGCCATCGTAGTGCCAAGACCTGTAAAGAAGCTTTGCATGAGAAATCCCAAAGAGTGCTGCTGTTTAGGAAGTTTGTCAGAAATAAATGCCCTATAGGGCTCCATAGCTATATTGTTGGCAGCATCTAAAATCCACAGCAATCCTGCCGCCATCCAAATGGTAGAAGAAAAGGGCATAGCAATCAAAGCTATACTTGCCAAAATAGCACCTATGAGAAAGAAAGGTTTTCTTCTACCAAATTTGGGTGACCAAGTACCATCACTGATTGCACCTATGATAGGCTGTACGACCAACCCTGTCACAGGGCCTGCCAGCCACAAGGCGGCCAAATCCTCTGGATTGGCGCCTAAGTAGCTATAGATGGCACTCATATTACTTTGCTGCAGTCCAAAGCTGAATTGGATTCCAAAAAATCCAAAATTCATATTCCAGATATTTCCGAATGACAGCTTTGGTTTATTTTGGATTTCCATAGTGATCATTTTTTGGTTGAATAATTTACTTAATCAAAGAGTAAAAAGTCTTCTTTCCCATTATTGTCGAAGGAAATAGACATTTGCTTTTTCTTCAGATTCACCAGTAGTTGAGACCAGGTACTTCCATCATCCCACTTGACAACCAATTCACCATCATTCGGAGTCAGTATCGAAAAATCACCTTCAAAAGACGGATGATTATTTCTGAAATTGATCAGTTTGATTAATCGCTTGACTACTTGCTTGTCTAACGCTTCTTCAATTTCTTCGAAACTAAAATAAGGACGATTGATGTCTCTATGGACATTAGTCTCGGTCATAAGCTCCATGTCGTTTTCGGCAGCCAAAAAACCACCATAGTAGACCTGAGGAATACCTGGAGAGAAAAACTGAATGGCCCTGGCGATCAAATAATCCTGATCATCTTTCCCGAGCGCCTCATAAAAAGAGCAATTGACTTGATAAATATCCAAGTTTGAACCACCCTCTCCCGAGGCCAATCTACTTTGATCATTGGATTTTTCATGAATCGATTCCACAAGAAAATCAACTTCATCATCTTCCAATAATCCAGGTAAATCACCTTGACGCGCCACATCCATGATCCCGATTCCGTCATGTGTATCGAGTACAGTCACGCAGTTTCTTGGGCTCATATCCAACCATTTTTTCAATTTCGCGGCTGTGCCTGTAGCAATGGCATGTAACACCAATGGAGGCAATGCAAAATCATAGACATAATCCACCTGCTTGGCTATTTCAATTTGTTGTTTGTAGTAAGCATGAATTTCAACCAGCGTCTTAATCCCTTTTGCTTTCGCCTTTTTCGAAAATTCATCAATAAAATCGAAGGTTTCTGGAATCATAAAACAAGAAGTCCCAGGTTTCTTGATGGCATAACCTGCGGCATCTAGCCGAATAGATTTAATGCCATTTTCTTCGAAGGTGTTTAATATTTTATCCAAATAGGCCACTCCCAATTCGTGTCTGACATCTATATCCAGCTGATTGCTGGTGAAGGTCGTCCAAAACGACTCTATCTCTCCATCTCCAATTTCAATTTCGGTAAACGGAAGATTAGGCCTAGGGCGATATATTTTTTTAATATCCCCTTCAGCGTTTCCATTTGGAAAAACCTTTTGCTTTGTTAAAAACAAATCATAGTAGGCCGATTGCTTTCCATTCAACTTCACATCTTCAAATTCTTTGGATTCGGCTGATATATGATTGACAATCAAATCAGCCATGATGTCAAAATCTTGTGATAGTAAGTTGATGTCAGACCATGTACCTATTCTTTGATCAGTCGTGCTGTGGTCTATAGGGTCATAGCCGGCGTCTGCTCCATCTATGGGGTAATAAAATGGCAACAAATGCATTCCTCCTTCAAAAACATCACTCAGATTACTTTTTAAAAAATTGTGCAAATCAGACACACCGCTTTTTCCCAATCGGTCAATATATGTGATCAATTGAACCTTATTTTTCATCGTTTTTCTTATTTATATAATCTTGAAGGGAAAAGGGGAAGGATGTACCTTCCCCCTTGTAGTCACTCAAAAATTACTACTCGCTCTCACTAATCTGTTGGATAGTATTATTAGAAGGTGAAAACCAAACTAGCTACAATAGACCTTCCTGAGATCGATCGTGCTCTTACATAATTGGTTTGACCTTCGGTAATAGAACCTTCTTCTGACTCTGTGATACCCATGGTGTTGGTTAAGTTGTTTGCATTGATTGAGAACGTCAATCCTTGAGACAACTGTGCAGTCACATAAGCATTTAGGATAGCATATCCAGGCATCACGAGCATGTTGTCATCTTGAGCATAGGCCTTAGTCTGACCGATCAAACTCAATCCTATTGAATGTCCGCCGCTCACTGTATAAGATGGTATCAAGTTATAGATCAATTTCGGCTGTCTTCTTGGCGTATTGCCTATGTTCGTATCCCCATCGTTGTCTACAATTTCTGCCTTCACAAAAGTGGCCATACCTCGTAGATCGAATCCGCCTGTGCTGTAGTTTCCTTCTAATTCCAGACCTAAAGATTTATAGTCATTGCTCAACACTCTCTGGGTAGTAGCCTCTACTCCAGCTTCTTCTTCTGTCTTCGCATAGAAGGCAGTCAGAAATATACCTCCTCGATCAAATCTTTGTTTGTAACCTGCTTCCATTTGCAACAATGAGTTTTTTGGAGCTCCGTTTTCCAAATATGGACCACCTTGGTGCCAAGTAGCTCTTTCTCCATTACCAACATAGCCTTGACTTACTCTTGCAAAAGCAGCACTGTTGTCAGACAATTTATAGTTACCACCGATAGAGTAAGAAGTGTAGTCGTAGTCGTAGTTCACCACTTTTGCATTGGCATTGTCCACTCTAGACACACTTTTCTCTGGTGCATCTATCACACCATTTCCATTTACATCCAGATTGGCAATTTGCTGACTTGGTGTCACCAAACCACTCACTTTTACTTTATCATATCTGATACTTGCGTCCAAACTCAAAGCTTCTGTGGCCTCTACACCAACACTTAAATAAGGAGCAGACACGTCATAGTTGGTATTGTATTTTCCTGTACAACAGTTGCCCCAAAGTGGTACACCGTAGTTTACTTGACCGTTAAAAGTCAAATCATTTCCACCTGCATTTACATTAAGTAACTCGGCATCTTCTTTTACTTCTAGTAGGTGTGTATTCCACAACCAAGCCATTTCTATGTTTTGATTCGCCTTGAAGAATCCAGCTGTAACTTCTACGCCATCAAATGACTTTGTCAATTTAGTATCGCTCATGATGTTGTTGAAGTTTTCTAACTCAACATCAAACATGTGAATTCTTTGTGCTAACCCATTGTCTGTATCAGTGATGGTCGTACCACTCGAGACTCTATTGATAGTATAAGGAAGCACTGCTCCTAATGCAGTGGTATCTCCATTGGATCTTAACATACCGCTTACTACATCATCAGTAGCACCTACTTCCGCAGTAAATGGCGCTACAAATCTTCCACCATTGAATGCCATTCTGGTATTACTAGAAACACTCCATCCGTTCCCTAGGTCGAATCCGAAAGATGCTCCAAAGGCATTAGTTTTAGAATGAATACCATCCGATACGCTTACATTTCTAGCATTACCGTCCGCTCCTAGTCCAAAATCTTGTTGCATAAATGGTGTTTGCAAACCATTCGACACGGCATCAAATCCAGATACAGAACTCCAGCTAGGATCAGCATTTGTTCCCGAAACTTGGATCGGCATCGGCATATAGGCCGCTGTTCTATCATTCAGCATTTTATAATACACTTTGGCATAGCCATTTTCAAAATTCTTGGTAACACTTGCTTTCAATTGCCCGCCTTTATTCACGGTATGATTAGCGTGTCTAGGCCCTTCTCCTTGTCTGAAAAATCCACCTACATGGAAGGTTACATCGTTGCCTATAGGCGCTCCATATTCAAAGTCTGTTCTGAAAGAATTGTAATCCAATCCAAATGATGTTCCGAAGCTTCCGCCCTGAGTTGAACCATCTTTTGATATGAAGTTGATGATACCGCCTGGGCCGTTACTTGTAGTAGTTGCTGCCGAACCACCTCGAATAGCTTCTACTCTTTTGATTGTCTGGTCTGCTCTGAGGTATTGATCTTGTGTATTGAAAGCAATATCGCCATACAACATGATTGGCAATCCTTCTTCTTGCAATTGTACATATCGTGATCCACCAGCAGATATTGGCACCCCACGAGCAGTGATGTTCGTATTACCATCACCCGCAGATGCTTCCACTTTAAAACCTGGTATAGTTCTAAATATTTCAGCTGTTGTCCTAGGTGCCGATTGAGAAATTTGCTCTGCATTTAGCGTAGTAATTGATACACTAGATTCTAGTTTCGATTTTGGATTAACCACACCTGTAACGACTACAGCGTCCAACTCAAGAATATCATCCACAAGGATAAAATCTATGGTTGTTGTCTGTCCATCTGTAACTGACACTTGTGCTTCCTGACTTGAATAACCGATGGAAGTAATTTCAAGCGTGTAACTACCTGCTTCAACATCTGTAATACTGTAAGCCCCTTCAATGTCCGTAGGAGACCCCTGAGTTGTGCCTTGTATCCTTACACTGGCACCAATTACTGCTTCCCCATTGGGGTCGCTTACTTTACCTGCGATAATTCCTTGAGCCAAAGTTGTACTTTGAACCGCCAAAAGCATAATAGCAATTAGCGCTGAATATCGGATCGTCTTATAAAGTAGATTTAGTTTCATGATTTTAGCTTTTACTTTTTATTTAAAAATTCATTCCATTTTCATTGCATAACCCAACACTTCTGCAACATCTTTTTTCATTTTTACTTTGCCTAAAAGTCTGGCCTTGGGCGTTCCATGAAGTGATCAAATCATCTAAAATCTAGGTGCACTTACGATTAAATCACAAGCCAAAAGAATGGGTAATTATTGACTAAAACAAGCCTTAAAATGAAGCCAGGCCAACGTAAACGATTACGTAACCGATTTCGTAAGCGAATAAAATTTTAATTTATAATCATTCTAAATAGTGATTACTAAATTTGTTAAACTCCCTATAATTGTGTTACTTGACTCTCATGAGAAGCCAGGTTACTTTAAAAGACATAGCAAAAATGTTGGGTGTAAGTGTACCGACAGTCTCTAGAGCACTGAAAGACTATCCTGACATTAGTAAAGAAACCAAGCAGAAAGTGCTAAACCTGGTAAAAGAGCTTAACTACACACCAAATCAATTTGCACTTAGCCTAAGAAAAAATAAATCGTTCACCATTGGCGTACTGATACCTGAGATAGTACATCACTTTTTTTCGACGGTGATCAGTGGCATTATGGAAGTGGCAGATGAAAAAGGATATAGTGTAATGCTCTTTCAATCTAACGAATCTCTGGAAAGAGAGTCAAGAGATGCCAAAGTCATGCTCAACGGCCGAGTAGATGGTTTGCTTATTTCACTTTCGAATGAAACTCAAAACCTAGATCATTTATCAGAATTTGAAAAAAATGATGTGCCAATCATTTATTTTGACAAAGTCCTGGCAGAAGCGAAAGGTTCTAAAGTGGTCGTTGATGATTTTAAAGGAGGCTATGACGCCACCCGACATTTGATAGATCAGGGCAATACCAACATCGCCTACATCAGAGGGCCACTCAAACCATTGAATTCAATCCAAAGGTTTAATGGTTTTAGACAAGCGCTTCAAGATGCTGGTTTACCATACAATGCAGACTTTATACGAGTCTGTAAAAAAGTATCCCAAGAAGAAGGATATGAGTTTACCATTGATTTGCTCAATCAAAAAACTCTTCCTGATAGCATCTTTGCGGCTACCGACAATGTAGCCATAGGTGTTATGCAAGCCATCAAAGAAAAAGGACTAAAAATACCAGGTGATATAGCTGTGGTTGGATTTAGTGATTGGAGAATGGCGGCTGCGGTAGAGCCACCCCTCACTTCAGTACGACAACCGGGGTTTGATATGGGTGTGTTAGCTGCTCAAACCTTATTCGATCAAATTGATAAGATTGAAAATGGTAAAACAATTATCCATATGACTCAAACGCTAGACACTGAATTAATCATTAGAAAGTCATCAGTCAAAACCCTTAATTCAATACAACAAACTAGTAAAGAGGTTACTTGAAGTCAATCCTGTCCAAGACGGATTTTCAGAAAAAGTGGCAAACCCACCGAAGTGGGTTAGATTTATTTAGCGATAAATAAAATCAATTGCCGATATGAATATGACACTTTTTGCTCAAATAGTTGGGCTACTTCCACGAGAAGATTTCGATAAATTAGTTGGACAGCATAATTCCAATAAGCATAGCAAAGGTCTGGATAGCTGGCATCAGCTAATTGCAATGGTATTTTGTCAATTTACCAAGTGTGAAGGGCTTCGTGATATTTGCAATGGACTAATGTCGGCACAAGGAAATTTAAATCACCTGGGCATCAGTCACCTAGTAAAACGATCTACTTTGAGCTATCAAAATACACATCGTAGTTGGGAGCTATTCAGAGATTTTTATCTCAAATGTAAGGAAAGGCTGTTTGAACAGGGTAATCGTAAAGACCGCAGGAAGTTAAGCAGGATAAAGGCGAAGATATTTATGTTAGATGCCAGTTTGATAGGTGTCTGCCTTAAAGTATTTGACTGGGCACATTACAGACAATGTAAGGGTGCGATGAAATTGCACATGCTCTTGGATTACGACAACTGCCGGCCTCAATATATGTATTTCACTGATGGAAGAAAGCATGAAGCTCCTGCTGCCAGGCAATTTAGCATGCCCAAAGGCAGTGTAGTAGTGGCAGACAGGGGTTTTCTTGACTTTAAACTCCTGCAACACTGGCATGAGCAGGGACTGAATTTTGTAGTCCGTTGTAGAGACGATGTGTCTTTGGAAACAATTGCCAGTTGTAGCAAAACAAAAATGCCAATTATGAAAGACGCCAAGATAAATTTGAGCCCAAATTCAAGAAAAGTGTATCAAAGGCCACTGCGCCTTGTAGAGATCTGGGATGAGGTGAATCAGAAAATTATCAGACTCTTAACCAATCAAAAGACTTGGACAGCACAAACCATCTCTGAGCTTTATAAACAGAGATGGTCAATAGAAATATTCTTTCGAGATATCAAAACTCATCTGAAAGTCAAAACCTTTATTGGTACAAGCCCAAATGCAGTATTGATCCAGCTATGGACCGCAATGCTGGCCATGCTGATCCTGAAATACCTTAAAATCAAGGCAAAATATAACTGGTCACTAGCTAATCTGATCAGCTTTATCAGAATCGCAATCCTATCTAAAATAGACTTGTTCAAATGGCTCAATCAGCCTTTCATCCCAGAAGGGTTTACATGCCCAGATGCCAGTCAACAACTATCATTCAATTTTATAAGGGAGATACCTCAAGAAAGTGGCTGAATATCGGAGGCTAAGGCCCGCATTACTACATATTCAAAACCACTTGGACAGGATTGACTTCGAGTAACCTCTTTACTTCTTTACTTCCAGCCTATGCCCCTCCCTGCAAGCCTAGGCGGACGGGACTATTCGCCAAGCAGATGTTTATTGATTTTCATGGGCATTTCGATTTTATCGATGAGGCCGGACAGATCAGACAAGAAAATTTTTTTATCTCTTATATTAATCAGGCCTGCATCCCTAAACTCCTTCAGCATTCTTCCTACACTCTCTCGGGTAGCTCCTATCAAATTGGATAAATCCTGACGCGACAATTCAATTCCTTGCCCATCATAGCGATTGTCTAATATCAAAAGAAAAAGTGCCAAACGAGGCATTTGTGCTTTTTGCGCCAGCACCGCAATGGTATTCGCCAATACCCCAAACTCATGCGCCATGTTTTGGATCATGGCTGATTTCATAGACGGGATGTCCTCCATTAACTGAAGTAGGTTTTCTTTGCTTATAAACCGGGCAGTCAGCGGCTCTAGTGCCTCACAAGAATCCTGGTACCGTTCATCGGATAATAGGGCATGATAGCCCAAAAAATCGCCTTTCTTATAGATGTAAAAAATTTGCTCCTGGTTGTCTATCACCTTCTTGTACTTCTTGGCCTTTCCTTCTGTGATATAAAATGCACCGGTTGGGATACCATCCTCATAAAACAACAGGTCTCCTCGTTTGAACGTGATGGTTTCAAAACATTCGATCACCTTTTCCTTTTGAGGTTTAGTCAAGCCACGAAGTAAGAAATCACTCTTGAAATCAAATTTTACAAGCAATTTTTTCATATCGAAGAATTTCTTACAAACAAACGGAATATGAAGAACGGAAAAAAATATCAGACCTAGTATTGTAGTGATATATATCCGTATATTTGTGACATATATCACGTTGTATTATTTCTCATTTAGCATTGGATCCGAATACACATTGCCCATGTGCGGATCCAATCTTTAATATAGTCCGATATGGAATTGCCAAAATTAAAGAAGCCACTTTTTATTGTATGCCCTGAATGTCATATTGAGCACTTAATAAAGAAAGAATTCGGTCATGACATTCTTTTCCTCAGTGCGCTGGGAGGAGAGTATTTATATGGCTCCATTGAAGAATATGAAGAGGTTTCACAGTTGATAGACCAAGAAAACGTCAATCAGGTTTACATAGTCAATTCTTGTGGCTGTACTTTTTTGGACGCCGTGATCTCAGGCAATCACTTCAAGGATACACCGGTTGAACAAACGCTGAACAACCTTTATTTTGATCACATAGAAGATTTACTACCTATCGAAGAGCACTCAGAAAGGATTCGAGTACTATCTGAGCTATTCATGAAAACTCAAGGCCAGAGACTGCTAAATTCTCCGTTTCTGGGCTCAAAGATCGAATCCGGCGAACTACAATGTGATGGCATTTTTATCGATGAGCATAAAGAATTGACTCCAATAGATTTATTAACTACTTCATCTAAACGTATCTAAACCATGAAAGCCTCGTATGAAAAATTGATCAAAGGAAATGAACAATGGGTGAAAGAAAAACTATCCCTGGACCCTAATTATTTTTCCAACCTGGCTAAAGGTCAAAAGCCTGAATTCTTATGGATTGGATGTTCGGACAGCCGAGTGCCCGCCAATGAAATCACCAAGACCGAATCTGGTGAAGTCTTTGTGCATCGAAACATTGCCAATCAGGTAATACACACTGACATCAATATGCTCAGCGTGTTGCAATATGCAGTTGAGTACCTCCACGTCAAGCACGTAATCGTGTGTGGACATTATGGATGTGGTGGAGTGAAAGCAGCTATGGATCATTCTTACGTGGGCTTAGTAGGCCGTTGGCTGGCTCACCTGAAGGACATCTATCAGAACAACAAGCATATACTGGATGAAATACCGGATGCAAACGAGCGTGAAAATAGGATGGTAGAACTCAACGTCATTGAGCAAGTTCATAATCTGGCAAAAACATCCTTTATTCAAAAAGCATGGAAAAACAGAGAGCTCGAAATCCATGGCTGGGTATATTCTTTGCACAACGGTAAGATTAAGGATCTGAATTGCAAATATGAAAGTATCGATCAGCTAGAACCCATCTATCGATTTTCCGGGTTGGATTAGCACAAAAATTACTTTTCGTCAAGACCTTTCCTGGCTGCGCGAAACCAACTTCCTCGTGAAGTGGAGGCCAATAAGTTACTATTGACAAATCTGCCCATAGAAGTAGATCACGAAACAGGTTCAAGAATGGGTGTGAAATTAAAGAGGCTGTCTCAAAAGCCAAGGAAACTGTCAGGCTGAGGTCCTCGAAGCCTTGCTGCTGACCGCAGGTGGACATTTCGAGTGCCTCAATGTGACAAAATTTGGGAGCATTGGGCTTTTGAGACAGCCTCTTTACTCCTCCTGTACTAATGTCATTGCTCCGCTTTTTCGACGGTGCCAGAGCTGGTGGCATTTACTTTCAGCTTCGGATCTCCCTTATAAATCACTTTTCCACCACTTACAACATTGGCTACTATCAAATCAGAAACAGAAACCTCGGCGCGGCCATTGCCATGCGCTTGCGCTGTTAGGGTTTTGCATTGTAGACCGTAGCCTTTGTACACGCCCGATGTATTCGAATTTACTTTTAGCGTTTCTGCTTTACCCGTAATCTCTAGTTTTCCTTTTCCGGAGGTGGTGACGTCTAATTTAGTCGCTTCCATGGCCAGTTGTACTTTTGCTGATCTACCTACGGACACGATTGCCGATTGGGTTTTAGCGGTCATATCTAGCTTAGCACCTGTCGTTGCTACTAATTTCAAACTACTGGCCGCTGGTACATCCTTCACACTGAGAGAGGACTTATTGCTGACGGTAATTCCTTCTATAGCACTCGCAGTATATATTTCGGCGCTAACAGATACCCCTTCTAGCTTCTTGGTGTTTTTAAATGTCAAAAGCAGCTCGCCGTCTACCATCTCAGAGGTGACATTATTCTCCTTAGTTCCATTAATGACCAGGACCACTTTATTGGAAGTACCCTTGAGCAACTCTGCCTGGATACCATAGTCTACGGACACGGCTTTAAATTCTCCTAATGCTCTCTCTACTTCCTGTTGAGCAAATAGTGGGGTGCTGCAGGAAGCGATAAGAAATGCGAATAATACGATGGTGTTTTTCATAATTAATAGAGGTTGATGTAAATAATTTTCTTGGCTAACGACAATCTAATCTAAATATTATACAATTTTAAAATCAACAGGGTTTTATTGAAGAGAGAACCACTTTAGATAATGATGAGCAAAACCCTTTTTAATTATGAATTAAGAGATTTAAAGCTTACGATTCTTGCGCTTCTTGGAGCTCCTTTAAAATTGATTGGCACTCTTTTTCAATCTTCTTGAGAAACGCACTTTTGCTACTCGCCTCTCCTGATGAGATTAGGTCAACTCCCTGATCAACCATCTGCTTGAATTCATCTACTTGCATAGTTGAAAAGGTGACCTGCATTTTATGGACTATGGTTTCTGCCCTTTTTACATCCATAGATTTGTATGCTTCAACAAACTCATTCTGAAACTCATTCATGCTATCTGCTGACAACTGCATCAACTTACTCTTAAAAATCTTGTCTCCTAGAGAGATTTGCTCAAATGCATCTCTAATATTCTTGGGGGTCTTATTTTCTAAAGGCGCAAGTGGAATTGCATCTTGAGATTCCAAGTCTAATGCAATGTGCTCGACTAACTTTGAGAACAACTCCTGCGGAGTAACTGGTTTGGTTATAAAATCATCCATTCCCACTTTTTTGGCTTTTATTCGGACCTCTTCCAGTACAGATGCTGTCAAAGCAAGAACAGGTAAAGATTTCTTTTTGGATTTGATCTTTTTAGCTGCATCGTATCCGTCTAAATTTGGCATCTGTAAATCCATGAGCACTAGATCGTAGTGATTGTTCAAAGCCTTCTCCACAGCAATCAATCCATCCGGCGCCTGCTCGGCTACCACACCCCATTGTGCCAGATATTTTTGAGCAATCATAAAATTTAGATCATTATCATCAGCGACGAGCACCTTTATATTAAAGGCTTCCAAATTTCTAAGCTCATTATTAGTAGAGTCAATTTGCTTCGTTTGTTTTTCGTCCCCTATAGGCAGGTTGATGTTGAAAGAAAAAGTAGATCCTTCCCCTAATTGACTGGTAAGCACTATTTGGCTATCCATTAAACTTAATAGCTTATTAGTGATAGAAAGTCCCAGACCTGTACCTCCATAGTTTCGGGTGGTGCTTTCCTCCTCTTGAGAAAACCTTTCAAATATCTTTTCGAAATTTTCTTTTGCTATTCCCTTTCCGGTATCTGATATGCTGATATTCAGGTCGACTTCTTTCTTTCGGGATTTGATGAATCTGGCAGCAAGCTTGACATGACCCTTTTGTGTAAATTTGATAGCATTAGAAACCAGGTTATTGATTACCTGACCAATTCGCACTGGATCTCCTTGAAAAACTTTTGGTAGTTGTTTGTCATAGTCTAATATTAGATCGAAACCTTTCTCCTTTGTCTTCAGCAGATTTGTTTGATGGATACTCGACATCAGGCTAAACAAATTAAAATCTGTTTTTTCAAGGGTTATTTTTCCAGCCTCAATTTTATTGTAATCGAGCACGTCATTGATGATAACCAATAAATTGTCTCCTGAAAATTTTAAAAGGTTCAGATTTTTAATCTGATCCGCTCGTGGGTTTTCGTTCAAAAGCAAATTGGTCAGTCCAATTATGCCATTAAGAGGTGTTCGAATTTCGTGACTCATCACGGATAAGAATTCGACCTTGGCTTGTGATGCTTTTTCTGCCTTCTCTTTCTCATTGATCAAATTACTGGTAATCCTTTGGCGAGATATTACCGACTCTACCCAATTGGCAAAAAGTAAAATAAAATCCTCATCTAGAGAATCGAAATTTTGTCTTCTTTTGTCTGGGGCCGAAAAATTAACAGTCCCATATTTCTCATTGTTTACCTGAATATGGTTTCCAATATAGGATTCAAGTTTGAATTGCTCATAACATGGGTGCGTTTTGTACTTGGACCTACTCATATCTGAAATGTACGTTACGCCATCATTTTGATAGGTGATATTGCAATAGGTCTCTTTGAATTTGAAAACTTGTCCTTTCTTAAGACCAGCTTCTGATGGAGCATAAAAATGTTTTACCGTATAATTATCCCCTTCGATCTTGCTTATAATTCCTATAGGCAAGTCCAAATATTGGCAAACTACTTCGATTCCTTTTTCTAGTAATTGATCATAATTCAAACTTGTCTCAGAGGCCAAATCATTGATCAATTGGAGACCCATCTGATATCTTTTTACCTTAGCTTCTTCTTCCTTTTTAGATGTAACATTACGAGAAGAGGTCTGAAAAGAAATCACCTCTTTGTTGTCGTTTAGAATGGGAGAAGCATGCGCCTCAAACCATAAATAATCACCACTCTTTTTTCGGAATCGATATTCTAAATTTGAAATAGATTTTCCAGCTCGAGCCATTTTATAGGCACCTTTTTTCAATTCATCCAAATCGTCTTTGTGGATAAACACTTCTGGGTTTTTCCCAATCAATTCTTCTTGATCATAGCCCAGCGCAGACTTTACGGAAGGAGAAATGTACTCGAATGACCCGTCCAAATGATGAAGACCAATCAAATCTTTCGAGTTTTCTGATACTAGCTCAAACAATTCAGCCTGATGTCTCAATTGATCCTGTAGATTTTTAATCTCTGATATGTTTTGTGCTACCGCTAACACTCGATACATTCCATTCTCATCAAAAAACATCTTGGTAGTTTGCCTTATCCAAATGGGATCAGATTTTGACTTTATTCTAAATTCATATCTGGTGACATCCGTCCTTTCATTCTCTTGCCGAGCATAAAAACGCTTTACAGCATCATTATCTTCTTCATACACTAGATTCAGATATTTCTTTCCAAGTAGTTCTTCATTGCTATATCCAGAAAGCGCCAAAGTAGGGGGATTGACATATAGATACCTTGCCTGATGATCGAGTTCGTAAATAATATCTTCTACATTTTCGAAAATATTCTTGTAATGAGCGTTGTTTATATTCGCCTCTCGAAGTGACTGTTCTACTTCCTTGAGTCTGGTAATATCTGTAGCCACACCGATATATCCATTAAGTGTGTTTTCACTACCTCTTAAGCCACTGACTGTTAATTGTACCGGAAATTTCGATCCATCCTTTCTTATATAAGTCCATTCTCGGGTTTCAAATCCACCTCTTGACGCTTTTTCAATGAAGACATCAATTCCTTCTATTTTCCTCCCTAACTCTTTGGACAATTCCTTTCCTCTTCGAATTACTTCTTGCCTATCGTGAATGATAGCTGGTGTTTCTTTCCCAACGACCTCTTCTGCCTTATATCCAAGTAAAATCTCAGCACCTTTACTAAAATCGGTGATGATGCCATCCAGATCTATAGCGATTGTAGAAACTAAACTAGAATTTAAAATAGATTGAGTCTTTTCATTAGAAATGATCAGCTCGTTTTCCAGGGCTTTGCTTTTGGAAATCTGCTCAACCAGATCTTCGTTCAATGACTTTATCCCTTGGTTCTTTTCTTTCAGCTCTTCATTGAGTTGTTTACGCCTTTTCGAGGTTCTCCAAAAGGAAAACAGAAAAATCAGCATCAAAGTAAGAACCGCCATAAGAGCATACGATTGCACTTTTTGAGCAGCAATCAACACTTCGTTTTTCTCCTCATTTATCTTTAGTACTCTATTCTCCTGATTTTGTCTTTCTAATTGAACGACATACAACAGGCTATCTAAGGCTCTAATTGCTTCAGAATTATTTAATTGATTGCCAATGTCTATGTATTTCCGCTGGTAAGCATACGCCTCCATACCTTCGCCTTGATCCGCGTGAATTTCAGCCAAGTAGAAATAGGCCTCCTTTTGAAATTCTAATAGATTTGAATGTTGTGAACGGGAAATAAACTCCTTCAATTGCTCTTCCGCGTCCTTATACATATCATTATAAAAAAGCGCTTTACCATACTGTAACAAGGCACGATTGATCAAGTCTTGATTTGCATATTTCATCGCTTCTTCCTTTGAAAGCCATGCTTGATCGACCGCCTTCTGGTATTGTCCAGCTCTGATATACAAAGCTGAAAGCCCTCTATACGTATTTACTGTAGTTGTAACATCTTGAGACTCCAGTGCTTTTTGCTTAGCTAAATCATAATGACTAAAAGCTTGATCCATGCTATCTAGGGTAGCATAGATTTGCGCCAGGTCTACGTGCGCATTTGCTTGAGATTTTTTATCAAAATATTTAATACGAATATCCAACCCTCGCTTTGTCGCCACAAGAGCCTCTCGATAATATCCTTGAGCAGAATACATTTCGCTGAGCCTTTTTAATCCATATGCGATGCCGTCTTGATCGTTGAGAGACTCGAAAATTTCCAATGCTTGTTTGCCATAGTCTATGGCTCTAGTATAATCGCCCTGATTGGAAAAAAATCGGCCTAAATTGTTCATTGAATGACCAAGTTGAATCGTATCCTTATGACTCTGGGCATACTGTCTTGCCTTTTCGTAATAATCGAAAGAAGCCAGACCGTCTCCTTTGTAATGGTAGGCAATACCTAAATAATTGTAATACTTCGCAATTCGATTGCTATCAGCAGTTTCTGACAACTTTTGAATAATCAATCGAGTAAAATAGAGGGTGCTATCAGGATAAATCTTCCTGAAATTCCATGCCAAGCTGTCCAAATATCCAACTTCCTCAGAGATGGCATTGACTTGCTTAGCCATCAAGATTCTGCCGCTACCCAATAGATTAAATAGTGAAAGAAATATTATAATAAGCCTACATAATTTTCTCTTGATGCTAAGCATTAGCACTAATATACAAAATTATTCTCCCTAAAAATTTCACATTGCTCCAAAGTAAAAAGCTCCGGAATGTGTTTTAAAACTTGAATGTGTTTCTATAAAACAGGATCTATTTAATGGGGTTATACCCTCAAAATCTTCTCCATCTTCTTGCCTCTGGCCAATTCATCGATGAGTTTGTCGAGGTAGCGGACTTCTTGCATGAGCGGCTCTTCGATGTCTTCTACTCGGATACCGCAGACTACCCCTTTGATTAGTTTTCTATTGGGATGGAGCTTTGGAGCTTCGGCGAAGAAAGTTTCGAAATTCGTTTTACTCTCGAGCACCTTTTCCAGGCCCTCCTGATCATATCCGGTTAGCCAGTAGATAATTTCATCTACTTCTGCTTTTGTACGCCCTTTTTTTTCTGCTTTGGTCACATAGTGCGGATAGACTCCAGCAAAGCTCATAGTATAGATGCGGTGTTTGGTCATTTAGCTGATAACTCGACTTATAGATGATTAAACTTAGTAAGGATTTATCAGCTAAACAATGTCTTAAATCAAAGCATCTTCTATTGAAGAAGAGCAAATCAAGTAGACGTAATACAAATCTTTATTATTTTGAGGCATGAAAAAGTCGGATAGAATATTTCTTATTGCAGCATTTGTCTCTTTTCTCCTTTCCGTTTCTTTATGGTTCAACGGTCAGAATGAGGCTGGGATTTTCGTAGGCCTTTGGGTGCCCTCTATTATATGCTGCGCCAATTACATCAAACTCATTGGAAAAAACGCTGACGACACATGATTATCACTAGCGAATTTATATTTATAGTGGGTGTTGTAGTTTTTAGCCTATGCGTTTACGCCGCGAATGTTGAACTTGGAAATAAGGATAAAACCTAAGCCCAGAATTCAACAAAGGAATGCTCTGGATCTAATTGCTTTTTTCGAGTAGCAATTTCTTCTATTAAATCTTCGTGATCTAATTGAGCAGCATCGTATTGTTTCCACAGATACATATTTAAGCTACTATCAAATTCTAATAATTGAGATTGAAAATACTCGTAACCAAAATATGCTGGAAGATTTAACACTTTCAGATAATAGAGCATGGTTAATTTTTTAGAAGTCAATGATATCACAGAAGTTTCTTTAAGCTTATGCATGATGGCATTAATCATGTCATTGTCTGTATTTCCTTCTATCCAATTTTCAACTTGAGCCACTTGATTAGATGATAAATCAACTTCATCAAATGTAACAGGCATAAGGTTTCGAATACTAGCCCTGATAAAATCCAAATTGACCAGCTGCTTGGTTAGAATCTTAAGGGCTTTTGCATCGAAAACAGTACTTATTGAGGCTTGATGCTTTACTGCTTCTATGAGTTCAGCAGGTGAAACTACCCCACTCGATAAATAAGGTAGAAACTTAGAGAAGTGATTATTCAATCTGGTTTTATAAGGATGTAATACAGGAACAGACTCCTTTTTCACATCATCCAAAATTTCCAAAACGCCTTCTGGAACCAGGGGGTCTGTTTCGGCTGACCGTAACTTCACACCCTTGATTTTAGTACAAAACTCATTAAAACTATATGGCAAGTTTCGAATAGGGAAGCTTAAATCCTGAAGATCAATCAAATAGTTTGAATCAAAATAATGGATGAATATGTTATTCTTTAACAGCATCAATTCCATTGACTCTAGTAGATTATTTAATGGAGATGTTGTATTTCGAGATATAAGAATTTGCTTACATCCGTGACTTACCAATACATCCACCAAAGCCTGCCTATGATCTTGATTGATAATGATTAACTCTTTATCCACCAAATAGAGTTTTCTCTTTAAGTATTCAATGCCACTCGAGATAAATTTTCTTTTGGTTAAGTTGATTTCAAAAAACTCGCAGGAATAAAATGAATCGTTGTAATCCAAATACACCGGAACGTAGTCTTTGCCTTGTGCGGTTACATAATCTAAAACAGGATGATCACTCAACCTTAGATCATTACTGAATAATACAAGTGACTTTTTCATATGGCAGTAGGGTTATGTCTTTCTAATAGGATTCAAAGCATGTTCATTGATCTTTGTCTAAATTTTCAATAGTAAAAAGCACTTTTTGTGCTTCTGCATATTTTTGATCACTTCTTGATCGATTAATAATCGAAAGCCTATGCGACTCGTTCAGCAACTGCGCATATTTCTCTTCTAATTTCTCTTTTTTACTCTTAAAAAATCCAAACATTTTTATAGTGGTTTAGTTTATAATTTAATTTTTGACAATCCGCCATCTACAGACAAAACCTGCCCAGTCACCCAACTACTGTCATCTGAAAGCAGAAAACCGACACTTTTCGCTATATCTTCAGCCTGTCCGATAGTTTGAAGTGGATGCCGTTTTTCATTATTTCTAACTTTCTCTGCCGAATTCAAAAACTTTTCAGTCAAAGGCGTATGGGTGATGGAAGGAGCAATGACATTCACGCGGATTTTCGGTGCAAATTCAGCAGCCAAGGAAACAGCCAAGCCTTCCAATGCTGACTTTGATGTGGATACCTGACTATGAAAATTGAATCCCAAAGATGCTGCTACACTCGAAAACAATACAATGCTTGAATGATCAGATTTTTGTAAACGTGCTAAAACTGCTTGAATCACTTTTATTGCTCCAATGACTTGCAATTCGAAATCCTCTCGAAAGCTCTGAGGAGAAAGACGGTTGAACGGGCCTACATTGACAGCACCAGGACAATAGACCAAGCCATCCAACTGATCTGGTAACCAAGAAAAATCCAATTCATCTTCCAACACATTCAACCTAAACCTGGATACATTCTCAATAGAATCCAGCTTCTCGTTGCTGTTATATGTACTGAAAATAGTGTGGCCAGAATCTGCCAGTAGCCGACTCGCCGCCAAACCGATTCCTGAAGTTCCACCGATGATCAAAATATTTTTCATTTGTTAAGTTTTTTCAAACTAACGCATGAAATATTTTTTTGTTCAGCTTTTTAATTATTTTCTTAGACATTAAAGACATTGAATTAAAATCTCTCATTATTCGATTCTCATTCTTTCAGACTCTTGTTGGCGTATTTTATAATTTGACTAAACAAAGAATTGGACGACAAGAGGACGTATTAGTACAATTCACAGTAGTTTTTGGAATAAGTACCGGAATGCTTTTTCAAATGACAAATCTTTAAGAATTTACTCTTGCTCATTTTCCTGAAAAACAACCTATGAAGAAACTGGTGATTCATATCCTCATTGCTATACTATGCTCAGGATATGGGTTCATAGATCAGTCCGATTCATTATTAATTAAACTCAAACAGAGCACATCAGATACGAACAAGGTCAAATTACTTGCCAAATTAGGGTTCGAGTACGCTTTCATTCATCTTGATTCCTCCAGACAATTTTCTGAGCAAGCCATCCATCTCGCAGATGAGATCAATTTCAGCAGAGGCAAAGCAGATGCACTGAATAACCTTGCTATTTCCTATGATATAGAAGGTAATCACGAAGTGGCCATCACCTACTTCTTGATGGCGCTGGATATTTACCAATCTTTGAAAGCCGAAGATGGCATGGCCAGAATATATAACAACTGTGGTATGGTCTATCAGAGTCTGGGAGACACAGCCAACTCGCTTGATTTTCACAAACGATCACTTCAAATTGAAAAGGAACTGGGAGACTCTTTGGGTATTGCCTACTCCATGACTCAGGTGGCCGCCTTGCACCTGCAGATGAAGGATTATGAGCGATCTCTTCCGCTCTATTTATCAGCATTGAGCATACTTCAATCTCAAAATGACATCCAAGGCTTAGCTTATGCCCATTGGGGTTTGGGTGAATTGTATATGGAAACGGGCGAATACAAATTAGCCCATACACATGCGAAAGAAGCCTTTTCTTATTTTGAAAATGAAGAAAATAAGAAAGGCATGTCTGAAACTTCATTGATTGTGGGTAAAACCTATTTAAATGAAAATCAAATCATTCAAGCTGAAGAATACCTGCTCAAAGCATTTGCTCTCAGTCAAGACCTCGGCACTCAAAATGTAACCTTAGAATGCCTGCTGAGCCTCACCGAATTGTACAAGGCCTTAAGCAACTATGAAGCAGCTCTTAGTTATCACGAAGATTACTCCAGATTGGAAGGTCAAATTCGAAAAAGTGAAATGACGAGCAACATCAAAGAAATAGAGTCCAACTACAATTTTGAACGACAGCAGCAGGAAATAGCCTTGTTGAATAAGGAAAACGCCTATCAAACCATCATAAGAAACATAGCCATAGGTGTATTGCTTGTGATCGCATGTCTACTTTTATTGTTGTATTGGGCGTATATGTCTAAAGCCAGAACGATGGAAGTTTTGGCCGATAAAAACGAGGAAATCATGCGTAAGAATGAGATCATCGAAAAAGAGAAACAAAACGCATTGATTGCGGCAAAGGCCAAAGCTGACTTTTTATCGGTGATGAGCCACGAAATTCGGACCCCCATGAATGTGGTCATTGGCTCCATTCATTTATTGCTGGAAGACAAGCCCAAACCACATCAGATTGAGACGCTCAACATGCTCAAGTTTTCTGCAGAAAACTTACTCACACTACTCAACGACATCCTTGATTTGAATAAACTGGAATCGGGAAAATTAGCATTGGAATCAACTTCATTTGATATCAACATGCTCGTCAGAGGTATTCGTGATGGGTTTGGTGAAGCCGCTAAGAAAAAAGGCATTGAACTGAAACTGGATATAGATAAGGATGTTCCACATCAACTGGTAGGCGATCCCGGCAGGCTGTCTCAGGTGCTGAACAACCTATTGAGCAATAGCGTCAAATTTACCGAAACAGGAATGGTCAAATTGAGTATTCAGACCATCAAAAAAGACAGTAAAAAAATCAAACTGAAATTTACAGTAGAAGACACAGGCATAGGAATAGAGCCAGAAAAACAACGAATAATATTCGACAAATTCATTCAAGTCGATTCTGAGACTACCCGTAAACATAGCGGCACTGGACTTGGTCTATCAATAACCAAACACATATTGAAGCTTTTCGGAAGTGAAATCAAATTGAAAAGTAAGCCGGGTAAAGGATCCAAATTCTCTTTCAAATTGAAATTCGCCACAGAACTCGTCTCTGAAAAAGACTACTCCTGAAGGGATAACAAATAGAAAACCCCAATCTTAGTCCGATCAGGGTTCCATTTTCATCACCTGTATAATCCTTTAATTTTCTTGTAACTCCTTGGCCTTACCATTTCTTGTCAAGCTTCCTGTATTCACAGTCATTTCCGACAAGGTCTTCCCTCCTCTAATTCCAAAATCCATCGTACGGATTGGGAATGGTATGGTAATATCATTGGCATCAAATGCTTTTTTCACGGCAATAATGGCATCACTTTGAGCTTTTAAATAACCAGGTTCATTTGGATAATGAACCCAAATCATCAATTTGAAATTGATAGAGCTATCACCAAACGCCGTGTAGTGTAGTTCGACTTCTTTGTTGGGCAATAAGTAGGGCAATTCTGATACCGCTTCAATGGCTACCTGTTTTACCTTCTCCAGATCGTCGGCATAAGAAACGCCCACCTCTAAATCAATCCTTCGATCAGAGGTTTTAGTATAATTCGTTACAGGCGATTGGAACACATCTTTATTTGGAATGATCACATGCAGGCCTTGAAAAGTTCTTAACATAGTCACTCGGAGATCTATTTTCTCCACCGTCCCCATAAAAGATTTGGTCTCAATAATGTCACCCAATTGAATAGGCTTTCTGAATGCTATCAAAACGCCTGAAATAAAATTGGCGGCAATGTCCTGAAAGGCAAAACCAAGTGCCAAACCAATAATACCAGCACCAGCCAATAGCGAGGTCACCGTCTGCTCTAAGTGCAACACATTTAGCGCTACCATCAAACCAATAGCTAGGGTGGTTAAATAAACCAGTGTAGTAAACAGACTATTGATTGCTTCTTTGGCTGAAAACCGAGCCATCAGTCTGTTGACCGCCATCTTCAACATTCGTGCGACGATATATGACACTACGAGTACAAATACTGCCACTACCATATTGGGCAGCAAGGCGGTGAGCGCCTCTAGCCAGCTGGATAGTTTTCCACTTAAAATTTCTATTGCTTTGTTCAAATTGAATTCCATTATAATGAGGGTTTAATAAACTAAAAAATGGCAGCGAGGATAGCTCCATGGCCTGAAATACGCTCTGGGTTTATCCTCGCTACTTAATTTTTTTCAGCTTACATCGTTGCTTTTTCAGCCACTTGATCAAGGATCTGTTTGCCTTGCGCTGATTTTTCCTTAATGGTTTTGTTCAATATTGTTTTGGCTTCGGCCAATTTCTGAGTCGCCGCCTTCTCCAAAGCATCTTTGTATTCTTTAGACTCATCTACCAACTTCTCTCTTGATTCTTTGCCACTCCTTGGCGCTGTCAAATATCCTGCTGCTAATCCTGCTCCTGCTCCTATTACAAATGATGCTATAAATTTTAACGCTTTCATGTTTATCTATTTTTAGTGAATAGCCCCAAAACCTTTGAGGCATTTATATTAAGTTTCTTGTTTTGGGTTATCCCTGGTGAGCAAAGGCGGTGAGCATCCAATGGTCTTTCTCCACTTGTTTCACATAGCCTTTCATCATTTCTTCGGTACCGCTGTCACCATTTTCAATAGCTACTTCTATTGTAGCAAACAAATGTTCCAATAGAATATGGTAATCTTTGATTATCTCCCTTACCATTTCCAGACCGGTGAGGTCTGTCCCTGATTCTTTAATTTCAGAGGTGTCAAGAAATTCTCTCAACGTACTCAGCGGCATCTGACCAAAAATCCTTATTCTTTCGGCGATCTCATCGATTATCACACTTGCCGTTTTGTACTGAACTTCAAACTTCTCATGGATATCGAAGAAGTCCCCACCTCGTACATTCCAATGAAAATTTCTGAGTTTCTGATAATGCACCGCATAGTTGGCCAACAGCTTATTCATGACATCTACAAGCTCTGCGGTTTCGAGCTTTGAATATCCAAGTGAGGCGTATGATTTCTTTTTCGGTTTTTGTATATCTAATATATTGTTATCCATAATCTTCTGATTTTATTGATTTACCAGAAGAGTTGCGAATAACGTACCAAGACCGCATGACGCTCTATGGCGTCTTTTTATTCATTTTCTTGGAGATTTATGAGGAGATCAATAAGAATTTGGGAAATATTTTCCTCACTCTGTCGAAAAACTAATGGTGAAAATTGTGCCTTTTCCGACTTCACTTTCGGCCTGGATGTTTCCTTTGTGACTTCGCACAATATTTTGAACAGTCGTCAGTCCCAATCCAGTTCCTTCTGTTTTACCGGTAAAGAATGGCTCGAACAACTTGCTCATGTCCTCTTTGCTCAGTCCCTTACCATTGTCTCGTACTTTTACCACTACCCGATCTCCGTCTAGCGAACTAGATACATGTAGTTCCCCATGATCCGGCTTCATGGCTTCGATCGCATTGATAAAGAGATTAAGCAAAGCAATATTCATTTGATCGGCATCCAATGCAATATCAGGCAGATCTTCTTGTAGATCCTCATGCAGCACCATGTTTTGCAAGTTCAGTCTATCTCTAACCAGGCCAATGGATTGATTAATAACGGCATTTACAGACTGCTTTACCAACTTCAAATCTTTGGGTTTTGAAGAATTAAGTAGATCTGTAATGAGTTGTCCAATTCGTTCGGAATTTCTTTTGATAATGGAAAAATAAAGATCTGCATCTTCTATCTCTTCAGTGACTTCATCCCTAAGTTGCTCTAACGCCAGCGTCAAATTGGTGAGTGGGTTTCGAACTTCATGCGCAATAGTTCTGGCGATTTTTCCTGTCATCGAAAGCTTTTCTGCTTGTACGAGTTCTTTATCCGCCAGTCGTCTTTTGGTCATATCCCTGATCACTCCGATGTAACTTTTCTCTTTGCTCTCTGGATCGATCAGCAAGACACAGTTGACAATACAAATCTTCTTATTACCCTCTGCATCGTGCATTTCGAGTTCGTACTCCTCCAGTCGTTTGTCATTGGTCAAGGTCTTTTTGAATCCTTTGTATTCCTGAGGATCCAATATCAAGTCTTTCAACGTAAGCTTGAGCAAAGCTTCTTCATTATATCTAAATAGCTCCAACAGCGAACTATTGACATCTAAAAATCGAAATTTGGCATCGGCCTGGAAAATGGCATCAATCGATTCTTCAAATAACTTTTGGTACTTTTTCTCCCTAGCCTCAACTTCTAAAATAGCCTCTTTCAGATCAGAAACATCCTGAAAAGTAACCGTAACACCATCTCCCATTTTTACAATGGCGATTTTGTACCACTTATCCGTATTGTTTCCTGAATAATGTTGTTCGAAGGTCTTTAGCTCACCAGATTCAACGACTTGCTTGTAGCTATCAAACAGGCCATCGGTTTTATTGTGAGGCAATACATCCAGCAGCTTATGGTCCAACAATTGCTTAGAATCAAATCCTAGAATTTCTTCGGCTACATCGTTGACAAACTGCCACTCAAAATCAGTGATTTCCTCATTGTTTCTTACCGCCTTGAGCGTCATGATACCATTAAAGGCGCTATCGAGAATACTTTTGAGTAGTCTTTCTACAGCGCCTTCATTCAATCCTTCGATCTGTTCCAATGCTTTTAAGTTAGATGTCTAAAAGATAAATTTCATCTTGACAGTAATTTAAGAAAACAACGTCCATTGTACTAAGCATCAATACCGTAGGCTCTCATTTTATTGTAGAGCGTTTTTCTATCCACACCGAGCAGTTCGGCTGTTTTACTTTTATTCTTGTTAGTTTTTTCCAGCACCAATAGGATGGCTTGCTTTTCGGCTTGTTCGGCCACGGCTTTCAAACTTGATGGGATACCACCGCTGAACACCATATCCATTTCATCATCTGCAGCCATAGGTGTAAGGATCTCTTGGGGTAAGCACTCTGCACCTATTTTATCTGTTGTGCAAAGTAAAACACCACGTTTAATGACATTTTTCAGCTCTCGCAAATTGCCTGGCCAGCTATAGGTTCTGAATATCTGAATGACATCAGGAGCAAATCCTTTTATATCTTTATTTAATTGCTGATTGGCCAATGTCAAAAAGTGCTGAGCGAATACTTCAATATCATCGGGGCGCTCTTTGAGTCCAGACAGTTCAATTTTAAATTCATTGAGTCGAAAGTAAATGTCCTCACGAAATTCGCCAGACTTTACTTTTTCTCTTAGGTTTTCATTGGTGGCCACCAAGACACGCACATCCACTGCTTTCTCTTCTGCACCTCCCACTTTTCGCACGACACGTTCTTGCAGCACCCGCAGCAGGTTGAGTTGATTTTCATAGCTCAAGTTTCCTATTTCATCCAGAAATAGCGTACCACCATTGGCTCTTTCGAAACAGCCTTTTTTATCCTGCACAGCTCCAGTAAATGCACCTTTCACGTGGCCAAATAATTCGCTGGCAGCTAATTCCATGGGCAAAGCACCACAGTCTACTGCCACGAAGGGCTTTTTATCTCTATGGCTTTTTTCGTGTATCGCTTTAGCCACATATTCTTTTCCGGTTCCCGTTTCGCCTTCAATCACCACAGACATATCGGTAGCTGCGATCAAGTCAATATGCTTGATGACAGCCTTCGCTTGATGACTGACTCCGGCTATGTAGTCTGTGGGCGAGACTACTTGTTTTTTAGGATTTTCTGACGCTGTATTTGATTCTGTTTGAGTAGTCGATTGTTGAGTTTTTGTACTCAAAGCTTGCTCGACAGTGACCAATATTTCATCTGGATAAAGCGGCTTGGTTACATAGTCATATGCTCCTTTTTTAAGTGCATCAACTGCCACTCTCACATCCGAATATCCCGTAATAATGATCACCTGAATGTCCGGACTAATTATCTTGATTTTTTGGAGAATCTCTAGTCCTGTGTAATCAGGCAACTTGAAATCACAGATTACCAAATCCACCTCATTAGCCTTTAGCCATTTGATAGCATCTTCGCCGTTGGGTTGGCTAAAGGCCTCGTAGCCCTTCTTTGTAAAATACTTTTTGAGCAATAGGCAAATATCAGGCTCATCATCAACTATGAGAATTTTTTTCATATAGGTTTATCTCGATTCTAGCCCTTGTATGGCTTCTATAATCTGGCTTTTGGTAAATGGTTTTTTGATGAATGAATGCACCTTTTCCTCTTCTACTCGCTGCATTTCATAAGCTCCATCATGCGCGCTAATCACGATTACACGCGCATGAGGCGATTGAGCGCGAATGAGTGGGATCAGGTCAAAACCGGTTCCATCCGGAAGGTTTAAATCAAGCAAGTATGCCTGATACTTTTCTTCCTGCACTTTGACCCTGGCTGCAGTTATTCTATTGACATGTTCAGCTTCCAACCCTTCTTTAGTCAGGATTCGAGAAACCATCAATCCAATGTCGTCTTCATCATCTACAATGAGGGCTCTGGCCTGCATCTCAGTTTATTTTGGTCATGTGTAATATATTTCTCAAGTTAGCTCAATATTGATGGAAGCCAAAGTAAAACCGCAACAGCTAGATCGCAGATTCTAATGAAAATATAGATTCAAAAACGGCTTTGGTATCTTCCAACTCATTAATGATGTCGGTTGTATCAGTAAGCTGACTCATTAATAATGCTTTGAGAAACTCATCATATTGGGCGTCTGTGATCAACTGCTTGTATAGTTTTTCAATCTTACTCTCTCTATCTAAACAATAATCCAAGATTTCAGTTTCCCAGCCTTGCAAAAGCAAATGATCTAGTTCAATTTCTAATTTGTCGTGCTCCGGTTTGACCATGACCAAAACCTCTAACATTAGTCTTTCGAAAGTTTCGTCATGCTGGTCTATGATCCCTTTGATGAATTTCATTTTCCGTTCTGCCAAAGTGATCAATTGATCTTTTGCGGGTTGATCAGACATGCGCAATGAAGACATGCGGTAGGTAATTTCTGCCAATTTTAGTTCTCCGATGAGTTGTTTGATTCTAATATCCATTTTTGTCATTCTTTATTAATTCACTTTTAAATAAATCAAAGAACCAAGCTCACCAAATGCTTGCTTGGTCCTCTTCACTGCTGGCTTAATTGATCAATTCTTCAGCTTCAAGTGTCAGGCTATCAATTTTTGCTTGATAGACAATCAACACTTCCTCTGACTCCTGTTTAATCTCATCCCAGCTTTCTGATGTTGATTCCGAGATCTCTACGAGTTCATTAGCCATATGAGTTCTTTGTTTTTTAAGTTTATCCAGCGTGGCCGTTAGTTCTTCTTTCGTCTCATCTGTTGCGCCTTCCAACTCATTGTCCAAACTGGATATTTTCTTATCCAAAGCCTCAATCGCATCGTTGTATTCGCCTTTTAGCTTTTTCTTGGCTGCCAACGCTTCTTCTTTCACTTCTTCCACAGCCTCTGCAGCTTCAGATTTGTTGTTGTTCGAAGAGCAACTGGCCAATGTGATGATCAGCACTAATGTTAAAAGATGAGTGTAATTATTACTATTTCTAAAATTCATATTCTATGTTGTATTTAAAACTTCAATCAAGAGGACTCTCCTCTTTCCTACAATTTGATTAATGAGTTGCCAAAATCATTCCTTTTGATAAAACAGCCTCCAAATAGCTCTAAACCTTAAATCGACTAATTAAAAGAGAATGAATTTCAACAATATCGTAATGGGTGGGGATATTTTTCCACACTAGATCAGACCTGTTCTACCAGGACTGGTACTTCTGTTTCGTGGATGACCTTTTCTGCCAGGCTTCCCTCGAAGAAGGTCCAGAAACTGGATTTTTGATACGTTTTCATCAAGATCAAACCTGGGTGGATTTTATCGACAACTTTCATAATGCCGTTTACCTCTCCTTTGTTTGAAACTATATGGATTCTAAAATTTCTGATCTTTAATGCTTTAACCAAAGCTGACATTTTAGGCAAAATATCTGCCTCGTTGAGCAGTTCGGTAGTATTGACATTTACAAAATGAATGGTCGCTCCGTGATTTTCCAATAATCGACACATGTCGTACAAACGGGTGGGTAATTCTGTACTTAAGTCAGTAGCAATCAACACATCGTCTAATGAAACGTCTGCATAATTAGATACTGCCAGTACTGGAATACCTGACTTTCGTATCATTTTTTCGGTATTGTTTCCAGAGAATTTCTCAATTAAATTGCTACTCCCAGAAGTACCCGATACAATCAAGTCTACTTTAATATCGTCTAATAAGTCATTCATCCCTGAATTGAGCGTATCACTTACTATATAGATCTGACCTCTCAAGTCTTCACTCAAATAGAGATCCATTTCCGTTTTCAGCTTTCTTAGCACATGGATCTTTTCGCGTTCCATTTGCTGTTCCTGCACTACTTTATTGACACTCATAGAATTGTCTCCAGGATATACCGGTGTAACCACTGGATGATAAGGAAGGAAATGCACAACGTGTACCTTGCCTTTAAATTTTGTCGCAAACTGATTGGCAGCCTTTAAACCTGCCACTGATTCTTTGGTAAAATCTATGGGAACTAATAAGTTTTTTATGTCTTTCATGATTGTGTCTTTAATGCTGTACTTCGCAGTGTACGTCTATTAAAGAAAAAATCAATCCAAGAGGCAAATAGGCCCCTACTAGCATTTTCAACAGATTTCTATAAACCAGTGTGTTCCATTCTCGACTCAATTGGGGAATATGCTCCACAGTCAGACTATATTATTGTTTGTCACTTGATAGCGGTTATCCGTCCGTCAACCCTTATTTAGGACCAAATTATTCCATACATTGAAAGTCCAACTATTCGAAAGAAATGAAAAATATTAAAAGCGTTTTAATTCCATTAGTTCTCTTTGTTTTATGCACAGGCTTTCGAAGCGAGGATAGATTAAAATTTTATTGGGGCGAAAAAGAGATCGCGTACACATCGGGTGTAAGCCTTACTGAAATCAATCAACCCAATAATGCAAATACATTGCGATATGTCATTCGTAAAGACTTGATTGAGGAACTTGGGTATCGAAATACTAAAGTAGAAATCAACCTTGTGAGAAGTGGGGTCAGCATTTATGCTCATCGATTCGACGATGTCCTATCTAACCAAACACTAAAAATTCAAAACATTTATTCTTCCTTGCGTGCGGGAGATACTATTCTGATCCAATTAAAAGGCGTAGAAGGTATTTTACCACAAATCATTGGGATCAAAATCAAAGCGTAGGGAGAATTTTCCATGATCCATGCATATTTGCATCAGACAAATGTCTGACTTTACTATGCAGCAAATCAATCACCTCTGGAATATAAAACTTTCGAAAGCGCCTGAACGCCAACCTTTGATCGCAGGACTGCTTGATAAAAGATACATAGAAAACTTGCAGTGGCTAGATGGTAAAAAAGTCGAAATACTTTCTCCTAAGACCATTCTTAGGTTTATAGATGAAGAACTGATCCATGACAATGACGCCATTCTGAAACAGAGTGGACAATTTCTACACTCGATGTCTTCTGGAGAACGCAAGCAAGCATTTCTACAATACACACTTTCGTTGAAGCCTGAAGTATTGGTACTGGATCACTTGTTGGACAATCTAGATATGGCTGCCCGAGAAAGAATTACAAACCAACTGGAAGCGCAATCGAAGAACTTCAGCATCATCAACATTTACTCACGCGACGATGATCATTTAGGCTTTTTGAAAGATTCTTTTCTTTATGAAAATGGTGCTATTTCAAAAAAGGAAAAACAAACACAAAGATCAAATACGACTAAAAACGAGCATCCGCTACCGCCTCCACTGCATGCCGTGTCTGAGCATGACAATCCATTGGTGGCATTTAACCAAGTGAGCGTATCCTACCTGGATAAATGCATCCTGAGCAACATCAGTTGGGTAATCAACAAAGGCCAATTCTGGCATCTATACGGCCCAAATGGCAGTGGCAAAACGACCCTGCTCACCATGATCACGGGCGACAACCCGAAGGCCTACGGGCAAGACATCAAACTCTTCGGCAAGCAAAAAGGCACAGGCGAAACCATCTGGGAGATCAAGCAAAAAGTGGGCTACTTCACCACCAACATGACCTTTCAATTCAAAAGAAGGCAAACGGTTCGTGATATGATTATCTCCGGTTTTTTTGATTCGGTCGGCCTCTATCATATTGCCTCCGATCAGCAAATCAAGTTAGCCAATGCTTGGTTAGACTTTATCGGACTGGCTCATCTGAATGAGAAACCGTTTATTGATTTGTCCATGTGCCACCAGCGCATGATCATGATTGCCAGAGCCATGGTGAAGCATCCGCCGCTGCTCATCCTAGACGAAGCCTCGGTAGACCTGGACGACGAAAGTGCCGCTCAAATGACCGATCTGATCAATCGCATCGCTCATGAGGGTGAAACCACCATCATCTATGTATCTCACAGACTGGAGCCCGGCCTCACGCCTACCAATAGTTTTGAGTTGATTCCGGGGGAGGAAGGGTCGACTGGATTGATGAGGGAAATCTAATTTCAGCATTTCAATTGTCAAATTGCCTTTTTCATTTTTGATTGGTAAATTCCTCAACCCTAGCCCTTCTCCCCGGGAGAAGGGAACACTAACCAACTTAAAATGAACAATCTACACAAAGGAGCAAGTAGCAAACTTTTTGAGTTTGCGAAGGCCAATCGAAAAAAACAGACGCCAGCCGAAAAGATACTATGGGATGCACTTCGGAATCGAAAGCTGGAAGGACACAAATTCAGGAGACAACATCCCATTTCTCAGTTTATCGCCGATTTTTATTGTCATGAATTCAAACTCATTGTTGAAGTAGATGGCGGCTATCACTCTGGACAGGAACAAGCAGAAATAGACAAAGGAAGAACACACGAACTTGAAGAGCTAGGAATAAAGGTCATCAGGTTCAAAAATGAAGATGTAATGAACGAACTGGAATGGGTGAAACTTAAGATTTTGCAGCAACTCAATCACGACGCTTCTCCATCGGAGAAGCAAGAAAAGTCCTCACCTTGAGGAGAGGATTTAGGTGTGGTGACTATCTTTACCCCACATGAAAGGCATACCCGTTTATAGTATTGAAAAATTTAAAGCAGGTGGAGAAAAACCCTACCAGGTGGAAGTATTCGATGCCAATCGCCACTTTGAGGTAGAATATCCGCATTGCCATGATTTTTTTGAGGTGCTATTCCTCACACGTGGCTCTGGCGTGCATATCATCGACAACAACAGCTACGACATTCAACCGCCCTGCATTTTCTTTCTCAGTCCGGGACAGGCGCACAAGTTGGAATTGTCTGAAGATGTAGCTGGATATATTTTTCTATTTACGGGTGAGTATTATTTGCTCGACAAGAGCAATCAGAATAAACTTTTGGAATACCCTTTCTTTTTCAATGTAAAACAGGACAACCCTCCCCTTTTGATCAAAGACCCGTCGGATCAGGCCTTTTTAGAGTCTCTGTTCAAAAAAGGCTGTGAAGAAATGAGCAAGCCGGATCAAGGAAGCTATGAGCTTTCTCATGCGCTGTTAGAATTGATCCTGTGTTCGTGTGAAAGGCTATACCCACCGGAGCACCTCGAAGGCGTAAAGCAAAAGGGACATGTGCTGGTCAAACGTTTTCGTGAATTGATCGAGGAAAAATACCAACAGAATCTCAGCATCAAAGACTACGCAGATTTGCTCAACGTCAGTGAAAACCATCTGACGCATCTAGTCAAAGAACGGACTTCTAAAACCTCAAAGGAGCTGATCCGGGAAAAACAAATCATTGAAATCAAGCGGTTATTGAAGTATTCGGACTATTCCATTACACAAATAGCCGATCATCTCAATTTCAAAGATCAGTCGTATTTCACTAAGTTTTTCAAGAAATCTGAAGGCATCACACCACTGAACTATCGAGAGAATCGTTGAAAAGTACCTAAACTTTTCATTTTTCCACCACAATAGTTGGCGAAAGCCCCATCATCTTTGTATTGTGAGAATTAGTACTGTCATTTCGCAAGGAGGAACGACTGGAGAAATCTCCTTAGTTATCAGCAGACTGCAAGAAGCTAAGAAGATCCCTTCGCAAGCCTTGTCGCTACGGGATGACTAAAGACCAAATAAAGCATTAAAAAACAAAAAAAGATATGGGAAATTATTTTAACACATTACCGCTAAGAGAGCAATTGAATCAATTGGGTCAGGCGGAATTTATGGATGGGTCTGAATTTGCAGACGGCGTAGAAGCGCTAAAAGGAAAGAAAATTGTAATTGTTGGTGCTGGTGCACAGGGATTAAATCAGGGATTGAACATGAGAGATTCTGGATTGGATATCTCTTATGCTTTGAGACAAGCAGCTATCGATGAGAAAAGAGCATCTTACGTGAATACAACAGAGGCTGGTTTCACTGTAGGCACTTACGAAGAATTGATTCCTTCGGCTGATTTGGTGATCAACCTGACGCCAGACAAGCAACACACCAACGTGGTATCTGCTGTGATGCCTTTGATGAAAAAAGGCGCTACGCTTTCTTACTCTCACGGATTCAACATCGTGGAAGAAGGCATGCAAATCAGAGAAGATTTGACCGTGATCATGGTGGCACCTAAGTCTCCAGGGTCAGAAGTAAGACAAGAATATTTAAGAGGATTTGGCGTACCAACCTTGATCGCTGTACACCCAGAAAATGACCCTCAGGGTAAAGGGTGGGCAGAAGCTAAGGCTTATGCTGCTGCTACTGGCGGACACAGAGCAGGATGTTTAAAATCGTCTTTCGTAGCTGAAGTAAAGTCGGATTTGATGGGTGAGCAAACGATCCTTTGTGGATTGTTGCAAACTGGATCTATCCTTTGCTTCGACAAAATGGTAGCTGAAGGTGTTGACGCTGGATGGGCTGCTAAATTCATCCAGTACGGATGGGAAGTAATCACAGAATCTTTGAAGCACGGTGGTGTGTCTGGTATGCTAGACAGACTTTCGAACCCGGCAAAAGTTAAGTGTTTCGAGATTTCTGAAGAGTTGAAGGACATCATGAGACCATTGTTTCAGAAACATCAGGACGACATCATGTCTGGAGAGTTTTCTTCTACAATGATGGCTGACTGGGCTAACGATGACAAAAACCTCCTAGGCTGGAGAGCAGCTACTGGCGAAACTGCTTTCGAAAAAACTGCTCCTGCAGACATCGACATCTCCGAGCAAGAGTACTATGACAAAGGCTTGTTGATGGTAGCTATGGTGAGAGCTGGTGTTGAGTTGGCTTACGAAACCATGACTGAAGCGGGTATCCAAGGTGCTTCTGCATACTACGAGTCGCTTCACGAAACGCCATTAATCGCCAACACGATTGCTAGAAAGAAATTATTCGAAATGAACCGAGTGATTTCTGATACGGCTGAGTACGGCTGTTACTTGTTCGATCATGCTTGTAAGCCTTTGTTGGCTGACTTCATGAAAACAGTTTCTACCAACATCATCGGTAAAGACTACAACGACGGTATCGACAATGGCGTGGACAATGTGACGTTGATTCAGATCAACGAAATATTGAGAAGCCACGACATCGAGTACGTAGGCGGTGAGCTAAGAGGCGCGATGACTGCCATGAAGCAGATTGCTTTAGGATAAGCTTTCGCTAAAAAATTAGTATTAAACCCCATAGGTTTTCAAAACCTATGGGGTTTTTCGTTTCTATTCCGACCGCAACGAATCCACTGGATTCGCCTTGGCTGTGGAGAAGGTTTGATAGCTGACGGTGAAAGTGGAAATAACGAGAAGCATCAGACCAGGAATAACAAACAGGTCGATATTCATGTCAATTTTGAATGCATAGTTGTTGAGCCAGTCGCTACCCCAGTACCAGACCGCAGGGAGTGCAAGTACATTCGCAATCAGTAGCAGGTACAGATATTCTTTCGACAATAGCATCATCAAATGGCCGATTTTCGCTCCCAGTACTTTTCTGATGCCGATTTCTTTCATTCTCAATGTGGCTGAGAATGACACCAAGGCAAACAAGCCTAGACAGGCAATGAAGATGGCTAGTGCAGAAAAAGCAGCAAACAGATTTCCGAATTGAAGGTCGGCTTGGTATTGGCGATTGAATGATTCGTCTAAAAAATGATAGCTGAACGGATCATTGGGAAAATTCTCTTGATAAGCTGTCTGAACCATCGCAAGTGTCTCCTGCATGTCATTAGTTTTCACGTTGGCTGAAAAAACCACATTATCAAATTGATGCAACGCGAATACCATGGGGTAATGCGCATCTTTTAGCGATTGCCAGTGAACGTCCGCTACCACACCTAAAATCCTTAATGTATCTCCTATGCTCACAATCAATTGCTCTTTCAAAGCTTGCTCCGCAGTCCCTAAATCAAAAGCTCGAACTGCCGCTTCGTTGATAATCAAACCATCTTCATAGGAGGTCATGTGCGATTCATATCCGCCTCCCGATACAAATTGCAGGTCGTAGGTATTTGCAAAGTGCGAGTCCGTAAAAACCACGTAGCCATTTTTATACGCCTCTCGAGGTGTTCCGAGTTTTCTGATTTCTCCTACCCAGCTAAATTTTTGCCCAGGAGTATGACTCGAACCTGAAACATCCATGATAGAATGATGAGCTGTCAGCTGATTTCTGAAATTTTTAAATTTTGACAATTGAATGTCACGATCCAATTTGAGCACCACTCGAGGTCCATTCACCACCAAGACCTCCTCCATGTTCACTCCTAAATCTTGATTCATCATATAGCTCGTTTGACGATGAACCACGTAAGTTCCAGATACCAGCAAAATGGAAATCATGAATTGAAAAACAATCAACCCCTTTCGGAAACTTGCGCTTCCTACAGAGGAATTATTTTTAGATCCCATCAAACCAATCGACTGAAACCCTGCCACCACAAAAGCAGGATACGCCCCAGCCAACAATGCCCCCAGTATAATCACCAAAGCATAAATCAACCAAAACTCAATGGAATAGAACAAGCTAAATGATAAGGTCTGGCCAATGAACTCGTTGAGAACTGGCAAGCATAAATGAGCCAAACCTAACGCTACCAAACCGCCTATCAGATTGTGCACTAGACTTTCGGTCATGAATTGCATTACCAATTGTCTTTTAAAAGCCCCAATGGATTTGCGTACGCCTATTTCCTTAATTCTTTTCAAAGATTGAGCGGTGGACAAATTAATATAATTGACCCAAGCGATAACCAGAATAAAAATCGCAATCAAGGCGTAAAATTGTATTTGTTGTTTGTTCCCACCATTATGCACCAGTTCGTCAGGAAAATCAGAATACAGATGTATATCAGATACGGCCTGCAAATAAATCTTCACTTGCTCCTCGTGCTGCAACAACTCTTCGCCAACTTGGTCCAAAATAATTTGATCAAATTTGGACTCCACTGATGATAGATTGGATTTACCATCGAGCTCAATGTATGTAGCAAAGCTGTACTGATCCCAGCCATTTCCTTCTCGATACATTCGCCAATTCGTTGTCAGGAATTCCATGGGCATCAAAAAATCAAACTGCAAATGGCTATTGGTTGGAATGGATGATAGAACAGAACTTACTGTAAATGAGCCACTTAACGACCCTCCATGAATTTCGATCTCCTTACCTATGGGGTCTACGTTTCCAAAATATCTCACAGCTATCTCTTCAGTTATGACTATATGATGAGATTCAGTAAGTGCATTTTTTGCGTTGCCGTATTTAAGAAGGAAGGTAAAGACGTCAAAAAAGGTGGAGTCCACATACCAGTAGTTGGCTCCTTGAAAAACTTTCTTCTTTCCCTTTGTAGTAAACACCAAATCCTCAAATGAATCATGGACACGTACCATATTTCTAATTTCTGGAATTGCATCCAACCCTAACGGACCTAAGTTTTCTTGCACACTAATGCCTCGGTCTATGATTTCACCTCCTCTAAAATCCTCTCGTGTCAATCGATAAATACTCTTCTCATGAAAATCATCAAAACTCATTTCAAAATGAATGTATTGATAGATCAGCAGGCAAACACCCATGCTGACGGCTAAACCTAGGATGTTAATAAAAGAAAAGACCTTGTTACGAGAGAGATTGCGTAGGGCAACTTTGAGGTAGTGGCTGAGCATGATTGATTGGTTTTTGGTTTAAACCTAAAACTAATCAATAATTAAGATTCTGTTAGAAGGTTATTCTAGCACTCACATTGGGAGTAAAACCTAGACCTCTCTCAATAATTTGAACTGGATGATCGTCTTCATCCAACAAATAATAGGCATTCACCTCATTATTATGATTGGTTATATTCCATAAGGAAAAACCCAATAGTCCCTTCGCTTTCTTTCCCAAGTCAAACTTGTACTTGGCAGACCAATCAAGCCGAAAATAATCGCTCAGATTAGAGCTATTCGGAAACTGATAGTTGAGCACACCATTTACCACAGGCACAGCCTCCTCCGGTGCTGTATATGGAGCGCCTGTATGCCAATTAAACCCGACAGAGCACTCGAATCTTTTACTGGAGTAGTTGATACCGCTACTTACAAAATGTCGAATATCTATGTTGCTAGGAAACTTCTCGGTAAGCAGTTCCTTAAACTCACTATAGTTTCTAGACAATGTATAACTCACCCAAGTGGATAGGTTATCAAACGTAACGTTGATCAAGGCATCCATTCCTGTCACCTCATACGCTCCTGGTGATCGAATCAACTCAAACTGATTTTGAAAAGATTGACTCGAGGTCACAATACCATCCACATATTTTTGATAGCCCTCCAAACTCATCAATATTTTATTGTAGGCGTATTGAATTCCTACAGAAGCTTGTTTACTCCGGACTATGGGAATATCATCATTGTTCGCCAAAACCCACCTTCGCTTTTCCACCCCGAGGAAGTCATTCTGCAAATCTATTATCTGAGTGGTGGTCTGGCTTTTATATTCGCCGGCCAGATCCACAGACCATTTTTCTGTTAGTTTATAGTTTAAAGTCAAGCGCGGCTCTAAGTAAAACCGATCCAATTGCTGATAGTAATTAGTCCTTAGTCCTGCTGTGAGACTCGTTTCTTTTGAGTCGGATACTAAATTGCTTTCTACGTACAACACATGGCTGTGCAGTACTTCTTTAATTTTTCTTGAAAAATTGGGGTTATCAATTTCATCCTGATTCGTTGCACCGATCTCATCAAAGTGATAGCCTGTGCTTAGTCGGATTTTGTCAGAAAAAGAGGCCTGTAGATCAAGTTTAACTCCCCAGTCCAACACTGTATTTTCCTGCTCCAACCTTTGATTATTGACAAGATCCGAATTTTGAGCTGATAATTGATACTTAGATAAGTATCCCGATAAAAGTGTATTTACCTTTTCTGTCCATATTTTGCGATAAGCAAAACCCGTCGCTGTACTCTGCTGATTGATAGCGCTTGATTTAGTTTGCATAGCACTTGAAACTATTGACTCTTGATAAGTCAAATCATCTGATACATTTAGCAGGCTAAAACTAACTTCATCTCTATCACTTATTTGGGTATTGATTTTCAAGCCTATATCATAGTAATCAAAATTCTGTACTTCGCCAACAAGAGAATCCGCTTGAGCATTAATAGACGATTCAATAGCACTGAAAGCTCTATCAAAGTATTTATCATAAGTCGGTGTCTGCAGCAAACTTGAAATTGATCTTCGGACAGACATGGACACAGAGGTCCTCTGAGAAACTGGAATATAGGCAACCATATCTGCGTTCAGTAAATTGAACCCTCCCGAAATTGATAGATTTTCGGGCACCTCATCATCAGTATCCACAGCAATTGTTCCGGACACAGCCTCTCCCAGCCGGGCGGTAGTTCCGTTTTTCGTAAGAGTGACATGATCTACGAAGTACGGGTTAAAAATAGATATCAAACCAAAGAAGTGCCCCGTTTGATACATACGAATACCATCCCACAGCATTAGATTTTGATCATTCGTGCCACCACGGACGTTGATGTCTGACACTGACTCAGCTGCACTAAAAATTCCAGGTAAGAACTGTAAGCTTTGAAATGCATCGGCATCAATCAAACCAGGCAAAACCTGCAACTGCGGACTATGGATAGCGTATTCGCCTTTAACATTTTTTTCGATGCCTTTGGCCATGTAGTTGAACACAGTTACCTCTTCTAAAGTAGCAATTTTGGGTTGCAACAGTAAAATCTCACAATCCGTCGTGCTTGCTTTCTCAATTTCTAGAATAGAGCTATTGTAACCAATATGGCTGATTTCAAGGTTTTGAGATACGCTTCCTAAAATCTCAAAGTAACCCAGTTCATTACTTACAGCCCTTAATGTGTCAGCAATTACCAATGCTTGTGAGATAGGTTCTTTGGATTCAGCATCTTTTAGATAGGCACAAAATTTTGTGACTACTTCAATGCGTTGGCTAATGGCATAAAATTGCTCATCAATTTGGTGAAACTTCAATGAAGTTTGGCTTTCTAGCCATTGCAGACTTTCATTAAGCGATTGCTCATTTGAGACAGGGTCAATAGTTACACCCAGGATATTTTCATCAAGATAAGAAAAGGTGATACCGAACTTATTCTCCAGACGTTTCAGTTCTTCAATCAAACTGACCGATGCATCCATCGATTGCGCCAACGAATTGTAATTCATCAACCCAATAAGAAAGACAATGAGAACTTTAGTTTTGCTTGATGTCACTAGATAATCTTACTTCCTGTCCAGCTACCTTAAAACCAATATTCAATGGTTTGGTAATGGACTCTAGTGCTAAAGTAAGATCAGAATGGGTGAATTTCCCACTAAAACTTCGTTGAGTGTTGATATTTTGATAAGAAATCGAAACACCATACTGACGTTCCAACTCTTTAATTACCTGTATATAGGGCTCCTTTTCAAATGAACTTGCCCCTTTCGTCCAGGATGGACGTGTTTTTTCATAAAACGCTATTTTTTGGCCTCGACCATCTATCATTCGATAAGCCTGCTGAGCGGTAAGCAAAAATTCTTCACCATCTACTTCTACCTTCACCAAACCTTCATAGCATTTTACTTCGAAAAAACCTTCTCTATCTTTTACATTAAAAGAAGTACCCAGAACGCTTACCTTACCCGACTGACTCACAATATCAAAACGAGATCCTTTGGTCACGGAGAAAAAAACCTCTCCTTCTAAAATTGCCTGTCTTTTTTCACTCCAACTGTCTTCATCGTAGGAAAGCTTAGATTCCGCATTGAGAATTACTTTGGTGTCATCAGGTAGGGATAATTCCATCTTGGTGGCTAACAGATCCACATCCGAAGAGTAAAAACTAGAAGTGATATACGCAACAAACCCTAATACCATGATGAAAATGGCCGCTATTTTGAGCCATACAAACGAACGATTGACGGGAGACTTTTTTGAATCAGATTTTTTATCTCTAAAAAAATCGTATTCCTTGTCTACATCGTATTCCTCAGCTCTAAACCGAGACAAAGCCTCAGACATACTCACATCAACCTCAAATTTTTTCGGTTGAGCAAACAATCTTTTTTCTTCATCAGACAAAGAGCTGTCCAGCCATTTTTTTATGTAATCTTCCTCTTTCATGCTTAGACTTACATGAGATATAACAGGTGTATATAAAAAATTCCTACCGGTAGTTTCATTTTATGCCTTCTACCTTGGTTTTCAAAATCGCAAGAGCCTTATAGATTCTTTTCTCTACTGCTTTTCTAGAGATACCCAACATTTCTGCTATCTCCTTATGTTTTTTACCTTCCACTCTATTGAGCATGAAGGTCACGCGCTGATCCTCGGTTAGGCTATTCAATGCATCCTGTAAACGATCTAGATATTCTTTTTCTTCAAGAAGGAACTGAGGAGATTCGGATGTATTGCTGCTTTTACCCTCGTTTTTATACTTCAAGATAGTCTTTTGTTTTGAGATTACATTGAGTGTGAGGTTATTAGCTACAGTAAAAAGATAGGATTTCGCCTTTTCTTCCTGAACATTCTTGCAATTATCCCATAATTTTAAGAAAGCTTCCTGAACTAAGTCCTTAGGATGACAGTCGGGTCCATACTTGTAATACAAAAAGTCATGCAAGTCCTTAGCATATTTCTTAAACAGAGAATGAAATAGCTCCTCATTACATATGCAATCTGACTTTGTGACTTTCATCGAAAAAATTATCTACGACTGGTAGGAATTTTACCCAGTCGTCTGTTTTATATCCGAGTCACAAAGATGACAACAATCGTATGATTTCAAAGATTCGAGTATTAATTTCAATTCTGACCTTGATGCTGGCCATTTTGGCCTGCCAGGAGGACTTACATGAAGTCAATCAATCTGCAGAGAGCAACATCTCTTTTGCTTCTGATCTGTCTGGTCTAATCTCTTCTGCCACTCTAAAGGACGGCTCATACGACAACATTCTAGACAATACTAGTGCGCTTTCGCTACAACTTCCTGTTGATGTCATCGCAAACGGACAAGCTCTTACGATTTCGTCTGAAGCTGATTTTGAAAATATACAGACCATCTATAACCAAGAAAGGTACTTACCAGACAGCATTCAGTTGGTATATCCCGTCAGAGGATATTTGTCTGACTACCGTGAGGTGATCTTAAATGACATCAACGAACTTGAAGCGGTTGTTGCACGATCTGTGGAAGGTGGTGACGACGAAGACATCGAATGCTATAGATTCAATTTTCCTCTTTCTATTGCTATCTACGACACCCAGAATCAAAGATCTAGTACTACCGGCGTTGATAGTGATCAGGAATTATATCAAGTATTTAATAGACTGAGTGCTGACCATCTCGCCTCTTTGTCCTATCCAATCAGCCTTACTTCCAGCGAAGGTGAAGTACAATCCATCTCATCCAACTTAGAACTAGAAAACCTACTCTCTTCTGCCATTTCATTGTGCGACGAAGGGGACGAAAAATACTATCAGCCTGAAGACTTTGTATTTAATACTTCTACCTTAAGAGTGAAAATGACCGATGCGCCATTTCCTTTTGAATTTGTTGTAGAGGCGAACGTTACTATTGACAAAATAGAACTTAAGACAGTGAACAAAGAAGAGGAGTTCATTCTTCTATCAGAAGAAGAAATGTCCTTCAATCTTCTTGACTTGACCAATGGGATCACAACTACGCTTGTAGACATGGAAATTCCTACTGGGTCTTATGACCAAATTCGAATGAGGGTGATTAAGTCTAGCGTCTTACTCACTGATGACAGAATATTTGATCTAAAAATTCCTAGTGGAGAACAATCTGGCATTAAAGTGAAATTTCCTTCTGCGCTAGAAATAGCAGAAGGAGAGGATAGCGAATTATTGTTGGATTTTGATGTCAGCCGATCCTTTAAGGCACAAGGAAATGTGAAAAACATATCGTCTATCAAGGGGTTCATTTTCACTCCAGTCATTAAAGCCACGCAGCCAAAAGAATCTGGCGAATTAACAGGACAAGTTACCGATATATCCAGTTCTCTTGCTATTGAAGGTGTGCAGCTTTCTGTCTTCGCTGCTGATACATTAAATACATCAACCTTCACGGATTCAGACGGTAATTACACAGTTATGGGGCTTTTACCCGGCACGTACTCCATTACCGCAGAACAAAATGACTACCTAGCTGAAACAGTAGAAAACATTGACATACAAATTGGAGAGAAAACCAAGGTCGATATTGAATTGATACTTGAATAAAAAATCACATAAACAGCTATTGGAAATTTAGTTGAAACAAAAAATATGAACACAATAAAAAATCTTTATTTACTAGCACTCTTGCCAATTATTATTCTTTCAAGTTGCAGCGACAACGGTGGGATGGCCAAAATTCAGGTGGCCTTGGTCGATGCACCGGCTAACTACGACGCAGTAAATATTGACTTCCAAGATGTTCAGATAAATGTCAGCTCAAAAGCGGATGATGAAGGCGGATGGCAGTCTTTAGAAAGTGCCGAACCTGGTGTGTATGACTTATTGTTGCTGACTAACGGTGAAGAACAATTTTTGGGTGAAATTGAGCTGCCAGAAGGGAAATTGGGTCAAGTTAGACTCATTCTTGGAGATGGAAACATACTCACTGTAGATGGTCAAGAAACACCACTAACGGTACCATCTGGGTCCCAAAGTGGATTAAAAATAAACGTTGATGCAGATATCCAAGCAGGCATCACATATAAGCTTGTACTTGATTTTGATGCGGCCAAGTCAGTGGTAAAAGCGGGCAATTCGGGGAAATACAACTTGAAGCCAGTAATCAGAGCACAAATGGAAGCTACAACTGGTGCGATCCACGGAACCATCAGTCCTGCTGAGACAGCAACGGTAGTATATGCGATTGTGGGGGAAGACAGTATTTCTTCTTACCCTGATGAAGAGGGAGAATTTTTAATCCGTGCGTTGGATGCTGGCACCTATACCATAAGTGCGGTACCTGCAGAAGAAAGCGGTTTTACAACAGTAGACGTTGAAGATATTGTGGTAACTATTGGAGAAACAGCTGAGGCTGGCACCATAGCGTTTACCAACTAAAAATATTTGCCTGAGCAGCAAACATTCAACGCAGTCGGCGTTGATTAAGTTGGGGATTCGACAATCCCCAACTTTAAGATTCTAAATGAAGCATCTACCTACTAATCTCCGAACAGGGTCTTGCAATCAGCTAAACTGAGATACTGAAATTAATCAGGTAATTGAACATTATTAGGTGTAAACATGAAGGTTTCGAGCTAACGCTTGGAACCTTTTTTATACAAAAAAGGCCTGGTAAATTCCAGACCTTAATTTGCTCATCAATCATTTTTCTTTATTCATATCGTAATGCAGTCACAGGGTTTACTTGGGCGAATTTGAATGTTCTTAAACTGGCTATAGTCAATGAGATTAGTACGATCATCAAAATTGGAGTGGAGAAAGTGATCACATCCATGGATTTATAGTGAGTAAATATCTCGGCTATGAGTCCATCAATTAAATAATATCCGAATGTCACCCCTAGTGATGAGGAAATAACCAAAAGGAGGAAATAGTCCTTGTTGATTAAGTACACAATACGACCAATACTACTACCTAGTACTTTCCTTACTCCAATCTCTTTAACTCGTTTCATCAAATTGATTGACACCAAGGTGTATAATCCCAGACATGAGAGAATGAAGGCTACAACACCCAAGAAACCAAAAATCATAGTGATATTATCATTGATTTCTCTGGCCTGACGAAGAAAATCGTCTTGAAAGAACCCATTAAATATTTTGGTTTGTATTCGGTCATTCCAATCAGACTCCAAATCATCGTAGACATTTCTTATCTTATCTACACTAGTACGAGCCACAACAAAGCTATTCGTTCCATCATCTTCAAAACGTAAGCTTTTCAACGTGATCCCCACTGGCTCAATCGGCGCCCAAAACCCATACATGTAGAAGTTTTTAATTACCCCAACCACAGTTAGTGTCGTCGTATCATTAATCGCTACTCTTTTTCCTACAGGATCAGTCCAGCCAAAGGCTTCCACAGCTTTTTCGTTTAGAATGATGGATGCATCACTATCCGAAGCTTCCAATTCTTTTAAGAAAGATCGTCCTTGTAATATTTCCAATCCCATAACCTCCAGATAACCAATCCCAACATCAATCATGTTGGCATCAACCTCGATATCTTCATTCAGTAGGGTGGCTCCATAATTACCTCTTCCAATATGATTTTTGGCACTAGCTACTGCTTCAATGTCTGGATTAGCCAGCATGGATGCCATAGTTTTTTGGTACTCATTGTCATTCAATACACTTACACCTAGCACCTGGGCACGATCATATCCCATATCTAAAGTATCCTGATAGCGGGCATTTTGTACAAACGCGACACTAGCAAACATGGCAATTACGGTAAAAGTGTATTGGCAAGCCAAAAGTATCTTAGTCAGTTTTCCAGACCCCCCAATGCTCAACGTGCCTCTAAGGATACTTACAGGATCATATTTACTGACATATAACGAAGGATAAAAACCAGCTAGCAGAGTGGTAAAAATCAATAAACCCACTAAGAAAATGTACAACATATAATCCTCTGAGAAGTTCATTTCCAGATCCATCCCTTCCCACATGGCACTATAAGCCGGCACCAAATACTGAGCTATAAGCAAGGACATGACAATGGCCAGAAAACATATGGTGAGATTTTCAGCCAAAAACTGAAGAATCAATTGTCTTCTGTTGCCTCCGAGCACTTTTCTTACGCCAATCTCTTTTAATCTCCTATTGGAAGTAGCAATGGCTGTATTGGTAAAATTGAAACAGGCAACCAATAAAATTAAAAGAGCCATCAGCTGTGGAGTAAGAGTAGCTGCGGCTGGAGCTGCATTTCTAAGGTTGTCCCATCTAATTTCTTGAGAAATCTGTGCATGGTTATTCATTGGGCTCAACACAAACTTAGTAACAGTAAAACCAGGATTGGCTTGATTCTGAATAGGTATATACTTATTCAGCTGAGATTCAATAGATGAAGCTTGCGACGGATCATTGAGATAGACAAAAGTGTTTTGAGCCATGGCCTCCCAGCTGCCTTTTACTCCATCATCGTACATTCGATATCTATTCTCGAAGTTAAGCAGCAATTCAAAATGAACAGATGAATTTTGAGGAGCCTTTTCGACCACCCCAGCAATGGTGAAATTGAAACTCATTCCTGTATCATCAAAAACAGTCAGCACTTTTCCTATGGGATCTTCATCGCCATAAAACTTGCTGGCATATTCTTGAGTAACAATGGCGTTTTCCAATTTATGATAGGCATCCAGATCGCCACTTATCAGGTTAAAAGTGAAAGATTCCAGAAATCCAGGGTCTACATAAGTGACGCTGGTATTGAATACTTTATCCAATTGAACATCTCTTGCAGTAAAGACGTGACTTTCATATCTAAAGACACGGTCCACTCCGACAACATCATTCATCACATTGTCTGCGATAGGAAAGGGTACCCTTCCATACTCTCTGATATCACCTTTGTCGTCTCTGACGCTGTGGACTTTGTAGATATTATCAATTTGCGCATGGCATTCATCGAAGGACCAATTGAATTTGGAATTGATGTACGCCACAATACAACAGGCCAGAGCTAACCCCAGCCCTACGATGTTGATTGAAACAAAAACTTTGTTTTTTAGAAGGTTACGAAGGGTGACCTTGAGATAATTTTTGAACATGAGAATTGAGTTTTGACTTTTGGTTTTTTATTAATGATGATATCCAACCCAAAAAAGTTGTATCCAAACAAAAAATAATCAAAACTTTTTTCTCCTTAATCAAGGAACTGCCAGATAACCGGTTCTAACACACAGAAATCCTACAGAATAAAACGAGGAGGCTTATCAGCTCGCTAGCAATAACAACACGGCAGCTATCACCATTAACCAAAATTTGTAGGCTGCCAAAAAAGGAATGATAATAAAATTGAGTTGCATCGCTACCATAAGCAATACGATTACAATGGCAATTAATTTTAAAGTAGACTTAGTACTTGCACTCATACTGATTGATTTTTTAGAATTGAACACCAATGTTAATGACTTTTTGAGAATAATAAAATCCGTCTTGACCAAGACCTTGAACTCTTATCATTTTTTATCCAAAATACACTAAATTCGAGGTTGCAATTGAGAAAAATTCAAGGTTGAAATGAAGAGGTCTCTGGTCATATTTGGATGGATGGTACTGCTTTGTCTATGGACAAACGCATCGTTGGCAGGTACTGCCCAATCCAAAAGAAGTATTGACAGCCTCAAGGACTCTCTCAACATATCCTCTGGCATCCAGCGAGCCGAAATATTAGCACAATTAAGTTGGCAATACCGAAATGTGAATTCAGACTCAGCACTCTATTTTGGTCAACAAGCTTACGAACTTTCGAAAAACTTCAACTACGAAAGTGGTATTATCAAAAGTCTCAATTTCCAAGGGGTGGCTTACCGAAATAAGAGTGACTATTCCAACGCATTCAAATATTTTGTCGAGGCACTGAAAGCAGCAGAAGATGCCCAAAACTTAGAACAGATTGGTTATTCTAATATCAATATTGGGAACATATACATCTATCAAACCAACTATGTAGGCGCTCTGGAGTATTTTGAAAAAGCATTGATTCCTGCTCAGGAGCTCAATGACCAAAACATGCTAGCTTATGTGTACCTGAACCTTGGACGTACCTATTCCCGAATGGACGAATATAGCCGAGCAGAAGACAACTACCTTAAAACTCGGGACATCCGTAGAAAGTTAAATGACCAGGAAGGGTTAGTGACTATTGCCGTGGATCTGGCTGAACTGACTATGAGAAAAGGAGATTTGGACAGGTCTTTGGAATACTTTCATGAATCCACCAATGCCATAAATCAAATCAAAAACAAAGGGGCATTGGCATTTAGCTTGTACAACATTGCTGTAATCCATCGACAAAAAGGAAATTTGGATTCTGCAGAGTTTTACTCAAGGAAAAGTCTGGAAGTAGCCAAAGCCAACAACCTTAAAAATGACATTCGCAAGATTCATGAAAACTTGTCGATCATAGCCGAAGGAAGAGGGGATTTCAAAAAAGCATTACATTATTTCAAACTGAATCAGGAAAACGAAGACTCCATTTTCAATGAACAGACAACTCGTACCATTGAAAGCTTGAAATCACAATATGAAGCTGAAAAAAAGGAAGCTGAGACTATGTTTCTACGAGAGATCGTAGAGCGCCAACAGACCATTATCATCCTCGCTGCTGCCGCCTCAGTTTTACTACTCATCATCGCGATCATTATATATATGAGAGCAGTAGAAAGAAGAAGATTAAACCAACAAATATCGGCTCAAGCCAGAAAACTAGAAGAATTGGATTTCGCCAAGTCCAGATTCTTTGCCAATATCTCACATGATTTAAGAAGCCCTTTGAGCTTGATATTAGGGAACTATGAGCAGATAAAACAAGATGGAGAGAGCTACTTAACCTCTGACTCCAAGCAAAATCTAGAAGTAGCAAACAAAAACGCTCAACGTTTACTTTTCCTTACGGACGAAATCAATGAGTTAACCAAATTAGAAGAAGGTAAAATAAAGTTAGACCTGAAAGATGTGCCAGTCAACTCATATCTTTCGACTCTGGTCGCTTTGTTTAAATCTTCTGCCGAATTCAAATCGGTAGACTTGAGTTTCGAATCTACCATACCAGAGCATGTAGCCATTTCAATTGACCCTAATCAGTTTGAAAAAATCATTTTCAATCTGATTACCAACGCCTTGAAGCACACGCATAAAGGAGATTCAGTTAGGGTCAAAGTTGAAACCCAATCCAATGATTTGACTATAAGCATCACAGATTCTGGTGAAGGCATTCCAGAAAGCAGTTTACCGTATTTATTCGATCGATACTACCAATCACCGAAGAACAATTATCATGTCTATGAAGGATTGGGGATTGGACTTTCTCTTGTAAAAGAATTGGTGGATGTACATGGCGGAAATATTCAGGTCAAATCAAAAGAGGGAGAAGGATCTACCTTTATTCTTTCTATGCCTTTCATGATGCTCGAACACCTGGAATCTCAAATTCCAGAGACCTCAGATTACATTCAAACCAAAAATAAACTTTGGAGTGAGTTGTGGGAAAAAACTTATAATCCTGATTCGAACATAGCATTATCCACAAATGGCACCGACAAACCAAAATTATTGTTGGTAGATGATCACCCAGAAGTACGAGAGTTTATTGCCAAACTCATTCACTCAGATTATCAGGTTACCGAAGCAGAAAATGGTGTAATGGCACTCAAAGTACTTAAAAACGAGTCGATTGACTTAGTCATTACAGACTTGATGATGCCTTGGATGGATGGTTTTGAGCTATTGGAGAAAATGCAAGAAAACGAACACTGGAAGTCTATTCCAGTGCTTGTGGTCTCAGCCAGAAACACCGCAGATGATCAGCTACAAGTGCTGACACGCGGTATCAACAACATCCTTCAAAAGCCCTTTAGCAAGGAAGACATTTTGCTAAGAATCAAGAATCTACTCAATCAGAAAGAACGTTGGATTAAGGAAAGTGGCAATACGATCCTTGTGAATGACAAACCATTGATCAATGACATTGAAAAGGAACTACTTGAAAAAGTAAAGAAATTGGTTATCGAGCAAATTGACAATCCAGACCTCACCGTCTTGGTGTTGGCCGATGCGATGGCTGCTAGTGAGCGTAAGGTGTATCGTATGATCAAGAAACTGACCGATTTGACTCCTCATGAATACATCAAAGAGATCAGATGGCACTATCTAGAAAACCTAATCAAGAGTAAGAGCCTCAAAAATCCTACGGAAGCCGCTAAAGCCATAGGCATGAAAAACGTGACCAATTTTAAGAAACAATTCCATAAAAGATTTAACCGCAGTATTGAAGAAATGATGGCCAAGAACGCTTAATTTTTTCTTATCTTCAGGCCATGATTCTAAATGACAAAAAGACGATCAACGCCTGGTGTTCTTATGACTGGGCCAATTCGGTGTATAACCTTATTGTAACCACAGCGATTTTCCCCATTTATTATAACGGTGCGACTAAAGCAGCTTTTGATGGCGACGTGGTTACTTTTTTCGGCTTCTCTATCAATAGCTCCGTACTTTACTCTTATGCTATTTCTTTCTCTTTTTTGATAGCAGTCATCCTCTATCCTATTCTTTCAGGTGTAGCTGATTATAGGGGCTCAAAAAAGGCATTCATGAGGTTCTTCACTTACCTCGGCTCTTTAGCTTGTATTGGCTTATACTTCTTTGAGGGAAGCAATATTGAATATGGTATTTTATTGGCCATTACGGCAAGTTTAGGTTATGCCTCTTCTGTTGTTTTTTACAATGCCTTCCTACCCGAAATTGCTTCAGAAGATCAAATGGACAGTGTGAGTGCCCGAGGTTTTTCAATGGGATATATTGGTAGCGTTTTACTCTTGATTGTCAGTTTAGTACTAGTCTCAATTCCTGAGACATTTGGGTTTGACGGCGCTGGAAGTGCTACAAGATTCGTGTTTTTATTAGTGGGGGTATGGTGGTTTGGCTTTGCACATATTGCATTCGCCGCACTCAAAGACAATCGCACCCATGGAAAAATAACAGGAGAAGTATTACGCTCAGGATTTAATGAACTTAAAAAGGTATTCAGAAGCCTCAAAGAAAACATCAACTCAATCCGCTTCTTGTATTCGTTCTTTTTCTACAGTATGGGGGTACAAACCGTCATGCTATTGGCTCCTCTATTTGCAGCAGAAGAAATTGGTATGGAATCCAGCGAAATGATAATTGTAATATTAATCATTCAGTTGGTTGCCGTAGGTGGGGCTTACTTGTTTGCCGCCATCTCTAACAAAAAAGGAAATAAAGCATCTATATCTCTAGCGATAGTCATCTGGTTTTCTATTTGCATCCTGGCTTATTTTATTGCTGACAAAACCGTGTTTTATGGACTCGCTGGATTATTAGGTTTGGTCATGGGAGGTATACAATCCATCTCTAGATCTACTTATTCTAAGCTGATCCCAGAAGGAACTAAAGACACCGCTTCGTATTTTAGTTTCTATGATGTAACAGAAAAATTTGCCATCGTATTGGGGACCATGGGCTTCGGATACATCCTTCAGCTCACTGGCACCATGCGCAATTCCATGCTTTTCATGGGCTTGTTTTTCGTCATTGGCTTTATCATCTTGTCAAGAGCAAAACTGAACAAAGGCACAGCTTGATTTACAATTTCCTTAAAATAGTAGTCAAAGTAGCCCTTCGGATATTTTTCCGTAAGGTATCTATTCATAAGGCCATCGAACTACCAACATCAGGCCCTTTGATCATTGTGGGCAATCACCCTAACACTTTTATGGACCCATTGATCTTGGCTACGCTTTTCAAGCAACGGGTGGGTTTTCTTGGCAATGCTTCAATTTTTGTCAACTCTGTAGTGAATGCCATATTCGCCTACTTTAGAGTCATTCCGGTTTATAGAGACAAAGACGTGGCTCCAGGAGAGAAGATAGACAATGAAAAAACCTTTCGAGATTGTTATAAATTCCTGGAAGGTAATAATTCATTGATGCTATTTCCTGAAGGAACTAGTTATCATGAATTAAAGCTACGCAAGATCAAAACTGGTGGAGCTAGAATCGCACTAAGTGCAGAACAGAAAAATGGTTTTGATTTAGGTGTTAAGATCATCCCCATTGGCCTTTACTATAGCAATCCTTCTAAGTTCAGAAGTAAAATCTACGTGAACACCGGAGACCTCATAGACGTCAAAGATTTTAAAGAAGCTTACGAAAAAGATGAAATCGCCGGGGTGCAAGCACTTACACAAAAAATAAGAGAGTCACTCGAAAGTCTTACAATTACTACCGAGGACAAAGAACAAGAAGATCTCTTCTTCAAAGTCAAAAGAATCTACAAGGATCAACTGGTTAAAAAACTCAACAGCAAAGAGCAGGAATTTGAGCTAACCAAAGAGATTGCCAATGCGATTCAGTATTTCAAAGTCACGTTTCCTAACAAATTTGATGCGATTAAAGAGAAAGTTGATCGATGCAGTCAGCTATTGGATGAATTTCAAACCACCGCCAATAGGACAAGACCACTTCAAAGCAGATTGAAAAAATTTGGCATATTGCTCTCAGGCTCATTCTATTTGATCGCTGGTTTTCCAATTTACCTATATGGTTTAATTCAAAATCTTCTTCCTTTCAGAGCGCCTTATTGGCTTGCCAAGAAATTCACCAAAGAAGTGGAATATTATGCCCCGATTATGATGAGTTTGGGTATCGTCATCTTTCCAGCTTACTATGCACTATCCTTTTATCTATTCGATACTAATTTTTCTGTTGATCCTGTTATTCTCAGTTTGTACTTCGCTTCTCTCCCACTATCCGGCTATTATGTACTTCACTACTACAATTTCTTCCGATCAGGTCTTTCATTTTTAAAAATCCACAATTTCATCGACCCGAAAAAGGACTTATTAAAGGAACTAGAAGAATTGAAAGTTTCTATTTTTGAAGAACTGGATCAAGCCAGAGACATTTATTTAAAAAGACTGTAATGCAATGACCAAAATATATCATAACCCAAGATGTACTAAGAGCAGGCAATCGTTGGCCCTTCTGGAAGAAAAAAATGAAGAGATTGAAATTGTTGAGTACCTCAAATCCAATCCAACTAAACAGGAGGTCACTGAACTTGTGAGTATGCTAGGCATCAAACCCCTTGAGTTGATACGCAAGGGGGAAAAAATTTACAAGGAAGAATTTAAAGGCAAAGAACTGAGCGATGAGGCATGGATAGAAGCCATGGTTTCTTATCCCATTCTGATTGAACGCCCCATAGTGGTAAAAAATGGAAAAGCCGCCATCGGTCGCCCGATTGAAAACGTAATTGAGATCCTATAAATCGTTATAAAAAGCCACTTCCTGAGCACATTCCCGCCGAAATTGAAATTATTTCAAATTTCTCAGGCTTTTTTTAAATACCCGTTGGAGTTCTAAAATATGTTATGCTATATTTGCATCTCGTTTTTGAGGAGCACCAAAAAAACGAGGGGAAAAACGTTCCGCAGAGATGAGATTTCGGTCCATTTCTAGTAGTTTGGTATCCACTGGAGAGGTGGGTGAGTGGCTGAAACCACATGTTTGCTAAACATGCGTGCGAGAAATCGTACCGGGGGTTCGAATCCCCCTCTCTCCGCATCATGAAGGCAGAAAGGATTTATTTCCTGAATGTCTTGAAATGCCACAAATGATCGATGGGATCACGAGAGGCAAAGCGCAGGGAGGTGCATATGAGTAATCCCCCTCTCTCCGCAAGAAGGAAGAAGAAGTCTTCCAGAATATTGATGGTCTGCTAGCTCAACTGGATAGAGCAACTGCCTTCTAAGCAGTAGGTTTCAGGTTCGAGTCCTGAGCGGATCACAAAGGCTGTCAATAATACCGGTGACAGTTTATAGTTCGGGATGTAGCGCAGTCCGGTAGCGCACCTGGTTTGGGACCAGGGGGTCCCAGGTTCGAATCCTGGTATCCCGACTTCTAAAAGCTCAGCATTTTGCTGGGCTTTTTTCGTTTACAGCCATTTCAGTTTTCCACCATCTATTTGATCACAAAGGCTTAAATAATACCGGTGACGATTTAAAGTTCGGAATGTATCATTCCATGACGGGCACAGTCCGGTAGTGCACGACTCACCGTCCGTCTGGTTTGGGACCAGGGGGTCCCAGCGGTGCGGCGTCCCGCTTCGAATCCGCTAGCCGCGCGCCTCGTATCCCGACACAAGAAAACCACTCAAATGAGTGGCTTTCTTTCGTTACACCAAAAACAAAAAAACCGAAGCTCTCACCTCGGTTTTTCATATATCAATTTATTTCACTATTCTATTTTTACCATATACACCGCAGCATCATCGTCGAGCGGCCTCCCATCTTCATAAGCCACCAATACACCATCTTCGAATATCCAGTATTCATCATCCCCCATTTGAAAAGAATCGGAATCGTCTATATATAATTCTCCTCTCCCATTGATGTACCATTCAGAGTACTCTACCTCTTCTTCCCCAAAGGCAGAAACATAAATTCTACATTCGTGATTATCTCTGAACTCCAGTTCAATGTCTATTTCATCAAGTATTCCCTCTACCAGATTACCGGTTGCCCTTAGAATTAACCTGGCAAAGGCATTGTCTTCATCGTCCAATTCCTGTTCGAAAACATCTTCATCCAAAGATATTTTCATTTTCCATACGCCTTCAAGGTCTCGTTCGCGTACTCTGCCGTTTTGCGCATCAGCTGATTGAAATCCTATCAACAAGCCAATTAGTATAATGAGTTTATTCATGAGTTTTTGATTTTTGGTTTCAGTATTATGTTATACAAGGTACAGTCTTTAGTATAATACTGAATGAAGAGATAAAAAGTTACAACGCCATGAAAAATTAATTTCCTGTTGAGGAAAGGAGAACATTCAATCATTCCCTTTCGATCATTGCAAGGGAATCATTAGCTTTGCGGAATAATTAATACGATTCAAGAATTATGTTTGATAATCTTAGTGTAAAGCTCGATAAGGCCTTCAAGACACTGAAGGGACAGGGAAGGATAACTGAAATTAACGTGGCAGCTACCGTCAAAGAAATTAGACGGGCATTAATTGACGCCGATGTTAACTTTAAAGTGGCAAAGGAAGTCACCGATTCCATCAAAGAAAAAGCACTGGGCCAGGATGTATTAATAGCAGTTTCTCCAGGACAATTATTGACAAAAATTGTTTCTGAAGAATTAACAGAATTAATGGGTGGTCGCAGTGAGGAAATCAACCTCAAAGGCGACCCTAATGTTATTTTGATTTCAGGACTACAAGGATCGGGTAAAACCACCTTCTCTGGAAAACTTGCTCGTCACCTTAAGACACAAAATAGAAACGTATTACTTGTAGCCTGTGATATTTACAGACCAGCTGCGATAGATCAGCTGAAAGTACTGGGTGAGCAAATCGAGGTCGACGTATATGCAGAACCTGAAAACAAGGACGCACTTAAGATTGCTAAAAACGCGCTGAAATACGCGAAGGAAAACAATAAAAAAACCATCATCGTCGATACAGCCGGTCGTCTCGCAGTAGATGAACAGATGATGAATGAAATAGAGGCACTGAAGAAAGCCCTGAATCCTGCGGAGACCCTATTTGTAGTGGATTCGATGACAGGTCAGGATGCTGTAAACACAGCAAAGACTTTCAACGACCGCCTGGACTTCAATGGTGTGGTATTGACCAAGTTAGATGGTGATACACGTGGTGGAGCTGCTCTAACGATTCGAAAGGTTGTTGACAAGCCAATCAAATTCATCAGTTCTGGTGAAAAGATGGATGCCTTGGATGTATTCCACCCGGATAGGATGGCCAACAGAATCCTGGGTATGGGTGATGTGGTTTCTTTGGTAGAGAAAGCACAAAACACATTCGACGAAGAAGAAGCTAAAAGAATTCAGAAAAAAATCCGAAAGAACCAATTCGGGTTTGATGATTTCCTCTCGCAGTTAGAGCAAATCAAGAAAATGGGTAACCTTAAGGATTTGATGGGTATGATACCCGGCGTAGGGAAAGCCATTAAAGATATTGACATTGACGATGATTCTTTGAAGCCTATTGAAGCGATCATTAAATCAATGACCATAAAGGAAAGAGAAGAGCCGGATTTGCTCAATGGCAGTAGAAAGCAGCGAATCGCTAAAGGCAGTGGCACTTCTATTCAGGAAGTCAATCAATTACTCAAACAGTTTGATCAGATGCGTAAAATGATGAAGACCATGAACAAAATGGGCGGAGCCAAAAGAGCGCTATCTGGAATGAACATGTTCAAATAGACATTGAAAGACGTACACGGCGAAGCCATATTTGACTTTTATAAAGGAGACCATTCGGTAGTCCTGAAAACCTACAACTCTTACGGTGAGCCTGAAGAAATGCCGGTAGAGGTATTCTTCAGAGATCATCAAGACTTTACCGATCTGGAAAATTTGGCCATTACTTCGTGTGAAGGCAAAATACTAGATGTAGGCGCAGGCGCAGGAGCCCACGCGCTTTTCATGCAGGCATTCGAAATGGATGCTACAGCGTTAGAAAATTCACCTGGATGTATAGAAACGCTACGTCACTCAGGCATGGTAAAAATCGTAGAAGAAGATTTTTTCGCTCATAAGGGAAAATACGACACACTTCTATTGCTCATGAACGGATTGGGTCTGGCCGGAAAGCTGGATGGACTCCCTTATTTTTTCAAACATTGCGAAAAGCTTTTAAATAAAGGGGGACAATTGATATTGGACTCTTCTGATATATCCTATCTGTATGAGGATGGTCTGGAAAAACCAGATCATTATTTCGGAGAGATTCAATACCAATACGAATACAAAGGAAAAAAAGGAGATTGGTTCGACTGGCTCTACGTAGATCAGGAGTTACTCATCAAGGAAACAGAAAGTTTAGGTTTGAAGACTGAAATTCTTCATACCGATGAATTCGACCAATACCTAGCCAAAATCACCGGTTTCTAAGAATATAACGCTTAGAGAGCACATGAAATCTGGTCAAGTGCAAAATAGCCGCGAGCGTAAGACCTATCAATAAGGCTACCCATATTCCTTTTGCACCCCATCCTAAATAAATACCAAACAGATAGCCTAAAGGGATCGCCATAAACCAATAAGCAAACAAAGTCACATAAGTAGGCACCTTTACATCGGCTATGCCTCTCAATACCCCCAATCCGACAGCCTGTACCCCATCTGAAATCTGAAAAAAAGCAGCAATAATCAGCAAGCTTCCAGCCATTTCAATCACTACCGGTTCATTGATGTACCAAGTCGGTAAATAGGTGTTACCAAATATAAATCCAGCCCCAAAAAAGGCCATCATGATAGCCGCCATGGCAAAGCAAGTCATACCAGCCGTTCGAAGTGTCGGGTAGTCTTTTCTGCCTAATTGATTGCCTGTACGAATGGCTCCGGCTGCTGATATACCAGTTGCAATCATATAGGTAATAGCAGAAAGGTTTAATGCGATCTGATGGGCCGCCAAAGCCTCTGCACCAATCCAACCTACCATTACAGCAGCCATGCTAAAGGCACCAATTTCGAATATGTACTGCAAACCTGAAGGAATCCCAATGTTTAGTATTCGACGCATCACAAATGGGCGTAATTTGATTTTTGACCAAAGCATGACGTATCTTCTCAATGGCTTATAGGTCATAACAAAGACCACCATGGCCACAGCCATGATCACTCTTGAAATCAAACTCGCCCATCCAGCTCCTATCAGTCCCAATTCTGGCATACCTAGCTCTCCATATATCAATCCATAATTGAAGAATACATTCAAAATATTACCGGACACTGAGATATACATTGCCTGCCGAGTCATTGAAAGCCCTTCTGCAAACTGCCGAAACGCTTGAAAAACCATGAGCGGCACCAAACTAAAAACTAGCGTATTGAAATAAGGCAAGGCACCAGCCAGTACTTCTGGGTCCTGATCCAACAGAAACAACGACTGCCCAACGACCAATCCCACCAACATCAAAACAACACCTAATGCCGAATTGAGATATACCCCATGTTTGAAGAACTTGGCACCCATTCGTTTATCATTGGCTCCATCCGCAGAAGCAATCAATGGCGTCATCCCATAAGAAACGCCAAGACCAAAAAGCATGATGACGGAAAACACGCTATTAGCCAATGACACCGAGGCCAAAGGCACTGTACCTAATCTGCCAACCATCATACTATCTGCCACAGCCACAAGAATGTGCCCCATCTGGCTGAGCATGACTGGATACGCCAAGGTAATATTTGTTCGAAAGTGTTCTTTTAGGGTCAAGGGTCTGGGGTTAATGTTTTATCTAATTGAAGCTTGTCAAAGCTTACCTTCATCAATCAATAGTTTCGTTTTCAACAAGCCTGCAATACTTAAGCTATCAGTGATTTCATTATTCATCACCAGCCTAACGGCATCCTCAAGCTTGAGTTTCCTGATTTTCAAATCTTCAGTTTCTTCAAACTCCGTTTCTCCCTGAGTTAACTCTCGAGCAACAAATACGAAACCTTCCTCATCGGTGGCAGAGTTGGAAGTATGTATGCGCAAGATGTTATCCCAACGCTTAGCAGAAAGGCCCGTTTCTTCTTTCAACTCTCTTTGAGCAGAAGACAATATATCATCTTCCAAAGGCCCACCTCCCATCGGAATTTCCCAGGAATACTCATCTAACGTATAACGATATTGGCCAACCAGCCAGGTATTCATTTCCTCATCTAGTGGGACTATGCCAATGGCCTTATTCTTAAAATGAACTTTCCCATAGATTCCTTCATTTCCAGAAGGGTTGAGTACTTGATGTTCCTCCACAGATATCCAGGGGTTGTTGTACACCTCTTTTCCTTCGATCTTTTTCCATGGATTTTGGGCCTTCTCGTTTTTCATAGCCATAAAAAAAGTCCCGATAAATCGGGACTTCAATTTTTTCAGTTAGAAAATATTAAACTTCCTCTTTATGCTCTTGTTCGTGATTCTCTCCATCCTCTTCTTCATCATGACCGTGGCCAGTTAATCCGTGAGGATAAGAATGAATGATTTTTTCAGTATATCCAAGTAACAGTGCGGAGAAGATGAATACCATGTGAATCACAATTTCAATGATAATTCCTTCAGATCCGGCTTTCTCTGCTGCCTCCCTGTAGTTTACGAATGTTTTCAATAATTGCACCCCAGAAATAGAAGCTAATGAAGTCGCTAACTTAATCTTCAGCATACCAGCATCAAGTCCTTCTAACCAAAGTGGCTTATCATCATGCATGTCTACATCAATCTTACTGGTAAAAATCGAGTAGCCTCCAATGGTCACCATTACTACAAGGTTCATTACCATCGAGATATCAACCAAGCTCAATAGCGTCAGCATCACTTTGGATTCAATGTCTCCACCAACTACCTGATGATACATGTGTGCTAGTTCTTGAAAGAACTTCCACATGTATAGAAATGCACCGATAATCAGGCCTCCATACATCGGGGCTTGCACCCATCTACTCCAAAAAATAAAACCTTCAAAGAAATTCTCAAATCTGTCAAAAAAACTTTTCATACCTGATCTATGCTAATGCGAGTTGGTTTTCGTACCGTTTAATAACAAGTGCTAAAATTAAAATTAATTTCCATACCGCACAGGGAATAAGTCACATTTTTTAGCTCCGCCGCACTAATTATGAGTTTTACCTAATTTCTTATCAAGATAACTCGTATCAACCACGTAAGTTTTGGCTAAAATGTCGTGCAAGCCTTTTCTATCTCTTCGAAAGTAGATCATAAAAAAACCGCCAAAAAATAGCATTAAAGACAGATATTTTGTGATAATTCGGAGTAAAGCCTGGCCCAAAGACAAACCCTCTCCTTGTTCATTAACTACTCGAAGATTGGCATATTTTTTCCCCAGCGTGGCTTGCCAACTCGAACTCTCCAATACCGCATGATACACACAAATAAACAAAAGAACAGCACACCAAAAAGCTACATTGTTCTCTAGCAAAAAGGACAACGGCACTAGCACCACTAGGAATACCAAAAAATCAATATTGAAAGCATAAAGCCGCTGAGGAAAAGTGGCAAATTTAGTATTTGAAGGTAAGCTCATAGAGTTAGTTAAAGAAATGAGAGGAAATGCGTGCCTTCCTCAAGTTTTGAACGGAAATCACATTTTAGTATCTTGTCCAAACAAAACTAAAACACTAAACTATGAAAATACTAAAAACCGCGCTTTTGGTAGTGGTCGTTTTACTGGCCCTACTCGCAATCATTGGGCTACTCATACCAAGCGAAGTAACCTTAGAAAGACAGACTACTGTCAATGCCAGCCCACAATCTGTTTATGAAGAAATTTCAAGTATGAAAAGATTCAACAAATGGTCTCCGTGGTTCCGAATCGACCCTGAAGGCACCACCTACAACTTTAGCGGCCCAGACTCTGGTGTGGGTAACAAAATGGAATGGGCAAGCGACCATGAAGAAGTAGGTACGGGATCTCAAGAAATTGTCGAAGCCGTTGAAGGACAGAAAATCAGATCCGAAATGTATTTCGGTGGATTTGACGATCCTGCTTATGCGAATTTAACATTGGAAGAAACTGATGGCGGCACTAAAGTAACCTGGACTTTCGAAGGGAATATGGGAAGCAATCCCATGTTTAAGCTCATGGGCTTAATGATGGAATCCATGTTGGGACCCACCTATGAAGAAGGCTTGGCCAATCTGAAGGAAAGAGTAGAATCCAAGCCATTATTCTCTGTTGAGATTAATGAAATTAATGTTGAGCCAATCAATTACCTAGCCATCAGAGAAACCTTTGATGTCACCAAACCAGAAACCATTGGCCCAAGAATGGGAGAACTTTATGGTCAGATATTAGGCTATATCAACGCCAATGGCGTCATGGGTGCCGGTCAACCGATGTCAGTATATGTAGACTATAGCGATACCGGCTGGACCGCAGACATCGCCATTCCAGTAGCAGATACTGGCGAGGTAAACGATGAAAATATCGTGGCCGGCCAAACAGTGTCAGGAAAAGTGGTACAAGGCATCCATATGGGTGACTATCACAAACTAGATGACACCCACAAGCAGCTACAAGCCTATATGCAGTTCAATGAACTAGAAGCTAACGGCAATGGGTATGAAGTCTATGTCACAGACCCAACGCAAGCGGATACCTCACAATGGAGAACCGAGGTTTTCTATCCAATTAAATAGTTAAATTGACCATAATCGCAAAGAGGCTGTTTCAAAAGTCTTGATTTCGTCATCACGAGTGCAACGAAATGATCTTAAAGTCCAAATACGGATCGTGTTATAAGATTGCTTCACTTTGTTCGCAATGACGGATAACTTTTGACACAGCCTCTTTTTTTTAATAACCTGACTAATATCAAACCACATGGCTGCAAGAGGAAATTTTTCAAGTAGAATAGGGTTCATAGCTGCTGCAGCAGGATCGGCGGTAGGACTCGGAAACATTTGGGGATTTCCTTATGAAGCGGGCGCAGGCGGTGGTGCCATTTTCGTATTGGTTTATTTATTCTTCTGCTTCGCCCTTTGTTTTCCAGTCATGCTCACCGAATTAGCCATTGGAAGAAAGTCTGGGCGAAATGCCGTAGGTGCTTTCGAAGCCCTGGGTCACAAAAAATGGAATTTCATTGGCAAACTAGGTGTCCTCAGCGGCGTCCTTATCCTTTCTTTCTATAATGTAATCGCTGGGTGGGCCTTTGGGTACACTTTCGAGATGGCCGCTGGAAATTTTGAGGTCACTGAACATTTTAGAGCTTATACTACTAACATTTTTGCCGTGGGGAGTTATGGCTTGCTGTTCATGATTGCAACAGCCTATATTGTATCCAAAGGAGTATCGGAAGGCATTGAGAAAGCGGCTAAAGTATTGATGCCCTCACTCATCATTATGATGTTCTCCCTGATCATTTATTCATTGTTTCTACCCAATGCGATGGCTGGAATCAAATTCTTTCTATTGCCTGATTTCAGCAAATTAACCTCTACTGTGGTATTCAACGCCATGGGGCAGGCCTTCTTCTCACTTTCTTTAGGCATGGGCACTTTCATTACTTATGGAAGTTACATCAAGAAAAATGACAATCTGATTGGATCAGCCGCTTTGATCACCTTAACCGATGTTGGCATAGCCATTACTGCAGGTTTGATGATCTTTCCTTTGATCGGATTCATCAGTGGCGGGTCACTTTCCGGGGTAGGACGAGGGCCAGAGCTTATATTCGTTACCCTCCCTCATATTTTCGGAGAAATAGGACCAACCGCTGGCGCCATTGTAGGCATGGTGTTTTTTCTTTTGCTCTGTTTTGCCGCCCTTACTTCCACCGTCTCCTTACTAGAAGTTCCAGTGTCTTATGTAGTTGATGAATTCAAACTTTCCAGAAAAAAGGCTGCCTGGCTGATGTCTGGGATCGTTTATCTTATAGGAATCCCATCTCTAATGGGCAATGGCTATTCTTCGTATTTTTCAGAATTTATCACTTATATCGGCGCTGATCAGCCTACCGACTTCCTCTCTTTTATAGTCAATATCGCAAATGATTCTTTTCTACCGTTAGGAGGTGCACTGATGGTATTTTTTGCTGTGCATATTTGGAAAAAGGAAAATATGGAGGCTGAAATAGCTGTGGGTTTCGAAAATTATGAAAACTCATGGGTTAGAAAGTATTTGCGATTCGTGATGCCCGTATTGCTTCCGGGTACACTCTTCATCATTTTCAGTATGATCGTATTATCTACTTTCTTCGGATTCTAACCTAGTAGCTCATTTCATCTACTGACTGAAGTAACATTTTAATGTCGTCAGCTTTTTTGTACTCGCCTAATTTTTCAAATGAAGAAATCAAATTGCGCAAAGCACGAGCGACAATATCAACATGACTACACGGCTGATAATAGATGTCGTTTTTCTCGAGTTTCAACTGATCGATGTAGTTATTGATATCATCCGTGGTAAAAATGATACCATTGTTAAACACATTGATATAAAACTGAGTATCCTCCGTCTTATAAGTTACTATGAATAGATTAGGTAAGTTCACCCCGTAGATCGGCATCTTAAGGCGCTGAGCCAATAGCATATAAACTACACAAAGACTCAGTGGATTGCCTCGTTTCGATTCTAATACCACATTGATCATCCCATTCGCTGGTGAATGAAAATTCTTGGCGTTTGGTCTAAACTTCATTTTGTTGAAAAAGACGTCATTGAGCACTTTGATCTGCTCCATGGGTGACAACTCTTCAGAAAACTCGCGCCAGGCATTGTGGTAGTACTGCTCGAACTTTCTGGTCAGATATTTCAAGTTGAGATCCGGGTATTGGTAGTTGGCGACCAGCATCATACCTTCCAATAGGTCTTCGGCACCACTCTCTTTCCAGGCTATCAGTTTCTCACTTAAAAGATCGTATTGCAGGTTATGAATGATATCCTCAATTTTTTCCCGAACTCGAGGAATAAGGCTATTATTCATCCATTCTTTTTCCAAAAAAGGAATCACATCAGTACCCAAAGAAATGAGTTTCTCTTCTACATGAACGAGAATTTCATGATCGTCATCTTCCAATAATGAGATCAATGCCTTAAGTTCTTTTTCGTTTATTTTCTCCAATGTTGTTGATTCAGAAACTGATAGACCAAAATAACAAGTTGTTAATTTAATATACGAAAAAAGGCACTCAATTCATACGGTCACTTGCAGATAATTTTGAATTAAGTCTGAATAACGCCAACATTAAATGGCTTCTCAATGGGTGCGTGATTGGCTGCTTCAATTCCAGCTGAAATGATCTTTCTGGTTTCCAAAGGATCTATCACGCCATCTACCCAAAGTCTTGAGGCCGCATAGTATGGGCTCAACTCTTCGTTGTACTTATCTGTGATTTCCGCTAAAAATTTCTTCTGATCTTCTTCAGACACCTCCTGCCCTTTGGCTTTCATCGCTGATACTTTGATTTGCAACAAAGTTTTGGAAGCCGAAGCACCACTCATTACTGCCAATTGAGAAGTTGGCCACGCATAGATCAATCTTGGGTCATAAGCCTTTCCACACATGGCATAGTTACCAGCCCCATACGAATTACCTAGGATGAATGTGAATTTAGGCACGACTGAATTGGCCATCGCATTCACCATCTTGGCTCCATCCTTTATGATCCCACCATGTTCTGACTTACTACCAACCATAAATCCGCTGACATCATGTAGAAAAACTAATGGGATTTTACGCTGATTACAGTTCATGATAAAACGAGCGGATTTGTCTGCAGAATCAGAGTAGATCACACCTCCCATTTGCATCTCGCCTTTTTTGGTTTTCACCACAGTACGTTGATTGGCCACAATACCGACGGCCCACCCGTCGATTCGACCATATCCGCAAACGATAGACTTTCCATAATCTGACTTGTATTCATCGAATTCGGAATCATCGGTCATACGCTTGATGATGTCGCGCATCTCATACGGTTTTACACGATCTACTGGCAACAGACCGTAAATTTCTTTTTCATCAAGCTTAGGCTTCTTTGGTTCCTCTCTATTGAAACCCGCTTTATCAAAGTCACCTATTTTATCAAATATTTTCTTAATGGCATCCAGGCAATCCTGATCCGAATCGTACTTATTATCGGTTACTCCAGAGATTTCACAGTGCGTAGAAGCGCCACCTAATGTTTCATTATCAATAGTCTCCCCAATGGCCGCTTTTACCAGATAACTTCCTGCTAAGAAAATCGAACCAGTTTTATCAACTATCATCGCTTCGTCTGACATGATCGGCAAGTAAGCACCGCCGGCCACACAACTACCCATAATGGCGGCCACCTGCACGATGCCCATAGAAGACATCATGGCATTGTTTCTAAACTGCCGACCGAAGTGTTCTTTGTCGGGGAAAATTTCGTTCTGCATGGGTAAATACACTCCGGCGCTGTCTACCAAATAGATGATCGGCAACCTGTTTTCCATGGCGATTTCCTGCGCCCGAAGGTTTTTCTTGGCAGTGATTGGGAACCACGCTCCAGCTTTCACAGTAGCGTCGTTGGCTACTACTACACATTGTCTGCCTTGCACATGGGCAATGCCCATCACTACACCACCAGAAGGACAACCGCCCTGCTCGGCATACATGCCGTCTCCTACAAATGCTCCGACTTCAACAAAGTCTTTAGGATCGTCGATCAAGTAGTCTATGCGCTCTCTGGCCGTCAACTTGCCTTTGGCATGTTGTGCTTCGATCTTCTTTTCTCCTCCTCCGAGCTTTACTTTTTTGAGCTTATTTTTCAACTGAGAAACCAGCTGTTTGTACTCGTCTTCGTTTTTGTTGAATTCTAGGTTCATGGGGTACGTTGTTTCCAACAAAAATAGAAAAACCAAACTTTTAGTTACCGTTTCCCGATACTTTTAAAGCACTGATAGTCAATTATTAAAAAAATCTTTCCGGACGTGATTCCGAAGATTTTCTTCCCAAAAGTCACTTCTTTCCAAATAATATTCTTGAGCTGAAATACTCAACCAATCCAAACTATCGACTTCCGGCTTTAACCTCAAATAAGATTTTTGAGCAAATCCATAGAGCAAGACGATCATTTTTTCATAACGCAGATCATCTGCAGGGTGAACCTTATAGTTTTCTTTAGCTATGCGAGTCGATTTAGACTTAAAGTGCAAAGCACTAATCATCACTATGTCCTTCCAATGACCGTCGTTTCTCCACAGCATGGATAGTACCGCAAATTCATCTGCAAGCAATTCTAAAGTCTTTCTATCGACTTGTGTACCTATTTTATACTGATCCATAATGGCATGTCCTATCTCATGCCAAAAAGTGAACATGACATTCTGATATACTCGGTTGACAAAAGCTTTCTTCGTTTGGGTCTTTGCCGGATAATCATAGACTTTTTGAAACAGAGATTCATAGCAAATCATTATCACGTGGTCATCAGGCAGATATCGAGAATCTATCGAACCACATTCGATCACCCTAATCTCAATATCATGATCCCAATTGTATAAATCCTGCAGATAGGCTACAGACTCGCCATACATCAAGCGATGATTAGATTTGAGTGCTTTATAAATTTCCTGATAACCAGCAGATTTTGGTTTTGAATAAATCACTGTGAGTCTCGCCGCAGCACAATGACCAAACAAACAACCATTCATCAAAACGAAAAGCAGCCATTTTATCCCACTATTTACTATCAAATTGTACACCTTTGTATAAGAAAAATGCAATATATTTCGGATTCGTTGAATGAAAACACCAGAAGCCTAAATGTTTGAAGCTCAAACGCAAACCAGAGTAAGGTACTCTGAAACTGATCAGATGAAGTATGTATACTATGGCAACTATGCCATGTATTATGAAATTGGAAGAGTAGAGACGCTTCGCCAGTTGGGATTTTCCTATAACGAAATGGAAAAAAGCGGCGTCATGATGCCAGTCATCAATATGCAAACTAACTATTTGCGGCCTGGAAAATATGATGAGCTACTCACCATAAAAATCAAAATCCCAACATTCCCAAAAACAAGAATTCTATTCGAATATGAAATTTTCAACGAAAATGAAGAATTGATCAATACCGGAGAAACGACGCTAGTTTTTGTAAATATGGAAAGCAACAGACCGTGCCGAGTCCCTGAACCACTTGCTAAGTTTTTGGAGCCCTATTTCTCATGAAAAGAAAAAACCTCCATAAGCACCTACTGTACTACGAGTGGTATCTCAACCTGATCAAAAAACTCAAATTGATCAAGCTGAACAAGCGACAAACCAACTTGTACAATACGCTTGATCTATTTTTTGAAAACACCGGCAAGCACGGATTGATTAACAAAGCCAACGGCGTAGCTTTCAGTTTTACCTTGGCGATTTTTCCGTCGATCATTTTCATTTTTACACTGATCCCATATATCCATTCGGTCATACCACATATTGGCGCAGAGAGTATTATGAACTTCCTGGCTACCGTTATGCCGAAGGCCATGTATGAAGCGGCTACTGGCACGATTCACGACATTGTAAGCAACAAGCGACAGGGATTGCTCTCTTTTGGTGCACTCCTCGCGCTCATACTTGCCACTAATGGCATGCATAGCTTGATGGCTACTTTTAATAGTATTTATAAAACGAACGATAAAAGAGGATTTTTTAGAACCAGAATTATAGCCACTGGCCTGACTCTGGTACTTTCTTCGGTGCTCTTCTTTTCAATCATTCTCATGGTCATAGGAAAGTTAGTACTCAACTATCTGTCCACAGAAGGGTTTATCACACAAGATTACATCATCTACTTACTTACGGCTTTGAAGTACATGGTCATTATTATTGCTTTTTTCATTGCGATTTCGACCATCTATTATTTTGCTCCGGCCATTCACGATCGCTGGACCTTTTTCTCTACAGGTGCGGTCTTCTCGGCTGTAGCTTGTGTAGCTACTTCTTATGCTTTTTCTTATTATATCAACAACTTTTCGAATTATAATAAGTTCTATGGTTCCCTTGGAATGTTGATTGCTTTGATGGTTTGGCTGTACTTGTTGTCGCTAATATTACTCGTAGGATTTGAATACAATGCCAGTGTAGATAGAGCCGTGGTATCAGACAAAATCGAGACAACTACATCAATTTTTGATTGATCGAAAATATTTTCGAACTCAGCCTTGTCAAAAAAAATTATTATTCTAAATTTGCACTCCCATTCAACGGAATGGAAATAATTACGACCTAGAGAAGTGCTATTTTTAGTGTTTCATATAATAAGTCGAAAATTATTTGACCAACACAGAGAAGTGGCAGAGTGGTCGTCGCATAGCGATCCCTTCGGGAAAAACCAGCGTGCCGCAAGGTACCGGGGATTGTAAAAGGAAAGAAAAATGTTCTTTACCTATATTTTGAAAATTGAGATTGACGGTAGTTATTATTGCGGTCATTCCAAAAATATTGAATCACGGCTTCAACGTCATAACAGCGGAAAAGTCAGATCAACAAAAGCCAAAAGACCTTGGATACTTCATTATCAAGAAGTGTTTGAAACAAAGTCTGAAGCTTATCGTCGCGAGATGTTTTTTAAATCAATCGACGGATACAATTTTCTCAAAAGTGAGAAAATTACATAACGACCTAGAGAAGTGGCAGAGTGGTCGAATGCACTGGTCTTGAAAACCAGCGTGCCGCAAGGTACCGGGGGTTCGAATCCCTCCTTCTCTGCAAGAGCCTTACACGAAAGTGTGAGGCTTTTTTTATGCGAATTATTGCTTAAGCACCAAACAATTAATATTACATACTAAAAGTCATTTCGTCGGGAGGTACGACCAGAGAAATCTCGTTAGCTGCAAGCAGCATCTAAATACCTTGACAAATCTCTGCTAGACCTTGAGAAGATTCCTCCGCATGGCTACGGAATGACTGAGCGGACAATAGATTACGCAAATATCTGAACAATACTCCCCCTCTTACAAAAGGGCCCTAATCGCTCAAAAAAGCAATACTTATCCGACTACAAAACATTACCCTAAGGTCAAAAAAAGCGGTTTGAAATCAATCCCAAACCGCTTTTTCATTTATACTGATATGAAAAGTTTTACTCCACCAAATTAGGCACTCCTTTTCCAGTCTCTAGATACTGCTTGAGGCTGGTAGCGATAAAATGAGTCCATCCTGCATCGCATATTTCGTAGCAGTTCAACTTTGGTGTAAGCCCTTGATGTTCAAAATCCAATTCAATAGAATCTCCATTCAAATCTTTAAAGGTGAACACGATTTCACTATGCAGCCATTCTTCCTCAATGTCTCTGAGATTAGAAAAATGGTGGTTCGCATAGATACATTTCCAACGCACTTCATTGAATTGATCTAGAATGGTCGCTTCAAAACGCCATTCCGTTTCTTCTTCAAAAAAGATCGAAAATTGATCGCCGATTTTAGAAATGGTAGCGTTACTATTACCCCACCAGTTTCTGATGCCAGTCGTCACGGCCTCATACGCTTGCACTTTGGTAGCTCGAATTTTAATTGTCTTATTGAAATTCATCCTTTTTTCATTAACTAGTCTTACATCATTTCCAATATCTCTCTGATCTCCAATTGCCAGCTGGCATCTTCGAAACGAGGGTCTTTCTTTAAAGTCTCGACCAGCATGTCTAGATCGTTGGCCTGAAGTATATAAAACCCAGCAATGTTTGTTTGATCTATAGTCTCTACAGTTGGCGAGGCTTTGCTACCAGAAAGCAGCGTACCGAAGGGCTGTAAGGGTTGTGCATCCAGCAAAAATCCCTTTTCTTTTAACTCACCCAGGTAAGCGCCTACTTTTTGAATGTGCTTTTGTTGGGTTTCTTCTGGAAGACTAAAAATTGATTCACCCTGCGGGTAAATGAATACCATAAATTTTTTCATTTTTTACGTTTTTAAGTTTGTACTATTTATTCTTTAGACTTCAGTACAATCAAAAACGGTTGTGAAAAATGAAATTTTATTGCTGATATCCGACTAAAATATTTTTTTACTAAAAACAACTCTTATATACTGAGAAAGCAGTTTTAAGTCCGAATCGAAAAACACACCCTAATAGCAGCACAAGTCCTCAACGTCATTTCTTCCTTACTTTTTTCCTTGACGAAAAAAGTAACAAAAAAGTCAAGAAGATTTAAAAGCCTTTCCCCTGGAGGCCATCTCCACCGCGCCAAATCTTCATTCCCACCCACCAATTCGCATGGGGTGGGTTATTTTTTTTCGGACACTACCAAATTTTTATAAGTCTTTACAGTCTGTATCTACTTTGGGGTAGGTCTTTCCGTTAGCGTGATCGGTTTGATTCAATAAGAAATCGTGGAGTTGGAAATTGCTGCTTTGCAAAGGGTCAATGCCATTGATCAAGGCCGTTCGCATGTTGTATAGCTTGGTGGCATTGGCTTGTTCTTTTGCTTTTACGAGTTCTAATGCTGCGATTTTTCTCTGGGTTTCTGCTTTAGAGTTTCCAGTATTGCTTAACTCCGAACACTTCCAGCAAGCGCCTGTTTTATGTATCAAGGTGCAGTCTTCATCAAACACCTGCTTCATGGTTTTTCGTGAGGTGAAAAGCATGTGTTTGACGCTGCCTAAGGACTTGTTCAGTACTTCTGCAATTTCATTTATCTTAAAATCATAGATATCTGCCATCATAATGGCAATGTGCCGCTCGAGTGGTAGGTATTTCATCACACAGGTAAAACAATAATCAATGTGGTTCTTGATTTCAAACTCATTCTTGAAATACACATCCATTACCTCTTCCTGCAATTCTGGAGCATTCTTGATGGATTGGCTGCAATTGTCTTGCGCATTTCGGGTCCATCTTTTTTGGGCTTTGAAATGGTCTTTGATTAGATTGCTCGCGATGGCAAACAGCCAGGTTTTGAAAGAAGACTTTTCCTGAAAGGAATGAATGTTTTTGTAGGCCTTGATGAAAATCTCCTGACTCAAATCTTCCACATCTTGCGTATTAGTCACCAGCCGATAGATGAATGATTTTAGCTTAGACTGGTTTTCCTTAAACAAACGATCAAACTCGGCGTCAGTAATTTTCATGGATTTGTTTTAATTTTCTTTTATGACTGTGTACGGGAAAGTGCTTACACAGATACTAAAAGCAGAAAGATAAGCGATCCATATACAACCACAAAAGCATGATTAGTTGCCCCTATTCATGGAGAATGATTGATTCACGTATGTACTGACCAGATTCCGAAAGTAGCGGCTGTGCTGATTCAGGCTCACCCACCTATGAAAAGTTGTCCGACGAATAGTTTTCTCGCATACTCCAGAGGAAGCACCGCCTTCAGTGATCAACCAAACCTTTTTTATGATTCGATTCGTCGGACAACTTTTCACGTCTCTAGGTGAATCATCTCCAACAAACCACAGGAGCTAGCCTTAACTACTTGCTTCAGTCGCATTTGGAAATACGACTGAACGGGAATAATTTAAAACTATCCTAAACGCTCTGTCCCCTTCTCTGCAAAAGCCTTACAAACTAAAAGTCATTTCGTCGGGAGGCACGACCAGAGAAATCTCCTTGGCTACAAGCAGCATGCAAATACCCAAACAAATCTCTTACTAGACCTTGAGGAGATTCCTCCGTATGGCTACGGAATGACTCGGTGGACAATAACTTATTCAGGCATCAGAATTGGCCTCCCCCAAAACAAAATCACTACAACTCACTTCATCTCATTCAATATTAGTTGTATATTACAACTATTAAACTCCTGCATTATCAAAAAAGAACAATACCATTCATCGTCCAGATTAATTAGTGTGGCTTCTCGGCTTTTGGCGAGTCGATTGGATGCCTCACTCTCTCGCCCGAACCTCAACATTACCGTAGAGCAATGGCGGATCTTATTCTATCTGTGGAATGAGGACGGTATCAACCAACAAGAACTAGCGAAACGAGCCAGCAAAGAGAAAAGCACCATCACCCGACAAATAGAGGGGCTGGTCAAAAAGAAACTAGTCATCAAACAAAAAGGCGGTACTGACAAAAGAGACAAGCTCATCTACCTTACTGAAAATGGGAAGAAAATTGAAACAGAAGCACTGAGTGTCGCATGGAACATCACTCAGGAAGCCGAAAAAGGAATTGAAGAAAGTGAGCTACAGATCTTTAAAAAAGTACTACAGCAAATCATAGAAAACGTGAAACTATAGCATGACCGATTTTTATTCTTCTGAACAAATTTCCCACCTCCTCTCCATGAAGGAATGCATCACCGTTATGAAGGAATTGTTTTCAATGGATAAAGATGAATTAATCAATCCATTGCGGTCAAAAATGGTGCTGCCTGAGCGACCTGTAGGTATCATGGGAATGATGCCTGCCTACATCCGTCCCTATCAACTCATGGGGATAAAAGTACTGAGCGTGTTTCCTGAAAATTATAAGCAAGGCCTCAGTTCGCATCAAGGCATCCTGCATCTATTCGAAACAAAAACAGGTCAACTACTAGCCAGCTTCGATGCAGATGAGATTACCGCCATCAGAACAGCAGCGGTCAGTGGACTGATGACAGACCTATTAGCCACAAAAAGTGCCACCCAGTTATGCCTGCTCGGCAGCGGCAAACAAGCAGAGATGCACTTGGCAGCTATTAGCGAAATAAGAACGATTCAAAATGTAACGGTCTGGAGCCAGGATAAATCCCACGCGGCGGCATTCTGTACCAAGGTCAGATCGAGATACAAGAATATCAATTTTAGCATTTGTGAGACCGTAGAGGCTGCCACCGCAGAAGCAGACATTATCTGCACGGTGACTGCTTCCCGCCATCCTATTTTGCAAAACCAAGCTTTGAAAGAAAATGTACATATCAATGCCGTTGGTGCCTGTACACCGGACGCCAGGGAACTGTCCTCTGAATTGGTATTACAGGGAGAGGTATACATAGATAATTATCTCGCTACCACGCATGAAGCCGGTGATTTGATTATTCCTGCTGCAGAAAAGGGTCTGGCCATAGAATCATTGATTAAGTCAGACATCCATGAACTATTAAAAGATCCGTCTTCAGACCATGCTTCCAAACTGACCATTTTCAAATCAGTGGGAGTGGCTATAGAAGACCTGGCAGCCGCTTACCATTGCTATAAGAAACTGAACTAAAAAAGAACGATGATAGAAGCATATTTAGATTTTGTAAAAAACTACCCGCTACTGTCCAGTGCAGTACAAATCGGGATACTTGGTACGATGGGTGAACTCCTCGCTGTTCGTATTCGAATGAAAAGATGGTATTTCTTTGGACCTGGACCTACAAAACTCCTTCTAAAGGCCATCATCTGGGCATTCCTTGGCGTTACCTTCAAATACGCATTTACTGGCTTCTTTGCTTTTATGGATGCTATTATTCTGAAGGAATGGTGGTTCCAATTGGAGAAAGGTTCTTTCTTTTATGCCCTGTCTGTGTCATTCTTTGCCAACATCATTTACGGCCCTGTCTTTGTCACTTTTCACAGATTTACGGATAACAAAATAGAGGGTAAAGAAATGGATTGGGCAAGCTTGCAAAAAGCCTGGTGGTCGCTGGTTTGGTTTTGGATCCCTGCGATGACCACCGTGTTTATTCTTCCCCCTCACTTGCGCATCGGCCTATTGTCACTTTGGAATATTGTCCTCGGTGCCATGCTAGGCTACTTCGCTGTGAAAGCTCAAAAAAATTAGCAAACCATTCCTGCCAATACTTAAATAATCAAATTCATTGATCATGAAAAATGTATTACTTCTTTCCCTCCTAACCACTGCGTTGCGCTTTTCAGCTCATGCTCAAACTGCTCCCGACCTTACTGACTCTACCGCCAACTTTGTGGTTTTGAAAAATGCGACCATCATTGATGCCGTGTCGGACACGGGAAAAAAGGGAAGCATTCTAATCAAGGATGAAAAAATAGAGACCGTGGACTACAACAATACATTAACCACTCCTAAAGGAGCCACCACATATGATCTTGAAGGAAAGTATATCATTCCTGGATTGATAGATGCTCACGTGCACATTACCCATGGCACCTTGAAAGAAGCTCAAGCCCATTTAAACACCGCCTTAAAAAAAGGAATTACCGGTGTAAGAGATATGGGCGGAGATGGTAGAATGCTCACTCTTTTACAGAAAAATATGAAAATTGGAGAGGATATCGGACCAGACGTTTTCTTCTCTACCATCATCGCCGGACCGGAATTTTTTGAACAAGACCCAAGACCGCAACAAGTGGCAAAAGGAGCCATCGCAGGAGAAGTATCCTGGTTACGAGCCATTACTGATGAATCTGATTTGAGACAAATTGTGGCGGAAGCCAAGGGAATAGGTGCCACTGCCATAAAAGTATATCTAAACGTAGATAAGGATTTGTTCAAGCAGGTGTCTGATGAAGCAAAAAATCAAGGATTAAAAGTGTGGTCCCATGCGGTTGTGCCTCCTACCAAAGCCATCGACATTACCAATGGAGGATCTGATGTGATGTCACATGCCGGTCATCTAGTCCAGTACGAATTTGTAAAAGGAGATATTAGAGGCAGGCATTCCTTTGAAAGTAGAGAAGAAGTAAAGGCCTATCGAAAAAAACTAAGTGATAAAAAGTGGGATGAGAACACCAAAGAGGTGAAGGAATTATTTACTGCTATGAAAAATAATAATAGCATTTTAGACGCTACTTTGTTCATTTACACCTTTGGCTTGGACCCTAAGGTGGAAGACAACGTAGATTCGACAAGTTATCATTTAGGAATGCAGACTGTAAAAACTGCTTACAAATACCAGGTGAAAATTGGTGCGGGATCAGATGAAATGATTTCTGAAGATGGCACCATCAATCTTCACAAAGAACTAGAACTATTGACCATCGCCGGGCTCTCCAATATTGATGCGCTCAGAGCCGCTACCATTATCAATGCAGAGGGATTAGGTGAAGAAAAAAACATGGGCACCATTGAAGCACAAAAATTAGCCAACTTGGTTATACTGAATAGCAATCCACTAGAGAATATCAGTAATACGCAAGACATCAAATACGTGTTTAAGAGAGGCAAGGTAATAGAGTAACTACCTATTGCTGAAAACATGATTTAATGCGGAGGCTAAACTCAAAGCCAAAGCATGATTAGCCGCCCCTATTAATCGAGAATGATTGATTCACGAATGTACGCTTAGCATTGGCGAGATTCCGAGAGGAGCTGCAGTGCTGATTCAGGCTCACCCACCTATGAGGAGTTGTCCGACGAATGGTTTTTTTCGCATACTCCAGAGGAAGCACCGCCTTCAGTGATCAACCAAACCTTTTTTATGATTCGATTCGTCGGACAACTTTTCACGTCTCTAGGTGAATCATCTCCAACAAACCACAGGGGCTAGCCTTAATTACTTGCTTCAGTCGTATTTGGAAATGCAACCTAGCGGGAATAATTTGAAATTATCCTCAACGCACTGTCCCCTTCTCTGCAAAAGCTTGACGTCCTTAAAGTCATTTCGTCGGGAGGCACGACCAGAGAAATCTCCTTAACTGCAAGCAGCATGTAAACACCTTGATAAATCTCTGCTAGAAATTGAGAAGATTCCTCCGCTAAGCTACGGAATGACTCGGTGGACAATACCTTATTCAGGTATCAAAACTAGGCGCTCCAACTTCTGCTCGATCGCAATTAAGCCCTAAGTCGGCAGTGTGCGCTGTAGGCGTCCGTTCGGAGTTGTCAGACGAATGGTTTTTTTCGCATACTCCAGAGGAAGCACCACCTTCGGTGGTCAACCAAACCTTTTTTATGATTCGATTCGTCGGACAACTTTTCACGCCGCTAGGTGAATCATCTCCAACAAACCTCAGGAGCTAGCCTTAACTACTTGCTTCAGTCGCATTTAAAATGCGACCGAGCGGGAATTATAGAAGAAAAATAAACTTATGAAAATTTCAAAGTTCTATTTCAAAAGTACTTATTGTATATAGTTTCACCCATTTTTCTATATTGACTTGATTTAAATTGTTTGAAATCAAATTTTCCTATGTCCGCTAGTTTTAATTTATAATAATGTGTTGTCGAAACTTTATTGTTCTGAATAAGTAACCTCAGTACATTTAAGATTCCATTAATAAAAGTGACGGACAACAAACCTTTCGGATTACTTGGGCTATAAGTTTTCCATTGTTCAACACTTAAATTTGTTTTTAGAGCAATTAATAAATCTCTGACTTTTTCCGTAGAGAATTCTACGTACTCATCCAAGAGTTCAAACTCTTTGTTATCCTTTTTCTTTAAATTATGTTTGTCTGGATGACTCCAAAGTGCGTAGATACTATCCTTCGCTTTTAAATCCTCAATCTTTATCAAAGGTCTCAATCCAAAACTAACGATTGATGCAGTTTTTATTTTACCTTTTTCGTACCAAAACTGTTCAATTAAATTTCCAAGTGGACCACTTTTGTTTAACCCTAACATTATTCTTTTTCCTATAGCGATAGTAGAAAAAGGACTAATCATAAGCTCGATTTCTTGTTGAACTTGAGATGGAACATTTTTCTGATTAGAATTAATTTCTAAAAAGAGATTTGCCTCAAATTTTCTTTGCATAAATCCATTCGTAGACCACGGAACTGTTTTATCTTTCTTCCAGATAATTACGTCTTGAAGGAGCCAACCAACTTCCTTTAACTTGTTAGACAGATCGAATGGCAGTGGAACAACTTGATTATTTCGTTTAAACGTGTCAATGATTATCCATAAAGTGCCATCTTCTTCAGTTATTTTATATACTCCTGCAAAAATTGACTGTAAGTCATTCAAATAGTCATCATAAGTTTGACCATATCCAACTTGATTATCAGAGTCATAATCCTTCATATCATAGTAAGGAGGTGACGTAATAGTAGTTGTAATCTTAGTTTCAGAAGATATTGTGTCTAAAATATTTCTGGCGTCTTTATTATGAATTACATTCAATAAATCTTCCTTATTTTTTAATCTCATTTATTCTAAATGACTTTTTTTCAAAATTCGCATAACAATCTGAGATTGCTACTTTGATAACTATATATCTTTTTTAAAAAGCCTAATTTAATTTCTCTCAGAAGTGCTGCGGTTAGGCCAGTCGATAGGCTTGAGTCTATCAATCGGCGGGATGAGTCTGGCTGCTGGACAGACTCATCACAAGTTTATCGAAAATAACAGCGAATAGCAAGGGGTAAGGCTGAGGAGAAGGGCTTAGAAAGGTCAAAAAACAGCTATGCGATCCGGACTGTGCGTCTCAACCATCACGAGCGGGTAGGGTGCAAATCTTTGTTCAGGGATCATTTGATAAGATTGCTTCTCTACGCGTCCCGCTACGCTCGCAATGACGGAAAAAATTATATAACAGCTTTCTATTTTACGTCATAGGATGAGATTACTTTAAAGTACGTACCCCAGGTCACTCGAAGCAATGACGGGATTGTTTTGACCACAGCCAGGAACCCCATGATTTCCATGGGGTTCCTAGTTTTTAGCCTACTACAAGTCTTCAAAAAGCAAATCCATGGGCTTTCGAACCTTTGCTTGATTTTGGGAAGTATCCTCTTGATCACGATAGCCTACAGTTCCAATGACACAGGCGGTTAAATTTTGCTCTTTCAGCTGGAGTATTTCATCGTAAGCTTCTGACTCAAACCCTTCCATCGGACAAACATCAATCCCCAAAGAAGCACCAGCTATCATTAAATTGCTCAAGGCCAAGTATGGTTGGTGTCCCATCCAAGTAGCGAGCTCTTCGGTAGATTGCTCCCCTAGTTTTGTTTTCATGAAACTACCGTAACCTTCCAATTGATCTAGCGCTACTTCACGCACTTGGGAGGTCAGCTTGATGTATTCATCCACATCCTTAGGGTCATATTCTTTGGGAATACAGAACACAAACAAGTGAGAGCAATCTGTGATTTGATTTTGGCCCCAGGATACGGGTTTCAGTTTTTCTCTAATAGCCGTGTCTTCGATGACAAGCACCTTATACAGTTGCAATCCATAAGAGGAAGGTGATAGTTGAATCGCTCTTTTCAAGTAAGTCAAATCCGCAGGGCTCACCTTCTTTTCTGAGTCAAATTTTTTGGTGGCATATCGCCATTCTAATTGATTAATTAAGTCCATGTTGTTATTGCTTTATTTTATAATTTCTCATAATAAATTGAGCAGAGAACCCTAGTTTCTCATACATTGATTTGGCCATCTCTGAGGCTTGAAGGGTGACTAGTTTAGCCCCTTGTTGGTAGCCTTGGTTCAAGGCATGGTGCATGGCTGCTTGGGCCACACCCTTTCCTCTCCCCTCTGGCACAACACCCAATCCATGGATGCCCAGGACTTCTCCTGTGGTATAGAGCATCATGGTGCCTATAGCTTGTTGCCCGGTGTATATATTGATAAATGAAATTTTACTAAGGTTGTCAAAAATGATGGCCGGACTGATTTCATAACCAAAGGCCTGCTGGAAGTTTTTGCTCCAAATCGCAGCGTCCTGTTCGTTAGCCACTTGTCGAAATTCCAGTTCGGTATTTTCTTCATAGGATCGAGTCAAATCCAGGGACATGCCATATTGAATGGATGCTGGCATGAAATAATCCTGAAGGGTCGAATCCAGATTTTTGTTACTGAGGTCGTCAAAATAAGAGAAGGTCAAAGGGTCTTTGCTGTTTTGAATCACGGCTACCATCTCTTGTAGCATAGATTCACTGAGTTCTGCCCCCGTCCATAACTTATTGGGCCAATGCGAACCAGAAACATAACAATAGCCCCAGGACTCCTGCTCAAAGTAGGTGCTGCGGGGTGCAGTCACCGCTTTCCACAGAGAGACCAGATTGTGAATATTAGATGCTGTACTTGTCATAATTATTTTGAGTTTATTAATATGATACCAATGACCATGGCGAATGCACCAAGCATCCGCTTGGTAGTCAGGGGCTCGATAGGAAGGCCTAACCAGCCGACTTTTCCGGCTATCATAGAAAACACCAGCTGTCCGCAAAGTCCTAAGGCAATCATTTTTGACAATCCCAACTTAGGAATCGTGTAGAAATAAAGCGAAATACCTAACACACTAAAAAGTCCACCGATACCCCATAGATACCAAGGGATCGAATGGATTTCGCGAGCACTCGGTGTGTCTTTGCCCGTGAGCACCACGAATATCCCGGCAAAAGCGATACTCGCCACCGAAGTGACCATTGCGGCCAATATGGGCTGCTTCAGAATACCACTCAGCTGTGTATTGAACCCGGCTTGAATGGCTAATGATACGCCACCTGAAAACGCCAATAAGTAAAGAATAAAAATTTTCATAAGACAAAAATCGAGAGGATCTTCGAGCATTGCCTTTACATATGTTGAGTGGGCTAAATTTTATTGAATTTTTTTTCGAATTCTACTCAGCTGGGTGGGTGTGATCCCCAGATGTGAGGCGATATGTACCAGTGGTATTCTTTTGTCCAACCCAGGATGGCTCGCCAACAATTCTTGATATCGAGCCGTAGCATCGGTCATCACGATATCGATTTCTCTTTTTTCTTTTTCGATCACCCAATTCTTTTCTAAATAGGCAATGTAGAAATTTTTGAAGTCAACGGACTCATTAATCAGCTGACGATAACGGACGTAATTGAAACTGATGATCTCACAATCTTCGATGGCTTCAAGCGCAAATCGAGAAGGTGTGTTGGTGAGGTAAGAAACTGTAGAGCCAACTAGGTTACCCTCTAGGAAAATGTTCTTGTTGTAGGTGTTGCCTTCGGTATCCAGGAAATAGGCGATAATTGCTCCGCGCTTAAGTATATAGACTTCCTTGGCAGTAGACCCTACTCTAAGTAAAAATTCATTTTTACTCAGCGTTTTAATCTTGGCCATAGCGTATAGTTCATCCAGTGTTTCCTGCTTGAGGGCATGATAATCGAGGAAAACTTGATCTATAAACGCTTGATATTCTTTAGTCAGTAGCATGTATGAATCTGAACTTGAATCAAATGAATCCACTAATAATTAGGATGATACCGTAAGATAATAGAATTGATTGGCTTCAAAAGACCCAACAATTACCATTTGCCAGACGACTCATTTCAAAAGGAATTGATCAATAACTTTCCTTAGTTCTTGATCATTTTTATTGAGTATAGGTAAGGTATTTTACTTCCATATTTCTCAAAGACCCACTTTCCTTTTTCTATTTCCACCATATGGTCGAAACAATTGTAAACTTGATATGGATACTCATTGAATGATTCCAATTGCAATCCGGCATTTCGCAGACTACTGATTACTTCACTAAGGCTATGGTTCCATTCGACATATTTTAAATTCTTTTTTTCTGTTTTCGAACCATCAGTATAAGATTCATCCGCAATGGATTCCATGGGTCCAGTCTTAAAGTACGACTCCTTGATTTTCATATCCTGATGATCCAATGTATAGATAAAAGGATGAAACTCAACGATGAAGAAAACTCCATTGGGTTTAAGAAATCGATGAACTAATTCAGCCCATTGGTCTAAATCCTCCAGCCAGTTTAGAACGCCATATGATGTATAGATAATGTCATATGCTCCTTCTAAATGTTTGTCCAAATCATATACATTGGAATTGATAAAGTTGGCAGGAATATTTAGTTCGGAAGATAAGTCCCTAGCTACTTGAATCGCTACATCAGAAAGGTCAACTCCAGTCACATTGGCCCCAAGTCGTGCTAGTGATAAGGTGTCCATTCCAAAATGGCACTGCAGATGCAGCAAATCTTTGCCAGACACATGGCCTAACCCTTCTAGTTCTATATGATTGAGTGACGAGGCTCCATTTTTAAAAGACTCGACATCATAAAAATCAGAGTCTACATGGGAAGGAGTGAACTCATTCCAGCTTTCTTTATTTAATTCAAAATAATTCATATTGGTGTTGTTAATGTTCATCATTGAACATGAAAATACCATTAGTCAATCGATGATGATGAAAATAGTCTCGCTGATTTTTTCAGCTTTTTTCATCCAACAAGACCTTGGCTTCCTGCTCGGTACCGAGAAAAATGGCGATTGCCCTGGTTTTAGGATTATGGTCTAAAATAATTTTAATAATCATGGTCAGAGGAACGGACAAAAACATACCGATGGTTCCTAGAACAAACCCCCAAAAGATCAATGCAAAAAATATGACAAAAGTTGAAAGGCCTAAACCCTTTCCCATGACCTTTGGTTCCACCACATTTCCTACCACTATATTGACTACTAAAAATATGATCATGGTCCATACTGCTCCCCCTACGCCTAGTTGAACTAGAGAAAACAATAAGGCAGGCAAGGCGGCTAGAATCGAGCCAATATTTGGAATGTAATTCAGTAAAAAGGCCATCAATGCCCACAGAATGGCATAGTCTACGCCTACAATCAAAAGAGCCACCCATATCAGCAATCCTGTAAGCAGACTGGTCATGGTTTTGATACTTAAATAGTGGCGAATACTTCCAACCATTTTTTCAATATAACCTTGAGTACTTCCTTTATCCAGGACAACCGCTGAGATTTTGATCACGACCCCATCCGCTTCCAGCAGAAGAAATAGGACGAGAAAAAAGATCGTAAATGCATTGCCCATAAAACCTCCCAGTTGCCCTAAAAAAGTAGCTGTGAGCCCCATTATTTTTCCTGGATCCAACTGCTTGGCAAGCATGCCAGAGTTTAAACTAAATCCTCTTGCATTCAGCACCTCAAACAAAGAATTTCTTATTTGCCTTAAGTTGTTGGCATATATTGGTGCATCATTGGAGAATGAAGACAATGATTTTCCAATCAAACCTCCAAAAAACAAGAATAAAGTTGTGATAAAAAGCAACACAAGGGCTATGGCTGCTCCTTGAGGAACCTTCTTTGACTGTAGCCAACGGATTGGCTGAATACAGATAATACCAATAAAAAATGCCAGCAGCAATTGTGTGATTAATGTTTGGGCGTACATCACACCAGCTATAATGATGATAAACGAAGCCGTAGTCAGGGCTGGGTTGGAATAGTTTTTATTAGTAGTCATAGGCTGAAGATAGTTTAATTCTGAATTGAAAAAAAAGTTCATAGGTACTGGAATATCTTTTCATCTGATTCAAACTGCTATTCATCAAGAGCAAAAAGTAACAATTGATACTCTTCGTAATTTATAGCATACTACAACGCTAGCATAACATCAAAGTAATTGGATGGCACCGCCAATTCAAGTAAATTTATATCTATGGCTCAATTCACTTTAAACATTAACAACAATACCCACCAAGTAGATGTGTCTCCGGACACTCCATTACTTTGGGTATTGAGAGATCACATCGATCTTGTAGGCACCAAATTCGGTTGTGGCATTGGACAATGCGGCGCATGTACCGTGCATTTAGATGGGACAGCGACCCGGTCCTGCTTATTGCCCATCTCAAGTATCGGGGACAAATCGATCACCACGATCGAAGGACTTTCTGAAAATGGAGATCACCCGGTACAAAAAGCATGGATCGAACACGACGTAGCCCAATGCGGCTATTGCCAATCAGGTCAAATTATGACTGCAGCCTCGCTTCTGGAGCGAAATGCAAATCCTTCAGATGAGGATATCGCGCAAGCCATGAATGGCAATATTTGTCGATGTGGAACATACACACGGATCAAGGCAGCGATACAAACAGCTTCCAAAGAGGTTTAACCCTTTCCATTTCTTCTTTTCTTCATTCAAACCTTGAATACCATGACTCTGATCAAAACAAAATATAACAGACGCTCTTTCTTAAAAGTATCCTCCGCAGCCAGTGGCGGACTGATACTTGGTTTCAGTTGGCTGGCCTCTTGCACCCCAACCTCCAACCAACTCAAAAGTATGCCGGAGGAATGGTTTGACATCAACGCATTCCTTAAAATAGGAGACAATGGCATTGTTACCATCATGTCACCCAATCCTGAAATAGGCCAAAACGTGAAAACTTCGATGCCTATGATCGTGGCAGAAGAACTAGATGTGGATTGGAAAGATGTAGTGGTAGAGCAAGCGGGATATGACAGTCAAAAATATGTACGCCAAATAGCTGGAGGCAGTCAGTCTATCCGACATGGATGGCAGGGCCTCAGAATGGCTGGAGCAACGGCCAGAAGAATGCTTTTGGAAGCAGCCAGCAAAAAATGGAACGTGCCTGTCAGTGAATTGAAAACTGAAAACGGCATCATTAGTGATGGAGCAGGTCAAACGATTAGCTACGGTGAAATTGCCTCAGCTGCAGCCAATATCACTGTACCAGAAGAAGTGGATCTCAAAGACCCTAAAGATTTCAAAATTATCGGTCAGCCGACAAAAAATGTGGATGGCCCAAAACTGATCAAAGGAGAACCTCTTTTTGGTTTGGACTACAAAAAAGAAGGGATGCTCATTGCCATGATGGTCCACCCGCCAGCTTTTGGCATGAAATTACAATCTATTGACGATACCGAAGCCCGATCCATGCCTGGGATCAAAGACATCTTTGCCATCAACTCACTTCCAGAAGGAACAGAAAAACAATGGTCTGATGTGAATGCCTTTCCGGATTTAGCCGTGGTGGTGGGTAATTCCACTTGGGAGGTTTTGGCAGCGAAAAAGAAGCTCAAAGTAGCATGGGAAAAAGTATCTGACGGTGAAAACACTACAGATCACTTTAAGCAGCTATCAGACCTGGTCGACCAAGTAGAAGCTGGGGAAGACAAAAGAATAGACGGCAATCCGGCGCAAGCCTTCAAATCTGCCAGCAAAGTACTAAGCCAAAAATATGGAGCGCCATTTTTAGCACACAATACTATGGAGCCCATGAATTTCTTTGCTCATGTGACTGCAGATAAAGCAGAGCTCGTTGGCCCTATCCAAACGCCTCAGTTTCTACACAAAACTTTAGTAAGTGTGCTGGGATTGCCTGAAGACAAAATCTCGATCATGATGACCCGAATGGGTGGTGGTTTTGGAAGAAGGCTCTATGGAAACTTTGCTGTAGAAGCTGCGGTGATCTCCCAAAAAGTAAATGCTCCAGTAAAACTGGTCTACACCAGAGAAGACGACATGACCCAAGGGACTTATCGCCCTGCCTATCAGGTGAAATATGAGGCCGCTTTAGATAAAGAAAATAAGCTTACTGGATTCAAAGTGCGCGGTGCCGGGATTGATGGAAGCCCTGTTTTCGATAATCGTTTTCCGGCTGGGGCGGTTGACAATTATTTAGCAGAAGATCAAATCCTCAAATCCAATATCTCAGTAGGCGCCTGGCGTGCACCGATGTCGAATTTTATCGCCTTTGCCGAACAATCCTTTTTAGATGAAGTAGCTGAAGAGGTAGGCAAAGATCCTATCGACTTCCGATTGGAATTATTCGATCGAGCCATAGCCAATCCGGTTGGAGAAAACAATGACTACGACCCGAAGCGATATGCTGGCGTTTTGAAGCTAGTCAGAGAAAAATCTAATTGGGGGCAAGCTACTCCCGGTATATCTAGAGGAGTTTCTGCCTATTACTGTCACAACTCCTATGTCGCACAAGTAGTCGACATCAAAATGGAAAACAATCTGCCGAAAATCCAAAAGGTATGGTGTGCCATCGACTGCGGTATTGTGGTCAATCCTGAAGGAGCAAGAAACCAGGTAGAAGGCGGCATCATCGATGGTATTGGTCATGCCATGTACAGTCAGATGACTTTCACCGATGGGAAACCAGATCAGAGCAACTTCAACAAGTACAAGCTCATGCGTCACCAGGAAGCTCCTCAGGAGATAGAGATATTCTTCGTACAAAACGGAATTGACCCAACGGGACTGGGCGAACCATCCCTACCACCAGTTGCTGCGGCCTTGGCTAATGCGATTTATGCGGCTACGGGCAAGCGGGTAAGACAACAGCCTTTTGTTGAAAATTTAGGGTAGAAATAGGACAATCATATTCATAAAAAAATCACTATCTTTTCGCTACCAACACAAACGCATTAGAAAGCAAATTGCAAATCCAGGAATCGGAATTGGTTCGTCTGCTTATCGCTAAAGACGAAAAAGGCTTTGAGTACTTGTACACCAACTACTCATCGGCTTTGTATGGTGTAGTTTCCAGAATCGTAATCGATCAGGACATTGCTGACGAAGTGCTGCAAGATGCCTTTCTAAAAATTTATCAAAAGATTGATGCCTTTGACGCAGCTAAGGGCAAACTATTTACCTGGATGCTGAATCTCTCACGTAATTTGGCGATCGACAAACTACGTTCGAAAGAAATGAGTCAGCGCCGCAAATCCGATCAGGTAGGTGATGCCGTATATAAACTGGATCGTGAAAGCACACCTTCTCAAGAAGATCGAATTGGGGTAAAAGAGTTGTTGGACCAGTTGGATGAAAATCAGAGGCAGGTGATGGACTTAGTTTATTTTGGTGGATTTACACAAGCCGAGGCGGCAGAAGAATTGAACCTTCCCCTAGGTACCGTAAAAACCAGGGTGCGTTCGGCTTTAATTTATTTTAGAAAAACATTAGACGTCAGATGAATATCGAGGAATACATATCGTCCGGTATTTTAGAGCTCTACGCACTAGGCGAGCTCTCTGGGTCTGAAAAGGCCGAGGTGGAGCAAATGTGCGAAGCACATGAGGAAGTCCGAGTAGAGCTGGCCCTGATAGAGTCTACTATGGGCGTGCTTGCTCAGCATTTGGCCACCGCTCCTCGTCCAGCATTGAAAGATCAAATCAAATCTCAATTGGACTTAAAATCCTCTGAAGCCAAGGAAATTCAAATGCCTGTCAAGCAAACCGAAAAGCCGTTCAGTCTGGCCATAGCCGCTTCTATCACTATTGCTATATTGACTTCAGGACTGGCCTTCTACTTCTACAGTCAATGGCAGTCGGCAGAAGATCAATTGGCGGTGATGATTGCTCAAAATCAGGAGGTGGCCGACAACTATCGATTTGTTAATAAAAAATTAGAAAGCCTGGAAACAGATGTGGAGATATTGGGCAACCCGAATTTTGCACGAGTAGCTATGAATGGCACTGAAAATTCACCGGGATCTTTAGCCACTGTATTCTGGAATAGCAATACACAAGATGTCTACCTAAAAATTCAAAACCTTAAGGATTTGACTCAGGATCAGCAGTATCAACTCTGGGCCATAGTGGATGGCGTTCCCGTGGACATGGGTGTATTTGACAATGGGTCTGATTTATTGAAAATGAAATCTGTGGCAGCCGCAGCTGCTTTTGCTGTAACCATTGAACCTCGAGGCGGAAGCAAAGACCCAAGCCTGGAGACCATGCAAGTAGTGGGCACAACAGAAGTTTAACCTTCTTTTTTTAGTTAGTCATGACCAAATTCGTACTACCTATTTTCTGCTTTTTCACCTTTTCCTTTCAGTCGTTGGCTCAACATGATTTTGACGACCTCTATGAATCTAATGCCACATTTAAAGACTACATAGAGTCCAATATGGCGGATTACCAGTTATTTGGAAAGGAATCTGTTCTGGAAATAGAAATCAAATCTGATTTCAAAAAACTCAACAGCAAAAAAGATACTTCAAAATATCAGAAAGCCGTGATCAAATATGCTTTCAATGATACGGTGACCATACATAGAAAAATAGGCATTAAGGCTAGAGGCAACTTCAGAAGAGCAAATTGTAATTACCCTCCGCTCAAATTGAACTTCCCCAAAAAGAAGGTGAAACTTGACATGCTCAAATCGTTCGACAAAATGAAAATGGTGGGTAACTGTCAGTCAGGCTCGACTTACGAGCAATATTTACTCTCTGAGTATTATGTCTACAAAATGCTAAACATTCTGACTGATTCCAGTTTCCGTGTCCGACTAATCAAAGTGAATTACTATGATACAGGCAAAAAAAGAGGAAAAGTAGAATCTCAGAGATACGCCTTTATCATAGAACCAACCAAGGCCATGGCCGATCGACTGGCTCGTCATATAGACGAGAACACAAGTTTCCATTATGGACAGTTTCCTCCGGAAAACAGACATTTGGTAACCCTGTTCAACTATATGATTGGCAATACTGACTTTTCTATTTTAGCTCGGCACAATATGAAAACCATTATGCCCAACGAGGAGTCAAATTATATCCTTCCACTAGCAATTCCCTACGATTTTGACTACTGTGGGATGGTGGACCCTCCATATGCCATACCAGCAGACATACTTCCTATTGATGATATTACCCAACGACTCTTCAGAGGGCCATGCGAACCATTTGAAGACTATCAGCCTACGCTGGCCAAATTCCAATCAAATAAGAACCAGTTGTATGATTTGATAGGTAGTTCTACTCTTCTCAACAAAAGCACCAAACAGCGTATGACAGGCTACCTGGATTCGTTCTATGAAATTGTTGATGACGAAAAAAGATTAAAAAAGGAGCTCACTGTCAATTGCAAGTAGCTCCCAATTTCTCTTTTCATCTACTTAATTTTAATTCCATCCATATCCTTTATGCGGCCTGTGACCAGCCAGCCTCCAAAGCTTTCGGATACGGCCAAGAGCAAAGTGTTCTTACCTTTCTTCAGATCTAAATAGACACCATCGAACAACCCTATGGTACCCAAATATCTATAGTCTCTGGATCGCCAAAAGTTCGTCCCCTTGTAAATCGGTTTACCATTGAGAATGGTGACCACTCGATCACTATAGCCAAATTCAAAATACTTGAGTTGGTCTTTATCCGACTGAATTGTCACTTTGGCAAACACTGTTTCACCAGGCTCACCATTATACAAGTTTTGAACCCTTGATATATTGGCAGCAGTACCTTCTTCGACTTTCACAGACCTTTCCCACTTCCTGGCTTCAATTACAGCGGGTATTTTCGACGGGTCTTCCAATAGCTTCTCTTCAAACATATCTGAGATTTCCCATTCCGGAATTAAACCTTCTATTGGCTTTCTTGGTATCGGATTGAAATTTTTAATCTCTGTAGCATTCGGATCAACTTTGACATTGGCAATGTGCAACCCCGTTACTCTACCCCCTCTGAGGATAATGCTTCCTGGCTTTACTGGCATGGTCAATTCCCAAGAAAGGTTAGGCTCGTCTGCATAGTCCAGATACACCTGAGCTCGTTTGCCATTGACCACTACCTTCACGTGCGTCCAGCCCTCATAATTGAAGGTATGAGCAAAAGAATATCGTTCTCCGAACATCAGTTGCCACGGGGTAAGGTTATTGACTAATGGAGCCGCTTGTGTGGCGTCTTCCAGACCCGAAAGGTGAAGTCTCATAAAGAACTGCTCTCCATTGACACCGTCGCTTCGGAAATAGACCCCCGGGTAGCACCTTTCTTCTTTCAAGAAGATATCATATTCGATGGTACCATTCAAAAACTGCGTATTCTTGAGCGTCATAGCACCAATTAAATAGGCTGATTTTTTCCCTTTGTACTCTTCAATCACATATCCGCGACCCTGGAAATCCCAGGTATTGGTGTCAATGGGGATAATTTCCTGTGCTGATAGTTGAGTGAAGAATGATGTAATAGTGAGTAGTAATAAGATTGTCTTTTTCATCGCATTTTATTTTGGTTACCACAAAATAGAACCAACGATAAAAAGTCAACTAACCAATCCTGTTCAAGTTGGTACAATCCTATTCAGCGCTATTTCCTTTGCGCAATTGAATAGCAAAGGCTGCCAATGACATTAAGGCCGCTACGAGCCAGGCGTATTGAATGTATTGTTTGCCAGCTAGTGTGTAATCCCATGAAATGGATCCTGCTACTACTACATTCATCAGCAAAATCAAAAGATTGACGATGTGCCGCCTATGACTTTTCCTGGTTCCAATAAGTATGGCCATGTTGCAAGCCCCTGCGACAATCTGAATAGCTCCAAAAATCACCTTGCCCTCTCCTAATAATCCCGCTCCTCCCAGGAAAAACAAAATCCCATTAACGACAAAAACAATGGTGGAAAGTTTGTGCTTATTCATAGACTTTGAGTGTTAATAACTATAGCTGATACCGAGTAACGGTAATTTAGTCATTAACCTATCTATTTCCTTTCTAATAACCCTTTATAATGGAACCAATTTCGATAAGCCAAGAACAGGTTGGACAACATGACAAACAAGGCTATAGCCAATCCCTCTGGAGCTAAAAAAGAATGCACCCCTAGAATATTGACAGAGATCGGGAAGATAACAACCGTAGCCAAAGGCACGAACCTGCCTGTAAGAAAGGCAAGTCCACAAATCAGTTCCAAAGCTTTTACAGTTGGCATGATATACCCTGCGGCCATCAGACCTTCATTGAAAATTTTCATGTTACCGGTTAATTCGGGCTCAGGTACGAGATCCAAAAAATACGTCCCCGAAGCAAATACAAATAAAAGTCCAAGCAGTACTCGGATAATGATAGTTGCAGTTTTCATAATGATTATTGTTAGTTGTTAAAACTTAGAATCAAAAACTCTTCATGAGTGTAAGTTCACACCACTTCGAAAAACGGTAGTCTCTTTTTCCTACAATTCTAACTCTCTAATTTCAATAAGAGTTCATCCAATTTTTCGAGCGTTGCATTCATTCCATCTTCCATACCCATATTAATCACCGTCTCTAAATCTTCCAGAGAATTATAGGTAACCACAGTCTCCACCAACGAATTTTCTTCTTTGTCCAAAAAACTTACTCTCCATTTGGCACTCGGTAGCTCCTTGTTAATCTCTCCAGCTTCATTGCAAAATGCGTCCTGTGAAGTATAATAGTCGATAGGTACGATAGTCTCGTATGAGGTCCAGCCCCAATATTCTGTGCCGTTAGGCTCAACCATTGCATAGTGCCAATGTCCTCCCTCACTGAAATTCATGGACTTTGTTTTTGTAGTCAATGGTTTGGGGGCAAACCATTGATCAAGCAACTCACTTTTTGTATAGCAGTCCCAAACCAATTGGCGCCCTGCGGCAAATTCGCGTTTGATAGTTAGCGTGTTTTTCGTCTTGTCGACGAGAAAATCAAATTGTAATTCACTTCTCATTTTGTGATTTCTTAATGGTTAATAATAAATTGTCCAGCTGATTAAATCGACTCTCCCAAATTTTCCTAAACTGTTCCAGCCATTGGTCGATGTCTTTCATTTTTTCCACTTCCAGTTGGTAATGAATTTCTCGACCTTCTTGGTAGGATTTTATGAGTTCACACTCATTCAAAATTTGGAGATGTTTCGAAATGGTCGGCCGAGCCGCATCAAAATTTCCAGCAATAGCTCCAGCCGTCATAGTCTGAGAGGCCAGCAACACCAATATCGCTCTTCTGGTGGGGTCGGCAATCGCCTGAAAGGGGTCTCTTCTTAATTTCATTTGATTTAATATGTAGCTATTTGACTACACAAGTATATATGAAGTCATTTGGCTACGCAAATATTTAGCGGATTTTTTTCTTAAAAGTGATGTACGCTGTCTTAATTCAATCTTTAGATGTATTTGCCTTATAGAATTGTGTGATCAAATCAGCCAGTTCCTCTCCTTTTTCTTCTTGTATGAAATGACCGGCATGTAATATTTGATGCTTCTGATTTTTAGCTCCCGGAATTAGTTTTTGAAATACGGCTTCGGCTCCTTTCATGATCCGGTCCTCGTCTCCAAAAATGGTGAGAAAAGGTTTCTCCCATTGCATCAGCTTTTCCCAGGCCTGTTGATTGTTCTTAGCTTCCTTATCATCCTCATGGATGGGAACCAACGTAGGGAAAACTCTAGCCCCCGCTTTGTATTCTTCCGAAGGAAACGGCGCATTGTAAGCTGCAATTACCTCCTCAGCAAGTGGCTGTACAGTCCCCATATCGAGCACCTTTCCAATATCGAAGTCTGGCGAATGCTGTGAGAATTCTCGCCACTGCATAAAACTATCGGGCATCGGGATATTTCCAGTAGGCAGCGCGGTATTTGAGGCCACTACTCGGCTGAATCGATCACCCAAAACAGTAATCAATCTCAATCCTAGTAACCCTCCCCAATCCTGACAAAAAAGTGTAATTTCATTTAGATCCAACTGCTCAATAAATGTTGTGAGCCAGTCCAAATGATTTTGGTAACTATAGGCTTGCTTATCGACCCATTTGTCTGATTTTCCGAACCCAATCAAATCCGGCGCGATTACTCGAAAGTTGTGCTCAACTAAACCGGGAATCATTTTGCGGTATAGATAAGACCAGCTCGGCTCGCCATGTAGCAGTAAGACTACCGGTCCATCCTTTGGACCTTCCTCTACATAGTGCATCCTCAGGTCTTCTTCTACTTCTAAGTAATGTGGATCGAAAGGATAATCTTTAAGGTGGCTAAATCGCTCATCCGGTGTGCTTACTATTTTGCCCATATAGAAAGTTGAAGTAGTAGTTCTAGTAATTTACAACTTCCCGTCACCACTTACAAAAGGTATCCAAGGCGTTAATCAACGTGGATTGACCTTTTCCACTCGAAGGCTACCAATACAAAAATCACAATCAATTCACCGATAAAATAGGCTATGCCTAAAGGTGTAAGCACCTGATAAAGACTGACAACCAAGAAAATGGTATAGAGGCAATAGCAGAAATTAGCCATAGCAATGACTTTCAGGAATGGTCGCCAGTTTTCTGGCAATCGCCAAAAGCAAAAAAATGAATAGGCTGCAAAAAAACAGGCTGTAATAGCCAGTTTTTGAAGGATTAATGTAGGCATACCAATCAGCGGTTCTAATGCCGTGAGCACAAGCCCCAATAGGACTGCGGACACTACAGCGCCACAAGCATCTAGTAAAAAAACTTTCTTTGGATTCAGGTTAAGGTTAAGTAACATGGGATAGGTATTATCATTTTTTGGATGTACCCAAATATACAACACGCTGTAAAATAACCTAACGTCTTCTACCTGAATAAGTCATCGCCTCTCCTTTACCAAAACCATAGCTAAATCCGAGGGTAAAGAATCGGCCGCGTAATGATCGGTCGTAAAGATTATATTCCGGCTGATTCACAAAACTCTCTTGTATTCTGGAGGCAAATACATCTCGTACGCTCACATTGATTACACCCTTGCCCTTCAGTATTTTCTTCCTGGCGCCCATATCCAAAAATGCCATATCAGACACATGGCCTTGCACGGTCTCATAGGCTCCTCTATAGTTACCTACTACCTCAATGTCCAGATCATGTGGGAGTTTCAATTTCGTGGTCAGTTTTGTAGTCCACTGATCAGCAGTGAAGTCGAAAATTTGCCCCTCCAATTCTCCATTTCTTACAAAGTAATTGTAGTTAAAATCCGCATTGAAAGAAAGCCATTTCAAGGGTTCATATTGCGCATTTACTTCTAATCCTGTGGCATTGTTAGTTCCGATGTTTTCGGGGCGGGTGATATTTACATTGTCTTCAAAGTACGAAATGCGCTCGATAACACCAGTGGTATATCTATGGTACACAGAAGTACTCAGGGATATTACGTCTTGATTATAAACCGCTCCCACCTCATAGGAATCAGTATATTCAGGCAATAGATCAGGGTTTCCTTGCCTGATGTTATAGTTATTTCTTATGTTGAAAAATGGATTTAGGTCCCAAAGCCTTGGACGGTAGATCCTGCGAGAATACCCGCCCTGAAAAGAGATATTTTCTTTCACCTTATACGAGGCATGAACCGTCGGAAAAAAATTCGTGTAATTTTGATGATTCTTTTCCCCTGTATTCGCTAGTAGTGTATTGAGTTCCGTGTTTTCCACTCGCAATCCTAGTTTCAACCCCCAGTTTTTCTTTTCATAAGACATCGTACCATACAAACCCAACACATCTTGATTGTATTCAAAATCATTGGTTTGTGTTGAGTCAATGACATAAATCCCATTTTCCAAATTGCGAACAGCGTAGTCGTTTCCTACATCATTGAGCAAGTACTGTCCGCCTGTCTCCAGGGTAAAACCATCAGCGAATGGTTTGGTGTAGTCCAGTTTGAAAGTGTATTTCCCTTCATCAAAAGTTGTTTCTGTTTTTTGTTGGGCATCTTGATTTTCATTTCCTCCCGTTGTTTCATCCAAAAAATCTGAAGATTGGGACTTTCCAAAAAAGCTTCCCGTAGCAGACACCAACAGATCGTGGTCTTTGTGATCTTCAAAATCCCTTTTGTACTGAAGGTCAAATTGATACTTAGGATTGGTAGCTTCCGTTTCTTCGGTTCTATTCCACTGGGATACGACCTGACCCGTACCATCTACCATCGAGAAATCTGTATTAGACGGCTGGTCCTCTATTTCCAATGCATAGTTTCCCGACAGCGTAATCACATTTCGATCATTGATGTGATAGTCTGTCCCCAGGATCACATTATAGAACTTCTCATTTCTAAATTCCTCCCCTTCTGAGTAGATAATAGTATCAGTAACCAAATCCTGATTGTAAGCTGTTTTATCTCTTGGAAGCTCCCTATAGCCTACTCCAAACTGTGAGAATAGATTAAATTTCTCTGTTCGGTAATTTAAACTAAAACCGATACTATGGTTGTGAGGCACGCCTGCATTGATAGAAACCGAACCATTCGTTCCTTTCTTTTCTTCTTTTTTCAACACGATGTTGATGATGCCAGACGTTCCCTCTGCTTCGTATTTGGCAGAAGGGTTGGTAATTACTTCCACACTTTCGATCATATCTGCGGTGATAGACCCTAAGGCATTACCATCGTTGCTGGCTGTGAGAATCGACGGCTTACCGTCGATAAGAATTTGCACACCAGTACTTCCACGCAAACTCACCTGACCTTCAATATTCACATTCACCGAAGGAACGTTGGTCAACACATCCAATGCGCTGGCCCCTGCGACGCTTAGATCAGAGCCTACATTAAAAACTCTTTTGTCAATTCTAAACTCTGTCTGAGATTTCTCTCCTTCCACTACGATTTCTTCAAGTTGTTTACTGTCGCTTTTTAAGGCCACTTCGCCCAAATCCACACGGTTGTTTATAATTTGAAAATCACGAATTATCTTCTTTTCAAACCCAATAAAACTAATCTCAATTTCAAACTCCTTTTCTGTGGTGTTGATGGCAAAGGCTCCTTCTAAGGAAGTTGTTGAGCCAGTGATTGGCTTTTTAGTTTCCAGATCGATAATAGCCACCGTAGCAAATTCAACTGGGGTGTTGCTTCCACTTTCTACTACTTTGCCCACGATCTGTGTTCGTGTTTGAGCATAAGCTGCCACTGAGGCTAAGGCAAATAAGGTAATGAGTGTTGACCGAGTCATTAGAACTTCTAGATTTTATGTTGTAGTGCAAAACACAGCTAAATTCTGAGAATAAGCCAATCTAATCTTTGAACGACAAGACTTTTGGTATGAACGACAAGCTAAGAATCTATTCTTCAGGTATACGATCTACAAACCATGATCTTCATGAAGCTTTTTCACTACCTCTTTTAGAGAAGAATGCTCAATTTTTTCTGTCACGGTAAACTTTCCAGAGGTGATCTCACCTATCACTTCCATCACACATATTACTTCATCATCTAATACAAAAGCAAAATTTTTACCTGTATAAATTTTGGACATGATGGCTAATTTCTTTTTAGCTTCATCGGACATGGTGATGGAAAATTTTCTTATGCCAAGCAATGCGTTTTCTTCTAATGGGCCTACCTCTTTAAACTCTTCAATACCAATTAGTGGATGATCCAGAACACAGACGTTGATCTTCGTGTTGGCTAGTTTTAGTTCACTATAATAGCAGCGTTCCTCTTCCACTTCTAAATAAAGACCATTCGCATTTTTCTGTGCGTAGCCCAGAGTCGGAATAAGTGAGAGAAGAAGTACTTTGATAATTGTGTTCATATAAGTTGGATTCATTACGCTATAGCACAAACTATTAGGCTAATATTTAGACTTCAATTTACATTTCATTTATCGTGATCTTCATTTGAGCCTAGGACTCCAATATCTCCAGCTGCTCTATAATTTCCTCTTGTTTGACCGGGTACATCTTCCCAAACTTTATAGATTGATATACATCCTCGAATAGATTCATATACGTCGAAGGCTCTGCAGGCACTCGCTCTTGAGTTTTAACACCCTTCTTATCCACTGTAGTAAGTATGCCTTGGTTTTCTATGAGTTCTACACCATAGTCTTTATCATCCGGTTTCATACCTTCTGACAGCTGCTTCTCTTGAACGTCTGTCCGGTGTTTGGTATAAGATCCCAGGGTGCCATGAAGAATAAAAGCTGGCTGAGGATCCGCCACTAACAAGCTGGTAGAAACAAAAACCTGAAGCCCACTAGGATAGGATAATAGTATGGTGGCAAAATCATCCACCTGTGTTTGTGGCCGAAAATGACCTACTCGTTTTTCCCAATGCGCCGGCTTTCCAAAAATCGATAGTGACTGATCCAAAATATGAGGACCTAAATCATAAAGCAATCCTGCGCCAGGTCCTGGAATTTCTTTGGCTTTCTTCTCACCTATACCATATTTATAGCGATCAAACCTAATATGTGCTTCCACCAATTCTCCCAACTTACCATAATTCAGTACTTGTTTTACGGACTGAAAATCCGAATCGTAGCGCCTATTATGGTAAGGGAAAACCTGAACGTCATTTTTCTTTGCTTCTTCATAAAGCTGCTTGGCTTCTAGCGAAGTAGTAGCAAATGGCTTTTCAACCAATACATGCTTTTTTGCCTGAATGGCCCTGAGGGCAAAGTCAAAGTGAGTAGCGTTAGGTGTATTTACTACAATCAATTCTATTGTATCATCTGCCAAAATTTCATCTACCGAATCGTAACTCCTGATGCTGGGGTATTTAGTAGCTGCCTGTTTTTTAGTTCGCTCAACTACTGCAGACAACTCGAAGCCATGATGTAGATCCAAAAAAGGAGCATGAAAGATTTGGCCTGACATGCCAAAAGATAATATTCCAGTTCTAATTTCACTCATCATTCGAATATAGGGATTGATTATCTATTGAGCACAATAGTATTTATACAGACTGCTCATAAGCTTCTTGAATCCATCCCTTTAGCTCTTCATCAATCTCTGAAACTTCAGAAATCATCACACGATGGGTGCACATCGTTCCAAAAGGACCTGAGTCGCCCAGTCGATCTTCTACTGATTTGTCCTTTAATTTAAATCCAAGATCGATTCTGCTCTTTGTTGCAGGTTTGATCAAAACAAATTGACGTTTTCTAATGATACTTACACTTCCCTTCTTAGGTGTGATGGTAATATCATTGCCAAGCGACTGGAGATGGTTGATCAAAGTCTCATAAATGGGAATCAAAGCTTCCTTGCCTTTGTATTGCGTTTCTACCAAATCTTCCGAAGATCGATTTTCTTCTTTCGAAAGCAGAACAATAGTGTTTGCGAACCCATGGGTTACTCCATGCTCAGTTTTCAAATATTTCACGGCTTCGCCATGTTTTTCAAAGGCTTCTTTTGTCAGTATTTTCTTCCATTCATCCAAGGACTTGCCTGTCTTCTCAGGCATATTGTCTATCATGGTTTTTAGTGCTTGATCCATGGCATAATTTTTTAGATGTAAACTAAATATAATTGAAATAGAATTCTGGTGCCATGTCGGCGAGAGTTCACTTAAAAATTAACCTTAATAAATGCACGAAGTGAGAAGGGAGTCCCAGGTGTAAAATGAATTTCTTCGACCGATGTGGGTTCATTTTGCATACGAGATTCTGTGGCAAATTGAGTTTCATTCCACTCGGTATTGAATAGGTTTTCTATGTTCACTCCAAAAGTGTAATTCTTCATTTGGTAGCCTACATTCATGTCCACTACCGTGTATCCAGATGCAACTATCGAGTTATCTTCATTGGCTGGGCGATCTGCCATATATCTATAACGTATGCCCCCGTAAAACCCTAGCGATCTGGCAACTCCCAATCCGCCAGAGGCAGTTAATCCTGGTGCCAACGGCACATAATTTTGACCTTCCGGGTCGTTCACACTTCGCGCATGGGTGTAGTTCACATCTTGGTTGAAAAATAACCAAGGCGTCAACTGATACCTATAGCTCACATCCACTCCATATCGATGAGTCTCACCACCACGTTCCACGATTCCAGCATCTCCTACATACAGCAGTTCCTGCTCCAAATCAAGTGACCAGAAAGCTACATTTAGGAACGATTTAGTCGTTGGCTTCAATATGAAGCCCAAATCATATCCAAAAGCCCTGGGTAATATAATGTCTGTTTCACCAGTAGTAATCGCTCGAGAGTCGTTGGAGTGAAAACCGAATCCACTTTTGAAATATAGCTGCATACTGCTGGAATGATTGTACAGCATGTTCAGTTTTGGACTGGCAATTCCTTGAGACTCGAAGTATTGCCTGCCAGCCAATCCATCGTCATAATTGAACTTGAAATAATCGTAGCGCACCATCGGACTCACAAGCCATTTGCCCATTTCAATATCCCATTGTGCATAGGCTGATAGGTTGGTTTCATTGATATCTCCAAACTGGATTTGTTCCAAAGTGGTCACTCTATTGGCAGTGTGAGACAGTTCGATATCTTCTACAATATCATTTCTAATGCTCCCACCAATTTTCAGAAAACTCTCAACCCTTCCCAAGTCAAAACTTCTATTGTACTCACTAGTAGCCATCATAATTTGACGATTTTCTTTCTGTCTAATCTGATCACCATTTATCGAATCTTCTAGAAAGAAGGTAAAATTAGAATACAGCTCAAAATCATAAAATCCGTAATACAATTGATTACTAATAAATGAACGATCGTCTATAGTTTTGATGTAATCTAGCTTCAGGTTGGATCTGCCAGTACTTCCTCCCTCGGTATCATCTATCGCTCCAAATCTGGTGATCTGTCCCGATTCTACTGCTCTTTGCGGGATTTGACCAGAGGCCGTCCAGCTACTGGTGAAGTGAGAAAACTGCAAGCCGATTCTATCCTCCCCCAACTGCGCATTGTACTTTCCCATCAGGTTGATGCGACTGAAATTTTGAGCACTTTCAAATGGACCGTCTGATAAATTGTATGCTGTAGCTAGGTAAGCGGATTGTTTTTTGTCGTTGAGCAAATTGAATAATCCGACCGTTCTAAAGGAATTGAATTGTCCACCCTCTACTTGAATTGAGCTGGCATCCAGACTCGATTTAGTTCTGATATTGGCATAACCTGCCGTTGTAAAATTGCCCTTACTAGCATTATAAGGTCCCTTACCGAAGTTGATATCCTGAATCAATTCGGGAATGAGGAAATGCAAATCGGAATAGCCCTGACCGTGAGCATGAGATACCATATTTACCGGCATGCCATCTACCGTCATATTGAAGTCCGTACCATGATCGATGTCGAATCCTCTTAGAAAAATCTGCTCGGCTTTTCCTCCACCAGCATGCTGACCAATCATCAGTCCGGGTACGGTTCTTAGCACCTGCTGAGAAGATGTGACCGGCGAAGTATTAAGGTCGATTTTAGTCAATGCCTGAATCGCATTCAAATCTGGCGTGACGGTGAGTTCACTAAGCTCAACCACGTGCTCCGCCAATTCTATTTCTAGTTTTCCTTTCAAATCTGATACCACCAGCTGCTGGGTTTTGAAACCAATATAGCTTACTGAAAGTGTATCCCCGAGCCCCACTACTTCTAGATGAAATCTGCCCAATTCATCACTATGTGCATGACTGCCTTTCGTTACATTGGTCACATAAGCGCCAGGCAAAGCATCATGCTGCAGGTCAGTAATCACACCACTGATTTTCTGAGCAAAGGCCCAACTATTCACAAACACCAAAACAAGTAGACAAATTGACCTCATGATCTTTATTTAACTAATTTTTATTAAATCCTTTTCATTGATACAAACGAGGAGGCACCCGGTTTACCCTACCTCATTTTTTTGAAGTTCTGGCAAAATTAGCTCCATGGTTGCTAGCCACTACTTATATTTACTAAAGAAAATAAACATCTAACTATGGCTACTATTACACTAAAAGGCAATCCCATCAATACTATTGGCTCGCTGCCAGCAAACGGCACACAAGCACCAGATTTTGATTTGATAAAAAACGATCTTTCACATATCTCTCTTGCTGACTATAAAGGGTCAAGAGTGATTTTGAACATATTCCCAAGTATTGATACTGGCATCTGCGCTGCCTCAGTGCGTACATTCAATGAAAAAGCAGCAGGCTTGGCTAACACAAAAATTCTTTGCGTTTCGCGGGATTTACCTTTCGCACAAGCGAGATTCTGTGGAGCAGAAGGGATCGATAGTGTCGAAACTGTTTCTGATTTTGCAAGCGGAAAATTCGGGAAAGATTATCAGGTAACCATTGCGGATGGCCCCATGGCGAACCTTCATTCTAGAGCCATTGTAATACTAGATGAAGAGCATAAAGTCATTTATTCTGAACAAGTACCTGAAATCGTTCAGGACCCTGATTTCGAAAAGGCACTGGCTGCTTTGGCATAATTAGCCAAATCAGCTAAATTTCAGGGTAATTTCCTCTAGCCCAAACGGAAATTGAATAAGCGTTTATGAGAAATTGCCCTGAAAAAGTATACCTTCTGGTATTTACCGTTTGGACTATTTGCTGTTCGTCTGTGCATGCGCAGAACTTCCCTGTCGGCTTACCCGAGATTAAGAACTATACTTCCAAAGATTACCAATGGCATCCTAAGAACTTCCAGATCGTTCAAGGAAACAATGACCTCATCTACATTGGAAACAGCTATGGCATCCTAGAATTTGATGGAAAAATGTGGCGAAAAATTTTGCTACCCAATGGACTAGATGGTCACACTTTAAATGTCGATCGAAAGGGAAATATTTGTATTGGTGCATTCAACGAATTTGGGCAGCTTGTACACAAAAACACGGGGGATTCCTACTACGAATCTCTTGTTGACTTCGAAGAATCCATAGGAGAAGTTACTGGCATTTGGACTTCAGACTTTGAAACGATTGTAGCCACTCAAACCGCCATTTACCAGTACAAAGATCATTCGTTAGACCTGCTTTTTAACATTCCTAAGGGCCTCACATTCGTTGAGGTCAAGAACAGAAGTTTGTATTACCAATCGGACAAAGTGCTTACTGTTTTCGACCTGGGGAATCGACAGGTCAACAAACAACTAAGGCAAGAGCAAATCGTAATTGGAATCATAAGGAATTACATCATCACACAGAACGGAGACTTTATATCTCTTTCATCTGGATCCAAAGAATCTGCCAATTCCCTTCCTCCTGAATTTGAAATATCCAAAGTCGTTGGCTTACAATCTCATCATATCGCATTAGCCAGTCAAAACCAGGGTCTTGTCATCTTAGATGAAAATTTGAAATTTCTTCATCACATCAACAGCCAGCACGGGCTTCTTTCTGACAATATTTTTGATCTGCATGAAGATAGAGAAGGCAACCTATGGCTAGCCCTGGATAATGGTATTAGTTACATTATACTGAATACACCATTTACTCACTATGGTATTTCTAATGGTATACGAGGAATGGGCTATGCCTCTGCGGTACACGATAGTCGTCTTTATCTAGGCACAAGTCAAGGCGTTTTCGTGCACAAATCTCAAAGCGAGTTTGAGCCCCTCAAGGGAACAGAAGGACAGGTTTATGAATTTAAATCAATGGATGATCAATTATTTATTGCTCACGAAGAAGGCCTATTTGTATTAGAAAATGGAAGTCTCGAACTTATTTTTGATCAATATAAAGTATGGACGATTAAAACAGTTCCCAATCAAAAAGGGCTTTTACTCATAGGAACAGAACACGGACTTTATATGATTGAACCGGATTCAAAAAAAGTCAACCTATTGGAAACATTTGACGAGTCCAGCCGAGTGGTTGCCTTCGATGGGGATCAACACCTTTGGGTCTGCCATGGCAATAAAGGACTTTTTAGAATGTCTCTTGACTTTGAAAAAATGAAGGTTCAAAACATCGAGTTCTACTCCGAAAAGGATGGGAATTTGCCCACCTATATTTCCTTTGTAAGCCAATCAAAAAAAGGACTCCTATTCTCCGGAGAAAATGGCATATATCAATTCGACCCTTCAAACAAGACTTTCCAACTCAATCAGGAAATCAGTTCATTTCTTAAACACAATTTCTATGTCGATAAGATCGTTGAAGGCACCTTTCAAAGTCTTTGGATCATTCAGGACAACAAAATCACCAAACTCGACCCACTCGATAATGGTAGTTACACATTACTCCCTGAGAATATCATCACCGAACTCAATGGAAATCTGGTAGGTAGCTATGAATATTTACATGTATATGACAGCAACAATGTGGTGATCGGTACCCAAGAGGGTTTTGCCCATTTCAATGTGAATGCTAATATTAACTATCGCATCAACAACCAAAACAACAAAAAACAGACACTGATTCGAGAGGTCAAATTTGAACAAACAGATTCGAGTTGGCTTGCTCCTACCAAAGCTTCTCCATCACTTTCATTATCTCATAATTTCAACAACGTTACTTTCACCTATGCCTCTGGCTATTACCAATCCCGAGAACAAATCAAATTCAGCTTCTATTTAGAAAATAAGAATGATAAAAGCCAACCCAATTGGTCGGATTGGCATGAGTCCAATCAAAACAGTTTTAAAAATCTGGTACCAGGCAAATATGTCTTCCATGTGCGCTCCAGAGGAGATTTATTCAAATATTCGGAACACAGTTCCTATCCCTTCATTATTCAAAGCCCATGGTATGCCACGCGGTTAAGCGGCATTCTTTATACTTTAATTATCATTTTCATTGGTGTTTTGATATACAAAGTCCGCGTGGCTAAAATCAAACAAGAAAAACAAGAAGCACTACTTAAAAAAGACGAGGAACTCGAACAGCAAAAGCTTTTAGCCGAGACTGAAAAAATAAAACTCATCAATGATCGACTCAAGGAAAAAGTGCTTCTTAAAAACAAAGAGCTTGGAAGTGTAGCTTTGGAAATCACAAAGAAAAATGAGTTTCTAAGCCAACTAAAAAAAGGACTAACCCAAATTGCCTCATCCGTAACCAAAGATGCTGAGCAGAAAATAAAGAGGTCTATAAGAAGTATCGACCAAAACATGCGATCTGACAACAACTGGGAAAGGTTCGAGATGTACTTTGACGAGAGTCATCAGGATTTCATCAAGAAGCTAAAAGAGAAGCAGCCTGACCTCACTAAGTCATCGATCAATCTTTGTGCATTTATCAAACTTGACTTATCCACGAAAGAGATTGCCTCACTGATGAATATCTCTGTAAGTGGTGTGGAGAAACGTCGATATCGCCTCCGTAAAAAGCTAAACCTAAACTCAGACACCAATCTCCAGGCTTTTCTTGAGTCCATTTAAGGACTTCGACAAATTTCCCAAAACAACCAATCAAGTCATTGATATACTGATCATTACAAATAAAGTGTCCTGTTTTTGTCTAGGCAAAATTCAAAAAGAAGGTGCCTTTTGTCCAGTCCCATTTTTTCTATTCATAGAGATAGTTTGATTCCTTCGAAGCAAACAAAAATTATAATACTATGAATAAACTTTACAATGCACTTCTATCGTGCTTGTTACTTTGCTCCACGCTGTCCGCCATGGGACAAGGAAACAAAGTATCCGGCACGGTAACTGGCGCTGAAGATGGTACACCACTGATTGGTGTTACCATTCTTGGTAGCTCAGGATCCGGAACCGTCACAGACATAGACGGGAATTACTCGTTAATCGCAGCGCCGAATGAAACATTACAGTTTTCATACATTGGTTATTTAGCTCAGTCCATTGAAGTTGGAAACAGATCCACCCTCGACGTGGCCATGCAACCGGACTTACAACAACTTGATGAAATAGTTGTTACTGCCCTGGGAATCGAAAGGGATAAAAAAGCCCTCGGCTACTCCATTACAGAAGTAGGCAGTGAAAACATTGCAAGAAACGGTGAAATCAATGCTGTCAATTCATTAGCAGGAAAGGTAGCTGGGATCAATATTTCCACTACTACAGCGGGACCATCTGGGTCTTCACGAGTGATTATCAGAGGAATCAGCGAGATCGATGGGAGCAATCAGCCACTTTATGTGATCGACGGAGTACCCGTAGACAACGGTACTTTAGGACAAGCCACTCAAAATGGTGGATTTGATTTGGGGGATGGTTTATCTGATATTAACCCTGATGACATAGAGTCTATCTCCGTCCTCAAAGGTGCTTCAGCAGCAGCTCTGTACGGTTCCCGTGCACTCAATGGTGTAATTCTTGTAACTACCAAAAAAGGATCTAAAAGCGGCAAAGGCTGGTCGATTGATTTCAACAGCACAGTTACTTTAGATAAAATTTCTACCAAACTCGACGAACGTCAGCAGGTGTATGGTCAGGGTTCAAATGGTGCCTTACCTGAATCGATTGACAGAGCCAGAAATATCACTTCTTCCTGGGGAGCACCATTAGACCCAGCACTGACCGTTACTCAAGTGGATGGCACTGACAGACCCTATGGACTGGTAGAAAACAATATCCAAGGATTATTCGATACAGGCGTAACCTACAACAATACGCTAGCCTTATCAGGAGGAAATGAAAACGCTAACGTCAGACTATCCTTCACTGATATCGATAACTCAGACATCCTACCCAACAGTGGATTGGATCGCCAAAACGCCACTTTGAGAGCCTATTCAAAATTGGGCAAGCATGTGGAAGTAGATGGCAAACTATCGTACATCACTGAAAAAGTAAACAATCGTCCTGCACTGACTGACGAAGTCACCAATATCGGAAATGGTATCATTGGTTTGGCACCGAATTTTGATCAGGCCTGGCTGGAAACTTACAAAAATGACGATGGTACATATCTGGACTACACTGGCAATATCTATAGAGCCAATCCTTATTGGACGATCAACGAGACTTACAACAATAGTGAGAAAGACCGTATCCTAGGTTTTGGGTCTATAAAAGTCAATTTCACGGACTGGTTGTCCTTGAAGGTAAGAAGTGGTTTAGATTATTTTACATTCAATCACCACGAGTTCTACAACAAATACACACCGACCAAAGAAGGTGGTCAAATGGTAGATCTTACTACCACCTTGAAAGAAACCAACAATGATTTCTTGCTTTCTGCTAATAGAGACCTATCTGATGATATTAGCATGAGCTTAAGTGCTGGGGGTAATTTAATGCATAGCAAAGCCTCTTCTACCAGAATAAGCGGGTCCGAAATAATCATTGAAGGGGTAGATGGTTTAAATAACTTTCAAAACATTGTGGTGACACCAAGCGGAGCCGAGAAAAAAGTGAATTCATTATATGGATTTGCTAGCTTCTCTTTTAAAAACTATCTATATCTAGACTTGACCGGAAGAAATGATTGGTTTTCTACGCTACCTTCCAAAAACAGATCACAATTTTACCCATCAGTTTCGGCTAGTTTCATCCTTTCGGATGCGGTGGACTTAGGGTTGGATGCCTTGAGCTTTTTCAAGATTAGAGCTTCTTATGCGGAAGTCGGGGGGGACGCTGCCCCATACCAATTGGCTAACACTTACTCTTTGACTGGCCTGTCCCACCTAGGTGTACCTTTGGCAGAAATTTCCGGGAATCAGATCAGCAACCCTGATTTGAAACCTGAAAGAACAAATTCCATAGAATTGGGTACTGACATCAGATTCTTCGAAGGCAGAGTTGGGCTGGACTTCGCCTATTATACAACAACCACAGACGACTTGATCTTCAATGCTCCAGTTGGTGAGACCACAGGCTACAGATCAGCTATAGTAAACTCTGGTCAGTTAAAAAATGAAGGTATTGAGTTGTTGCTAAACACTACGCCTTTGAAATTAGCTAATGGCTTACAATGGGATTTGTCTTTGAACTTTGCGAAGAACAAAACCACAGTAGAATCCTTACACCCAGATATTCCAGTAATCACAATTGCCGATGCGAGATGGGCTGGAGTAAAAATTATCGCAGAAGAAGGTTCTGAATTCGGACTAATCACTGGGCGAGGTTTCTTAAGAGATGACGAAGGAAATATCATCCATGGTGCAGACGGGATGCCTCGTTTGACAGAAGAGCCTATTGAACTAGGAAGCACACTACCAGACTGGACAGCAGGAGCGATTACCACACTTTCTTACAAAGGCATCTCTCTCAAGGCTTCATTCGATGTGAGAATGGGCGGAGACATTTTTGCAGTTACTAATATGACTATGTACGGCTCTGGTGCTCATCCTGAAACGTTGGAAGGTAGAGAGGGTTGGAACGATTACGCACAGCGTAATAGAGACGCTCAGGATGCTTGGGTTGACGCTGGCAATGCACCAGAAGATTTCGTCAATCTACCAATCGACGGTGGATACATAGGCCACGGAGTAAAGGAAACAGCAGCTTCGACAGACGACAATCCTGAATACGAAGCCAACGACCAAATCGTGAATCCTGCTGACTATTGGAACTTTGTTTCCAGTAACGTACCGGAAAAATTTGTCTATGACGCGAGCTACATCAAACTAAGAGATCTATCTCTTGCCTATTCTTTACCTGTTAGTATTCTGGACAAGACGCCCTTCACCAATGTGAGATTTGCCGTGATCGGCAGAAACCTGTGGACACTGTACAAAAATGTACCAAACATTGACCCTGAATCAACCTACAACAATGGCAATGGTCAAGGATTAGAATATGGTTCGTTGCCTACCAGAAGGCATTATGGCTTCACACTTAATGTTTCATTCTAAAAACAGCAATCATGAAAATATTTAATATAAAATACCTACTGCTCCTGGCAGTTTTAAGCTGGTCTTGCACTGATGATTTCGATGAGATCAACAAAGACCCAAATGCTTACAATGAGTTAGATCCAAGCTTTCAATTGGCTAAAGTGCAATTAGACCTTTCGGGTAAAAGAGAAGAAACCTGGAGATACGATTTGGGAATAGCTTCATCGATGATCCAACACTTCAGTGGTTCCTGGTGGTGCCAGCATGGTGCTCAGTACCGTGTAGTAGAGCAAAGCCATTGGTACTCACTTTGGGAAGAATCTTATCCAAGAGATGCTAAAAACATCCAGAGCATTATTGATGCCACAGCTGACGATCCTGAAATGGTAAATATTAATTCTGCTGCCAGAATTATGAAAGTTTTGATCTATTCCAAGATCACAGACCTGTATGGCGATATCCCATATTCACAAGCGGTGAAAGGGTTTACAGAAGGGATTCTTACTCCTGCTTATGATAAGCAAGCAGACATCTATGCCGATTTCTTTAAGGAGCTGGATGAAGCTGTAGCTGCTTTTGATGATTCGAAAGAAACCATGTCGAGTGATCTGTTTTTTGGAGGAGATGTGGAGAAATGGAGAAGATTTGGAAATTCATTGAGATTGAGATTAGGGTTGAGATTGACGAAAGTGGATATCGCAGAAGCTGAAACTCAGGTGAGAGCGGCTATAGCAGGAGGCCTTATGCAAAGCAATGATGATAATGCTATCATGCTGCATAGCGATTTTTCTTATTCTACCAATGAGAATCGTGGTAATGGCCGGTCACAAGTATTTAACGCATCTGCAAACTCTGAAGGGTTTCGTTTGACAAATACTTTAGTTGACTTCTTGAAAGACACAGGTGACCCACGTCTTTTCATCTATGGAGGAACCTACACCGCACCAAAAGGAGACCCTAGCCGTCTGGATGTAACCGAACATCTGCAAGAGGGAATCGTACATGGGGCACTTTGGTGGAATCTATGGTCCGACTATGGAGATTTGTATGATGGAAGCGGTGCTTATGTAGCTTATATCGCTCATGTAAACAAGTACATGCAGCCAAGCGATTACATCACTTCAAATGCCGCTCCCTACTTTCATTTGACTTACGCGGAAGTGGAAATGTTCCTGACCGAAGCGGCAGCCAGAGGCTGGACTTCTGATGCAGCGACCCACTGGGAGAATGGAGTAAGAGCTGGGATGCAACATGTAAGTATGTACCCTGGTGCACCTGCGATCACTGAAACTCAGATAACTGATTTCCTGGCAGCGAATCCTTTACCTGCTGCTACTGATGATCAAATTCGCGTAGCCAATGAGCAACTTTGGGTGATTTACTTTATGAACGGGACAGAAGCATATGCCAACTATAGAAGATCTGGATATCCTGAATTGGTGCCATTTACTAATGTAGAATGGTATTACAGTGGTACTGATGGCGTGATGCCAAGAAGATTCTTCTATCCGGAATTTGAGTCTCAAAACAATCCGGACAATTACGCAAATGCCATCAGTAGAATCGGTGGTACTAATAATATGATGACACCAGTTTGGTGGGATAAACAATAACATTAACGCTTATTCATAGACTTAGAAGGGTTCTGTAATAGATTTTAGCATGCTCTTTTGCAGACCTTTCTTTGTACTTTTTTCAATCCATGAATAGAAAAATACTAGAAATGCTAGTGGGAATTTGCCTTCTCGCTTCATGCTCAGATAGTGACACAACATCATTACCTGAAATTGAAGCGATGCGGGTAAATATCTACCCATCTATCGGCAAGACAGCCAAATTAACCGTCTCATTAAGTCAACCCCATGAGGCGTATTTGGATTATTGGGAAACAGAAAACACAGCTTCGATAAAGACCATACACCTCCCAATCTCAGAAAATGCGGAGCAAACCGCTTTGCTCACTCAACTAAAAGAAAATACAACCTATAGCTATCTCGTCAGATTTGGCGAAGAATCCGTAGAATCAAACGAAATTCAAGCCTTCCAAACCCCAGCTCGTCTAGATGCAGTTGATCTTTTTTATGACGAATCAAAAAATCAAATAGACACTGACCTGGAGGGTCATTTCCTCTTTCATAAAACCGGGCATCCATCAGTAATTCTTTTGGTAGATGGTAGCGGACAAGTGGTATGGTATCGCACCTCTCCCAACATGATAAAGGTAGCCAACCTCACCCATCACAATACGATCCTTACCATCGAAAGCACAACAGATCAGGGCTTCTCCGATGGAGACAGAATACTGGAAACCAATCTGGCAGGAGATACCCTCCTCTTACTGTCCTATGGTGAAAATGATTTTAACAAAATTCCACATCACGACCTATTTCTAACAGATGAAAACCATGTGGCCTACCTCACCCAAGAGTTCCAAGATGAGTTTAGTGGTGACGGTATTTTGGTACTTGACCGCAGCGGTCAGAAAGTATGGGAATGGACTTCCTTTTCTGAAATAGCCAAACCAGATCTGGCTACATACGTCCAACCGTGGGGCAATTCGCTGGTAGAAGACGAAACAGCCTACTACGTTTCGTTTCGTGCCCTTTCTCAGATTTGGAAAATCAACAAACAAAGCCATCAGGTCGATTGGAAATTGGGTGCAACAGGTAACTTTCAATTGTTAGACGATTCAAAGTTTTTGTTCCAGCATTTTGCTCATTTCAACTCCTCAGGCGATCTGATGCTATTCGATAATGGGGCTTCGGATAATCGACCATTTTCACGTATCTTGTCGCTTGGTTTGACTGACGAGAATCAAACCATCTCACCCAAAATTAACATTCAACTGCCAGCGGAATATTTCTCTCCGTTTATGGGTAGTGCCCAGCAGTTGAATACCGAAGAATTCTTAGTCTGTAGTGCGACCAATGGTATTATACTCGGTATAAATCAATCCGGTCAGATCAATTGGCAACTCACTGCACAGGACAGGATGTATCGTTGTGTTTATATTGAAAATTTATTTTAAATGACAATCAAGGAAAATTTGTACAATGGGCGCATCGTCTCTATCGATGCTTTTAGGGGGATTACCATATTGGTAATGATTTTTGTGAATGAGCTGGCGGGGGTGTCCGAGGTACCCCAATGGATGAAACACATGCCAGCGGATGCCGATGCCATGACCTTCGTCGATCTGGTTTTTCCGGCCTTCCTTTTTATCGTCGGAATGTCTGTCCCCTTCGCATTCAATGCACGATTGGTGAAAGGCGATCGTCCATTGGTGATTTGGAAACATACGCTCAAAAGATCACTGGCGCTGATCATCATGGGCTTGTTTATGGTGAATGCTGAATACGGTTACAACCGAGCCCAAATGCTTATCAGTCCGGCTCTTTGGGCATTTTTCGCGTATTCACTTCCCATTCCCATTTGGAATAAATACACTAAAGACTTCTCTTCGCTCTGGAAAAACATACTCCAATACGGGGGCATGTTGGGGTTTGTGGCACTTTACTTTCTTTATGTACAAGACACTGGTGAGATCGGTATGACCCCAAAATGGTGGGGCATCCTAGGGCTCATTGGCTGGGCTTATTTGTTTACTGCAGTTTTCTACTGGTTTACTAATGGCAATCTCAAAGCTATGATTGCCTTCTTTGTGATCAGTGTAGTGGCCAACTGCATCAACCAAACGGAAGGTCTCATCATCACTGAATTAAGCGCGTTCAAATTTATAGCAGGACACCTTACCCATGCAACCTTGGTAGCAGCTGGCGTCATTATTTCACTTTTCTTTTTTGATGGTAAAAGTAAAGCAGACCTCAACTGGCGAGTGGTTGGGTTTGGGTTGCTATTCTTTCTGGCTGGCTATCTGTTGAGACCCTATTACGAGGTCTCAAAAATCAGAGGCACGCCTTCCTGGACATTGTACTCTGCCGGACTGTGCACCTTCATCTACTACGCTTTGTACTGGCTGATGGAAGTAAAAAAGAAAACCAACTGGAGTGAATTCTTCATGCCTGCAGCGGCCAACCCACTTTTGATTTACATCCTACCGGGTATCATTATTTATTTCAACCTATCCATAGGGCTGCGAATCATACCTGAGTATTTCGACAGTGGAATACCAGGCATTTTGTGGTGTGCAGTCTTCTCGGTCATCATGCTATACCTGATGAAAGTTTTCAACAAACTAAATATCCGATTGCACTTATAGGGATTAAGATTCCCTATTCAAATAACAAAATATCCAATTGGTCGTAAACGTAACATTGTAATAACAGGCAACGAAACTGTTGTTTGTAACTTACCCAAGAAAAATGGGAGTCTAAGCCCATTTATCATGCCTTTTAATGCCGCTGCCTTCGGGCAGGGGCATTTATTTTGATGAAAACAATTCTTTGACTATCCCAACGATCCGTAGTTGGTCATCTTCAGACAAACTACTGCCCGAAGGCAGACACAATCCCTTTTCAAATAAGCGCTCAGAAAAGCCATCTCCATAATAAGGATAGGAATCAAATACTGGTTGCAAATGCATCGGTTTCCAAAATGGTCGCGCCTCAATGTTGTGCTCTGCAAGCTTGGTTCTCACGCTTTCTGTTGTAACTCCACTGGATTGTTCCGGATCAATTAACATCGTAGTCAGCCAATGATTCGAAAAATAATCCGAAGTCGGTTCACTCAAAAACTGCACTCCAGGCAATGAATCCAAATGCTTTCTATAAAACTGATTCACTGTTCTTCGTTTCGATACGCGCTCTTCTATCACCTGCATTTGTCCACGGCCAATACCGGCCAAAACATTACTCAATCGATAATTATAGCCAATTTCAGTATGTTGATAATGGGGCGCTTCATCTCTGGCCTGAGTAGCCAAATGAATAGCTCGATCAATCCAATCTTTATTGTTTGAAACCAATGCGCCACCACCCGAGGTAGTAATAATTTTATTCCCGTTGAAAGAGTAAATCCCAAGGTCACCGAATGTCCCCAGCATTATACCCTTGTACTTGCTTCCAAATGCCTCTGAGGCATCTTCGATCAAAGGAATATCATATTTTCGGGCAATGGACAGTATATCTTCCACTTTTCCTGGCATGCCATAGATATGCACAAAAATGATGGCCTTAGGCTTTTTTCCTGCTGCTATCCTATCGGAAATGGCCTCTTCGAGAAATTCAGGAGATAGGTTCCAGCTTTCCGGTTCACTTTCTACCAATACCGGTGTGGCCTTCTGATAGATTATAGGGTTGATGGTTGCCGCAAAGGTGAAAGTAGAAGCGATCACTTCATCACCCTGCTGCACACCCAAAAGAATCAAAGCCAAATGAATGGCCGCCGTTCCTGAAGACAATGCCGCACAATTTCTACTACCTGTATAATCGCAAATAGCATTTTCAAATTCATCTACATTGGGTCCTATTGGAGCTATCCAATTGGAATCAAATGCCTCATTCATGTATTTTTTCTCTTCACCGCTCATGTGAGGAGGCGACAGATATATTCTCTTATTCATCTACTGGACGGTTCCCTTAAACTTTTCCATGGTCACAAAACTGCCTGAAGAAATCCCTTCTCTTAGTACTACCTTTTTCAAGGTCAACAAAAGTATTTTTAAATCCAACCAGAAACTGACATGATCGACATACCACAAATCCAACTGAAATCGCTTTTCCCAATCGACGGCATTTCTTCCATTCACCTGAGCCCAGCCGGTTATTCCAGGGAGCACCTCATGGCGTTTTTTCTGTTCTTCATTATATAGGGGCAAGTATTCCTCTAGCAAAGGTCTGGGACCAACCAAACTCATTTCTCCTTTGATCACATGGAGGAGTTGAGGAATTTCATCCAAAGAAGTCTTTCGAAGCCATTGCCCTATGGGTGTAATTCTTTGGTCGTCCGACAGGAGATTTCTTGTGCCATCCATGGCCTTATTCATGGTTCTAAATTTCACCATTCGAAACGTCCGACCGCCTTTACCCGGCCTGCTCTGAATAAAAAAGGGGTTTGAAAAGGACTCTAACAGCAATAGCCCCATAATTGTTAATCCGATAGGAAATAACAAAACAAACAATATCAAAGCGATGATCTTGTCTATGAGTGGTTTGATATAGTTGCAGTAGATAGTCAATAGTTCGCACCTAAATAGCGGTCGTATTTATTGCGAACGAATTTAGCCACAATTGCCTAAACCTGAGATGAACAATAGGTATATCGACTCAAATCGATACACCTTATCAATAATTTAAGGTCAAGTTGAACCCTAAGATTTAAAGACTAAACATAAATGTCAGGCTGAGCCAAGTCGAAGCCCATCTTTGTTTAGTCTTTTCGTTATTATCAATTAATAGAATCTTTCTTCTCCCAGTCTACTACTGGTGAACGGTAGAAGTCTATTCCTTCTGATTCGAAACGCAGAGCCTGAGCGGCCAAGCGAACGCGATACGTTTCCCAATTTCTGATCGACTGAGGTGACCAGCCAATCTCTGCATACCCTAATAGTCGAGGAAATACCAAATACTCGATATCCTCCATATTTTCCACAGTCTCTGTCCAAAGGGGTGCTTCTATACCATAAATCAACTCGGAGGGCACCGTAGCATTCACGGAGTCAGGATCCCAATTATATGCCTGATCCACTTCTATCAACGCCGCCCAATCATACCCAATGCGACTGGTGCTGTCATACTTCATATCCATATAGGCCAGCTTAGCTGGGGATAGTATGATTCTGTTGCCATTTTCGGCGGCTTTGGAAGCATTGCCTGCACTGTTCCACTGCTGCACAACACTTTCTTTTTCTATTTCGCCTTGAGCGATTTCGTCCCAGCCCATCATAGTTTTGCCATACTTGGATACAATTTTCTGCGCCCGATTGATGAAATAGATAAAATCTTCTTTCTCCGTGGCGTGACTCTCGTCACCACCAATATGAATAAATGGCCCCGGTGTAATCGCCGCGAGCTCTTTGACTACCGCATCTACAAACTCATAAGTAGCTTCATTGTCCGTACACAAGGTACTAAAGCCCACTTTGGTTCCTGTGTATAATTCGCCCACCTTGCCATCGCAATTCAACTCCGGGTAAGAAGCCAGCGCCGCTTGTGTGTGACCCGGCAAATCGATCTCCGGAACAATAGTGATAAACCGATCTGCTGCGTATTGCACAATGTCCTGATACTGCTCCTGGGTGTAGAAGCCGCCGGCACCTCCTCCCACTTCAGTCGAAGCACCAATAGCAGTCAATGCTGGTTTGGATTTGATTTCAATTCGCCAACCCTGATCATCGGTCAGGTGCAAATGCAGCACATTAAATTTGTAGGCCGCGATGAAATCGATGTATCTCTTCACATCTTCCACACCAAAGAAATGTCTGGACACATCCAGCATAGAACCCCGGTAGGCATATCTCGGATAGTCACGAATAGTGCCCGTAGGTATTTCGATAGGTCTCTCATCCGATAGCGGTATCAATTGCAACAAAGTTTGCAATCCATGAAACACCCCACCCGAATGATTCGCTGATAGCAAAATCTGATCATCAGAGATATTCATTACATATCCTTCCTCCCCCAGTTGCTCATCATTGGCATCCAGAGACAATACGATATCAGCCTTTTGATCAGTAGTCAATTTCATTCCTGGTTGGGCTTTTATCAAATACTCGGCTGGGCCTTGTAAGGAAGCATCAGCTATTTGAATAGTAGCCGCCCTCGCCAATTGGAATCTATCGCCAGTGCCAGCAATCTCCACTGGATGAGGGATAAGTGTGTGATCTGCAAGATTGGTAGGTGGTTTGGTTTCGCAACTCGTGACCAGTAATAAGGCACCCAGGACTAAACCCAAGACATAGGCATACTTCGATTCTAAATTCATAAATTCGATTCGTTTTAATTAATAAGAAAATTAGAACTAGAAGTTTTGGAGTGGGAGTAAAAATCGAAATACGCTTTTGTATTTTGATTTTCAGACTTTAAATATCGGTCATTTATATGAAAAAAATGAGTGATATCATTTTTTCTACTAGTGTCTCCCGGTGATTTCTTGTTATCTTTAAGATTCACTCTACCGATCTACAATGACCGCGGGATACTCCTCCACACCTTTAGCCAAAAAGCTTGGTATCAGATCAGCTTTCAAAGTGCATCTGGTCAACGAACCAGCGCACTATCATAGCCTGTTCTCTGACTGGCCTGAACTGGTGGAAAAAGTAGATACACCAGACAAGGAATCTCTAGATTTCATTCATGTGTTTTGTAAAGAAGAAAAAGATCTGAAAGAAGCCGCCGAGCATATCCCTCTGCTCAAGAAAAACGGGATCCTTTGGGTGAGCTGGATAAAGCTTTCTTCTAAGCTCCCCTCCTGCTTCAAAGAAAACCACATCCGAGACTACATGCTAAATGCCGGTCTGGTAGATGTAAAAGTCGCCGCCATAGATGCCGACTGGAGTGGACTGAAGTTTATGTATCGACTGAAGGATCGCTAAGTGATTTTGGAATCCTTTTCAGAATCAATTATTATTGTTAAGCAGCCCTTCTGAGAAAAATCAAAGTTTAGTATGTAACAAATAAGCTCCCCTGAAAATCGGGGTAGTTGAAAGGTAAATAACAGTCATACTGTGATCGTTTATTTCAATATTTAGGAGATAACGATCATATGCCAAAGGCATCCCTTTGGGAAAGGTGCCGTTATTTACAAGTTACCCAGCATATATGAAGAACTTAATCATAGCAATCCAAATAATTATCTTGGTCTCTTGTACTTCTAAGTCAGAGATATTAACTGAAAACGGCAAAATCAAAGACGGAACGTTCTATTGCGATAAGTTTGATTGGGAAATAGATATTCCAGAAGGTTACACTATCACCAGCTTACAAGAAAAAGAAGATCTTGAGGAACTAGGATATGATGCTATGAAAACCGAAGTTCCAGAGGGATATGAAGTGCGTGAAAATAGACCACACCTAATTGGTTTTGAAATTGATGAATTCAACTCCTTTTCATCTTCGCTTGAACCATTCGGATCAACCAAGATGTCAATGGAAGAACACCAGAAATTCGTATCTGATCTTCTAAAAAAGACATACAACGAGCTAGAAGGAGTCAAATTTGAACAAGAACTTTCGACCGAAAACATTGGTCAGAGAAAATTCTATAATATCAAAACAAAGCTATTCAACCAGAAGACTGATGAATTAATATTGACACAAGTAATTCTTAATACCAAAATTGGTGCAGATCTATTCAGTTCATCAATAAACTATAAGTCTGAGGATGTCTTCGAGACTCTTTACAATAACTTCAAAAAATCATTGAATTAAAACGCTGGGTAACAAATGCTATGAATGAATGGGGTTTTATTGGTCAGGATATTTTCGTGGGTATTGGAAAGCCCGCCACAAGTTTTATTTTTAAATCAAAGCGTGGCTATGTGCGAGAAGAGAGGTTAGTGCTTTCTAATCCCCACTCATCATAGCTGAGCGTTACCTGCAAGCTGAAAAAAACGATGGAAGTTAAATACGACAAAATAGGAATTGATTACAATCTGACCCGAAAAGCGGATAATTATTTGACCGAACAATTACTTCATCATTTACAACCGACCAAAAAAGGAAAATACTTGGATATTGGTTGCGGAACAGGAAATTACACAAGTGAACTTCAAAAAAATGGATATGATTTCATTGGTATTGACCCTTCCGAATTAATGTTGGAGAAAGCAAAACTTAAAAACAACAGAATCGATTGGAAAGTCGGTTACGCAGAAAATACCGGACTTCCAGAAAGTTTTGTGGACGGAATAATCGGTTCTTTGACAATACATCATTGGACTGATTTAACAAATGGATTTTCAGAGCTGAATAAAGTCTTAAAACCAAACGGTAGAATTGTGATTTTCACATCAACACCTGAACAAATGAAAGGTTATTGGCTCAATCATTATTTCCCAAAAATGCTTTCCGACTCAATAATTCAAATGCCAACTTTGGAAAAAGTAAAAAAAGCTATGAAAGATAGTGGAATTGAATTCTTGGAGACGCACAGATATTTTATAAAGCCTGACTTGGAAGACCAATTTTTGTATTGTGGAAAACAAAACCCTGAACTTTACTTTGACGAGCAAATTAGACACGGAATTTCTTCATTTTCATCCTTATCAAACCGAACGGAAGTGGAGAATGGATTATCGGAATTAAGAAAAGATATCGATAGTGGAAAAATTGAAGAAATAATAAAATCCTATGAAAATGATTTGGGAGATTATTTATACGTAATAGGAAAAAAAGCCAGCAGGTAACAATGGCTATAAGTAATTGCTTGTTCTCGCCTACTTCTGAAAATCCTCGCGGATTTTCAGTTTGGTGTGTACTTGCAAAGTTAAGTGCTAAACTACGCAACTACTCATAGCCGAGACCGTTGTGCCTCATTGAATAGAACACATAGTACGAAACATTAATGGATTTTAAACCGAGCATAAGCGAAAAATTCTTAGACCTCTTTTACAAAGAGATTGAATGTGATATTCCTGATACTAATTCAAAACTCAACCTGCATATTCTTAGAATTGAGAATAACCAGTTTTGTTATGATGAACTGATTGATCAGCTGGGAGAAAGTATGATTCCTTTTGCCCTTTCACGTAAGGAAATACTGGATTTAAAAAGCAGTGGTAAAATTTATGGCTTGGTAAAAAAAGCGTCCAGAAAATTTAGAGAACATACTGTCAATGACGGAGAAGCAGGGGAACTGCTTCTGTTTTCATTTCTTGAAGCACATCTTAAAGCACCTAAAATTCTGACAAAATTAGAAATCAAACTTTCGTCAAACGATTATGCTAAAGGTTCAGATGGCATTCATTTACTTGAATTAGCACCAAAAAACTATCAGCTCATTTTTGGAGAATCAAAACTATATCAAGAACTGACAACATCATTGACGAAAGCATTTGAATCAATCCATGATTTTCGAACAAGAAAAAAGAATAACATCCATGATGAAATTGGCTTGATCAATTCGCAATTATGTAAAGAGGCATTTGATGAAGACCTTTATCAATTTTTAAAATCTGTTATCATGCCAAAGGCTAGCGATACCGACCCTATTGAAAAGAACAATGCCTTTGCCATTTTCGCTGGTTTTGAGATTGACCCAACCGATGAAGAAAAACGGTTGAGCAACGATAAATTTTTGGCTTTGATTAAGTCCAAAATAAAAGACGAAGTAGAGGGCAAAATGAGCCACATCAAAAAGAAGATTGATGAATTCGAACTATTCAGTTACACGTTCTACGTTTATGTTTTTCCATTCATGAAACTGGATGAAACGCGAAAAGAAATCATCAAAAAAATAACAAGAGCTGAAGAATGATAGAACGCTTAGCCAATGATGTTTTGCAAGATGAATACTTTATTAAGCTCAATAATAAAGCGGCAAAACTATTGGCTAATAATTTATTTTCGGAAAATGGTAGAAGTATAAAATTGACCGAAAAGGAATTGAATGACACGCTTCGCTTTGCCGATATACTTTCAAATTCCAAAAACCCAAAAGCAAGAAACAAAGCCTACCAACTTATCACCCTGCTCAATGAGGATTACAAAGCAAATCCTTATTACCAGACCTTCTCACATTCTGTATTGGCAAAATTGGGCAACTTTCCCGGAATTGAGTTTTTGCAGAATGAAAACAACAGTTCTGAATTACCCTTTGACAGGGAACTTGAAAAGAAGGTCAAGGAGTTTATACAAGCCGTTCCCGATACCGAAGATTTAATTTTTACCGATTCACAATTTGAACTATATAAGAAGATTAGCGGCTCGAAACATTTTAGCTTTTCAGGCCCGACTTCAATGGGCAAATCGTTTATCATTAAATCCTTTATTAGAAAAGTAGTAGGCAACAAACCGCCTGAGAATATTGTCATCATGGTTCCGACTAGGGCTTTGATTAACCAGTTTTCTATAGACCTCAACAAAGAACTCAAAGAGGTTTTGGATCATTACAACTACTCTGTAGTTACCAACTCCAATGTTTCTGAGTTACCATCAACAGAACATCACTATATTTTTGTGCTAACTCCTGAAAGGCTTTTGAGTTATCTATCCCAAAAAAATAATCCTCCCATTGCTTATTTATTCATAGATGAAGCGCATAAACTGGCAGCAGAAAAAGACAGTCGAGCAGTAACCGCATATTCAGCCATTTCAAAGGCACTAAGGAGAAATCCCAACCTTAATTTATATTTCTCTTCTCCTAATGTTTCGAATCCTGAAGTCTTTCTGAAATTATTTAAGAAAGACGAAAAGCAATTTTTTAGAACCATAGAAACACCAGTTTCACAAAATCTGTTTTTTGTTGATTTGGTTGAAAAGAAGGTCACCCATTACTTGGATGATGGTCATTATTTATTTGAACCCTTAATCGTAACAAAGTCAGAAACGATTTATGATTTGCTTTCTGCAATAGGTGACGATGAAAGCAACATTGTGTATTGTAGTTCAAGATTTGATGCAGTTGATAAAGCTTCCAAACTATTTGAGCGAAATAAAGACAAACAGATTGAAGTTTCCAGAACCGTAAAAAAGGTTATTCGCCAAATCAAATCTTACATCCATAAAGATTACTTCTTGGGCGAGTTTCTGAATAGGGGGATTGGCTATCACTATGGTAATCTTCCGCAAATAATAAGAAACAAAGTTGAAGGACTTTTTAAAGAGCGTGAAATCAACTTCGTGTTTTGTACTTCGACCCTTTTAGAGGGTGTAAATCTGCCTGCTAAAAATGTTTTTATCCTAAATAACAGGGTACATGGAAATTCATTTTTTAAGCCAATCGACTTTTGGAATCTAGCTGGCAGAGCAGGTCGCTTAAAATTAGAATTATCCGGAAATATTATCTGTCTGAAAGAAACTGAAAAAGAGTGGAAAAAACATGAGGATCTTTTGGCAAAAGAAATCGATATTAAACTGAACCCCTCAGTTGAAAGTTATATTGATAAAAGACTAAAGAAGATTGAACAAATTCTTCAAGAAAAACCTGATGTAAAATTTGAGTCAGGTATAATGAAAGAGATTTTAGAATATATAGCTAATATCATCAATATAGATACTCTTGAGATTCAACGAAGTAACTATAGAAGTGAAATTATCCAAAAACTGATTGCTGAAAATAAGGAAGCAATAATTGAATTAGCAAAAGAGAAAACAACCAAAGTAGAAGTTCCTTCTAGCGTATTAAATACTAATAATTCAATCAAACTAAATATTCAGAATGAGGTCTTTATTGCTTTGAAAAAGCAAGCCAAGAATCCATCTGCCATCAAATTGCCAAGCAGGGTTACTTATGAAATATGCCAAGAATGGCTTCATAAATGCTACTCAATGTTTCATTGGTCAACAGAGGAAAAACGATTCAAATCTGAAAAGCAACTTGACTATTATGCTGTCCTGATGAATCAATGGATCAATGGAATATCATTGAGCCAAATCATCAATGAATCTATTGCTTATTACATCCGCAAAGGCAGCACATTGATGGTCGGTTATAAAAATGGGAAACCAACTTATGAGGTGTTCGACAATAGTAAACAACATATCAATGTTCTTATTGGTAACATCATCGATGATATTGAAAGTGTTCTTCGATTTCTTTTCGAAAAATACTTCAATAACTACTATGCCATGCTTGTAGAAATTTTGGGAGAAGATAATGCAGGTGTAAACTGGGCAACATTTTTAGAATATGGAACACAAAACACTATCGTAATCGCTTTACAGAATTATGGACTTTCAAGACACACAGCAGACTATATTTTTAAGAAATATAAAGACTGCTTAAAAATTGAAGGTGACAAACTCATTGAAATCAATATTAAGAGATTAAAGAGTAGATTAAACAAAGAAGAAATAGAATATGATGAAATCAGTTCGATTCTTTTCTAAACAAATAAATAAAACAAGGAAGGCACAACAATCGCTATAAAAACATGCCCTTCGGGACACGTTTCATAGCGGAGCCGTTGTAGAGTATTGATGCAAACTACAATCAATAATTGTTAAAAGATATGGGAGTTGTTTTAACTATTTTGTTAATAATAATATTTGGAATTCCGATCTTAAGCGGAATTATTCCAATCATATTTTTCCCATTGAACCTTCTATTCAGTTCAGAATCAAGTTTTGGAGAAAGGCTCCTAGGTTTGGCTCTTTTGGCAGGTGAAATTTGGCTTCTAATAGTAATTATTCGTTTTCTTTATGGATTAGAACCAACATATGGATAAATCAGTTCTTTTTGTCACTAGCTTAATAAACTGGACAATTCTGTCCGGTATATTTCTTGGTTTTATAGTCATCATCAAGAAATTCTTACCAACACATCAAGAAAACGAGGATGAAGTAATCCCAATTAAGCTTTTGGGCGTCAAGATTCCGATTTTGTATTATTCTTTGGCCATAGTTGTTTGGACGGTTATTCATCTATTTTTCACGTTACAACTAAGATCCACTATAAGTAATGTAGATATATCCGAAAAAGAAAATATATGGAATAGCGTAACTGGACATGGAGGAATAGTATTCTTAAACATGCAACCTCGAAAACTTGTTGAGGGCGGTGGGCCTTTTGGAATTGATGTTTATCAAGCTGAAAGCTTTGATTTAACATTTATTGCATTGATAGTCTTTGTACTAATTACTTTTTTCAGCCTCATATTAAGCCTAATTCCCACTATAAAGAAATTTGAAGATCGGATTAAGACTAATAAGTATCTAAAATCAAGAGTTTTCAAATACCTTCCTCTACAACTGATTTTATTCATTTCCGCTCTTTTGTGTCTAATGAACTATTTGATTGGCAGTGAATGGATAAAAATACTTTCCAGTCTTAAAGGACTTCAATAAAAACACTCTACAATCGAGTAGACGCCCCACCAGCGATAACTGATGGGGTGCGTCTCTTGCCATAGGCATCACTTCAGGGCACACCACCAGATCCTTCCTTCGTCAGGACAGGCCAAGCGGTTCTGGTATACGGCGGTTCGTAAAGCATAATGTATCGCTCTTTACACCGACACATCTTTCCGCTACTTTTAAGCATAGGCTATACCAAGGTATTCCTATGCGAATTTTCGCTTCACAATACGTTCGGTCCTTCCCAATCTTGTGAGGTCTCCGTCTAATCCTTTGCGGTGACAGCTCTTTGCTAATTGGTACTATGACCTCGGCTGACTTCTCAGTCCCAACTCGTGGAATCCGAGATCTCCCCAGGTAAGAGCATATTCCTTCACCCAATATCCACTGGATCTACCTGCAAGGTACTTGGTGGTTACTCACCCTTTGGACGTCAGTATGATGTGCTACCTCATCCGATCCTACCGGCCTCTGTATCCAGTCGCCCGGCGACCCGGTCCTGTTCGTTGGAACCGGGCTTTGCAGTCTCGCTTCCTTCAGTGTAAACCTCACGGTAAACCAGCTTGCGACTTGCTAGTGCTTCGGGACACGACTCCCGCACACAAGGGACTTGGATTTCTCCGCACCCTCTGGAATAATTTTGGTATCTTAGATACCAGATGCCCATGCCGGGCACACACAGATGCTAAAAATCCATAGGCTTGTGAGCTACTTGCAAAGAGCATTTGAATCCGATATTTTTAATGAAATTAACAAATGGTCAGCCTACGAGTTTTAGCTGATCGTTATATGGAAGGAGTGATCTTGTATATTATACCATTTATTGGTACTTTTGAGTATGAGTAAGAACACATCCATATCGCTAGGGAACTATTTCGATGAATTTGTTCAACATAGCATTTCAAACGGTAGATACAAGAACGTGAGTGAAGTTATTCGAGCTGGACTCAGGCTACTTGAAGAAGAAGAAAGAAAAGTCAACGCCCTAAAGTCGGCTATTCAAAAAGGGCTGGAGAGCCCAAGAGTAGAAAGCTTTGACTTTGATCAACACCTATCGTCACTGAAAGCTAATCGAGTAAAAAATGGCTAGACTCGTTTTGAGGCAGGAAGCCATCAATGACCTTACCGATATTTGGGAATACACCTCTGAAACATGGTCTGAAAACCAAGCAGATAAATACTATCAAGCAATTAAGTCAGCTTGTATAGACATTTCGAACAAACCCAGCCTTGGCAAAACATATGAGGAAATATCATCCAAAGTTTTAGGCTACAGTATTAACAAACATATTATTTTTTATCATGAGGCCTCAGCAGATGAAATTGAAGTAGTAAGAATCCTACACGAAAGAATGGATTTGAAGCGTCACCTGAAATAAATCCATATAATCGAGTAGACGGCCCCACCAGCGATAACTGATGGGGTGCGCCTCTTGCCATAGGCATCCCTTCGGGGCACACCACCAGATCCTTCCTTCGTCAGGACAGGCCAAGCGGTTCTGGTATACGGCGGTTCGTAAAGCATAATGTATCGCTCTTTACACCGACACATCTTTCCGCTACTTTTAAGCATAGGCTATACCAAGGTATTCCTATGCGAATTTTCGCTTCACAATACGTTCGGTCCTTCCCAATCTTGTGAGGTCTCCGTCTAATCCTTTGCGGTGACAGCTCTTTGCTAATTGGTACTATGACCTCGGCTGACTTCTCAGTTCCCAACTCGTGGAATCCGAGATCTCCCCAGATAAGAGCATATTCCTTCACCCAATATCCACTGGATCTACCTGAAGGGTACTTGGTGGTTACCCACCCTTTGGACGTCAGTATGATGTGCTACCTCATCCGACCTGTACAGCCTCTGTATCCAGTCGCCCGGCGACCCGGTCCTATTCGTTGGAACCGGGCTTTGCAGTCTCGCTTCCTTCACTGCATACCTCACGGTAAACCAGCTTGCGACTTGCTAGTGCTTCGGGACACGACTCCCGCACACAAGGGACTTACACCCTCTGGAATAATTTGGTATCTTCGATACCAGATGCCCATGCTGGGCACACACAATGTATATACAAAATAGGCGAAATAGTAGTAAACTCAACGGTTGTAGCCCGCTTGAAAATCGTTTCAGTTTGATAGGTTTGAAGCCCGCAATCATCTACTATGCATATACTGAAAGTGTGTCATAGAAATGAAACAATTAGAATAATGAAATCAGGAACCGCAATAAAAATAATACTATCCATAGTAGTTGCTTTAACTATATTTCACTTTAGTATTCTCTTTAAAATAATTCCTTACGAAATAACTTGGGGAGGGCGCTTGAAAACTGATTCTGAAATGTACGTTTTCGAATTGATTTCTATCGTAATTAATCTCTTGTTAGGCACTACACTGCTCATCAAGGGAAACTACCTAAAACCGATAATTCGTTTAAGTGTTGTGAACGTAATACTCTGGATATTTCTCATCCTTTTTGGGTTGAATACAATTGGAAATTTATTCGCAGAAACGGCTTTAGAAAAATCCTTTTCAATACTCACACTGGCTTTATCAATTCTAATTTGGATAGTATTAAAAGCAAAAGATAACGAGCACACAATCGAGTAGACGGCTGACGGTCTTTCGACCACCAGTGTGCCTCTCACACCACCCCTTGGTCGTAGATTAAGCGCCAGCGGTTCTACGACCAAGCTTGAGAAAGGGCGTCCGCCCGAATGATACATCAAGGGAAATTTTTTCAATCTGATCTTGATCAATCGGGTCCACTATTTGTTTTGGGTCTTAGCGGACGCTACAGTCCAGGGAAAGAAACATTTCCACACATCAAAGACCTCCAAACAAGTTAAAAAATGGGATTACCAAGTATACGGTTTTTGACTTTTTAAAATGTTGTACAAAAAAGTCGGAAAAATATACTTTATGGAAGCCTTGCCTAAACTACTGATCAATCTCAATGTTATCTTCTTTGCTTTGCTACTAGGAGCTGCTCTGATCCAGAAGGGTAAGTTTCACCAAAAATTCACTTTTTTGGGTTGGTATTTTTTTAGTTGGGGTTTTTATGTGATCTCAAACATCCTGACCACACTACAAAACGGCGACATCTTATGGATTCGGAATTTTACTTTTCAAGGCATGTGGTTTTGGGGTCCGTTAATTTATCTGTTTGCGTTAGCCAATTCAAATATTAATGTTTCAGAAAAAAGGATGAAGCGGATCATCTATCCAGTGGTTGTTCTATCAATTATATCAATATTCAATGAATTCGCTTTTGTGGAATGGTTGAACCAGCACTGGAAGCCTTACTTTCAAGCCATTATGGTGTATCAACTATACTATATTTGGAAAGCTATCCAATGCTTTAGAGGGCACCAATCAGTAGAGGGTATGCGTCTATGGGAGTCCCTGCTTATCTATGGATGCTTAGCTGTGGTAGTCATTCGAATTGTTATTACCATCCTTCTTTATTTTGATCCAATCGATAATCAGACCTATCTGGTTTTCTTTGGGATAATCAGCGGATCAGTAGTTGGTTATTTGGCTTTTCTCTTGATACTCACAGTCATTAAGTCTGCTCATTTCCCTAAAAATGGTGGTAGCCGATTAGACAATGATCCGGTGTATAAGCTGATCCTTAACGAGGTAGACAACTTCATGCAAAATGCCAAGCTGTTTAAGAAATCCGATTTGAGTATCAATTCACTTGGCGATTTAACTAATCATAAACCCTATTTGATTTCAAAAGCAATAAACACCGTCAATCAGAAGTCATTTTTTGAATATGTAAATGACTATCGAATAAATTATGTCTTAGAAGAGTTGAGCGAACAAAACCCTGCCAAGCACACCATCGAACAGATCATGTACTCGGCAGGGTTTAATTCAAGATCTTCTTTCTATACTGAGTTTAAGAAACGTACCGGGGTGACACCCCTCAAGTATCAAAAACTTGCAGATTAATTTTTAGTATTCGATAAGAAAGTAAAGCCTGTTGGAATCGCGCAAATCATTCCATTCTCCAGCCACACCTAATGGCCAATCGGTAAGTGCGAACCCTAAGGCATCTTGATTTCCCTCAAAATCATCAGGCTCATCACCCCAGTTGTTATATAGCCCTCCGACAGTCGCGCCATCGGCTAATCCTTGCCAAAACTGAGTGCCACTACCAGCATTGCTTCCATCCCACATCCATTTCCCTTCCGTGCCCATATCATTTCCTCCGATCCATACATAAGAAGCTCCTCCTCCATCGCTAGCCGTGGTTCTTGTCAGCGTTATTCCCGCATTCTTCGAGAGTTCTGTGAACAGGGTGTTTTGCTCTTCTTGTGAATTAATTTCAGCTAAGTACCCTCCATTTTCTTTAGCGTACGCTGCGGCCTCCTTCCATGACATCTTCTCTAGAATCACCTCGTACTCAGTTTCGTTATACGTAAAAGAATAGCTTTCTATAGTAGAATTTCCATCATCTTGTTGTTCGCTCTCGTCATCATCAGAGCATGAAATCATTGCCATTAAAAGCGCCATTGTAATAAGTCGTAAATTGTTCATAGTCATAGTTATTATTGTTTTTTTGAACAATTTTAGCTTCGAGATCCTTCGTCTCAGTTCGTTTTTGGAAACTCGAACAAATAATATTTCGTTTTTTTAAGAGCTGAATCGAGCGGCAGAGCTTCATAGTATATGAAAGACACTGAGCTTCATTATTGAATCTGGGTAATTAATTAAAAGAATAGGGTAACATTTAAGTATTTTGGGTATAAAGCAAAAAGTATATTTGAATACTTACGCTGACAATACTAAAGAGAACAAACGCCAATCGGTGCCTGCAGCCGATTCTAAAGTGAAGCACGTTAGAGAGCCTACTTTTCAGTTTACGGATAATAGACCTGAAGCTGTAGCTCAAAGGAAACTGCAAGAGATCGCTAAGAATAAAGTGACTCAATTCCAAGCGACAACTGACAACCAATCCAGTAGGCAACGACAACCAATCCAAAAAAATAAGAACAATACTGGTTTACCTGATAATTTAAAAATAGGAATAGAAAAGCTTTCGGGTTACTCCATGAGTGATGTAAAAGTGCATATTAACTCTGCAAAACCTGCCCAACTACAAGCGCATGCTTTCGCTCAGGGAACTGACATCCATTTAGGGCCTGGTCAAAAAAAACATCTCCCTCATGAAGCTTGGCATGTAGTTCAACAAAAGCAAGGAAGAGTGAAGCCCACAATTCAAACGAAAAGTGGTGTGCATATTAATAATGATACTGGTTTGGAAAAAGAGGCGGATGTCATGGGAGAAAAGGCTTCGAATTTATCCAACGAAAACAATACTGCTGGCCATCTGACTAGCAAAACAGCACCTCAGGGTTCAAGTGTAGCCCAGTTGATGCCACCGAAGAAAAAAAGCGAAAAAAAAGGAGGCGGAGGTGGTGGAAGCACACCTGCCTGGTCCACAGCGCAAGAGTTAGTGACTTGGGCTGAAGCTGAGGCGAGAAAAATGAGGTTGCCTGCTTCCATGGCAGACACTTTAATTAACGTTCAGATTGGAAAGAGAGCCGGATCAATGTCTCCTGAAGATGAAGCCAGGCTGAAGGCAGAGGTAAAGCAAATTAGACAGGCATCGGCTGAGACTGCTGCCGCCGCCGCCATTGCGGCTATAACTCCCGATAGTCTGGCGACAGAAGCGATGCGCAGGTTTCGACATATGTGTAAGGTGGTACATCACAAACCAAATCCCGCTTTGATTAAATCTGTGGGACCACCGGAACATGCAGGAAATCTACAAGCAGCCGCTGCACGAACCGATAGAATTGCATATGTGGCAAATTTGATCACCACGCCAACCGACCTTGCTGCTGTGCTTAAGCGATACAGCGAATTGGTGACGCCTGAAATTCCTTTTGCTATGGTTATTGGTTTGAATCTGTTAGAGTCTGTTCATGGTACGGGAGCTGAGCAGCTACTTGCATGCAAACTTCCCTCCGTAGTGCCGTTTCCCGTTACGGTTATTCGGTATACCTGGGGGATGAATTGGGGAGAGGATCAGGGACTGGATGAAGTCAAGGAGTGTATGAATGAGCAATTGGCGTTCATTAAGGAAAAGGCGGCAGATAATGATAGGCTGTTAGCAGAGGCTTCAGTAGTTTTTAACCAGCGTGTTCATCAATATGAAAAGAGCTTCATAGGAGGAGCTAGCAACGCAATTCCCTACGGGTTGCTTCGAACCAAATTACTAGAGTCTCCGGAAAATCGTAGATGTGTGGATGAATTTCATGCACATGGCAAGCACGTGTATATTTTTAACTCGGATGCGGATGCACCCTCATTTCGTACCTCCGAACAGCAAAAAGGAGTTAAAAGAACTTTGCTACAGGGTTATTCGGATGAACTGGAAAAAGCCGGTCATCCAGAACTGATGGTGGGAGGATACCGATTTGATGAAAAAACAGCACATGGAGGTGGTGATTTGGATATGAACATTCCCGAACATAGACTCACGTTGTTGGCCAATCAGTTGGATGCGCAGTTTCGTATGATGATTCATTCCATCAATTCAGAATTGATTTATCCTACCGAACCAAATATGGTTTTCTTGGCTGCAAGACCAGGCAAACCAACTGCTTTGAGCATGATGACCGGAATGGAGGATACTCACAGTCGCCGCATACCTTCTTGGGGAACGGCAAAACGAGAAGGAGTTGACCTAAGAAACACTATTCGCCAGGTCCATGAAAAAGAAAAAGTAACTACCTACAGACCAAATCTGGCCACACCTACAGATAGTGGCCGTTTTCAGGTGAAACCCGCCAGTAAAACACATTCCGTTCGAGCTTTTTTAGCTTCGCAGATTGAGGCAATGTTTGAGGAAGAGCAAACCTACATAACGAAACTCGCTGTAATGATCAGTAGTTCAGGTATGTCCCGGCAACATGTGAAAGTAGATGCGGACCAAATCAAGATCCCACTTTGTCGGGCATTGATGAATCCACATGACATCGAACCAGCACAAGCTCCTGCCACTATGAAAGCAGAAACGCCCGATGAAATCAACAAACTTCTCGACCACGGATTAATGAGGTGGTTTATTTTTGAAAATCGCGGGCAACTGATGAAGATTCATCAGGAAATCATTCATCAGTTTATGTTTATGTGTCAAAATGAAGGATCGGCAGCAGCAACTTCCCAAAGTAGCGAAACAGCAACTGCCATTGTTGGAGGAAAACAAGCGCAAGGAGGGAGTCCCTCCATCACGGCTGGCAGAGCAGAGCTCAGCCATGATGATGCCATTCATGCCGGTGGGTTCATTTTTCGTGCCAATACAGCTGGTATTCGAGATGGTGGGGAGTGCTTGTGGGACAGTTTGATTCATCAGGGAATAGAGAAGGCTCGATTAGAAGCAGCCGCAGCGGCAGTCGGTCTCACATTTGATCAGCATGTTGATTGGGTAGATATTAAAAAACTAATTGACAAAATCAACATAACCCTTCCGGCGGGTGTAGCAAAATATGGGGTGACCCTTTATATTGCCGAGTATGGGCATGAAGCAACACCTTTGCGATTAAATTTGTGCGAGGGCGGAACAGTACAAATTAATCTTGCACTCTTCGGTTCGTCGGAAGAACTGTCGGGACATTATGTACCACCGAGCAGCTAACCATATATCCACAATACAGGTAGTCACTAAGCTATGAAACTAGTAAACCTGTAACTCAATCTAAACATAATTCAAACGCAGTTCAGCGTATACGTTATATTCAATTATTATATTAGACCAGCATATACTAAAGTTTTACTGCACCTCCCAAAGCCTAGCCGTACGATCGCTGGAACCGGTTAGGATTTTGCTACCATCTGGGGTAAAAGCCACATCATTGATTTGGCCTTTGTGTTTGGTGTATCTTCGGAGCTCTTTGCCATTGAGGGTCCAAAGGATAGCCGTGTGATCGGCTGATGCGGTGACTACCTTTTGGCCATCCGGAGAGAAGGCCACTGCATTGACAGGTTTGGTATGACCGATAAGCTTCTTGTTTTTACGGTCTTTCAGTCTCCAGATTCTGGCCGTCTTGTCCTTAGAACCAGTAATGATAAACTTACCATCTGGAGAAAAAGCCACGGAAGTCACCCAATGAATGTGGCCAGAAAACTCAGCGACCATATTGCCCTTCATGTCCCACATGCGAGCGGTATGATCATTGGAAGCTGTCAGTATATGTTTGCCATCTGGTGAGAAGGCTACTGCGTTGACCCACTCTCTGTGTCCTTGAAAAGATTGCACGAAAGTGCCATCCAGTTTATACAATCTGGCTGTTTTGTCGAAGGAAGCCGTCGCCAGATATTCTCCATCAGGAGAGAAAGTCACATCGCTCACATGAAACGTGTGTCCGTTGAATTCACGAAGCATACGTCCATTGACATCATACAATTTGGCCGTTTTATCCCAAGAGCCAGTAGCCATACGATTACCATTGGGTGAAAAAGCGACAGAGGTCAACCAGTCGGTGTGCCCTTTGAGTTCTTCGATCAGGTTACCATTCAGATCCCAGAGCCAGGCGGTATTGTCCCAGCCCTTGGTGAGAATACGTCGGCCATTAGGTGCCACAGCCACACTCAGCACTTCTTTGGGTGCAGAGAAGGTTTGTAGCAGATAACTAGGCTCCACTGGTTTTGCCTTAGCTACGACTTTGGGTCTCGTGCGTTCGGTAATGATTTTTTCAGCTTCGTTGGCAAACTTGCCATTAGGCGAAAGCCTGAGGTACACCTTGTAACTTACCACCGTGTTTTCTTCACTGGCTTCCTGCCAGGCTGCTTCATCCTTCAGTTCAGCGATTCGGGCAAAAGCCGCATCCTTATACGTCCCCTTAGGGTTTTCCTGGATGTAGGCTTCCAAAACTGCCACTGAATTAGCGATTAGTGCCTTTTCCCAACTTTCAGCCTCGTGCAGACTATCTACTTTGAATGCAGCCGTTCGAACGTGTTTTCCCTCTGGGTAGAGTTTTAAATATGCCTTGTACCCTTCGCTTTTGTTTTCAGATAGGTACATTTCCCAGTCCCTGGCTTCCTGGGTTTTATTTTTATACTGAATGGACAAAATAAAAGTACTCCATACGACCAAAAGCATAACAGACACAAAGGTGACCAGATTCCTAAATGTCTTATCTCTGGTTTTTTGTGGCGGATGACCAATCAGGTCATAAATATCGCTTAACAGAATTCGAATGTTCTTATCGGCAGTATCACCATTCCAATGCGACAGATTGGTATAGTTATCTGATGGTAAGGGGTGCTCCTTCTGTACCTCGTCGTAGGTCAGAGAAACCAGATTTTTCTTCTTCACCCCTAGCTGAGCCTGCTCCAAAATGATTTCATTATTGATGGCATTCGGAGACCAGAGTACAATGATACAATCTGCGCCTTTCAAAGCAGATTGGATTTGAGCGTCAAAATGTTCGTCATCAGCAATGGCAGACTCCCACCAAACCGACCAGCCAAACTCGTCGAGCACCTCTGCCAATTGGCGGGCCCGGCGTTTGTCTTCTGGAATATAGCTAATGAATATTTCGCTCAAGGTCAAGAAGTTGTATTCTAAAATTGAATATAAAGATTAATTAGGATAATTACTGAGCAATTTAGCATCTGAGGCCAAAACAAATAAATATTATCACTTATCTTTTCGTTAGAAAAAAACCAACTTTTATCATAAAAGATATGCGACTAACCTTTGCTCTTTGTTTACTTTCCCTATTCCAGATTCGATGCGTCGAAAAAACTACCCAATGCAAAATAGAAACCTCACTCGGAGCAATCGAAGTAGAACTGTATCCGGAAAAAGCGCCTAACACCGTAGCGAATTTCTTGAAGTATGTGGATGCCGGTTTGTATGCGAATTCCAGCTTTTTTCGGACTTGCACACCCGAAAACGAAGCAGAACGAGACGTTCGAATAGAAGTCATACAGGGCGGAGATCTGCCAACAGAAAAAGAAATGGACCCTGTAGCCATTGAAACCACCGAGCAAACCGGATTACTACACAAAGATGGCACATTGTCCATGGCCAGAGACACGCCCAATTCAGCCACTTGCAGTTTTTTCATATGCATCGGTGAGCAGCCTTCGCTGGATTTTGGTGGAGCCAGAAATCCGGATGGGCAGGGCTTTGCGGCCTTTGGTCAGGTAACCAAAGGCATGGATGTAGTAAAAAAGATCCAGGAGCAAGAGGAAGACGATCAATACCTGATTGAACCCATTAAAATCCTTAACATCACAAGAATTGATTAATTGGATCAATTCTTTTCAAGGTTATTGAGGTAGGTTCAAGTTTATAACCTTCAATTTTGAGGTTTACTCAATAACTATGATCAAACCCACAGACATCCTCAAAGCCAAGGAAAGAATTGCACCATATATCAGGGAAACACCAGTAGAATACGCTCAGGCACTTCAGCAAGAATTTGGAATAAACGTACACTTCAAATTGGAAAACTTGCAAGTATCTGGAAGTTTCAAGCCAAGAGGTGGATTCAATAAGATACTCAAGAATCCTACAGAAGAGTTTGTTGCCCCTACTGCCGGCGGGCATGGGGTCGGTTTGTCCTATGCAGCAAACCAATTAGGAGCCAAAGTACATATCCTGATGCCTAAGACTGCCGACAGCGATCGAATCAAAGATATTGAAGCCAATGGGGCGGCCATCCAATTTTTTGATACTGTGCCTGAAGCTCGAGCCAAAGCTAAGGCGCTAGAAGCGGCTAACAATTATGTTTTTGTTTCGGCTTTCAACGATACTGAAATGGTAGAAGGCGGCGGAACGATCGCCGTAGAATTGCTAGAGCAGTTACCAAATATGGATTGTCTGGTCTGTGGCGTCGGTGGCGGTGGATATATCGCCGGCATGGGTATTTTGTTGAAAGCTATCAACCCTGACATTAAAATCTATGGGGTACAACAAGAAAATGCGCCTTTTTTAGCGGAGTGGTTTAAACACAAAACATATCCTAAAGAGTTGATCATGCAACCTTCTATTGCCGAGGGAATTGGCGCCGAAGTTGAAGAAGATTCCATCACCTGGCCTTACATTGAAGAATTGGTAGACGACTTTTTCGTAGTCAGCGAAGAGGAAATTCGGGACAGTTTGTTGTGGTTACTCAAAGCGCACAAGCATTATGTAGAACCTTCAGCTGTAGTCGGATTAGCTGCCATTAGAAAGTATCCAGAACATTTTAAAAAATTCAAATCTGTGTGCACCATCCTGACAGGGCGAAACATGTCATTCGACAAGTTTCAATCCATTCTGGATAAGTAGTGCATTTCAGATTGCTCCTTGATTCGCTGAGCTGCAAACTCTGGTGTAATGTCGCGCTGTGGGTTGCCTAGCATTTCATACCCAACCATAAACTTCTTGACAGTGGCAGATCTAAGCAACGGTGGATAAAAAGTCATATGCCATTGCCATTCTTCATGAGGTACTCCATCGTATGGTGCCTGATGAATTCCAGCAGAATAAGGAAAAGACGTCTCGAATAAGTTGTCGTATTTAATGGTTAAATAGCGATAAGCTTCTGCCAATGCCACTCGTTCCTCATCATTCATTCCGATGATTCTGGACATTTTTCTTTTAGGAATAATCATTGCCTCGTAAGGCCATACCGCCCAAAACGGCACCAGTACCACCATATGATCATTTTCGAAGATGATTCTTTCCTGTAATTCTGTTTCCTGAGACAAATAGTCCAACAGCAAGTTGCCTCCTGTTTTTTCAAAATAAGCCAATTGTTGCGCTTGCTTTTTGGCTGGCTCCACAGGTACAGATTCTTGCGCCCAGATTTGCCCATGCGGATGAGGATTAGAGCATCCCATTACAGCCCCTTTATTTTCAAAAATCTGAATGTGATTGATAAAATCTAATGCACCAATTTCATGGCACTGATCGATCCACAAATCTACGACTAGTTTAATTTGACCTGTTTCCATTTCGGGTATGGTCAAATCATGACGAGGAGAAAAACAGATCACTTTACAAAGCCCTCGTTCGCTCTTGGACTGCATCAATCCATTTTCTACTCCGCCGGATGGAATGTCCGATTGCAAGGCGGCAAAATCATTGGTGAAGGCGAAAACATCTTTGTAATCTGGATTGAGCTCGCCTCCTATCCGTTCATTAGTCGGACATAGGTAACATTTGTCGTCATACTCCGGTCGTCGATCCACCGACAACTTCTCTACTTGTCCTTGCCAGGGTCTTTTGGAACGGTGCGGCGATACTTGCACCCATTCGCCAGTCAATATATTCAATCGCCTGTGCGAGTGATCGTTTGCATTAAATTTCATTTGACTTTTATTTTAACCGTCCTACTCCGTCCGCTATCGCTACGCGATATACTTTGGCATCTATTCCAAGCGCCTTTTTATAGCCATCTACTACCTGACTAATAACCTTATCTACTTTATCCTTCCTAATCAAATTGATGGTGCATCCGCCAAAGCCCCCGCCCATCATTCGTCCACCGATATGTCCTTCACAGTTTGTCGCAATTTCAATAAGTGTATCCAGCTCCTTACAACTGACTTCATAATCTTTACTTAGTCCATGATGCGTTTCGAGCATAATTTGCCCTACTTTTTCTATCTCACCAGCCTGCAAGGCCTCGCATACGGCTTGTACTCTAATATTCTCTTCAATCGCATACTTGCATCTGCGATAGACCACTTCTTCCATGGAGGCTTGTGCTTCTGCCAAATCCTCCAAATTAGCCTCTCTTAATGAGGTGATATCAGGGTTCACAGATTGAAGTGCTTTCACTCCCTCTTCGCATTGGGCCCGACGAATGTTGTACTGAGAATCGGCCAAATTATGTTTGACATTGGAATCAAATAGCACCAGGTCGTATGCTTTGAAGTCAGCCGGGTAGTATTCGAACTCTAGGCTTCTGCAGTCCAGTCGAACCACATGACCATCCTTGCCCATGCAACTAGCAAACTGATCCATAATGCCACACTTGACGCCTGCAAACTTGTGCTCTGCAGCCTGACCCATTTTAGCCAGATCCATTTTCGGAATATTTAGATCAAATAAGTCTATCAAAGCCTGACCGAAACCACATTCTAAAGCTGCGGAAGACGAGAGCCCTGATCCCATGGGAATGTCGCTGGTAAACATCAAATTGAATCCTTCTAATTGATGACCAGCCATTTGCAACTGATCAATCACGCCCAGAAAATAATTAACCCAACCTTGATCCACGGGAGCTAAAGCCTCCTTGATATTAAAGAAATAAGATTCGTCTAGATCAATCGAGATGAGCTTCGATTGATCAGATCCGCTCTTTTGAATAAACACATAAACAGCTAAATCAATGGCTGCTGGCAAAACAAATCCATCATTATAGTCCGTATGCTCTCCAATAATGTTGATTCTACCGGGTGCTCGAAATATTTCAGGTTCAGACCCAAAGGCCTCTACAAATCTGTCTTTTATATCCTCCCTCTTTTGTACCATAATGCTCGATAATTATAAACGTAAATTTAACGTTTATAAATTGAATTGCAACCGTATTACATACATTTATTATTTTAGCAACAAATCTGAAATCAATGACTGACGAAAGCACCTCAACTTATATTGTTGCTCAGCCCATACTGGTGGCTGTAGATAATGTAATTTTTGGATTTGATACTGAAGAGGAAAAACTAAAAGTATTACTATTCAAAAGGAAAATTGAGCCTTTTGCTGGTCAATGGTCCTTGGTGGGAAGTTTCATTCAGCCCGAGGAATCGGCAGTTACTGCTGCCTCAAGGATACTGACAGATTTCACTGGTTTGGAAAGTGTATATCTCGAACAACTTCATACCTACAGTGCCATAGACCGTGACCCGGAAGATCGTGTGATTTCCATAGCTTACTACAGTCTAATTCAACTCCAAAAGTACAGAAAGGACTTGGTCGCCACCCACGATGCTGGGTGGTTTGAAGTCAACAACATCCCTGAAGTTGTCGTTGATCACAATCAAATCATCTCAGATGCACTAACCAAACTTCAGGATAATGCACGGAGAAAACCAGTGGGGTTTAATTTATTGCCCCCTAAGTTCACCCTTCCTCAACTGTTCAAACTTTATCAGGAGATTTATCAGAAGGAGATTGATGACAGAAATTTTCGCAAGAAAATACTTGCAACAGGCCTACTGGAAAAGCTGGATACCAAAGACAAGACAGCTTCCAAAAAAGGTGCTTTCCACTATCAGTTCAATAAAACAAAATATCAGGAACTAGAAACCGAAGGCTACGATATTCTATTTCATTGATATTTCGATCAGTTGACCACTCTGTTAACCACTGCTATAAGATCTTCCGATGTAAATGGCTTCACAATGTATTCAGAGGCACCCAAATCTATCCCTTCGTTGATCACAGACTGCTGACCTACCGCACTCACCATGATCACTTTTGAGCTAATGCCCTGATCTTTAAAAACTTTCAAGATATCTGTTCCTATCATATCAGGAAGGATATTATCTAGTGTAATCAAATCAGGAGAAAGCTCCATGGCCAAATCAATAGCCGTCTCTCCATTAGGCGCTTCGCCTACAACTTCATACCCTTCGGCTTTTAGGGTATCCTTGATCAAAGTACGCATGTACATTGAGTCATCCACTATCAATACTTTTTTGCTCATCGCTATATGGTTAAATTTTCTTCTTCTTATAAATTCTGGTCTTTACATCAAATACCTCGAACAGTACCTTACCAGCATCAGGCATAATATCATAATAGCCAATGACTAAAAATCCATCATCATTTAAGCTCTTATGAAATAATTCGAGTACTTGTATTTTTAGCTTTTCATCGAAATAAATCATCACATTTCGACAAAAAATAATATCGTGTTTAGTTACCATGCCATCATGAACCAGATTATGCCTTTCAAAAGTCACATGGCTTTTGTAAGCTGGCTTTATAGTCGCATGAAATTCATTGAAATCGAAAAAGTCTGCCATCTTTCTATTCGGATAAAAAGAAAGAAATGGTTTGAGGTACTGTTCTAATATGATCAAGGAATAGTCCCCTGCCTTGGCCTTTTTTAGTGCTCTATCACTCAAGTCGGTGGCTAATGCTCTGGTCTTATGTAGGAAGCCCTTTTCTTCAAGCACAATAGCCATAGTATATACCTCTTCTCCGGTAGAACATCCTGCATGCCAAACATTAAGTCTTGGTTTGGTCTTATAGTGATCTAATATTTTTTCCTTAATCACTATCCAAGCATCTGGATTTCTAAACAGTTCAGTAAGGTTAACCAATAAGTCATCGATACCTCTTTCAAAAAATTCTTTGTCCTTAATGATTTTTGACCACAACTCAAGCATTGAAGTCATTTTGTGCTTCATCATCAGACGCACAATACTTCTCTTCAAGGATTTTTTTTCATAATTCGTGAAATCCAATCCGTACCTGTTTTTCAAGGCTTGCATCAAAGCATCTAATTCTTCATCTGATATGCTATCTATCACTATTGCTGTGGTTTACGTACCGTTTATTTCATTGATTAAGTTAACTCCTTCGCCAATACATTTTCTGCATTGTCTTTGACCTTGTCTATAAAATTTTCCTGAAGCAACCAAACAAACTCGGGTTGTACATCCAAGTCAGGAATTCCAAAAACTGCTCTAAACTCTACTTTAGAATTGTAAACTACTGATTCTGCCTTAATATACTTATTAACTTCATCCGCTTGCATCACATGCAACGAAGGTACATTGCCGTAAATTTCTAAATCCAAAAAATTGGCCAATTGAGTGACCACTGCCCCTGCCACCATGTTATCAATTTCGGTCAAAAACTCAAGCTTCATCAGTCGTGTCTCCGGATTGTTGTTCATCAAAACTTCCTCAGGCAATCCTGCACTTTGGATTTTTTGAACCTCCTCCTCAGAAAAGATCAAGTGGCAAAACCCCTTGAGGTCTCCGACTAGTTCAGTTTTAAGCAGATGTACTTTGCCTGTTGTCTTAGTACAATACTGTGGCACTTCACCTAATTGTTCCAGAGGAGCGTCTATGCTTTTGAGGCTCGCCTCAGTGCCTAATATGCTCCGAAATGCGAGAGCTGCTTTTGACAGTCCAAACTCAAGTAGTTTGTTGGTAGCGCTGTTTTCTCTTTCTGACAAATTATTAAACATGGTTTATGAGTTTATATCTAGTTTTCGCTTTCTACAGTTTTTTGGGCTAATGTTTTGAACATTAAATCTGAAATGGTGGTCACATCAATCACGAGACAGACCTTTCCATTCCCCAGTATAGTGGTACCGCTCAATAACTTGGTTTTCTCCAATGGGCGTACCATCGATTTTTCAATAATTTCTTTTTGTTGCAACAGACGATCTACCACAACACCCAGCAGTTTTCCCGCATAGGAAAGAACAATTACATCTAGCTTGGCATCTTCCTCAATCTCTTCAAAAGACTGATGCAAAACCCCTTCCTTCTGGCAGTCAGCCAAATTCTCCAAGTTGATAATATCCTTTAAGAATATAATAGGGATGGTTTGATCCAGATACTGTGCCATCAGTCCATCGGTAATCAGATGAATTTCGCTTTTTGCCAATGAAATAACAGCCTCGGTATAGGAGAGTGCCACTGCATACTCTTGCTCTTCAAGCGCAAATAAAAGTGCTCCTTTGAGTGCCATAGAAGAAGGCAAGTTGAGCTTAATCGTGGTACCCATCCCAACTTCGGTATCCACATTGATCTGCCCTCCAATAGACTCTGCGGCCTTTTTCACCACGTCCATACCTACACCTCTACCTGAGATCTCGGTTATCTTTTCTGCATTGGAAAAGCCAGGCTCGAAGATGTACATTATCACTTCCTCATCGGATAAGTGTTGTGCCAATTCTTTGCTGGCCAATCCCTTCTCTACAATTTTTCTTCGAATGATATTGGCATCTATGCCATTGCCATCATCAGCCACTTCAATAACTACGTTGTCTTTTTCATAATGAGCACTCAATATAATTGTACCCTTATCTGGTTTGCCTTTAGCCTTTCTGCCCTCACTTTTTTCAATCCCATGACTCACCGCGTTTCGGACTAAATGAATCATGGCATCACTCATGATCTTGAGAATGTTTCTATCAATTTCGCATTCGGTACCTTGAAGCACCAGCCCTACATTTTTATTTTCAATAGAGGCCACATCCCGTACAATCCGATGGAACTTGTTAAACAAAAAGCCCACGGTTACCATTCTGGCATTCATCACCCCATACTGCAAGTCTGAAGTGATTCGCTGCAAACCTTCAAATTCTGTGGTTCGCTTGCCATCCACACTATTGAGGGTAATTAATCTATCTCTTTCAATAATGAGCTGCCCCACCATGGTCATCAACTCATCCATTTTTTTGACTGGGATCTGAATCACATCTGTAAAGGTGATTTCAGACTTCATCGCCTGCGGGTTTTTTGAAGTATCTCCTGTAGGAACTAATACTTCCTCTTGGGGGCTATCCAGCTCTTCTTTGTTAGTTTCCTCAGCTACTGGTGCAGGATTTGCTTCTCCCGCAGGCTCAGGTGCCTTGGTATCTTGACCTGCTTTGGTATCAGCTACTTTTTGATGCTTCTCCAGCAGAACAAACAATTTCGTTTTAATACCTAAATAAGATACTCGCTGACCAGTTTTCAACGCATCAATCAGCGCACCCAGCTTGTCATTGGCTTTAAAAAGGCTGTCAAAAAGGTCTTTATTGAGCGACATCGTGCCCTGTTGCACAGAACCCATTACATCCTCCATCACATGAGTAAGCGCCGCAATATCGTCGAATCCCATACCCATTGCATTACCTTTCAAAGTATGCACGATTCGGAAAATCGAATTGATCGCATTGAATTCTGTATGATCATTCTCAAGATCAGTAAACAGACGATTCAACTCCTCAAAATTCTCCAGCGCCTCGGCGTGAAAGAGTTCCTTGTATTCTTCTTCTTTCGACTTCAACTTTCTCCTTTTTTATAAACTACTGACTATAAAACTACCTATCTCCTTGATATCGATTGACTTGTCAATCGCACCACATTGCACCGCTGCCTTTGGCATTCCATAAATAATGCTCGACTTTTCATTTTGTGCAATAGTGTAACCTCCGGCCTCTTTTATGGCCTTCATTCCTTCTACTCCATCCTTGCCCATTCCTGTGAGAATGACACCCAGGGTACGCGCTCCAAAAACTTTCGCTGCAGAGAGCATAATTGAGTTGATAGATGGATTGTTATATTCTTTGAACTGCTGATCTGTAAAATCAACCTTGCATCTTTTTCCTTTTTTTATCAATACCATGTTAGCATTGCCAGGAGCGATAATTACGTTACCCGCGGTTGGCTCCATGTTTTTAGTTCCGACTACCACATTGAGCGGGCTGAGCTTATTCAACCGTTTTACAAATGGCGCAATAAAATTGGTCGGCATATGCTGGCCGATAACCACCGGAACATTGAGGTTCGAAGGCAACGACACGATTATTTCTTCCAAGGCACTTGGACCTCCGGTAGACGCGCCAATCACAATTAGGTCGAACCGGCTATTCTCATCAAATGTATGCTGATGAGTGTTTTTGTTATTAGGCTTTACTGCCATGGGCTTCGCCCGAGTCACACTCCGAATCTTCTGAATAAGCTCAGTTTCAATCAAACGCATTTTGGCATTTCCTCGAGAGGGTTTGTTGAGATAATCCACCGCACCTTCCTGAAGCGCATCAAAAATCGGCTGAAGATTGGTATTACCCACAGAGCTCAAAATCAAAATCGGTAGCGGATTATCCTTCATGATGTTTTTCACCGCATAGATGCCATCATACTCTCCCATGTTCATATCAAGAAGCAGTACGTCAGGCTGAAGCTCCTTCACTTTAGCTACAGCATCCTTTCCATCCACAGCAGCTCCAACGACCTGCATGCCCTCATTTTCAGACAAAATATCTGAAATAAGGAGGCGCATAAAACCTGAATCGTCCGCTATGAGTACTCTTGTGTCTTTCATTCTAGTTGCCGTCTTCTACCGACTCTGCAATAACTCTTACTTCGTCACTTTCAATTAATTCAATAATATCTAACAGGATGATCATCCCTTCTTCCTGTTTGATTAGCCCTTTGATAAAAGTCTCATCCAAAACTGTATTGCTCATGATACCTGAAGAACTCTCAATAATATCTCCTTGCACTTTGAGCGTGGTAGGCACTTCGCTGACCAAAATCCCGACTCTGAAGCGCTCATTTTTAATTACCAGCGTAAATGTCTTTTCACTAATTTCCTCTGATTTAAACAATTCAAACTTGTCCTCTAAATCCATAATCACCATCACAGACCCTCTGATGTTGGCTACACCCTTCATGAATTTTGGTGCTCTTGGCAATTTTGAGATGGTAGGAGCCGGAACAATTTCTTTTACCTTATCTATCTCCAGTGCATATCTCTCTCCTCCCAACTTAAAAACTATCAACTGAACACTTTGTCCACGTAGGTTCAAAATATCCTGATCATACTTAGCCTTGAGTCTCTTTCGTTCCTCCATTTCTTCCTTGGTTAGGAAGTTGGCAGGCAGTACTCTTTTGGCGGTGTTTAGTTTCGGACTTTCAACAATTTCTTGCTCAACCACTGGCGTCTCCACTTTTTCTACCACACCTTGTTCAACCACCGGAGGCTTCACTACCTTTTGAACAACCTTCTTCTTCGGTTTAGATGTACTTTTCTTTGCTGGCTTTGCAGCCGGCTTATTTTTGGCCTTCACAGCTTTTGTTTCCTTCTTTGGTTTGGAAGGAATCAACTTATCTTTCTTAACGTTCTTACCTAAAGCCATCAGCTCTCAATCGTTTATTATCACTTTGATTTCAATATTTCATTCGCAAAATCCATGTAGTCTTTTGCTCCATTAGAAGTAGGCGCATAGCTTATCAGGCTTTCGCCAAAAGAAGGCGCCTCGCTTGCTCTCACATTTGTTCTGATACGAGAATTGAAAATTTTAAAATTATAATTCTCTTCTATGTGCTCATAAATCTCTCTACTCAATTTTCTTCTACTATCAACCATCACCGGCAGTAGTCCTAGTATCTCTAAATTCTCATTGAGTACCTCTTTGATTTGATTGATCGTAGAGATAATCTGATCCAACCCTTGTAGGCTCAACACTTCCATTTGTAATGGAACTATTACCCACTTGGCTGCATTCAGTGCATTGATGGTCAATAGAGATAGTGATGGCGGGCAATCGATTAATACATAGTCGTACTCTTCCGTGTTCGCCAATATTTTTTTCAAAATTGACTCTCGAGCCAGCTCACCAGCAATATTAATCTCTACATCTGCCAGATCGATCTGCGCCGGAGCTACATCCAATCCTTCGGTAGAAACCAATATGTCCTGAAAATCTACTTCTCCCATAATCACCTGACCAATAGACTTTTCTATTTCCAGTATACCTAGCGAATAGCTTAGATTTCCCTGCGCATCTAAATCAACAAGCAGTACTTTCTTCCCCTTTTTAGCCAAAGCACACCCCAGATTGACCGTAGTTGTGGTCTTGCCTGTTCCGCCTTTTTGGTTTACTATCGCAATTATTTTGGTCATTAGATCAGTTGATTTTAATTAACATTTTCTTTGGTAAGTACAAACTTGCTTATCCCACTTTTGAGCTCCTCTGCGACTTTAGCCAGCTGCTGTGATTTTTCTGTGTACCCCATCATTCCTGAAGACAATTCCGTTGCAGAGCTTGCCACCTCCTCAGTACCCGCTGCGGTCTCTTCGGCAATCACCACGACATTTTCAGTAATAGCTACCACCGCATTGATGTCCTTAACTTGCAGCTTTGTAGCCTCCAATATTTCTTGTGAGTGGCGGAAAGTTCTATCTGATGTATCAGAAATTTCTTTGAATACTTCAGACGCTTCTTTTGAGGCTTGCTCGCCATTCTTTACACTCTCACTCATGATGCCAATCACCTTAGCGGCTTCTGTCGTATCAGCCTGCACATCATTGACCAGCTTTTCAATTTCCTTGGCTGAGTTTCGAGAATCTTCTGCGAGCTTTCGAATCTCCTCCGCTACAACGGCAAAACCTCGCCCTGCGTCACCTGCCTGTGCGGCCTCAATAGCTGCATTCAAGGCTAGTAAATTTGTTTGAGAAGCTATTTCCGTAATCACACTCAGTACTCTTGTGATTTCAGCCGAACGTTCGGTAAGCACCTGAATAGAATGATGAGTCTTGGAAGAATATTCTGATATATCCACCATATTGAACACCACCTTATTCACCATGTCCATCCCCTTCTCACTGCTTGCCACTCCTAACTTAGCTGCGTCATTGATGTTCTCGGCACGTTCACCCATTTCATTGGAAGATCTCAGAATGCCCTCAACCAGATTTGAGGATTCATCTACCTTGGACACCTGAGTCTGAGCACCATTGCTCATCTCAGAAATAGCAGAAGCTATCTCTCTGGTATTGGTGTTCATCTCTTCGCTAACTACACTCATCTCAGCCGATGACTCATCTACAAAATTCGCATTCTTGGAAATGCTTTGCAGCAGGTCTGTCAAACTATCCAAGGCCTTATTTAGATTACCCGAAAGGCGGGCAATATCTCCATGTGCTTGCTCATTAAATCTTTCAGTCAGATCTCCTTCTGCCATGGCGTTCACAATCGTATTTACTCGCATCACAGGAGTAGAAACTGATTGCAGCAAATTATTTACAGATTCGCTTAAATCTTTCCATCCACCTTGTTGACCTTCAGTTTTAATCCTTGCGCTTAGATTCCCTGCATTTCCAGCTTCCTCCACTACTTCTTTCACCTCATCCAAGACATTTTTAAGGCTATCACGCATTTTGAGTAAAGAATGCCCTAGAATATCCTGTTCACTTGCTACTTTATAATTGGAATCTAAATTGCCTTCTCCAATTTCTTTAGAGAATTCAGCTTTCTTACTCAATTCATCAACTAATACATTCACCGAACTAGCCATTTCGCCTAATTCATCTTCAGTATCAACAATTAGTTTCTTATCCCGATTCAAATCTCCAAGAGCTAGGTCTTTGAGCAAATCATTAGACTTCTCAATGGAGGAAATAATTTGATTAGCTATTCTCCAAATCACCATAGACAGTAGAATCAAACCAATGAGTCCAACTATGATTGTTATTTTAAATGTGGCATTAAAAGACTTTGTTATTTCTGATACAGGCACTACTGTACCCACAGCCCATGGAGCCGATGACCTACCAATAGGAATAGGTGCCAAAGAGATATATACTTCTTCGTCGTATATAGGGTCATGGCTATAAAATGAGGTAAACCCTCCGCTTCTAACTGAATCTTTCATATCAAAATTTACTTCAAATCCTAAGGTGTCTAGCAGATGACTTCTGATATCTTTATTTGGGTGTGCTACAATGGCTCCGTTGTTAGAAACTAAGAAAGCATACCCTTTGTCAAAATCATTGAACGTAGTCATGTCTTCATAATCCTCTAATGACAAATCAGAGCCTATAAGGCCGGCAAATTTGCCATCGATAATGATCGAAGCATTTTGCGATATTCCTAAAACTTGATTCTTCTCTCCCTCATCATAGCTGGCATAAAAATATGGTTCTGTAATACCTTCATCCATGTTGACTTTATGACGATAATAAATACCATTCAAATCATCTCCTTCGAGATTTACAAAATCAACATCTTCCAATATCTGACCATCCTTGATATAATAGGTGAATCTTTGTCTGCCATGAGACTTTTGCCATTCTGGATCTATAGTTTCGAGTTCCCAGCTCAACCAAGTACCGTCATAATCCGGGTAGTTCTTTAAGATGTTTACTAAAAGCTCCTTCTGCAGTTGCTCTCGCTGATCCTTTGGCATAAAGGCATAACTTTTAATAATGTCTGCCATCGATCTGGAAACAGCCACGCCTTCATCCAATTTGGCTTTGATATCATTAGCTTTTTGCAAGGCAAGCGAATTGGCTAATTTATTCGCTTCGGTGATCGCATTTTGGCGAAGCGTGATACTTACATAGCTTAGTGTTACCACGTAAATAGCTAATGAAATGCCCAATATAAAGAGCATCATTTTTCGTCGTATGGCTATTTTCTTTAACATCTAGATTAACTATTTGATAGAATAAACTTTTTCAATCGCTCTTTCAATTCATTGGCCACATCAGCCAGTTTCTGGGACTTCTCTGAATATCCAGTCATCCCAGATGATAACTCCGTAGCTGAGCTTGCTACTTGTTCGGTGCCTGCAGCCGTTTCTTCTGCTATTACTACTACATTTTCTGTTATCGCCACTACCTCGTTGATATCTTTCACTTGAGACTTTGTGGCCTGAAGAATTTCCTGAGAATGACTGAAGGTTTTATCAGACGTTTCTGCAATTTCTTTGAATACTTCAGAGGCTTCCTTGGAGGCCTGTTCTCCATTCTTCACACTGCTTCCCATGATTTCAATGACTTTTGCTGCTTCAGTCGTATCCGTCTGAACGCCACTGACCAGTTTTTCAATCTCTTTCGCTGAGTTTCTTGAGTCTTCTGCCAATTTTCTGATTTCTTCTGCCACAACGGCAAACCCACGTCCGGCATCTCCGGCCTGTGCTGCTTCGATAGCTGCATTAAGAGCCAATAAGTTTGTTTGCGAGGCAATCTCCGTGATTACTCCCAGTACTCTTGTAATTTCCGTGGATCTTTCTGTAAGTACCTGAATCGACTCTTGTGTCTTGGTAGAATACTCGGAAATGTCAGTCATGTTAAACACCACCTTATTGATCATCTCCAACCCTTTTTCGCTGCTGCTGACACCTTTTTTAGCGGCCTCATTAATGGTCTCGGCACGGTCTCCCATTTCAGTAGACGATCTCAAAATACCTTCTACTAAATTAGATGATTCATCTACTTTGCTGACCTGAGTCTGAGCTCCATTACTCATTTCTGATATGGCAGAAGCTATTTCCCGGGTATTGGTATTCATCTCTTCGCTCACCACTCGCATTTCGGCAGATGATTCGTCTATTACCTCCGCATTTTCAGCAATGCTTTTCAACAAATCATTCAAGCTATCCAATGCCTTATTAAGGTTATTGGACAATCGCTCCATATCTCCATGGGCTTCTTCAGAAAACCTTTGAGAAAGGTCACCTTCAGCCATGGCATTAACAATTTGATTTACCACCATTACGGGAGTAGAGATGGAACTCAATAGATTATTAACAGATTCTGCCAAATCCTTCCACCCACCTTGCTTTCCTTCCGTATTTATTCGAGCACTCAGATCACCATCGGCACCTGCCCTTCTCACCACAGCGTTGGTATCATCTAACACATTCTTCAAATTGTCCCGCATTTTCAAAAGTGAGAGGCCAAGGCTGTCCTGATTACTAGCCACCTCGAAATTTGAATCCAGATTTCCCTTACCAACTTCTATAGAAAAAACTGCTTTTTTATTCAACTCATCTACCAATACATTGACAGAATTAGCCATTTGGCCCAGCTCATCATTTGATTTTACAACCAGTTTTTTATTTTGATCCAGGTTACCCATGGCCAAATTTTTAAGCAAGCTGTTTGAGCTTTCAATTGAGGTAGTTATTCCATTTGAAATTCTTAAAATTACCAGCGTAAGTAAAATCAACCCAATACCCCCAACAAGAAGAGTAATCTGAAAAGTCGTATTAAAAGGTGCCGTGATTTCAGACACAGGAACAATAGTCACAGCAGACCAAGGAAAATCCGTTTGACCAATAAATATAGGTGCAAATGAAACATAAACATCCTCACCAAATGAGTCATCGTATACCGTAAAAGATTTAGGTTTCCCTTCTTTTATAAGAGATTTGATTTCATTCAGATCGACTCTCTTTGTAAAACTTAAGGTATCGATAGGGAGAGAAAAATTTTCAACATTTTGATGGGCAATGATCACACCTTCATGGGATAATAAAAATGCATAGCCCCTATCAAAGAAATCAATCTCTGACATCGACTGAAATGCTTCGAGTGTCATATCTGTACCGATGACACCACTAAATTCACCATCTACCACAATAGCACAGCTAGGAGATACACCCAAAAGAGAATCTGCGGTGGCGTCTGTATAATTATAGTCCTGATACCAATAAGGCTCTGAAAGTGTCTCTACAATGTTGTCGTTGTACTTTATTTTATGATAAAGCCCACCTTCGGGATCCGCGTCTAGATTGGCCAACTCTCGCGATGAGAAAATTTGATTGTCACGCTGATAAAAATTAATTCTTTCTCTGCCATGCGATTTGACCCACGTCGGGTCAATGGCTGACAATTCCCAACTCATCCAGGTGGCTGCATATTTTGGATACTTTTTCAAAATTTCAACCATTAGATTTTCTCTCAGGCTATCTCTAAGCGGATTTTGCATTTTGGTATACCCTTGAACAACTATTGCCATATCCCGAGCCACCGCCATGTCTTCATTCAAGATGGCCTTTATTTCATTGGCTTTCTGAGTAGCGAAGGTATCAGCTAGTCTCTTCGCTTCTACTATCGCCTTTTCCCTCAAATTAAAACCGATATAGCTTAAAGTAATGACATAAATTACCACCGTCATCCCTAGGATGAAACCCAACATCTTTTTCCTAACCGTAATATTCTTCATCATAATTCTCATTTTGGTGATCTACAAACCTGTTTTAGATTTCCAGAACCATGCCTGGGAATTTTTCTTGTAACTCAGCGATATATTCTTTTGCTTTTACTTTTTGTTCTTCTACTTCATTTTGAATCACCAATAGACCCCAATCCTCAAACTCTGGAATCAAAATGGGCACCTTCCTAATGAACCAGTATTTTACATCATTTTGTAGTTTCACTTTCTCTAAGCTAATCACTGGTACACGTGAAGCCACAAGCTCCCCTTCTTTCTCCTTTATCTTTTCAGCAAACTCTTTGTCATAAAAGTCAAAATCACTCTTTCCTATAATTTCTGATGGTGGACAACCAAAGTCTTTCGCAACAGCATCATTGACCAGATAGATCACACCATTCGGGTCTTTGAGGGCAATTTTATAATCAACTAAATTGAGTATATCACCGAAGAGATCATTTTGTTTTTTGATCATTGCCAAATGCTCCTGCATTTGTTGCTGACGAATTTCTCCTTCCCGCTTAGTGGCTATTTTGATTTGTGTAATATCCCTAGTGATACCATATGTACCTATGGTGTTTCCATCTTTATCCTTCAGTGGTAATTTGGTAGTTGAAACATATACTGTATCACCATCTTTTTTGTCCACCTCTTCTTCTAGGTTCAAAATAGGCTCCCCAGTCTTAATGATTCTTTGTTCATCATCGAAGGCTCTTTGCGCATGCTCTCCGAAGTAATCAAAATCGCTTTTCCCAATAAGTTCTCGAGGGTTGTCAAGTCCCATTTGCTTAGCATGCGACATACTATTTCTGATGAATTTAGACTCCAAATCTTTAAAATAAATGGTATCAGGCATATAGTCTAGCAAAGCATCCAATAACATTTTTTCATGTTCAAATGCCTCTCTCATTTTGAATATAGCCGTGTTTTCGCTGGCTGTACCTGAGAGCTTCACCATGCTCACTCCATCCTTCAATGTTTCTGCCACCACAGCCAGACTTTGCGTCTTTTCATTGAAAAGCTCCATACCAGAAGACAATTCTGTCGCAGAACTAGCCACCTGCTCAGTTCCTGCAGCAGTTTCCTCAGCAATAACTACTATTGATTCAGTGAGAGACACTACTTCATTGATATCTCCGATTTGCAATTTCGTATCGTTAAGAATTTCTTCTGAGTAATCAAGATTAGCTGTTGCTGAATCTAATATTTGCTTAAATACATCAGAAGCTTCACTAGAGGCCTCACTACCATTTTTTACGCTGGCATTCATGATTTCAATTACATCCGCAGCTTCTTTAGTATCCTTCTGAACTCCACTTACCAACAATTCAATCTCTTTGGCTGAGGTTCTGGAGTCTTCGGCCAATTTTCGAATTTCTTCAGCTACCACAGCAAACCCTCTACCAGCATCGCCTGCTTGAGCGGCTTCAATCGCGGCATTAAGCGCTAATAAGTTAGTTTGTGAAGCGATTTCTGTAATCACACCAAGCACACGGGTAATTTCTTTAGACCGTTCGGTCAATACCTTAATCGAATCTTGAGTTTTTGATGAATAGGCCGAAATATCATCCATATTGAAAACGACCTTGTTCATCATCTCTAATCCTTTACCACTTCTTTCCGCAACATTTTTTGCTGAATTGTTGATGGTTTCAGCTTTACTGGCCATTTCATTAGAAGAACTCAATATCCCTTCTATCAAAGTAGACGACTCATCCACTTTAGACACTTGGTTCTGAGCACCGTTGCTCATTTGAGCAATAGCAGAGGCTATTTCAGAAGTATTAGTTCGCATCTCTTCAGTGGTCACCTTCATCTCTGCGGATGCTTCGTCGACCACTCCAGAACTCATAGAAATCTGATGCAAAAGCCCATCTATATTATCCAAGGCCAGATTAAAATTATCTGCCATTTCTTTGATCTCTCCTTTTACATCATCTTCATATCGCTTAGTGAGATCTCCATCAGCCATGGCTCTTATGATTCTGTTGAGTGTAATCAATGGAGCTACAAATGAACCCAACAAATTATTTATGGAGGCACTTAATTCAAACCATGCGCCTTGCTTCCCTTCTTCTTCTACTCTTGTACTAAAGTTACCATCCTCCGCAGCATCTCTAATTACTCCATTCGTCTCATTAATCACGATTTGAAGATTATCTCTCATCTTCATGAGTGAGGTACCAAGGACGTCATTGTCGCTAGCTACTTCAAAAGGAGCATCCAAATTTCCTTCCCCTATCTCTCGCGAGAAGTCCGCCTTTTTACTTAATTGAGTAATTAAATGGTTCAGTGAACCTTGCATTTCTCCAATCTCGTCACCAGTTTCAATCTCAATGTTAAGCGAATGGTCAAGGTTGCCATAGGAAAGTTCTTTCATGGCATGATTGGTTGCCTTGATCCGATTCGTAAATCGACCAGCTATATTCCAAATGATAAAGCCCAAAAGGACAAAACCTATAATTCCCGCACTAATTAAAAAGTTTAAGGCAGTCATATAAGTATTTCCAATTTCATCCAACGGCAAAACAGTACCTACCGACCACGGCAATGATGCTCGATTTAACTCAATCGGTGCAAACGAAACGTAAACCTCTTCCCCTGTGTCTTTATTAATTGTGGTGTAAGACACAAATTGTCCTTTGGCAATGCTTTCAAGGACACCAAATTCTTCCTGATGATATGGTAATTCTTTCACAGACCTGGTAATCATTTCTTTCTTACCATTGGATGCAATCATACCACTGTTGGCTATTAAATACGAAGATCCCTGTTTGTGCTTGGAGTCTTCAATAGCCTTTGAGTATACCGATACATCATAGTCCGTACCAACCAAGCCAATAAAGCGATTATTTTTAACTACAGGAATACAGGGTGAGGTAATCAATTTTTCATTGGTCATGCCGTTCTCGTAGTCTTCACTTATATATGGCTCAGACATTTCTTCATTCAAATCCGACTTCAACCTATAATAATCACCAACTAAATTGGTCCCGTCGGTATCCAAGGTCTCTATAGTTTCTTGAATTTGACCATCCTTCCAGAAATAAGTGATACGTTGACGGCCATAAGGTAGTGACCAATCCGGATCAATTGCGCTTAGCTCCCAGTTCATCCATATGGCATCATAATCAGAATACTTTTGGAGAAAGCTGGTCATCAAAGATTTTTGCATGGAGTACCTTGTCTCTGCAGGTAGATCAGCATAATCACCTAATGTAATGGCTAAGGAACGAGCCACAGATATATCCTCCTGCATGCGAGCATTTACATTATTGGCTTTCTGTAAGGCATCCGAATCTGCCAGCTTAATAGCTTCCTTCTTCGATTCCTCTTTTAATCTGGACCCTACATAACTGAAAATCCCAATATATAATAAGGCCGCAGCACCCATTATATAAAGCAACATCTTCTGCCTTATTTTTAATTTCCTTAGTGTCTCCATGCTACTTTGCTTCGTTCATTCTTGGTCACCATCGACCATTTCTAAAACGTCGATGAGTACTATCATTCTGTTGTCCTTTTTTACCACACCATTGATGAAATTTTGCTCCGCATTGGTTTTTCTCATCACATCTGCCGTACTATCTATTTGACTTTCGGGTATCATTAGCGTTTCGGGTACCTGGCTAGAGGCTACGGCCACTTTAATCTCTTCGCTTTTGATTACAATAACATACTTGATATAATCTGCTTCCTGCTCTTTCTTTCTTCCAAATTTCTTAGCCAAATCTATTACGGCCAATACGTTGCCCCTCACGTTTGCCACGCCAAGGATATAAGGTTTGGTTTGTGGAACTGGTGAAATAGGTGGCACTGGCACCACTTCTTTTATTTGTCCAATTTCAAAAGCGTATTCCTCCTGACCTACAGGAAAGACGACTAGCATCCTGCTATCTTCTTCCAGCTGCTGGACAGCCTCTAAATCATGATTGAGTTGATTCAAAGATTGCGTTTGACTTTTTGGCGTTGGTGCTACTGCCGATTTTTCCTTCATCACTTCTTTCTGTACCACAGATTCTTCCAATTTCTCGTCTTTGATTTCTTCATTAGAAGAAGTCTCTTTGTTGTTTCCCTTTTTAAGATTTTTACCTATTGCCATTTTCTCTTTACTCAAATATTTATTGATTAGGTTAGTTCCTAAAAACGGACGCCCACCAAACTTTTGTACTTGTATTCATGTAGCAGCTTGGCTTGCATGATCATTGGAAACTTATGTAGTTCTTCAAGCAACAACTGCGTACTTAGTAAGGCTGAGTTGCTTTCTGATTTTTTTGTACTATCGTCAATTACATTATTAGAAATGAAATACAACTCACTCACTTCAAAAGTATCGAACTGAAGCACATTCACATCCGGCTCTACACCTGGGATAAGCGGTGCTATGTTCCCAGAAAGCGTTTTAAACTCACCGCTTTTGCTAAATGAATAAAGGTTATGATTGGCCCCTCCAAATAGCAGCGATTCATCTTGCTTATCATAAACCAACAAGGCAATATCTATGGAGCAGATATTTTCGTCGTATTTCTTACCAAAAAACCTGTTCTGAATTCTCGTAGATAAACTGGAAAGAATTTCTTTAGGATCAAAAACTCTATCCTTATACATCAACTCCATCAGCGTTGCACAAATAAATGTATTAAGCGTCAGTGCATGAATTACTCCAGAATTGGTATTAAAGGAAGTAATGAGCACTTTATCCGCTACTTCTCCAAACCAATAGCCATTATGGTTTACTCTATTGTGTTCATACAATACAAAAGCATCATCCAAATACAGCTTTAGTTCTTCTTGTCTAGGCAAAAGTGATTCTCTGAGCGAAACATTGAATTCTATGACCTGGTCCATATTGACCGTTGACATCATATTCTTTCTAGCTTCTACAGACTTAATAATCTCCTTTTTCAGTTCTTGCTTGCTAAGCTTCGTTGGTGCCGATGCCTGTGGCTTCTTTTCTGCAGGAATTGCCGCTGGAGGCGGTTCCTCCACATCCTCGGTTGGGTTCCTCAACTCAAGCGCCTTGTCAAATTCTTCTTTTAGATCTTCTTGATTCCAAGGTTTCACGAGAAATCGATCCAAACCTACCTCCTTATCCACTCTAATGATCTCGTCTTCATCACTGAAGCCGGTCATGATCATTCTCACAATGTTTGGGTACATCGGAACAATCTTGATGAGCAATTCAACTCCCGTCATACCGGGCATTCGCTGATCAGACATGATGAGATCTATCTGATTATCTTCTAAAATTTTGATTGCATCACTTCCGGATTCAGCCGTGAATACATTGTAATGTCTTTTAAAGGCGCGCTGAAATATGCGCAGATTAACCTCTTCATCATCCACATAAAGGATATTGAATCGTTTTACTTCTTCGTCTTTATAAGTTCTATTTAGTACTCCTTCCACAATTACAATTAAGTTATGCTAAAGCTGAATCCATTGATTTATTTACTTTCCGTAGCTTCTTTGGTAGTGTAATCACAAACTCCGTTCCTTTGCCCTCTTCGCTTTCTACGGTGATTGAACCATTATGCTTCTCAATTATACCGTAGGTAATGGCTAGTCCTAACCCCGTGCCTTTACCCACTTCTTTGGTAGTGAAAAATGGATCAAAAATTTTCTTGACAGTATCTTCCGACATCCCTTTGCCATTGTCCCGGATAGAAATCCTAACCTTGTCCTCATCAAGTTCTTCGGTCTTCACATTGATCGTACCTTTGAAGTCTATGGCATCACAGGCATTGCCGATGAGATTAACCAGCGCTTGGTTCAACTGCCCGGGTAAACATTTGATTGGTGCAATATTGGTATCAAAGTCCTTAAGCACTTTGGCCTTTTTCTTATATTTTGGCTTGAGAATTACAATGGCATTTTCGACCACTTGGTTAAGATCAGCTTCTTTAATTTCAACTTCATCATGGCGCGCAAAAACTCTCAATCCATTTACAATTTCTGTAATTCTTGTAGTACCATATTCCACATCATCTAATGACTCTTCTGTTGAAGTTTGAAGATCATTAAAATGGTGATCATCTTCTCTCTGTATTTTGTAATATTTTTTTATCTCTTCCAGGCTCTCTAATTCACATATGCGCTTGTAGTTTTCAATAAACACATTGAGTTGTTTGAAATTGTCTTTCAAAGTATTCACTCCATTAGCTACAAAGTTTACTGGATTGTTAATTTCATGTGCGATCCCAGCCGTTAGCTGACCAAGGGAGGACATTTTTTCTGACTGCAGAAGTAATGCTTGAGTTTTTTCTAGCGTCTTGCTGGTTTCTTCAAGTTCTTCTCTTGCCGCTTGCTGCTCGGACAACTTTTCTTTGATTTTGGAGAGCTCTTTATACTTAGCCACCAGCTTATCATATTCTTTGGCAAAGACTTGCTTCATCTCCTTTTTCTGACTCACCGTCTTTTGATAAGCCTGCTGGAGCTTATTTACGTGCGCTTCTTTTGTTTTTAGCTGGCGATGAAAATCGTTGAGTTGAAGGTCTTTAGTAAAAGCCTCTTTTCGCAAAGTAGAAATGTAATAATAAGCCCCGCCTGAAACACCGAGCAATACCACTACAAGTAGAATAGTAACAGCACTCGAGGGATTTTGTGAAACCGGTTGATCTTCATTCTCCTGAGTAATTGTGAGGTTAGGTAGACTGAAAGCGAGACCAGACATCTGTAGGTTAGCCTTTACTTCAGAGGTATTCAAACCACAAAGTAGGATCATAGCAACTACAAAAAAAACAAACTTTCTTTTCATACTCTGTTTCATGCCGACACCAGACATCGGCCCTATTGATTGTTGTTAAAAAATTCGGTCTTATTGGTTTTTTCTAATATACATGATTCTACAATTAAATGATAACTTTCAAATCATTTAGAAAGGGATATATTGTCTATATCAACCTTCTCCCTTCCTTAATAAGAAATCCATTTATAAACCAAAAATGAGAACAGAATATTAAGAACCTTATCTTACGATGCCTGACGCAACTGATCCTTGATTTTGAATACTTCGACAAACTTAAATGGATGGCTGTAGTGTTCGCTTATTTCACGTCCGATCTCAAGGATATTTGTCCTGTTTTTTTCATAATACCAAGTGATATTAAGCGGTCTTTTTTCCGAAGAAAGTGAAATTAACTTTTTTATAAGGATGTGGAGATATGTGCTTGAGTCTTCGATATTCTTGAGTGCGAAGTTGACATTGATGGCCTTAAGCTCATCATTGTCTAAGGCAGGCAAATGGCTAAAAACATGTCCATAAAAGCTCAACGGGTCATCAGGCATAGAATTTCCACGGAGTTCTAGCTCACCATTTCCTGGTCGGAAATTAACCGATGGGGTTGTACCTGTGGGTCTTATAAAATATCCATCCATTACCGTATTCGAACTATTCTTAATTCTTATTTTATTAAAATGGTCTATAATTATTCTAAGATTCAATATTAGAGATTATTATACCGCATTTCAATACGTTTTTGTACCTAAATTTCATATTAGGTAAAACCGCTTATCGCATTATTGAGCTCATTATTAGCCCAATATGGCAGGGTTTTCTATAATAATTTAATGAATTTCTTGATGAAATGAAAGTGAACTTTCGTGGCTGAGAATTGAATAGACGTGGAATCCGACAAATTGTACTAAATCCCTAGGCGTCTTCCTTTCTGATTCGAATGGTTAGAATGAAAAAACAATGCTCTGCATCTAATGGCTCAAAATAATATTCGTACTCTGTTCCTGTTCTTTTTTTGATATCAATAAATCCTAAACCAGCACCACCCTTTTCTGAAATGGTTGTGTTCTCCATCGTGGTTTTGTGCAGCGCCCTTAGCTCTTCTTTGTCCAAGGAATTCACACGGTCTAGAATATCACGAAGTCTTACTGCATTATCAAGGGAAATTTGATTGCCTGTCGTTACATAATACTCATAGTCATTATCTCCGATCAGGAAAATCCCATCTTTCGCCAATCCATCTTCCAAACTATCAGAAGCGTACTCAGCCGTACTGTCCGCATGCTTACAAATATTCTGTAACGCTTCAATCATCACGTGATATACCCGTCGAGATACTTTTTTATCCTCTTTTTTATCGGTCATATCTTCCTCGGTCATGGCAGTAATCCCATTGATTGTATTTTGGGTAATCTTACCGAGATAGACAATATTCACATCAGAGCCTTCCATCAAATCTCTGAAGGCCACAATATTTTTAAGGTGATTCAGTTGATTGGTCTGCTTTTTTCTAAGATTATTCATGCGCTGTTTGATTCAATTGAGAAGGGCGTCGAGCCCAAGACGCTGCCTAGCAATAAATATAGAAATATTTTAGCTAGTAGAATTGCAATGGATTCTGAAAATATTGGTAAATATTCGCTTTAGTTCGACTTCGCTTGAATTTCCATCATTTTTCTATAGATATCAAGACATATCCAGGCGTCTGTAGCCGCATAGCTAATTTGAGATTCGGTCAGCACCTCGTTCTCCCAATTAGATACCTGTTGGCTCTTTGAAATCCTATGGTTCATAAACATACCGGCATAATTCCTGGCACCAATACTTTCAAATCCGAGTTTGGCTCCAAGCTCATTGAGGTCTACAAATGCATGAGGTTTGAATTTTCTCAGTTTTTGCAAGTCCTTGATATCATCCCTTATGCCTATACCTACAATCTTGATTTTTGGATCCTCGAAGAGGCTTACGATTTCTTCCGAAAGGCTGATTTTATTCAATCTGAATAAAAATGCCATATCGGGTAATGACAACTGTAATAAGGCTACAGGATAAGATTCACCTTTTCTAAAAGCCGGTTTTGTTTCCGTATCAAATCCTAATATTTTGGCCTTTTTACAAGCTTCAACCGCTTTTTTTACTTGACTTTCTTTGTCGATTATTTGATACTCCCCTTCATATTTCATCAATGGAAGTGCGTTTACTTCCTGCTTCGTAATCTTCCTAATCTTCATTCAAATTTTATTTTTTGTCACTCAGTTTTCGAATCTTAATTTTTAAATATCCGAATAATATAGTCATAAAAGGGCTAATGATATTGAAAAAACAATAGGGAGCAAAGGCCAACACGCCCACACCCAAGACACTGGAATGATAAGCACCACAGGTATTCCAAGGTACAAGTACGGATGTTACAGTACCTGAATCTTCTAAAGTTCGACTCAAATTTTCAGGAGCAAGATCCTTTTCTTTATACAAGTCAGCATACATTCTGCCTGGCACTACGATGGCCAAATATTGATCTGAGGCTGTGGCGTTGAAAAACATACAGGTACCTGCAGTAGAAGCAATCAATGCGCCACTAGACTCTATTCTTTTCATTATGGCTTGTGCAATCACTCTGAGCATTCCTGCTCCTTCCATCACTCCGCCAAACATCATAGCGGACATGATGAGCCATATCGTATTGAGCATTTTGTACATACCTCCTGAGCTTAGCAACTCGTTGACCATTTCGTTGGAAGTAGTCACACCTACATGTCCATAGAGGGCTTTCATCACTCCTACAAACATGGTTTTCCAGTAAGCGCCAGAATAACCTGACACCTCACTAATCACTTCTCTCTGAAAAATGAGCGCAAACAAAATTCCCAGTAAAGTCCCTACCATTAAGGCCGGAAATGCCGGTACTTTTTTAACAATAAGTATAATCACCACAACCGGAACAATAAACAACCATCCCGATATATAAAACTTAGAGGATATAGCTTCAAGTACCTCACCCGTATTTACGCTTGCCTCTGCAGTTGTATTGAAAAAACCCATAATCAGAAAGATGACCAACGTAATGGAAATGGAGGGAAAAGTAGTGTAAACCATATATCGAATATGGGTAAACAAGTCCGTCCCAGCCATAGCTGGGGCGAGGTTTGTAGTATCTGATAGCGGAGACATTTTATCACCAAAATATGCTCCTGAGAGAATAGCTCCTGCAACAATACCTTCATGAATTCCCATAGCTTGACCGATCCCTATGAGGGCAATACCCACTGTAGCGGCTGTAGTCCATGAACTTCCAGTGGCCATAGACACAATCGCACAAACTACACAAGCTGCAAAAAGAAATATGGTTGGGTTCAATATTTGAAGTCCGTAGTAAATCATGGCAGGAACCACTCCACTTATCAACCAGCTACCGGCTAATGACCCGATCATCAACAAAATCAAAATGGAGCCCATGGCCGAAGTGATACTCTTCACCATGGATTTTTCAATATCCTTCCATTTATATCCCAGACGCGAAGCCAGTATGGCCGCTACCATAGCAGAAAGTATCAAAACAATCTGATTGGAACCGGACAGGGCGTCATCTCCAAAGATGGAAACATTGACAGATAAAAAAACTATGAGGAATATTATAGGTATGAATGCCTCAATAAGCGAAGGCTCTCTCTTCTCACTGCTTGTACTCATTCGCTAGCGCATTTTTGGTATTAAAAACTCGGAAGTTAATCATTTTTAATCAACCAAAAAGCTGCGGTTAGAAATTACCGATTAAAATAATCCCGGATGGTAATATTGTATTAGTCCAAAGATCTGATCTGAGATCTATACACAGGAATCTTAGGACTTTTTTAGAAAAAATATTGGAATGGGATTAAGCGCTCTTTCTCCTCTTGATTTCTTTTTTTACCAAAGTAAATTCCCGACTACTTTGGCCTGCAATGGAAGTGTTCTCTTCGGCGCGTCGCATCAAATAGGGTAATACTTTGGCTACCGGGCCGTATGGCACATATTTAGCCACATTGTATCCTTCATTCGCTAGTGTATAAGAAAGATTATCGCTCATTCCATAAAGTTGAGCGAAATAGACTTTAGGATCTGCTTTAGCAATTCCGTGATGGTCCATCAATTCAGCCGTTAGCTTACAGCTATTTTCATTGTGCGTACCCACGCATAAATAAATATCATTGATGTACTCAATACAGTAAGTTACCGCTGCGTCATAGTCTTTATCTGAAGCTGCTTTGTTCGGCTGGATCGGATCTTCGTATCCTTTTTCTTTTGCTCGGTCTCTTTCCTTTTCCATGTATGCACCACGCACCAACTTCGCCCCGACCTTGAAATCCTTGTCTAATCCCAACTGATGCGCGTCCTTTAGATTTTGCAATGAGGCCGTTCGGTACATCTGATAGGTATTAAAAATGTACACTGTCTCCTTATTATACTTTTCCATCATGGCATATACCACCTCATCGATTACATCCTGAATCCAGGTTTCCTCTGCATCGATAAACAAGTATTTCTTCACTTCCACTGCTTTTGCACAGATCTGATTTACTCTTTCGAGAAAAACAGCATATCTATTTTCTTCATCCGCTGACATTGCAGAGCCACTCTGCTTCTTGGCCAACAATTTAAATTCGGTAAATCCAGTAAGCTTCATCACCCCAGTAGGGATATGGTCGGTTGTAGCGGCTAACTCCAAAGAACGAATGATCTCATCGCGATTGGCATCAAAAACTTTTTCAGAATCTTCGCCTTCTACAGAATAGTCCAGAATTGTACGAATATGTGAAGCACCCAACTTCTCAACTGTTCCTTTTGAATCTTCTAATGACTCACCTCCACAAAATTGCGCAAAGATTGTTTTTTTGATCATCCACTTGATGGGCAAGTGAATCTTTAGCGCAAAAACAGTCATCCAAATCCCAATCCTTGCGATTACAGGGTTGTTCATCGAAAGAAAAAGGAAGTGCATTCTTTTCAAATCAAAATTCGACTTGTCTGCGAATGCCACTTGGGTGTCATCGAAGTTTATCATTGGTCAATAATTGTTGCTCATTTTTTGGACGGCAAATATATGCACGAATTCCAATTAAAAAGATACAAAAAAAGCGAGACCTTTTGCAAGATCTCGCTTCTATTGCCTTTAACTCATAGGATATTAACTTATCCCTAGTTTCCTATTCAGTTTTGCAAAGAACAAGTACATCACCGGCACGATAAACAGCGTCAGGAATGTCGCGAAAGTCAAACCGAAAATGATCGTCCAGGACATAGGCCCCCAGAAGGCAACATTATCACCTCCTAAGTAGAAGTCTGCATCCAAAGAGGCAAAGAAGTTGATGAAGTCAATATTGATCCCCACCGCCAATGGGATCAAACCAAGAATGGTTGTAATCGCAGTCAATAATACAGGTCTCAAACGTGTGGCACCTGCAGTAGCAATGGCACTGATGATATCGCTCATTTCCAGCTTGTCCACTCCTTTGTCGGCTCTCAATTGATTTCTACTCAACTCGATAAAATCAATCAATACGATGGCATTGTTCACCACAATTCCCGCTAAGGAAATAATCCCAATCATGGTCATAATGACTACGAAATTCATTTGGAAAACAACTAGTCCTAAGAACACACCAATGGTACTCAACACTACAGACATCATGATTATGAACGGAGTAGTAATCTTGTTGAACTGTGATACGATAATCAGGAAGATCATGAATACAGCTATCAACAATGCCTTACTCAAGAAAGCCATTTCTTTGGCTTGCTTTTCTTGCTCTCCACCAAATCTAAACTCGTAGCCTATTGGCATTTTGAAATCACTCAATAAGGCCTTGATCTGATCATTGATCAAAGTGGCATTATAGCCACTCACCACGTTCGAGGTAAGTGTTGCCACTCGATTTAAATCTTTTCTTCGGATCGAACCATAAGTCGAGCTCAAATCGGCTGTAGCTACAGAAGAGATAGGAACACTCACAATCTTACCATTAGACTGATTTCTATAAACGATGCTCTTATTCATCAAGGCATCGATGTCATATCTGTACTTTTCAGCCAGCCTCACCTGAATTTCATAATCATCTTCTCCTCGTTTGTATTTAGAAACTTCTTTCCCGAATAGCGCCGTACGAATTTCCATAGCTATTCCTTGCGTAGATAGACCAAACCTTCTAGCCTTTTCTCGGTCAATATCAACTACTAATTCTGGCTTTCCAGTCTCCAAATCAGATTTCAATTTCTCAATACCCTCTATTCCAGATTTGTTGATAAAGCTCTTCATCTGCTCAGACAAATCGATCAAGGTAGCAAAATCGTCTCCGATGATTTCGATACTGATAGGTTTACCTACCGGAGGGCCATCACTATTTTGATCCACAGTAACTGCCACACCTGGATAACCCGACATGGACGATCTGATTTTGTCCAAAATTTCATTTGTTGAAACACCATTTCTTTCTCTGAACTCAACAAAGTTGACTGTAATCCGTGCCTTATTCGGCGTATCACTTTGCCCAAATGAAGATTGATCCATCGGGTCGGAAGCTCCTGCGCCCACGTTGACAGTGATCGACTCTACAACTTCACCATAAGGCTTGACGAGTACCGCCACTTTCTTTTCGAGCTTAGAGGTAAATGCATTGGTTGTCTCTACATCTGTACCAATTGGATACTCCACAAACACATTCACATATTTCGGTGGTGTTTTAGGGAAGAATTCAACATTTGGAGGAAAGACATTCATCAAAGCCACAGAGAAAAATAATAATCCTACGGTTCCCCAGAAGAACACATAAGGCATCCATCCTGCTAAAGCAAATTGCATAGACTTCTTGTACACTCCTTCTAACCAAGGCAAAAACGATCTTTGGAATTTCCTGGAAATAGGAATTAGCACAAACACGTTTAATAGAATAACCAAACCAAACGCGATAGATAATCTGCCTATAGGTGCTATGTCTGTGAACAGTAGCAAAAGACCCAATCCCAAGGCAATGCCAAAGTAGATAAAAATCTTCTTTTTATCCGCAGGCTTGCCGTCGTCCAACTTCATGAATGCGGTAATCAAAACAGGATTGATAACTAATGCCACAAACAAAGAAGAGCCTAAAGTCACCATCAGAGTAATCGGCAAAAACTTCATAAACTCACCCATGATACCCGGCCAGAAAGCCAAAGGTAAGAATGCAGCCAAAGTCGTAGCTGTGGAAGCAATAATTGGCCAAGCCACTTCACCCACACCCCTTTTGGTCGCTTCATATGCCGATAGACCTTGCTCTCTCAATCGATAAACATTTTCCACGACCACAATACCATTGTCCACCAACATACCCAGTGCCATGATCAAAGAGAACAGCACCATCATATTGATCGTGATGCCGAACATTCCCAAAATCATAAATGCCATGAACATCGAAAGTGGAATGGCTACCCCAACGAACAGCGCATTTCTAGTGCCCAAGAAAAATAGCAGTACAAGAACCACTAGCAACACCCCAGAAATAATATTATTTTCCAAACTACTCACCATGTCTCTGGTTTGCTGAGACTGGTCATTGGTTTTGGTCACTTCCATGCCCTCAGGGAATCTGTTAGCTTTGAAGTCAGCGATGATCTCGTCGATTTTATCCGTAGCGATCAACAAATTCTCTCCACTTCTTTTTACAATGTCGAGCATCACAACAGGCTTACCATTGAGGCGAGCATAATTCTGCTTTTCTTTGTAGTCGAATTCTACTTCAGCAATATCTCCTAAGTATACAATATTGCCTTTTTCATGTTTAACCACTACTTTGAGCAGATCCTTTGGGTCTTTGAATTCGCCCACCACACGGATCGAACGACGTATATCTCCTTCTTTCAAGTTTCCTCCAGAAAGTGTGATATTCTCCGCACGGATGGCGTTTTCGATGTCCCCAAAGTTCACCAAACGGGCTTCCATTTGATATGGATCCACATTTACCCGAACTTCTTTCTCGTCGACCCCTCGAATATCCACTTTAGAAATTTGACTAATCTTTTCAATTTCATCTTCCAGATCTTCTGCGTAGTCATTCAGCTCTTCGATGCTAAAATTTCCAGACAGGTTAATATTCAAAACTGGGAACTCCGAAAAGTTCATTTCGAATATATTCGGATCTTTTTCCAGATCACTAGGCAATTCAGGCTTTGCTTTATCTACAGCATCTTTCACTTTAGTCAAAGCATCTTCGATCAAAGTCGTAGAAGTAAACTCCACAATGATGGTAGAATAATCCTGAACAGAAGTGGATCGGATTTCCTCCACAGCGGAAATGGTATTAAGCTCTTTCTCAATGGGCCTGGTGATCAAATTTTCCATATCAACCGGGGAATTACCTGGGTGTGGCGTACCGATATAAACCTTTGGTTGTCGAATCTCAGGAAAACTCTCCTTTGGTAAGTTGATATACGTCGAAATGCCCATCAAGACAATCAAAGCACTCAATACCAACACGGTAGTTCTGTTGTTGATCGAGAGTGTGGTCAGCCCAAACTCCTTCTCTATTTGTTTATTTTTTACATTGCTATCAGCCATGTCAATTACTTTTGAGTTTAAGATTATTTGGCAGGTTTATCCTCTTTGATACTAACTATCACCCCTTCGGATAGCTCACGGAAACCTTTATTGGCCAGTCTTTGATTGGCTTTCAATCCAGATTTGATTTCTGTCTCGTTGTTGTAAGTCACGCCTGTCTCCACATACACTTTCTTCGCCACCAGATTACTTCCTTCCTTAACGATTTCGAATACAAATGACCCTTTATTGTCTTTTTGAATCAACTGAGTGGGCACAACTAAAGCCTGTTCATTTTGGTAGTCTCTAAGGTTGAGCACAACCACCTGATTGGGCTTGACAGGAAAATCAAGTGTTGGTAAATACACTTCCATTTCGAAAGTACGATTCTGGCTATTGATCACTTGACCAACAGAGGACACTTGACTTACCATTTTCTTATCCTGAGATGGGAAATACACATCCACTTGATCGGCCTTTTTGAATTTGCCAATGAATCGTTCAGACACATCCGAACTGATGTGCACGTCGTTAGGATTAACAATTCTCACCAATGGCATTCCTGGCTGTGCCATCTCCCCCACTTTAGCATCCATCGCATCTATTGTCCCTGAAAAAGGAGCCAATATTCTAGTCTGACTGAGTTGAGATTGAGCTGTTGCTAACTTTCTCTCTAAAGACTCTCTATTGTTTTTAGCCTGGAGATATTGAACTTCAGTACCAATATTTTGTTTCCATAGGTTTTCTTGCTTATCAGCCATTATCGTGGCTAATTCAAGAGCTGTTTCCAATTCTGCAATATTGTTGTTTATAATATCACTATCCAGAGAAAACAACAATTGCCCTTTCTTCACATTCTGTCCGGCAATGACATTTGCGCTTTCTATTTTCCCGGGAACTTGAGGACTAACAGTCACATTGGTTCTTGATTCTACCGCACCCCTTACCTCGATTTTGTGTTCGAAATATCTCGGGACCACATCCAGCACCGTAATCAAAGTTTTATTGACTGTGACTTTTCCGTACGCTGGATCTTCTTTTCTGATTTCCTCTTCGAGGGCCACTACTTGACCTTTGAGGTCTTGAATTTGAGTTTTCAATTCCTCAACTTCTGCTTTCTTAGTTTCCAAATCGCTCGAACATCCAACGGCAAATACAAGGATCAATGGAATGATATATGTTAATTTTTTCATTTTTAAAGAGGTTATTAGCTTAGAGCAAAATGCCATAGGCTTTTTGCAGGTCAATTTTTGAGATGAGCGCATCGTAGAGCGCATTGTAATAGTTTATTTGTGCTTGTTTGAAGGTAGCATCAGCATCGATCACTTCGATGTTTGACCCCACGCCTTCATTGTATTTAATTTTAGCCACTTCGTAGACTTCTTGAGACAATTCCATGTTTTCTCTTTGTGCTTGCATCATTTCAATTTGTCTGTTGTACGAAGTCAGCGCCTGTTCTATTTCTACATCAATATTATTTTCCAATAGATTCAAGGAATAATCGATTTGCTGGGCTTGTAATTGCCTTTGTTGCACCTGGCGGCGTTTCCTCATGCCATCAAAAATGGGCACACTAGCACGCAGCCCTATGGCTCCATTCCCAAACCAGTCATCTGAAAACACCGCATCTAAGGAGGTGTTACCCGTATTTCTACCGTAGTTGGCTACGAGATCAATTTTTGGATAGTATTTGGCTCTTACATTTTTTATATCTAGTTGCTTGAGTTCTTTCCTGATGTTCATCTGAGAATACTCAATTCTTTGTTCATAGGTAAAGTCCTTGATAGTCTCAAAATTGAAATAATCTATCGTTTGAATTTCAGTTGTTAATATCAATGGTGTGTTAGGCTTCAATCCCATTTGGAATTTTAGAATAGATTCAGATAAATCAACAATTTGTTGATAGTTATCCTTTTCAACCTTCACATTGTTAAACTGTACTTTGACTCTATTTACATCAATTTTTTCAGCAAATCCGTTCTGGTACATCACCTCTGTTTCTTGCAACAAAGAATCCAATCGAGAATAATTTCGTTCCACTAAGGCCAATCGCTCCACATTCACTAAAACTCCGAAATAGGCTTTAGACACCGCCTCTGCGATATCAATCTTCGTTTTGATGTGATCCTTTCTAGAGAGCTGGGTAAAGGTCTTCGCTGCCTCAAGTCCAATAAAAAACGAACCATCAAACACCATCTGCGTCAAACCAAAATCAAAACCGGATGTATACGGTATCCCAAATTCCAGAGCAACAGCCTCACCGTCTGGTACACCAGGAGGAAAACCATTTGAAGATTCTACAATCGTTTGCTGAATTTTGTAATTATGCATCAAACTGGCATTTGCATTCACCTGTGGCAATCCATCGGCAAGAATTTCACCCACCTGCTTGTCGGCTATTTCTTCTTCCAGCCTAGCATTTTTCACCTGCTGATTGTTTTCTAACGCATAATCAATCGCCTCTTCTAAGGAGACGCTCATCGACTCGGGGTTTTGGCCCATGCTCACCTGGTGAACAGCCACAAAACCCATTGTAAGTAGTAGTAAAAGTATTGGTTGTTTAATTACTCTCATAAGATTTAGCATCTATCAAGCTATCATATAGTTCTAGACCTTTTACGGTCATTAGTCCATGTACAAAATGATCAAATAAGGTCATTTGTACTTCAGTAAAATCAAATTTGTCTCTTGGAAATATTTTTTCATCAAAGCTTAGCTCTATGGATTCAACACGAAAAGTGGATATTATTTCAGCATCCAATTCAGGTCTAAAATACCCCTCACTTTTCCCTCTTGCTATGACATCCAAAATGGTATTTTTAATAAAAACATTCTTGTACTCCAACCACAGCGCCCATGCACTTGGGTGATACTTTTGTATGTCAAAAAGCATCGAAGGGTTAATTTCCTTAACATGTTCACGAATACAATGTGAAAGTTTGAACAATTCATCAATTGCGTTTTCAGCAGTAGACTTCACGGTCGCCATCTCTGATCGCTCTCGATCTATATGCCCTTTGGTTATTAGAGTCACCAATTCATCCTTATCCTTAAAAAACTGATAAATCGTCTTTTTAGAAATAGAAAGTTCTCTTGCAATGTCATCCATAGACACGCTTCGTACTCCATATTTATTAAAGAGTGCTTCAGTGTTTTCTAATATTTTCTCCTTTGTATTGTTAATCATTGTACCGCAAAGAAACTATGGAAACTTTATGATTACTAAAAGTTTCCGAAGTTTCTACGAACAAAATCAATATTTGTTCGAATTTTTCTGGTATTTTTTTGTCCGCAATGAACCATTCGCCCAAACTATACATTCACTCTCAATCAATTCAACTGGAATACGCGTGCTCCGGTAACGGAGAAAAAACACTGATTTGCTTTCATGGATTTGGGCAAAACTTAATGGTATTCAATGACTTATCGAGTGGATTAGTCGATCATCAGGTGGTAAGCGTCAATTTGTTTTATCACGGAAAGAGTGTACGACAGGGCGGCTCCAAATATTTACTTCAAGAGGAATGGAAAAATATTTTTGCTGGGTTTCTTAATCACTTGAATATTGATCGCTTTTCAGTTTTGGGATACAGCTTAGGAGGTAGATATACTTCTAGTACATTAAAATCTTTCGAAAATCGCATTGACCATTGCCTGTTGATTGCTCCCGATGGTATTGTGAAACGTAGTTCCTATGAGTTTGCCACTTTCCCTTTGGGTTCGGAGCAGCTATTTGGTTTCTTCATGAGAAACCCTAAGCCGTTTTTCATTTTTCTGGATCTGTTGGAAAAGACCAAAATGTTTAATCAATGGACGATAGATTTTTCTCGTACTCAGCTACAGGACAAGGATCAGCGAATGAGAGTCTATCATTCATGGATCACCTTACGCAAGTTTAGAATGCGACAAGCCGAACTCATCGAGCGTATAAACACTGGGAATTTTAAGACTACAGTAATTTTCGGAAAATACGACAAAATCATTCAACCTGAGCGACATTTCTATTTCTTAAACCAAATACCACAAGCGAAAGTCATTATCTTAGACACAGGACACACCAAACTTTTGAATGAATCATTTGTGGAAGTATCTAATGCGCTCAATAGCTAACAATATTTTCAAAACCTTCGTCTTTTGCTTCTTACTCCATGGAGCTTGTCTAGCACAACCTACACAAACACTTTATTTCGATAAAGCAGGTCAGCCCGTTGATCAAAGTATAGCCTATTATTCAGCTACAGGTGTAATTCCTAATGACAAAAATTACTTCATTGGAAAAGTCACTGAAAAATTCACTTCCAATGGAAAAACGAAAGCCAAAAAAACATATGACGAAAGCGGCCAACAAATTGGAATAGGCGTAGAATATTATGAAAATGGCCAGGTTAAAGAAAAATATCAATTAAAAAATGGACACATATTTGGCGGCTACGTCTTCTGGTATCCAAATGGAGTGAAAGCATTAGAACGAGAATACACTGGGTATTCCACAGCCACGGAAATAAATCATCGCACTTACAATGCCTGGGACTCCTTAGGTAATCAATTAGTCAAAGATGGTATGGGAAACCTAATTGAATATCGTGCTGACTTAAGCATTTCAGCCAAGGGCAAAATATATAAAGGCATGCGAAGCGGAACGTGGAAGGGCTACTATCCTAACGGCCATTCATTCTATACCGAAAAATACAAAGGAGGTGAATTAATCAGCGGCACCAGCACGAAACTGGATAGTACTAAACACAGCTACACACAAATCAATACACTACCCTCTCCTACTATGGGCTTCCCAAAGTATTATGAAAAACTGACTAAAGAAATGCGATACCCAAAGAGTGCTAAAAAGATTGGTCTGCAGGGCACTGTCCATATCGCCTATACTATCGATAAAAACGGCCGAGTAGCGGATTATTATATAATTAAAGGGTTGAGCCCAGACTGTAACCAGGAAGCCTTGAGAATTTTCGAAGAAACTTCGGTGGAGTGGATTCCTGGGACATCCCGAGGCAACCCACAATCCTTCATTCTTTCTCTCCCAGTTTCTTTCAAATTATAGTAAAAGAAAAATCCACAATAATACTATATCCCATACCCAACTTTTGAGCCAATCATCTTACTTTTGCGGCTGATAAACAGTCCTTCTTCGATGATCTTTATATTCAAGAAAAATCCCACCACCTACTATCTTTTAAAATCAAAATCCGATCTAGACGCTGCTAGCATAGAAAAGCTCCAATGGCTTTTTGGTAATGCAGAGGTTCTAAGTGAAAAAAACCTACCAGGTTCTTTCATTGGACCACGTCAGGAGATGATTACTCCTTGGAGTACCAATGCAGTGGAAATCACACAAAACATGGGCATTGAAGGCATTGAGCGAATTGAAGAATTCCACACTGAAGGTAATTTCGACCCAATGCTCAATCAAAAATATGAGGCACTAAACGAAGAAGTTTATATCATCAACAAGCAGCCTGAAGCTATTCAGGATATCGAAGACATTAGAAGCTACAACCAGAGCGAAGGACTAGCGCTGAGCGAAGAAGAAGTGGTTTACTTAGAAAGTGTAGCACTTAGACTAGGTCGACCGTTGACTGACAGCGAAGTATTCGGCTTTTCTCAGGTGAATTCTGAGCACTGCCGTCACAAAATATTCAACGGACAGTTTATCATCGACGGAGAAGAAAAACCAGTGTCGTTGTTCAAACTGATCAGAAAAACCTCTGAAACCCATCCAGGACAAATCGAATCTGCCTACAAAGACAATGTAGCCTTTATCAAAGGTCCTAAAATGGAGCAATTCGCTCCAAAGACTCAAAACAAAGCAGACTACTTCGAAACCAAAGACATTGATTCTGTGATTTCACTCAAAGCGGAGACACACAACTTCCCTACCACTGTTGAGCCATTCAATGGAGCGGCAACTGGCTCAGGAGGAGAAATCAGAGATCGTATGGCTGGTGGACAAGGCAGTATCCCTCTTGCTGGCACTGCAGTATACATGACCTCCTACCCTAGATTAGAACAAGGGAAAAAGTGGGAAGAAAAAACCAAAGCCAGAGAGTGGTTGTACCAAACTCCTCTTGACATTTTAATCAAAGCTTCCAATGGTGCCAGCGACTTTGGAAACAAATTTGGTATGCCACTAATCTGCGGAAGTGTCCTCACTTTCGAGCATGAAGAGAATGGAGACACACAAGGTTTCGACAAAGTGATCATGATGGCAGGTGGTGTCGGATATGGAAAATTGTCTGATGCACAGAAAAAGCCATTAACTAAAGGAGACAAAATCGTAGTGATGGGTGGTGACAATTACCGCATCGGAATGGGCGGTGGTGCTGTTTCCTCTGTATCCACAGGAGAGCACTCCAATGCAATCGAACTCAATGCCATTCAGCGATCCAACCCTGAAATGCAGAAAAGAGTGGCTAATGCGCTTCGAGCTTTAGCAGAAAGCGACAATAATCCAATTGTATCAGTTCACGATCATGGCGCTGGCGGACATTTAAATTGTCTTTCTGAATTGATTGAAGATATCGGAGGTCAGATCCATATCGATCAACTCCCAGTAGGAGACCCTACACTATCAAACAAAGAAATTATCGGTAACGAATCTCAAGAAAGAATGGGATTAGCTATAGCCGACAAGGACATCCCTGGATTGAAGGAGATTGCTGACCGCGAAAGAGCACCACTTTTCGTAGCAGGCGAAGCCACTGGTGATATGAAATTCACTATGAAGCACAAAGACAGCGACAAAGCTGCTATGGATTGGGGGCTTTCGGATATGTTTGGCTCAGCACCAAAAACGATATTAAAAGATAAAAAACTTCAAAAGCCTTATCAATCTGCAGTTGCCAACGATGCAGACTTCTTAGAAGACTTGAAACAAGTGCTTCAACTGGAAGCAGTGGCTTGTAAAGATTGGTTGACAAACAAAGTAGACCGATCGGTAACCGGCCGAGTAGCCAAGCAGCAGACTTGCGGAGAAATTCAGTTGCCTCTAAACAATGTAGCTGTAATGGCACTCGACTTTGTAAACAACAAAGGAATTGCTACTTCCATCGGTCATGCGCCAGTGGCAGCTATTGCCAACCCAGCTAAAGGTTCGCAATTGGCCATTACTAAAGCATTAACAAATATAATCTGGGCACCACTTACGCACGGTTTGGGTGGCGTATCACTGAGTGCCAACTGGATGTGGCCTACCAAGACAGAGGGAGAAAGAGCGAGACTTTATGATGCCGTAGAAGCAGTAAGCGAATATGCTATCGCTTTGGGAATTAATATCCCAACTGGAAAGGACTCTTTGTCCATGACACAGAAGTACAATGACGGAAAGACTGTAGACTCACCAGGTACGGTTATCATTTCAACTGTGGGTGAAGTTTCAGACATTCGTCAAACAGTGACACCAGACATCAAACCCGTTGCTGATTCGACATTAATATATATCCCGCTTTCTGACGGTACGTTTGCGCTCGATGGATCCAGTTTTGGGCAAATTAAAAATACGGTAGGAACTAACCCAGCTTCTTCTCCGGATGCCGGATACTTCAAAAAAGCATTTGCCGCTGTCCAGCAATTGATCAAGGATGGACATGTGCTGGCGGGACACGATGTGTCTGCGGGTGGCTTGATAACTACCTTATTAGAAATGCACTTCCCTACTACGCAAAGTGGTGCAAGCATTGACTTGAGTGCGTTGAATTCGAATCTCTCAGAAGTAGCATTTAGTGAAAGTCCTGCATTGGTAATTCAGATAGCAAAAGATGCTTCACTAGATGCTTTGGACGGCGTTTCCGTTGAAAAAATAGGATCAGTTAATTTGAACCGTTCGTTTGACATTAAGTCCAATAATAACAATCATTCACTGAATATTGATGAGCTCAGAGACACTTGGTTCAAAACTTCTTATCTGCTAGAGCAACATCAAACGGAAGCGAGCAATGCAAAGTCTCGTTTTGAGAGCTACAAAAATCAAGCGCTTCAATATGCTTTCCCTGCTGATTGGAAAGGAACCATTAGTTCTCTAGGAATAGATCAAAAAAGAAAAGAAAAATCAGGTATCAAAGCTGCCATCATCCGAGAAAAAGGTGTGAATGGTGATAGAGAAATGGCCTACGCTTTACACTTGGCTGGATTTGACGTTAAGGACGTCCACATGACGGATTTGATCTCAGGTAGAGAGGATTTGTCTGATGTAAACATGATCGTATTTGTTGGCGGTTTCTCCAATTCAGATGTACTAGGATCAGCGAAAGGCTGGGCCGGCGCTTTCCTTTACAACGAAAAAGCTAACACAGCATTAAAGAATTTTTACGCTCGACCTGACACTCTGAGTTTAGGGGTTTGCAACGGTTGTCAGCTGATGATGGAATTAGGCTTGGTGTTCCCTGAAATAGAAAACCATCCTAAAATGGCTCACAATGCTTCTGGCAAGTTTGAGTCTATTTTCCTTGATGTCACTATTCCTCAAAACGATTCTGTGATGTTAGGCAACTTGTCGAATACGAGAATGGGTGTTTGGGTAGCTCATGGCGAAGGTAAGTTTGAGTTACCTCTAACAGAAAGTAATTATACGGTTTGTTTGAAATATGCACACGAGGCCTATCCAGGCAATCCTAATGGATCTGATTACAATGTAGCGGGTGTGTATTCAAAAGATGGAAGACATCTCGCCATGATGCCTCACTTAGAACGTTCTTTGTTCCCTTGGAACTGGGCGCACTACACGGAGACTGCTAATGAAATTACCCCATGGATTCAGGCGTTTATCAACGCTAAAGAATGGGTGAAGGGACATCAGTAGAAAAAAGTAAAAATATTTAGCTTTTTTATCGCCAAGGCTTGGCATTATTCAGGCAAATATCTACTTTTGTGTTCCCAAAATAAGAGGGGTGCAACACTGGTCTATGGTGTAACTGGCAACACGTCTGGTTTTGGTCCAGAAGAGTCTAGGTTCGAGCCCTAGTAGACCAACAAAAAAAGAAGCTATCTCTATTGAGATAGCTTCTTTTATTTCACTAACGCAAGAGACATGTCTGCAGTTAAAATCTTCGCCGGAAACGGATCCAAAGAATTAGCCACCAAAATCGCTAATAGTTATGGCAAACCGCTTGGAAACTCAACGTCCAAGAAATTCAGCGATGGTGAGCTATCATTTAGCTACAATGAAACTGTTCGTGGCTGCGATGTTTTCATTATTCAATCTACTGGTCCTTCCGACAATCTCATCGAGCTTTTACTTATGATCGATGCGGCTAAAAGAGCCAGTGCCAAGTCTGTGACTTGTGTAGTGCCTTACTACGGCTATGCACGACAAGACAGAAAGGACAAACCGAGAGTTTCAATCGCAGCAAAGTTGATGGCCAACGTACTGCAAGCAGCTGGAGCAGATCGATTAATGACTTGCGACCTTCATGCCGACCAGATTCAAGGATTTTTTGATATTCCGGTAGACCATTTGGTAGCCGCTTCTATCTTCGTGCCATACATCAAGAAATTGAATTTGGATAACCTAATTTTTGCTGCTCCAGATGTAGGAAGTACAAAAAGAGTAAGAGAATTTGCCAAATTCTTCGAAGCAGAAATGGTGGTTTGTGATAAACACAGAAAAAGAGCCAATGAAGTCGCTTCTATGCAAGTCATTGGAGACGTTGAAGGAAAAAATGTTATCCTGGTAGATGACATTATTGATACGGCAGGCACATTGACTAAGGCAGCCAACTTGCTAAAAGAAAAAGGAGCTATCTCTGTAAGAGCATTCTGTACGCACCCAATTTTATCTGGTAAAGCTTACGAAAATGTAGATAGTTCTGAGCTGGAAGAGTTAGTAGTAACTGACAGCATTAAAATAAATGAAGGTCAATCTTCGAAAATCAAAGTGGCTAGCATGGCAGAGCTTTTTGCGAAAGCGATCAGGAAAATCCATGACCACGAATCAATTAGTTCATTATTTATTCAATAACATATATAAAGTAGTATGAAAACTATAGAGATTGTAGGGTATAAAAGAGCGAATCTCGGCAAATCAGAAGCGAAAAGTCTTCGTGCCGAGGGTCAAGTACCATGTGTAATTTACGGTGGCGAAGAACAAATTCACTTCTACGCACCAGCGATTCTTTTCAGAGAATTGGTGTATACTTCTGAAGCGCACTTTGTAAAAGTGAATGTTGAAGGCGCTGAGTATGACTGTATCATGCAGGATATCCAGTTTCACCCAGTAAGTGAAATGATTTTGCACGTAGACTTCTTGCAGTGGTTTACTGGCAAGGCTATCAAAATGGACATTCCAGTTCACTTGACAGGTGTTTCAAAAGGTGTTTCTAATGGAGGAACCCTGATCCACAAAAGAAGATTATTGTCTATCAAAGCATTGCCTAAGAATATGCCTGAGCATATTGATCTTGACATTACTGCACTTGATTTTGGTAAAGCAATCAAAGTAAGCGATGTAATCACCGACAACTTCGAAATTCTTGATACTCCACAAGCATCTATTGCGGTAGTTGAAGTACCTAGAGCATTGAGAGGTAAGTCTGCAGACGAATTAGAAGGTGAAGGCGAAGAAGGAGCTGAAGGCGAAGAGGCAGCAGAAGGAGCTGAGGCACCTGCAGCTGAATAAGCTACTGAATACAAAATTTAAAAAATCCTGCTCTTCGAGTAGGATTTTTTTTTGACTGATTTTTATAAGTATTAATTTTCTTCTAAAAACAACCGATGAAATATCTCATAGCAGGCCTTGGCAATATTGGTCCAGAGTATGAACTCACTCGTCACAATATTGGTTTTTTGGTACTTGATCGATTGGCGGAATCGCAAGGTGCCAGATTTGAACATACCAAGTTGGCCAACAAATGTGAATTTAAATACAAAGGAAGAACGATCCACTTAATCAAACCTACCACTTATATGAACTTAAGTGGAAAGGCCGTTAACTACTGGATGCAAGACCTTAAAATAAGTAAGGAGAATATACTCGTCATCACCGACGACATTGCGCTCCCCCATGGCAGTCTTCGAATGAGAGCCAAAGGCAGTAATGCCGGCCATAATGGACTAAAAAACATTGACGAACAAACGGGAGGCAATAACTATGCTCGATTAAAATTTGGCATAGGCAATGACTTTCACAAGGGTCAGCAAGTAGATTATGTGTTGAGTCAATTCTCGAAAGAACAACTAGAAAATCTGCCTTTTGACATGGATAAAGCCTGCGATATGGTGCTATCATTTTGTACCATAGGGATATCCAGAACAATGAACCAGTTTAACGACTGATTTGCAAAATACTGACAATCAATAATTTGACTCAAACCGTTAACAATCATTAACATTTTTTCTTGTTAAAGTGAAATTATCGTTCTAGCTTCAAGTTTCACTAAACCAATTCGTATTTATGAAGTTTTTAAGAAACCTTAGTTTGATTGCTGCGGCAATGAGTTTTTTGTTTGTAGTAGGATGCGGCTCTAAAAGCTCATCTGAAGGCACTGAAGAAGCTCCAATGGAGGAAGCTGCCGAGGCTGTAGAAGAAGCAGCAGAAGAAGCTACTGACATGGCAGAAGAAGCAATGGAAACAGTTGACTCTCTGGCTACTGAAGCTGTAGAGGCTGTAGACAGTGTGGCTGCAGAAAATTAAGAAAGCTTACGGGAAAAGTAAAAAATTGAAATCAGCTATTAAAACTAAAGATTTCATAAAATCCTGGAAAATTTCAAAGTCCCGATTGATCGGGACTTTTTTTATGACCGAATGGCAATGACCGGATCCATTTTTGCCGCCAAACCAGCAGGAACAATACCTGAAATTACTCCTATGACCACCGAGACACCCAATCCAATCAGGATATTTTTCAAATTCATAATTAGTTCCAGCGAACCCAAGTCCATAAATGTTAACAGATAAACCAAAAAGATACCGAACATTCCTCCAAACAAGCTCAGAAAGATAGATTCAAACAAAAACTGATAAAGAATAAAGTTATTCTTTGCCCCTAGCGACTTTTGGATACCAATTATATTCGTGCGTTCTCTAACTGACACAAACATGATGTTAGCTATTCCAAAACCGCCAACCAGAATAGAAAAACTACCAATAATCCAACCCGCAATATTCAGCACATTAAACACTTGACTTAAAAAAGTGGCAAAGGCCTCTGGTCGATTCATTGCAAAGTTATTGTCTTCTTTTGGCTTCAGTCCTCTCTTTTTACGCATCAGACCGGTGAGTTCTCCTTCCAATCGTTCTTGACCCGGATCATCAGCCATTCCCTTTATGTTTATAGAAGAACCTAATCCTTTGTGCTTACTAACTAGGTAGAATTTGCTTAACGTTTTATAAGGTATCAAGATATTATCATCATTACTGGGTGTATCCAATAAAGCCTCACCTTCTTCCTCAATGACACCTATCACTCTAAACTTTGTGCCTTTAATTTTTACCATTTGGCCAAGTGGGGATTGAAATGGAAACAATTCTGTTGCAGCTCGTTGACCAATTAGGGCCACATTACTCGCATTTTCAGTTTCCTGAATACTGAAATACCTACCAGTTTGCAACTGCAAATCATTGATATCCTTATATCCATAGGACACTCCAATCATATTCAACCCTGAACTGCTGCTACTCTTCTGCTTGGCCGTAATATTTGTTTTGTAGGCATAAATAGCCAATCCATCATGATTAACTAAGTTGGTCTGTAGATACTTAAACTCCTCATAATCCGGATTAGGTCTTTGGTAATACTTCCACCAGGGATAAAAGCTACCTCCAAACTGGTACGGCCATTTCTCAAGGATGATATTATCTGCCCCAAGAAAATTCAAACTGTTATTGATATTACGTTGCAATGAGTCCACTAATGTGAAGACCGAAATAATGGCAAAAATGCCAATCGTTACTCCCAAGAAGGATAAGACCGTCCTCATCATATTCATCTTGAGGGCATTGAAAGCAAACCGGAAACTTTCCCAAATCAACCGAAATATCAGCATCCTATAATAAATTTATTTACAAGCAATATTTATCAGAACAATTTACTAATTTTGCCCTCTTATTTTGACGTATTGGTCGTACAATCGTTACTTTTATTACATGAATGCAATTGAATATTTTAAACTTCCTTTTTCAGCCATTTATTCAATTCAGAACCCATTCCAAAAAACAGATTTAGATGAAGCAAAAAGCGAGTGCTGCAAATCGTACTTGTGTGTTTCATGTACTGATTAAATAAAATACAAACAGATGAAATTATCAGAATTCAAATTTGACCTCCCACCAGGATTGCTAGCGCTTTATCCTACTGAAAACCGTGACGAGTCTCGATTGATGGTCGTGCACAAGGATACCGGGGAGATCGAGCATAAAGTATTCAAAGATTTAATCAGTTATTTAGACGAAGGCGACAGCGTAATCTTAAACGACACTAAAGTATTTCCTGCGCGTCTTTATGGGAACAAGGAAAAAACTGGCGCAAAGATCGAAGTATTTCTTTTGAGAGAGCTCAACAAAGAACTTCACCTTTGGGATGTGTTGGTAGACCCTGCTAGAAAAATCAGAGTAGGTAACAAGCTATATTTTGGCGAAGGTGATTTGGTTGCAGAAGTAATCGACAACACCACTTCTAGAGGCAGAACGATCCGATTCCTTTTTGATGGGACTGATGAAGAGTTCTACAAGTCTATTGACGAATTGGGCGAAACCCCGCTACCAAAAGAAATTGCTAGGAAAACAGAGCCGGAAGATAGAGAAAGATTCCAAACCATCTATGCTGATAAGGTTGGTGCTGTAGCTGCCCCTACAGCTGGTATTCACTTCACCAGACAAATGCTTAAGAGATTGGAGCTTCAAGGTGTTGATACGAAGGCGATCACTTTACATTTAGGCTTAGGAACCTTCAGACCTGTGGACGTAGAAGATTTGACCAAACACAAAATGGATTCGGAGAACTACATCGTTCCGGAAGACACAGCGACTTTGGTAAATAAGGTACTGGACGATAAGAAAAAGGTTTGCGCAATAGGCACTACGGTACTTAGAGCACTTGAATCTTCAGTTTCTGCCAATGGTAGATTGAAAGCCAATGAAGGATGGACCGACAAGTTCATCTTCCCTCCTTACGATTTCAAAATCGTTAAGTCATTGGTGACAAATTTCCACTTGCCTGAATCCACACTACTGATGAATGCAGCTGCATTTGGTGGATTTGACTTGATCATGGAAGCTTATCAAGTAGCTATTAAAGAGAAATACAGATTCTTCAGCTATGGTGATGCCATGTTGATTATCTAAGATTTATAGAAATTCAAAGAATGAAAAACTCCGAAGGCATCTTCGGAGTTTTTTTGTTTTATAGAATGACCTAATATTGCCTCAATGAAAAATTATGCTGTAATAGTAGCAGGAGGCTCAGGTAGCAGAATGCAAGCCAGTCAACCCAAGCAGTTTTTGGAGTTGGATGGCAAACCGATACTGATGCATACTTTGGAAGCGTTTGCCAATTGTCAGCTTGACATGCACATCATATTGGTTTTGCCGGCTAATCACATAGATACCTGGCAGAAGTTGGTCAATTTACTTCAATTTAAAACAGCACACCAAATCACTCTAGGCGGAGCCACCCGATTCGATTCCGTCCAAAACGGGCTCAATGAAATTAAAGGAAATGGAATTGTAGCCATACATGACGGAGCTAGGCCTCTCATATCATCTGACGTCATACATAGAACCGTAAATCAAGCTAAGAAGTCAGGCAATGGCATTGCAGCAGTACAAGTGAAGGATTCTATCCGCCAGATAAAGAACGATCAAAGTCAGGCTGTCGATCGAAATCAATTCTATTCAGTCCAAACTCCACAGACCTTCGATGTCGATTTGATAAAAAAAGCTTTTAACCAAAGTCAATCTAATCAGTTTACCGATGACGCTAGTGTGATAGAAGCTTTTGGGGAAAAGGTGAATTTAGTAGAAGGAAGTTATGATAACCTCAAAATCACTACGCCAGAAGACCTAATTATTGCTGATTCAATACTAAAAAGGAGAAAATAAAAGGCCTGACCTTTCCAAGAAAGCCAGGCTTAATTTCTTATCACTATATATGACAGCGAGCCTTAGTACTCGTCTTCGTTAAAGAAGAAGTCTTCCTTCGTTGGGTAATCAGGCCAAATCTCTTCAATTGTCTCAAAAGGATGTCCGTCTTCCTCCAACTCTTGCAAGTTCTCAACCACTTCCAAAGGAGCCCCTGATCGAATGGAATAATCAATCAATTCATCTTTTGAAGCCGGCCAAGGTGCGTCCTCCAAATACGATGCTAATTCTAATGTCCAATACATAATTTACTTCCTTTAATTCTGGTGTTTTATATAATCGTGCAAAAATAAATTTTTCAACCAATAATCAAACTATTGACTCCCTTATCTCAAAATTTATTTTAACTGAATATAATCTGTATCAAAAAAAAATACAACTGATATTAAAATGATTCTGATGTTTTTTTTTGAACTCCTAACGCAACGGACATTAGAGTTGTTTTATTTTATCTTGACATTCTTTCAAGAGATTTTTTTTCAGCGCTACTTTTTCTTTTTGGGTTTTGAGCTTGTCGTTTAGCATATCTACGAAAGAGCCCTTGTTGATATGCATATTCCCCATGTTCTCATTAAAAGATTTGAGCTCCGTCTCGTCTCTGTGCAGCAAGTCTCTTATCACTCTTGTTAGATCCTTCAATTGACTCTTCTCATCCTTCTTCGCGAAGCCCTTATTTTTCTTATGCGTCAGGTTCCAAACAAACTGTCTCTCCTGCCATTCTCTAGAAAGCTGTATAAAGGACTCATGAACTTCTGGATGAGCCTTCTTTGAAACATGCCCGCTGTTTTTCCATTTTGTTTTCAGCGCATCAAAAGCCTTTACCTCACTTCCAAATGCATTTTGCACAAGCGATTTAAGCTCATTCAGAATTTCTTGTTTAGCTTTTAAACTTTGTTTTTCGTCTTTGGCTTTTAATTTACGCTCTGAGCTCCTTCTTTTCTTTTGTTTATCAAAGTAATCTTGCGTAACCTTCCAATAAGTGTCGTTGACTGTCTTGAATTCGTTTTCTGGAATGCGACCAACGTCTTTCCACTGTTTCTGAAGCTCTTTTACTCTATCCACACTTGACTGATAGTCTTTCTTCTCAATAAAGGATTTGATTTCAGCTATGATGCCTTGATACTCATCCAATCGAGCCTTCACCAACATTTTCTTATCTTCTGTGAAAGCATTTCTTTTTTCAAAGAAACCATCTACACCAGACTTAAATTTTTCTTCTAATTCAGCTCTTACAGACTGATCAGCACTACCTGTTTTTAGCCATCTGGATTTCAAATCCTTTATTTGCTCAAATGCCTCTTCTTGATCATTATTAGCCAAGATGGCATCTAACTCTAAGAGCAAAGCCTGCTTAATCTCCGTGTTTTTAGCTCTGTTCTTCTGGACATAGTCCTCTAATAGTGATTTCAGTGGACCTATTCTATCCAACAGAGTCTGATAATCACCCAATCCATCATGCGTTGGAATGGAGTCTTCAATATTTTGAAGGCTGGATAGAAAGGATCCTTTATTGCTCTGCGAATTAATCTTCTCTTCTATCTCCTCCAGTTTTAGTTTTAACTTATCAAATCGTGTAGTGAAATAAGCGACAGCTGCTTCTAATTCACCCTCTTTGACTTCTTTTAACTGGAGTGCCGCTACTTGACCAAAAGCTGATCGAAAGAGCGTATTATTTTCTACGTGACCGAATGGTATTTCCACAATATTTGGCGAATGCCTTTTCTTTGATAAATCGGCTGCAAATTTACAAAATCAGGCCAAAGGCAGAATATTTTTTGCATATTTGTCGGAAAAATTACTACTCATGAGCGACGAAAAAATCATCTTTTCAATGGCTGGTGTAAACAAGATTTACCCACCCCAAAAGCAAGTACTCAAAAACATCTACCTCTCTTTTTTTTATGGAGCTAAAATTGGTGTTTTAGGTCTCAATGGCTCTGGAAAGTCGTCGCTACTTAAAATCATTGCCGGTATTGACAAAGAATATCAAGGCGAGGTGGTTTCTTCCAGCGAATATAGTGTAGGACTTCTCGAACAAGAACCACAACTAGACCCTTCCAAAACGGTTAAACAAGTGGTAGAAGAAGGTGTGCAAGAGATTGTAGATCTTTTACAGAAATTCGAGGACATTAATGCCAAATTTGCAGACCCAGAAGTGCTAGATAATCCTGATGCTATGGATAAGCTTATTCAAGATCAGGCGGTGGTACAAGAAAAATTGGATGCGACCAATGCCTGGGAATTGGATAGTAAGTTGGAACGTGCCATGGATGCATTAAGAACTCCGCCTGGAGATGCCAAAATCGAAAACCTCTCTGGTGGTGAAAAAAGAAGAGTAGCGCTTTGTCGTTTATTATTACAAGAGCCCGATGTATTGTTATTAGATGAACCTACCAACCACTTGGATGCCGAATCGGTACTTTGGCTGGAGCAACATTTAAATCAGTACAAAGGCACAGTAATCGCCGTGACTCACGATAGATACTTCCTCGACAATGTAGCTGGATGGATATTAGAATTGGATCGTGGCGAAGGCATTCCATGGAAAGGCAATTATTCCTCCTGGTTAGATCAGAAACAAAAACGACTAGCCCAAGAAGAGAAAACAGAGTCCAAAAGACAGAAGACGCTGGAGCGAGAGCTTGAGTGGGTAAGAATGACTCCAAAGGGTCGTCAGGCCAAAGGAAAGGCGAGGTTGGCAGCCTATGATAAGCTTGCTGGTCAGGATGCCAATGAAAGAGAAAGCAAACTAGAACTTTACATCCCACCTGGACCGAGATTGGGTGACAAAGTCATCGAAGTAGAAGGAGTATCAAAGGCATTTGGTGACAAATTGCTCTATGAAAACCTTACGTTTTCTTTACCACAAGCAGGAATTGTAGGAATCGTAGGACCAAACGGAGCAGGTAAAACTACCCTGTTCAATATGATCACCGGAAAAGAGAAACCAGATAGCGGTTCGTTTGATATAGGTTCTACGGTTCAGATCGCCTACGTGGATCAAGAGCATGATGATTTAGATCCGAATAAATCTGTTTGGGAAGTTATTTCTGAAGGCAATGAATTGATTGAACTTGGCGGCAAACAAATGAACTCTCGGGCTTATGTGAGTAAATTCAACTTTGGTGGGTCTGATCAGGGCAAAAAAGTAAGTGCATTATCAGGCGGTGAGCGAAACAGAGTCCATCTCGCCATGACACTTAAGCAAGGAGCCAACTTACTCCTTCTTGATGAACCAACAAACGATTTGGATGTAAACACCTTACGAGCACTTGAGGAAGCTCTGGAAAACTTCGCAGGGTGCGCTGTTATCATTAGTCACGACAGATGGTTTTTAGATAGAGTATGCACGCATACATTAGCCTTCGAGGGTGACAGTCAGGTGTATTTCTTTGACGGTCCATTCTCTGCTTATGAAGAAAATCGAATGAAGCGCCAGGGAAATGTAGAGCCTAAGAGGATCAAGTACAAGAAACTACAATAGAAAGAAAATTTGGAGGAAATAAATTGTTTTTATCTCCTCCAAAATCACTTCTCTATATTGCTTAATCCAAGTTTATTCGGCATATTTAGGCCTATGCGCTTTTTTTTAATAAGTCTAACCTTATTCGTTCATTTTTCTAACAACGTTCTGGCTGATTCTTGGCAACAGGCCAAAGCAGACAAAAAGGCAGAATTAGATCTATTGTGGTTTACTTCCAGACCATTCGTCCAGCATAATGCTAAACAGGAATTGATTGGCCTTGAATATGAGTTGATCGAGACTTTTGGAGAATACTTACAGCAAAAACACCAAATAGAACTGAAGCTGAATTGGATCAAAGATAAAAGCTTCAATAATATTCTCACCAACATAAATTCCTCTTCTAAACCCAACAAATTTGGTGTATCGGCTTTTTCTATTACCGAGGAAAGAAAGCAACAAGTCAAATTCACAAACTCCTATCTGCCTGACATCAGCGTTCTTGTCTCTAGTCAAGGCACTCCTATAGTTCGTGACTTAGAGCAAGTCAACGAACTCATGAATAACATGGTGGCTGTTACCATAAAAGGTACTACTTATGAAAAACATCTCCTTCAAATAAAAGAAGAGCTTCAGATGAATTATGAGATTCGCTATATCGATAGTGACGAAAATCTACTGGATCATATAAGTAAATCCGATCACATGTTTGGCTTTATTGACTTACCCATTTATCTCATATGGATTAAAAATGGACGAGATCTTACCCGCCAAAATTTCTTCACGATCCGAGGAATTGGTTATGGTTTTATTTTGCCCCAGTCTAGCGATTGGGATATTCCATTCAATGAATTTCTTGCCGACGAAAATTATAAAACCAAAATATCCAGTATCATATCTAAGTATCTTGGTAATGAATTGTATCAATTCATCGATAGTTCGTATGACCGGGAACAACTGGGTACCTATATCCTAACTAAGGAAAAAGAGATTCAGTTGGCACTAATTAAGAATGCCAACCTTAAGCTAGAGGAAGAAAAAACTTACAAGCGAATTTTGCTTTTAGGTATTGGTGTAGTGCTACTCTTTTTAGCTGTCATTATGTATCTTTTTTACAACAACCAGAAAACAACAAAACTCATCATTGCTCAAAAAGATCAAATTGAAATTCAGCAAAAAGATATTAGACAAAAGAATGAACAATTGATGAACCGAAATGCTCAGTTGTTGGCGCTGAATGAGGATAAAAACAATCTAGTGAACATATTAGCACATGATTTGAGGTCTCCCTTAAATAATATTTTGGGACTCTCTGGCATCATGATCAATGAGAGTGAAAAATTAAGTGATGATCAAAAGGATTACCTAGACAAAATTGGAGTAACGGCTAACCGCATGAATCAAATGATTACCAAAATCCTTAATCCTAGCACTCTAGAAAACAACAACAAAGAAATCCTGAAAGAGGAAGTAAATATTGATCAGTTGGTTGAGGATCTTGTGTCCAGATATAGACCTGCAGCTATTAACAAGGACATCGAGATTGAAGTAATAAAGCCTTTGAACAATCTGACATTAGAAACTGATCATATGCTGCTGTTTCTCGTACTTGAGAATTTACTTTCCAATGCAGTCAAGTTTTCACCTGCTGATACCATTGTATCGTTGAAAGTCGACAAAAAAGAAAGCCATATTATATTCGAAGTAAATGATCAAGGACCTGGATTTACCGAGGAAGATAAACAACTAATATTCCAACGATTTCAAAAACTTAGTGCCGAACCTACAGGCAATGAATCTTCCACGGGACTAGGATTATCTATCGTAAAAAAATACGTGAAAGATCTGGGAGGAAAAGTTTGGCTTGAATCAGAAGTTGGGCAGGGCAGCAGTTTTTTTGTAAGTCTCAACGCCTAATATATTCAAGTAAAGATTGGGTATCTAGTATTTCGGCAAACTCCCCTTTCAAAGTAGCCAAGGTAGTCAAGTGAATGGTTTGAGCGTCATACTGTTCGCCCCGGATTCCTACCTTATTAAAAGCAGCAGTTGCATCTGAAACCACTTGAACCCGATAACCCAAATTAGCGGCCATTCGAGCCGTAGTAGATACACAATGCTCTGTGGTAAGACCAACAATTACCAACTCTTTTATCTGTAGTTTATCTAGTTGATCCTGCAAGTCAGTGTCTACGAAAGCACTATTTACACACTTCTCAATAACAGGTTCCGCTTGTCTGGGAGCAACAACTGATTTTATGCGGTTGCCTGGTTTAGAAGGGTGTAATGGTGAGTCTGTATTTGTAGAATTGTGTTTGACATGGAATATTGGCCAATTCCTCTCTCTATACCATTCAAGTATTCGCTGGCAATTGGTTTCTGCGTCAGGATTATTACGCGCTCCTCCATAAAAATCAAGTGTATCGAGTCCATCTTGAATATCAATAAGAATTAAGGCGCTCTTAGTCATAAATTATGCACTTTTCGACAGTCCATCAAAGGTAAACTACTGAGTATAAGAGTGTTTAACAATAATGCGAAGTTAATTAGCTAAATTGAAGTCAAACAAACTTAAAAATTCCCAATGAAACTATTAAACTTAATGATTTGCGCTTTGTTTGTACTGGGCGCTTGTCAGCCACCTCAAGACAATTCTGCGAATGAAGCATTCGAAAAGAATTCAAAAGTAATTATGGCTTATATCGAAGGATACCAAAGCGAAAATCTAGATTATGATTCATGGTACGCTGATGATGTAGTCATCAGAGGAACAGCGTTTGGCGCGCCAGATTCTGTAGGCCTTCAAGATATTAAGGAACAAGACAAAATGTTTCTGGCCGATTTTGATTTAGAATTAACGTCCGAAGTTGTGCTCTTACCTGGAGTAAATGTAGATACTAAAAAAGCTGATGGCTCTGTTCGATATTATGGAGATTGGAAAATGATACGATCCGCTACCGACTCAACAGAAGAAAAGTCTGTAGTTGTGAAGGTTTATGAATCTTTTGATTTCAATGAAGACGGAAAAATTGTATTTCAACAATCATACGGAGATATTTCAGCAGCCTATGAATACTTAGTTACAGACGAAGAGATGGATGACAATCCGGAAATGTAAATACTATTCAAGTATTTTATTTTGCCGTCAAGGATAGAATTCTTGGCGGCTTTTTTTAGGGTGTATAAAATTCCAAGATCAGCTGGCTCAAGTCTGCATAACGCTGATCAGATGTCAAAGCCTCCATATAAAAAAATGAATAGGCTGTCTTTTCCACATCTACCTGTTTCTCTCTTCCGCCCAGTGATTCTCCACCAGGATATACTCTTGTATTTCCTTCGGTACTAATCTCACCTGTTCCTAAAACTCTTGAGGATTGCCAATCTGCCGCACAGGAAAGACCATCCTTCAAAATGTTTTTCAATTCACCTCCATCCAGCAAAACATAAAGTTCTAAGCCTAACTTGAGCGCTACACCGTTGTAGCTGGAATCCCATCCATTGGCCTCTATAAAATAACCAGCGGTTTGCTCTCGAAGTGACATCGCATGAGTGGCTAACCCCATACCTGTCTGCTGAGCGCTTCCATCTTTTAGATATTCACCTAGCGTATAAAATGCTAAAGCATCAAAAAACAAGCGGTTGGGTGAAGCTTTGTCATATTCTTTGATCAATTCTAAATCTGTCTTTAGATAGGCCAATAGACTTTCTATGTTGGATTGCCAACCTACAATCGCTTGCTTCGACGAATGATCGTCCGACAATCCTTGATACCACTCAGAGGTAGATAGTGCGTGAAGACTGATACCCAGTCCATAGCCAAAGAAAAATGTACCACTGGCCAAATCTACGGATAAGGGTTGTTTATCAGCAGGTGCCTCGGGTGGAGCTATAAACTCAAAGTCACCATCTGTTGTTTGATATTGGAATGCGTAGCCTATACTTTTTACAAAAGCCGTCAGTGCCTCTTCATCCTCAAAATGCACTGCATAATTGGCCAGATGAGTTACAGGTAGTTGAAAGCGTGCGTGCTCATATCCATTCTTATTTCTACCTAAAGCCCCTTCCTCGGTTGGTTGTTGAACGAAGCCAGTCAGCACCTCATCAGGTACCGCAGATAATAAATTTAGATAAGTGAAGGACTCGTTGAGCGGCACAGGCTCACAAGTATAAGAATCTTCATTTTCCTCCTCCTTGCACGAAAAGAAAACAAAAATGACGGACAAAATAACAACTGCTAATTTCATAGCTGCAAATGTATGAACAATTTGAAAGTTGACTAATGGTATTAATGGATAGAAAGTACAACGTTTCCATGAATCGGTTATTACAGAAGGATGAAAAACAATTAGTTGTACAAAAACACAACTAATTGTTTTATTTCTTGTATAATTGTACAACAAACGCTCAGGATATGAAAGGAGAACATTTAGGTGAATTAGAAGAATTGGTCTTATTAACCATAGGCTCACTATATCAAGAAGCCTACGCCGTGGCGATTCTTGACGAGATCAAAAAGAACACCAACAGAAAGATGGACGTGACTGCCATTCACTCTGTGCTAAGAAGATTGGAAAAGAAAGGCTACGCTAAATCCGAAATGGGTGGTGCTACCGCCGAACGTGGCGGACGACGGAAGCGATTCTTTGTACTTACCCAGGTAGGTAGAAAAGTGCTTGATGATACCATGGAACTTCGAGTTTCACTCTACAATAAATTACCAAAACTCGCCTTTGCTGGTATCTAATGAAAGCCCAACCGCCCAAATGGGCTGATCGATTCTTGGCCTGGTTCTGCCATCCTGATTTACTCGAAGATTTGCAGGGAGACTTGTATGAGATTTTCGAGCAGCACCTCACTCAAGGCCATAAGAGAAAAGCTAAATATCTCTATATCTGGTTGGTGCTTCGCTCCTTTCGCTTGTCGGCATTAAAAGAAAATCAAAAACTCAAAAACTCATTTTTTACTATGACTAAGAACAACTTAAAAATCGCTATCAGGGTGCTTTGGAGGGATAAGTTCAATAGTGCTATTAATTTAGTCGGTCTTACCCTAGGCATCACCTGTTTCCTGCTATTGGGCCTCTACGTCAAACAAGAAGTCACTTTTGATCACTATCACAGCAAAAAGGACAGAATCTATCGCAGCTGGGTAAAAGAGGATTATGGAGATGGACGTGAGTTCTTCAATTCTCACACCCCACTTCTTTTTGAAGCCCTGTTTGAAGATAACTTTCCAGAAATTGAAAGATCTGTACAATATATAGAAAACGACTTTTTGGTCGGACGAACTGAAAACCGAATTAACGAAATCATTTCATTAATCAGTCCTGACTTTTTGGAGGTCTTCGATGTTCCTCTGATCTATGGAGATAAATCTACTTTTTTACCTTCAAGAGAACACATTGCCATTTCACAGAGCTATGCCTCAAAGTACTTTGGCCTTGAAAACCCGATGGGAAAAACAATTGCTGTTGAAGTAGACACATTGATTCATGATCTAACCGTCTCGGCGGTATTTGAAGATTTTCCAGTAGAATCCAGTTTCCGTTTTGATATGGCCATCTCTACTGAAAATGGTCGCCGAATCTACGGTGATCGACTGTACAAAGCATGGTTTAATATCATTCCTGAAACCTATATTCTTCTAAAAGAAGGTACGAATATTTCATCAGTAGAAAGCAAAACACAAGAGGTGGTGTTGAGTCAAGGAGTAACTTATGGGGATGAGCCATTAGAAAAGGACCAATACCAGATTGGTTTTCAACCATTGACTGATATACATCTGAATCCAGATATCCCATTAGGCACGGCACCCGTGGGCAACCCTCAATACGTTATAATACTCGCGGCCATTGGCTTACTGGTCTTGATCATGGCCTGTGTCAATTATACGACGTTGTCAGCTGGTCAATCTTTGAAAAGATCCAAAGAAGTTGGCATGCGAAAAGTACTCGGTGCTTCGAAACGTACCTTGATCTATCAATATTTAAGTGAAAGCATGGTTCTGGCTATTGTGGCCGTAACTATTGGTACGGGAATTACATTTTTCTTGATTCCAACATTCAATGCACTCACTGGTACAGAGATTTTCTTCCAATTCGAATGGTGGCATGCTGGAGTATACCTGGCTATTGGTCTCGCCATTGGACTAGTTGCAGGCACCTATCCTACCCTCATTATCACAGCATTCAAAACCATAAATATCATTAATGGCAGTAATCAAACGACAGGTAAACTTGCTGCTCGCAAAGGATTAGTGATTTTGCAGTTTCTGGTTACTGTTTTTTTAATCAGCACTGTTCTTATCATGCGTAATCAAATCGATTTCTTGATGGACAAAGATCTTGGGTATGACTATAAAGCTGTGATCTCAGCCGAGTTGCCTATAGATCCTAATGGTCGTGGGATTCGTGATGCTCTTCAATCAGGAATGGCGAATGGGGAATTACTCAAAACTAAACTTGAAAAGCACCCGAAAATATCAAAAATAGCTCTCGGCAACCATTTGTTTGGATCCAACGGCTGGACGCATGTGGCATTTAATGACGACAATGATGATTTCAAGTGGTTTCGTCTTTTAGTTGTCAATCCGGAATATTTAAACGCCTTCAATATTGAGCCAGTACAAGGTAGAAATTTTGAAGTTGGCAATGGATTAGACAAAAGGCAATCAGTAATAATTAACCAAAGTGCTGCCAAATATTTCGGTTTAGAAAATCCAGTTGGTGGAAAATTGCCGGGCCCTGAGTTTGGTGAACATCAAATCATTGGAGTGGTAAAAGACTTTCACTATTCCTCTCTACATACGGAAGTAGAACCATTAGTCATCGTTCAAAACATTATGCCAATTTTCGCTGGCGTTACTGATGCCGATGTAAAAGATTCGTATTCACCCAAAATTGTTTTCACCTACAGCGGACACAACCTACACGATGCAATCGAAATATTGGAAAATGAATGGGAGGTTCTGTTTCCATCTGAAGCCCCTAATTTCGAATTTATAGACGACCGTATTAGCAGGCAATACGAGAGCGAGGCTCGGCTCAACAAGTTGATTGGAGTAGCTACTCTATTATCTGTACTGATTGCCGCACTTGGTTTGTTCGGATTAATAATGATCGTGGCTAATAGCAAAATCAAAGAAATAGGTATCAGAAAAGTGATGGGAGCTTCACCTCTTTCTATATTTCGATTGCTTATCAAAGGATTTGTACTTCAGCTGCTCCTAGCTATCATATTATCGATTCCGCTTACACTCTATTTAATCAATCAATGGCTGGACAACTTTGCCTATCGAATAGAAATCAACAGCTTACCTTTTGTATTAAGTGGTCTGGCTACTCTATTTATAGCTGTAGCTGTAGTAGCCTACCATACAATTCTAGCTACAAGGGTCAACCCTATTGAATCCTTGCGAGTGGAATAGAGATAAAACAACAAAAGTCAGCCTTTGGTAAATCAATTCACCAAAAGGCTGACTTTTGTTCTAACCTCAATTTTAATATTATTGCACGATTACCTTATGTGTGCTTTCCACTTTTCCTTGAATAAAGCGAATCATGTATACCCCTTTTCTCCAATCACCAACAAAAATGGAAAGTTCAGTAAACGTTTCATTGACCTGATAAACTACATGCCCAGAAAGGTCCATTATTTCTAATCGAGTGGTTTCTCCATTAAATTGTGTTGGTCTAATATTTAAATACTCTACCACGGGATTAGGAAATACTTCTATAGGAGTAATCTCGCTTATCCTTTCATTTCTATCCTCAGAAACGAGCCATTGATTTTGTCCGAGAAGGTCATCAGACCAAGTAATTAACCCAAAAATCAAAACTGCAAATATCCTTTTCATCATCCTGTTCTCTTTCTGTAAATACAACGAATTCAACTCCTCGCTCCCTACCCTTCTTCTCAATGAACCAAAGATTGTTCCAAAATTTATCTACAGGTTCTTTTCCTATGTCTCAAGGTGATTATATTTGGAATTCAATACCCAACAAAACTATGGATCAACCCTCTGTTTGCGAAGAACAGTCGTTTACCCGCTTGCATCAAATACATGGTACCTCCTTGCAGAATTTTCTATTCTACCGGTTTGGTAGTTTAGAAAAAGCTAAAGACTGCGCACAAGAGGCCTTCGTTAGACTATGGAATAATTGCAGTAAAGTGGCGTTTGACAAAGCCAAAAGTTTTCTATTCACTACCGCCAATAGGATTTTCCTTGATGACAACGCTCACCAGAAAGTGGTATTGAAATTTGAAAGAAGAAGTGATACAGCTGAAGCACAATTAGAAACCAATCCTGAGTTTCTGTATCAAATGGATGAATTCAAAGAGCAGTTGGAATCGGTAGTCTCAGGTCTTCCTGAAAAACAAAGAGTAGTCTTTTTGATGAGTAGAATTGACAAAATGAAAAATCAGGAAATAGCAGATACTTTAGACATTTCTGTAAAGACCGTAGAAAAACATATTACTTCTTCACTAAAGTCCATTCGAGCTGATTTAGATGAATTAAATCATTTTTCAATTTAGGTAGGGTTTCTAAAGCGTTAGCCGTCATAACATCAGACAAAAGAAAAAGTCATGGAAAACAATCACACAGACAAAGATATAATTCTAGCCCAATGGCTGAATGGTGATATCTCTGCGGAAGAAGCTGCAAAGCATCTGTCTCGTGATGAATTCATGAAATACCAGCAAATACTAGGCGGAGTGGACAGCTGGACGCCGGGCCTTGAAAATTCAATACTCGACCTGAATCAAATATTAAAAACTAAGAAAGAAGGCAAAGTAGTGCAGATGACCACCTGGAAATATATTTCTGTAGCAGCAGCCATTGTTTTAGCCATTTTCGCAGGCCCAAGACTTTATGACTCCATCACCACTGTCTCTTATGAAACAGCCTACGGAGAAACTGAAATTATTGATTTACCTGATGGAACTTCTAAACTCTATTTGAGCGCCAATTCTAAAATAAGGTGGAAAAAAAGAGATTGGAAAAACGGCAAAAGAATATTAAATCTTGAAGGAAAGGCCTATATCGAAGTACCCGAAAAAGGTGGCTTCGATGTGATCACAGCTGAAGGCACCGTCTCGGTTCTAGGTACCAGATTCACAGTATACCAAATGGAACAAGCGCTACATGCCGTGTGTTACGAGGGAAGAGTAAAAGCTACAGCCACAAAGGGTGAATCCGTTGAACTTTCCAAAGGAGAATCTAGTCTATTCCTTGATGGGCTTTGGAGCGCTAAGCAGTTCTTTGATCTGGCTTACCCTCAATGGATTCAAGGACATTTGGCTTTTGACAATGCACCACTCAAACAAGTCTTAGATGAATTAGTCAATAACTACGGAATCAAAATTGAAGTCGGCGGAATTAACTTGAGTCGACGTTTTACAGGTTCCATCCCTAAGGACAATCTCGATCAATCCTTACAAATTATCTTTCCAACATTAGGTATTGCCTATCGATTGGACGACAAAACCCTATATTTGTCGGAGTAAGAGAGAAAAGTTATACATGCGATATTTATTGATCACACTTTTGGTGTGCACGTCGGCGAGTGTATTATATGCACAGCAAAGCACTACATTCTTAGCGTCTATCCAACATTACGAATCTACCGAAGGTGCAAAATTTTCTTACGACCCAGCCATATTTTCACACATTCGGCAGACTTTCGATACTACGCTGAGTTTGGATGAATTCATCTCTACAGCTGAATCACAATTACCCATTAAGATTCAGAAAGTGGGAGAAAACTATTACACAGTAATATTAGTGGAAAGCAAATATGTCTTGAGTCTTTCGGATTCGTTGGCCTCTACTGCTCTTGAACCACCCTTTTTCTTTCTCATCAATTCTGTTCCAGTAGATATAAAGCTAGATGGTAGAAAAGCTGCATTCCGGTACAAACCCCAAATGGAGGATACTTTGATTGTATACGCCCCGGGTTTTGAAAAAAAATTGATAGACAATCGGCAAATGCTGAACTCGAAATCATTGGCAGTAAATCTCATGACTCAGACTTACTTAATGAATGATGTAGTGGTTGAAAGTTATGTAACCAAAGGAATCAATTTAGATCCTAACAGTCAGAAAATTTCAATCGATGTGGCCGACTTGCCTCTACTACCGGGAGAAACTGATGGTGACATCTTTGCTTCATTGGCTGCTCTACCAGGAATCACCACACCAGATGGTCGACCAGGGAATTTATTTATCAGAGGAACCTCCCCAGACCAATCACTAATTCTATTTGACAATATCCCCATGTATCACAGAGGGCATTATTTTGGTACGATTTCACCTTATAACCCAAAAGTGGTCAATAATGTAGAGGTACATAGAAGTGGATATCACCCAAGGATGGGTGGGCGAGTGGGCGGTGCTGTTTTTATCAATTCAGAAGAAGAGGTAAGCAATGACCCACAATTTGGTGTTGGAGCAAATACACTCTATGCTATGGCCTATGCCAAAACACCTCTCGCCAACAATAAAATAGGCTTAGTACTTGGAGCCAGGCACTCCTACCCACCTAGCATCTCTTCACCAAAACTAGACGCCATCACTGAATCAGTATTTGCGGCTACGGGAATTTCTGATGATGAAGGAAACATTGGAACCGATGTGAGAGTAAAGTTTCAAGATTACCACGCCAAACTCATACTAAAACCAAATGAAAAACATAAAATCACCATATCTGGGATTTATAGTGATTCTGATCTTAGCTATGAATTAATTCAGGCTGGTCCTCAAGGAGGAGATGAACATTTAGATTTTGAAAACTATGGTGTAAATACTGAATGGAGTTTTGACATTAATCAAGATTGGTCTGCTTCTCTCACCAATACCCTTGGGCAATTCACTTATTTTACTGAGTCTCCTGTACCCATGGGCCAGCGAACAACAGACAATTCCATTCAGGACTATAATGCACGATTGGAATTTTCAAGAACGAATCGTCGATCAAATCAAATACAATTTGGGATAGATTATAAATTGCAATCCTCAACATTAGAATACAGCGACATCACGAGCAATATTACCAGTGGTGTAACCGAGTCCGTCATTCGAAATGATGAAGTGGAAGCACATACCATATCTCCGTTTGCCAACATGAACTGGTATAGTCAGAAATTAAACATCCAGACTGGACTAAGAGGCGGCTACTATAGCCCAAAGCAAAACTTCTATCTGTCACCAAGAATTTCGGCCAATTACACTATCAATTCATCGATTGATATCAAAGCTTCTGCTGGACATTATCATCAATTTCTTAGTCAGGTCCGAAACTTACAAATTGGAACCGGAGGGTTTGACAATGCCTTGTGGCAGCTTGCCTCAGATGACCAGGGTGAAGTGATTTCAGGGACTCAATTCATGACTGGTGTGATGATTAATAAAAATCGATGGTTGTTCGATGTCGAAGCCTTTTATAAAACTGCCAACAACGTCACCTACTATGAAAGCCTCTTTTTAGATAATAGTAGTGGTTTTTTTAGCGCAGACAATGTACTCTATGGTGCTGATTCTTACCTAAGAAGAGAAATGAGTGAATCGACTTCGATGTGGGTAGGCTATTCCTATGGTGGATCAAAAATTACCTTAGACACCACCAACCAGACCTCTTATAAATCAAAATATGTGCAACCCCATGTCTTCTATCTTGGGGGCGCTTATCAAAAGAATCGATGGAAATTTTCCGGAGTATGGAAATATGGCTCAGGACTCAATGCCCAATCCTTAGAGATTGCCTATGTGCAAGTGATTTACGAAAGAGCTCAAAACAATCGCCCTCCCGGTGCTCCTAGAGCGCCAGACCCTTTCGCTGATGTACCAGAACGATATCCGAATGTCCATTCCTTAGATGTATCAGCTAGTTATAAAATCCCAAAAACAGATCAACGGCCATGGTCAGCATCGTTCGGTTTATCCGTTATCAACGTGTTTGACCAAGACAATCTAATTGATCGTGCATTCAGAGGAAACCCACCTCCTCCCAAATGGATTGACAGAAATGCGCTTGGCTTTGCTCCTAACCTGATGATCACATTTGAATGGTAATTTAAATTTCTGCGATTATTGAATTCATTCCGTATTCCAATTATCTTGATTCATTCAAAAAATAGGTTTTACATGTTTATAAGACTAGCCAAAAATTTGATCTTTTTGTTATGTATCCTTCTATGGATGATACCGTTCAACATACATGGACAAAATAGAATAGATAGTCTGGAGCAAGAACTAGGCCTAGAAAAATCCGATAGTCTAAAGGTTCAACTACATACCCATCTAGGTCAATTGCACAGGCTCATCGGAGCGCATGACTCGAGTTTGATGCATTTTCAGTATGCCCTTGACTACTACCAATCTCAAAATAACAAAAAGGCCGAAGCTGATCTGATCATTGAAATTGGGGAAACTTATCGCAACAATGATGTTCCCGACCGAGCCATGGATTACTTTCTTCAAGGTATCAAGATCTATGAGGAGAGGAATCATTTTGACGGTATAACTACGACCTACAATAAAATGGCTGATCTGGTCATGCGTCAAAATGATTACCCTAAGGCTAAAATGTATTCAGAGAAAGTAGATGAAATTTTAAGGCATTCTCCGTACCCACCCGCCAAAGCGCATTGGTATATGAATAAGGGTAGAATATTCAATAGTGAAAGGCAATTTGACAGTGCCATCTATTACCATCAGTTGGCCATAGACCTCTTTGATTCTGTTCAAATGTATCATGACAAGGGCAGGGCCCTACACAACAGAGCCAACTCCTTACGCGAGCTCCATCGATATGATGAAGCCATGGCTCTATGTCTTGAAGCGCTTGATATCCCTGACCTGAGAAACAATATTAAAAGCCAAATATTCACTATTCTATTGATCTCCAATATTTATCAAGACACTAACCAACTTGATAAATCAATTGAATATTGTCTTCAGGGACTAGCCCTAGCAACCAAGCACAACTTCATGGATCGCAAGCGAGTGGCTCTGTTATACCTTTCTCAAACCTATGAAAGAGCCCGATCATTTGATTCAGCCTACTACTACCACAAGCGGTATGCTAATATGATTGAATCCATATTTGATAAGGAAAAATATGAGCAAGTCAATCGATTGAACACCTTGTATGAAACCGAGAAGAAAGAGCAAACCATTGCTATACAGCAGGCCAATCTGGAAGCCCGAGAGGCTACAATTGCCTTGCAGCAAAGCCGTCAAAATCAACTATTCTACGGTATTGGGTTTTCAATATTGATTGGAGCCATCCTATTATTTGCCTATGTGCAAAAGACCCGAACGAATCAGCTACTGAGTCAGCAAAAACTAGAAATAGAAAAGCAAAACAGTGAAAGGGAAGTACTATTGAAAGAAATACACCATAGGGTTAAAAACAATCTACAGGTGATCTCCAGTCTACTAAGTATGCAATCTCGAAAGATGAAGGACAGTGATGCCAAAGTAGCTGTAAAAGAAGGACAAAGTAGAATCAAATCGATGTCTCTCATTCATCAAAAGCTTTATAGTGAGGGTAACCTCTCCAGAATCAATATGAAGGAATACATTGCTGATTTAAGTGGGTTTCTTTTTAAAAGCTATAAGACTGATGCACAAATAGAACAACTGGTAGAGGCCGATGAAATTTCTCTTGATGTAGACACGGCGGTCCCACTTGGACTGATTATCAATGAGTTGATTTCCAATGCGCTGAAATATGCTTTTGCACCAGAAGAACAAGGACACGTTTCAATCAGACTTAAAAAGCACGACAACGCCTATCAACTACAGGTAGCCGACTCCGGCAATGGTTTGCCCAAAGATTTTGACAAAAAACAAAGTATGGGTATGCGTTTGGTACATATTTTAGTAGATCAATTAGATGCAGATTTACAAATTGATCAAACCAACGGCTTATTATTTACAATTATTTTTAGTGATAAGAGAGCTGCATAGTTTATTTTAACCACATGATTAGTGTACTCATAGTTGAAGATGAATTGATCATCGCCAATGATTTACAAGATATCCTTGAGTCCAACAACTACCATGTAATTGGTATCGCCAAAAGTTATGATCTGGCCATCAATAAACTCTCGACCAAGCAACCAGACATTGTGCTCCTGGATATCCAAATCGATGGATCAAAAGACGGAATTGATCTGGCCAACACCATACGAAATGAGTACGAAATTCCTTTTGTATTTATATCATCACACACCGACCGAGCCACTCTTGACCGGGCCAAGAAGTCTAAACCCAATGGATTCTTAGTCAAACCATTTGAAGATGAAGATGTATTTGTTGCTGTAGAAATGGCATTGAGCAACTTCTCTAAGGAACAAAATAACAACCAAGACAATCAGGACTTCACTATCAACGAAAGTCTTTTCATTAGACAAAAGAATACAGCAGTAAAAGTTGCTTACGACGACATCTTGTACGCTAGCTCAGACGCCAACTACTGTACACTTTACACTGATGACAAGAAGTTTGTTATGCGATCGACCTTGAAGGAACTGGAGAGTAAGCTGAATGATAAAAGGTTCTTTCGTTGTCACAAATCCCACTTGGTCAATCTCAAACACCTCACCGCTATCAATAGCGAAGTTATTTCCATTCAAAATGTGGAGCTTCCCGTAGGCAGAGAGCAACAAGCCCTTTTAATGGATAGCATCAACAAAATTTAGGTGTTAATTTCAGTAAATTAGGACTAATGAGACAAGTGTCAGGGCAAGCTTTGAGAAAATTAGTCAACAAAAAATTTAACACTCTAGGTATAATCGTGCTACTATGGGCGATATGCGTCAATTATTCCAGCGTAGCGAGCAATCTCACATGGATGCAGGCTCAAAAACAAAAAGCCGGCATTGTGGCCATTCAGTATAAGCTAAACGAGCCCTTTCTAATGTCCAACAATGGCAAACTGGAAGGGTTTGAGTACGAAATGATGGCAGGGTTCCAAGCGTATCTCGCCAATCAATATGGCGTGCACATCCAATATAACTGGATAGAATGGAATACGCTGGCTGAAATATTTGTCCAAATACAAACTAAAGAGCACGCCGGAGATATCGGTCTTGACATCATTTCCTGGACAGCTGATCGCGAACGAAATGTAAAGTTCTCAGAACCATACTTTCCAGATTTTCAGGTATTAATTACTCATAGATCCAATCCCTCTGTACTTCACGAAAATGAATTCATGTCTCCCTACAACGACTATACAGCCATCTCAGTACTAGGGACCACCTATGATCAAAACCTGAAGAAAATACGCGATCAAGGTGCTCATTTCGATATTCGCTACATCGAACAAAGCACACAGGTGATTCAAGAACTGATAAGGTCTCCAAAAACATTTGGCTATAGCGATCTCACTAGATACTTACTGGCTCTGAACCAAGATTTGCCTATCAAACGACTCAACGCCTATGCGATCAAAGGTCATGGGCTAGGTGTTGTGTTTAATAGAGATTCAGATTGGGATATACCTTTCAATGAATTTCTCAAAAGTCCTGAATTTGCCAAAATAAAAAAACATAGCATACAAAGACACTTCGGCCCCGAATTCAATCAATTCATCAATAACCTTTCCAATCACCAAGATGAAGAAATGGTACTCCTGATGCAGGAAAAGATGTTTATGGACGACGAAATAGAAAGACGAAAAAAAGAAGCTGCACAACAAGAACAAATAAAAAACCTGCTGATCGTGGCTGTTCTATTTACATTTTTAACTGCCTTTTTTCTATTCAACAGAAGCAAGATCAAGTCCAATGCGAATAAGCTGCTAATGTCTCATCAAAAAATGATTGAGCAGAAAAATAATTTATTAAGTGAACGCAACGAGGAGCTTACGCAATTGAATAACGAGAAAAACAGCTACATACATATCTTATCCCATGATCTCAGAGCACCGATCAATAATATCAATAGTATTTCTAAATTATTGAAAGACGCCAAACTCACGATAGATGAAGCAAAAATGCTAGATCACATTACCACTGAATCCAAAAGATTGAGTGATATGGTGACACGTATCCTGGATGTAGAACGTATCGAATCGCAGCAAACTGAAGAATTTAAAAAAATTGACTTGAGCAAGGTGCTCACTGAAATTGTTACCAACTTTTCTCAAGCTGCGGCAGATAAGCAAATTTCTATTGAATCCAATATATCCCCCAACATCCATATCTCTGGTGTTGATGCTTATGTCTTTCACGTATTCGACAATCTCCTTTCCAATGCGATCAAGTTTACGCCTTTGGAGAAGAAGATTTATTTGGATTCTCAGATTAATGAAAAACAAGTCATCATCAAGCTACGCGACGAAGGCCCAGGTTTGTCTCAAGATGATCAAAACAACATGTTCAAGAAGTTTCAGACACTCACAGCCAAGCCCACAGCAGGAGAAGACTCTAGTGGCATTGGCCTAACGATAGTGCACAAATATGTGAATCTGCTCAAAGCAAATCTAAGTTGGGAATCTCAACTGGGCGAAGGCACCACTTTCATCGTCTCATTCGACAAACTTTCGTAAACGAAAAAGGCCACAAATGTGGCCTTTCAAATTCTTAGCGCTGCAAATCTTAATACGCTCTAACCGTCACCCCTTTCATAAAGTTGACAAACGCTTTGTTTACCACGCGATTGCCACCTACGGTCGGGAAGTTTCCAGTAAAGTACCAGTCTCCTTTATGATCTGGACAAGCTTTGTGCAGATTGTCGACTGATTGGAATATGACTTCCAACTCAGCCTTCATGCCCTTAGGACGAACAATATCCGTGATTTTTGCAGACACTTGATCTGCTGTGAATGGCTCATACAACTCTTGCACATGATTTGGTGCATCAGGATTACCTACAGACTCCTCGCATTTGGCCAGAACCTCATCGAGCATATAAGACTTGTCGTTTTCTTCTAACAGTTCCAGCACCGCACGGAAAGCCACAAAGTCCTTCATCCTACTCATGTCTATCCCATAACAATCAGGGAATCGAATCTGAGGTGCAGAAGATACAATAACTATTTTCTTAGGATCGAGTCTATCGAGTAGTGTTAAAATACTTTTCTCAAGCGTAGTTCCTCGAACAATAGAATCATCAATGATCACGAGATTATCTACACCTTTGTTCACTACCTCATAAGTGGTATCATATACATTGGCCACCAGTTCATCTCTTGAAGAATCATCTGCAATAAATGTACGGAGTTTGGCATCTTTGATTACCAATTTTTCCACTCTCGGGCGGAAAGAAAGCACTTCCTCTATGTCTCCATTATGAGGTTTCCCATCTAGGATGATTTCTTTACGTTTGGCCACTAAATACTGATCCAGTCCACTCATCAACCCTAAAAATGCAGTCTCTGCCGAATTCGGAATGTAGGAGAAAATGGTATTCTTTAAATCAAAATTGACTGATTTCAAGACTTTTGGCACAAGCAATTCACCCAATTTTTTTCTTTCTCTGTAAATGTCTGGATCAGAACTTCTTGAGAAATAAATTCTTTCGAAACTACACGATTTTTTCGGCAACATATCAATGAATTGCTCTTCTGAAAAAGAACCATCTTGATTGATAATCAAAGCGTGCCCAGGCGTAATTTCTTTAATATCCTCATAGGCGCAGTTGGTAGCTGTCTTGATTGCAGGCTTCTCTGATGCCACAATCACCACCTCCTCATCTGCGTAATAATAGGCTGGACGAATGCCTGCTGGATCTCTGGCCACAAATGAAGCACCGTGTCCTACCATTCCGGCCATGGTGTATCCTCCATCAAAATCCTTACAAGACTTCTTGAGGATGTTAATCATCGACAGCTCCTCTTCTATCTTTTTTGTGATATCCTTATTTGAAAGCTTGAACTTGTGCTTATCGAATATCTCTTGATTTTCTTCATCTAGAAAGTGACCGATTTTTTCCATTACAGTCACAGTATCTGTTTTTTCTTTTGGATTCTGACCAAGCGAAATGAGGATGTCAAATAGCTCATCCACATTGGTCATGTTGAAGTTACCCGCTACCACTAGGTTTCTTGATCGCCAGTTGTTTTGGCGAAGAAACGGATGGCAGCTTTCGATACTATTTTTACCGTGTGTACCATAGCGCAAGTGCCCAAGCCATACTTCTCCGGTAAACCCGTAATTCTTTTTCAGCCACTCTTCATCGAGGAATTTTTCCTTTCCTCCCTCTTTCAGTGCCTTATTAAACTTCTTGGCCACTTTGTCGAAGATCTTCTGAAGAGAATTCGCATCGATCGAACGATAGCGACTAATGTATCTATAGCCCGGCTCAAGACCTAGCTTAATATTGGCAATACCAGCACCATCCTGGCCCCTATTCTGCATCTTCTTCATCAGAAGCAGCAGCTTATTGGCGCCGTACAGGGGCGTGTTGTACTTGTCAATGTAGTATTGAAGGGGTTTTCTCAAACGGAGGTGCGCTATCCCGCACTCGTGTTTAATAGGGTCGCTCATATCACTTCTTAAAGTGCAAAGTTAAACTGATTTAATACGTTCAGCAATAGGTCGGCTTTAAAGAATGATAATAAAACTAGGAACACGATGATAGCCACAATAGTGCCATCTTTTATCGAAAAATTTATTTCTTTTTTGTTTTCACTCGAGTGAACAAATAGATAATACGGGATTTTGAGATAATAAAATAAGGAAATGGCCGTATTCAACAACCCAAAACCAAATAACCAAACCAGATAGCTTTGTCCTTCGGTTTGGTAATATTCCCACAGCGAGGTGAACATCAATAGCTTCGCAGTAAACCCTCCCGTTGGAGGCAGCCCTGCCAGCGCAATCATAATCACTACTGTACATACGCCTAGCCACGGCACCTGACGCCCAAGGCCAGACAAGTCCTCAATTTTTTCAAACCCCTGCTTCTGAAACAAGTCAATCACATAGAAAGCCCCCAGATTCATAAAACCATAAACGATGGTATAAAACAGCATGGATTGGATGCCAAAAGCATTGCCCACGATAATTCCGATGATGAGCATGCCTGAGTGTGCGATAGACGAATAAGCCATCATTCGTTTGGCATTGCTCTGACTTAGCGCGGAGAGATTGCCAATGAACATACTCGCTAAAGCCAATCCAGCAAACACGAGCTTCCAATCGAAATCAATCAAATCAAGACCCGTGTTGATGACGAATTGCCCGAAGAAAATCAGCACGGCAGCCTTAGGCAAGATAGAGATATAGGCGGCCACCGGAGTAGGCCCAGCTTCATACACATCTGGCGACCAAATGTGCATCGGTGCCAGTGACAACTTAAACCAAATCCCCACAAAGAACAGCACCAAGGCCGAAGGCAGCCAATGGCCTAAGTCAGTCTCTTGAGCCAGAAACAGGCCAATTTGATCAATTTGTAGCGTACCTGTAAGGCCATAAATCAACGACAGGCCATACAGCATCAGTCCACTAGCCATGGCTCCAAACAGCAAATATTTGATCCCTGCCTCAAATCCTTTTTTATCAAAATTGAAAGTAATCAGAATATAAGACGTGATAGAAATCAATTCCAGTGCTAGGTAAAAGAGCAATAGATTGTTTACCTCGATCACCAGCATAGATCCGAGCAGGATCATCAGCAACAGAAAATGATACTCACCTCTTTTCAACAGGTCCTCTCCTTTCGGGAAAAGCAAAACAAAACCAGTGACTAGTATAAAAAATGGCTTAGCCAATCCTGTGATGGGAGACAAGGACAGTAATCCATTAAAATACGTTCCATAACTTGAGGATGTGGATACGGACAAAGAGATCAACCCCAGCAAGAAAAGACTGCTGACGGTCTTGACGGAGGCGCCTTTATCCTTTAATATCAATTGCAAAATGATCAAGGCAAAACTGCCCAATATCAATGTAGCCTCTGGGAGCAACACCCCAAAGTCTCCAATAATGGCCTGTATTTGATCGTTCAGTGAACTCAGACTCATCGTACGACAGCTTTTATCACCTCAAGGTTCAACTCCCCTTGCGTGTTTACATATTCTACAAATCCCATCACCGACTCGTTGGCCAAGTCGAGTAGTAGTCCTGGGAATATCCCGAAGAGCAGTGCCAAAATCACCAGCGGGATGATCATTATCAATTCGCGCGCATTCAGATCCGGCAATTGCCAGCTTTCTTCTTTCACCCAATAATTACCAAAAAACATGCGCTGGATCGTCCAAAGGAAATAAGCAGCGCCTAGCACCAAGCCAAGCAGACCTAGAATCGGCATAAAAACATCCACGATAGAACCATTGATAGCGCCATCGAAAGCGCCGACCAACACTAAAAACTCAGCAATAAAACCTGAGAATCCTGGTAGACCCAAAGCAGCAAAGAATGAAATAATCACGGCCACACTATACCAAGGCATCTTAGTAGCCAAACCGCTGTAGTTAGCTATCATTCGATCACCCGTACGATCATATAGTACACCCGCCATCAAAAACAGTAAGGCGGAGATGATGCCATGGCTAAACATCTGAAACAACGCTCCAGCACTGCCCTCCACTGTCAATGCTGCCATACCTAACATCACAAATCCCATGTGAGAAACAGATGAATAGGCGATTAATCTTTTGAGGTCGGCTTGCGACATCGCCACAAAGGCCGCATATACAATGGCTATTACACCTATGAGTGCAATCCACCAGCCATATTCCATCGCCCCATCAGGGAAGATCGTATAGCCAATTCGATAAAATCCATATCCACCAATTTTCAATAAGATACCAGCTAAGACCACTGATATCGGCGTAGGTGCCTCCACGTGCGCATCGGGTAACCAGGTGTGCACTGGCACGGCAGGCAATTTGATGGCAAAACCAATAATTAAAAGAATGAATGCCCAGGCTCTATAAGTCAATCCAAACAACTGACCGTCGAAATCCAAAGACAGCAGTGAGCCAGAGATGAAATTCTCTGGATTCATCATTTTCATAATATCGAACGTATGGATCGTAGAATCAGGGTTTTGAACCACAGAAAGGTTCAGCCCTATCATCACCATCAGAATCAACAACGACCCGACGAGTGTATAAATGAAGAATTTGATGGAAGCATAAGCCCTTCGTTTGCCTCCCCATATGCCGATCAAGAAATACATCGGCAAAAGCATGAATTCGAAAAACAGGTAGAAGAGAAAGAAGTCCAACGCCACAAAACAGCCTATAACACTCGTACTGAGCACCATATATAGCAAAAAGTAACCTTGCACGTTCTGTTTGATATTCCAGCTGGAAATCACGCCAATGAATAGCACGATGGCCGACAGAAGCACCAACGCCAAACTCAATCCATCTACGCCTAGATAATATTGTATCAGCAGGCTACCAAATGAACCAATGTTGAGTTGGATCCAATCTAGCTGCTGCGTGAATTGCATGCTCTCAGCACCGTAACCCGATACGTCTTTATCGAAAGAACAAACCAGCACGACCGAAAGTACCGTCACTAGCGCCAAAGCACCTAGCGCCACCCACTTGTAGAAATGGCTTTGTGATTGCGGTATTATCACCATCACCACTGCAGCGATGAGCGGAATAAAGACCAACCAAGAAAGTAAATGATCCATTACCATATTTATCCAATCAATAATTCAAAAAAGTAAAAAATCAGCAGCAAACCAAAGACCGCCCAGGCCAAGTATGCCTGTAGGTTTCCGCCTTGCATTTGTCTGGTGCGGTTGCCCGCAAAATTGACCGTCCAGGTCAGGAGTTTCACGCCGCCATCCACCACAGTTCGGTCAAACCAGCCCGTCAGATAGGCCACTACGACTTGCGTCTCCCCGATCAGATTGACCACTCGGTCTACCACCTTCTGATCCCACCAATAGGCGGCTTTCGCCAATAGCAAAGCGCCACGTACGATCGCCACTTTATATATTTCGTCGAGATAAAAGTTTTTATTCGATAAAGAATAGGCTACTGTCTTGATGCCATTAACCAAGCCCTCGAACATTTTCTTTTCTATATAGAAATAAGAAAATGCCAGACCAGCCAACGCCAAAGCGATCGACAATACTGGAATCAAACTAAAATGCTGAGCAATGGCGCTGCCATTAAAACTCGATAATATGGGAAGTAGCCAGCTGCTGTTTGGGTTGATGGGATTGGCAGAAAAGACAAAACCCAAAGACAAGAGCGAAAGAACGATCAGTGGCACTTTTATGACCAAAGCTTCCGAATACTTTTCCTTTTGCTCACCGTTATTAAAGAATACTTTGAAATACAAACGAGCCATATAGGCAGCCGTCATAAAGACCGATGCGAAGCCGAAAAAGACCACAACAAACGGCAATTGGCTCGAAGCCAATCCATTCAAAATCATTTCTTTAGAAAGGAAACCAGAAAACAAAGGCAGGCCAGCCAAAGCCAGCATACAAAGCGTAAATGCCGTAAATGTAACTGGCAACACTTTTCGCAAGCCACCCATATTGGTGATGTCTTGGGCATCAAAGTCGTGATCCTGATTAGTTTCATGATAGTAATGAATGATGCTACCAGAACATAAAAACAAGCCGGCTTTGAAGAAGGCATGGGTAGTAAGATGCATGAAAGCCGCTACCGGAAACCCTGCCCCAACCGCCATGATCATGTAGCCCAACTGCGACACAGTAGAATAGGCCAATATCTTCTTGATGTCATTTTGCGCGAATGCGGCAAAAGCACCCATAAAGGCAGTGATACCCCCTACGATGCCAATAATGGCAAGCACCTCTGGCACGAGTAATGGAAAGATGCGCACCATCAAATACACACCAGCCGCAACCATCGTAGCTGCATGAATCAATGCCGAAACAGGCGTAGGGCCGGTCATCGCATCTGGTAGCCAAGTCTGCAGTGGAAACTGCGCCGACTTACCAACGGCTGCTAAAAACAGCCCGATGCCCATCGTGATCAATAGTGAACTAGGGATACCCGATTGTGATAGGTCTAATCCAATGAGTGCTTGAATATTTAATGTTTTGAAATAAGCGAACAGGATGAATATACCAAGCAAGAATCCAACATCACCCACTTTGTTCATGAGAAAAGCTTTGAATGACGAAATCGGTGGTGCTGCTTTTTCAAACCAAAATCCGATTAAGAGATAAGAACTAAATCCTACTAATTCCCAGAAAATAAAAGTGAGTAGCAGGTTCGAAGACAACACAATGCCATACATCGAAAAAGCAAAAAGACCTAATAGGGCAAAATATCGGGGCTGTGCCGCATCATGCTTCATGTATTCCAAAGAGAATATAGAGACCAATAAAGCTACAATAGCCACGACGATACACATGATCCCCGATATTTGGTCATAGTACAATCCTACTTGGAACACTTGATTACCTGCTGTAATCCAATCCAAATCTAAACCAGTTTCAAATGGTATATAAAAGAATGCACTTACCGAATAAACTAAAATGAGAGTCGCAGTAATCACCGCTATCAAACCTGATCGTTTATTTGGGACTAAATACGATAGTATTCCACCGACAAGTGGTAAGAATAGAATCATCAATGGTAGTATGTCAGTGTACTTTAACATCACCCTTTGAGTTCGTTGAGTTGGTCGACATCGGATACGCCCTGATGTCTGAATATCTGATAGACGATCGCCAGTGCCACGGCCGATTCAGCCACTGCTACCACAATCACGAATAATGTCATCATCTGACCAGTCAGATTCGGGTCGTTTTGCGAGAAAGCGATCAAGTTGATATTGGCGGCATTGAGGATCAACTCCACACCAGCGAGAATCATGATCACACTCCTTTTGATCAGGATGATCACAAGCCCAATCGACAATAGCAGGGCGCTAAATATGATATAATGCTCAATCGGTACCATGTTTCTTTTTTAAGTTGTGGCCAGCGATATAGGCCGCCCCTACCAGCGCCATCAGGAGCAGCACAGCAGTTACTTCCAGCGCAATCAGTTCGGTGGTCATCAGGTGTACACCGATCTGCTCGGTTACATTCAATCCGATTTCTGCGCCCTTCTCAAAATTGTATAATGGAAAGCCACCTTGGATGGGATACAACAGCACGCCCAACAGACCCAAACCAATCAAACTCCCAACCACCACATTGCGGTTTTGAGTTTCTAATCTATTGCCATCAATCCGATGCGAGAGCATAATACCAAACATCATCAAGATCAAGACACCGCCTATATAAATCATGATCTGGGTCACACCCACAAACTCCGCATTAGAAATAATGAATACTCCCGCAATGCCCAAAAACACCAGCACCAGCATAAATACCGCATGCACCACGTTTTTGGCAAAAAGAATCCCTAAGGCAGAAAACACGGAGAATCCGGCCAGGATATAAAATGCGATGACGTTCAATCCCTCCATTTAATCTTTCTTCTTGGGTTTGATCTTAGGTCGAAAAACTGGCCTTGGGCTTTGGGCTTTAGGCTTTGAACCTTCCGACTTCTGACTTCCGTCTTCTGTCTTCTTCACTACCGTCTTTACCTTAGGTTTGAAGACAGGTTTCGCAGCTTTTGGTTTATCCTCCGACTTTGAAACGTCCACTCCTGAGTCTTCCTGCTTCTTCACCACTGGTTTCACCTTCGGCTTAAAGACTGGCTTTGAACTTTGGGCGTTAGGCTTAGTATTCTCAGCTTCCGACTTCTGACTTCCGTCTTCTGCCTTCTTCACAGCAGGTTTTACTTTCGGCTTGAAAGCTGGCCTTGCTGGCTTGGCATCCGCTGCTTCCGACTTCGGACTTCCATCTTCTATCTTCTTCACTGCCGGCTTACCCATTTTCACTTTTGGTTTAAACCCGCCAGTTTTAGGCTTTTCGCTAGTCTCACCTGAAGTCGCAGTATCTGCTTTTGCTGCAGCCGCTGCTGCTTTTGCTTTTTCCTTTTCAGCCTGATGCGCTTCGAATTCAGCTTTTTTCTCAGCTACCAATTCAGGACTCATTTCACCAAACTCAAAGTTGTGCTCTTTCAGATCGAATACACTGAAGTCGTAATCCTTGGTCATGGTGAGACACTCCGTAGGGCAAACCACCGTGCAGAGTCCACAGAAGCAACATTTCGACATGTCGATGTCGAACTTAGCCGCATAAATTCTTTTAGACGTACCGTCTGAGGTTTTGCCGATTTCATCTACGGCACGTACCGGCTCTATATCGATACAGTTTACCGGGCAAACTTTGGCACATTTGTCACAGACAATACAATCATCGATTTCATTGTTCAGCTGGTACCGGCCGGTGTCAGGCACAGGCAACTGCTCAAAAGGATATTGCAAAGTCACAATCCCATCCTTTTGCTCGAAATAGGTTTTGTCCTCTACTCCCACGGGCGTACGCGAAGTCCTTGCTTGCCAGAAATGGCGCATGGTGATCTTCAGGCCATAAGCCAGAGATGCAGTGGTTTGGATGATATTTTTAAAATATTGTTTCAAATCATTTAGTCGGTTAGCCTATCCACAATTTCCAAATCCCACACACAAATACCATAAACAGCCCGATCGGTGTCAGGTACTTCCAGCTCAAAGCCATCATCTGATCTACTCTCACACGAGGGTAAGTCCAGCGCACCCACATTTGCACAAATACCAAGACCATAGCTTTTCCGATTAACCAGAATATCCCCAAAGCATCGCCTAAAAGGGTGCCATGCGTGCCAGACGTCCAATCTGCTAATTTCACTGCGCCCATATTCGGTAATGGTGTATTCCAACTTCCAAAGAACAGAATGACGGCCACCAGTGAAACCAGAAGCATCATACCGTATTCGCCTAGCATAATGATCGCCCATCTAAAACCTGAATATTCAGTATGAAAACCGCCGATCAGTTCAGATTCTGATTCCGGTAAATCGAAAGGCGTACGATTCGATTCTGCCAATGAAGCGATGAAGTAAATCAAGAAAACAATCCAGAGCATGGGATAACGCATAACGTTCCAAGCCAGGAATCCGCCATAAGTATTTTCAGTATTGAGCAATCCCTGCTGGATGGACATCTCTTGCAGATTTAGGGTTTGTGTAACCATGACCACACATAGTATTGAAAGACCCAATGGGATTTCATAAGACACAATTTGAGCGACAGCTCTAAGAGATCCAAAAAGCGAAAACTTGCTATTCGATCCCCAGCCAGCCATCAGGATGCCAATGACATCCAACGAAATGACTGCCATTAAGAAATAAATCCCTGTTTCTACCTGCGAGCCAGTAATGTCTGAGGTAAGTGGCAACACAGCAAAACCCGCGAAAATCGCTGTGAAAATAACCAAGGGTGCTAATATGAATAGCACTTTATCCGCAGATTTGGTGATGATATCTTCTTTTTGAAGCATCTTCAATACATCTGCGAATGTTTGCAGAATACCATATTTACCCGCCACCATCGGCCCTAGTCGATCTTGCATAAAGGCAGACACCTTGCGTTCGGCATACACCGCCAAAAGCACAAATACCAACAGAAATGGGAGATAGAATAAAAATGCTATCATCAGTGATTAAATAAAAAAGTAAGTTAAGAATTCTCAGAGGAATTTCCAGTGACTTCGCCTTCCTGGTAGGCAGAAAAGAATGATCCTATATTTAGGATCAAATTAGCAACAACAACAGCAACAATTACTCCCAGAGAGGGTACTTCTCAAGGTGAATTTCCTTGTTGAAGAAAAGGCGCGCTGCTTTTTCAAAAGCTGGGGTATAGTCTGATACGAGAAATTGGTCATTGCCATTTGTCTTGTCGCTTAGTAAATTCAGGGCCTTTAATTGCTGTTTTAAGCTTCGAGCTACAATATTAGCAGAATCAACTAATTCTACCTTGCTTTTGTAAAATTCTTTTATGTCTTCTTTGATGATAGGATAATGTGTACATCCTAAAATCAACGCATCGATATGGGCTAACGACGGATCACTGAGATAGTTGGCAATAATCTCTTGGCTGACCGAATTATGTATAAAACCTTCTTCGATCATAGGTACTAACAAAGGTGTAGCCAAAGCACTAAACTCAACATCTATACTTTCATTTTTGATTTTAGTCTCAAAGACTTTTGAATTGACCGTCTGAAGCGTGCCAATCAAACCCACTTTTTTTCTAGACACCCCTTCCTTCAAATGTTCAATCACGGGGTCAATCACATTAATCACGTGCGCCTTGCTGCCTACATAAGCTTTGATCAAATCGAAGGCTGCAGCCGATGCTGAATTGCATGCAATCAGAATTACCTTGCATCCACGTTGCAATAATATGTCTGTAATCTTGATAGAATAGGCCTGGATGGTGGCTGCAGATTTATCGCCATACGGCAAATGCGCACTGTCTCCGAAGTAGATCATATCTTCTTCGGGAAGCAAATTTTTCACTGCCTGTGCAACGGTAAGTCCCCCTACGCCGCTATCAAAAATTCCAATGGGTGCGTTTTTGTCCAATGCCTGAAATGTTGAATGGCAAATATGAATTATTCTTTCATAGAAGCAAACAACAATTCAAATTCCAATAGTAAATTTTGATTTCAAAAACCAGAAAATGAATTGACTAAATCAGTTGATATCTCTCCAACAGCTGGTGAATCAATTGATCGTTGCTATCAGATTTTAATAAACCGAAAAAACGAGAATTGATAGTTTGTTCTGTTTCAGGCAAATTGTAAGTATTTTCAATACACTTTACTTTCGTGTCTGTCATCATGGTGATGGTTTTGAACCAGATGTCCTCATCAGTTGGAGCCATTTTCAAATACACGGATTTGTTGAATATCTCCTCATGCAATCTATCACTTGGATATAACACCCCTCCCTTTCCATCTGGGAAAAGTTCAATATTTGGTCCTAGTTTACTTTTGTCAGTAACCTCATTTGTTTTTATCCACTGCTGATAAGGCTTCAATTTCTTTCCCGCGGTCCATTTGCTCCACGATGCTGCTTTGTCCATGATTCTGCCCTGATAGCAGATGACACAGCCTTCATTTTTGTAATACTCCTCTTTTAAGCCTCGCAGCCAATTACTTGGGTACAGCACATCATCTGCCGCTGTTACGATCAAACAACTTTCATGATTCATCAGTTTGGCAGTTGGAATTAATTTCCTATAGGCACCAATGTTTTTGGTCCATCGAATTTCAAGCCCTTTGTCCACCAGTTCTTTTAGTGAATTAGGTATCTCCTGAATGCCGTCATCTGCTAAATGAGCTTCTTCTGACAGCCAAAGCACCACTCTATCCGCCTTTACGCTTTGATCAAGAATTGATTGGATGGTTAAACTTGCCCTATCCAATTTGGATTGAATGGAAGTGAGGCTTACTATGATGGGTAGTTTATTTTTCATATATACTAACCAATCACTTAATCCTCAATGGCTCCTATGAGCTCAAGTAAGTCTCTTTCTCCCCCTTCTTGGTCTCTGGTACTTGGTTGAGGGTCATCATCAAATGCGCAAGAAGAGGCACTTAGTACGATCAGAACAACTAAAAATCTGTTTATCAATTTCATCTCACTTGCATTTTTTCCAATGCAAGCATAGCTTTCTTATATGAATTAGTGATTAATACAGCTTTAAATAAGAATGAACTTTTTCAACCGATGTGAAGAAATTATTAAATCAATGGATCAAACAAAAAACGCCCTTGCATAATTATGAAGGGCGCTTTCTTATAAAACCAGAGGCTGTTTAGAATTTAGGGCATCATTTTTCACAAACCTTAAACGGCTTTCTGATTAGTCTTTATAAATAGTAAAGAAGGAGAATTCTGCATCCGTGGCTACACCACTGCTGTTATAGGTATATACAGTTACCCTCAAATCCGAGCCTTGAGTACTCCAGCCACCTACGACAGCCTTATAGTTATTATCTCCATACGTGGTAGTCAAAATAGTATTGCCGCTACCTGCTTGGTTGGGTACAATCACCTCATAAGTACCTGTACTAGTTTTTTTAGACGTGATATTTCCGGAACCTGTATTACCATTTCTAAAAGGTGTGTAAGTTGATGTAGAAGACTCTAAATCGGCCCAGCAGTAACCTCCCTTGATATCCGTTAGATTTTTTGTGTAAAGCAAATTAAATTCGGCATCCTTTAATGCTCCAGTACCGGAATGATAGGTTCTAACTTCTACTTTTAAATCACTCCCACTAATAGTCCATTCTTTGATCTTGGCAATTGCGCTAACAGTACTAGCAGCTGTGACCTGCACATTTCCTAAGTTACCAGCTCCTACACCAGGAATGGTTACTGTGTATGTACCTACCGAAGGACTACTTATAGTAGGGGCACTCCCACTACTATTGTAAGACTTAGCTGTATTTGGTGTGTAGCTTCCTGCAGTTTCCTGATCTGCATATAAATATGCTCCTTCAAACCCTGTACCAGTCACATATATATTAAATGCCCGATCAGCCAGATTAGCATCCTTGTCAAAAGTTCGAATGTTAGCTACAAGATCATTCCCAGAATTGGACCAACTCAATACTCTTACTGCACCTTCACTACCACCATAAAGGGCCGCTTGTACATGCCCATTGGTCATGGCCATACCTCCGAATTTCACTGCATAAGAACCAGTAGTAGATCTGGTTACAGTAATAGCTCCTCCTTCAGAATTATAGGAATAACCTGTACTTGGTGTATAGCTAGCTGTTGTAGAGCTTCCACACCAGGCAAAACCTCTCATTACGGAAGTTGCAGTCACTGTAATGTGATCTGTCTTAGTTTCTATATCGGTTCCTGCACTGTTTGTTACTGTTAGTTTAACATCATATTTGCCCGGCGTATTATAGGTCACCGTTGGGTTCTCACTAGATGAACTACTTGGACTCCCACCTTCAAAAACCCATGAATAAGAGCCATCACCAGTAGATGTATTGGTAAACGTAACCGACTCGCCTTCTTCAATGGTTTGGTCGGAAGCAGAAAAGTTAGCCACTGGTGCAGACACTGTCACAGGGGCTGTATCAGTATAATTAGCAAAACCTGATGTTGCGCTTACCTGACTAATTTCAATTTCCCCAATAGTATCAGACTCTTTTATGTAAAAAGTCTTATCGCTTCCTGAATCAGGCGTTCCTATTACTTTATATACATCATCTATAATCTGATATTCGTCATAGACATAATAGATTCCAGGGCTTATGCCTATATAATGTTCAGAATCTTCAGACCCAATATCAAACGTAAGATTACCGGTATCATCATACCAACCACCGGTGAATTTTGAAGGTAGACTACCTACAAAAAATACTTCTTTGTCATCATCATCATCCTTATCCGTTAAATCTTCAAGATCACAAGATTGGATAAAAATTAGCATTGCAACTAATGCTAACAGCCTTACTCCTAGGGTTAAGATTTTCATGATTATCTAAATTTATGTTTGTGAAAAACGTAAATCTAGATAGCTAATTGAAGGTTTTTTTTGAAGTAGGGATGAACTGTAGAAAACAGTAAATCAAACGCAGATAATTGTTAACAAGCAAAACAATGAAGGTTCTCCTACATTTTATCAAATTACAATATGAAATCGCAATACATTGATCACAACTTATAAAAGCACAAACTATTGTTCTAGGATAAAACAGCGTTTTGTTTTTTAAAACCAAAATGAAATTTTTAGCATTGCACCAGCATTTCTTGAGAATTACTTTTAATTGTTATCGACCTACTGCCTCATATTTAATTCTAAAAGTAATTGAGATACTATCCCTTTGTATAAAACTTAGTTCAATCGCCAAGGCACGTGTCCACACTAGCCTTAAATGATTCGTGGGGACACGAAACAAGGCATAGATCATAAAATTTGAAAATCAGAAAAATCAAAACTATGAAAACAAAACACCTACTTACATTGACCATGCTGCTACCACTAGCCGTGAGAGCCAATCACCCAAACCCAAACTCTGCACTGGAATACCAGTAGCAAACCAATACGCGGATTTTGGTAAAAGAAAACCACCTGCGCTTTTTCACTGGTGGCACGGAAAGAGTTACCGTGGATGCTAACGGAAATGTGGGGATTGGGACAACGAATCCAAAATCATCACTTGAAATAGGTTCCCACAACAATACATCTGCAAGTAATTTAGGTGTCAATGGTAGCAAGGTAAGTAGTTTCACCGCATTTGGAAACTTATACAACATCAATGACTACGATATAGCTTCTTTCGGAAGAAGAGAGGCCGGGCACGAGGTCAGCGCAATTAAATTGGTAACTATGACTACAAGTGGCTCCACGCAAGGAGCCAGAATAGCATTTCTTAACTCCAATGTAGCCAGTGTTTCCAGCCCTACTCTTAAATTTATGGTAGGCGGTGGCGCAGGAACAGACGTCATGAATTTATTATCGAATGGAAATGTTGGAATAGGAACAACGGCTCCCTCCTACAAGCTTCATGTAGCAGGAGAGGCCTACGCCACAAAGTTTCGAGCACCAAGTAATGCATCCTGGCCAGATTACGTCTTTGAAGATGCCTATGAGCTGCACGAAATCAAGGAAGTGGAAAAATACATCGAAAAAAATCACCACCTCCCTGACATCCCAAGCGCTGCTGAAGTAAAAGAGAACGGTGTAGATATCGTAGACATGCAGGCTAAACTCTTGCAAAAGATCGAAGAGTTGACCTTATATATGATCGAGCAGAATAAGAAGATAGAATCTTTGACCCTGGAGAATCAAACACAGCATAAAAGAATTCAAAAATTGGAGAATAATGAGTAAACTACTATTGACCACAAGTCTATAGTTTTGGTAAGTTCTAATAAAAGCCAGGTTCACAAACTCATTTTGTGACAGGAGACAGCAGTCAGAAGATTGAAATGTCCGTCACTTCAGTCTTCTGACTTCCATCTTTTTCAATCAATTTACTTAGTCAAACTAACCAACAAATCAGTCTGTGTCAAAATATGGACTTTGTTATTGTCGTCCCTGACCAATAATGCTTTGGTGTCTTTATCCAGAATTTTGGACATCACATCCACGGTGTTGTCTAAGGCAATAAATTTGAATGAGGCATCCATGATTTCAGCAATTGGCTGATCCTTAAGTGAAGGATTTTCAATTACCGCCTTGAGGATTTTGGCATCTGAGATACTACCTACAAACTGGTCATCTTTTACCACCGGAGCTTGGTCGATACCATGCTCGTTCATAGTGGCAATCACTTCACCAATTTTGGCGGCACTTTCAACTGTAAACAATTCACCTTGACCATTTTTGCCAGCTACTATATCTCTAGCCGTGGCAAAACTTCCCGTTTCGGTGAAACCATGGTCTTGCATCCAGTTATCGTTGTAAATTTTTCCGAGATATCTGGTACCATGATCAGGCATGATAATCACCATCACATCATCTTCTTTCAGGTTTTCTTTGGCGTATTCTATAGCACCGTGTACTGCAGAACCACAAGACCAACCCACGAACATTCCTTCTTCTTTGGCCAATCTTCTGGTCATCAAAGCACCGTCCTTATCCGTCACTTTCACAAAGTGATCGATCAGACTAAAGTCTACGTTTTTTGGCAAGATGTCTTCACCGATGCCCTCAGTCAAGTAAGGATAAACTTCATTCTCATCGAATTGTCCCGTCTCTTTATATTTCTTGAACACAGATCCGTACGTATCGATACCCACCGTTACCACGTCCTGGCTTTGTTCTTTGAGGTATTTAGCAACTCCGCACATAGAACCGCCAGTTCCTACACCGGCCGCATAGTGCGTAATTTTTCCCTCAGTATCTCTCCAGATTTCTGGTCCAGTACTTTCGTAATGTGCTAGCGCATTGGAAAGGTTGTCATATTGATTAGGATAGAAGGAATTTGGGATTTCTTCATTCAATTTTTTGGCTACCGAATAATAGGAACGTGGATCTTCAGGCTCCACATTGGTAGGACATACATGTACTTCTGCTCCAACAGCTCTCAAAATATCCATTTTTTCGGGGCTTTGTTTGTCAGCCAAAGTGAATATACACTTGTAGCCTTTGGATATTGCAGCTAATGCCAAACCCATTCCGGTATTTCCAGAAGTACCTTCAATGATCGTACCTCCCGGCTTTAAGACCCCACTTTTCTCAGCATCTTCAATCATCTTGAGCGCCATTCTATCTTTCATGGAATTGCCAGGATTAAAGTATTCTAACTTGACTAAAATGGTTCCCTTTACACCTTTAGCCACACTATTCAACTTTACCAGAGGAGTGTCACCGATTGTATCAATGATTGAGTTATGGAATTTCATACGTTAATTTTTTGATGCTCACCGTAGTCCAGCAGATATAACCAGATATTTGACAGTTATATCTCAGTAGACAAACCTGTGTTCATCGGTTTCATAATTGAGAGTTTATTCAAACGCAAAATTAGAAAGATAAATAGGCAATCCCATGAACAAATGAAAATTGAAGGAAATTAGTAGATATAGCTTTCCTCTATGGCATTACCATTTTCAGTATAACTCACGCTCAGCCGTGTAGACGTCAATTCACCAACCTGTACCGAACCTATGGATTGGTGCTGCTCTTCAGTAAGGCTGATTGAGTTTAAGAAGAAATCATCATTATCTCCATCAACCGTATACTTCGCCTGATATAATGTATCTAATGGCAAAGGCGAACCACAGGTTGGCGGCTTGCCAATAATATAAAGTGAGTCTACCGTAGCATTAACAAAAGTGAGCGTATTGTTTTCCGAACAGGGGCCAAAAACATCTTCCCCATTCTCCATTCGACTAACTAAAGACCATTCTTTTTGCGAATCACTGGACAACAATCTATTCGCATGACTAGTTTCATAAGACTTACTTATGTCCTTGGTTCCGCAAGAAAAAAGTAAGATTAACAAGCCCGCACCAAGAAAAAGGGAAATTTTATCTGACGTTACCACTTCTATCCACTACAAAGTACCCAGGATCATTCGGATCTCCTCCACCATTTTCTAACTCTTCTTCTGTCTTTGTGTAGAAGATTGTCTCTTTTACAATGTCATTGAATTTCACATCAACTGGTGCTCGACTGATTTTCAGTGAGTTCACCCAGTTGGTCTCTCCCTCAGGCGTTACAGAAACTGCAACAATGTTCTTTTTGGATTCCGGCACCAATGAATAGATATATACGGCCACAGTTCCTTCTTGAGATGGGATAAACTTTCCTTCAACCAAAAACTCGCTATCACTGTAGGCAAATCCTTTTATATCAAAATTTCTTTTCCAAAGAATAGTTCGCGCATTGTTTACTCGAGCGATAAACCCTTTGTCTGATGCACCTTGAAATTCCAATCCAACCACGTAGGTATTAGATGAATCATCTTTCATAGATACTATAGAATAAAACTTAGAAAAGTCACGGGCTACATAAGTACTATCCATTCTAGGTATTAAATAAAGTGACTCACTGCCATCTTCACTGATACCCCATCTCGCTCTGGATTTATATTTTTCATTATAAGCCATCCATTCTTCCCTTGAATCCATCAGCTCATTCTCCAATGTTTTGCGATACTTAATAAGCCCCATTTCTCCTCCATATTGTTCGGCTACCAGCTTATTGTATTTTTTCGAAGCGATCGTGATACCGGGCTCTACTAATTTTGCTACCGCATCATCCATAATATCTAAAAGTTGCACCAGACTATCCGACACCGCCAACTGATAATCTACATCATCAGGATCTGCCAATCGCTCGTTTAATGTTTCACTTGTCAAATAATCAAACTTGTTTTTGCTGACCAAAATATTTAACAAATCAATCGCAATTGAATTTTCATCAAACTTATTGATATCCTCAAGTAGATTAGGGTCTATCTCAGTAATTGGCTCTTCATCCAAAATCCCCGAACCACCATTGATCTTCTCTCCTTGAGCTTTCAGGTCTTTGTTAGTCTGTGATATTTGGCTTTTCAGTCTCGTAATATCTCGTTTGATTACATCTTCTGCGTCCTCAGCCCACTTACCGTAATTCCATGCAACCACATCATTTGCAAAAAAGTCTACAGAGGTAAGACCATCCTCACCATAAGCCTCTATATCTTTCCATTCTAGCTCAGGACTATAGCCTTTTTTTCCGATGCGGCTCACTGCGTCTCGTACGTTCTCAAACTTCTCCTTGATTTCTGTGTTTTTATCTATGATTGCTACCAGACTGTCTTTTGTGTCCTCATTGGCCATCAAATACAAATCATTAATATTTGGATATTGTTTGGCAAATGCTTGATAGGCGGCCATTGAAAATTCATTAGCCACATTTAGGCTATACAAATCCGCATAAATGGATTTTGCATATTTATTGATATTTCTTAAACTCTGAAGTTTCTTCTCAATATCCAATTGAACATCTGAAATCTTGATACCAAAATCTCCGGTCCTCAAATCTCTTCTATAGAAATCCTGATAAAACTCATCATTCTTCTTAAGTTCTTTTTCTGTGATCAAAGTCTTCGCTTTAGTGAGGTATATCACTGCAGTATCAGATGCGCCCAAAATAGCCGTGGAATCAGTAATGATATGATAACCATTCACCAGACCTTCATAATACAGACCTACCTGCAAGTTTGGGTTAGGCTCTTCTGCATTTTTAGGATCCGACAAATATTCCCATAATAAGGGCATAGCCTGATCAAAATTTTTGGCTTCTATGAGAGGAAAAATTTCCTTGTCATATTTAATTTTTTTCTGAGCAAAGGAAGAGTGGAACACACAACATGAAAAAATACTGAGTGCGAATAGGATTGATTTCTGCATTTCTATCTCTTTTCTATTGATTTCTGGTTTACCACAAATGTAGTAAAAGATTTTTCCTAGTTTAAATTATAGTTTTTATAGGTAAAATCCTTAACAATAATATAAAACGAAGTTTTAGCTATTAAATTTCCCCTTGAGCATGGCCAATTTGGATTGCAGATCTCCCTGCACCTCTTGTTTAGCCTCTTGCTTTCGCTCAAATTTCTTTTTGGGCTTGCCAAATGGATCCGATTTCATTGATAGTGAAATTCTCTTCTGAGCCGCATTGATTTCAGTAACGGTGACTTGCACTTGCTGCTGCAATTTGACCACAGCTGCCGGATCGCTGACGAAAGAATCTGACAACTGACTGACGTGTACCAAACCATCCTGATGTACACCTACATCTACGAATGCACCAAACTTGGTGATGTTGGTAACAATACCAGGTAGTTTCATTCCGACTTTTAAATCCTTAATTTCATTGACACCTTCCTGGAAACTGAATGCTTCGTATTGCTCACGGGGATCACGGCCCGGCTTGGCCAATTCATCCATAATATCTTTCAGTGTAGGCAATCCTACTTCATCCGTAACATATTTCTTCGGATCAATTTTCGCTCTTACGGATGAATCCTTTACCAAATCAGTCACCGTACTGTTGAGATCCGTGGCCATCTTCTCCACTGTGGCATATCGCTCCGGGTGTACGGCACTTGCGTCCAACACATTATTACTTTCTCTAATCCTTAAGAAACCAGCTGCTTGTTCAAAAGCCTTGTCGCCCATTCGAGGGACTTTTTTCAGTGCTTCTCTATTTTTGAATGGGCCGTTTTCGTTTCTAAACTTCACAATGTTGTCAGCCAACTGCGGACCCAATCCAGAAACATAAGTCAACAATTGTTTACTTGCCGTATTCAATTCTACGCCCACCCCATTCACACAACTTTCTACCACATCATCCAGCGAATGCTTCAATGAATTTTGATCTACGTCGTGCTGATATTGCCCTACTCCTATTGATTTTGCATCAATTTTCACCAATTCAGCCAATGGATCCATCATTCTCCTTCCAATCGACACGGCTCCTCTCACTGTCAAGTCTTGATCTGGGAATTCCTCTCTCGCTACTTCAGAAGCTGAATAGATCGACGCACCACTTTCACTGACCATGGCTATGATAACATTGGCTGACAATCCAATGGATCTAATAAAACTCTCAGACTCGCGACTGGCCGTTCCGTTGCCTATGGCAATGGCTTCTATGTTATGTTTATCTACCATGTGTTTTACAGTAGCCGCAGCTTCGGCAGTTCTTCTTTGCGGTTCATGAGGAAATATCGCTTCGAACTCAAGCAACTTACCTTGCTTGTCCAGGCACACTACCTTACAACCGGTTCTAAATCCAGGATCTAGGGCCATGATATTTTTCTGCCCTAATGCTGGCGATAATAACAACTGCCTCAAATTTTCTGAGAATACTTGAATCGCTTCATCATCAGCGGTTTTCTTAGACGATACTCTGGTTTCCGTCTCCATGGACGGTTTTAACAATCGCTTGTAAGCATCTTTTAGCGCCATTTTTACTTGCGCTACATTGGCGTTTTGGCCTGTGATAATCTTTTTCTCTAATAGGAAATTGGCATCGTTCTCATCTGGGAATATATCCAATGACAAGATCATTTCTTTTTCACCACGTCTCATAGCTAATAGTCTGTGAGACGGGCATTTTTTCAATGGTTCTTCCCACTCAAAGTAATCCTTGTATTTCTGTCCCTCTTGTTCTTTGCCTTTCATGACCGTCGACTTGATCACTGCTTTATCCAAGAAGAGTTTTCTCAAGCCAGCTCGTACTTCTGCATCTTCGCTTACCCATTCGGCGATAATATCTCTGGCTCCTTGCAGTGCCTCTTCTGCATCTTTCACGCCCTTCTCCTCATCGATATACTTTAGCGCCAATTCCTCAGGATCGCCTAACCCCTGATCGAAAATGGATTTCGCCAATGGCTCCAAGCCTTTCTCCTTTGCCATAGAGCCACGCGTCTTTCTTTTGGGCTTGTAGGGAAGGTAGATATCCTCCAATTCGGTCATTGTCAATGCCCCTTCAATTTTCTTTTTCAACTGATCTGTCATCTTACCCTGCTCATCAATTGATTTTAGAATCGCTTCTCTTCGCTTATCCAAATCACGCAACTTGCTAATACGGTCTTTGATATAGGCTACAGCCACTTCGTCCAAACTTCCGGTTTGCTCTTTTCTATATCTAGAGATAAAGGGAACGGTCGCTCCTTCATCCAATAGGGCCACCACGGCTGCCACACCTGATACTGGAACATTGTGCTCTGTAGCAATCAAAGAAATATGCTTTTGACTCATGCGATTCTTTTATTTTTTGTCTGTTGAAAAATTGAGTGCATCAAATTTAATCACCTCGAGGAATTAATATCACTCTACTTTTGTATATGTTCAAAGAAGTTTTCCACATCCTAGGATTAGGTTTGATTTACAAAGATTTATGAAAAAAATTCTCAAAGACTGGTGGTTCATCATTGGATTGGTTTGTTCGATTTATTTTTTCGGATACGCTGAGGTGGCTGGTTTCTTTCAGCGTGTGATTCTATCTACGGGAATTATTCAAGCAGATGTATTAGATGAAAATGAGCAGTATGAAGCTGACTACGATTTTAAACTCTTGGATGAACAGGGCAGTGTTATTGACTTTAGTCAATTCAAGGGACAGACTGTCTTCCTCAATTTTTGGGCTACCTGGTGTCCTCCCTGTGTTGCTGAGATGCCAGACATACATGATTTATACAAAAAAATGCAAGGAGAAAATGTGGCTTTTGTACTGATCAGTCGGGATGAAAATTTTGACAAAGCCAAAAATTTCATCGAAAGGAAGTCCTATACCTTTCCCATTTACAAAGAAGCTTCTCCGCTACCTTCTTTCTTCGAAAGGCGGAGTATCCCATCTACCTTCGTGATTTCTCCCGAAGGGAAAATCATAGCCATGCGAATAGGTATGGCAAAATATGATACCGAAGAGTTTAGAACGTTGCTACGCGATGGCTCAACTTACTCTATTCAACCGTAAAGTAGGCCCGATGACTTAGCGCATTTCCGTCGACGGAGATACCCTCGACTCGAATTTCGAACATGCCTTTCACATCCGATGTAGAGAAGTCTAATTGTAAGGAGCCGCCCGTGTGATAAACAGCTGGGTCCCAATATAAGAGGTCCTGATAAGCAGGAATTCTTGAATTCACTTCTTGAGTAACTTGAACGATGGGTGACTTATCATTCATTTGTACAGGAACCAAGTCGATATTCATCCCTTTTGATGCTATTCCTCCTTTGTCTTTTGCCACAGTATGAACAGATAAAATCCCATCAAAGATGCTTTTACCAAAATAATATTTGTGATTGATGACATCGATTCGGTCTACCAGATAAGGAGAGAGATTCATTAAATCTTCGGAGGAAACAAATGCTCCATCCAACAGCAGCAACGTCGGGTATTCCTCATAAAATCCGTTGACCAACTCCTTCGACCGCATTTTGAATTCATATTTTTCTTCGTTTTTACTTACACCAACTTCTACAATCAATTCAATAAACGTATCTCTCATTGTATTGAATCTTGTAAAATCGTCGAGTTTGTAGCTTTTTACTTGATCAAATTGAGGACGGTAAGCTTTCGTTGAACCTTCCTTTTCCTCTACATAATAAGCGTTCATGATCTGATTGTTGATGCTCCTTTTCACAATTGCTGCTACTTTGGCTGAATCAAAAACAACTGGAATATTGGTGAATTCAGGATAAGAAACATAGTATTCTGGTTCTATAGAGATTTCAACATTTGGCACTTCTGAAAGTATATCGATCACTGGTTCTCCATCTGACACCTCAAGGTCATAAGTCAAAACAAAACGCCCCGACGAATCAGTTGTAGTAACACTCATTTGCCTGTTGATACCGGAGAAAGCCAAACCAACTGGCACATCAATGATGGTCTCGTTTTCCCTATTAGTCACCTGACCTTGCACAATACCAGAACGATATTCTGGTAAGTATTTTACTTCTTCGGGGTTTTCTAATCCACCTGTATAGTTAGAAGTAAGAAGCAAATTATCTAGTTGGTTTTCTGTAACGTTTTGATAAAATGAATGGGGGAGAATTTGATCAATTTTACTACCCACTTCCCCATACCAAAAAATCCCCAACGCCTCGCGTCGTGTGTCTACTTGCTCTACAGATATGGACAAGTTGGAAGCTGGTAAGGCGGAAAATTTCTCCTCCACCGTAGATTTAGTTTTATAGATTCCGAAAGATTGATTTTCATCTGGTTGAGCTCCTTCATTCCAAATCAATCGCTCTTGACCTTTTCCTTCATCATCTATATACACCACCCGCAATAAACCGTTCGGTAAATCATTCTTGTGAATGGACAATGCTGAATTCAAAACAATAGGGCTTGAGAAAACACTTTCCTGATTTTTGAATACCTCGACCTGCCCTTGAGTAAAATCTTCGGGATTAATGGATGTCGATTTGATCACCCACAAATCCGCCGTCTGAATGACTCTAAGCTGAATACAATCTTTACATGGCTTTGGCAAATCAATAAATTCAAACCCATGATCTTTTTCTAGTATCAATTGATATGATTCATCAAAGTCAGGAGTTATATAAAAACTAGAAAATCCAAATTCATCCGTGGCTACTTCAATAGATTCCCTTTCTTTATTCGATACTATCTTTCCTTTCCTACTTATACCTCTTTGAAACTGATCGGTAACTCTTATCACAATTTTATTCTTGGCGTTTGACAAGAGCCTCTCACCTTCTACTGCTATTTGTACATTCATTTCCAACACAGTCGCCTGTTGAAATTTTTGACTGATATAAGGATTAATGATAGTCAACGATTCATGAAAAAATTCATCGAAGTTCTTCATCCATCGCGTATAGGCAACAAATTGATAATTGCCTGTCTCCAAGTCTGTCGGAACAAAAAAACTACCCGCGCACTGCCCAGAATTTATTTCTAACTTGGTTTGATATACCGGACTTCCTGAAGCGTTTAAGATTTCGACATATAATATTCGGCTCAGTTCTGACAATTTGCCGGTTTGCTCACTTTGCAAATAGCTCTTAAAATGTAATGTCTCTCCAACCAGTAGCTCAGTTGAGCTCAGATGAGTAAACACGATTTCCCTGATGTTGCTTTGAGCCAACGATAATCCGGGAATCAATATCAGTAATATGATTATACACTTCTTCATATTAATCCCAATAGTCAGGTTTTTTATTGTCAGCATAGATTCGGCAATCACTGCAAGGCACCAACACAATAATAGCTCCATTGGGCACTGTAACTGGAAATTCAACGATGTTGTAGGCAGACATCAATTCATTGTTTAGCGTATTGATTTGGACCGTATCTACTGCTGTTTGCGGATTACAGTTTCTCAAATCATAATTGGATATAAATCCCTGACTTCTAAAGTCACTAGAAATGAAAAAATCAGTAACGGAGGAAACACCAGCCACTTCAAAAAAACCTAATACTGGTTCAGCAGGATTGTTCTGATTGAAAATATTGCCTGCAATTGTTCCTTTTTGTTTATCAAAAAAACTCCCTGATGATTCATTATTCTCCTGTAGATTTTTATAGTACTGATACGCACTGGCACTAAGCATATACTGTCGCACCGTTAAGGCATATCTATGCTCCAACTGCGGATCATCAACACTCACCATTTGAATTGGAAATTCAGACAATCTATTTTCGGAAAGACCACTGGTGCTTGCGATAATTAAACTCTGGTTTTGATCATTACCGTAGCATGTACCAATATCTTCCGCTCTGGGGCCATAGGTTTGCGTACTTGGGTACCACTCAATTCCTGAGGGGTATGGAACTTTGATTTCAAAATCTTCCAGATATTCATATCGGAAGTAGGATACTTCGCTGGTCTCATCGTGCGTATCAATGAAAAATTGCATGCCTTTCAAAACTTCACCATTTTCTTCAGATGGAAGTTCAAGATACTTACCATAAACACTATCTATGGCCACAGGCGGGGCGAGGACTTGCGGTGTAGATTGATAAGTGGTGCCGTTGGCCAGTGTAATGCTCAAGACATAGGAACTACCAGGCTTTCCTGATATAGTGGAAGCTGTTTCATAAACACCAGCCTCCGTTTCAATCAAATTGATTTCGGTGTTGCCATCTTCTATGAATCGAACTTCTGCCCCCGCTACTTTTGAAGGAGACTCACTGTCTATGGCTCTGGACAAAGACAATTCTACTCGATGGGCTTTCTGTTCATTGGTAAGCTGCGCATCTATCACCATGACTTCAACGGTCTCAGTCACCCCGAAGTCGTAGGGCTCCACACAACCAATGAAAGCAAGCAATAATATGATGACTATTATATTTCTCATTTTCAAAAAGAAAAGTTGTAGGTGATGGTAGGAATTGGGTTGGCAAAGACACTCATTTTATAGCCTTTCACTTCTCCCTCTTCTACCCTAAAAAACACAGAGTACACATTATCTCTACCCAATACATTGTAGATTGAAAAATTCCACGAGGAGTGGGCCAGTTTTTTGATTTTGTGACTGCCTTCGATATTAAATCCTAAATCCAGCCTGAAATAGTTGGGTATCCGAAAAGCATTTCGATCCGAGTAAACCAAATTTTCAGAATTCTTGAAGTCCCACTTGCCAATAGGATAAGTGACCGGAACACCTGTTGCATATACCGCACTGAGCGTCATGCTAAATCTTCTGGAAAACTTATAGTTGGTCACCGTATTGATGTAGTGTGGTTTGTCATAGCCAGTGGGGAAAAACTCACCGCTATTGATGGTCTCTTCAGGAAATTCGCCCCTCAACTGAATCAAGGATCTCGAATAGGTATAATTGACCCACCCGGTCAACCAGCCAGATGATTTTTTGACTGACAATTCCAATCCATACGATTGGCCAGGTCCTTGTAACAAATCTGTTTCAATGGCTTCATTGAATTGCAAATCCGCACCGACCTTAAAATCCACTAGATTCTGAATTTTCTTGTAGTAGGCCTCTCCAGACAATTCAATCGTATGCTTGCCATAGATATTTTTGTAATAGCCCAACGCCCATTGATCTGCAATTTGAGGTTTGATATGAGTACCAGATAGCCTCCAAATATCCGTAGGGGCTACAGAGGCGGCGTTAAGCAACAGATGTATATTCTGCCTGGTCCGCCCATAACTAGCCTTAATTGAGCTGGTCTCATTCAATGAATATTTACCAGACAGTCTTGGCTCAGCACCATGATAGGTAGTAATTCGCTCTCCGCTGCTATAGTCTTTTGTACCAATGACATAACTCAAGTCCTTAGGAGAGTTCTCTGCATATTCCCTAACAGTAGCTGGACCAACAGCCGTATACAAATCGTATCTCAGACCAGCATCCAAAGTGAATTTTTCAGATGGGCTGTATCTTGCAGAAACAAACATGGCTGTCGACCTCCCTTGCTCTTTACTCAAGGCATCTGGAGAGATTAAAGAAGCTTCGCCTGTAGGTGTTTTACTCCCAGGTTGAACATCTATAAATTTAGCCTCCACACCAAAGTTCAAGTTCAATGCCTCCGATAGAAATCTATCAAACTTCAAAGAGGCCAATCGTTCTCTAACTCCAAAGTCTATCCTAAAAGCTTGAGTAGGCAATACATCATATCCAATGTTATAGTCATAGTTGCTTACTCCAGTATGAAGGTGGCCTTGCCACTTATCGTTGAATACGTGTTTCCAATTGAATGCAAGTATCTGATTGGAATATGAAAAATCAGTATAAGACAATAAAGTGTCTGAAGACAATTGGAATTTGTCGTGACTATAATAGGCTGAAACCGAAATCTCATCTTTCTCTCCTAATTGATAGTCTATCTTACCCACCAAATCGTAAAAGGCGGCTTCATTGTTTTTTAATGGAGAATCTTTGATTTTACTTAGGACATAATCAGAATAAGTGGCTCTACCCCCTATCATTACAGTAGGCCCTTTTTTTCCAATAGGCACTTCTAAGGTCAATCGCGAAGTCACTGGCCCTATGCCCCCTGTACCTGAAAATTTCTCTTGATCGGCTTGCTTGGTTCTGACATCAAAGACTGAAGACAGACGCCCCCCGTATTCTGATGGGATACCACTTTTGTAAAGTTCCATGCCTGACAAGGCATCACTATTGAAAACGGAGAAAAAACCAAAAAAGTGATTGGTATTGTAAATGGGAGTGCCATCAAAAAGAAACAGATTTTGATCTGCCTTACCTCCTCTGATATTGATGCCGGCCGAGCCTTCGCCCAAATACTGAACACCGGCAGTGGTGGTGGATACACGAATCAAATCCTTTTCTCCAAGTAGTGCCGGCACAATCTTCATGCTCTCAGGGTCAATCTTAGTCAGTCCCATTTGAGGGCTTTGCACATTCACCTCGCGATTGGCATTTACCACGACGGCATTCAATGCTATCACATCCACCTCCAAACCTATGTCCAATTTTCCATCTGAATAAACCATCAGGTTTCTGGTGGTATTTTTCATATTTACAGACTGTACAAATAGGTTGTGCTTTCCGCTAGGCAAAGACATGGAGTAAAAGCCCTGGGCATCTGTAGACGTACCCAGATATGGACTTGGGATATAAACGAAGGCGCCTTCTACCGGATCTCCTGTTTGTGCGTCAGTGATATATCCGGCTACTGTGCTTTTTTGACCCTTGATATATCTACTCCGAACCCCAATCGTGTGTAATACCTCCTCGACGTTCAAGTTGTTACTTCGCTGATCCTGAGCGAAAACTATGTCCACCTCATCCACCTCGCTCCTTTGATCATAAAATTGAATGATGGCCGGCTGAGAAATTATGGAAGTATTGTTGAGTAAAATAATTTGATCGCCCTGCATGTAGTAATCAAGCGTAGTCTCTGCAAAAAGAGCTTTTAGTTTTTGCTCCAAGTCTGGAAGGGTCATGATAGATCGTTCCACCTCAGTGTTACCTAGCCATTCCTCCTTGTAGTAGATTTTCAATTCATGGTCTTTTTCTATCTCTTGAAGTGCGGCCTGGATAGTAATGAATTTAGATGAGTCTGGACGGCTTTTGTCCTGGGCATGACTTGCCCCAATGGCACTATAACTAAGAAAAAAGAACAGTAGCAGCCTTTTCATTTTTTCATCAATAAATTATCACAATACCTTAATAGCTTGAGCACGCCCTCTTCATCACCGCGTTTCAAATTAGTTTTCAAGCTGCTCCCATATGCTTTCAATTCAGCTTTTATTTCAGGGAAAGTTTTATACAAGGTGTTTTTATTGGCAAACTTGGTGTACTTCTGACCATCAAACAGATAAAACCGGTCTTCATCCACAAACTCTACTCTATTGGCTCTAATGTACTCGTTTTTAATCCGCTTAATATAAAACTGAATGCTGTCTCCGTCGTAGAATTTTTCATAAAAACCAGGCCCATGACTCGGAGCCAGCGAGTCTCGCAAATGCACAAACTGCCGGTCATGAATCGTGAATCCATCTACCTTTTGCTGATTCAGCAAGGTGGGTTCTATGGACGACAATTGTAAGGCAGTATTCCTAATGAGTAGCAAATTTCGGAAAGCATTATAGAGCAAACTCACTTGATCATATGACTGACCATTGAAAGTTAAGTGACCATTTGCCCAATGAGCTCCTTTGAAATATGGATTCTTATCTAAGGCCGCATGCTCAAGTTTGTAAAAAGTCCCCTCCAAGACAGGCGATTTTTCCTGCCCGATAGCGGCATCGTACCAAGCTGCCATATCGCCATCAAGGTCAAGACCAGTAGTGGTATACTGGGCAGAAAGGTCTGCCAGATTTACACACCAAAAGGCTGTAAAAAGAAAGTACTTTAGTTTGGACAAGTTTCACAATTTTATGAATCACTAAATTCCAAAAATTTACCAGTAAGAATGGTGGGTAAATCTCACAAAGAGCAATGCATTTCAAACCTGATAAGTGTATAATCTATTTTGTCACTTTTTTAGTTAGTCCGATCCAAATCGGGCTAAGTAACAACGTCAGGGAAATGACTGCTACTATAGATTGATAGGCAAAGTCAGTGATAATTTCATTGAAGTAGGCGATCTGCCCTAGAACAAAACTGAATTCTCCGATTTGAGAAAGAAGTGCTCCGGCATAAAGACTATCCTTCCAGCTCATTTTGAAACCTCGCATTATCAGCGCATTGATGAACAAGTTGGTGAGTAGTACCACACCTACTAGTGCTAGAATGATTACGATGTGTTCCCAAAGAAATTTGATGTTGATCAACATACCTATGGAAATAAAAAAGAGAGCCACAAAGATGACCTTGAATGAATAAAGGCTTTTATGAAACCATTCTGTAGACTTTGAAGTGGCCACAAAGATGCCAGCCACAAATGCACCCAAAGCCGTGGACAAACCAAAAAAACCAGTGATCATAGAAAAACCAAAACAGAGGCCAAAGGCAAAAAACACCTGAATTTCATGGTCATTTTTGATGGTTTTATGAAACGGTAATTTGAGTTCCCCTTTATAGAAAAGAAAAACAACAAAACCGATAAGCAGCACTCCTCCGATGATTTGCATCCAGATTTCTGTAATGCTCGTCTCCTGACCAGACAGATAGTTTAAGGTAATGAGCATTGGAACAATGAGCACGTCTTGTACTAGCAATATTCCTAGCACGTTCTGACCCACTACGTTATCCATTTCCCCTGAGTCCTGCAGTAGTTTTACAATCACTGCCGTGCTACTCAGGCTCACCACAAAACCTAGTGTGAGGATTCGTGCCAGCGACCAGTCATAGTATTGGCCTATGAGCCAAACGGCCATAATACTTATAATCACTTGCAGGATAGTTCCAATCACTGATATACGCCAGTTGGCCACTAGATTGGGAAGTGAGATTTCCATTCCAATGAAAAAAAGGAGTAGTACGAGCCCCAAAGATCCCAGAGAACTTATCAAATCGGCATCATCCACGATACCCAACACATGCGGACCAATCACCACACCGGTGATTATATACACAATGACATGAGTCTGTTTGAGCATCTTCAGCACAATACCTACCACTACCACAGCGAGTGCTATGGCGACAAACTTTAACAAGAAAGGATTACTTTCTATGACAGCAAGCATGGATTTATTAACTTTTAGTTCATACCAAATTTAGTTGATCGGACAAGAGGAATAATTTTTTCGAAAATATTTTTCATCAACTGTCCCAAAATAAATGGGCTATTCGTCTTCAAGACAAATAATCAATTATAAAACTTAAAACAAACGACTATGAATCCTGTATCCTGGTTTGAAATCCCTGTCAACGATATGGACAGAGCCAAAGATTTCTATGAAAAATCATTTGACATCAAAATTGACATCAACGAAATGGGACCGGCACTGATGGGTTGGTTTCCTAACAACCCAGAAGCTCCTGGTGCTGCTGGTACCTTGCTGAAAGGCGATACTTATGTACCCTCTCACGACGGCACTTTAGTGTACCTCGGTGTCGAAGATATCGAAGCCACTTTAGAAAAAATTAATGCGAATGGGGGAAAAACTATGCAACCCAAAATGAGCATTGGTGAATACGGATTTATCGGTGTTTTCGAAGATTGCGAAGGCAATCGTGTGGCACTGCATAGTCTTAAGTAAAGCTAACATGCTCCTATTGAACTAGATCAATATCAGTCTATGACATGAGCTAGATCATATGAATTAATCTTGGAGGAGGGTAATTTTAGATAGAACAAATAACCTAAAACTATGAAAAAGTCTATCAGAATTATCCTCCTGTGCTATTGCGCCATTGCCGTGCTACAATGCACTCCTCCTTCTAATCCATGCGATCCCATGCAAAATATAGGAATAGGCCCAATCGAAAAACTAGATTTGCAACCTGTAAATACCAATATGGCGGCAGAAGGTCAGAAAATTTACGACCAACTCTGTCGGGTATGCCACAACGAAATCCGACAAATGGAAGGTCCTGCCCATTGGGGTATTATGAATAGAAGAACGCCGGAGTGGGTGATGAATATGATGCTCAATCCAAAGGAAATGTCTCAAAAAGATCCTATTGCAAAAATCTTAGCAGAGCGAGTCAACGGTGTAGAGATGGCGGACATGAATCTTTCCGAAGAAGAAGCTAGAAAGATATTGGAGTATTTCAGAACTTTACAATAAGTACCTCACCCCAATGAAAAACATTTATTTGATTATCTTGACTGTAAGACAACAGAGAGCATTTATATTTAGGTAAAACTTTTTTACCTATGTATATCAAAAGAAACTATGGATTTTGGATGACCTTCAACTGGTCCAAAAAGCCATTTATCCTTGGGTTGATTTATTCGCTGCTTATTTATGGTGCTTCGCACCTGATAGATTTTCATATTTATATCCCTTGGCAGCCAATCAGCATTCTGGGTATTGCCGTAGCCTTTTATCTTGGATTCAAAAACAATAGTTCGTACGACCGGACCTGGGAAGCACGAAAGATATACGGTGGAATCGTAAATAGCAGCCGTAGTTTTGGTGCAGCGATAGTGGCATTTGTCAAAGGAGCAAAGTCTGATGAGGTAAAGAAAGAACTCGTTTATAGACATGTGGCCTGGCTTACAGCCCTGCGCTACCAGCTTAGACTGAGTCGGCCATGGGAGCATAAAGAAGACAGACTAACAAGTAAATACGCACCCACGGTGTGTGAAGCCTACAACAAAAGTCTGGATCAAGAAATGGAAGGTTTTTTGTCTCCAGAAGAAATACAAGGATTGGAAGGAAAAACCAATATGGCCACTCAAATCATGAAGAACCAATCTCAGCGATTGCAAGAGTTGAGAGATCAGGAGTACTTCGAGGATTTTCGGCACATGGAATTGCATCAGTTGATCTTCAGTTTTTATACAGATCAAGGCAAGGCAGAACGTATTAAAAACTTCCCATTTCCAAGGCAGTATGCTTCTACCGCACTTTGGCTCACCCTCTTGTTTTCGCTATTTGTTCCTTTAGGTTTATTGGACATCGCCAAATCCGCCAATGGCTGGATCTATTGGATTTGTCCTGTTTTATCTGCACTCATCATTTGGGTCTTTTTCCTTATGGAAAAAATTGGTGACTACTCTGAAAACCCATTTGAAGGTACCTACAACGACGTACCAATCACCTCTATTTCCAGAGGCATTGAAATTGATTTACGAGAAATGATCGAAGATAAGAGCATCCCTGCAGCCATTCAGGACGAGAATGGGTTTTTGCTTTGATTTAATAGGAATTTGTTTCAATTCAGATTACCCTTTTTACCCGATGAAGCAAACGGATTAGGAATCCCGATGATTTCCAGAAATCCCTTTCCAGTTACTCCCTCACCTCGATTCTCTTCTGCTTTGAGGTATCTTTTGAGTGCTTGCTCTAGGGGAAAAATACAGAAGGCGATCAGCACGTTAATTCCTAAATCCATGACCGGCGAACTTTCAACATTGAAATAATCGACTGCTATGGCTTGCAAAAACTCAATGATCAAGACCAGGGCGAGCACGGTCAGTATTTCTGTGATAACGATGTATTTTTCCTTGGCTCGACGATTCATAAAACCTGAGATGGCCACCAGTAAGATCATCACTAAGATTTGTAAGCTATAAAACCATAGCGTCTGCCAATAGGGAGGTTTGATCTCAAAATTGAAAGAGTCCAATCGCTCAATATTCCCAAAGGCATCCTGCGTCCGGACATCCAGGCTATAGGTTCCTGGCTGTAAATAACTCAGTGTAATTTGCGGATTACTTATCCATTCAGACCAGCTGTCATCTATGCCTAGGACACGGTACTGATAGGTGGTATTGAGTATACCGCGATAATCGGGTTTACTCAACTCAAAATAGAAGGTATTTTCATCGTAGTCAAAAATCATTTCACCGTTCAATTGGATATCTCCCTTGTTGCTGGTCGCACGCCGGATGAAGCTACGACTCATAGTGAACAAACTGTCATCTTCAGATTGGTGATACTCTAACAGGTCATTGGCTCCATCTATTACCCACAGTCGGTCATCATAGGCAGATACAAAGGACATGTCGGGAAATAGACCAAATACCTCCATCAATTCGATGTTTTTTTCATGGTCTATTTTGTACCAGTTTTTACCGTTGAATACCCATACCTGGCCGTCTCTTTGCTGCAAGTGCTTAAGAGGCTTTCCCAAAATATTCATCAATGATTGGTCCGGTACCACCTTTAGTTTCAACGAATCAAGATAAAAATAGCCTTCGCTGTTAATCAAATACAATTGATCATTCAAAAAGGTGAGTCTGGGGTTGTCGATGAATTGATTTTTGTATTTGAATATTTTGTAATCGAAGTGATCCACGGTGATGTCATCAAACTCAATCAGAGCCGTAGGCGTGGCAAACCACGTTCGCCCTTTCTCATCATTAAAAGCAGTTTTCACCAAGTCGCCATGTAAGTTGAGGTTTTCCGTCTCCACCCATTGGTCGTCTTGCTTATAATAGATTTTGACTTCGTTGTACATGTTTCCTACAATCAATCGATCATGCTTTTTCTCTGGTGTAACAAAACGAATGGGCTCATGAATCACCATTTCCGCACTATCACCTCTAATAAGAAACACGCCACTAGTCCCAGCTGCATACAGATCTTCTTGATACACAAAAAAGTACTCTGTTTTGAAATGGATACCATCCACATGTTTAAAGACCCATTCCTCGCCCGCCAGTTGCTTTCTCATTTTTCGCAAACGGACGTTTTTAGATATAATGGTGATTTCTTCTACTGGCTTAAAGATTTTTTGAGAAGGCTTATTCTTGTGTTCCTCTTCTTCCTCTGCAGCTTCCTCCTCTTCGCCTTCATCACGACCTGCCTTTCTCTTTGCTTTTTTGGCTTTTCGGCGTGCGATCCTTTGTTCTTTTTTAGACAATACACGTTGCGGCTCCTCTTCGACTTCTTCCTCTGGTTCATTATCATCAGCAGAAGCTTCCGGAGTAGCCTTGGATGGTACCGACTTTATAATTCTCTTTTTGACTGTTTCATAGTAAGGCACATTTTTGTATCGCTCCACTTTCGTCAAATGATAAACCCCTTCACTAGTCGCTACATACAAACTTTTATCATAAAAAAAGGCCTCATATAGGTGTCCATGTAATCCCTGAAAGTTGCTGAATGTTTTGAATGGTATACCCAGTTCCATTCTGGACAATCCAAATTCATGGGAGATCCATAAACCGTGCTCTCTATCTATCCCAATGGCGTGAACCTCATTATCTGGCAGACCTTTTTCTCTATTGATCACTTCTATCGTGCGATCCTGACGAAAGTCATAAAGAATGGCCCCATTCTCCAATGTGCTCAGCGCAAAGTGGTCATCATCTACCCAAATACCATTGTCGACAAACGATTCATTGTCGTACAATAAGTCGGATACTTTACTCCGAGTAAAAACACCTTCTTCATAAATATAAATGGCATTATCAGTCGTGCCGGCCAGATAGACATTGGCAGCAGGGTGCTTCTCAAAGAAAATGAATTCACTTGAATGATACTTCGGCCACTCAAAACCAACTAGCTCATCATTCACAAATTCGTAGAGTTCCTTGTCTGTTTGCACCAGGATCTTTTCGTCCACCACGAATAGCTTAGAAAAGAAATCATCATAGTCCACCAGGGTGGTTCTGGATATGGATGAAGTAGGAACATCATATCGCACGATAGTTTCCTCATTAACGAAAAACACTGAAGAACCCAGATTTAAAGTTTGGAAATACAAACCGTCATCATCAGACACAGAATCGAGTGAATGGTACTGCAACTTTTTATCCTCAATAGTCAAAAGTCCAAAGTCACCCACACAACCCACATACAACTGATCTTGATCATTCAAGTCCAATGATACAGCCGCACTTGGTGTAGGAATATGACTCCATGATTTTCCGTCATATTGTATTACTCCGGATCGATTGGCAATGTACAGTTGTCCTTTGCTATCAGATTTGATTTGATAGTTTACATCATCGAGTCCCGGAATATTATGGTGATGATGAGTCAGGAACAGATCTCCTTCCTGAGCAAAAGAACAAACAAAGCCTAGAAGCCAACAGCACGTACTAATTAATCGAATTGTCCAACGCATCCACTACGAGATTATCGAATGAAAAAAAATTGAATATCAAATATACAGTTTGTTTGATATCCAACATTGCATTAATACAATTCAATCATGAAATATCCATGTTTTGATTTTTACTTTGCTTGTGCGCTCAATTCCAAAAGAAGCCCAGTGTCTCCTTACCGTGGAGATTAATTGTGAATTATTGAATATGATCATGTGGTAAGTCGCAGTACCTTGATACCATGAAAAAAATAGCATTGTCAATTTTTGTATGTCAGCTTTTGCTGGCAGCTTGTCAAGGGGAAAAGGATCCGGAAGTTGTGATTTATCTCATCGGCGACTCTACCGTTGCCGACTATTCAGACAACTATGACGAAGGCAAAGACTATATGAAAACACGATTTCCTATCACCGGATGGGGTCAGGTCTTTCAGGCATTATTTGAGGATCAAAAGGCATTGTTAAACGGCAAAGTACAAGCGGGTAATTTTCGAATAGTAAATAAAGCCAGAGGTGGAAGGAGCACACGCACCTTCTTTCAGGAAGGTCGATGGCGGAAGGTGTATGATAGCCTTCGGACGGGCGACTTGGTACTCATGCAATTTGGTCATAACGATGCCGCCGAACATAAACCACTTAGATATGTAAACATCGAAGGGTACAAGGAGTTTCTTAGATTATACGTTTCTCAAACGAGACTGAAAGAAGCAATACCAGTCATACTCACGCCGGTGGCTAGAAACTACCCTTGGGAAAATAGCCATCTACAAAATGTGCATGGCGAGTACCCGGCTGCAGCCAAAGAAGTAGCTGCAGAAATGAATGTACTTTTGATTGATCTCAATCAGCTCTCCATGGATTCCTTCTCGAAAAAAAGTGAAACCTATGTGACTGAAAAATATTTCATGAATTTACCCTCTGGAAAATACCAAGCCTATCCAAAAGGTAAAAAGGACAATACCCACTTTCAGCCTGAAGGCGCAGAAGTGGTGGCTAAGCTTGTGTATGAAGCATTGCAAAACCTGCAGCCATAAAATGGAAAAAGCAGACACTCCCGTCTGCTTTTTCACTAGTAGGTAAATAAAATTTTAATTCGATAGTGCCCCAGCTTCAATCAGAATGGGCTCGCACTGCTCTTTTTATCACAGAAATCTTGAGATACAATGCTAAAAGCATCTCGTGGTTTTGATTATTCAGTTTTCAACATCACCTATTCAATTTCAGTTTCCATTCTTTTAAAACTTTCATATTATTTATTTTACATTAAGTTAAAATGCAAGGTTTGTGCACCTATTCATTTGACTATGCGCAGGAGAAAAATGGTTGATATGAGGAAGTTACTTTTGTTGGTTTTATGGTTGCCCTTTTGGGCTGCTGCCCAAGATCGATACGTACCGCAATTTGCCGATCCCATGCTGGAGGATTGGAGATATTCATACTTTCCAGAGCTAGACGACAAAGGCGTTCGCTCCATCGCTTCCTCCAAAGACAACAACAAGTACTGGTTTGGCCTAGACTCGGGGGTAGTATCCTACGATGGTTTCGATTGGCAACATTACGGATTGAAAGATGGTCTTTCTGGCCTGCCTGTTCAAAAAATATTCATCAACAAACAAGATCAAATTTTTGCTGCTACAGCTCATGGCCTATTTTTATTTAATGATCATCGCTGGCAAAATCTATTCGAAGCATCAGAAGACATCCGATTTTCATTCAAATCCATTGCTCAACTCAATAGCGGCAACATCGTCTGCGGCACTACCCATGGAGCCATCTTCGTAACCACAGACGAAACCTATCTACTCACCACCAAAAGGAAGTGGGAAAACGCCAAAACATTAATTCCAGATTTTCGCTTTGTCGAATTGCCTTCTGAATTGCTTATCGATAATGATTTCGACAACATTTCGGATGTATTCGAAGTGTCTCCTGGTCAGCTTTGGCTGGCCGTCACTTATCAATTGGAAGACGAAAAAGGCGACATCATGATGTTTTCTGAAGAAGAAATTACTTCAGGATCTCCCATAAACTTTAACCTGTTTAGCAAGTATTACGACGTGCAACTAGGCTACGAACAGAAGATTCTAAAAACCTCCAAAGGCGACATTTGGATCATCAACAAATCGAATCGACTACCAGCCATCCGATACAAAAATTACCGTTGGGAAGCCATTCCCTATGGGCAGCAATTTGGCGATGACGAATATTCTGAAAGCATCCTGGAAACCAAGGACGGCAACCTGTGGCTCAGTGGCATCGGCAATCTATACACCATGCAGCCCAGTGGCCAATGGACCAAGTACAGCTCACAGACACTCAATATTCCTCAGGGGCATATCGTCCTACATACCGGCAATAATACGGACCTATGGGTGCTAGGCTACCAATCCGAAGTGTATCGGGTAGATCTTTCTGACACCAAATGGAAGACCTACAATGGTTTGAATTATCAATGCTTTCAATCGAATGGAACCACATGGTTTATCGACCTCAAAGGAAACGCAATATCAAACACGCAGGACAGTTGGAAACAATACAGCAAAAAGCAAGGCATGATGGATGGAGCCGTGAGCCTTTTCTCCTCTTCTGAGGATGTGATTTGGGCCATTGGCAGTGACAAAAAACAAGCCTGTGCTGGCTACCTAAATGACGGACAATGGAACAACATCCTCTTTGATTCTCTCTCCTGGGGGATTGACTATCGCGCCATACATGAGGCTCAGGATGGATCAATCTGGATAGGTGGTAGCACGGACGTATTTCTGGAATTAGGGCAAACCGGTGGATTAGTCCAAATAATAAACCCATATAGCTCAGAGAGAAAACTGGTGTACCACCGCTCGAGAACCAAAGGCCTGAACCAACTAAATGCCTATGGCATCACCCAATCCAAGGATGGGAATATGTGGATTGGCGGTACTGCACTTTGTCAATTTGATGGGACTTCTTGGAGCTACATGCAAAAGACCGACCTCAATGATTATGTAAATGACGTAATATCTGATCGCAATGACCTACTCTATGTTGCATCCAGACAGCATGGCCTATATATTCAGCAGGCCGATGGCTGGAAAAACTACTCTGTTCAAACGGGATTGATCAGCAACAACATCATTAGTATCGCAGCTAAAGACAGCACTGAAATCTGGCTTGGGACCGACAGAGGATACAGCTTTTACAATGGCAGCTTTTGGATCAATAACACACTGCCTGAAGCGCTTACACTATCATACGAAGGTGGTTCGGTACACCTCGGTAACCAAAAAGAAATTTGGATTAGCCGATCGTTGAGAGAATGGAAAAGGCGCGTGTACACCGGAAAATCACCCAATCAAAACGTAAGGGATAAATTCGTGACTCACCGCTTTGTAAAGGACAGCATTGCACCAGAAACCACCGTAGACATCTACTCCAAAGAAGTGGACAATGCAGGCAACACCACCATATTTTGGTCTGGCAAGCATTTTTTTAACAAAACGGATGCCTCCGAACTGCTCTATTCCTATCGACTCAACGACGACGAATGGTCGGCCTACTCAGCGCTCAACAATCACACATTTACCGGGTTGGATGACGATACCTATCAGTTTCAGGTAAGAGCCATGGACAAAGAGGGCAATGTAGACCAAACCCCAGCCAGTGTCACCTTTGTGGTGCAGCCGCCGATTTGGAAGCAAACTTGGTTCGTTTTGCTTATCACATCATTCTTAATTGCCATTGGCTTTTACCAATATCAAATCATTAAAAAGAGGCAAATCCTTGAAAAACTAAACCGATCTCTCCATACGGCCAATGAGGAACTGGGCACTAAAAATGATCAGATCCAAAAACAAAAGGATGCTTTGGAAGAACTCGTGCAAAAGATCGACAAGCTATCTCAAGCCAAAATGCAATTTTTCACCAACATCACGCACGAATTCAGGACGCCGCTCAGCTTGATACTGGGTCCCATCGAAAAATTAACGATGCAATCCGAATCCCATTCGAGTAATTCCAGTTTCTATGGGTTGATCAAAAAGAATGCGCTCAGACTACAAAAATTGATCAATCAGTTACTTGAAATCCGGCGTATCGAATCCGGCACGCTGGAGCTTCAGCTTCACCGAACGGATTTGGTAGAGTTTGTGAAAGACACCAAAAATCTATTCACCAATAAAGCACTCGAGAAAGAAATCCGTTTGAGCTTTCATTCAGATTTCGAAAAACTCACCCTTTATTTCGATCAAGACAAGGTCGAAAAAATTCTATTCAACCTACTTTCCAATGCAATGAAATACACGCCGACCAAAGGCAAGATCAGCGTGAAAATATTGAGCAACGATGAAGCCGAGCCATCTAATTTCGTGAGACTTCAGGTGTCTGACGATGGTACAGGAATCGACCAAAACCTGCAAGACCACCTGTTTGAAAGATTCAGTATTGGAAAATCTCCTGTGACGAATGAACTGCAAGAAAGTAGCGGCATTGGCCTGTCTTACATCAAAGATTTGATCGAATTCCATCAGGGAAAAATCAGCTATAGTAGCGAACCAGGAAAAGGCACCACCTTCACCGTTTTCCTGCCTGAAGACCTAACTCCGGAAGAGGAAGTGAAGGAATGGGGCGATTTCAATTTGCAACAAACTGTAGACGCCAACTTGCTTGCTGCAGAAATCCCACTGCCTGCCGCTACTACAACTGCCGACACTGAAAGCAAGCGTATACTGGTGGTGGAAGACAATGACGACATGCGCTTCTTTATATCTAGTTTGCTTCAAGAAAGATATGTCGTACTACAGGCAGAAAATGGACAAGCAGGCTTAGACATTTTGGATGAAGAGTATGTAGACCTCATCATCAGCGATATCATGATGCCGGAATTGGACGGCATATCCTTCTGCGACAAGGTGAAGGCCAATCCCACCACCAGTCACTTGCCGGTTATACTTTTGACTGCATTGGCACTGGACGAAAAGCGAATTTCTGGATATGAGTCTGGAGCAGACTCCTACATTGTTAAGCCATTCTTACCTGAATTGTTGTTGGCTCGTGTAAGCAATCTGCTGGAATTTAGGGACGAGATGAAGCAACGCTTTGCGGCTGACTTGAGATTCAAACCTAAAGAGGTAAAGGTGACTTCTGTAGATGAGGAGTTTTTAGAAAAAATAGCTTCACTCATGGAAGAGCATGTATCAGATTCTCAGTTTGATGTAGGCAAGATGTGCGATATGGTGGGCATGAGCCATATGCACTTCATCAGAAAAGTAAAGCAGCTCACTGACAAAAAACCCATGGAACTGCTCAAGTCCTTTAGGCTGACCAGAGCCAAACAGCTACTCGAACAAAACAAAATCAATGTATCCGAAGTGGGCTATATGGTAGGCTACGATTTACCCAATTCATTCACACGTGCCTTCAAAAATGAGTTCGGCATTACCCCTACACAATTTGCCGAGCAGGGGTTAAAAGCCTAAGGCTATCTAATTCAATAAGTAATATTATATTAGTATTTATAAGTATATTTGCTTTATAATTAACAATATAATGTTATTTAATTCCGTAAAGGCCTTAACAAAAATGGCTCAAAACATACGTGACCTTCGTTTAGAAAAGGGGCTCACACAATCAGGACTGGCCGAACGGTCGGGCGTGAGTCTGGCTACATTGAGGAGATATGAGCAACAGGGGAAAATATCGTTGGAATCCTTTTTTAAGCTTGCCATGGTATTGGGCTGTCTGGACGATTTAGTAAACGCAGTAAATCCTGTGAAGCAAACCTTCACCTCTCTAGATGAGGTACTTAAAAACCAAGAAAACAAAAAACGGCAACGTGGATGGAAAAAATAAACCAGTCTGCTTCTATTGATCAGATTAGCGTAGGCATCCAATTCGAGAAAGACATTATTCCAGTTGGTCGATTGGCGATCAGAAATCAAGACATATTCTTCGAATATCATCCTGATTATATCAGCAAAGGCCTCAATATTTCACCTTTCAAACTCCCGCTCACGCAAGGCGTGCAGTCTTTCAACCCTCGCCTCTTTGAAGGGCTACCAGGTGTTTTCAATGATAGTCTACCGGATGGATGGGGTAGATTGCTATTCGATCGACTGGCTAAAAGCAAAAACTTACTTCCAAATCAGTTTAGCCCTTTGGACCGATTGGCACATATTGGCCGCTTCGGCCTGGGCGCATTGACCTACGAGCCAGATCAAGGTCATGAATCAGCTGACACCATCATAGATTTAGATAGCCTGGCTACTCAAACACAAGAAGTTTTAGCCGGTGAGGCAGACGAGGTGTTAAATGAACTAGTGAAGCTGAATGGATCTTCCGCAGGCGCCAGACCTAAGGCTTTGATTGGCATAGATCCTAATAATCAAAATATTCTTCACGGCGAACGCCAATTGCGCCCAGATCAGGAATACTGGATGGTGAAATTTGCCAACAGTATGGATGGTCCCGATGCCGGTGCCATTGAATACGTCTATTCATTAATGGCTCAAGAAGCTGGTATTTCCATGACACCTACCCGGCTTTTTCCAGCCAAGCAAGGTGCAGGCTATTTTGCCACCAAGCGATTTGATCGAACCAACAAAGAAAGGTTTCACATGCATACCGCCAGTGGGTTATTGCATTCGGATTTTAGAGTTCCCGTACTAGACTACGAAGACCTGCTGACACTCACAGAAGCGCTAACCAAAGATTTCAGAGAGGTGGAAAAGATGTTTCGTCTGGCTGTATTCAACGTGTTTTCGCACAATCGTGACGATCATGGCAAAAATTTCTCCTTTCTGATGGATAAGCATGGCGAATGGAAGATGTCACCAGCATACGATCTCACTTTTTCATCCGGACCAAGAGGTCATCAAAGTACTATGGTCATGGGTGAAGGCCAAAACCCGTCTATGGAGCATTTGATCAAACTGGCCAAGGAAGGTTCACTCACTCAAAAACAAGTCGAACTAATCATTGAACAAACGAAAGAAGCACTTTGCCAATGGGAAACGCTCGCCAAACATCATGACATCAGTGCATCCAATATCAAGCTGATTAAAAGCAGATTGCAGATTTGATACGACGACCTGGAAATCCGGGGGATCCGTCAGCTATGTGTTCGACTTTAAAGTATCTGCTTACAACCACCCGGCAGATAGCCCGGTCTATCGCCGGGCTATGACATTGTGCTTTTGCTTCATAAATATGATCTAAACCCATACCCAGAAATACAGATTGCCCCCAGTTTATCATCATGCTCCAGTCGTAACTTCAGGTACTGATGAGCTTTAATTTTGATACTTCTTTATCACCAAGTATTTCAATTCTGTATCGCCTACATTTTTGATCCCGTGCATCGACCATGATGGACAATACAGGGTAGAATACGGTTTGACTTCAACCGTTTTTCCATTCAAATAAAATTCTGCCGTGCCTTCTAATACAAAGAAGAACTCATCCTCTTCGTGCTGATGCGGTGGGTGAGTCGCAAGCCCCGGAGCAACAGCGCTTAGCTTCAAAGTTCGACCGTCCAAAAATTCTTTATCGACAAACCAAAACTGATGCCCCACCTTGGTCGGGCTGGACTTATCCGCATCATACGTGCTTATGCACGCCTCGATATCCAATGTGTCAGCAACAGGCTGCTGAGCCCGCGACTGATTCATGGTGATCACACTTATTAAACTAACTAAACCAACACTTAAATATCTTTTCATGAGGACTGCTTTACGCTAATTTCTACAGGGTGATTGAGTGCATCCAATTTGGCGTTGAGGTATTTTTGAAACGCTTCCAAGGACTTGATTCCGTTCTTTTCTTGTTCCCAAGCGCCTAGCAAATGATAGTTCACTTCCTCATTCGGCTTAAATACTATGAGATGATCGAAGGAGGAATCCACCACTTCTTTTACATCTTTGGTATTATAAAATATGGCCATCCCCAACTTATCATCGGCCAGACTTTGCTTGCCATAGGTGGCGATGTAAGCCCATCCGCTAGAGCCTACCAAGGAGGCAAAACTAGAAGCAGCGTCGTGCTTTACAATGCCCGTACAGAAGTCAGCTATTGGCTGATCAAAAGCTATCGTATGCTGGAGCGATCGGTCGCCCGATACAATAGATAGATTGGAAACGATGCTGCTCTTTTTATCCGAAGTTTGCCATCCGTAATAGGAGGTTTCTATAGTAGCCGAAAGTTTATTGTTGGCTTTGATCGCACAAGTGACCGAATCGGTCTGCTTGAAATGTTCCACTTTCCCATTGATATATTGGCCTATAGACCCAATCCCCAAAGATTTGCCGGCTTTCAAAATGTCCAGCCCCCATGGTTCTTCTTCGTGATAAGAATCAAACCCATCCAACCCAACAGATTGAAGTACCAGTGTATCCACCTTCTTTCCGAAAATATCCATCGCATTTCGCCAATCCAGATAAAATCGATAGCCAATCAACTCATTTTCTATCCCCGGCCCTTCATATCTGATATAGTAGGAATGATCTGTATGTGGAGCAGGTACGCGCAAAAAATCTACGTTTTGAAAATCACCTCCCACGTACTTTCTATCCTGCCACTCCCCGCCTACTTTAGGCGAGATTTCCGCTTGCACCTTTTTATCCAATGGCTGTCCCAATTTGAGATCATTGGGCCAATTGATGCTCAAGGTGGACTGGGCTTGTAAGTCCACATTCACGACCAGTTGATCCGCTTGCCCATCTTGATCACTATCGATCAGTTCTCCAGCATGTCCGAGCAAAGTCACCCCTTGCGGTTTCAAAGAATCTGTAAATAGCTCGTCATCTTCCAAAACGAGCGTTTCATTTCTGGTGGATGCCAAAGGGTTTTTTATTTCTATCGTCAGTGTACCTTCCTCGGCAACATTATCTTTTGCATTGGTGCTGCAGCCTACCGAAAGCGCTAAACCGGCCACCCATAAGTAGCTTTTATTTATTATCATGTCTTCTATTGATTCTATTTCACATCATAAAAATAGAATGACGAAGACGCGATCAGTATTCAATAATCAACATTGGACTAGCAAAAACTACTTTTTCAACGTTTCATTGAGGAAACTCAAGATGAGATCCACTGTAGGACGAAACCACGGGTCGAATAGCCAAAAAGTATGGGGCGAATCAGGCCATTCGTAGACTTCCGTATAAATACCTTCTTGGTTCAAAATCGTGATCATCTCATCTCGACCCGCATGGAAACGTGGATACTGACTATTGACAAATAGAATGGGAGGATCACCCTTTCCAGCATGGGTCAGCGGCGAGGCTTCTTTCCAATTTTCTTTGGCTTCAGCATAGGTCCCTCCCAGCCAACGTGCTGCAGATGCCCCTTCCCTGGATTCAGGGTGATGAAATGCCAAGATGCCATCCAGATTGATGACGGCCTGGATCGGCAACCCATTTTCGTGAGCGGTCATCCCTATCAGAGAAGCCATTTGCGCACCAGACGAGCAGCCTAGCAGCACTAACTGGGAGGTGTCGATATTCAATTCTGAAGCATGAACCATTGCCCATCTGACGGCTGCTTTCACATCCTCTACACCTGCTGGATATTTTGCTTCGGACGACAGTCGATATTCCATGGCCATGGCCACATAACCTCGCTCGGCAAGTACTGTCCCGAGTGCCTGCATGTGTGATTTGTCACCAGATTTCCAACCGCCACCATGTATCAGGAAAATGGCTGGAAAGTTCTGATCATTGTTTTTTGGACTATAAATATCGAGTTTAAGGTCTCTTAATTCTGTATTGTGATAAATCACATTTTTCCGAATCGAGACATTTTTAGCATTTGCTTTCACTACTTCTATGCTGGGGAAATCCTTTTTATATTTTAGGAATGCGCTATTTACCGTATAGCTGGTGTCGATTTTCGCATCTTGCGAGAAACCATTGACCACAACAAAAAAGAGCACCCCTATAAAAATCAGAATGCTCTTAGGATTTACTTGCGTGATCTTAATTTTCTTTTTCAAAAACGCCTATATCTGGTGCCTGACCCTGAAAGGTCAATCCAACATTGGTACCAGCATCGATCAAATCACTACCAGAAACCAACTGCATAAAATCTACCTCTGGCAGACTACCATCCGCTTGTCTCTCACCAAGCAAGAGATCAATAGCCAAGCTCTCATAGTCGTCGCTGGTAGCGCTGAGTTCATCTTGCCAGCTATTGAATGTGATATCTTTGCTGGTGGCATTAAGGCTGCCCGTCGCACCTACAACAGCACAGTTTTTCACCTCTAATGAAGCCAAAGCATTGCTCGAACTGAAGTTGTAATTGGTGCCGTTGTCGTAGGCGGCGCAATTATAGAGGCTTACCGCTCCACGATTACTGTTGTGGTCGAAGCCGTCAAACACATTGCCTATGGCCAGACAGTTTTTGTAGGTAGCATGGTGCGAAAGGTCTTTGTCATCGCTCCCTCCGGTTTTGAAACCATTGCCATCGCCTCCGCCTACTTCGCCAGATTTCATGATGCCATTCTTGATTGCCCAGCAACTTTCATATTCGGTTTGCACGTGATCCGCACCTCGCAAATATCCGTCCCAGCCATCATCCAGGTTTTGCCACGCCCGGCAACCCACAAATTTGTTACCACTGCCTACACCCAGCTTGGCGGCGAAACCATCTGCATTTTCTACACTGGCGTCCGCATTGTAATACGAGTCGCAATTCAATATCAAATTATCAGCCGCCCCGTCATCAAGCTGCAAACCGGTATCGGAATTTTCATAAAATGAACAAAACTCGATGGTGTTGTTGCTCCCCTTGATCTGCATACCATTGTCTCCTGCTTTGCGAATATCCAATCCTTTGAAATGCCAATAATTCGCTTTGAGCTGAATGCCTTGATTGGACGAATTTTCTTCTTGGACAGAAAAATCCAAAATGGGTCTTTCTGTAGCCTCAGGATCAGCCATCACGGTGATTAGTTCAGCAGCCGTGCCTGAAGTATTGAGCACGATCCTGTCTGTCATGGCATAGGTGCCACCTGCGAGCAAAATCACATCGCCCGGCGCTATATCGGCAAGTGCTGCCACCAATTCTTCTGCTGTGGCCACCTCTATGTCTTCGCCACTTGGTTCGTAAATACTGCTAATTTCTAGTGTGAGGTCTGCGGTTACTGTACTTTGATCCAAGGCAGTCGCCGTCACCGTCACGGTGCCGTTTTGTTTGGCGGTAAGCAAGCCGGTACTTGAAATTTCAGCTATGGCAGCATCGGAAACCGACCAAGCCACTGATTGGTCGGTGGTATTGTCGGGGACAAAAGTGACCTGCAACTGACGTTGGGTTTCGGTCTCAAGATCTTCGCCAGTCAAAACGATGGAGGTGGCAAATATTACCTCCTCCTCGATTTCCTCAGTCACTTCATCTTCGCCACACGAACCTATCGCCCATAGAATAAAACACCATGTGATCATTCTATAAATGTAAAACCTACCTTTCATTAGTCAAATTTCACCTTTCCTTTCCCTACTTCTTTTCCTACCAAAATATCTGATTTGCTAATGCTTGAATTAGAAAAATCCACTTGGCTTTCGCCATAAACATTGATCAGCGTTTGTTCTCCTTCACCTGAAAGTGTGAGGTCTGTAAAATTCATTTGGCTTGTATTAAACAAAGTAATCGATCGGCCTTTGGCAGCCTTCACTGTGACACCAGACCAATCAAATGCCTCCGCATCGATGATGGTAATGCCTCTTTTGCCTTCCAGTACCACATTCTCTAGCGTGATGTTTTGCAGCTTCATTTCTGGCAATCCCTGAAAGAAACCGGCTATCCCTGATCCAGTCGAAGTGATGTTTTTCATGGAAATGTTTTTGAATGAAGGGGTCGTTCTTGTCACGGGTAGGGCGTCTACTTTCTGACGAGCCTTTCCTACTTCGCCGTCTGCACCTACTGGAGATTCTCCTCCGTAAAACAGATTGAAACGAATGGCTTCTGCGCCAATGTTGATCATGTCAATGTTGGAGATGTAGATGTTTTCTACTACGCCTCCACGGCCTCGGGTACTCTTGAATCTTAGGCCACAGTCCGTGCCGATGAATGTACAATTGGATACGTGCATATTTTTCACTCCGCCAGACATTTCACTGCCTACTACAAACCCTCCATGCCCATGGAAAACGGTATTGTTTTTGATGATCACGTTTTCGGTGGGAATGGCTCTTTTCAATCCGTCCTCATTTTTACCGGATTTGATACAAATCGCATCATCTCCTACGTCGAAAGTATTGTTGTAGATCAGCACGTTTTTGCACGACTCTAAATCCACGCCATCACCATTTTGTGAGTACCACGGGTTTCGCACATTCAGGTTTCTTAAGATCACGTTTTCGCACATCAGCGGGTGTAGGTTCCAGGCCGGAGAATTTTGGAAGGTTGGCCCATCCAGCAATACTTTGTTGCAGCCGATCAAACTGACCATGACCGGACGCAAGAAATCTTTGATGGCTTCGTGTTCTTCCATAGTGTCCAAATCTGGCACATTGAAATTGCCAGCAGTATCCCCTTGTTTCGACTTTTCACTCGGATACCAAGTTTGTTTGTCGTCGCTCAATACACCTCCGGTTTTCACTTTTCGATTCCACTGACTGGCTGTCAATTTTTCTCTTTTCACCGCGCGCCATGAGTCACCCGATCCATCGAACGAACCAGAACCTGTAATGGCTATATTGGTCAAGTTTTTTCCATATATGGGAGATAGACATCGGTAAGTTTCGAGTCCCTCGAAGCTGGTTTCTATCAAAGGATACTTGTCAAAATCATCATCAAAGACCACCAAAGCACCGGCCTCTGCATGTAGATTGATGTTGCTTTTTAGGGTGATTGGGCCAGTGAGCCAAATCCCTCTTGGAATGACCACTTTGCCTCCGCCCTTGCCAGCCACATGTGCGATAGCTGCTGCAAATGCTTTTGAATTGTCGGTCATTCCATCTGCTACAGCACCGTACGTGGCGATACTCACCTGATAGTCTGGAAAACTAGGCTCGATTACTTTGGGCATATCAAACTCCACCTTTTGATATATCCAATCAACTTCCGTTTTCTCGGGCGTACTATATTCTAACCCAGCTACGCTCAAAATGGCAAAAATTCCTACCAAGACCAATTTTCCAAAACTCATCATATTCTCTTTTAATTTATTCCCACTTAGGGCTTCACAATCTCATTTTTTGCGGGATCCCAACTGCCAAAGACAGCATCCAGCGTATACTTACTTGCCTGTGCGTCAGTCAACTGACGAGACCAACTCACCCGGCCTTCAGGATTAGCTCCTGGGCCAGAAGATTGATACTCGGCATAAAAAGACCTTTTCTCCGCGTATCGCTTGCCCCAGTTATGCCAGCCTTCCGGCTTGATATGTTCACCCAATTCACAATTGATAAATACCGTGCGCGCATCATCGCGCCATGGTCGACCCAAATACACGTCGTGCCTGGGGGCATTGCTTTCCAGTTTGCAGTTAAGAAAGACATATCCATAGGCTTGATCAATATCGGTGTTGGCAGCTGTGACGTAGTGTCCACCATTCTTGGAGAAAATGGTACATTGATTGAAAATGGCCTGCGACGCACCAAAAATGAAGTCCGTTGTGCCTTCTATATAGCACTGATCATAGTACTGTCGACTATCTTTTCCATAGGTGTAAAGCGTGTCCTGAAAACCCAGGAATCTGCAATTTCGAAAGACGACTCGATCACCATCCACTCGGACGGCCACCGCCTGACCTACTGGGCCAGCGCTGTTTTCGAAAGTGATATTTTCGGCTGTAAACCCATCCGCAAAGACATAAAAGCTGGCCGAACCTGAAGTGCCCATTTTTTCACCAAAAGCATTCAGTCGATCTGCATAATTGTCAAAGGTCAGGATCGTAGTTTCAGCATCTTCACCGATGAATTTTACATTGGTCTTTGACACCGGCAAGATCAATTTTTCTTTGTATGTACCTGCCTGGATGTACACCGTGGTTACAGCCTTACGGAAATCAGGGATGGCATCAATGGCTTCCTGCACGGTTTGGTAATCGCTTCTTCTGCCTTTACCGACTACGATATCATATTTGGCTTGTGCCAAACTTGAGAATGACACTAAGGATACTATCATGAGGAGGAGTGCTTTGGAAGCAAACGCGTTTAAAAGAATACCGCCTTCCCCAGACCTGTTCTGGGTTCTGCTCCATTCTGCTCCACCCTGAGAGACACCACAACAGGTGCGGTGAGTGTGGGGTTTTAAATGCTTTTCCTCTCTGACAGTATCTCTCATCGCTATTTATTTCACTTGATTCTGATTGTTGTAAAGGATCGAAGCCATAATAAATGGACCAACACCTTTCGGATCGTTGTCTCTCTTAGGCTCGTTGACATAATACTCATAAGACGCATCTCTGTAGGGATTACCTCCCAAACCAGCCACTGCGCAGTTGGTCGTCAAGCTGATGGTGCCATCCTGGTTTCGCTTCACGAAACTTTTCACTACGCCTTCGTAGGCATTGTTGGCCACAGCTCTGTAGTCCTCTGATAAATAGCCTTTTTCGATGCCTTTCAAAAAGAAATAAGAAAACATACTAGAACACGATGCCTCCAGGTAATTACCCTCATCTCCACCACGATCTAGAATCTGCCACCAAAGACCTGTTTCTGCATCTTGATACTTCACTAATCCTGTGGCCATCTTATTGATAATGGCCAAAATCTCTGGTCGCTTGGCATGATCCTCTGGCAGAAAGTCCAGCACATCTACCAAAGCCATGGCATACCAACCCATGGCTCTGCCCCAGAAGTTTGGTGATACGCCCGTCTTAGGATTTGACCACTTCTGCTTGCGGCTGTCGTCGTAGCCGTGATAATACAATTGCTTGTCTGCGTCCCAAGTATAGCTATCGACGAGGATGAACTGATTCGCCACGTCATCGAAAAGCGCTGGCTCATTGAACTCCTTGGCATACTCCGCCAAGAAAGGAGACCCCATATACAAGCCGTCAAGCCACATTTGATCAGGGTAAATTTTCTTATGCCAAAAACCACCAGAGGCCAGCCTTGGGTGATCTTTCATTTGATCACGGAGTGTTTCTATTGCCAAGCGGTATTTTTCATCGCCCGTCTGATGGTAAAGGTCGAAAAGGATCTTGCCCGAATTGATTCGATCGATGTTGAAATCGCTCTTCTTATAGGTTTTGATACTTCCGTCTTCACGTACTAAAGAATCGGCATAGAATTTCACATAGTTCAAAAACTTCTCCTTGCCGGTGGCCTCATAGGTCCGCATCATCGCAGAGCAAACCAAACCATTAGAGTACTCCCACTTCGGTGTATCACGAAAGTCTAATAACCGTGGATCAGGATGCCTGATCAACTCAGAACTAGCCATCTGTTCGAAAACAGCGGGCTGTGCTGCGATAGGGTGACTAGCTGCTTTTTCGCCAACGGATTGACTGCAAGCCGCAAGCGTGAGAAGGATGAGTATGTGTTTTAGCCTATTCATTTGGTCCTTGATTTTCAATGATTTGGTTTAAATAAATTTCCAGATTGGTGTAGTATGGATGAAAGCTGGTCTTGGATTGATCAGATGGATCTAGCTCATCAAGTCCTTGTGCAATCTCCCAAGCATCAGGTATACCGTCGCGATCTGTGTCTTTTAACGGCAGCTCATTTTTCAATGGTGGCCACCTGCCCACCTGGTCTTGTGAGTCTATGATGCCATCATTCTTTGTGCCTTTTGAAGCAGTCCCTGCTTGTACTTCTTCGATGATTCTTTGATCAAGCGCATCTCGATTTAAGGATGCTCCGGCCGAGGCCAGTACTTCACCATAAGCCTTTTGAGCTGATGACGCATCTGCATGCATCTGCCACATCGGGGCAGTTGGCAAATAGGTCTCAGGTACTTCGCCCACGATGCCAGCGCGGTTATCGATACTGATGGCTTCTTCACCTTCCACGACGTTGCCAGACACGTAGAAATAACCGTAAGGTGCAGATGGGTCAACTATTCTCGCCCTTTTGGAATCGTGCGTGGCAGGCCCGGACTTAAAGTAATTGTTGATCATCTGGTGATTGCCTTTTTCCCCACCATAAGCCGCATTGAATTGCCAGTTGTAGATGACATTGTTCCAGAAATCCACCTTTTCCAATTCGGGCTGCTTGTGGTAGCGCGCACCGCAGAATCTTGGGTTTCGGCTGGTGTGGTGTGCCAACAAATTGTGATGAAAACTCGCGCCTAGGCCTCCCCATATACCTCCGTATCCGTGGGTGCCTTTTTTGTGTACGGATTGGTTGAGACTCTCGGAAATGATGCTCCACTGAAGGGTGAAATTATCATTATCATAAAACGTCGCTGTCTCATCTGTACCCCAGCTAAAGGTGCAGTGGTCGATGATGATATTTTTCTGTCGGGTGGCACTCACTGCATCGCCTTCCACTCCTGTCTTATCGCCCATTCGCACACGGATATACCGTATGATCACTTGATTGGCTTTGATTTTGAGCGGATAATTAGCCAAACAGATGCCGGCTCCTGGTGCACTTTGTCCAGCGATTGTAACGCTGTCGTTCTTTATTTCTAATGGAGAGGCTAACTGGATGGTGCCTGACACATCAAGTACGATGGTTCTTGCACCTGGCTGCTTCAATGCTGCTCGGAGACTACCTGTTCCTTCATCGTTGAGATTGGCGACATGAATCACTTGTCCGCCTCGTCCGCCAGACACGAATCGCCCATGCCCTTCTGCTCCAGGAAATGCTAGTGGCTGGCTGTTGACTTCCGTCAAAAGGGTAACTATTGAAATCAATATGATGAACAGGTGCTTCATTATTTTTTTAGGTGGTTCAAAAAGTTGAATCTGTATTTCTTCATTTCATCCAGAGCCAATTGGCACATGGCCTGAGCGCCCTGTTTTGAAAAATGGGTATTGTCTTGTTTCCCTTTTGGGAAATAATCGTTGGTATCGGCTGGTACCCAGAGGTAAAGCGCTTTAGACGGTTCGTCTCCCAGCTCGTTTACCAGTTTTTCTGATGACACTTGCATGTCCACAAATGGCACGTTCATTTCTTTGGCTATGGTTCTGGCGACGAATGGGTATGCGCCGTGTGTGTCTTCGAGTACGCCGTCTGCATTGAAATTTCGTCTGACAATCGAGCTAAAAATGATCGGGGTCGCGTCTGCTGATTTTACTTCCTTTATCATTTTCTCCAAATTGGCACGGTAACCAGAGTAGGCGTTGGCGTATCGTTCGGGTTTATTCGTTTTTTGGTCGTTGTGACCGAATTGGATGAACACATAATCACCCACATTCAGGTCATCCATCACTTGCTGCCATCTTCCTTCTTCTATGAAGCTCTTGGTGCTGCGTCCGTTTTTTGCATGATTCACAATAGTGACATTACCATCGAAAAACTCAGGCAATACCTGTCCCCACCCAAACTCAGGATTGGATTCAGGGTTTTCCTTGTCGGCCATGGTAGAATCACCCACCAGATGAAGGGTATATTCTTTTGGCTGACATGCGCATAGGCACAAGACCATGAAGCAGATTTGAAAAAATCGCATGATGGATGGGTTTTAAAAATTTGGGTAAAGGATATTTTATCATCGTCATTTCGAACCGACGAAGGAGTAGAGAAATCCCCGACATGCTGCACGCCGCTGGGGATATCTCGCCTTCGCTCGATATGACGAGGTATAATATCACCTCTTCATATCAATTAGTTCGTTTGATAAACTACCTTAAAGTCTAGCACATAGCTATCTCCTTTTCTGTTGCCATTGTTGTCAATGGTTTCTCTGATGATCACCAGACACTGCGCGCCCCAATCGGTTTCGAAGTACACCACTTTTCCGTTGATGATATCTACGCCAGTAGAAGAGTGAGCCAGATCTCTCAAAATGTCTGTAGCTTCAGCGCCTTCATCTGTTAAACTCATCGCTTGGATGCTTTCGGCAGTTGCCGCAGCAAAGAAATCAGAATCTCCTCTGTCGAGTTTAGAGAATTGCGTATCGTTCAATACCAAATCCGCATTGCCTTCTGTTCCCAATTTGAATTTATCACCATATTCAGTCAAAGGTGAGAAGTATCTGACTTGTGGCGTACCAGAATCGGCGCTAGAAATCATGAAATCGATTTCCATGCCATTCGTATCTCCTATGATAGCATCGTAATCATGCTCTTTGCCGTCAGCCAATGAAATACCGATCGCTACTCCAGTTTTTCTTTTGTCTGTACCATGTAATTCGATTCCTGTATAAGAGAACATTTCAAAAACTGGAGATTCTACAACATTGATCTTGATCGTATGTGAAGCCTCATTGCCTTTAGAATCTTTAGCTTCGATTTTGAAACTTTCCATGCCTAATTCAAAATCGATAGCCTCTGAAATACTGAAATCATTAGCTGCAGTACCCGTAGGATTGATAGTTTTGTACACAGAAGAAGTTCCATTTTGCGTCAAGGTGTAAACTACCTCTGCCAAACCTGAAACAGATGTAATTGAGCCAGAAATCGTTTCTGTAGGATTTACCGAAAGGTCAACTTCTAACTCCGTCAATTCAACTGACATTTCAGGCCCACCTTTTACATTCACTTTTCTTTGTCCCTCTACTACATCTCCTGATGCAGACTCAGCCACTACTCTTACATACGAGATACCAAGTGCCCAAGGCACTTCGACATCGAAAGCATAAGATTTAGCTCCTCCATCGAAAGTAGTTACTTCCATAAAAGCATTATCATCCGTATAAAAAATGACGCTTACGAGATTGTCATCTGCGGAAATATTACCAGTAAATTTTGGCCATTCACCATCCAAATTTACCGGAGCAAATTCGCTTGGTGTTTGATCTATATCAACCACTATGGATTGATCTGTAGTATTGTCATCGTCTGTACAAGAGACAGCCATCACGAGTGTCAAACTCGCTAGTATTGAATAAAATATCTTTTTCATGTCTAATGATTTCTTTTAGAAAATGCATATCAAATCCGAACAAAAAGGCCGTAGAAATCCTGGCGACCGACCATTTGGCCGCCAGCTTCTACAGTAATATGTTCGTTTTGATTGCTTTTAGTTGTATGCCGGATTTTGTTGGAAATCCATGTTCTGGTTTAGGTCTATCGCCTCTTGAGGGATAGGTCTGAGGATTTTCAGATTGCCACCATTTCCAGAGAAGTTAGAAGTTTCCACATACATGTGATGAGCTGATGCCCTTTCAACCAACTTGCCGGTTCTTTTCAGATCGAACCATCTGTGGTATTCTCCTAGCAACTCGCGACCTCTTTCGTCTAGGATGTAGTCGAGATCAAATTCACCAGCGGTAGCATCGGCTACATTAGCTCTAGCTCTCACCACATTCAATCTAGCCAAACCAGTAGTAGCATCGCCAGCTCCTAAGTAAGCCTCGGCAGCTACCAAATAAGCGTCCGCCAATCTTGCGATCACTACGTCTCTATTGCTCGTACGGCCATTGTCGCCGTTAGCCCCGAACAATGAAGTAGGATCATCAAACTTCTTCACGATGATGGTAGCCCAGTTGCCTGAGATATCGGCACCTTCTGGATCGTAAGTTCCGAAAGGACGATAAGTTGCATCTGGCTGCGTAGCTCTAAAAGCTAAGCTGTCTGCAGTAGTGTACCATGCCGGTGCATAGAACTGTGCGGCAGTCAGCGTAGAGTGATCATCTACATCGAAATAATCGAAGTATCTCTCATATACAGTAGTCATGAAAGTACCTTCCCATCTGTCGTCTCCTTGCTCAAACAAGCTCAAGGCAAAGCGGTTCGGGCAAAGGTTATAACTTTTGTATGGCGCGTTGCCTGCTACCTCAGGTCCTCCTGTGTACGATCCGAAGAAATTCTGCTGTCTATTACCCAATTTTCCGGGATCAGCACTAGTCGAACCAGCATCAAACTGCACAGAGAAAATAGTCTCAGCATTCAAATCATTTCCTGGCGCCCACAGCTCACTGAATGGAATATCTAATGCTTGGCCGCCAATAGCCAAATCTGCATAGCTCGCGGCATCAGCAAAGTCAGAACTGGCTGCAAAGCTTTCATAAGCTCTAGTCAAATGCGCTTTGGCCAATAAGAACTGTACTGCTCTTTGGTTGACTCTACCATCGTACGCACTTGTGCTTACAGCTGGCAATGCTTCACCTAAATCTGTAAAAATCTGAGTATAGATATCTTCTGCACTACTTCTATCGAACTCAGTAACCGCCTCAGCAATAAACTCATTGATCAACGGTACACCTCCATAAGATTGCACCAACAGAAAGTATGCGTGCGCTCTCAGATATTTCAACTCTCCAACCAACTGCGCCAAGTCATCTCTTTGCTCTGTGATATCTGCATAGTAGAGACCTGTATTGGCTCTTTGAATAGCGATGTAACATGTCTTATACAGATGATCCACACCTTCGGACGAAGCATTGAGATCAGCATACCTACTCAATCCTACAGGCTCTTGATCTCTACCTTCTGAATACATGTCAGTACCTGCACTAAACATCCAGGCGAAATCGCCATATATTTCTCTGAGTGATGAATAATTTGAATTCACCAAAGCGTCAAACCCTTCTGCTGTGACATAAAACTCTTCTGCTGTCACGTTCGACTTGTTCTCCTCTTCCAGGAAGCTTTCACAGCCTACCAAGAAGAGCAAAGTCATTGATAATATTGATATAATGTTTTTCATGTCTTTCTATATTAAAATTTAAGACTTAAACCCAACTGAGTAGTGATGGTACTTACTCTACCAATACCGAAACTTGCTTCGGCCCACTCAGGATCCCATCCATCATATTCTGTGAATACAAATGGGTTGAGCACGTTTACATATACTCTGAGATTCTGGATTCTCATTTTTTCTAACATGGCATTAGGCAATGTATATCCCAATGAAATGTTGTTGATTTTGATAAAGGAGGCATCCTTGTAGTAGCCCACTTGATCGTTTCTCCAGTAGGTACCTGCGTTTCTTGGCTGTGGATACGTGTTTGAAGCTTGTGCAGGTACGCCCACATTGTTTTGTGGAATATACCAGCTATCGATGTTCAACTTCTGACGACCTCTATCTCGTACATCTTCGAAGTTTTGGTGGAAATTGCTATAAGCCAACACGCCTTGGTTTGCATAAGCATTGATGTTGAAATCAAAATTGCCAACAGTCAATCGAGAGTTTAAACCAGCCGTCCACTTTGGATCAGATGACCCCAAGATCATTCTATCGTCGTCTGGATCAATTACTCCGTCTCCATTTACATCAAGTACTTTAGCCTGTCCTTCGGTCTGATTATATAGTTCAGCTAAGTCAGTTTCATCCGCTTGCCAGATTCCGTCAAACTTATAGTTGTAATGAGAGTTTACAGACTCACCAATGAACCAGCCATTTCCTACATCATCGTTTTCAGATTGACCGTATAGTTCCTCAATGGTGTTCACATTTTTACTAAATGTAAATGTGGTCTCCCATCTTACTTTGGCCGTTTCGACATTTACTGTTTTCAAAAGTACCTCCACTCCGGTGTTTCTGATCAGCGCATTGTTCGCTTTGATCACGCCATATCCAGTTTCAAGTGGCAACGTTTGCTCCAGAATCAAATCATCCGTATCTCTAGTGTACCAATCGATACTACCTGAGATTCTGTAATTCATCAAGCTGTAGTCTAATCCAACGTTTACTTCAGTGGTAGTTTCCCAGCCCAACAATTTGTTGGCTAAGCTTCCAGCTACCCAACCATTGGCTGACGCACCGTTGAAATCATAATAATTTTGTGTATTAAGTGTATTCACTGAAGAATATGGTGACACTCTCTGGCTACCTGTCGTACCATAACTCGCTCTCAATTTCAACGAAGAAACTACAGGGTTTCCATTCAAGAATGCTTCTTCACTGATTTTCCACGCTGCAGATACAGACGGGAATGATTGCCATTTTCTACCTTCGGCTAGCTGAGAAGCGCCATCCCAACGATTGGTCACCGTGAAAATGTATTTGTTATTCAACATATAGTTCAAACGCAGGGCATAAGATGCCAACTGATTTTGCGAAAATGAATTACCAAGGTTGAAAGTACTTTGTTGACCAGATCCTACGTTGTAAAAACCTGTTTCGAATGGTTGCTGAAGTGAAGACATCTGACTTCTCTCTGTACGATCGGCATAGATACTTTGCAATGCCATAAAATTGAAGGCATGAATGTCGCCAATGGTTTTATTGATATCCAATTGGTTGTCCCAAGCATAGTTGAAGTTGTCATAAGTAGACACTTCTGAAGATGCCAAGTTTCCATTCTTACTTCCTTTGTCAGTCAGCACGCCCCAGTATTTTCCTCTTCTATAGCGCTTAGTAGCTGTGGCCAAAGAAGTCTTTACTTTGATCCAGTCTGCGATCTGGTATTGCAAGTAGATATTTCCTAGCACATTCCACTGTCTCGTTTCGTCCGTGGCATTGGCGATCTCTAGTAGTGGATTGTAGGTACTTGTTTTGTTGATAGCGTAAGTCCCACCTGAAGGATCGTTTGGATCTAATAATTTTCCAGGATTGGGAAAAAGCTCGCCTTCAATCTCCTCTAAATTGGTATCAATATTCCAAGGTGTCAAAAAAGGGTTCAATCGAAATGCATCCTGCATGGCATTGGCATTACCTCTTTCATTGTTGGTCAAAGTAGCTGAAAAGCTCGCACCTGTCTTAAACTTTTTGCTCAACTCCTGATCGATGCTCGCTCTAAACGTGTATTTGTCTAAAGACTCATTTTCGATGTTACCGGTTTCTGTTTGGTAACCAAGACCCATAGAGTATGAAGAACCGCCATCTCTATGATTCATCGAAACGTAATTGTTGGCTTGCATGCCAGACTTCAAAACGGCATCATACCAATCGAATCCATCTAAGCTTTCGAATCTATTTCTCAATACCTGATTAGATCCTGCTGAAACTACTTTGTCGTAGTACTCATCTGGAGTCAATTGATCATAATCCGCAGTAGTTGCCAAATATGCACCCATATGGTATTCTCTCCACGTGGCATAGTCCATCATTTCAGGAAGTCTAGCTGCTTCTTTAAAACCATAAAAAGACTCTACAGAGAAAGTAGTACCTGATGGTACATGCACTCCACCTTTAGTTTGAATAATTATTACGCCTTGAGAACCTCTTGATCCATATATCGCAGCAGAAGCAGCATCTTTCAAGATATCTATACTTGCTATATCCTGAGGGTTTAAGAAGTCTATATTATCAACTACGGCTCCATTCACCACAAACAAAGGAGGCTCTGGTGAGTCACCTTCTTTTACCAAAGTATTAGAACCTCTAATATTTACATTGAAATCATCTCCAAGTCGTCCTGAAGAGTTGGTCACTGTGATACCCGCTACAGATCCTTGCAATGACTGCATAGGGCTAGTGGTACCACGCTCTGTAATTGTTTGTGAGTCCACACCCACGATCGCACCTGTCAAGTCCGTTTTCTTCTGCGTACCATAACCAATCACGACCACTTCGCTCAAAGTTTCGGCATCTTCTTGAAGTACGACATCGATCGTACTTCTACTACCGATCTCTACAGTCTGTGTAGCATAACCAATAAAACTGAATTTTAATCGAGTTGCTCCTTCTGGAACACTCACTGAATACTTACCATCCAGATCCGTCACGGATCCTGCGGTAGTTCCTTCTGCTATTACAGCAGCACCCGGTAGTGTGGCACCGGATGGGTCAGTCACCGTACCGGAGACTGTACTCTGAGCAACTGCTGCTGTAGATAACAGAACAGCCATGAGGCCCAGATAAATTTTCCTCTTCATCTTAGAAGAGTGAGATTGTAGTTTTGTATACATATCATCTTATTTAGTTTGACTTATGTTAAGCTCCTCTTCGTATCTAAAGGACTGGCCAGATACAATTCGGAATATTCAAATTTGAACAGATGATCAGCGATTCAATATTCAATACTTAACATATGCCTAGCATTTTTTGGGAAGGTTGGAAAATCGTTGTTTAGAGAAGGTAAGGACGGTTTTCTTTATCCAGCAGGCGGCATTATTTCAAATAAGATTCGTAAAAATACACATAAATTGAGAGAAAATTGACGCCCGTTTACTCCCAAATACCACGTTGCAGATATACAATAAGGGCCTTCAGCAGTACATTTTTCATGACTAGATGTTATATAGAAAATGCTGCTATCCATTTCTCGTTGATTCAATTCTAAAAATTACTGAATAGAGAATGGTAAAAGGTGAATAGTAGTCCAGGCTATTTCCCGCTAACCTTGAAGTCCCTTAATCATGCATGGGATAAATGAGTAATGCTTGTCTTAGGCGCTTACATATAAGAACAAAATGAAGAAATTTTTAGATCAAGACTTTTTACTAAGTAATTCAGTGGCGGAAGAGCTGTATCATAATCATGCAGCGAAGATGCCTATTATAGATTATCACAATCACTTGTCACCAGAAGCTATGGCTTCCAATTATCAGTTTGCCAACATCACAGATGCATGGCTATATGGAGACCATTACAAATGGAGAGCTATGCGAGCCAATGGCATCAATGAAAAATATGTGACTGGTAACGGCACCGACGAAGAGAAATTCCAGAAGTGGGCTCAGACGGTTCCTTATACTTTAAGGAATCCACTCTACCATTGGACGCATTTAGAGTTAAGAAGGTACTTCGGGATAGATGAATTGCTTTCGCCTGAAACTGCTGCAGAGATATATTCTGAAACGGCAGCTCTGTTGAAAAAAGATTCACATTCTTGTATTGGGCTTTTACTGCAGATGAATGTAGAGACGCTCTGTACTACTGATGATCCCGTAGACAATTTAGCACATCACCAGGCCATCAAAGAGCAAATCAAAGCACCGAAAGTGTATCCAAGCTTCAGACCAGACAAGGCCTTGGGCATGGATGGATCAAAAGCTTATTTGACGTACTTACAGCAATTGGCTGAGGTATCAGGTGTTGCCATCAACAGCTTAGACACGCTATTAGAGGCATTGCAGCAAAGAGTGGATTATTTCCATACCAATGGCTGTAGAGTGTCTGATTTAGGCTTCAACCAAATTCCTGCTTTCAACCCCAAGGCTACCGGATTGGATCAACATTTCCAATCTGTATTAGCTGGAAAGCAATTGGCATTGGAAACCATAGAAAACCTGCAAGGCTACGTATTGACCGCCTTGTGCAAAATGTATCATGCCAAAGGATGGGTACAGCAGTTTCACCTGGGTGCGCTACGAAACAACAATGACCGAGGCCTAAGAGAACTCGGCCCAGACACGGGTTACGATTCTATGGGCGACTTTAGTCAGGCGGAGCGCATGTCCAAATTTTTCAACAATCTGGATAACACCGATCAGTTGGCCAAAACCATCATTTACAACCTGAATCCAAGAGACAATGATCTCTTTGCCACCATGACTGGCAATTTCAACGACGGAAAAACAGTAGGCAAATTTCAATTCGGTACGGGATGGTGGTTTTTGGATCAGAAAATTGGGATGGAAGCGCAAATGAACTCCCTATCCAATATGGGACTGTTCAGTCGATTTGTGGGCATGCTTACGGATTCCAGGAGTTTCTTGTCTTTCCCAAGACATGAATACTTCAGAAGGATACTATGCAATCTGATCGGTACGGATGTGGTGAATGGCGAACTGCCTCACGACATGGATTTGCTTGGCGGTATGGTAGAAGACATCTGCTATTACAATGCCAAGAAGTATTTCGAATTTGAACACAACCAGTAGCCGATGAAATTAAAATTGATAGGTTTTGTTTTGTTAGTGAATAGTATATGCCTTCTTTCTTGCTCTGGCAAGAAAGAGGTGCGTGTGCTAAAGCTTGCGCACGAGCTCAACGAAACACACCCCGTCCATATTGGTATGGTGGAGATGGCCAGGTTATTGGATGAAATCTCTGAGGGGCAACTCACCATGGATATTTATGCCAATGGCCAGTTAGGAAAAGAAAGAGACCTATTGGAACTACTCCAAATAGGCAGCTTGGATATGACCAAAGTTTCCGCAGGAGCATTGGAGAATTTTGTACCAGAGATCAAGGTATTGACACTGCCCTATTTATTCAAAGATTCTGCACATACTGCGCAGGTCTTGCAAGGGCCTATTGGTAAAAAACTACTTATGAAAGGTAGCGATTATCGCTTGCGCGGCCTGTGCTTCTTCGATGCAGGTAGCAGAAGTTTTTACTCAAAAGACGCTCCAATAGAATCTCCGCTAGACTTAGCTGGATTAAAAATTCGGGTGATGAACAGCCAGTCGGCCTTCGATATGGTCAGTACGCTGGGCGGCACGCCTACGCCCGTTTCCTTTGGGGAACTGTACACGGCCTTGCAGCAAGGTGTGGTAGATGCTGCCGAGAACAATCCGCCGAGTTTCTACACTTCGCGGCATTACGAGATCTGCAAGCACTATTCAATCGACGAGCACACCACGATACCGGATGTACTCATTGTAAGCACCTATTTGTGGAATAGCTTGGATGAGCAGCAGAAAACATGGCTACAAGAAGCTGCCGACCGTGCCGTCCACTATCAAAAGCAAGTATGGGCAGCGTCTGTTGCAGAAAGCTTAGCGAAAGTAAAGGCGGCTGGTGTCACTGTCTATTATCCTAAGAAGTCTCCTTTTCAGGAAAAAGTAGCACCGCTATACGCGCAATATGAAAAAGATCCTGAGCTGTATCAGCTCATTCAGGAAATCAAGAAAATTGAAAGTAATCCAATCACATTAGCAGATGAGAGATAAGTTGGACAAAATATTAGAAACGAGCCTGAGCTTGCTATTAGGACTTATGGTGATCAATGTCTTGTGGCAAGTGGCCTCCAGATATGTATTGAATGACCCAAGTGCATTTACAGACGAGCTGTCCCGATACTTGCTGATCTGGGTGGGTCTGCTCGGTGCGGCTTATGCCTCAGGCAAAGGCATGCACGTGGCCATTGAATTGCTCGAAAGAAAGCTCACTGCTAAACAAAAGCAATATCAGCAAATGGCCATCCGATTGGTGATTTGTGTCTTTTCGATCTTCACATTAATCATCGGCGGTACGCGACTAGTTGTGATTTCATTCCAGCTGGGACAGACTTCATCCGCCATGCAATTGTCCTTGGGCTATGTGTATATGGCCTTGCCCTTGAGCGGCCTATTGATTTGCTATTACGCCCTTTCAGATTTTTTCAACCAGTTAAAAAGTAGTCATGGAGCATCTTGAGGTATATACATTGGTGATCAGTTTTTTGTTTTTCCTCGTGGTAGGCGTGCCGGTGGCCTATAGCGTGGGGCTAGCTTCTATGCTGACCATTTTGGTCAATATTGATCAGATGCCTGCCTACACCACCATCGCCCAGCGTATGGCTACGGGACTAGACAGTTTTTCTTTACTGGCCATTCCATTTTTTATCCTAGCCGGACAAATCATGAATCAAGGAGGCATTGCCCATCGCTTGATCGCTTTCGCGAAAGCGCTGGTCGGCTCGTTTCCTGGAGGATTGGCATATGTCAATATCATTGGCGCGATGCTGTTTGGTGCGATATCAGGTTCGGCCATGGCGGCGGTATCGGCTATAGGCGGTACCTTAGGCCCACGCATGGAAAAAGAAGGCTATGAAAAGTCGTACAGCGCGGCGGTCAATATCGCTTCATCTACTACAGGCTTGGTCATTCCCCCTTCCAATATTCTGATTGTGTACTCTCTGGCCAGTGGTGGTGTTTCTATTGCTGCCTTGTTTTTGGCCGGGTACATACCGGGTATTCTGATGGGTTTCGCACTCATGCTGGTAGCCTTCGTCTATGCCAAAATCAAAAATTACCCACGAGGGGAAAAGTCAACAATAAAAACTTTGCTATCCACATTCATTCATGCTTTCCCAAGCTTGATGATGCTCGTGGTAGTGATTGGTGGCATCGTGGTAGGGATATTTACAGCCACCGAGGCATCGGGAATTGCCGTGTTGTACACCTTCCTTTTGGCGTTGATTTACAAAGAACTTACGTTCGAAAAAATAAGAAGTATTGCCGTCAGTTCGGTGGGCACTACTGCGGTCGTAGCGCTGCTGATTGCCTGCTCCATGAGCATGTCGTGGGTGATGGCTTACGCCGACATTCCTCAGGCGGTGACTGCTGGACTGTTAAGCATCTCGGACAATCCGATCATCATCTTGTTGTTGATCAATATACTATTGTTGTGTGTAGGCATTTTCATGGATATGACACCAGCGGTATTGATTTTTACTCCGATATTCCTACCTGTTGTGACATCCATCGGTATCGATCCGGTTCATTTCGGAATCATTATGGTGATGAACTTGTGTATCGGATTGTGTACACCGCCTGTCGGGTCGGTTTTGTTTGTGGGCATTGGTGTGGCTGGTATTTCACTGGAAAAAGTGATCAAGCCATTAGTTCCTTTGTTTATCGCCATGATCATCGTGTTGTTTTTGGTGACCTATATCCCACAGCTCAGTTTATTTTTACCACAGTTATTTGAATAAGAAATTATGCAAGCATTAAATAGAAATACAGCATCTACCAACCCCCTTCCCATCAAAGTGCTACAGTTTGGAGAGGGCAACTTCCTCCGTGCATTTGCCGACTGGATGATCGATCTGATGAACCAGTCGCATGACTACAATTGTGGTGTGGCCGTGGTACAGCCTATCGCTCAAGGCATGACCGATATGCTCAGAAAACAAGACAGTTTGTACCACCACATATACAGAGGACTGCAAAACGGACAAGCTACGAGCGAAACTTGTCTGATCTCCTGTATCCAACAATCAATCAACCCTTTTGAAGACCGAGCGAGCTATGACCAAGTGATTTTGTCGAGCGAACTGGAATTAGTGATATCAAACACTACCGAAGCTGGAATTGTATTCAAAGCGGATGATTTCCCTGAAAAAGGGGCTTTGGCCAACACCTTTCCAGGAAAGGCAACCCAACTCTTATGGCAGCGATTTCAGCAGTTCGGCGGTGATGCAAACAAAGGTTTGAAGTTTATTCCGGTGGAGTTGATTGACAAAAATGGTGAGAAACTAAAAGCCGCCATCCTCAGTTATGCTAAACTTTGGAATCTACCCGAAGCATTTACCGAATGGGTGGAATTGCACAACTACTTCGCCAATACCTTGGTGGACAGAATAGTACCTGGTTACCCGAAAGACGAAGTAGCGGAGATACAGAAAGCGGTTGGCTATGAAGACAATCTGATCGTTTCCTCAGAGATATTTCACTTATGGGTAATTGAAGGCAGCAAAGAAATTCAGGCGGCCTTTCCTGCGGACAAAGCAGGACTCAACGTGATTTACACCGATGACCTGACGCCATACAGAGTAAGAAAAGTTCGAATATTGAACGGTGCACATACTTCGATGGTACCTGTAGGATTATGGAATGGTTTGGAAACTGTGAAGGAAACGGTAGAAGATGAAACAGTTGGGCAGTTTGTTCGTCAGATCATTTTCGAGGAGATCTCCCCTACGATCAATTTGCCAAAAGATGAATTAGAGGCCTATGCCGAAGAGGTATTGGAGCGGTTTAAAAATCCATACATCAGACATGAGCTCAAATCCATCGCTTTGAATTCGATTTCGAAGTATAAGGTGAGGGTCCTTCCTTCTCTGTTAGATAGTTTGAATGCCAATCAAGTATTGCCGGAAGGCCTTGTGCTGGCATTTACCCATCTGATCAAATTGTATTTGAGCGATTTTGAAATACAGGACAACGAAGAGGTGAAAATTTTCTTCAACAGCCTCAAATCGACCAATCTCAATGCCGAAGAGATGATAAAAACCATTTTGGCGAAAGCCGACTATTGGGATCAGGATCTAAACGAAATCGAAGGATTGAGAGAATTGATGACCAGCCAACTACAAATGCTCAACGACGGAGCGACCATCGGAGACTTTTTAACTGCAAAAGCATGAATCAGGCAATAACCATCAACGATACAGACAACCTGGGTGTGGCACTGACTGACCTCGATGCAGGTACTACTTTGCTGGTAAACGACACCGAAGTGACGCTACAGCAAAGCATTCAGGCCAAACATAAATTTGCACTACACGATTTTGCCAAAGGTGAAGAAATGTACATGTATGGCCTGGTGGTAGGTACGGCCAAGCACGACATCAAACAAGGGCAAGCCATCACTGTAGAAAACACGGCGCATAAGGCCACCGAATTTTCTGGCAAAACCAACGGCGCGTTTCAATGGACCGCCCCTGACGTGAGTAAATTCACCAATCGCACTTTCAATGGCTATCACCGTGCCGACGGACAAGTGGGCACAGATAATGTGTGGCTTGTATTTCCTTTGGTATTCTGTGAAAACAGAAATATCCTCACCATTAAAAAGGCATTTGAAAAAGCGCTGGGCTACGAACAGTCCAATGCATACAGTGACTTTGCGAGCAGTTTGGTCAATCAATACACCAGTGGCGCTTCGTTTGATGAAATCAAATTAGCCTCCTCCAATGGCCAGGCCAAAAATCACGTATTCGAAAATGTAAAAATCAAATTCATCACGCACCAAGCGGGATGTGGTGGCACTCGTGAGGACAGCGATACGCTGTGTCGTTTGCTGGCCGGGTACCTGAAAAACCCCAATGTGGCAGGAGCAACTGTGCTGAGTCTTGGGTGCCAAAATGCACAGGTAAGCACACTACAAAGTGCCATAGCCGATGCTTCTGGTACGCTGACGAAACCTTTGCTGATTTTTGATCAGCAAGAGATGGGCAAAGAAACCGACTTGATCGAAGGAGCGATTAAGGAAACATTCAAAGGACTGATCGAAGCCAACAAAATAGAGCGACAGCCAGCACCGCTATCCAAACTCACCATCGGATTGGAATGTGGTGGGTCTGATGGATTTTCGGGCATTTCTGCCAATCCCACTTTGGGTCATGTTTCGGATATGATAACTGCTTTGGGAGGCAAAGCGATATTGTCTGAGTTTCCAGAACTCTGTGGCGTAGAGCAGGAGTTGATCAACAGAACGAACAATCCAGCACATGCCGAAAAATTCATCAAACTGATGCGGGCCTACGCCAAAGCGGCGGAAGATGTCGGCTCTGGCTTCGACATGAATCCTTCGCCCGGCAACATCAAAGACGGTCTGATCACAGACGCCATGAAATCTGCCGGAGCGGCTAAAAAAGGCGGCACTTCACCCGTGGTAGATGTATTAGACTATACCGAGTACGCAAACGAGCCCGGCTTGAGCCTGCTCTGCACGCCTGGCAATGACGTGGAATCGACGACCGGTCTCGTAGGCTCTGGAGCCAATGTGGTGCTCTTTACCACAGGCCTAGGCACGCCTACAGGCAATCCGATTGCACCGATCTTGAAAGTGTCTTCGAATTCGAAATTGGCAGAGCGTATGCCAGATATCATAGACATCAATACAGGCGAGGTGATCGAAGGGAAAAAAAGTATTCCAGAAATGGGCGAAGAAATGCTCGATCAGGTCATCAAAATTGCCAGTGGAGAAATTCAGTCCAAAGCCGTACTGATGAATCAGGAAGATTTCATTCCGTGGAAAAGAGGAGTTTCGCTTTGACAACATGAATCGATAGCACAATGACAGGATTAAGATTTGTATCCTAAGGTGGTATAAAATTCGCTATCTCCTCTTCATATTTATGATACAAAGTGAAGGGATGAGTCTCACTCATCCCTTCCAATCACACTTGATTATATCCAACAGTATAGTCAGAGGTGCTTTCGACTATCGTTAGCACCAGATTCAAGTTTCCTCAATGAACTTTTCAAAGTTTCACCACTTATCTCTCTAAACCACCTAATTGGTAAATGAGAAGCGGCTGGATATTGCTCTTCCACAATTTTGATTATTCAAGTAAGCATTTTGCTTCAGATACTGCTAACAAATGAATTGTTATTCAGTACTTAACTCTAGTTAACTGCGAAAAAACACATTCAATTATCAAAATATTCTGCTCATTTTTGATATTTTTAAAAAATCATACAAACAACCATCCATTATTCAATTAAAATCAATTTTACTGATCAATATTTCAACAATTAGGTTGTTTCATTGATAATTAAATCAAGTCAACTAATGAATAATCTACTACCTCAAGCAATTCTTGAATTAAGTGATATTGCCCAAGTAGTCACATACGAAAAAGGCACCTCCTTAAAAAAACAATTTGAACGGGTAGCACATTTCTATCTTCTGCTAGAAGGTACCGTACATTTTCATCAACTGTTGGCTAATGATAGCGAGGAGATTTTGGCAGGGAAAAGCCATTCACCCTTTGCACCCATTGGAATGGATGCATTTATTTCACCCTTTAGAAATGAAACCTCTGCTGTCGTCGCAACGGAGTCGGCCAAGCTCATTCAATGGGAAACTCAATTGCTCATTGCTACCTTAGAGCAAAATCCAAGACTGGCCACTAAATTTTTCAATTTTATCAATCTCCACTCCAGCAAATTCATCAGTGATACAAGTGGATTATTTTCGTCAGGTCAGGTTACCACTGCAGCCATAACATACCAACCTTCAACTAACGGTTTTCTTACTTATGAATCTGAAACCCCATCAGATTCCATCTTGTTTTTAATGCAGTCACCATTTTTTGAAGTGTTTGAAGAAAAACACCTAGCACTACTAACACCAAAAATGGAAAGACGCCAGTATCAAAAAGGGGATCTGATTATCGATCAGGGAGAAATAAAAAAGGGTGTCTTTATCATTGAATCAGGCGCTGTGCAGTATGCCAGAAATCTCTTTGATGTAGAATCAGGGAAAGAATTCAATGTACCGTTTAGATCCATTTCTACACCTGGGTACCTGATCAGTTCGTCTTCTTTGCTTGGAGTCGAGAGTGCTATGATTGCATTTGCTACAAAGGATTCCATCGTCCGATATATTCCCTGGTCTACGCTAACCAAAGGATTTAAACTTCATTGGGAATTTGAATTAAAATTTCAAAAAAGAGTACTTTGGCTTATCAACAACCAACTTCGAGCAGTACGCACTCGATTCATTACTTCCCAGTTTAACGATGAAGAGATCGTAGCCAACACTCTGATAACTGGCAACAACACCAAAATTTCGGTACAATCAGATTTACATAAAGTACCCTTTTTACTAGCTAATAAAAATACGATTCCCGATGCTTTGGCAGTTCTGCATCATGTGGAATTGACTGGCCGACCGGCCGAGAGAAATTTGGCCTCTTTATGTTTGGATAATCTTATCAAGACGCAGAAGGAATCTGCTTTCTATCAAGCGCTCCTTGAAATATATGAAGTTACCGTACAAAGTGATAAAAAATCAAAGGAGGATATCCAACAAGACTGTATGTTGGCTTGTAAAAAAGCATTTACTATTCCATCTATTTTTGTAAAAGGATTAGAAAATATGCCCGCCCAAACGGGATGTATATTTATCTACAATCACTTAAGTAACGATGAATATTACACTTTGCCCAATCAATTTCAAATAACTCTTGATTCTCATTACCTCGGATATCTGCTTTTTGAAATATATGGTCAACAGGCCAAGAGAGTGGTGCGGTTAGGCAAACGAGAAGAATTTGGACATGATAATTATTATAACAAATTCGATTTCATCAATGTAATCACGAGGGATTCAGATGAATCTGACCAATCAAAAATTCAGAAAACAAAGGCTTTAAAAAATTTCAATAATGAGATAAAAAATGCTCTTCATCAGAAAAAAAATATCATTATTAGTCCTGAGGGAGTTTCGCATACAACAGAAACTTCCCCGACGATTTTTAAAGCTGGTATTTTCAAACTGATACAAAATCTGGATTTTGAACCGCTGATTGTTCCAGTAGTTATGGCAAATTTTGATAAAAGAATATCGGACAAAAAATTTGCCTGCGAAATCAAGAAACCCTTTAGGCTAAGTGAAAAACTCAGACCATACAAGAAAGACGACATTTACTCTTTTTTGAATGATTATCAGAAAGAATACCGGGATTACGTGCAGCAGCTGGTGACCACCATTGAAACCGAAAGGAGCGCGCAACTAGAATTTGATCAGGAAGTCAAATCCTTGAGAAGACGTGTATTGCCTAAAAGAAAAGAAAAAGGCCTCATAGCTTTTTACGGGAGTAGCACCCTTCGGCTTTGGGAGACTATGCAATCCGATTTAGAAAATAATAAAGCAACCAATTTCGCCTTTGGCGGCTCTACCTATGAATGGTGCCTACACTACTTCGATCAAATTTTCAAAGGTATTCACCCGAATTCCTTTGTTATTTATGGTGGAGATAACGATTTGGCAAATGGCCGAACACCCGAGGAAATACTCAGAACCGTTCACTTGCTGATTGATAAAATAAAACAGCACGTACCCGCTGCGCCGATCTCAATCATATCTGTAAAACCTAGCCCAAGTCGCATGCACCTTCAATCCAAGATCATCATGCTCAATAAAAAACTCAAATCTTTGGTGGATCCAGATGATCAACTTTATTGGATTGAGACCTACGATTACATGATTGATAAAGGTGGAAAAGCTAGAACCGAACTTTTCATAGAAGACATGCTCCATTTAAATAAAAAGGGCTATGAATGTTGGAGTGAGGTAGTGAAAGGTCAGCTATTGGAGATAGGATTGTTATAAAAAAACCCCTGATAGTCTAAGATTATCAGGGGTTTGAGTACCCAGGGCCGAACTTTGATGTTTTCAGAATTAATTATATCCTCTTTATATTAGCTCAAATCACTGGCAAAGGTCAAATAGAATCTATTCAAATAGAGTTGTTCCAACTTGAACAAAAAATTTGCCACCAGTTTTGCCACCAAATAAGAATTTGAGTTCTATATGATCAATCTTTCCTTTAAGCCAAATGAGCAAAAAAAAGACAAAGACGGCATGTGTCCTATCTTCATGACTTTGACATTTAGTAGTCAACGAATACGTAAAGCTGTGCAGCATGCCAAAGTAAAACCATCTGACTGGAATGATAAGAAATCAAGACTGAAACAATCAGGGGACAAGTCGAAAGAAGATAACCAAATCATCAATTCAAAACTGGAAAGTTTACAAGAGCTTGTTCATCAAATCAACAAAGTTGTACTTAAGGAAAATATTACTTTGACGAAAAAATACGTTCTTGACCGAATTGAAAATCCCTCTCTCCTGGAAGTTGAAAAAAAATCATTTTTCAATGTCTTCGAAGAATTCATAAAAGTTGGGCAAAGCAATAAAGCCAAGCGTACATTAATGGCATATCAAACTTGCTTCAATTTTCTCAAAAACTTCGAAAGCGAAAAAAAGAGAAAACTGACATTTAGAAATATAGACTTCGAATTTTTTGAAGATTTCAGAACTTATGCATTCATAGAAAAAAAGATAGCCGACAACTACTTTTCTAAAATTATCGCTAATCTCAAATCGTTTCTCAACTGGGCAACTGAACGAGATTATAATACAACCCTTACTTACAGAAAATTTAAAGCTCCAGAAATAGAAAAAGAAGTGGTTTACCTGACTATTGAGGAGCTTCTAAGGTTGCATAATTACGATTTCAAATCTAATCGTTTGAATCATGTAAAAGATACTTTCTGCTTTGCTTGTTTTACTGGTTTGCGATTTTCGGATTTAACCTCTCTCCTCCCTGCTCATATCCACTCAGACTACATTCTAAAAAACATTCAAAAGACTAAAGAGGTCAATCATAAAATACCGCTAAACAAATACGCAAAGGAGATTTTGAACCGCTACAAGGACACCATTCACAATCCATTACCTAAAATCTCCAATCAGAAATATAATTCATACATCAAAGAGTGCTGTAAAACTGCAGAGATTGATTCTGAGATAGTTGTTTCAAGGTCTGTAGGCGGTAATAGAATTGAAACCACTAAGCCAAAACATGAGGTTATATCAAGTCATACCGCTAGAAAGACCTTTGCAACTAACTCTCTGATCTTGGGCATGAAGGAAATGGTTGTTAGGAATATCACTGGACACAAAAAAGAAGTGCATTTCAAAAAGTATATCAAGATCGCAGAAGATGTAAAGAAAACCGAGATGGATAACACATGGGATAAAATTTAAGCTATATGATTACTAACCTAAGCCATACACTTCATTATCAAGACTTAAATCAGCTGTTTGAAAGCTGTCTAAAACTAGTTCAAGATAGGTCTGAACTCGACCTAGAATCAAATACCTTTCTGAAACTAAAAGAGAAGATCGAGAGTGAGACCAATTCTCTTATAAGTACTTTCTTATATGAGCATCCCGAAATTTCCTTCATAAAATTGGTATATCAGATTCATGAAATAATTGAAAAAAGAAGCAATCTAATTGCTATTTCTTGTATTTCAGAATATGAAATTCATATACTAGAAGTACTTTTCAAAAACTCTGATAGGCAACTGGATTGTGCTCTAAATGAGTGGTACAATGACTTAATGCATTTATATGAAAATTCAATCACTTTTGAGTCAAACTATCTTTTAGCCTTAATTTTCAATTCACTTGATCAGTTTGACGACTACGTAAAAGAACAAAAAATAGGGTCAAATCTTACGTTACGCTTGAAGCATTTGACGTTACTTAAACAATTCTCTAAAATCACCAAATCAGACACTGTACTGAAGCTGCGTATTGGATCCGTGAATGAGCAAAATGACAATCGAAAATTATTGCCTTTTGGCACAAAAGGTCAAGCGAATTGGTACTGCGAGAAAAACGACATTGATTATTATAAAGGAAGCATCCTTGAAGATCACTTTACAGAACACTACCTTAATATTCCCATCTCTAAAGTTCAAAATATCAACTTTGTAAAATCTTCTTTATTATACCTGATTAACCAAGGTTTCCTACTGATGGATTCCGATAAAATTGACTCACTTATAGAAGCTACCTTTCTCTCAAAGAATAATTGTGCCAAAACCCGAATTCAATGGTCTCCTCAGTTTAAAAAGGGAAACTTGGTCGTATTATTTAGACACTGGCTGACTGTTTTAGGAATATATAACAAGCTAGGCTTCTGCCGAGTTATGGTAAGTAATTTGAATACCCCTTATTCTCTAAGGGCGCTTTATGAATTTTTAATTGATGAGAACAAGATTCCAGTTCATGACTATATCAAACAAATCGACATCTCAGAAATTTACGCAACGAGCGGAGTCTTGAAAAAGTAATACCTCTACTATACACGCTTCTGGCATACTTAATTACGTGATTTTTTGAATTTACGTAAAATCAAAATTTTTCTCTCGTCTTCTTTGAACCCATAAAAGCTGATTTAAACCAAATACAGTTAAACATGGGAAAAGTAACATACACAGAACTAAACGAGGATGAACTTGAACAACTGGTGGCTAACGCTATTCGAAAATCTCAAACTTTAGGGATTATTACTTCATCCGAAGACAAGCCTTTGAATCAACGACAAGCTGCGGAGTTCTTAGGTATAAGTCAAACAACTATCATAACCTGGAAAAAGAAAGGGTTAATTCCCTTTGAACAAGCAGAAGGAAGTAGCAAAGTGAGGTATTACAAGTCACAGTTAAAGGCTGCTATTCAAAAGAATCGGCATCTGCTACAGGCAGCTAGAAAATGAAAAACCACGGTTGCACCCGTGGTCTTACTGTGATTTCGTACTGAATCAAAGGTAAGGTTAATTCAACAATTTCCAAACCTAAATCCCAAGAGCATTGGCGGATAAAAAAGAAATCAAGTCTCTATTCAAAATAGTAGAAGACTATTTGAGTGCCACATACGATTTCCAATACAATGAAATTTCAAACAGGCACGAGTACAAAGAAAAGAATGCCAACAGGTGGCAAGCGCTAAACGAAAACAATATCTACCGTGAGCTACAACATCAAAATTTCAATTTTTCATTAAACAATATAGTAGCTCTTATGAAGTCTGATTTCGTACCTAAATACAATCCTTTCATCAATTATTTTGAATCATTACCGAAGTGGGACGGGACAGATCATATTATGTCATTTTCCACATACATCAAAGTAAAAGAAAGAGAGCGGTTTGAAAACCACTTCAAAAAGATGTTTGTAAGGACGATAGCTTGCGCAATCGATGATAAAGTATTCAATAAGCAAGCCTTGATTTTCGTACACCCAGTTCAAAATAGTGGTAAGTCAACTCTATGCCGCTTCCTAGTTCCAAATCAATTGGCTGATTATGTTACCGAGAATATCAATACCGACAAGGACAGTTTAATCAGTCTATGCGAAAACTTACTCATTGTCCTCGATGAATTGGCCACTCTTACGAAAGTTGAAATCAACGGTCTAAAAAGCATATTCAGCAAGGAAACTGTAAAAGTAAGAAGGCCGTATGAACGCCGTCCTGACATGCTTCCAAGAAGAGCGAGTTTTATAGGCTCAACGAATAAGATGGAATTCCTGAATGACGAGACAGGGTCGGTACGATGGCTTTGTTTCGAATTGGATTCTATTGACTGGAATTACTCTAAAAATGTGAGCATAGACAAAGTTTGGGGACAGGCATATTCACTCTACAAGGATGGGTTTAAGTATGAATTAACACCCGATGAAATCGCCGAAAATGAGAGAGTAAATAGAAAGTACCAGGTATCAACTCCTGAAATGGAACTAATCCAAAGGTATCTGAAACAAGGCACTAAAGATAAGCATGATGAATTTTGGTCTTCAACCGACATAGTCTCATACCTGACAGCCAAAAGTGACAGAACAATTAAGCTAAATGTGATTCAAGTTGGTAAGGCAATGTCTGTACTTGGCTTCAATAGGGAACAGAAGTACAACGGTGTGTACCAAGAAAAAGGATATTATCTGTCTTACTTACTTAAAGGGGATAAATCACTGATTATCTAATACTTACATAAGTAAGTAAGAATATCTGAAAGTTACTTAGTGTCTTAATATCTACTAAGTAACTAAGACAGGTAACCATCTGTCTTTTCATGAAATTAAAAATACTGTGTGAAACAGATTTGAGCTCTGCTGGGAAGCAACTCTCTGAGGGATAGCACAGTGCAATGACGAATAGTCTGCAGGTTGGCAACTCCTTATAAGTTGTGAACCCAGCCTGATCAACTGGGTTCTTTTCTAACTATTCTGAGTTGCTCCATGCCTAAAAAATCCACTTTAAAAAAGTCCGAAAGGACACCACTTGAATTAACATGATGACTCTTGGAAGGCAATTGCCACCTGATTAGATCAAACATAACTGGGAGACCAGCAGCTTAATTAATTATGATTTACTGTGCGATCTATGAAGGTGGTCTGCCTCCAGGAATCAAAACCAACAAATTATGAACCGACTTGCGAGTTTTCTTACTGGATTTGATGCTGTTGTATTAGGGTTAGTTGTATTCGTTATTTATCGATACTTCGAAGTTCAATCTCTATTCTTCAGATACTTACCGCTAAGTGAAAATACGCGACTTATTGCTTCTTGCCTTGTGGCTCTAGTGGTTGTCTTCTCGTTACTCGTTTTCAGTTCACATATCGATAGGTTCAAATTAAGTGAGAAGAGCTCCGGTGATTGGATCAAATGGATCATGTTCATCTTCACCCTTTTCATTAATGCCTATTTCTGGAAGGTGTGGGATCATGAGTTAATGAATGGAGAAAGTATTGAGAATAGTAAACTAGTTCTAGCATTCAAATGTGTAATCACTTTGTTCTTTGGTGTATTTGACTACGCCTACAATCATCTTTTCATTTCCAAGTGGAACGAAAGCCAGAAACTAGAAGGAATTGAAGCATCCCTAGCTAAATCCATCCAAAACTTAGCTAACCTCAAGCAAGAAGGAAGCCAGCTAAAGCAAGCTATTAGCCAAGAACAAGCCAAACTAAGCGAGATCGTAGCAAAGCAAGACCCAAAAGTTTGCCCTCGATGTGCTAGAGAATTTGAGAACTCAAATCAAAGAAATGGCCACTTAAGAGGTTGCAGGGTTCAAGCAAAAAATTCGGCAGAAATAAATCTTTTAACTAAAAACTAACCATATCATGGAATCAAAAATCAAATTTCTCAAAGGTATAATATTTATAGAGGTCGTAATGTTGCTGCTCTTTCTATGGGTGTGCCTCAGTTGTTCGAGCGATATTCCTAATCCAGGAAACCCCATGATTATTGATGAAAGCGTATCGGCCCCAATCTCATGTGGCTATCAATCATTCGGAGAACACTGCTTTCTCAATTACGATTCCACAAAATTTAATTGGAGATACTCAGGCTTCGATTGCGACTATTGGGATTTAGATCCTGCTCATGTAAACATTTCATGGAATGATGAAGCAGATTATGTGATTGTGGAAGAAGTGCCTTTTCGTATGACAATCAATTACGAAATACGAGAGCTCCCTAGCGAAAAGCTTATCAAGATAGGTTGTCAAACTATATGTCCTGAATCAAGAGTAATCATAATTCCTAAAGGTGGAATTGAAGGAAGATACGAAACAATAATACATACCTTTTGCGGAAGAATTGTACTATTTGGTGGCACTGTACCCGAAGAAAAAAACCATTGAATTAGAATCTCAAGGTACTTGCTTATGAAAATATCATTCCTCATTCTATCCAATAATACAATCTATAATTCACTCAATATTTCAATTATAGAAATGATAAGAACAAAAAACCTTATAAAACCATGGAATCGCACACATTCATAAAAATATCTCTTCCCCCCACTCCTAACCCCTCACACTCTACGATGCGCAAGGGGTTAGGAGTGGGAAGAAGAGAAAGTGGTAATGAGTGCTACAATAAAAATGAAGAAATGAAGGAAAAGGATATGGAAGTAATGAGTGTAGATATAAAAGAATTGAAGGGGTGAAGAAGAAGAAGGATAGTGGAAAAGTGAAGAAACAAAATATGGGAAAATAAAGAGGTGAAAGAAGCGAGGGTAAGAGTAAGAAAATTAAATAAATGAGTAATAGGCTAAGCTGTTGAATATGACAAAAAGAGATATCAAAATATTAAAATTTATCAATCGATTTGGGAAAGTAAATACTGATCAGATAGCAGCGTATTTGGAGGTGTCAAAAGTCAGAACTTATCAGATTATGCAGAGGTTAAAAAAATCTGGAATGGTCGAATTGGTACGAGTATTTCATAATGAACCAGGAATATATCTGTGTACTTCTGAAGGTGCAAAATTCACGAATCAGGAGAAATTGAGAGAGTTACATATAGCCAGTTTAAAGCATGATCTAAAAATATTAGACGTATTTCTCAACATAAGGGATGAAATGCAAATTGAAAGTTTTATGACTGAACGAGAAATAAGAAAGTCTGTGGATCTAGAGCATTTTCCGGATCTGCTTATTAAATATTCAGGGGAGCAAATATCAATAGAAGTAGAGCTAAGCCGAAAGTCAAAAACAAGGATGGAAGCGATTAGGAATTTCTATCTAAAAACGGTTTTCATAAAAAAGGTAATCTACTTCGTTCCAAAATCCTTAAAAACATATATAGAATCAATTTATCATGAATATGACTTTATCGAAGTTCGAGACTTGGTTTGAAAGTTTGGGTTATCAAGAGTTTTTCATCACTATTTCTCTAATACTAGTAGGAATCATAGTCCTAGTACTGAATAGCCAGATAAAAAGCACCAGAGTCTCCGTGAAAATGGATGGTGATTCGAACGAACCGCAGTCGAATTCTCATGAGTTTCAACTAGGAATCAACGGTTCAATTCCATTCAATTTAACCTATGATCACTTTAGTAAATTCTGCTTATTGTTAGGAACGACCGGAGCTGGAAAAACAGTAACAATCAAAAATGTAGTCAAGGCATTTATTGAACAATCTTTTCCTGTGATTTATGTTGACGGCAAACCTTCAGATGGCTTGATTCACTTTCTTGACAGTCAGGCAAAAGGAAAAATAAAAGGATTCAACTGTTTAGGATATTCTTCTTATAATTTCTTAAAAGGAACGCCAAGTGAGGTCAAAGATAGAATAATTTGCATCAAAGATGAGTGGGAAAGTGATTACTATAAAACTCTGGCCAGCGATTATATTCAACTAGTCTTAAAGTTCCTCATAGCCCAGGGCGAACAATTAACACTTGAAGCCATTTTGAAAATGTTGGATATTACTACCTTTCTAAAGGAAGCCAGAAATGCCCAAAGTGACTTAATTGAAAAAATCATTTACTTCTCCTCTAATACCAAAAGTAGTGAGCTCAAAGGCTTATATAGTCATCTTTCCTTAATCATAAACAGCGATTTTGGTAGCTATCTGTCAGAATACAATAATGACACCATTGAACTTGATAAGATCATTGAAAATAATGGTGTTGCATATTTTGCATTGCCTGCTTTAAAGTTTCCTGAATTTTCCTCTTTCATTGGAAAAGTTGTGATCAACGACATTAAATCCAGTATTGAAAGAACTAGAAAACCTGTTCTTTTAATCTTCGATGAATTCAGCGTTTTTGCCGGTGGTCAAGTGCTCAACCTCATTAATCAAGGTAGAGAATTTGGCGCACACACGATGGTTGGGACTCAATCTCTAGAAGACTTAAGAGAGTGGTCGGATCAAATTTTAAACAATGCTAATATGCTCATTTCTCATAGAGTCCATAGCAACAAAACTGCTGAAGATATTAGTAAGTATTTCGGCACTAAAAAAAACATTCAAATTACCAGACAACTTAAAAATGAAGAGACCGCACCTGCAGGATCAGTCAGGAGTACACGTGAATTTTTTGTACATCCTGACGATCTAAAAACTCTTGGTGTTGGAGAATGCTTTATAAATATCAAAGATTCATCAGTGATTAAAAAAGTCAAAATCAACTATTTATAGCTATGATTACATTTATAAAACGATTGCTATTATTCACTTTTAGGTTTATTGTGAATTCTGCCATACCAATCTTCCTGGTATTATTTTTTATTCGGATGATCTGCCTCTTTTTTGTGAATATTAGCCTTCATGATCAGGTTCTTTATCTGACCATTGTATTATCCATGTATCTTGGATTGAGTCTATTATCACCTAAGTTATCTTCATTTCTGATCTACCTTAAGGGAGCAAGACGTCCTACACAAAATGAGGCAGAAGTTTTACTTCCAGCAGTTCAGGAAGTGGTAAAATCATGCAGATTCTATAAGGAGATATCACTTAGTATTATCGACGATGAATTAGATCAAAGTGCAATGATTATTGGAGACAGTATTTTGGTCTCTACTGGTCTGTTAAATAATTCAGGAGAAAGAGAATTACAGGCTATTTTGGCGTGTGAAATTGGGCACTATGTAAATGGAGATTCGAAGTTCAACATAATGATTGAGTTTGCATCACAACCAATGATTATTGTATCGAATATGCTCAATTATGTTTTAGAATTCGTCCAAAAAATACCAGTTGTCAGTTTATTCTTTAGCCTGTTGATGCTTATCTATTGGATACCTTTAAGTGCTTTATCTTCAATACTTTCATTGATAGAAAGACAGGTGTTAAAATCAAACGTTTACAGAGCAGATCAATATGCAGTTATGCATGGATTTAGTGATGGGCTAAAATCTTTTCTGGAGCAAATCCGTCATTTGGAACAAAAAAAATCTTTCTGGTCGAAAATGACAGATTCTAGCCCATCTACATCAAGCAGACTGCTGGCCATAGAAAAGTTTACAAATTCTTTTAACCGCTTTAATCAACCTCAGCATGGAGAAAATTTTTGAAATCATTCATGATTTTTTGGAACAGGCTCAGTTCTATTTAGTCGTATTAATAATCTTAGTAATTGGAGCTCTGTATTGCTTCTCATGGCTTAAGAAACACTTTTAACAGAAGATTAATTGAATCAAAAAATGTGAGGAATTAGTAACAACACTCTTTTTTAGCTAACAGGATGTGTATTTACAGGCTACAATCGAACATTTTAATAATTAAATCATCAATTAGTGTGAGTAGTTAGTAACAGCATGTCAATAAGATATTACCATTATGAAAACACCTAAAAACAAACAAATTAAAGTTGAATATGTGGCTAAAGTGGGCTTGCTTTCTCAAATCGATCTGAGACAAATATCTGACAGAATTACACTGAAAGTCGACAAGGAATTACAGGTCATTAGGAAAATTGACGAATCAAATAAATGAAAAAGAAACGTTTTTGAATTGGAGAATCTCGCTGACACGCAATGAATTTTAACTAAATACAAATATTATGAAGATTGACACACAATTTTTTCACGAAGTTGATTTACAAAACGCACTTCTTCTGGGTGATGATGACGGAAGATCATTAATTGAAAAGGAACTAATCCCTGAAGCTCTAGAAGAAGGGAGCAAAATAGAAAATCTCATTATTGAAAAAGAGGTACGTCTAGGAATAGAAAATATCTACATACCAGATATTATGGCATTTCATATGACCAGATATAAAAAGTTGATTTTCTTTGATGTACACATCTTTGAGCTCAAAAAGGACGAGGTCAGACTAGATGCCCTAAGTCAAATTCTCAGGTATAGAAATTATGTTGAAGCCTACTTCAAACGAAATAAGGTTTTCAACGGTTTACTCAAGAATAAAAAACTAAGGTTTCATTGTCATCTCGTTGGAAAGATGAATCATTGGACTTATGGTGATTCTTTTTATACAATGTTGTATTGTCAGAAAAACATAAGTATAGTTAACCATACTTATGAGCTGCACCCGCTCAATGGTCTGCAAATTTCATCTTTTTCTAAATGTCAAAGCATACGCATTAATCAAGATGACAACTCTCTTCAGTATATCGAAAACGCAATAATTGAAGGTTTAAACCCAGAATCGAACTAATTTCAGTTACGTTAACCCCTATCCAATCTAAACAAAGAGGAATTCTGATATGGAAAAACAAGAAATATTTGAAATCATAATCATAACGCTGGTTGGTTTTTCGATCATTATTCCTTCAGTAGTGCTACTGATTTATCATTTCAAGGAATACTCCGAGTCACAAAAGTCTCATAGAAAAAATACTGACTCATGAGTCACTGGAATTATAGAGTGTTAGTTACTAAAACAGGTCTCAAATATGGTTTGGTTTTCAAAAAATGACTGGTAATGTTATGAATGAGTGTACAAAGAAAGTATTTTCAAATATAGAAGAGGCTCAAAAAAGAGGAAATGAAATAAACAAGGCAAACAAAAAGAATGAAGACAACACAAAGTTACGACCGTACAAATGTGAAAAGTGCAAGAATTTCCACCTCTCTTCAATGAGTAAGCATCAGTACAAAATGTCTTCTAATCGGCAGTATCGCCAAAAGATTAAACGATATATGCTGCTTGACAGAGAAGTCGAGTATTGGGAGTCTAAACTGAGGTAATTCAGCCTATTCAAAATAAATCATCCATTTCTCAAACGAAGAATATCCACCAAAAATCGTATCTTTGTTATATGAAAAATGAGAAAAAAAATATTCCTGATTTTTTTCTTCGTCAGCAACAGGCTATGAATGAGAGTTTGACAGCTTTAAAAGCTGAAGACGAAGCTTTTTTCTCTAATACAAGTCTAAAAATTTCGGCTAATAAACTACCTCGTAGAAATACCAAGCTAGCCCTTTGAACATTCCAACCCTGACAGTTATAGCTGGTCCTAATGGAGCTGGCAAGTCCTCACATAGCAAGAGTTTAGTTGCCGATTTTGGAATTGAAGCTTTTGATTTCGACAAGGAATTTTATTCAGCCTGGAAAAAATTCGGATATGACCCAGTCATTGAAGAGGGTGTCAAAAATAGCATAACAGAGAAATTCAATCAAGGACTGGACTTTGCATTTAGTAAGAAAAACCACTTCGCTTTCGAAACTAATTTCAATAATCCGCTCGTAATTGATCATGTCAGAAGGGCAAAAGCAGAAGGACTTCAAACCAATCTAATCTACATCGGACTCTCCTCTCCAAAACAGGCAGAGTTTCGAGTAAATAGACGTGTGCAAAAGAAAGGGCATTTCGTAGATGTAGAAACTATTCATGAGCGGTTCTATGCAGGACTAGACATGCTCGACAACCATTATCAAGAATTTGACCTCATAAGTATTTACGAAAGTCAGGACAACTATCAAAATACCTTATGTGGATATAAAAACAACAATCACCTAGTACTCATGGAGACTCCTTCATTCTCACAATACATTCAAAATATATTGACGAATTGGGGATAAGTAGTACTACATTAGCCTAAACAATTAAAGAGTGTGTCAGTAAGGTTCCACGTTCCATCACACTCTTAAGAAAATAGACTGACGCGCGGCCTTACTGGTCTATTGTTTGCTAATTTAATAACAGAAATATGTTTCGACTAATTTATAATCTCTTTCGCTGGTTCGTTATGATTCTTTGTGTCTTGACTGTCATTCCAGGAATATTGTTATTAATAGATTATGTTATAAATGGTGAGAGATCCACGTTAAGCAGCATCTTTAGAAGCTAGCATTTCAGGCACAAATCCAAATCCTTTGTTATCTCATTCATCTGCACAAAAACCTAACGTACGGTAGTTCGATCGATTCTTTGTTTGCCTCATTTTGTTATAGAATTTTAGCTTTAATTAGCACGAAATAGCTATTTTCTATCCAATATGTACTCAGCATAAATGAGATATTTTGTCATTAACCTTTCGTAGTAAGTCCTAGGCTTTGTCTTTAGAGCTCTCTTAGACAAAATGTCCATAACGACACCAACGAATCTTTCTTGCGACTTCGTTTTTAATTCCCTCCGTCCTACAACCAAATCTTCAAATTTATCTCCATACTGCTTAAAAATTTCTATTTCTGAAATGGTGAAGAATGGTTCCCTTATAATTTGATCCTTTATTTTGAAATTTTGAACAGAGGACTGTTTAGTTTTATTGACCCTAATTCCTCCCTTTCCTCTATTAAAAAACCATTGATACTGATACCCATTTGTTTGAAGCTTTTTCTTTTCATAACTCATTTGTGGCAAATAACCCCCTAGGTCATTAGATAAAATATCTCTAAGCAATTGCGATAGATAACTATACCTATTGTTCTTTAAAAGAATCTTAATTGAAGAATATTGTTCTAAATCTGTTGATCTCAACGGCAATCTTGATGGAGGCGTAGTTTGAACATATTTTTCCACCAAAGCCGAAAGATCAACAGTTAGTTTTTTTAAACTTTCTATATTTTTAGGCATATGGAAAGATATAACCTACCTAACAAAACTACATACTACAACGGATGCAAATTTGATTCTAGGTTGGAACTTCGGTTTTGCCTATTGATGGAGGAAAATAATTTTGCATATTTAGTTCATCCTAAAAAAATATACGATTCCTATTACCGAAACGAAGGGCAATATGTTGAGGTGTTTGAAAATACCAAATCGTACACACCCGATTTTTTGATTCGGTCCATTGAAAAAAACGTTGCCTACTTTATAGAAATCAAACCAGAAGATTTTTCTGATGAAATTCAGCTTTACAAAAGGAACAAAATAATAGCTCGTTACTGTAATAAACTTACAAATCCTATCGATTTTAGAGTTGTATATGGTGGTGATTTTAAGCTAGGACAGCAATCAATCTCCAAGTATGACCAGGTGATTAAAAATCAAAAAAAAGAAAAGAAACTATATGATTTTAGAATTAAATTCTACGGAGGACAAGGGAGAGTTCCATTGATTTTACCCAACCAATGGTCAAGTCAAGAGTATGTTAATTTTGTGAAATATGGCAATAACCCGCAGGAAAACAATTTTCATCATCCACAAACGTAATAATCAATGCTATCAGATAATCCAATAAGTCGAAAAGAGGATGACAGATTCCAACGCTTTGTTTTCGCTGAAAGGTTGGCAAAAACAATATCCAGCTATGAGCCAAATGACTCTCTAACTATTGGGGTTTATGGAAAATGGGGGGAAGGCAAATCATCTGTAATCAATTTCGTAGAATCCAATTTACAATCTTCTGAAAACCTTGCTACCCTAAAATTCAATCCATGGCTTTTCTCCTCTGAGCAGCAATTACTGCAATCCTTTTTCGAAATATTAGGACAAACTCTCAAAAAATCACTAAAATCAAAAGGTGAAAAATTGGTTGAGCTAATCAAAGAATATTCTGAACTAATCGGATCAATAAGCTCATTTGCTGGACTGACCTTTGGAGAGAAGGTATTAAATTTTTTTAAGGCTAAGTTTCCTGAAAAAACTATTGAAGAGTTAAAAACAAAAGTCGATAAGCTTCTTCAAGAATCAGACATAAAGGTCGTTATTTTCATAGACGATATTGACAGACTAAAAATTTCTGAAATACAACACATTTTTCGACTTGTTAAGCTAACCGCAGATTTCAAAAACACCATTTATGTCTTGGCCTTTGATGATGAATTAGTCGCAAAATCCCTTGATAAACAATACGCCAAGGGAGGACATGAATTTCTGGAGAAAATTATCCAGGTGCCGTTAAGCATACCTTTAGCTAGAAAATCACAGTTAAAGACATTTACAAACGAGCTGTTAAATAGCATATTGGCAAAAAATAACATATCTCTAAATGACGATGAAGTATATAGATTCGTAGAATTCTTTGACAAGAGAATGCTTCCTTATATAGATACGCCAAGGGTTTCTATTAGATATTCAAATTCTTTGAGCTTTATCCTTCCATTGCTGAAGGATGAGGTCAATACAATTGACTTACTAATTATCGAATGCATTAAAGCTATTGCTCCGAAATTATACAATGCCATAAGAGAAAACGGTGACCTTCTAACCAAAAACTATAGTGATGAAAACCAATACAACCGAAACGATAGTGAAGGGGAATTAATCAAATCTAGAATTGACAGTTTAGGAACACTCAACTGTTTTGAAAACAATCAAATAATTGAAATAGTCAAGGAATTATTTCCTCAATTAAGAGCTGTTTATGATTTGCATTCCTGGAGCCGTTATGAACGCAAAGAATGGTACGAACAAATGAGAATTTGCTCACCTCGTCATTTTGATAGATATTTCAGTTTTTCAGTAGCTGCAGACGACATATCTGAAATAAAATACAAAAACCTCATTGAAGAGCTAAGTTCAAAAGACTTCGATGACAATCAGAATGAATTAAGACAATTGTTCTCAGATATGAAGATTGACGAACTGGTTCTTAAATTTCAATTTTTAGAAGATCAAATAAACCCAAATGAGGCAGAACTTTTGTGTCAAAATTTAGCAAAATTAGGTGACCTATACCCTAACGATAATGGATTCTTTGGCTACTACGGGATATATTCTCAAATGGCCGCTTATCTAGCTAGGTTGACAGAGAAAAATGATCATTCAAAAAGAATCATTCTTGCAAAAAATATCTTACAAAAAGCCCAACCTATAGATTTTGGCTGGGAAATCTGGAGAATGCTACAAATTCGGGAAAAATCTACCACTATAAAGCCTTTGTCCAAAGAAGAATCGACCGAATTAGGTACAATAATTTTGAACAGGAGTAAAAAGAAATTCAGTTTAAAAGAACTGTTTGAAGAGTTAGAAGAAACCAATTTAATGCATCTATTAATTTTTTGGGGGAAACAAAATACTGCTGAGATATCAAAACTAATGATCCAATTCATAGAAGAAGGGCCAAAAAACTTGATGAGGCTTCTGAATATTTTTAGCTCTACAGTAAGAAGCACAAGTCAACCAGAGCCATACAAATCTGGATTTGATCAAACTTATTATGATTATTTGAAGTTAGTCATTGACCCTTCAAAAATGTACAGCCTGTCAGTTCAATACTTCGGAAACCAAGATGCTCCAAAAAATTTAACAGATAGAGATCCCATTACCCAAAACGAACTCATTGGTTGGTTCCAAAAAATACACAGGGAAAATCTAGACAATAAATCATAGGATTTTCTAGGCATTTGGCAATTCTGAATAGACTAGTCGTTAAAAAACTAACTTTGAGATTGAATTCGATTAACTTACAAAAGTTAATAAATGAATATCACCAAAGCACTTACCAAAAGTCTCAATAATCCGGAATCAAAGAAAATCCTTTCGGATTTTACTGAAATAGGGATCGACTCTTTAATAAAAAACGACGTATTGAAGGAAATCCCACTGATTTCCACAATAACCAGTCTTTATAAATTAAGCAATAGCATTCAGGACAAGATATTCTATAGAAAAGTTGCAAAGTTCTTATCGGAGATCGAAAATTTCACTCAAAATGAATTGGATGACATCATGCTTAGAATTGAAGCAGATAAAGAATACTCTGAAAACTTTGGGCTCATCCTCCTCGAAATAATTGACAAAACTAACGGAGATAAAAAACCAAAACTGCTATCAATCTTATTTTCGGCATTTGGAAATAAAATGATAAGTCTAGATGAATTTTTCAAATTCTCAAACATCATCAACTTAGCCCATATTTCAGATCTAAAGAAACTCACGACAAAAAAAATAATTAGCTCTGAACAAGCATCTGCTGTTCTTGGATTAGGAATTATTCAATTAATATCAATGAGCGGAAAAGTCCAATTTGGAGGTATGACTGGTGGTCTTCATTACTCTTTAAATGAAACTGGAAAAAAATTTATCAGTATTATCGAAAATCATATTTGAATAACATATTCAAGCTCAATCGAGTAAAATATAGTTTTTTAAAAAAGTTTTGCCACCAAATTTGCCACCCTAAAAAGACAAAACCCCTGACAATCAATGGATTATCAGGGGTCTGTGTACCCAGGGCCGGAATCGAACCGGCACGGCCGTGAAGCCACTAGAGTTTGAGTCTAGCGCGTCTACCAGTTCCGCCACCTGGGCATTTGAGCCAACTTTTTATTGCTAAAAAGTTGCGATCTGGTATCCTCTCTTTCAAAAGGGATGCAAACATATCTAAAGATTTTCAAGAAATCAATACGTGAAGGACAATCAATCCAATTTTATTTTTTGAATATACGAATGTGCGACAGGAGGTGCTTCGAATAATCGCTTAGTTTCTGGCCAAACCTGACCAAATAGCGCTGAATTTCGGTATTGATTTAGATCTTCTTCCCGTTCCCAAATGCTATAGGTGGAAAACACATTCATAGAATGAGCATCAGCAAGTAACTGTAAGTGTTGACAACCAGGAAACGACCTGATTTTCTCTTTGCTGCTATCAAATATTTTTAAAAACTGCGCTACAGCTTCCTCCTTAAAAGTCATTCTTACTATCCTTATGATCATGTGTCTAAAGTAAAGTCGATAAATACTTGATCTCCTATCATCAGACCAAGGAGTTCAGAGCCCCTGCCCTGATTGATACCAATTTGCAGTCGACCCATTGAGTTGAATAGTACAAAACACTCACCAGAAGTCACGTCGGAATAATGGTTATGCAATTGCAAAACCTTCTCCCTTCTAAAATTGATTACGTAAGGGAAATTATCATTGATCTTCCAGATGGCATCAAAGTCTGTCTTCATGATATTGGTAATCAAATTGCCATAGTGATCAATTCGAATCACATTACCCGCAATTTGCTTCTTGGTGGCTTTTGCTCTTGAAGGCATCAACCTTTCTATATCTTCTAATCGCTTACCAAAATCCTGAATATTCTTTCCACTAGCCACTTTTCCCGCCAATGGCCCAAACAAAGTCTTAGCTATGAAAGGCGATCTCACAGGCTTAACCCCATTGATATCTACCACAGCTGCCGGTCGTTCTTCACTCAACAAAGAAATCAAACCAGAATCCTCGCCAATGAATATATGATTTTCCAACTTCACCGCAACATTTTTGACTATCCTCTTGGTCGTATTTGAAACCGCAAAAAGATGCACTGTCCCTTCCGGAAAGTCTCTAAAAACAGCATCCAGCACATAGGCTGCATGCCCTACGTCTCCGACAGAAATTTGATGAGAAATGTCTACAATGTTGATGTTAGGGTTTTCTTTCAAGATGCTTGCCTTCACTGCAGCCACGTAATGATCGGATTGCCCGAAATCAGAAAGAAATGTAACGATGGCCATACAAGCTATTGAAAAATCTGTTTATTTTGTCTAGCAAAAATATAATTTGACCGCAAATTAGATACTTCATTTGGTAGAAAAAATTATTACCCTAGAGAACATTCCACTCACTGAATTTTTGGGTGTTGAAAACCAAAACATCAATGATATAGCTTCGGCCTTTCCTAAGTCGAAAATAGTATCACGCGGCAACGAAATTAGGATTCAGGGTACTTCACCTGAGATCATACAGATCAATGCCATTTTAAATTCTCTGGTCGAACATTATCACAAATTCGGCACAATCACTAACGACCAAATCAAAACTTACCTCAATCAAGAGGAAGACAAATTTGTGGATTCCGATGCCGATGTATTAGTCTATGGGACCAAAGGCTTTAAAATTGCTCCCAAATCAAAAAACCAAAAGAAACTCGTAGAGGCGGTTCGTAAAAAGGACCTCGTATTTGCTATAGGACCTGCAGGAACAGGCAAGACCTATATATCTGTGGCTTTGGCAGTAAAGGCCCTCAAAGACAGAGATGTCAAAAAAATCATAATTACCCGTCCGGCGGTAGAAGCAGGAGAAAATTTAGGTTTCCTTCCCGGTGACCTTAAAGAGAAAATTGACCCCTATTTGCGTCCAATCTATGACGCACTGCACGATATGGTACCTGGTGAAAAGCTTCGGTATTATATGGAAAATGGAGTGATTGAAATAGCCCCTCTTGCCTATATGCGAGGTCGAACATTGAATGACGCATTCATTTTATTGGATGAAGCTCAAAACACTACGCCTATGCAAATCAAAATGTTTTTGACACGTATGGGACCCAACTCCAAAGTGATTGTAACTGGAGATATGTCACAAATAGATCTCCCTACCAAACAAAAGTCAGGGTTGGCTGAATCACTAAAAATCCTGAAAAATATCAAGGACATTGGTTTTATCGAACTGGATGGCAAAGATGTCATCCGTCATAAGCTGGTCCGTTCGATTATAGAAGCCTACGACAAAGAAGAAAATGCAGGGTAGCAACCTTCATTTTCTAATAATTAAGTAGATTTAGGCAGCAGCATTTCAAGTAATGATTTGAAATGTCTTTTTGGACCAACCATCCCTTCTTTCGAATTACTTTTGCACTCATACTAGGAGTCATAGCCGCACGCTTTGGTTTCTCTCCTTCTGAAAATATTTGTCTTTGGCTAGTATTAATCCTTTTTATAGCCGCATTTTTAGGAAAAATTCTTTTCAAAAAGTCATCCAATCTCATTTGGGGCAACCTACTATTGATCTCAATCTTTCTGCTAGGAACCTTACGATATGAACAGGTAGATTTGTTCGATTCAAAAGCCACAAGCTATACCCAATGGCCCCAATGTCAAGCTTATATAGGGACCGTTACTTCCTACCCTAAGAACAAAGAGAAATATCATATTTACCAAGTGGATCTAGATCTGGGGTTGACTGATACTATTTATTTAAAGTCGCCAGCTAGGCTTTTACTCTATGAGAAAAAAGACAGTATCCCCTCTCAGAACTTGAATTACGGAGATAAAATACTCATTACCGGGTCTCCTTCATTGATGTTAAATGCGAAGAATCCCTATGAATTTGATTTCAGTAAATATATGGCTGATCAGCACATTCATTTTCAGCATTTTGTCTCATCGAGCCAAATTAAGTTATTAAAAAAGGACCAGGGTAATCAGTTGATGTACGCAGTCTATAGGGTGAGATCTCATTTTGAAAAAACTATTAAATCACAAATTAGGGGAACAAATGAACAAGCCATAGTATTAGCTCTACTTCTGGGAATCAAAGACCAGTTAGACCCTGAAACCAAAGAAGCCTATGCTGCCGCAGGAGCTATGCATGTACTGGCCGTGTCTGGTCTTCATGTTTCGATCATCTATTTCTTGCTCACCTGGCTTTTTAGAGGATTGCCCCCGGGTGACCTCAAACGCTTTCTTATACCCACAATCAGTATAGCTACACTCTGGCTATACGCTCTATTGACTGGCTTTTCTCCATCCATCTTGCGGGCGGTCTCTATGTTTAGCATTATCATATTCGCTCAAATTTTAAACCGAAGAGGCCAAATATTTAATTCCTTAGCATTTGCTGCCTTTGTTTTACTCTGGCTGGATCCTTATTACTTATTCAATATTGGCTTTCAGCTTTCCTTTCTGGCAGTAGCGGGGATTGTATACATATACCCAAAAATCTATTCTCTTTGGGATATTGATAATTGGGTGGGAGACTACTTCTGGAAATTAATCTGTGTATCGATTGCTGCACAAGTATCCACATTTCCGCTTAGTTTATTTTATTTCAACCAATTTCCAACATACTTTTTATTAGCCAACCTGGTAGTCATCCCTGCTGCCTTTGCCGTTATGATTCTCGGTATTTCGACCTTAGTGTTAAGTCCTATCATTACTTGGATAGCTTGGCTACTTGAAAAAGTAGTTTTATTCATGAGTTGGACCGTTCGTCAAGTAGAGCTACTTGATGGAAGTGTTATAGATTGGATATATATTTCAGAATTCCAGACCATTTTGATTTATATCTTCATCATGGCATTTTTTGCTATGATGAAGTATAGAAAAGCAACCTACGCATGGGTTATTTGTATAGTTGTAGTAGCCTTTAGTCTTGATAGAGTTTCATCCATACTACACCAATTCAAAGCGAAGCAACTGATCTTCTATTCGACGACCAGCCACGTACCATTAATTGATCGAATTCAAAGCTTTGAAGCTGGTTTGATGTCACCTGATTCTTTATCTGATTTTCGCAAGCAAGTAAATCACGTTGCACCCTTCCGAATACATCGTCTTCTACCAAAACCGCAGTCTCCCCAAATCATAAACATGCAGTTAAGTGACTTTGCCAAAATGGAAGTATTTGAAGGAAAAAAGCTTTTGTTTTTTTCGCAACCATTTAATGAAGAAGAGATAAAGTTTCGTCTCCGAGCAGACATAGTCATTATCTCAAATCAGTCCATTCAATCCCTAGCGAATCTAGATGAAAATGTAGACTTTCAAGAAGTAATTCTAGACAACACTAACGGTTACAATTACTCCAATAAATTTGAAGCCGAAGCAAAAGAAATGGGAGTTAATCTTTACAATCTACGAAATCAAGCGCACCTGATATCACTTTCAAGGAATGAGAAACTTCTGAATTTGTTTTTTTAATGATTCTTTATCTGCACAAAGATCAGGGTCTGCATAGATCTTCAGCATGAGTTCAAATAAAACATCTTCTTCGTAGCCAAGCTTGGCAGACATTTTCGCACAAAACTTAATCTCTTCGTTGTACAGCTTCCCATCGATTTTCATCAATTGGACAATCGAGTAAATCAAATCATATTTTTCATCATCTGTCAGGGTCGACAAATCTCCGATGGGCAGTTCTTCCTCAAAAGAAGATGCAATCTCCTCCTCAGTCATGCCATTAGCCTTCCCCACCTCATTGATGAGATCGACTTCCTCCTGCACGACGATGCCATCTACCTTAGCAAGTTGAACAAGAATATTGAGATGTGATTTTGACATGACCAGCTGGTTTTGATTTTAACAAATATAAGAAATCAGAGGAAAAGGCCTATATTATCTTCGAATGAACTATCTATCCCATTTATATCTTTCTTTTGACAACGAACCAATCACTATTGGAAATTTTATTGCAGACTTCGTTAAGGGTAAAAAATATTTGGAGTACCCTGAAGACGTGCAACAGGGTATTCTTATTCATCGTGAAATTGATAGTTATGCCGATAATCACCCGATCTTCTTAGAAGGGAAAAGAAGGTTGGCTGTTGAATACCGTCATTATGCAGGGGTAATAATGGATGTCTATTATGATCACTTCTTATCAAAAAACTGGTCAGATTATTCGCAAGAAGACTTGAAAACATTCTGTCAAAGACATTACAAACTACTTCGAAACAACCAATCACTCCTTCCAGAAAGGTGCAGCTATCTACTCGGCTATATGGAAACTGGAGACTGGCTGTATAATTATCAATTCTTAGAAGGCATTCAATTCGCTTTGAGCGGAATGGCCCGACGAACTTCATTTAAATCAGGCATGGAAAAAGCTGTCAAAAATCTCACCGATGATTACGACAGATTTGAAAAGGAATTTCAGGCTTTTTTTGAAGAAATATTGGCCCATATCCATAATTTTACCGATCAAATAAAAAATAAATGATCGTTTCAAAACCAAAAATAGGCACACTATTTTCTGTCGGATTATTCATATTCATTGCCTTTGGCCTTTTCATTTATGGCATCGTACAGATTCAGTCTGCTACTGATCGACTCTGGTGGTTTATTTTAATTTACACCTCTGGCCCCATAGGTTTGCTGGTGCTGTTGAAAATTCTTTTTTCCCTTAAAACAATCAAGGTGTCAAAAGAAAAATTTGAAGCAAGGTTCCCTTTCAAATTTAAAAAAATCTCATTCACTGGAAAAGACATAGATCACTGGTTTCACACCTCCATTAAAACTTATGGAGGACTATACGAGGAGCTTACTATCAAATTATTATCAGGCAAACAATTAGTGATGAGTAAGCAAGAAAACACTGAGTACGATAAAACACTCAATTATCTCAAGAAGAAATTTAAGAAATTAGAAAAATGATCAGATTAGCCCTATTTGTCGGAGTTGGTGGAATGCTGGGAAGCATACTAAGGTTTCTAATATCGCAATGGGCGCTCAAATACACCCCTACCATTGCTCCTTCAGGAACACTGCTGGTCAATGTAATTGGGCCTTTTCTATTGGGTCTTTTGTTACACTATTCTGGCAAAATGGACAGATCCTATTTTGTCTTATTAACTTCCGGTTTCTGTGGTGGGTTCACCACTTTTTCCACTTTTAGTGTGGAAAATGTTGATTTGCTTGTTACCAACAACATCAGCTCTGCTTTTATCTATATGGGACTTAGTCTTATTCTAGGCCTTGGAGCCGCAGGATTGGGCTGGTATCTTGGAAAGCTCTATTTAGCCTAAAAATTATGATGAATACCATAAATAAATACTTAGCCGTTTCATTCGCCTTTCTACTTCTAATCACTAGTTGTAGTTCAGAACGAGAACCCTATATTCCATTTACTCCAGCTGAAGATTCTGCTTTTGTGTATAAAAATTACACGAAAAAAGAAGTGTACATACCGATGCGAGATGGCACTAAACTATTTACAGCCATATACACACCAAAAGACTCTTCCGAACAATATCCGATCATCATGTATCGCACGCCCTATGCGATTCAACCATATGGTGAAAACAATTACAAAATCGACCTCGGGCCTAATATGCGCATGACTAGGGACAAATACATTTTTGTATATCAAGACGTTCGGGGAAAACATATGTCAGAGGGTCAATTCGTGGATATGACACCTCACAAAAGAAGAACTGATGAAAGCCTGGATACTTTCGATACGATTGAGTGGCTTCTAGAGAATGTGGACAACCACAACGGTAAAGTAGGACAGTGGGGCATATCCTACCCGGGATTTTACACAGCCGCAGGCATGATCAATTCCCATCCTGCGTTAGTAGCAGTTTCACCACAGGCGCCCATTGCCGACTGGTTTTTTGATGATTTTCATCATCATGGAGCATTCTTTTACCCTCATGCATTCAACTTCTTCTCAAGTTTCGGCAGGCCTCGCTCAGGACCAACGATGGTAAAAAACCCAAAGTTCAAACATGGAACAAATGACGGCTATGCATTCTTTAAAGCCATAACACCCATTTCATTGGCCAAAGAAAACTATTTAGGAGATAGCATTTCTTTTTGGAATGATCTGGTAGCACACCCCAACTATGATGATTTCTGGCAAGACCGAAACATTCTTCCACACCTTAAGAATGTAAACTGCGCGGTACTTACAGTTGGCGGATGGTTTGATGCTGAGGATTTGTATGGGCCTTTAAAAATTTATGAAACTGTGGAAAAAAACAATCCTGGCATCAACAACACGCTTGTAATGGGGCCCTGGGGTCACGGAGGCTGGAGAAGAACAGATGGAGATGTGCTGGGCAATGTTCACTTTGGTTCGAAGACATCCAATTTTTACAATGACAACATCATAGAACCATTCTTTGCTTATCATCTCAAAGGCAGAGGAGAAAATAAAATTCCAGAAGCCTACATGTTCCAAACAGGTACAAACGAGTGGAAAACCTTTGATACTTGGCCTCCGAAAAACCTTAAAAAAGTAAAATTCTATTTCAAAGAAAAAAAGAGACTATCACAAACCCCTCCTGGAGACAACCAATTTGGCGTTGATATATTTGAGAGTGATCCTTCAAATCCAGTTCCTTTTATAGCCGATGATCATATAGGAATGCCTAAGTCTTACATGACTGATGATCAAAGTTTTGTCAACGATCGACCTGATGTTCTTTATTACCTCTCATCACCGCTTGAAGAAGACTTGACCATAGCAGGTTCATTATTGGCCAACTTAGTTGTAAAAACAGATCAGACTGCGGCAGATTGGGTAGTCAAACTCATCGATGTATACCCAAGTAGCCATGCTCCATTCCCACATCAGCCAGATGTATCCATGAAAAGATATCATCAAATGGTAAGAAGCGAGGTGATCAGAGGCAGGTTTCGAAACAGCTATGAACGCCCTGAAGCTTTTGTCCCGAAAAAAGAGGAAGTTATTAAGTTGCCGCTACAGGATGTGCTCCATACCTTCAAAAAAGGGCATCAAATTATGGTTCAGGTACAAAGTTCCTGGTTTCCAATGGTTGACATCAACCCACAAACTTATGTTGAAAACATTTTTGAGGCTAAGCCCGAAGACTTTGTAAAAGCCAAGCATTTTGTAGGTCGATCAGGAGTAAAGCCGTCTTATATCGAAGTGGGGGTTTTAGAAAATCGGGAGGAAAAATAAAACCATCCTGGGTGGGATGGTTTCATAAACTGAATTAGGTCAGTCTGATTTTTGGAATTTTGTAATTCTAAAGTATAGAAAATTTTGGAGGAATCAAACTTTTTTATCGATGAATTGGGTCATTTCTTCGACAAATGAAAAATGCTCTAAGAAAATCACAGTAAATGATGCCTATCTGACAATATCTCTTTTGATATTTTTTCCTTCAAAATACCTTCGAAGCAAAGGATACATAATCACCGATAGTACAATAATTGAGGTTCCCCAGTAAAAATTGTTGTCCATTTTTTCATCACCTCCAAATAAAAAAACAGCTACCGTAATTCCATAAACAGGCTCTAAGTTAATAGTCAAGTTGATAGCAAACGCCGTTAGACGTTGCATCAATTTGACAGCTATAGAATACGCATAGACGGTACAAACCATACTCAATATAAGCAGGTATAAAAAATCATGAGTAGTCAGAGTCAAAGCCAGACCATCGTCAGCAAACCAATATCCATAGATAGGAAAGAAAAGGACTACAGTGGCACAAGCGCCTACCATTTCATAATAAGTGATAGTAAAATGATTTTGTTTGGCCACCAGTTTACCATTAATAACCGTAAATACAGCAGCTAAGAAAGCAGACATAATCGCTACGATAAAACCCATCGCAGCATCAATGGTAGATTGAAATACTACTACAATACCTATAACTGATATGATAGCCACAATTGGCTCATAGAATTTGACTTTCCTTTTATTTACGATAGGATCTATAAAACTAGTCCAAAGAGATGCTGTGGCCATACCAGCCAGACAAACTGAAACGTTCGATATCCTTGCGGCCAAGAAGAAAAGTATCCAGTGAACAGCAATGAGTAAACCAGTACCAAGTATGATCCATAGCTCCTTTCTCGGTACTTGAATGGGCAATTTCCTCCACTTCAAAAGAATAAACAATCCCACACTCGCCATCAATGTTCGATAAAAAACGACCTCCACGGGTGGTATTTCTATCAACTTGCCCAGAATAGCAGTAAAGCCCCAAATGAACACAATAAAGTGTAATTGGAGATAGGCACTCAACATAGATGGCATTTTATTCGCCGACATAATCAATCATTTGGGCACGAATCGATACATCACAAGTGCGGCCACTAAGCCCACGATATTAGGTATCCAGATAGCCAATATCGGATGCATAGATCCCGCTTCGGCAATGGCTTTTACTAGTACAAAGAGTAAGATAAATACAAAGGCAATAACGAAACCCAGCGCAATTTTGAAGCCTGCTCCACCTCTGGTAGATTTTTCAGCGGATACCGACACGCCCATCAAGGTTAATATGATAGCCGTAAATGGCAGCATATATCTAATGTATTTTTCGATCTCATAGAGGCCTACCTCACTAGAGCCTCTGGACTTCAACAAAGCAATATACTCCTCTAGTTCGTTCATGTTCATGGTAGCATTTAGCTGATACTTACTATCGAAATCCGCTGGCGATAGGTTGAACGCAGAATCTAAATCCTCGCCCTTGGTCATTACTTCTCCGAAAGTTTTCAGTTCTCTTTTTTCCCAATTTCTAAACCTCCAAGTCTGAAGTGAATCATTCCAAGTCATTTTTTTTGCAAAAAGCTTAGCCTCTAACCTATTATCCACAATTCGTTCCATGGTCACTCGATAAGCCGATTCTGTTCGATTATTATAACGCTGAATATAGATGTAGTCGTTTTCTGCTACCTTGAGATGAATATCCCTTTCATTAAAATAGAAAGGCTTTTTCAAATACTCGATTTCAAATCCAATTCTATACTTCTCCGAATTCGGGATCAACCATCCGTTGGCATAAAAACTAACACAAGCAACAAGACTTGCACCAATCAAGTAAGGCACCAACATTCGACGAAAACTTACGCCACCGGATAAAATCGCTACAATCTCGGTTTTCACAGCCATACCAGAGGTTACCAATACGGTTGTGATGAAGACAGTAATGGGTGATATCAGATTGGCAATCCACGGCGCAAAAGCCATATAGTATTGAATAATAGCTTCCGCTGGTACGTCATTCTTGATGTACTTTTCATTCTTTTCAGTGAAGTCAATAACCATGATGACCACCACCAAAAGCCCTACCACAAAAACGTAGGTCTTAAGAAATTTAGATAGTATGTACTTATCGAGCAGTTTCACTAATCAATGATTATAGTCTATTGGAAAGCTTCGGCAATATAGTGTTTTTCCAAGTGGAGAAATCACCCTGCAAAATATGTGCCCTAGCCTCTTTCACCAACCACAAAAAGAAAGAAAGATTGTGAATACTAGCGATTTGAGCACCCAACATTTCTCCTGTACGAATGAGGTGTCTCAGATATGCCTTCGAATAATTTATATCAACATGCCCAGCAAGATTGGGATCAATGGGGGAAAAGTCTTTCTCCCATTTTTCATTTTTGATATTAATTATGCCCTCTGAAGTGTAAAGCACACCATGTCTGGCATTTCTTGTCGGCAAAACACAATCGAACATGTCTACACCCAATGCGATACATTCGATAAGGTTGCTTGGTGTTCCCACACCCATTAAATATCTGGGTTTATCTTCTGGTAAGATGCTACACACCAAGTCGGCAGACTCATACATCATTTCAGCCGGCTCCCCTACAGAAAGGCCTCCTATAGCATTTCCTTCTCTTCCAAAAGAAGCAATAGTCTCAGCTGATTCAGTTCTTAGGTCATGATAGGTACTTCCCTGCACAATAGGAAATAAGGTCTGATTGTATCCATATTTTGGTTCAGTTTCGTCAAAACGATCACAACATCTTTTCAGCCAGCGATGAGTCATGTCCATAGAATTCTTAGCATACTTTCTATCGCATGGGTAAGGTGTACATTCGTCAAATGCCATGATGATATCCGCACCAATTATGCGTTGTATATCCATTACATTTTCAGGTGTGAAATTGTGACGCGATCCGTCAATATGCGACTGAAACTTAACCCCTTCTTCGGTGATTTTTCTGCGGTCTTTTAGCGAATAAACCTGATATCCTCCGCTATCTGTCAACATCGGGCGGTCCCAACCATTGAATTTATGCAAACCACCTGCTGACTCTATGACATCAAGCCCAGGACGTAGATACAAATGATAGGTATTACCCAATATGATCTCAGCCTTCACATCTTCTTTCAGCTCTCGCTGATGCAATGCCTTGACTGTACCAGCAGTACCCACTGGCATAAAAATAGGTGTTTCTATCTCACCATGGTCGGTCGTGATTTTGCCTGCCCTGGCTTTAGACTTGGGATCCTTCTGAAGTAATTCGAAATTCATGTTGCGGGCAAAAATAGGTTGATTTATAAAATAATCTTTTCACTCAGACGCATATCTTTGCCACCAATTTCAAATAGGAGAATGCATGAGTGATATTGTATTGGCTGTGGTAGTGGGGTCATTGGTGATTTTGACAATTTATTGGCTGGTCATTTTGGTTAAAGTTCTGAGTTTCAAACCCAAAGCCAAAAGAGAACAACCCGTTTCTGTGATCGTATGTGCGCACAACGAACTCAAAAATCTAAAAGCATTAATTCCCGAATTGCTCAATCAAGAACACAATGATTTTGAGGTCATCATTGTTGACGACCGATCGGACGATGGCACGTACGACTATCTACTTGAAAACCAATCAGACAAACTCAAATTTGCCAGAGTAGATCAGGTTCATGATCACATCAATGCAAAGAAGTTCGCCCTTACTATGGGCATCAAGGCTGCTTCAAATGATATTTTATTATTGACTGACGCTGACTGCAAGCCATCATCCAAACAGTGGATTAAAGAAATGACGGGGCCTTTTACCAAGGATACCGATTTCGTAATAGGTTTGTCTCCCTATGAAAAAGGAAATGGCCTACTAGGTCATTTCATCCAGTTTGAGACACAATGGACCGCTATGAACTATGTCGGATTTGCATTGGCTGGAAATCCCTATATGGGAGTAGGTAGAAATCTTGCCTATCGAAAATCTGCTTTTCTAAACAATAAAGGCTTTAGCAAAATTCAACACATTACAGGAGGGGATGACGATCTACTCATCAACGAATTAGCTAACAAAAAAAATACAAGATTGGTACTTGGGTCCGAATCACTTACTTATTCCATTCCAAAAACATCTTGGGGCGATTATTTGAAACAAAAAACACGTCACTGGTCTGTAGGCAAATATTACCGATTGAAAGATAAGATTCTACTAGGCTTACAAAATGTCTCTAATCTAGTTTTTTGGTTGGCTTTGATTATTTTAGCCATACAAACCAATAACTATTTCATCCCTGCTGGATTGTTGATTTTCAGAATGTCATTTATAACCATTTTGATCAATTCGACATCCAAAAAGTTCGGCTACCGTATGAACATTTGGCTTGTACCCGTGATGGACATTTTGTACGCAGGATATGCATCTATTTTTGGCACGATTGCGTTATTCACTAAGAAGGTTAGATGGAAGAAATAAAAAAACAATTTTCAGATAAGGCGCTAAAAGATTTTAAACTCATTGATCATGCGGTAAATGAAGGTGACGAACAAGCTTTTGCAGAGCTCATGGAGCGATACAAAAGGCCTGTTTATCATATGATCTTGAAAATGATCCGGAATACGGATGACGCTGAAGATCTAACTATTGAAGCATTTGCAAAGGCCTTCAAAAATCTTCATAAGTTCAAAAAGGATTATACCTTCAGTACCTGGCTTTTCAGAATTGCCACTAATAACACCATCGACTTTATCAGAAAGAAAAAACTGAATACATTCAGTTTGAATACCTCTTTCACTGATGACGGTGGGGAAGCTGTTACTATTGATGTAGAAGACAAAAACAGAAATCCTCAGGACGAAGCTATTAATACCCAGAAAAAGGAATTGGTGCAGATGTTCGTGTCTAAACTTCCTCCAAAATACCAGCGACTAGTAAGATTGAGATATTTTGATGAATTATCTTACGACGAAATCGCTAAAACTTTGGATGCACCTCTTGGGACAGTAAAAGCTCAACTACACAGAGCCAGAGAATTGATGTACGACTTAGTTAAAGACAAAAAGAGACACATCTAATCTTTTTCAAGTGGCTATCTGAGTAGCTTTGCGTCATGAATGACAAAGAGGGAATCTTCAATTACTTTCCAGAGTTATCCAACCAACAAAAGGAGCAATTTGAAAAGCTCATGCCGCTCTATACGGAATGGAATGCGAAAATCAACGTTGTTTCAAGAAAGGATATTGAAGAACTATACATTCGTCATGTGCTGCACTCTTTGGGCATTGCCAAAGTACAATCCTTTAAGCCAAATGCTCAAATATTAGATATCGGAACCGGTGGTGGATTTCCAGGTATCCCGTTAGCCATTCTCTTTCCTGAGTCAGAATTTTTGTTGGTCGATAGTATCGGCAAGAAGATCAAAGTAGTGAATGAAATCGCGAAAGATCTTGGTCTTACCAATGTAAGAGGTGTTCATTCCAGAGCAGAAGATATTAGCGGTCAGTTTGATTTTATTGTAAGTCGAGCAGTCACACGCATGAAAGGCTTCTACGCTTGGACCAAAGGTAAAATAAAAAAGGAGTCCAATCATGAACTCCAAAATGGCATTTTATACTTAAAGGGTGGTGATCTAACCGAAGAATTGAGAGAATCAAAACTGAGATATAAAATCTATGAACTGCCCGATTATTTCAGCGAAGAGTTTTTCGACACTAAGAAAGTAGTGCATGTACCTCGTCAATGACTATATGTAGCCCCATTCATATTCAATAGTAAAAACTACATTTCCACCCATACTGTCGCCCTCTTCAATTATATAGTCAACAGATTCATCTTCCTGATATACTTCAAATTCCACTCTCCATCCGTTACCCGCTTCGCAAGTATGACAATTTGCATTAGTCAATCTGATTTCCACAATAGGGTCGATTTTGCCCTGAATAAAAGGATTTAAATCAAACTCAACTTCACCATCCAAATCACCTTCAGCAGCTGCCTGTCTAAACACTTTCTTTCCGTCAACAAAAACTTCGACCCAGTCGTCAACTTCGAAAAAAATAATCGAATTTCTTTTTGGCGCTTCCGCTCTTAACTGTAAGACTCCAAGGGTAAAAAAGGAAATAACTAGTGCGGTTTTATAGATAGCAGTTTTCATGGCTCAACATTCAGTTATGTTACAATTGCAATAGCTCTTCAAACACCATACCAAATAAATTCATGTAAGTCTAACAGTTGTCATAAATTCTTATGATCTCACCGTTGTTTTTGCCTTCCAGGCTTTTGATGTAACCATTTACCACTTTGCGCATAGGTATGGCATTATGACCAGGGAAATGATCCTGATATTTATCAATGGCATCCTCCACCAATCCAGAGGAAACCGCATTGATTCTAATCCCTTTTTCCATTTCCAATGCTGCCGCTCGGACAAAACTGTGAATTCCACCATTAACCATGGCTGCACTTGTAGTCAAATCCACTGGATGATCAGCTAGAATACCCGTAGTGAGCGTAAATGAACCATTAGGTTTGATGTATTCCATGCCTACACGGACTAAATTGACCTGCCCCATCAATTTGCTCCGTATCCCAACATAATAATCACCCTCTTTCATTTCTTTCATAGGAGCCCATTTGGCCTCACCCGCAATACTTATGACGGCGTCAAAATCGCCAACAGTTTCATATAACTCACGTATAGATTCAATATCAACTAAATCTACATTCACATTTCCTTTTGATCGGCTGGCTGTAATGATGTCATGTTTTTTGGCTAGGACGTCTACTACTCTACGCCCAATCGAACCGTGACCACCTACAATAATTATCTTCATACCATTTCTAAGTTAAAAACGAAAAAGTCAGATCATTCAATTAACCTGACTCGTAATTTATGAATTATCGTTAATTATTTCATTTCAGGCAACATTTCTTTGGGAGTCACCGGGCTGCTCAGCAAAACTCCTAACGGCTTCCAACGGTCCTCGAGCGTATTTGATTGAGATTCAATATACTCCTTCACCATATCCTTCCCATAGTTGTAGTTTACAATGTAGGTACGGTTTTGTTTGATAAATGGTCTCGAAGTAGTCGTTAAGGCAAAATCTTCTAGCCAATGGTCAATCTCAGCTTCACTCATGGTGCCGTTTATCATTCCTCTTGCTGCTTCATTTCTTGCATAGTTCAGTTGTTCTCTAATCTCTATGTACTCGAAATAAACAGAAGCGCCAGCAGTATCTAACCCAGCTAAAGGCATCAGCACCTCAGTGGCAAATCGGTCATATTCTTCCTCCGGAAACGCCATTTCAATACCATAATTGGCGCTACCCTCTGCAATCAAAGACTGGGGACTAAACAGTGGGTACATGGATATTTCCACCCAGCCTTTCTCGTTGTACAGGTTCTTTTCAAGCATCATGTTGTACACGTGATGACCAGGATATCCTTCATGACAAGCCAAATCAATCGCTCGATCAATACCCAAAGGGTTATCTGTATTGATTTGAATCAAACTGTTGTAATTACCCTGATACCAATTGTAACCGCCCCAAACTTTATCTTGGACGTATTCTAATGTAAAGGTTTCCTCCTTGGGTAAGTGAAACTTTTCGGATGTAATTCTCCTCGCCTCATTTATTGCCACCTGAAAAACAGTGTCCAACCGATCTTCAGGAATAACAAACTGATCGGTCAACATTTTCACCCGATCGCCGATCTCACCTTCTCCAGGCAATATGCGATCAAGCTTTTCTATCAAATTAATAAAGTGTGTAGAATCATAAGAAGGGATTTTCACTCCAAACAATTCTTCAGCTTCTTCATCGAAAGTGCCATACTCTTCAGAAAAAATTCTGATACGACGATCAAAAGCAGTCAACTGAGAAGCAATCCAATTGGCTCTCATCACTTCCTCATCTGTAGAAGTGGGCTCATTCGTCAATGTGTTCAAATCTGCCTTTAAAGCAGCTACTCTATTCCGAAACGTCTCTTTTGGAAATGAATCCAATACCTCTCCAGTATAAGCCAAGGAATCTGGTCCGTAGTAGGCATCTACAAATACAGGATCGTATTTCCCAATTTCTAGCGCGAGTCGTACATAATCAATCGCCAGATCATTTAAGTTTTTCTTCTTTTTAGTTGGCTCGCAAGAAGCCCAAAGTGCGCATACGGCAATAAGATAAATAGATATTCTTCTCATAGTTTGATACGGTTAATGAACGAATCCACAATAAGGCCATATCAACAGAGAAATGCAAGTTTATTTTGAGAATGGCAAGTATGATATAACGAACGGAGAATATTGGCTAGACTGTCACCTTGTCTTTGAGTATAGCCATATTCCAATCATACTTTTTCTTCAATACAAAAAAGAAAACAATACTCAATACAATCAGTGTAATGGTGTCTCGCATGGGGTTTATTTCCAATTGTTCCAAAATGGCAGGTGTCTGCAGAACTGAATCCTTATTGGTTAGGAAAAGTGCAAGAAATACATTGTTAGCTGCATGCGCACCCATGGCCAATTCAATCCCGTCGTCCAGTATCGCAATAAGACCAAACAAAAATCCGAAAGTGATGTATTGTGGCATCACTACCCAAAATCCATGCGCCTCCACTTCAGGGTTGAAAGCATGCAACAAGGCAAACACCAATCCTGGGACTAAAACAGCCACCCAACGGCTCTTCGTTAAGCCAACTATACCTTGGGCAAAGTATCCTCTTAGGATATACTCTTCAAAAGTCGTTTGAATAGGAATGAGCAGAATAGCAACTACCACCAATGGCAAAAACGAGGTCCAATTCAACTGAAAAATAAAATTTTCCGAATTGATCGAGTACTCGAACAACAAATAGATGACCATTAAAACCGACCAAACGCCCGCGGCATACCAAACCTTGGTCCATCTAAAATTATCCGATCCGTTAACCACCTGTTGAAACCCTCTGCGGTGCAACCACTTAATGAAAATATAGCAGAGTAAAAAGGATACCATAAAAGGCAGGATCATCAACACCAATCCAAAGTTCGGGTCCAAGCCCATCGCTACAAAATCTAAAGTCTGTGTACCTGACTGTCCAGCATAATATAAAAATGGAATAGCTCCCAGCAATTGACCCAAAACAAAACCCACGACAATAACTAGAATATATTTCCATGCTTGATTGTTGCCATCAAGCCCTTGTTCTAAAAATCTCATATTATTAAGATTGGTTTAACGCACAAGATACTCAAGTGCTTCCTTTTCTGAGTCAAAAGGCTTGAGCCCTTTTTTTCCAGCAAAAAGTCGGTTGAATACATTCAGCAGCACACGCTTACCTCCATTCACACCTACAATAGCCCCTTTGACCGTTAAATGACCTGTTTTTTCGCCCATGATTCCAGCTTGCCTCAGAAATCCTTTGGTAGCAAAAGCCTCTGAAATATTGGTTAAAGTAAGATACGGTTTGTTGTCTTCCAATATGGTTTTTTCTGCTTCCTTCAGGTAACCTATCATTTGTTGTTCTGATTGGCCTCGATAGTCCAAGTAGATAATTTCCTTTCCTTGAAAATTGATTTTTTGCAATCCTGGCATGTGTAATTCTGCTTCAATTAATTAAGATTTTCTAAAATAGAAAAATTCATTTTTCTACGCAATATCATTCGCTGTTTGGGTTGGAAACCAATGACGATTAGTCCTATTTTTGCCGCCTTTATTTTTTAAATCTAAAAAGCATAAAACATGAAAATCTGGTATCAGTGCAAAGCCAAATACGGCAAGGAAAACGAAGAAGGAATTATCAAACAAACTTCCGAACTGCATTTAGTGGATGCTGTTTCGTATACCGATGCTGAGTCCAGAATCTATGGCGCCATGGAAAGAACAGTCAGTGGAGAATTCCAGATCATGACTATTTCCAAAACCAACATTGGCGAAGTGATCAACTTTGAAGATGCTGACTACTGGTATAAGTGCAAAGTGCAATATTCGACAGTGGATGGCGACTCTGAGAAAGAGGTCAAAATCACTACCTACATCCTCACCAGTGCTGAAAGTGTGAAAGACGCTTATGAGAAGGTGGAGAAAAGTCTTGATAATATGCTTGTGCCATTCGAGATTTCGAGTATCACGAAAACTAATCTTGTAGAAGTGTTCCCAGAAATGGATGAAGAAGAGATTCCTGCCAACCTTACTCCTTTATCAGAGGTTCAGGATGAAGAATCGGAAGAGGAAGAGGAGTTGATAGATTGATTTAAGATTTCCTCTATTTCTTGGGCATCTACGAGGGTATCCTTTTTCAATCTTTGATTGATATCAAAAAGTACGGCATCTACATTTTCTACCTGCTCTTTGATTTTTTGAATATAATCTTCTTTTTCTTCAGGAGTCAAATTAAGATTCATGAGCTGAATCAGACCCTTGATATTGGCCACAGGAGCTCTCAGGTTATGCGCATTTAGAAAGGCGTAATCTGAGAGCTTCTTGTTTTTTACCACAAGCTCATTCGTACGCTCGATGACTGTCTTTTCCAAGTTTGCATTGAGCGCATTCAATGAATCATTAAAGGCATTGAGCTCTTCAGCCTGCATGGTTATGCGTTCGTTTTTCTCTTCCAACTCCTTGGTTCTTTTACTAACCAAACGCCGAAGTCTTACTTTTTGAGCCAACAAATAAGAGGTTCGTAGCCGCACAATAACCAAAACCATCAAAATGGCAAAGGCCGAAAATACAGCGTAAGCGGTTTTGGTATGCCACCATGGAGGATTAACCACAATATCCAACGTCCTAATCTGATCGCTCCAAACACCAGAGTTGTTGGTTGCCTTCACCATGAACTTGTAATTTCCAGCAGGCAGGTTTGTATAGGTAGCTGTTCTGGCTGTACCCACTACGTTCCAATCCGGATCGAAGCCTTCTAGTTTATACTGATAATTATTCTTTTTCGGAAACTGAAATTCATCAGCAGCGAATTCTATAGAAAAGATAAATTGATCGTAATCTAACTCGAGGTAATCGATCTGATTGATTTCTTTAGTTAAAGGTCCATCCCTATTAATCCGTATCGGCCGGTTGAAAAGTAGAAATTTAGTAAAAAGAATATCGGGTTGGTAGTGATTGGGTTGCACCCTATTAGGGTCGAACTGATTCAATCCATTTATCCCTCCCATATATATCAAGCCCTCTTGGCTCATGATGGACGAATTGTAGTTAAATTCCTTACCTTGTAGTCCATCGGATTGATTAAAGTTTGTAGTGGCACCTGATTTTGGGTCAAATCTACATACCCCATTATTGGTGCTGATCCAAAAGTAACCGTTTTCATCTTCTACTATTCCCTTGATGACATTATTTGGCAGACCATCCGATTCAAAATATTTGGTAAATGTCTCACTTTCTTTATTGAATTTATTCAAACCATAGGCAGTTCCAATCCAAATTTCACCCATACTACTTTCGAAAAAATATCTGATTTCATCGTGGCTCAACTGATGGGGTCCGGGCATGGCATTGGAATAGCCCCAGGATTGATTGGTCTTTGTATCCAACACGTTTACACCATAACCCATGGTACCAATCCATAAGACCCCTTCGGAATCCATGAGGAGCGCAGAAATATTGATACTTGACAAGGTTGAATCCCTATCCAATTCGATCTCAACTTTTTCAATTTGACCAGAAGCAGCTTGATACTTATTCAGTCCACCACCTAGCGTTCCTATCCAAATCTCCCCTAAATCCCCTTCTTCCAAAGCCCAAACATTATTATTGTTGAGCCCCGAATTGTCTATGGTAAAGTGTTCAAACTTGGTGCTACCCCTCCTGAGTAAATCCAGCCCATGATTGTAAGTTCCTGCCCAAAGGTTGCCATCAGAATCAAAGAGTAAAGACTTGATCACATCGGTACCAATAGATCGATCATCACTACCGTCATTTCTGATGTGTCGAAAACTTTCATTTCGAGGATCAAAAACATTAATACCCCCTCCATCTGTTCCTAGCCAGATAAACCCGTCCTCACCTTCAGATATAGCCAATACGGAATTATTAGATAGAGAATTTTTATCAGTATAATTTCGAGTATAATGTTTGAAGTTGCTGTTGTTGCTATTGAGTAAAAACACACCATGCCCATATGAACCGAACCAAAGATTTTGGTGGTCATCTTCATATATTTCATACACCTTTTCGATTTGATCCGGTTCAAAATTTGAATTTTGCAATGCCTTTACGAATACCTCAGCTTCAGGGTCAAATATTTGAAAACCAAAACCGTCCATGCCTATCCAAAAATTTCCATTCTGATCGATCAATAGACTGCGGATATAATTATTAGCCAAGGAATTTGGATCGTTTGGGTCGGCCTCATACAGCTGCATGCGGGTGTCGGAGGCATGATATCGCAACAAACCTTTCCCGTCTACTGAAATCCAAATTGTCCCCTTTTCATCCAGAATCATATTAGTTACTTTCCCTTTTGGCAAACCCAACTGACCCGGAGAAATGGATCGCAACAAATGACCATCTAAATCATAAATGGAAATACCATCACTGGTTCCTACCCATATCTCACGATCCATACTCTCCAATAGCGAATAAACCTTATAAGAGATTACCTCCTCCTCAATTTTTTGATTGGCAAACATTCTTTTGAAAGTTTGTGTTTCAGGATGAAAAATATTCACCCCCCAACTTGTACCTATCCATAATTTTCCATTGGAATCTTCCAGAATGGCGTTCACTGTATTGTCACTGATCGTGCTAGTATCATTAGCCTCGTGCTGATAAGACACAAATTGATCTAGTTCCTTTTTGTATAAGCAAAGACCACCCTGGTTTGTCCCTACCCAAAGTCTTCCTTTGGAGTCTTCTTTTACACACCAAACACTATTATCCGAAATACTGGTAGAGTCTTCCTTGCGATGACTAAAAACGTTAAATGTATACCCATCAAAACGATTCAGTCCATCTTCACTGACGATCCATAGGAATCCATCGGTGTCTTTCATGATTTGATAGATATTCCCTTGAGATAAGCCCGTCTCAGTAGAAAATTGATTGAGAATATATTGCTCTTTGGAGGAGTGTTTTTGAGCATGCAGATTTTGAATAAGACAAAGGCCTATTGTTTGAAATAAAACAAACTTCAATAGCTTCTTAAACATGCTGCAAGGGTTAGACTATAAATATAATCATTCTCGGCTCAAAGTATAAAAACTTAGAAAAGTCTGCTATCAAGACACAAATGAAGCATAATCACCCAGACATTGCTCCAGATATTTATCCTACATCACATAAAACTCTCCATTTTTAGGAGCTTCAGGAAGATCTGTATTGCCCACCAGCTGCCGAATATTTGTGTGAATGGTTGTAGCAATAAGTGTAACTGGAATATCAGTGGGTCTATTTTCAAAAGGATCCTGAAGAAAATAGGCCGTTTTTTCTAGGAGAAAAAATGGAGCAGTGATTAACATCAAGAGTGGTATGTCCCCATAACCTTCTGTTTCGGCCAGAGTAATAGAAAGCAAAATCACGAATATGTAAATAAACCAGCGTAAGAATAGGCGATAGGTAGTCGGAAAAACGGTGTTTTTTATTCGCTCTGCTTTTCCCATAGATTCACACAATCGAACGATGGTCTCATCTAATTGCATTTGCTGGTAGTCATTAATAACTCCAGCCTGATGTAAGGAGGCAATATCTAGGGAGTGAAAATCCAACAAACCCAATGGCACATTTTTATGTTTCGTAACCTGTTCGAGTTCTTCGGAGGTCAAAAAAGACTCCAATCCCACAATCGGAGATAGCTTGCGCAGCGACTGACCCAAAGAATAACACCAAGCGATCTGCCGCTCGGCCATTCTATTTACAATAGAGACCTCATTGCCTTTGGTGAAGCTGCGCAGCTGCAACACTAGTGTTCTCGAATCATTGACAATAGCCCCCCAAATTTTTCGGGCTTCCCACCAACGATCGTAAGACTGACTCAATTTGAAAGCAATAACCAAAGAAATGGATGTACCCACCAAACCCGTAATATTTGGGGGAATATCCGCAATATCATAGTAGCGATAGCACACAACCGTGACCAAGGCCACGCAGAACACAAAGAATATATCTTTTTTGGTGCTCTTAAAAATATACTTGAGTGGGATTTTGGTGGTAAGTAGCATACGGTAGCAACTTACAAAATAAATTGACTCAAATCCTTATTTTCTACCATTCCATCAAGCTTCTCCTGAACTTTTGCTTTGTCAATGACAATTTTCGCATTGGGTCCAATTTTATCAGGAATGTCGAAAAGAATATCGTTGAGCAAACGACTCATTACGGTATGTAACCTTCTTGCGCCAATATTTTCAATTTCCGCGTTGATATTGAACGCAATGGAAGCGATCTCTTCTATGGCCTCTTCGTTAAAGGTGATATCTACATCCTCAGAGCCTATTAAAGCCGTGTATTGCTTCGTTAGTGCATTCTTTGGTTCACTCAATATTCTCACAAAATCTCCCTTCGTGAGGTTCTCAAGTTCTACTCTAATGGGGAACCGCCCTTGAAGTTCTGGAATAAGATCCGAAGGTTTAGCAAAGTGGAACGCTCCAGCTGCTATAAATAGTATATGGTCTGTGTTGATCACCCCATATTTGGTATTTACGGCGCTACCCTCCACTATGGGTAGCAGATCTCGCTGCACACCCTCTCTGCTCACATCTGGGCCACCTTTCTTGGAAGCTCCTACAGCTATTTTGTCGACTTCATCGATGAAGATAATTCCAGTATTTTCTGCCTTTTCAATCGCTTCTTCTTTCACCTCATCCATGTCGATCAGTCGTGAAGACTCCTCTTCCATGAGCAACTTTCTAGCGTCGGCAATAGTTACCTTTCTTTTCTTGGATTTCTTAGGCATCATTTGCCCAATCATTTCTTGAATATTCATCATAGAGGTCTCATCCATACCTCCACCTCCTATCATGCCAATACCACCAGAAGAATTCTGGCTGACACTGATATCAATCTTACGGTCTTCGAGTTCTCCGTTTCTGATTTTCTCTCTGAAGCGTTCACGTGTTTTTTCATTAAGTTCAGCATCATCTACAGGTATGGTCGGCATCCCATCAGCATTTGTAGTCATCGTAGAAGGTGTCTTTTTTACCGGAGGAATCAGGGCATCCAAAATAATGCTCTCCACAATCTCTTCGGCTTTTTCCTTCACCTTTTCCTTCTGTGCATGCTTTACTAAGCTCACGGACTGCTCTACCAAATCACGAACCATGCTTTCCACATCACGTCCTACATAGCCGACCTCTGTGAATTTAGATGCCTCCACTTTTACAAATGGCGCATCCGCTACTTTGGCCAGTCTCCGAGCAATCTCCGTTTTACCCACACCAGTTGCTCCTATCATCAAAATGTTGTTCGGGACGATTTCACCCTGAATTTCGGTTTTCACATTCATCCTTCTCCAGCGATTTCTAAGTGCAATGGCCACATTTCGCTTAGCATCATTTTGCCCGATAATATATTTATCTAATTCGGCTACTATCTGCTTTGGGGTGAGATATTGATCTTTATTTAACATTTTATATGATTGACTTTTTCTTAAATACTCTATTCAAATTACTCGTAAGGGTGAAATAACTTCTCCCACTATCCACATGATACGTGGTAAACGTATAAGAAAGCTCAAAAGCTTTAATCCTTGCCATCAGGCCCATAGACATCCCAGACAATCCTGATTTTTCAGACAAACTCAACTCCTTTCTTACCTGATGATTATATCCCAGTCGAATATTAAAATTACGGCTGAACAGTATTTCTGTTCCAATATTCAAATGGCGGAATACCCGATCTCCAATTCCAGGCTTTTCTTCGTCCAGATTTTCATCGTAATAATTTTCATTTGGATTGAGCAGGTTGAATCCAGTAAACGAGAATCTAAATGGCATGTGCTCTGGTTTAAACGTTAGACCAATTTGCAAATCAGTGGGCAACGATGAGTCTGCGGTGTCCGAATATTCAGACATGACGAAGCCAAGGTTTTTAAACAAAACAGAAACCATGAATTCTTTCTCTGGATGAATAAATGCTCCACCAATATCCATGGCTAATACCGAACTGTTGTAAGTGTATATGCCAGAATAAACATATTTCAAATTGGCCCCCAATTTAAAAACACTCAGCTGATGACTGTGAGAAACAACCACTGCAGTCTCGCTAGCGTCAAAACTGCCTACCGAATTTCCAGATGCATCATAACTATCGATAGAACCATAGCCCAAGTGTTGGATTCCTACTCCAAATGTACCGGCCTTTTCAAAGGTCTTAGCATAGGCCAATGTATTGTACTTTACGTCAGCATAAAACCCCAAATGACTCCAAGAAACATGATTATCATTGGCAGAGTCTAGCAGTGCAGGATTGGTTAAAAAAAGATTAACATCCTCATCCGTAGATGAACTAATCACTCCCCCTAAACCAGCCACTCGTGCGCCAATAGGCAGGTTCAAAAATTGAAACGAATTGTCCAACTGAGCAAACAAAAAACCTGCTTGAATCCATAATAAAAAGATAAAAGCAGGTTTTTTCATATTCATATTCTTAAGTAGAAGAGAGACTTTGATTAGGCCTTTTGCTCAACAGTAACTAATTCCATGGCATTCGGCACTTTCTGCGTCAATAAGGCCACCTCCAATACTTCTTCTACGGTTTCTGCAAAGTGAAACTTCAGATCCTTAACGTATCTATCATCTATTTCATCAATATCCTTCTTGTTCTTTTGGCAAAGGATAATCTCTTTAATACCGGCTCTTTTTGCAGCGAGAATCTTCTCCTTAATGCCTCCAACAGGAAGTACCTTTCCACGCAGTGTAATTTCACCAGTCATGGCCAACTTCTGCTTTACTTTTCGTTGTGTAAACACGGAAGCCAATGAAGTAAGCATTGTGATACCAGCTGACGGACCATCCTTAGGTACAGCTCCAGCGGGCACGTGTATATGCAAATCATAATTATCGAACACACGATAATCCAACCCTAGCTTCTCAGCATTTGACTTCAGATAAGACAAAGCCGTCATCGCAGATTCTTTCATTACATCACCTAGTTGACCAGAAAGAGTCAATTTTCCTTTTCCTCTGCTCAAACTAGATTCTATGAATAAGATTTCTCCTCCTACCGAAGTCCAAGCCAATCCGGTTACTACACCCGCATGTTTGTTGTCCTGGTAAAGCTCTTTGTCGAATACCTCTGCACCAAGAATCCTTCTGATTTCGTCTGGAGTTACTTTCTTTTGATACTCCTCCTCCATTGCGATGGACTTGGCTGCGTCTCGTACTACTGCGCCCACTTTTCGCTCTAAGTTTCTAACACCTGATTCGCGAGTATAATCATCCACCAGTTTCGAGAAAGCCTTTTTATCCATGGATAATTGGTTTGACTTCAAACCATGCTCTTCCAACTGCTTTGGTAGCAAATGCTTCTTGGCGATTTGAATCTTTTCTTCTAAAGTATATCCTGTAATCTCGATGATTTCCATTCTATCTCGCAAGGCTGGTTGAATGGTATCCAAAGAGTTAGCAGTAGCTATAAAAAGGACTTTTGACAAATCGTATTCTACCTCAAGGAAATTATCCTTGAACGCCTCATTCTGCTCAGGATCCAATACTTCAAGCAAAGCAGAAGATGGGTCTCCTCTAAAGTCAGAAGACACCTTATCAATTTCATCCAATACAAATACCGGGTTGGAATATTTAGCCTTATTAATGTTTTGAATCACCTTACCTGGCATGGCGCCAATGTAGGTTTTTCTGTGCCCTCGAATCTCAGCTTCATCGTGTACACCACCAAGAGACATCCTCACGTACTCTCTATTCAAGGCTTTGGCAATGGATTTACCCAAAGAGGTTTTACCAACACCAGGAGGGCCAAACAAACACAAAATCGGTCCCTTCAGATCGTTCTTCAACTTGCGTACGGCTAAATACTCAATGATACGGTCCTTTACTTTTTCAAGACCGAAGTGGTCTTGATCCAATATTTTTTTGGCGCGTTTGAGATCAAAATTGTCTTCTGAAATATCATTCCATGGCAGTTCTACCAACAGCTCGGCGTAGTTCATAGCGACTGGATACTCAGCAGCCATTGGATTCATTCGCTCAATCTTGCCTAACTCTTTATCGAAATGTTGCGCCACTTCCTCCGGCCAGTTTTTCTTCAGGCCCTTGGATCTCAGTTCCTCTAACTCCTGCTCTGCTCCGCCTTGACCTAGCTCATCTTGCAACACCTTCATTTGCTGTCGCAAATAATAATCTCTTTGCTGCTGGTCGATATCGGTATTCACTTTGTCATGAATTTCATGCTTGAGCTCCAGCACCTGAATATCCTTGAGCATGTATTTCAAAAGCGCCTCCGCTCTTTTGTTGCCGTCGTTGATCTCAAGCAACTTCTGCTTATCCTTAACTTCTGTGTTAATGTTAGAGCATAAGAAGTGAGTCAAAAACTTGAAACTATTGATGTTTTCCAAGGCCGCCTGTGCCTCCTTCGGAATTTCAGGATTCAGTTTTAATATCTTCTTCGCTGCATCTTTCAGAGAATAAATGATGGCAACTGTTTCTTTATTTTCATCTTCAATGAAGTTTTCCGTCAGCAAATCCACTTTGGCCGTGAGGTAAGGATTCTCCTGCACCACCTGTTTGATCTCCATTCGACTTTTGCCTTGAATGATAATGGTGGTGTTTCCATCAGGCAAAACCAACATCTTCAATATTTTGGCAACAGTACCAACTTTATATATCTCTTTTTCCCCTGGGTCTTCTGCGCTGGCGTTCATCTGAGCGGCCACACCTATGATCTTATTCGTTCGATAGGCTTTCTTTACCAACCGGATGGATTTTGATCTCCCTACCGTAATTGGAATAACTACTCCTGGAAATAAAACCGCATTTTTTAAAGGTAAAATAGGTAGCTCTTCGGGTAGATCCGCCGGATCCAATTCATCATCTTCTCCAGTTAAATCCAGCGGTATGAGTTCTTCCGCATCTTCACTTGCCAACTCCGAAAAAAGATAAGAATTATAAAAATTATTCAACTCCATAAACTATTCGCTCCAATGCTGTCATATTGGCACAATTGCACTTCAACAGCTGGTCTATTTTTTAGACGTACTATAATTACAATCGGTATGCCAAACTAACTATATTTAATTGTGGCTTTCATTCGTTATCAATGTTGCCTGTACTAAATTTGAAAAACCTGACGCGATCCTAATCAAACTTAAGATAGCTGATGTGCATGTAACGAAAAAAGGAATTTTAATTGATTAAATTTTTATCCCAAAATATCTTCTTGCTACTGAGTGTTCTGGTCCTGACCTATACATCGTCAAATGCTCAGCTATTGGGTAAAAAAAAGGAAAGCAGCGCCCTTTTGCAGATCGACACCTTAGGTACGGAAGGTGAGTTCAGTATTTACAACTTCAAAAACATCAATGTTGTCAACGAATACTATGACAAATCGAAATTGAACCACATCAAAAAATTGGAGTCGGAAAAAAATTGGGCCGAACTCTATCCAGCACTTCAACATTATGTCATGCAATTTGGCATCAGAAATTTTTATGTGGACACCTACTGGATTTGGCGACTGGCCAAATTGACAGAAGTATATGGCACAGAAGAAGAAGCTCGCGCACTTTACAAATTAGTACTCAGACACCATCATCAAAGTATCGACATCCGGGAAATCGAATTATACTATGATTCACTCAATACCCAAGAGACTGACAATTTTGTTCCGCTAGATTACTACTACAAGCTGGTGGAACATAGAAAAGCTATTGATACCATTCGTCCCCCACGAGGCGTATTGCTAAACATGGGAAGGAAGATAAACTCAAGACATGCAGACTATGCCCCTACTTTGGGCATGGGCAATCAAGTAATGATTTTTACCTCCAAGAGGAATGAACGCTTTCAGGGATTGACTTATAGAAAAAATGAAGATCTCTTCATCTCAGTGAAGAACGATGGCTATTGGGAGCTGAGTACAGACTTAAAAGAAATCAATACACAGTACAATGAAGGGTCGGCATGTATCTCCAAGGACGGTAAGACACTTTTCTTCTCAAGGTGCGACTCTCCCGGATCCATGGGCAATTGTGACATCTTTATTGCTAAACTGAATGCAGACAGTGTTTGGACTGATATTGAAAATATTGGCTTTACTGTGAATAGTGTCAGTTGGGATTCCCACCCGAGCTTATCTCACACGGAAGACACCCTTTATTTCGCCTCCGACAGGATCGGCGGTTTTGGCTTGTCAGACATCTATTTCACCTACAAAAATGACAAGAATGAATGGATGCCGGCTCAGAACCTTGGGCCAGTAGTGAACACAAGGAAAAATGAAGTAAGCCCATTCTACCACCCTAATCATGAAGTTTTATTTTTCAGCTCTAACGGACAGCTATTCAAGTTTGGGGAGTTTGACATTTACAAAACCTATCACGAAAACAATCAATGGAGTGAACCAATCAATATTGGTCCTTTGGTGAATGGGAGGGGTAGTGAATTCTACTTTTCTATTGATTCGGAATCCAAAGATTTGTTCTATTCCAGATCTGCTACGCATGATCTGAATATGTTGGATCTGTATTCTTTTCCACTTCCGATGGAAGCACAGCCAGATGCATTAACCAAAATATCTGGTTCATTGACAGACTCCTTGACGGGAAAGCCATTTACGGGTATTGTGTCTGTGATAGATTTGGATGAAGGCACAGCGGTGGCACCTAAGTACTTACGGCCTGACGGTAGTTTTGAATTTGATTTGATCAATCATAGGAACTACTTGCTTATCATTCAGGGGGATGAATTCTTTAGAATAGAAGAGATGTTCTATCTGGATGGACCCGTTCAATTCCATGAAGTCACCGAACCGATTGCGAGTAAGGTTAAATTCGAATCCATTGAATTTGATGCCGGTCAAGCCAATTTGAAAGTGGAAATGTATGGCGACTTGAATAAGATCATCAACTTCATGTATGACAATCCCGATTTCTATCTGCGGATTTCAGGCCACACGGACAAATACGGATCGGACGATCTGAATCTGCAACTATCCAAAGATCGTGCGCAAACCATTAGAGATTATGTGGTCATTTTTGGTGGCGTAGGGTCTAATCGAGTCGAATTCAACGGCTACGGAAGTTCACAACCTATTGTGGAAGAAGTGACCGAGGAAGATCGCAAGCTTAACCGAAGGGTTGAATTTGAAATCTATCGACCTGCTATCAAAGTAGAACAAGATATTGACAGTCAGTTCGACGATCAATAGGTTTATCCAATCTGGATTCAACTCCAGAACAAACTGCTACTGTTCATTTTGGATGAGTTGGTAAACAAAATCCAGCTCAGGCTCTCTCCCTGACAATACATCTTCATTGCTTCTATCCACAACAAAATCCGGAATCACTCCACGCCTTGGGTTTTGATTTTCTGAATCTATTTCAAGTCGCCAAACTGGATAAGAAACAAATACGTTTGAAAAAGGCAAGTTGAACTTAACTCTCCATCTTCCATCCAAATCTTGGGAAGCACCTCCAGACTCTTGTCCTATGATGATCCCCAGATCATGGGATTTTGCCAGTGACAATAAGATATTGGTGGCTGACCTAGACCTGCCGCTGGCAATGAAGTAAACATTTCCAGTAAATCGATGTTCTTGCTTGGGTTCAAAAGTCTTTAGAATATCTCCTTTCTTCAAAACATAGATAGAGTCGCAGTCGATGAAATCATTATTTGAAAACTTGGGCCTGGACGAATTCGGGAGGCGGTTGATACAACTATAGTCGAGCGTTTTCGCACTTACCTGTCTATAAAGCCGAAAAGGCTGATCTATGAAGTACGTCAAAAATTCTGCGCCGATCATTTCCTCCCCTCCCCGATTATTCGAAACATCAATAATGAGGTGCTTAATATTCTTTTCTTCTAATTCAGTAAAGCAGTTTTCAAAAAACTCCTGATAATCCTCTTGTTTTTTACCCACTACCCAATAAGCAAAAGTCGAAATAGTCAGTTGAGCCATACTTTTACTTTCGTCTATTTTCAGAGAAAATGGCGGCTTGGGCTCATCAGGAAACTGAGGGTATTCACCTTTCAAACCCTTCTTGCTGCCGGCTAGCGTTTCGCTCTGCAATTTTTCATCTGATCCATAAACTAATTCAAAGGATTCGGCTTTACTCACAAAAAAATAATAGGCAAAAGCGAAGTTGTTGAAGCCAGAGAGCTCTTTGTAGATCGCTGAATTGTTGTAGCCAGTATTCAACAGAGAAAAAGTCTCCAATGTTTGAACCAACGATTTCACAGATTGCCCATTGATACTTACTATTTCCTGGCCCACCAAATGCGCATAAGATTCCTCTCTTGACCCAGTGATTAGCATTTTGCTTTCTGTTATCCAAACCTGCAGAGGAAACAACTTAGCAGAAGTGGCTTTTCTCATTAGCTGATTAGGAACGCCAAGAAAAGAATGACTTTCGCGAATCATGGTATGAACAAGATGTAAAGCTCGGAAAAACTCCCACTCGGTAGTTTCACTGTCTATGGTACTTTCTACCGAATCTAATACGGCATCAAATTGTTTTTGAGGTGTAAATCGATACAGCGAGGGGTGTGTTTCTAAGAGGGCTTTTTTATAAATCTGAAAATCTTCTTGATAACTGCTAGACTTCTGAGCAGAAACCCGAATTGACAGGACTACACCAATAAAAATCACAAACAATCTCACCATTGACAAACGGAATTACAGTCCCAAGCTCTTCATATAAGCTTCATTGTTTGATGGGCGCCCAAGAAACTCCTCAACAGCTTCAACAATGTCTCTTTGAGAGCCGTTGGCCAAAATCAACTTTCGGTATTTCACCCCAGTGGCTTGATCTTGTAGTCCATTCTTTTCGAATACGCTAAACATGTCCTGCGCATATACATCGGACCACAAATATCCATAATAATACACCGGGTGCGTATTGATATGAATCCAGCTGGCCTGCTTGTGCGTACCTTCCACATAAAAATCCTTTATACCCAGCTCATTATCGATCTTCTTCCAAAGATCATCCGTAGGTATTTTGTTGTTCGGATCATACAGATTGTAGAGGTTGAGATCATACATACAATTCCTTAGTGAGCCGATAGCAGAATATCCTGAAGCGACATTTTTGGCTTTCAACATATTGTCAAAAGTTTCTTTCGGTAGTACCTCTCCAGTTTCATAGTGCTTCGCAAAAGAACTCACTGTTTCATAATCCCAAATCCAGTTTTCGAAAATTTGAGACATCGCCTCAGTAAAATCAGATTTCGAATCGTGCTGAAGTGAATACTCTCCAGTATAGGCCATCTGGTCCATGATGTGACCAAACTCGTGAAACAATGTACTCAATTCGTTGTGACTCAATAGCGATGGAAGGGTCTCTGTAGGCCTGGTGAAATTGCCTAATAACATGGCTTCAGGCACTTCATAACCTTTAGGCTTTTGCTTTCCGCTCACAAGCGGCACACAGTAAAACCAAGTCTCTTTGTTTGGCCGTGGATAAAGATCCAGATAAAAACGTCCTTTTAGATTGCCCGCCTCAAAGACCTCATACATCTCTACTTCTTCGTGCCATACGCTGCCATTTTCTACCTTTTTGAATTCATAATTCAGTAAGTTCTGGTATACAGCAAACATACCTTTGAGACATTCGTCCATAGGCAAATAGTTTCTGATTTCTTCGGGGTCTACATTGTATTCGTTTTTCAGTATTTCATTTTTGTAATAAGACATATCCCAACTGTCCAAAGCCTCATCGGCTCCATTGCTATACGTGGCTCTTGCTTGATCCAGTTCTTTGAGATCCGAAATCGCTTTGCCCTTACTTGCCTCCACTAAACCATTCACGAAGTCCCATACATTGGTTGGATTCTTGGCCATTTTGGGCACGAGATTGTAATCGGCGTAAGTATCATAACCCATCAATTGTGCGAGCTCATATCTTTTCTGTACCAGTTCATCAAGAATAGCCAGGTTGCTGTCGGCCGCTCGGTTGTTAAACTTGACGTAGTAATTCTTCCTTGTCATTTCTCTGGAAGCATTTTTCATCACAGGCCCGTTGGTGGCATTGATTACTGGTATTTCATACCTGCCTTCACCTATGGCATAGGTTTTTTTGAAATTTTCAGGAAGCCCTTCTGCGCCCACCTCATTCAATACTAATATTTCGTTTGCGGTATTCATATTGGTAGCATATTCCGAGGTCAAGTCATTGATCTCTTCGTTCAATTTTTTATAAGTAGCCAAATCTTCCGCATTCAACCCCACGCCGGACAATTCAAAACCATCAATCAAATCATCTACCAATAGCTTTTTCTTAGGGGACAAACTTGCGTAGTCATCCGTCTCTTTGAAACTGACCATCTTATTGTAAAGGTCCTTATCCGAATACACACTTCTAAACAAGGAATCGATTCTTTTGTAGGTTTCTAAGCCAGTCGCTCTTATCAATGAATCAGGCGAAGTCCAGTACATCAGAAAAGTCTTGTTGGAGGCAGTGGCTGCGCTGTTGCTGATATCATCGAAGGCTTCGAATATATTGGCAAATGTAGGGGTACTTGCCGCCTTGATCTGCTCTACTGCTTGTGCAGACTGATTGATAGTATAGGTGCCATAAGCTTCCACATCAGTGGCAGTAACGTTGGCAAAATCAACGAGTTCGTTGAGCTCGACAACAAAAGGATTGTCGATTGTTTCGGTAGTTTCTGAAGGTTGACAGGCGAATACAACACTAAGAATAGAAAGACAGTATAAAAATTTCATTTTTGGAAATGGTTTGAAGTACATATTTGTTGATCATGCCAAAGGCATCCCATCTGGACAAGACCAACAAGGGCTAAAAAAACAATGTTCGTCAGGCCTCAGGCCTAACTATTCAACAATTTAATACCAAAATAAAAAACTACCTTTCCTCTGGTCGAATATTCTGGTTTTTCTCCATGAGCGGTTGGAAGGCCGCTTGATCTACGGGCTTAAATACCACGTCTTGGCTAGCAGGATGCTTCTGAAGTCCTGCACTTGGTCTGATGGGTCTATTTTCAAAACCTCCGCCACAGTTGGGGCAGACATTGTGCAGTACCTCTTTCACACATTCTGAGCAGAATGTACATTCATAACTACAGATCATGGCTTCTGTGCTATTAGGTGGTAGTGGCTTGTTGCAGTTTTCGCAGGTGGGTCGTAGGGAGAGCATCTATTTTAATTTCGGTTTTTCAATTCTTTTTCTAAAGCTAGAATAGTCTTAATATTCTCCATTTCAACACAAGTCAAGTTTTTATCAACATTATTGCTTGTTCCCTTATACCATCTTTTCATTTTAAAATATTCTGCCATTTCTCCACCTTCTCGAAATATGTATCCGTATCGAGCGAATATCTCATTTCTCATTATTTTCAATTCATAGGCGGAAAAGGCCGCAAGTTCTGAACGGTCAAATACTCTAGTTGATAGCATTCCGTAATTACCCAATTTATTGACATATTCGTGATACGTTCCAAATTCCACTTTATTATGCCTAACATGAATCGCTCCATAAAGCAAATCTTCTTCATCAGTTAAATTGTAAATTTTACTCGAGTTATCGTATACATTAAATGAAACAATACTGTTTCCCATTTCATCGATAAGTTCATTGCCTTTTAAGGTCAGTTCATTGTATGTTTTGAAGTCAGTTAAAATTCCAATGGCTTCTCCAAGCTCATTAACATCCCAGCTACTAGCCTCGGTCTGAATGCACCAATTTTCTCCGGCTTTTAAAACAATTAAACCCCATTCCCATTCTGACCAACCAAACCCATAGCTTCCAACAATATCAGTTGGCCCATTAAATTCCCATGGTGAGAATTTATTTTTTTCAAGATCATCTATCCCGTACAGAATTGTCTCTTGAGCATTTATGGTAGTGGTTACTATCAAGAAAAGGAATAGGACTACATATTTTCTCATTATTAGGTGGTTGTGATTCGTTGCAACGGATAATAACTAACGAATATAAAAATAAAAACCCTTCCAAAGTTTAGAACTTTGGAAGGGTTTAAATGAGATTGAATTGAGAACTTTCCCAACACAGAAAACTTGGGTTTTAAAACCCAACCTTTAGCGAGGCATAAAAATTTCTACCAGGTCGCAATACCCCACCCCAGTCCAGATGCTCTCTGTAGCTTTCGTCCAACACATTCTCTACCCCTAATGAAAGGCCGAGTTTTACCTTTTCCATATCCCAATCCTTGCTGGCTCTCAGGTGGATAAGCTGATAGGCCGGCGTGGCTATCTCTCCGGTATTTTCACTAATCTGATTTTGCGCCATAGACCACTCTCCATCTGCCTGAAGTTTGAACCCTTTGATTTGTCCCACTACCGTCAAATTGTTTTTGAGCGGTGGTATCAGTGGCAAAGGCGTGCCTTCACCATCAGTCGCATAGGTAGCTTTCACCGCATACAACAATTGCAGATGTTTGGAAGCCTGATACAACACTTGAGCATCAAAGCCAGAGAAAGTCACCCCATCTACATTTTCATACACCTTCACCCCCTTGGCTCCTATAGTCATGGCATCCAAAGATTCATCTACATACCCAATGATGTAGTCATTGAACCAATAATGAAAGCCACTTACATTGATTTCGAGTTTTTCTACCGGCTGGTAGTTGATTGAGCCCGTCAGTTGATAAGAACTTTCTTTTTTAATCTCCGGATTGCCTATATAGTCATAGCCATCAAAATTGTTGTACAAGTAGAACCCATACATCTCAGAGACCGATGGCAATCGCTCACCATAGCTACCACCTATTTTCGTAGAAAATGCTGAGGACCAACTATAATTCAAAGAAACACCCGTATTGAGCACAAAATGATTGACTTGAAAATCCTCTTCACCATAGCCAAACACTGCAAATTGGCCTTTGCCCATTTCGCTGTTCATTTGAGTAAAAGCTTGCTCTCCTCTCATACTTATCTCGGTAGTCAATTTTTCAGTGGTCTGCCATTGGTCGGAGACAAATAACCCCACATCCTTTCGATCTACATCTGGCCAAGTCAACATAAACATATCTCGTTCGTTCGGGATGAACATGGTCATTTCGGCATAGGCATTCGTGGCATAGCCATCGAGCTTCGCTTGTATGATGTGATTCCCGCGAACCGCACTGGCCTGTGCATACCCTCCATAAGTTTTAGTTTCGCCAGGCATGTCCATACGGACAGGTATATCCATTCGTTTGGAATCGTCCATCAGGTGATCGACTGTATTAGCGTAGGCCTTAAACTCCACTTCTGTCAACCAGTTCAATGGTTCGAACATCGTATAACTCACCGCTCCAATTTTCGCTTTAGCGAATGCTACATCCATGGGTAAACCGGGGTATCCAATGTCTCGAGCGTCATCGATTAGAAAATCAAAATTGATCAGGTTATTTCCCTTCAATCGATAGGCGCCGCTCAGGGAATAATTCAGCTTCTTATATCCAGAATGATACACTTCGTCACCCTCTCCATCGGTATAGTCTTGATAGTTTCGGTAACTGCCATTCATTCTGATCGCCAGCTTTTCAGTACCATAACTCAGACTAGCCGATTGACTCATTCCATTAGACACGGTTTCATATCTGGAATTTAGACTGCCACTCCATGCTTGGTTGAATCTCGGTCTTTTGAGCTTGAAATCTACAGCACCACCAACAGTGCTACCATGTGCACTTCCCGCTCCGCCTTTTTCAATTACAATACTTTCCAGATTGTTAGGCTCCACATAAGAAGACACCGGGTCCATCTTGTCCGTACAAGCGCCAAACATCCGCATGCCGTCTATAGCCACATTCACTTGTCCGCTACTCAATCCATTAATGGTAGGTTCCCAAGCGTAATTGCCCCGGCGGATCATGCTCATCCCTGGTAGACGAGACAGCACTTCTTCCGTACTATTGAGCGGATTGTTTTTGTAAAAACCATAGGCTGCTGATTCGTCGATATGTCTGGCCTCAGACAGTTCCAGATCATCCAGCCATACTTCCATTCCTATATAGGAATCGCTTTGGATGGAGTCGAGCCAAGCCTGGTGAGAGATTTGAGCATTTGACTGTAAAGCCAATGCACATATCACAACAAGGAACTGAATCGGTTTACTGTTCATTTTTTATTTTTTTCCTAATTGTCATTTCGACCGGTAGGGAGAAATCCAATTCATCTGCTACAGGTGATGAGATTTCTCCTTCGTCGAAATGACAATCAAAAGTTGTTTAGCTAAAGTCTTGAATGGAACTTTAAACTGTTCACAATACGACATCAAATGCGTCCTCAAGAATGATAGTATCCCCATCCTTTACAATCACATTGATTACCCAATCACCCATCATAGTAAAATTGACAGTGCCTTTATAGTGTCCATTGCCTTGATGAGTAGGATTCACATTGTTTGGTGATCCATGACCCATGGCTGGCATTTCTGGTTCTATTTCTATAGTCAAATTCTCCACTGCAGGCCAGCTCATCATCGACTCGCGTTTGTGAATCGTAAACTCAATATCATTACTGTTTACAGCAAAATCAGGATTGTCAATCATAGTAATGAAATAGCTAGTTTCTTCACTGGTTACAGACTTGAGTCTGGTTAGTTCAGGGGCAGTTACAGTCAATGGCAAAGAAACCTCACCCTGAAACTCAGAGTCCATTTCCATGACGGTTACGTCAAGCGTCCAATTTCCTGCGGTAGACGGCATGACAAATACTGTAGCGAATGTTTGCAGCATGTCCATGCTTGCATCATGTTCGTCCGCTTCGAATGGTGCACTATGCATCATGTTCATTTCCGTCATGTCCATCATCGGGGTGATACTCAAATGAGCATTGCTCAGCCACTCTCCAGCATTGGTATAAAGGCCTAAAGAGAAATCGTTATAGCCTACTTCTGGGCTCATTCCTTCTTCCATATACATAACCACTTTGAAATCTGAATCTGGAACTGCAACCGAAGCGATTTCGATCATATTGCTTACGGGATTCATAACTTCATCGTTATCAGAACAGGCTTGAGCAAGTACCAAAACGGCTAATAAAAATATATTGTGTAATGTTTTCATCGTTTGAAATATTGGGCAGTGTGGATACAATTCATCCCACTACACTTATTGAATAATAAATAGTTAATGATATTCTCTATTACAAAGAGAACTTCTTGATTATCCCTATGAACAGGGAATATTAAAAGGGGTATTCGGCTATCTAATCAGACAACCTCAAACGATGGGTGGGTGAAAAATAGAAGCCAAGTATCCTTCGATGACCGCTGGGCTTTCAGGTGTTTTTAGCGTGACAAAATCAGTATTGAAGAAACCGAAAGTGGTTGCCTCATGTACATTCATCAGTTCGATTTTACTCAGTTGCGTCAGCTGTTTGGCCTTGTGCTCCTGACTATCATTCATCTGATTTTTTAGTTTAGTCATCAAAAAACACTTGCCCTGACATTCTAATTCAGGTCGGTTTTGATTTTCACAAAGGTAGGCAGCGATATAATCTCTGTTCATAGCAAAATCCACGACTGTCCAAGTGCACAAGATGGGCTTGTACATCATGACTGAAATGAGCAATATGGAGATTAACCGCAATGGCATGATGCAAATGTAGAGAAGTATCTCTATTGAATTATGATCTGCGTCATAGTTTTAAATGAAATTGGTCGTCAATGACTAAATGATTAGATTCACGAGGCATTAAACAATATCAAATGACATTATCTCCCCTTCAAGCCCGATATAGAAAACGCATGCTCAATGCATGGATATTTCGCACCTTCTTACTTTTCAAAATCCCATTAGGATGGGCTTCTGGTATGAAAGTGATTGAATTGGAACAAGAGCATGCCACTACAACAGTAGCGCACCGCTGGCTCAATCAAAATCCATTTCGATCGATGTACTTTGCCGTGATGGCCATGGCAGCTGAACTTTCTACTGGCGCTATAGCATTAATGGCCATTGAGGGAATCAAACCTGGCATTGCATCCATTATTGTGGGGATGGAAGGAGAATTCGTCAAACGAGCGACTACCAGAGTGAAATTCACTTGTAGCGAAGGAAACCATGTTTTTGAAGCGGTCGAACGTTGTATACAGTCGGGCGAATCAGAGACTGTTAAACTTAGAACTGAAGGTAAAACAGCGGACGGTACTTTGGTCGCTGTTTTTCATTTTACCTGGTCTTTCAAACAAAGAAAAAAAGCTTGAGCCCAATAAATTATCGAACTCAAGCTTCACTATCATTATACTTCCTCTTCAAACAAATCTCCGGTGTAATATTCGATTTGACCCAGCACATCATCAAAAAAGCTTTCGAAGTAATTGAATGCATCTTCTTGAGAGTCATCTTTGAAGATTAAATACAGTATATCCTCTGTGCCATTATATTCAACATCCGCCACTTTGAAGTTATTGATCAATAAATCCAGATCGACTAACTCATTGATTTGAGCATCAGTAGGATCCTGAAGCCCAAACAATGGAGCCAAATCCGAGGCGGTGACAACAGAGAGATGTTCTAAATGAATTCCAGCTGTTAGGGATATAATATCCGTGTCAAAATCAATATCATCATATTGATTATGCGCCAATTCTACATCTACTTCTATTCCATACCCACATCCTTCTTCATTGGACACTTCTAAGTCTAAGGCAAATTTGGTATCCACCGGGCTCTCAATTACAATATGGAAGTTGGATGGTTTTAGGAATATTTCTAAGTCCACTTTTGTCGGTAATGGCACATTCCCTGAACCATATACCACTTCGTTTATGGTTATACCGATTACTTCCGTACCATCAACCGATAAGCTCAAAGCAGCTGAAGTAGGTAAATAATAGGTACTATCGTCAGTAGTAAATGCCTTATCTGTGTAGTTGTCCAATTTTAGGATAGCATTATTGCTTCCTCCTTCTACGGTAGGAAATTTTAATTCGATTTTAGAATTAGAAGCGCTGGTCTCCGTCCAACTACTATCCGATTTATTGAATTCAAACACACCACCAATATCAGCCATGACCAAACGGAAAGATTCATCTTCTTCTCCTGTATCTATAATAGACCCTAGGTTTTCCAATACAGCATCCATCCAGACCTCATCCGGTGTTATTCCATTGCTGAGACCAACCATATCATCTAATACTACACCCATGGCATCGCCATTCTTCAAATTTCTAATACAATTGAATGTGCCATCCAAGGCTGATTGTATGTGTGTTTTGTCCTCAGCTACCGTAGTATCATCACAGGAATCGCCGATACCATCTCCATCAAAGTCAGACTGCTCAGGGTTGGCAATCTCGGGACAATTGTCTAAATAATCCTGAATTCCATCCTCATCACCATCTCCTTCACAAACATCACCGATTCCGTCATTGTTTGCATCCGCCTGATCAGCATTGGCCATAGTAGGACAATTGTCCAAGTCATCTATGACACCATCTTCATCTGTATCAGTTTCGCAGGCATCTCCGATACCGTCACCATCTTCATCTGCCTGATCTGCATTGGCCACATCAGGGCATATATCCACAGCGTTTTCGATACCGTCACCATCATCATCTGGTGGGTCATCTGTATTATCTAATATACATGATTGAAATATAAGCGTTGAGCATAAGACATAGATGCTCCAACGCAGAGTAAATTTTGGAGGTTGCTTCATTGTTCCTTTCTTTAAATACACTGCCGCTGGCTATGTAAATATAACTATTTCAACAATGAATTATACTATAAGAGAGTTTTTAAATGTCCTTGAGTAGTTTATTGCCTTTGGACTTACTTAAATCGGTGTTCAAGAGATTGAGGACTTGTTCGATGGAACCAATGGCTTTAACTTTTGACTTGTGTAGACTTTTATCTCCATCTTCACTGAGCCTCTTAAAAACGAGGTGGATATCAATCTGATTGATATCTAAAGCAGGAAGGTATACGTAATTTGCTCCCTTATCGCTAAGGCTTCTAACCAAGATATCAGCATTGACCAAGCGATTCACTGCATTACTCACGAATCGATGCGGAATTTGTAATTTGATCGACAGTGCTCGTTTTGTCCAAGGCTCTTCGTCCTTTTTGAAGGCCTTTACCACAGTATGAACAATTAATAGAGCAATCTTATTTTTCTCAGCCATACTGAATTTAATGTCAGTTTCGTCTGGAATATACTCGTCCACTTTTTGAATTGCATATGACAATTCACCACCAATGCAGACAATGACCCAGCTCAGTTGGCAAAAGATAAAGAACAAAGGAAGTACGGCTAAACCACCATATACAGCGCCATAGTTACCCATCAGAACAGAGAACGTAATGAACCCTTTTTGTATCAACTGAAACATGGTGCCTGCAATCACTCCTGCAATCAAGCCATTCACCAGTTTGACTTTCGTATTTGGCATAATCACATAGATCATGGTAAACAATAGCCAGATCAATACATAAGGCGATAGCTGCACAAAGAATGCCGCTACCGGTGTCACTAGTGCTTCCATTTCTCCATTTTGGCCGATCACCTGAAGCTGATTCTGAATGAATATGGTTACGCCACTCGAGAGGATTATCAAAATGGGAGATATTACTATTAATGCTAAATAGTCTGTAAACTTACGGATCAGTACCCGAGCTTTTTGTTTACCCCAAATGCTATTGAACACCACTTCAATATTATTCAATAGCTTCATCACGGTGAAGAAGAGTACAACAATCGAAACGCCAATAATCACCCCCCCTTTGGCATTGGCCAACAAATTCTGAGCAAAATCAAAAATGGTTTCTTTCACCACTTCCTGACCAATGAAGATTTTATCTAGCTCTTTCCGAATAAGATTTTCGATACCGAATCCTTTGGCAATCCCAAAAATCATGGCCACAACTGGAACGATCGAGAGGATAGTCAGATAGGTAAGTGCCGAAGCTTGTAGTACAATGTTGTCCTTTTTGAATTCCTTAGCCGTGATGACCAGAATTTTCAAAAGTTTGAGTCTAAAACCTTTCCAACCTTCCGTTTCGGTGGTTTTCCAAATTTCACTTTTGACGAATTCGGCTGCTTCTTTGGTTTTTGATATGATCTTCTTCAAGTCTTTAAGATACTATATCTGTTTATTTAAGACATTCTTATCATAAAGATAACTGATTATACCATCCTTTAACCCCACATCGGGAACCATGATTTTTTTGGCCCCTGCCTTTTTCATAATGGTAATATAGATTTCTGAGGCTGGAATTATCACATCAGCACGGTCTTCATTCAACTGAAGGTTGACTACGCGTTCTTCGTAAGGCATACCTTTGAGAATCTCGAGCTCCTCTTCCAGCTTTTTGAGCCCTATGTATTTGCCTTTTTCCTTATTGGTCAATTCGTAGAGCTTTCGGATGTTTCCTCCGGTTCCAATCGCTATCAAATGTCCTACCTTTCCTTTATGATCCAATATCCATTGGAGCATTTCATCCCAAGTTTCTGCTCTTTCAGAGTGTTTCAATAATCTTACGGTACCCAAGGGGAATGATCTGGAAACCACTTTTTGATCCCCATGATACAGGGTAAGTTCTGTACTACCCCCACCTACATCAATATGCAAATACTGCTCATCGGGCTGGAAGTTTAGGGCGATCACCCGATTGATCAACTCGGCTTCCAAATCACCACTAATGATATTGATATCCAAATCACAAGCTGCCTTGACTGCCTGAACCAGCGCATTGCCGTTCTCTGCTTCTCTCATCGCAGAGGTCGCACACGCATAATATTCGTCCACCTTATACAGGTCGATCATATTCTTGAAAGCCTGCATCAGTTTGACAAACTCGCGAAATTTCTCATCCCCAATTTCATTGTTTTCAAACACATCAGATCCCAACCTAAGTGGGAATCTAATGTATTGAAGTTTTTTGAAGATGGTCACCCCATCGTAGGTGATCGGGCGGTTGATCTGAAGCCTTACGGCATTCGAACCAATGTCGATTGCTGCTAATATCATTTAGTCGGTTTCTTGCCCCTGACCCATTAAAAAAGCTTTGATGTAATCATCCAAATCACCATCCAACACATTCTGCACATCAGTTCGCTCTACACCAGTTCGAGCATCCTTAATCAATTTATAGGGGTGTAATACGTAATTCCTTATTTGACTTCCGAAGTCAATTTTCATTTTGCTACTCTCTATCTCATCGCGCTTCTCGTTGCGTTTATCTACTTCGATTTGATAAAGTCGAGATTTAAGCATTTTCATCGCATGCTCTTTATTGGCCAACTGCGACCGTTCGATCGAACAAACTATCACTATACCTGAAGGCTTATGAGTCAGCTGTACTTTGGTTTCCACCTTGTTTACATTCTGACCACCTGCTCCACCAGATCTGGAAGTTTGCCATTCGATATCTCCCTGGTTGATTTCAATTTCAATGGAATCATCCACTATAGGGTAAACATAGACGGATACAAAAGAAGTATGTCTTCTTCCTCCCGAATCGAAAGGAGAAATTCTTACTAATCTATGAACACCAATTTCTGATTTCAGATATCCGTAGCCAAACTGTCCATCAAATTCAAGAGTGACCGACTTTACACCTGCAGTTTCACCTGCCTGGTAATTCAATTGTTTTACTGAATAGCCGTTTTTTTCTCCCCACATGATATACATCCGCATGAGCATGGAAGCCCAGTCCATACTCTCTGTACCTCCGGCCCCAGGGTTGATTTCCATCACCGCACCCAACTGATCTTCTTCACCACTCAGCATGCGCTTAAATTCAAGTTCTTCAAGAACTCCCATGAATTTTTTATACTCTGCGTCTATCTCAGTCATTTCGACTTCGTCCGCTTCATAAAACTCATACAAAGTCTCTAGATCCTCGCACATTGCATTCACCTTAGCAAAACCATCTGTCCAGATTTTCTTGGCTTTGATTTGCTTGAGCATGGCCTCAGCTTGTTTAGGATCATCCCAAAAATCGGCCTGTGTAGTAATAGATTCTTCCTCTTCTACTTCTTTTACTTTGATATCGTAGTCAAAGATAGCCCCGGAGATCACTCACTCGGGCCTTTGCTTCTTTCAATTGATCTGATGTCATTGAATATGATTTTTTTAAATGGTTGGCAAATTTATCAAACCATTACATTTCCTTTCATCTATTATTGACTTTTTCATTCAGATCATACTAGTTTATCTTTTCCATTTGAACTAATTTTGCGCTCCGCCTTTCTCAGATTTTACAACCAGAAATAATATTTCTTATGAAAACTCTTTTTGAAGCAGAAGACGCCATATTCCAATTTGACGAAGACAACACAACTTTTCAATTTGGATGGAAAGGAACAGTAGGATTGGATTCAATGCAGAAAATTATGCGTATGGCTTCTGAAATTGCTAAAGACCATAAAACTGTACATTGGCTAGTTGATAGAAGGGCTCTTGAAGGATATGACGGTGAATGCCGAATATGGATCAAAAGCGAATTCGTAAATAAAGAAGGCACTGAATTATTGAAGAAAATAGACAAAATAGCTGTACTGGAGTCTGAATCTCCTATCGCTACTATTTCTTCTAATGTCCTCGCCGAAGCTATCAAAAAAGTAAACCCATCTATTGAGTCGAAAGTATTTGATTATACTCAACCAGCTTCAAACTGGCTAGCCGGAATAGTGGTAGAAGAACCTGTAGTGGAAAAGAAATCAAAACTTCGAAAGTTATTTGGAAAGAAGTAAGGCTGCTCAATATGAAAAAAATAGGTGAGGGTTAAAAACCTTACCTATTTTTTATGCCAACAAAAAAGCCATTCCGATTTTCATCAGAATGGCTTTTTATTTTAAATCGAATGTCTACTTATCCGATCGTAATTCTTTTGAATTCTGCAACTGTCATTCCTTTGCTTACACTGTCAAGATATTGAGAGATATTTACTCCGCTATCTTTAACAAATGCCTGGCTCAACAATGTGTTCTCTTTGTAGAATTTGTTCAGTTTACCCATCGCAATTTTCTCTAGCATTGCTTCAGGCTTACCTTCCTGTCTCGCTTGATCTTTTCCGATCTCAATCTCCTTCTCTACTACTGTAGAATCAACACCGTCTTTATCAACAGCGATTGGGTTCATTGCAGCGATCTGCATTCCTACGTCTTTACCAGCTTCTAGTACGTCAGCTCCATTAGTGTTCTTCAACGAAACCAATACGCCTAGTTTGCTTCCCGCATGAATGTAAGGAACAACTGCTTCGCCTTCCATTACTTCATAAGCAACGATATCAAGCTTCTCACCAATTTTACCGATCAATTCAGTGATTTTGTCATCAAAAGTCAAATCGCCTTCAGCTTTCAAAGCTTTCAAAGCTGCTGCATCAGCAGGTTTGTTAGTGAAAGCAGCCGTAGCCAATTTTTCACCTAGAGCAACGAATTCTTCGTTCTTAGCTACGAAGTCAGTCTCACATGAGAATGCCACCAAAACGCCTACTGTGTTGTCTTCGTTAGTTTTTACGATTACAATACCTTCATTAGTTTCTCTATCAGCTCTAGAAGCAGATACTTTCTGACCCTTCTTTCTAAGAATTTCGATCGCTTTGTCGAAATCACCTTCAGCTTCTACCAAAGCCTTTTTACAATCCATCATACCAGCTCCAGTCATCTGACGCAGCTTGTTTACATCTTGTGCAGTAATTGCCATTATTAATGTATTTATGTCTTTTAAAATCGATTTAAACAAAAATTGAACACCGATGAGATCAATGTTCAATTTTCTTATATTGTGACGAATATTTACTTAGTAATTATTCTGCTGTCTCTACTTTTTCGTCAGCTGCTGCTTTTGCTGCTGCCTCTTCCTGATCCTTCTTCTCGTCTCTATCTTTCTTTCTTTCAGCAAGTGCTTCTTCCATCTCTTTGCCAATGTGATTGATAATCAACTGAATTGATTTGAATGCATCATCATTTGCAGGAATTGGGAAATCCACTTGATTTGGATCAGAGTTAGTATCTACCATCGCGAATACAGGAATATTCAATTTCTGTGCTTCTTTGATAGCGATATGCTCTCTTTTGATATCTACTACGAAAAGTGCTGCAGGTAATCTTGTCAAATCAGCGATTCCACCAAGGACTCTTTCTAATTTGATTTTCTCTCTGCTAATCATCAACTTTTCTCTTTTTGCAAGATTTTTGAAAGCATCATCTTTCAACATCTTGTCCATAGAAGACATCTTCTTGAGAGATTTTCTAATTGTTGCAAAGTTAGTAAGCATACCACCCAACCATCTATCGGTTACGTAAGGCATTCTTAATCTCTTTGCTTCCTCAGTTACGATTTCACGCGCTTGCTTTTTTGTAGCAACGAACATTACTTTTCGTCCTGATTTCACGATCTGCTTGAGTGCATTTGATGCTTCTTCGAGGCATTCAAGCGATTTATGTAGATCGATAATATGGATACCATTCTTCTCCATGAAGATGAACGGTGCCATACGTGGATCCCACTTTCTCGTCAAGTGTCCGAAGTGAACACCAGCATCAAGTAAGTCTTTATGCTCTAATTTGGCCATTAAGTTTACTTATATATAAAAATAAAATATGATTAACGCTTACTGAACTGGAACGCTCTTCTCGCCTTTCTTCTACCTGGCTTCTTACGTTCTACCATTCTAGGGTCTCTAGTCATGAAACCTTCTTTCTTCAATGCTGGTCTGTGCTCAGGGTTAACTTCTACCAATGCTCTTGATATAGCTAATCTGATCGCTTCAGCCTGACCTTTATAGCCACCGCCTCCAACATTTACTTTAAAATCAAAATTTCCATCTTCTTCAACCAATACTAATGGCTGCTTTACAATAGTTTGATAGATTTCAAATGGGAAATATTCTTTCAATTCCCTGTTATTAATTCTTACCTCACCTTTTCCAGGTGTCATAAACAATCTGGCTACAGATGTTTTTCTTCTTCCAATGGTGTTAGTTACTTCCATCTAGATTATAATTTTATCTCTTTAGGACTTTGAGCTTCGTGCTTGTGCTCAGCGCCTTCATATACAAACAAGTTACCAAACAAGGCTCTACCTAGTCTGTTTTTAGGAAGCATACCTCTCACGGCTCTTTCAACAAGAATAGTGGATGACTTAGCCAACACTTCGTTTGGGGTTTGCTCTCTTTGTCCTCCTGGATATCCGGTGTGAGAGATATATTTCTTATCTGTCCACTTTTTCCCAGTCATTTTCACCTTGTCAGAGTTGATAACGATCACATTATCACCACAGTCGGTATTAGGTGTGTAGCCCGGCTTGTGCTTTCCTCTTATCATCTTGGCCACTTCACTAGCCAATCTTCCCAATACTTTTCCATCAGCATCTACAACCACCCAGTTTTTACTGGCAGTCGCTTTGTTGGTCATCGCTGTTTTATAACTTATTGAATCCACTTTTTTATCGATTTTTTCTAGTCAAAATCCTACTCCCCTCAAAAAGGGACACAAAAATAGAAGTTTAATTTTTGAAATGCAAAGCCTTATGTAGAAAAAGACTGAATCTCACCAACTTATAGGATGAGATTGATATAAAACAAAAAAACCGAAAGACGAATCTTTCGGTTTTTCAATTTAATTAGGCATTAAGCCTTTTATAATTTTAGTTAGTAACTGTAAGTACTCCAGTATTTGAGTAAGTCAAACGTGTACTATCAATATCACTTTCATATCCGAATTCATCAACTGCAATCCAGAATAAATCATAGGCAGCTGAATCAGTAGACATTCCTTTAGCTAGCATACCAGAAGCAATCATATCGCTACTGAAGTCAGCTAAAGAAGCAGGACCAGGATTGTGAACACCAGCAGCAGTGGTATCACTCTCATAAGCCTCCTTAAGTAGGTAATGATAACCTGCTACACTAGAACTAGCATCTACAGATGTTGCGGTAATATCTAACCATCTCACATTTCCAACACCTGTTGGAGTGGTCTCTGGTTCATTAACCACAACAGTTGGCTCACTTGGTCCAGTAATATCAATTGTGAAACTAGCAGGATTCGTTAAGTCATTATATGGTTCATTTCCAGCTAAATCCAACAAATCAGCACCCACAACATTTACAAAATTCACATTCATTCCATCAGAGATACTATCAGGAATAGTCCAAGAAGCCGTCCAAGTAAGCATATCTTCAGTAACCAAACGAGCTGAATCAGTTTTCGCAGTTGCTCCAGCCACCATATCACGTGTATATGTATAAGTAACCCAAAGTGCAGTATCTCCTGCATCTTTCATTGAAACTCTCATAGCTTCGTTGAAAGTAACAGAAGCTGAAACATCGGTTCCCCAAGTAGCAGTTCCAGACAGATTAACACCTTCCTGAGTGAAGTCCTCCATAGAAGGCTGAATGTTATCAATAGTAAATAAAGCCACTTCAATAGTATCAGCTTTATCTCCACCGAAGGCGTCAGTAACTATAACATCTCTCAAATAAGCCATTGGCGTACCATTACCTACACCACCAGTTACACCTACAGTGTACTTGTCAGCGCTTCCAGCAATAGTTCCAAGCGTTTTAATCAAATCAGCATCTGACTTAGGATTCAAACCAAACAATGGATCTGAAGCCAAAGGAGCATCGAACGTAAAAGTTACAGTACCAGTACTGTCTTCTCTCAACATTCCATCCATATCATAAGATACAGTCACACCTGCACCAACAGAAGAAACACGTACATCTACATATCCAGACTCAGATCCAACAGTAGCAGTAATTCTTACGTCACCAGGGCTTAAGAATTCTACACTGGCAGTTGCACCATTTCCTGTAACCTCTGCCACTGCGGCATCACTTACAGTCCAAGTTGCAGACCCGGCGTCTCCTACGCTATACTCCTCAACATCAGTTGGAAGCGCCGTAGTAGCACCAGTCACATATATTTGAGGAATACCTTCCCCCGCAGGTAAATCGTCCTTACAAGCCACTATCGCAAGCGCAAGAAAGGCAACTATCGCTATATTAAGTATTTTTTTCATTTAATCTTTATTTATAAGTTAGTGATGGTTTATTCAATTTCTGGTTAAGTCTTAACCAGAAATTGAATAAACATAATTGGGATATCTATCTAATTAGTTGGCATCCCAAAACACCCTTGTATCCAATGCATTTGGTGATCCGCCATTCGCAGCAGCTAGATTTTCTCCATTGGTACCATCTTCAGTACTTGGGTACAACATTCTAGTAGGAATACCAGTCACTCCAGGAGCCATGTTTGCACTTGGTTCCAATACTGGATAATCCAACCTTCTCCATTCAGCATACGCTTCAACACCATTGGTGTAAAGAGCGATCCATTTTTGAAGAGCAATAGCTTGCAATTTTTCAGTATCACTAGATCCGTAAGCAATAGAAGCTCCGAAACCTGGGCTTGTAACACCCCACTGAGCCAATGAGTGATCAATGGCAGCTGCAAAAGCAACAGCATCATCACCTGTAGAGATATAATCTCTTATTAAGGCTTCAGCTCTGAAGAACTCTAGCTCTGCCATAGTAAATAAATAAGCAGGAGCAGTCGCTACATCTTCAATATCTGTATGAATATCAGAGGTAGAATTTTTCAAAGTAAATGCAGGTCCATCAGCCAAACCATATGGCATACCTACAATCTCGTCAGTTCCAGGAGCAGGCATTGCATATTTCGCCAATCTAGGGTCAGCCTGAAGATTCATTGCAGCAACCAATTCAGCAGAAATTCTAAAGTCATCTCTAACAGAAATAACTTTATCCTGATAAAAAGGATTTGCTACGTCTTGATTCGCTCCAAATACTAACATCACGTCAGAAGTAGGAAGTGGGCCAGAAAATCCAGCAGCAACTGCAGTTCCATTTCCAACTCTCATTCCTAATCTAATCAACATAGCATTACCAAACGCTTGCCAAGAAGCCATGTCGCCTTCAAATAAAATATCACCTGATTCGAATCCTTCTTCAGAGGCATCAATAGTACCAACTGCATTCGTAACAGAAGCAATCAAACTAGAGTAAATATCCGCCTGAGAATCATAAGCTGGGAAAGCATACTCTCCAGCTTGGAAAGCCTGAGAGTAAGGAATATCTCCCCATAAATCAGTAATAAACTGGAAAGCAAACGCCATATAGATGTCAATTACAGCCAACTGATTCGCTTTTACAGCATCAGACAAAGATTCATTCTCCTCTACTATAAGTCTCGCTGCTGCCAAATCATATAGACCACCTCTTGGTGCCGCAACATTTTGTCCAGAGAATAAATTTCCCCATCTGAAGTTAAAGTCAGATTGAGCAAAAGAATAACGCTGTTCTTCAGTATACTCATTTTGAGCCATATGTTGAACCATCAACTCGCCAAACTCTGAATTTAAATCTCTATCCCAATAGGTATAAGTAACATTAAAAATACCATTGGTAACAAGTGTACTTGCAGGTACTGAAATTGGAGAGTTTGGATCAGTATTGATCTCATCAAATCCATCTTCACACGCACTCACAAACAATGTAAGCATGGCAAGTCCTATATATTTTAATCTATTTATTATTTTCATAATCTTCTATTCTAAACATTAAAGGTTAAATGAAAGGTTGAACCCTACAGATCGAGTAGAAGGAACTTGAGCATTTTCAAGACCCTGTCGGTTACCCGTACCAGTCGATGCCTGTGGATCCAAGTATGGAAGATCACTGCTCAATACAGCCAAGTTTCTACCAAACGCACCTACAGTCAAATTCTTAATTGGGAATCCACCAAGAACATTGTTAGGAATAGTATAGCTCAAAGAAACTTCTCTCAACTTAACAAAACTTGCATCATAAACATTTGGTGCTGCTACATTCCAGTATGATTGGAAATATCCCTGTGCGCTTATTGGCGTAGTGTTTGCACTACCGTCAGCATTTACACCTGGGAAAATGTATCCATTTTCTCTGATATCAACACCGTCTTGCCATACACTTTCAGGAGTCATACCTGAGTAGTTAGCCCATTGCAATGAAGTAGAGTGAACAATTCCACCTTTTTGAAAGTCGATCAAAGCAGAAGCTGTAATACCTTTCCAAGTGAATGTATTTCTAAATCCACCAGTGAAATCAGCAATCGCTGTACCTAGGTAAGAATAGTCATCTTGAGCAATTGGAGCACCATCTGCGTCAACTAAAGGAGATCCATTTTCATGTCTTTCCCAATCTTGTCCATAGAGTCCCATGTAAGATTCACCCTTAACAATTCTTAAATCAGCTGCCCAAGTACTTCCTTGACTAATTTCATTAACACCTTCAGCCAAAGAAACAACTTCGTTGTTATAAGTAGCCATGTTAAAGTTTACATCCCACTGGAAGTCACCAATTTTCAAAGGAACAGCATTGATCATCAACTCAATACCTCTGTTTCTCATTGACCCAGCATTTACCCACTTAGCTGTGTAGCCAGTAGTGGCAGAAGAAGCTACTTGCATGATTTGATCATCAGTAGTTCTGTCATAATAAGCTAAATCAAATCCAACTCTATTATCCAAAAAGCTCATCTCCAAACCTACTTCAAATTCAGTAGTCAACTCATTAACCAAGTCAGGGTTATTTCTTGTATCAGGAACAGAGTATCTTGAGTAATCTCCAAAATTTGGAACTATTGGATCATATACATCGCTCAATTGATAAGGATCTGCATCATTACCAGCCTGACCAACAGCAACTCTCACTTTACCCATTGACAACCAAGAAGGCTGAACAACTTCTGAGAATACGAAACTTGTGGTTGCAGAAGGATAGAAATAAGATCTGTCCGTCTTACTCAAAGCTGATGACCAGTCATTTCTGGCTGTCAAATCCAAGAAAACAATATTTTTGAATCCAAGAGACGCAGTAGCGAACACTGAGTTAATTTTCTTTGCTTCCTCGTAGGTGTCAATTTTTGCAGCTTGAACTGAGTTGCCCAAGTTCCAAAAACCAGCTAGTGCCAAACCTCCAACAGTCTCATTAATTGTTCTGTTATAATTTTGCTTCATGATGTTTCCACCAAGACTAGCGCTAATAGAAAGATCATCCAACGTCTTGTTGTACATGATCATACCCATGTAATTCATTTCAGCAAAATGACGTGTAGTTTCTCTGTACTCAGACTGATCTACTCCACCTGGAGCGATTCCTTCATAAGCTTGTGAAGAATAACCATCTCTCATTACTTTACCGCTAACTTTCAAATCATCAGTGATATCATAAACTAGCTCCATATTTCCAAAGAACCTGTTACGATTATCCTTCTGAAGGTTTTTGTAACGTACCCAGTATGGGTTATCGAAGTAGTTTGGATGAGGATCATAGCTATCCAAATTACCGTCACCATCTTTAGTAATACCTCTGGCATTCCAAGTCTGTTGGGTGACACCGTCATCTAAGGTATAATCCTTCAATCTATCCATATCCAACTGTACTTGGTACCATTGGGTAAATGCTTGCATTGGGTTTTTGTTATCATACCCAGTTACGTTTCTACCTTTTACATCAGTATAAACATAAGATCCAGAAAAGTTAGCAGTCAACTTTTCGCTCAAGTTTTGAGTAGCACCAAAAGTAACCGTATTTCTACTCAAATTTGAATTTGGAAGTATACCATCTTGGTTAACGTTAGTGTAGCTCAATCTAAATGAACCATTGTCATGACCAGAAGTCACAGAAACAGAGTTATTCATAGTTACACCTGTTTCGAAGAAGTCTTTGTAACTTCCCTCAGGAGCTACCCATGGTCTAGTTTCACCATATGCATCATTGTTTTCATCCCATGAATCCCAATGTCTAACATATCTAGTGCCGTCATATTTAGGTCCCCATGAACCATCCTTACCGTATGCAGGCGCATAGTTCAATTGTCCATTTTCATAGAATTCGTTGAATCCAGATGCAGTGGCATATGAAGCACCTCCACCATATTCTCTTTGGTGATCAATCAATCTGAAGGCATTGTCGAAAGTAACTGAAGAATTAACGCTAACGCCTATTCCACTGCCTTTAGATCCTTTTTTAGTAGTAATAACAATTACACCATTACTACCTCTTGATCCATAAAGTGAAGTTGCAGCCGCACCTTTCAATACAGACATTGACTCAATATCTGCTGGGTTAATATCAGAAGCAGAGTTACCATAATCGTAAGTTCCTCCTCCGAAACCATTTTGCTGCGAAGAAGTAGCAAAGTTTCTGTTGTCCATTGGGACACCATCAACAACAAACAAAGGCTGGTTATTACCAGTCAATGAATTTGCTCCTCTGATTGTGATTCTTGACGAACCTCCCAACGCACCAGTAGTACCGTTAATTTGTACACCAGCTACTTGTCCTTGAAGTGCATTTACAATGTTTACTTCTTTAGCTTTGTCGATATCCTCTCCCTGTACTTCCTGAACAGAATATCCTAATGAAGCTTTTTCTCTAGAAATACCCAATGCCGTAACAACAACTTCCGTCAATTGCTGAGCATCTGGCTGCATAACAAGATCAATCACGCTTCTAGAGCCGATTTCAACTTCTTGTGTAGCAAGACCCACAAAAGAATAAACTAGAGTTCCACCTTCTGAAGGAACAGATAACTTGTAGTTACCATCCAAATCGGTAGTGGTACCGGTTGTTGTACCCTTAAGTACAACCGTCACGCCTGGAAGAGTAGAATCGTCTTCAGCCGACGAAACCTTACCAGAAACTGTCCTGTCCTGTGCTGAAGCTTGAACCATCAAGCCAGATACGAACAAGAAAATCAGTAATAGTTTTCTCATAATAAAATATGGTTTAGTTAAAAAATAAAATAAAAAATCTTCTCCCATCTTATGATGCTTGAAGTTGGTTTAATTCTTTATTTCAAAAAGCGAATTAACTGCTCTGAAATTGCTAATATCTCAATACAGCCAATTCTAGTAATGGCAATATTACTATTTTGGCAACATTTATGAAACTTTATTGATAATATTTAAACTGATGTTGCATTTGGCGACATTTCCAAAACAACCAGGAAAAACATAATATTTTTTCATTTTTCAAAAACTAATTGAACTTATTAAGTTTTTTCATAATTATCTTCATATCCTTTGGATAATCACACATTTTCGAAATAATATTTTTATTAACATTTGTTAGTTCAATTGAATTGGAATGCAGTCCCACACGATTGAACAATGGTCTTTCTTCTTCATGATCCTTTTTCTTGAAGTCTTTTTTTAGAGAAGAAAGAAAAATCGGTTCTCCACCATACATATTGTCCCCACAAATTGGAAAGTCAAGATAAGCCAAATGAGCTCTAATTTGATGTGTTCGACCTGTTATTGGTTTCGCCTCTACTAAGGTGTAGTTTCTAAAAAACTGCTTAGGTCGAATCAAAGTAATAGCTTCTTTACCTTTACGTTTATCAAAAATTACCTTTCCAGAACCTGAGGTTCTAAGTGGGACATCCACCTGTAACGATTCGTTCAGAAAACGACCTTTTACAATTGCATGATATATTTTCTCTACTTCTCTTTCTTGAAATTGTAGAGCGGCATGCCGGTAGGCTTCATCATTCTTGGAGAGAAGTAAAGCTCCGCTTGTTTCTTTATCCAATCTGTGACAAACCTGATAGTTGCTATCTATTGCTCTAAAAAGATTTAAGACGTTAGATTGATCATTTCGATCTTCAAGTGTAGACAGATGTGGTGGTTTATTAATAATGGTATAGTTTTCATCATCGAAAACTATCATATCTTCAGCATTCCAAACATTCTTCTTCATGCCGGCAATGTAGTTAGTGAATTCTAGGAATTAGAAAAGATATTCAAAAAAATCTACCTCGCTTGATAAAGCTCGAGTTCAAAACTAAAAGAAGAGCCCTGCCCAACATTGCTTACTACTTTAATTTCACTTGAATGAGCCTCAACAATGTGTTTTACTATAGAGAGCCCGAGGCCAGTACCTCCCTGCGCCTTTGATCTACTTTTATCTACACGATAAAACCGTTCAAAGATACGGTTGAGGTGCTCTGGTGGGATTCCAATTCCATTGTCCCGAACTGAAATATCAAGTTTTTCATTGTTTGGAGTTAATGTAACTGTTACCTCACCCTTTTCATCTGAATATTTAATGGCATTGGAGATGAGATTAACAAATACTTGATGAATTCTCTGATTGTCCGCCAAAACCAAAATTTTGTTTTCTCCTTCATTATTCAATTTCAAGGAGATACTTTTTTTTGCCGCACGATCTTCTAGCTGATCAAATATCTCCTCTACTACCTCACAAATATTTGTAGGCTCGAATTGCATGGTGATATCTCCAGCCTCCATATGCGATACCGTAAGCAGATCCTGAACCAAGGCATCTAGTCCATCCAGATTTTTTGCTGCTTTCCTTAAGAATTTCATTCGGATAGACTTATCGTCGATCGCTCCATCCAACAATGTATGCACAAATCCTTGTGCAGCAAAAATAGGAGTTTTCAATTCATGTGATACATCAGCCAGAAATTGTCGTCTGAATTTAGCCATCTGCTTAAGCTCATCTATTTCCGATTGCTTGACGTGTGCATAGGAGTAAATTTCCTGTTGTATTTGGTTAAGGGAGCTATGACCGTATGAACGTTCTGGCTTTAAAGTAGTCAGGTCATTGTTTCGAATTTTCTCGAACATCTCATAAATATTTCTCAGTTCTTTAAAGAACAAGAATTCGAGAACTACATTAATAAGAATGTAGCTCGTACCAAAACAAATAATTGGTACTAGCCAGAAAACGAAATCGGGAAGCTCTGGAATCAGAAGAAGACTAGCCCCTATGATAATCGCAATACTAGCAGCCAGTATCAGAGCAAGCCCTTTGGAATTCAATAACATTGAGAATAATTAGTCTAACTCAAATTTATACCCTACACCTTTTATAGTAGATATATAACCGTCACCAATTTTCTCGCGAACCTTTCTAATGTGCACATCAACGGTACGCGCCAATACAAATACATCTGTCCCCCAAATATTGATCAACAAATCGTCCCGACTAAAAACTTTACCCGGATGCTGTGCCAAAAAGAATAGGAGTTCAAACTCTTTCTTTGGCAAAGTGAATTCTTTACCGTTTTGAGATACTACATAACTCTGCCTATCAATCACCAAATCTCCGGCTGTGATTTTTTCATCCACATCCTCTTCCTTTTTGGATCTTCTGAAAATTGCATTGATTCGACTCATCAAAGCTCGAGGCTTGATAGGTTTAGTGAGATAGTCATCTGCTCCACTGTCGAAAGCAGCAATCTCAGAGTACTCTTCAACCCTGGCAGTAAGGAATAGTATAAAAGTATTAGCCAATGATTTAACCTCTCTCAACTGCCGACAGGTCTCGACCCCATCTTGACCTGGCATCATAATGTCTAAAAGAATTAAGTCTGGAACAAAAGATTGAGCAACCTCAACACCTTTGATTCCATTATCCGCTACCTCCACCTGATATCCTTCTTTCTCGAGATTATATTTCAAAAGATCCAGAATATCCACTTCATCATCTACTACTAGGATTTTTTTATTCCCTGACATAATTAAAATGTAATTAGCTTATGTTTATGAAATTCAGATTAATAATTTCTTCCTGCAAATTCCCAAATAATAATTACTAAATCAGCCATTCCTTAAAGACATAACAATTATTTAATACAAAGGAAATATAACTAAAGCCCATCACTATTCTTGACATAATACTTTATGAAAGCTTTCAGATCACCCTCAAACTCACCTTGAAGTTGCAAATCGAAAGATTCTTTCTTTGAATCATATCGCTCAAAAGCCATAAAAAAAGCATTATTGGGTAGTTTCTCTTCAAATCTGCCAATATAGATCTTAGGATTGTTGAACGGCATAGAATCAAGTGTCTCCACCCACTTTTTCATATACATTTCTTTTGATTTTACTTTTTCTGAAAAAGACATGTTTTCATTAAAGCTAGTATAGAGAATTTTCAAATCCGATACCCCATTTAAACAATGTTTAACAAAACTTTGCGTATCATTTTCTGACGCTTTGTAATCATCCAACAAAGTACTTTCTTGTCCATATTTATTAGTTAAAAACTGAAGAGCTCCCTGCTCACCAATAAATGATGCCAAATTTTCATTGAACGTTAATGAATCTTTAAGAAAAATGTTGGCATGAGTGATTTCATGTATAAATAATTCAGCCAATCTCCCTTCGCTTCGTTCTAAATTATTTGATAAAATCGGGTCTTGAAACCAGCCCAAAGTTGACCAAGCATTGACGGGCCTGATACGTGTATCATATCCCTTTTCTTTTAGCTTCTGTTCTTCATACTTTGCCTTTTCTAAATCAAAAAATCCTTTGTACGAAACATTTCCTACAATTGGAAATGACCACTCAATCGACTGTAATGCAAAAGGATCGCAAGCAGTAAGATTCCATAAAATATCTTCTCCATTTTGATCATAAACGGTAGTATATAGTCCCTCAGAGTCCAAGCCCAAATCCTCTTTGGCAAAAGCTTTAACCTCCTCAACAAGCAATAATTTTTCCCTTAACTTTTGGTCAATAGAATCCTTAAGCACTTCATCCACTGGCCTTGCATTCCAAAGCACCTCTAACTGCCCCTGCCCCTGCATCAATAAATAACTAATAAACTGTGCCTCTGAAACCACAAATAACACTCCAACTACCAGAATCAGCCACTTCAAATTTTTCTTCATTCTATTTGTCAAATCATGTTAAGTTGAACCGTTCAATCAGTACAATTATAGACTGCAACATTCAAAAGTGAAAGAAAAATATTTTACTAATTTTTTTAGCATTTTCTTTAATTTCTCAATTAAATGAATATATATTTGCTAATATTTTTATAATCAATGTCTTGTGCGGAATATTCGAATAGTCATTATTTTCAAATAACTTGCACTTCCATTTAGAACCTGAAAACAATCTCATCATGAGTGAAAATAACGAAAAATTAAAAGCACTTCAGTTAACTATAGATAAGCTGGAAAAATCATACGGGAAAGGTGCCGTTATGAAGTTATCTGACGAAAGCGTGATCGACATCCCTTCTATCCCTACTGGATCGGTAAGCTTGGATATAGCGCTCGGTGTTGGTGGTGTGCCAAGAGGTAGAATCGTAGAAATTTATGGCCCAGAGTCTTCAGGAAAAACAACACTTACCCTTCACTGCATTGCCGAAGCACAGAAGCAAGGAGGCATGGCAGCGTTTATCGATGCAGAGCACGCTTTTGATAAGGTATATGCAGAAAAATTAGGCATAGATACTGAAAACTTGCTCATCTCTCAACCTGATAATGGAGAGCAAGCTTTGGAGATTGCGGAACATTTGATTCGTTCTGGAGCTATCGATATTATTGTTATTGACTCTGTGGCTGCGTTGGTTCCAAAAGCTGAACTGGAAGGTGAAATGGGCGATAGCAAAATGGGACTGCAAGCCCGATTGATGAGTCAGGCTCTAAGAAAACTAACAGGTGCCATTAACAAAACAGGCTGTACTTGTATTTTCATTAACCAATTGCGTGAAAAAATTGGTGTAATGTTCGGAAATCCAGAAACAACTACAGGTGGTAATGCGCTCAAATTCTACTCCTCGGTTAGACTCGATATTCGCAGAATTGGTCAAATCAAAGAAAGTGCTGATAACGTTCTAGGTAACAGAACGAGGGTGAAGGTGGTAAAAAACAAAGTAGCTCCTCCTTTCAAAGTAGTAGAATTCGACATTATGTACGGAGAAGGCATATCCAAAGTCGGTGAAATCATTGACTTAGGCGTAGAGCTCGGAATTATCAATAAAGCAGGGTCATGGTTCTCCTACAAAGGCAACAAACTTGGTCAAGGTAGGGATTCCGTTAAAAATTTACTTCTTGATAACCCTGAACTGATGGAAGAAATGGAAATGGGTATCCGAAATAAAATCAATGGTGTTGAAGAAGAAGTACCAGCAGAAACAGAAGCATAAACTGATCAATTAAAGGATTTGAAAAGGAACGCCTCACAGCGTTCCTTTTTTTATTACCACGTGCGACAAAATAGGTTGGACATTACCTGCTAAAAAAAATGGCTATGCGCCGAAATTTTATAATTTTGCCGTTCAATTTTTTTAATGACGAGCAATGTCTATTTCTACAAAATACAATCCAGCAGAAGTTGAAGGAAAAATCTACCAAGAATGGCTAGATAAAGGCTTTTTTCATTCAGAACCAAATCCTGATAAAGAGCCCTATACTATCCTTATCCCTCCTCCAAATGTAACGGGCGTGTTACACATGGGACACATGCTGAATAATACTATCCAGGATGTCTTGATCCGGAAGGCAAGAATGGAAGGAAAAGAAGCTTGCTGGATACCAGGGACAGACCATGCATCTATTGCAACGGAAGCCAAAGTAGTGGGTATGTTGCGTGAAAAAGGTATCAAAAAATCGGATCTGACGAGAGAGGAATTCCTATCACACGCCTGGGAATGGAAAGAAAAATACGGCGGCATTATTCTGAATCAGCTACAAAGGCTTGGTGCTTCTTGCGATTGGGACAGAACGTTTTTCACCATGGATGAAAAAAACTCTGATGCTGTTCAAGAAGTTTTTATTAGCTATTTCAAAAAGGGATTCATTTATCGTGATTATAAGATGGTAAACTGGGATCCAACTGCCCAAACCACCATATCGAACGAAGAGGTAATTTATCGAGATGTAAACGCTGCACTTTATCATGTCCAATATGCCATTGAAGGCTCAAACGAATTTGTAACGATTGCAACTACTCGTCCTGAAACCATCTTGGGTGATTCAGCTATTTGCATCAACCCCAACGACGAAAGATATACACATCTCAAAGGCAAAAAGGCAATTGTCCCATTAGTGAATCGTGTCATCCCTATCATCGAAGACGAATACGTAGACATCGAATTTGGTACTGGATGTTTGAAAGTAACGCCAGCACATGACACCAATGACTATGATTTAGGGCAAAAACACAATCTGGAGACCATTGACATTCTTAATGACGATGGCACATTGAATGAAAAAGCTCAATTTTATGTAGGTGAAACCAGAGAAAGCGCTAGAAAGCTAATTTCCAAGGAACTAAAGAGCTTAGGTAGCCTTGTCAAAACCGAAAACCTAAGACACAAAGTAGGTTTTTCTGAAAGAAACCCAGATACAGCCATTGAGCCTAAGCTTTCTCTCCAATGGTTCGTAGACATGCAAAAACTGGTGACACCGGCGCTGGAAAATGTAATGAACGACAACATTGAATTTTTCCCTGAAAAGTTCAAAAACACCTACAAACACTGGTTAGAAAATATTAAAGATTGGCCTATATCACGCCAACTATGGTGGGGACAGCAAATTCCAGCTTACTACTATGGAGAAGACGGTGTGGCTGTGGGAAAAACACCAGAAGAGGCCTTAGAGATGGCCAGAAAGGACACTGGAGATGAGTCTCTTACTCTTGCTGACTTAAAGAGAGATGAAGATGTAGTAGACACCTGGTTTAGCAGTGCCTTGCTACCCATTTCAGTATTTGATGGATTCAGAAATCCAGACAATGAGGAATATAAGTATTACTACCCCACTCAGGTTCTAGTTACAGGATGGGACATTATCTTCTTCTGGGTGGCTAGAATGATTATTTCGGGTTATGAATTCGGTAAAGACAAGCCATTTGAAAAGGTATATTTCACAGGAATGGTTCGTGATTTGCAACGAAGGAAAATGTCCAAATCATTGGGTAATTCTCCTGATGCACTTGGCCTTATCGATCAGTACGGAGCGGATGGAGTGAGAGTAGGAATGCTATTGAGTTCTGCAGCCGGTAATGACCTTTTATTTGACGAGAAGCTTTGCGAGCAGGGCAGAAACTTCTCCAACAAAATCTGGAATGCCTTCAGGCTCATTAAATCTTGGGAAGTCCAGGATATTCCTCAGGATCCAGCGGCGGCCGTGGCGGCTTCTTGGTTTGAAAATAGATTTAATGAAGCGCTCCAAGAAATCAACGATCTATTTTCCAAATTTAGATTGTCAGAAGCGCTGATGGCGACCTACAAGTTGGTATGGGATGATTTCTGCTCTTGGTACTTGGAGATGATCAAACCAGCCTATCAGCAACCAACGGATCAAAAGACAGTAGATCAAGCCATTGGCTTCATTGAGCAATTGATGCGTGTTTTGCATCCGTTTATGCCATTTATTTCAGAAGAAATTTGGAAAAACATCAAGCAAAGAAATGAAGATGACTGTTTGATAGTCGCTGAATGGCCATCACTTGCTAAATTCGACCAGAATGAACTGAAGCAAACGTCAGAAATATTTGAAATCATTTCCAACGTAAGAAATGCAAGAAACAGCGTTGGAATTTCACCAAAGGAGATACTTGACTTGTTCATCAAAAAACAAGACACCTCTGGGTTCAACGCTTACGAAGTCGTGATAAAAAAACTAGCCAACGTAGGCTCGATTGCAGCCACAGACAAGAAGGTGGACAATGCAGCAAGTTTTATAGTAAATAGAACTGAATTCTTTGTGCCGCTGGGAGAGCATGCGAAAGCAGAAGATCAGAAAGAAGAGGCAGAGAAAGAAATAAAAAGACTGAAAGGTTTTATTATCGGCATTGACAAAAAACTCAGCAATGAAAAGTTTGTAAATAATGCGCCAGAGCAAGTAGTGGCCATGGAAAAAAAGAAAAAAGCAGATGCTGAAGCAAAAATTGCAATATTAGAAGCTCAATTATAATTTAAAGCCAAAAGCAGGTGTTTTCATTGGAAGTATTCTAATTTATAACTACTTTAAAGAAATATAAAAATCAATCCTTCTCAGAATGAATATTAAACGCACCATCCTGGCACTAGCCTTAGTCACTGCTTTTTCCTTGTCTTCTTGCACTGGTGAACTTGAAGCCGAGAATGCACAGCTGAAAAAGGAACTAGAAGAAACCAAACTGCAACTTAAGGAACAGACTAAACTATCTGAATTTGCTAAAGAGCAAGCTACTACAGCCAAACGCAGAGCCGATGAGGCAGAAAAAGCATTGGCTGATTGTAATGGAGAAAATTAATTCTTAGAATCTAGCAGCCATAAGTAAGTTAAGGTCTTTAAACCTTAACTTGAATTTTTCCGATAGATGATAATTGGTCATATATCCCTTATAAGTATAGACCCCCTTCATAAACCATTTATTTTCGAAGATCATTTGATCCACGCCACCATTATGTGCAATGCTGTTCAATATGGGTGTGAAAATATTGCTTAATACTTTCGTAGATGTTCTAGGCACTTTAGATGCTATATTGGGCACACAATAGTGCTTCACACCGAATTTTTCAAAGACAGGACTCTTAAGGTTAGTAGGACGAGAAGTTTCAAAACACCCTCCCTCATCAATACTCACATCGACTACTACAGCACTGCTTTTCATAGCCTTAACCATGTCTTCACTTACGATTTTCTTAAGTACGCCCTTATCCGCTCGCACTGCCCCAATCACTACATCAGCTTCCATTAATGCCTTCTTAAGCGCTACCTGATCTATCGTGGAAGTAAATATTGGAGACGAAAGAATATGCTTAAGTCGGTGAAGCTTGTATAAATGTTTGTCAAAAACTTTCACTGAGGCGCCTAGTCCTAGTGCCGTCCGAGCGGCATATTCAGCCACTGTACCTGCCCCGAGGATTACGACGTTGGTTGGAGGCACTCCTGTGATACCTCCAAGAATGATTCCAATTCCGCCTTGATTGGTAGTAAGATATTCTGCAGCGGTAGGTATGACCACAGCCCCTACTATTTCACTCATAGCTCTGACGATTGGCAGACCGCCTATTTGATCCTCTATGAACTCATAGCCAATGGACGTAGCTTTCTTTTGATTCAAAAGGGATAACCGTTGTCCGAGATCTTTGTCTGCATGAATAGTAGAGATAATGGTTTTACCCATACTCATCATTTCAATTTCTTTCTTGGTCGGAAACTCTACTTTGATGATGATATCAGATTTAAAAACCTCACTTGCACTCTTAGTGATGTTCGCTCCAGCTTCGGTATATTCTTTATCAAAAAAATTGGCAGCATTGCCGGTACCAGACTCTATGAGGACTTTATGCCCTTGATTGGTCAGCGCACCTACAGCCTTGGGAGTAAGCGGAACCCTGTTTTCATACGTTGAATTTTCCTTCGGAATACCAATATTCAAGGACTTGTTGGACGTTCGGATTGCCGCCAATTTTTCCTGAGGATACAGTTTTGATTCTTCTACCAGCGCGGATACGCTACTTCCCATTAAATGCTTATTCATGCTTACTAAGGCTGATCATACGATTCCTTTCAGCATCTAAGTTAATACTAATTTTTAGGTTTTTTTGCGGGGTCAGTGTGGGTATCTTCTCTGACCACTCTATAAAACATGGACGCCCAGAATAAAAATACTCATCCGCTCCAATGTCAATGGCCTCTACTTCGTCGTTGATCCTGTAAAAATCAAAATGATAAAACTCTTCCGCCTTTTCATTTTCATACACGTTGACTAGAGCAAAAGTAGGTGAACTGGTTTCATCTACAATTCCTAATTGTTTGCAGATGGCCTTAATTAAAGTCGTTTTACCAGCTCCCATTTCACCGTCAAAAAGCCAAATTGACTCATTGCCAGCGTACGCTATGATCTTCTGAGCGACTTGATCTATTTCTCCCAGGTCAGATAATTTTAGTTGCACTGTTTTTTTAACTCTTAGGTGTTAAATGAATCAAAGGAACAATCATTTCTTCCATCGAAATTCCTCCATGTTGAAAAGTATCCTTATAGTAATTCACAAAGTGATTATAGTTATTTGGATATACAAAGAAATCATCTTTCATTCCAAAAATATAAGAGCTTGAGACATTTTCCTTAGGTAAATGAAGTTCCTCAGGGTTTCTGCAGATAAATACACCTTCTGTATCATCCACATTTAGATTCTTTCCTACTTTATATCTCAGGTTCGTGTTCGTCTTTTTGTCTCCTACTATCTTGTATGGCTTCTTTACTCTTATGGTTCCGTGATCTGTGGTGATAATCACCTTCACGTCTTTTTGGGCCAATATCTGCAGTAGCTCCAATAAGGTAGAATGCTTGAACCACGATATAGTTAGAGACCGGTATGCCGGCTCATCTGGCGCTAATTCTCGGATCATTTTCATATCCGTTCGCGCATGTGATAATACGTCAATGAAATTATAAACAATTGCGTTCAAATCATTATTAAGCAGATTATTTACATTGGTTACAAGTTGCCTGCCTTGTTGCTTTTGCAAAATTTTGTGATAAGAGAAGCTAATGTCATGATTGTTTCTTTTCAAATTCCTTCTAAGAAATTCTTCTTCTTGCATGTTTTTTCCTTCCTCTCCATCTTCGGAAATCCAAATGTCGCTATGCTTTTTAGCCATTTCATCCGGCAGCATACCGCTAAAAATTGAATTTCTAGAATAAGCTGTAGTGGTAGGGAGCGTGGCATAAAAGGGCACTTCCTTTTCTACATTGTAGTATTCAGAAATGATGGGTTCAAGAATTTCCCACTGATCGTATCTCAAGTTGTCAATCAAAAAGAAAAAAACAGGCTTCTTTTCTTCGAGTAGTGGAAATACCTGCTCGCGCATGACACGATGCGAAAGCAATGGCTTCTCTGCATTAGGATCATTGAGCCAGGTCGGATAGTTAGAAGTAATAAAATCACAAAACTCAGAATTAGCTTCATCCTTTTGCATATTGAGTACCTCGGCCATAGCCCGCTCTTCGGTATCGTCTATTTCGAGCTCCCAATAAACCATTTTCTTATAGACGTCAATCCACTCTTGAAAATCGAGATTTTCATTTACCGCAGTGCTTATATTTCTGAAGTCCTGCTGGTAACTCATGTTCGTCTTTTCAGTCACCAAACGCTTGTTATCCAATATTTTCTTTACCGAAAGTAATATCTGATTTGGGTTGAGTGGTTTGATCAGGTAGTCAGCAATCTTCGCACCGATGGCCTCTTCCATGATATGCTCCTCTTCACTCTTGGTGATCATTACTACCGGCACATTAGGATGATGTGTCTTAATCTCAGCAAGCGTTTCCAAACCGGTCAGTCCCGGCATGTTTTCGTCAAGAAAAACCACATCGAAGACATTTTTATTCATTTCATCCAAGGCATCCGAGCCGCTATTGACTGGCGTCACGTTGTATCCCTTGTTATTCAAAAAAAGTATATGAGGCTTTAAGAGATCAATCTCATCATCAGCCCATAATATTTCATAATTTCGCATATTGTATATTTCTTTGAATAAATCGAATGTCTAACTTGACAAAGGTTCAAAATAAGGGAAACCGGACACAACTACCTACTAATCACATCTCAATTTGATGACGAACAAAAACAAAATCATAAATGATCCGGTCTATGGCTTTATCACCATCCCCAACGACCTGATTTTTGAAATCATAGAACATCCCTTCTTCCAACGCCTCCGTCAGATCAAGCAACTGGGTCTTACAAGTCTTATCTACCCAGGGGCATTGCATACTCGTTTTCACCATGCTATAGGTTCAATGTATTTGATGCAGCAAGCGTTGTATAGCTTGCGATCAAAAAGAATAGAAATTTCGGATGAAGAGTTCGAAGCATGCCTTATTGCCATTTTGCTGCATGACATTGGACACGGCCCCTTTTCTCACACATTAGAATTCAATCTGCTTAACAATGTGACTCACGAGAAGATATCCGTTCTTTTTTTCGAAAGACTCAACAAAGAGTTTAACGGGGCACTGACTACTGCACTACAAATATTCACTAACCAATACCCTAGAAAATTCTTTTATCAACTCGTTTCTAGTCAGCTGGATATCGATCGATTGGATTATTTAAAAAGAGACTCGTACTTCACAGGAGTGTCAGAAGGTCACATTGGATCAGAAAGGATCATCAACATGCTCAATGTGCATGATGATGAAATCGTAGTGGAAGAAAAAGGCATTTATAGTATAGAAAATTTTCTAAGTGCGAGAAGACTCATGTATTGGCAAGTTTATCTGCACAAAACAGCGGTAAGTGGAGAGGAAATGCTCATTAAACTCATTACCCGAGCAAAATATTTAACACAAAATGGGATTGAAGTAGAAGCCACCCCTGCACTAAAAATGCTGCTCGAACGAAATATCGAATTGAATCACTTTGAGGAAGATCCTGAGATTTTGGATTTGTTTGCACTTCTCGACGATAGTGATATTTGGGGCTCAATGAAATTTTGGAGAGAACACAAGGATACCGTACTATCGGGCTTAAGCACCAAACTCCTCGAACGAAAGATTTTCAAAATCATACTGGCCAGTGAAAAACCGTTAGACGAATGGACTGAAACCTTGAAGAGCAAGGTGAAAAACAAATACAAACTCAACGATGAAGAGTTGGAGTTTTATACTGGATCAGGTCAGATTAGCAATTCGGCTTATATTTCAAGTGGCCAGAAAATCAAGATTTTAACCAAAAAAGGACTTGTTCTGGACATTGTAAAAGCCACTGACCTACCCAACATTAAAGCCATGAGCAAGATTGTAACCAAGCACTTCTTTTGCTGGCCGGAGGTATGAGGGCACAAAGGTTTGACGTTCATCAACCCAACCATCACAGAATGGCCTCCTCACCCTATTGTGCAATCCAACTATTGAAAGCCAAGTCTCCCTTCTAACGCGAAGATTTCTCCATTCCGCTTGAGCTTCATTACGAAATGGCTTAGGTAGCAACCTTGACAAACAGAAGAACGAGCCATCCCGTAGCGAAGCGGAGGGATCTTCGTATTTATTACTTTTACTAAATTTGTAACCGTTCCATGCCGACCTACTTTACCTACATCACAACCAATTCTAATAAAACAGTCCTTTACACTGGCATGACCAATAACTTGGAGAGAAGGATTGTAGAGCACTTTAGAAACAAGGGCAGCAAAAAGTCGTTTGCAGGCAAGTTTTACTGCTACAACCTCATTTATTTTGAAGAATTTCCTCGAGCCATGCATGCTATCAAAAGAGAAAAGGAAATTAAGGATTGGAATAGAGCTAAAAAAGAAGCATTAATCAATCAAACCAATCCAGGTTGGAAGTCGCTAAACCCCATCATCATGGAATGGCCTCCCCACCCTGATGTGCAATCGAACTATTGAAAGCCAAGTCTTCCTTCTATCGCGAAGATTTCTTCGCTGCGCTACGAAATGACTTTGAGGGAAGACTTGACAATCATAATAAAAGCATACCATAGCACTGACGACAAACCAATATAATGATTCCCTTGATAGAGGATTAAAGTTTCAATAGATGTTTCACCAAGATTTCTCTGGTCATGTCTCACTGCGAAATGACTTGAATAGTAGCCTTGACAAGCAGAAGACCGAGCTATCCCGTAACGTAGTGAAGGGATCTTCGAAGTAAGATGCCCACTCAGCATCAAGAAGGTACGCTTTCGCAAAAAACTCTCACTGAATACCGCTGCCGTCTCTTTTTCCATACAGTGGGTTTCAGATTTAATCGTTTCTGTAGAGCGAAGATTTCTCCGCTGCGCTACGAAATGACTTGGGTAGCAGCCTTGACAAACAAAAGAACAAGTCATCCCGGAGCGCAAGTGGAGGGATCTTCGTAACATTTATGCAAAATCAAATTTCAAACAGTGCCTACGCATCTTGAAGAAATTTCCACTAAATTGCCACCTTCAAATCAAATCAAACAATTGTTAATAATATTAGAATGGAAAAAACCGAATCAGTAGTTCCGGCATATGACCCAACAATGCCAGCGGCTTTTGACATCAATCAAATCACAAAAATTTTACCTCACCGTTATCCTTTTCTCTTAATAGACAAGATCTTTTATAAGGACGATACCACTGTGGCGGGTATAAAAAATGTGACATTCAACGAACCATTTTTTCAAGGTCACTTTCCCGACAATCCTGTGATGCCTGGCGTACTTCAAATAGAAGCTATGGCACAAATCGGTGGCATTTTGGTATTGACTTCGGTACCCGACCCCGAAAATTACTGGGCTTACTTTATGGGTGTCGAAAAGTTCAAATTCAGAAAAATGGTATTGCCTGGTGATACTTTGGAGATAACTTGTGAATTGCTTGCCCCTATCAGAAGAGGCATTGCAAAAATGAAAGGTACGGCTAAAGTGGGAGGCAAACTCGTCTGCGAAGGAGAAATGACCGCCACTATCGTAAGAAAAGACGCTTAGTCTTATCAACTAATATCTTAATCCCTACTATTTCATTCAAACACGATCAACTATTGATCGAAATGTATGAAAGTGATTAGGTATAATATCCAAAATGATATATTTTTGATCAATTAGGATTTTAATTATTTTAAAACACACAACAACAATGAAACATTTTTTAAACATTTTAAAGTACTCGCTAGTTCTATCACTCGTAGTAACTATGGCGAGCTGTGGAGGAGGAGACGATGACGATGGTGCAGGCGATGTAGATGCTACAATCGCTATCGCAGAAGCACTTACTAAAGGTCAAGCATCTTTTAGTGATGTTACACCTCCAGATGGTGCTTCCACTTTAGAGTGGTCTACAATGACCTTGACATTTACAGGTGGAGTAGATGGCGGTAAATACACAACGACCAACTCTCCAAACACTGACGTTTGGCCTGCAAATGGTGACTGGGCATTTAAAGAAGGTACAGATGGCAAAGTAATTGTAAGAGATGGCACGACAGATGTCGCTGTTGCAGTTGGAACAACTCAGCTTGAAACCACTTTTACCGTTGTACAGCCTTCAACAGGAGGAAGAATAAAGCAAATAGGCGGAGAATGGGATTTTACATTCGCATTCCCTCAATAAAAAACATAATTATTCAAAAAAACCTCTTGAGCTAGCTCAAGAGGTTTTTTTGTGCCCATACATTTTCAAGCTGAATATAAAACTTGTAGCTTTAATAAAAGCCTATGATTATGAAAACATACCCACTCAGCAACGGAGATCAAATGCCAGCTCTCGGCCTTGGCACCTGGAAGTCAGAACCTGGCGAAGTTTACAAAGCCATTCGTACCGCCATATCTGTTGGGTATAAGCATTTTGACTGTGCCTATATCTATCAAAATGAAACTGAAATAGGAGCAGCGCTGAGTGACGCCATCATGACCGGCGAGGTGAATCGAGAAGAGCTATGGATCACCTCCAAACTATGGAACACCCATCACCGAAAAAACGATGTAAAAGAGTGTCTGGATATGACACTCAAAGCTTTACAACTTGACTACCTCGACTTGTATTTGATTCACTGGCCAGTGGCTCATCAAAAGGATGTCATCTTCCCTCATGAAGGAAATGGATTGATCAGTTTAGATAAAATCCCTCTAGAAGAAACCTGGGCGGGTATGGAAGAGATTAAAGAAGCTGGCCTGGCCAAACATATTGGTGTATCTAACTTCAGCGCTAAAAAAATTGCACAAGTCAACCAATCTGCCTCTCAGAAAATTGAGGTCAACCAAGTAGAACTTCATCCTTTGCTTCAGCAAAAAGACTTACTTGATTTCTGCAAAAAAGAAGAGGTTATTTTAACTGCTTATTCGCCCTTAGGGTCTAGAGACCGTATTCCTCAGATGAAGGCAGAGGACGAACCGGATATGTTCGAAATACCAGCAATACAAGCCATAGCAGAAAACCATAACTGTTCACCGGCTCAAGTGCTAATCGCCTGGGCTGTAAATAGGGACACCGTAGTTATCCCAAAATCTACGAATGAAGCACGTCTCAAGCAGAATCTGGAAGCTGCTAACATTAAATTGTCTGTAGAAGAAATGAATCAAATCAATCAATTGGACAGGCATTTTCGATATGTGACTGGGACATTTTTTGCCTTACCTGGATCTGATTACACACTGGCCAATCTCTGGGATGAATAGGCCTTAAGGTAGATAGGCCATTCAACATCCACCGATTGGTGAAAATTATTTTACATTCAGAGTCTCATTCCTGCCATTGAGCGAATAGCTTTTTTTCTAAAACTCGTATGATTTACCTTCATTATTGAAGGCATGGTTATTCCATTTTTCATTCTAAAAAATCATACATGAATTATTCAAAACATTTATTTTTCATCGGTATTGCCATATTTTGGGCTGCCTGTAGCCCGAAAGAATCAGCAGTACAAGATATGCCAGAAGACACTAAGCCATCTCTGGACATCATCGCTTATTACAGCGGACCCGGTTCAGAAATCGGCGACTATCCGATCGACAAGCTGGATCAGATCATATTCAGTTTCATGCACCTCAAAGGCAATCAACTTACTATCGACAATGCTGAAGACAGTATTTCATTGCTACAGATTACTTCACTAAAAGAGCAATACCCAGACCTGAAAGTATTGGTATCTCTAGGCGGATGGGGTGGTTGTGAAACCTGCTCTCCCGTTTTCTCGACTGATGAGAATAGAAAAGTATTCGCAGCGTCGGTTGTCAACGTACTAAAACAGTACAACGCGGATGGTATAGATCTAGACTGGGAGTATCCGGCCATTGAAGGTTTTCCGGGGCATGAATACAAACCGGAAGACAAACAAAACTTCACGGCATTGGTTCAGGAACTTCGTGCAGCTATGGGCGAAGGCTACGAGCTCAGTTTTGCTGCCGGTGGTTTTGATAAATTTCTTATTGAATCTGTGGAATGGGATAAAGTAATGCCTTTATTCAATAGAGTCAATCTAATGTCCTATGACCTGATCAATGGCTTCAGTACAGAGACTGGACATCATACGGCTTTGTATTCCAACCCATTGCAAGAAGTATCCACAGACTATGCCGTTCAGTTTTTAGACTCCATCGGTGTTCCATTGAACAAAATTGTCATTGGCGCGGCTTTTTATGCCCGTGTTTGGGAAAATGTACCAAAAGAAAATAATGGCCTCTATCAATCTGGAAAGTTTCTAAAGGGAATTGGCTATCCAAATTTGGACAGCACACTTTCTGCTGACAATGGTTTTCAAACCTATTGGGATAGTGTAAGCATGGCGCCGTATGCCTATAGTGAAACTCTGCACCAATTTGCCACCTATGACAATCCTCAATCTGTGGAAACCAAGGTAAAATATGTGAAAGACAAAAAATTAGGGGGCATTATGTTTTGGGAACTGAGAAACGATAAAAAACAAAATGGTTTGTTGGATGCCATGTACAAAGCAGCAAATAACTAAACTCAACGCCGAAAATATCCGACATATATTGTCACACTTTGCAAAGCCAAATCAAATTATTGATTTGGCTTTACTTTTCTAGCCCAATTCTTTTAAATTGCCCCTTTAGTAAAGAGACGATAATTAAATCTAAATCATGAAAAATATTCTAAGCATTCTATCTATTGCTATTTTGGCAGCTTCAGTAGTAGCCTGTAGTTCTGGTAAGAAATCTGAAGAGGCTGATGTGGCCACTTTAGAAAATGTAAAAGAAAAGGTGGAAAAGGAATTCAAATATCCAATCCCAACTTCTTTTGAGGTAACGGAACTACTACAAGACGCTGGTGCTGCATTCGTTTGGAACATTACAAATCCAATCGAAAACGTAGACAAATACGAGACCCAGAGAGATAAAGCACTGAACCTCGGAATCTACGGTGCTGATTTAAGCTATGCCTGCACCTACAACAGTCAGGAAGAAACGATGCAAATGTTAAAGGCATCTAAAGCTTTGATCGATGGTTTAGAAATACCAGGTGTTTTTGACGATGAGATGGTAGCCAGAGTAGAAAAAAATCTTGACAACAAGGATTCTTTGATACTTATTGTAACTAAATCATTCTACAACACTTACTCAGAGCTCAACAAGTCAGGACAAGATAAAATGTCTTTCTTGGTAGTAGCTGGCAGCTGGATTGAAGGCATCTACATCACTTGCCAACTAGCTATCTCTAGTGACTATGATCCAAGAATGCTAAACATAGTAGCTGAGCAGAAAAAATCAGCGAACAAATTAGCTGAGTTTGCTACTCAATACGCTGACGACCCAGACATTGAAGCTGTAAGGCCATTGCTGCAATTCATGCAAATCATCTATGAGGGCATTGACCCGGCTACAGGAATTACGAAAGGTCAGCTTGATGACATTTTTAGCAACGTAGAGAGTACAAGAAACGAGATTATTGGCTAAAACCAATTATCATCCAATTAATAAAAAGGCATCCTGATGAATCGGGGTGCCTTTTTTTCTATATTTAAATTCCTAAACCCATAACAAAGTTGTTACCTGCATGAGTGAATCGATTATCAACGCCTTGATGCGCTTGTTTGCCATTATTGAAAGTGTGAAAGACGAAGTGGTCGATTCAGGCCATATCATTGTGAAACCCTATCTGGAAGCCCAACTTAATCATGATCTTGCAGAACAATACCTAAACCTTTACCAAGACTATGTTGAGTTCTACAGACGAGAAGCTTCTTCGTCAGAGGAAGAGTTGGAGAACGAAACTAAAAACATCATTCAGGTCACCAAAATCTGCCAACAGCTAAACAAAGAACTACTTCAGCACGAACGGGTGATTGTTTTCATTCAGCTGGTGGAATTAATCAATACAGATAATAAAGTCTCTGACAAGGAAAATGACTTTATGCAGCTGGTTGCGTTGAATTTCAATCTACCCAAACAAGAAATTAATGACATCACCTCCTTCATCCTAGATCCTGAAATAAAGGAATTATCCAAGGCCAACGGCATGATCATCGATAATAAGGTGACCGAATGGCCGGAGGAGATTGCTTGGATGATGAAAAAGAAAAAGGAACCAGGCATTAATGAGTTCAGGCATATCCATGTTGAAAATCTGTTTGGACAGATCAAAGTCCTATTTATTCAGAGCATAGGCACCTTCGTCATCCAATACGATGGCCCACTAAATTTGTATTTAGAAGGGAACAAAATTTCCAAAAACAAAACCTACATTCTTAAATCCGGCGCCATTATAAAAGGCAGCAGTATTGAGCCGATTTACGAATCAGAAATCAGTAAGAGATTCTTACTAGACCTTAAGAAGGTAAATCTTGTTTTGCATGGGGATGATATGCAGTTCAAGTTTAAGAACAGTAACAACGGCATCCAGCCTTTCAGTTTTTACGAAGAATCTGGTCAGCTCATCGGTATCATGGGAGGTAGTGGCACGGGCAAGTCCACGCTCATTAATTTGCTCAATGGCAAATTAGAACCTTCTGGTGGAAAAATTAAAATAAATGGACACAGCATCCCTAGATGTGTGCAATCCGGGGTTATTGGATATGTCCCTCAGGATGACCTTTTGTTTGAAGAACTAACAGTCTATCAAAACTTATTTTTCAATGCGCGCCTTTCTTTCAGTGATTTCTCCAAGAAAAGACTTGATCAGGCGATTAACAAAGTTCTTGAAGACTTGGATATCGACGAAATTCGAGACCTTCAGGTGGGCAGCCCACTCAATAAGTTTATCAGTGGCGGTCAGCGTAAACGTCTCAATATAGCGTTGGAACTACTCCGTGAGCCCTCTGTTCTTTTCGTAGATGAGCCCACCTCTGGGCTTTCTTCTATGGACTCAGAAGTGGTGATGAATCTATTGAAAGAACAAAGCAGAAAGGGCAAACTGGTCATTGCCATTATTCATCAGCCGTCGTCGGACATTTTCAAATTGTTTGACAAACTCTGGCTGCTTGACAAAGGAGGATACCCCATTTACAATGGAAACCCTGTAGACGCCGTGGTGTATTTCAAAACCATGAATACACAAGTGAATGCGGCAGAAAGTGAATGTAGAGTCTGCGGAAACGTGATCCCCGAACAGATTCTTCACATCATAGAAGCCAAGGAAATAAACGAAGTGGGTGAAGCCACCAAACAAAGGAAAATTTCACCTGCTCAATGGTATGACAAGTACTTGGAGAATTTGGCGCCAAAGCTCAAGAAAATTAAGTTTCAAACCGCGCTTCCTCCTTCCAACTTCTTGATTCCAAATTTGGCACAGCAGTCCAATATATTCCTGCAAAGAATCTTGCTTTCGAAAAAAACTAACCTACAGTATATTCTGCTCAATCTCCTTGAACCACCCCTATTAGCATTGATTTTGGGTGTACTGGCCAAGTACTCGGTTGGTAATGAATATATCTTTAGTGAAAATAAAAACATTCCAGTTTATCTATTTATGACTGTGGTTGTGGCCCTTTTTCTAGGGCTATCGGTGAGTGCAGAAGAAATTTTCAAAGACAAGAAAGTACTCGAACGTGAGTCGTTTTTGAATCTTAGTCGATTCAGCTATATCAATTCTAAAATCATCTTTCTATTTTGTCTATCTGCCTTGCAGATGTTCATTTTTGTGTGGTTTGGAAATTACTTGTTAGAAATCAAGGACCTGAACTTTAGTTTTTGGCTCGTCTTATTTTCGGCAGCCTGTTTTGCTAATATGGTCGGGCTGAACATTTCTTCTGGGCTAAATTCTATCGTGACCATTTATATCCTTATCCCACTCATTTTGGTGCCACAACTTTTATTGGGAGGAGCTATGATTAAGTTTGATGAGCTACACTACAAGATCGGAGACAAAAAACACGTACCACTAGTGGGTGATGCCATGGTCTCTCGGTGGGCTTATGAAGCTTTAGCTGTAGAGCTATTCAGCAACAACAACTATGAAAAGCATTTCTTTGATTATGATAAACGAATGAGCGATGCCAGTTTCAACTTTGCCTACCTCATTCCAAAAATTCAAACTAAACTCAAACTAGTTTATCAAAATATTCAGGCTGGAAATCAATCCAGTGCTTTGCAACGTGAAATCGATATTTGTAGAAAAGAATTAGAGAAAATGCAGGCCAAAGACGGGAATACACAGTTTTACCGACTGCGATTTCTCGATATGGAAAAATACGACTCCACCTCACACCACCAAATTCTAGCTCAACTCAATTTGCTTAGAAAAAAATACAAAAACTTCAAAGATGAAGCGGTAAAGGAGAGAGAATCTCACTACTATGAAATGGTAGAACAATTGGGAAAAGAGGGTCTATTGGAACTCAAGAATGCAAGCCACAATAAGACTCTTGAAAATCTGGTAACCAATCGAGATGAAATAGAAAAAATCTTCGAGGCAGACGATGAGTTGATTCAAAAGAAAGATCCCATATTCAAAACACCAGACTCAAATATTGGCAATGCCCACTTTTATGCTCCGGTTAAAGTTTTTGGGAATGCACAAATTGATACTTTTTATTTCAATATCATCATTATATGGCTCATGACCGCATTTTTTTACATGACCCTCTATTATGATGTACTTCGAAAATGTCTAACTTTTATTACCAACAAATTCACTAAATACTAACCACAACATACTCAAATGAAGCTCAACTATTTACTCGCACTGCTTGCCGTGGCGACATTAAACGCCAACGCTCAAAAAAAGAAAAAGGATAAATCAGCTACATCAAATCTTGCGGCTTCTGAAGCAATTATCAAAGGGTTTATCGATTATTCTATCGATGAAACAACTGATCGAATTTACCTTCATATTTCGAGGCTAGATGAGGAGTTTCTATACCTGCCCTCCTTATCCTCAGGCGTTGGGTCCAATGATATCGGGTTGGATCGTGGTCAACTGAGTGGCGAGAAAGTAGTGAAGTTTCAAAAAGCTGGTAACAAGCTCCTGCTCATCCAGCCCAACTATGATTATCGAGCCATCAGCAACAATCCAGATGAAGCCCGTGCAGTTGAAGAAGCTTTTGCCCAATCCGTGATTTGGGGATTTGAAATATTACAAAACAACAATGGGGTTTTCAAAATAGACATCACCGATTTTATCATCAGAGATGCCGTTGGTATAGCCAAAACCTTAGCACAAACTCAGCAAGGTAACTACTCACTAGACCCAAGCAGATCAGCATTAAACACAGCAAGAATTAAAAACTTCCCCAAAAACACAGAATTTGATGCTATACTCACTTTTGCAGGCAGCCCACAAGGCGACTGGATTTATTCAGTAACTCCTTCTGCAGAAGCAGTGACCGTAACCGTTCATCACTCCTTCGTCCAGCTTCCGGATAACAACTATCAAACCAGGAAATTTGACCCAAGAGCAGGATTTTATGGTATCTCTTATTATGACTACGCCACTCCTATCAGCGAGCCACTATTAAAAAAATATACTTGTAGACATAGACTCATTAAGCAAGACCCTACGGCAAAAATATCTGAAGCCGTCGAACCAATCGTCTACTATTTGGATCGAGGAGCACCTGAGCCTATAAGAAGTGCGCTACTAGAAGGGGCCTCCTGGTGGAATCAGGCCTTTGAGGCAGCCGGTTTCAAGGATGCCTTTCAGGTCAAATTATTGCCTGAAGGTGTAGATCCTATGGATGCCAGATATAATATTATTCAATGGGTACACCGATCTACCCGAGGATGGTCTTATGGTGCCAGCGTGGTCGACCCAAGGACAGGTGAAATAATCAAAGGACATGTCACTTTGGGTTCCCTACGTGTCAGACAAGATTACCTGATTGCCGAAGGCTTGCTCTCACCATATGCAAAGGAATCGATAGACCCAACGATGGAAAAACTAGCTCTTGCCAGACTGCGCCAATTGTCAGCACATGAAGTGGGACATACCATAGGGCTAGCTCATAGTTATGCCTCTAGTGCTGAAGGTCGCGCTTCGGTCATGGACTACCCTCACCCAAAAATTGACCTGATAGATGGAAAGATTAGTTTGGACAATGCCTATGATGACAAAATTGGAGCTTGGGACAAAGTCGCTATTACTTATGGTTATTCCCAATTCGATGCATCTGTCGATGAAGAAGACTCATTAAATCAAATCATTGCTCAGTCCCTGAACGATGGACTCACCTTCTTATCAGATCAGGATGCGCGACCTCAGGGCGGTTCTCACCCCTTCGCTCATTTATGGGATAATGGTAAAAACCCAAGCGAAGAACTAAATCACTTGATGGATGTCCGTAAGGTTGCATTAAATAATCTTGGTGAAAATTCCATCCGAACAGGAACACCGTATGCTCAACTAGAGGAAGTCTTAGTTCCCATGTACTTTTTGCACCGATATCAAGTTGAAGCCGCTGTAAAACTAGTTGGTGGGAGAAATTATCGATATGCGTTGAAAGGTGATGGTCAATTGATCACGGAAGTTGTCACAGGAACGACTCAGGTAGAGGCCATCAACTCCTTGCTTAATACCGTGCAACCGGAAGCTTTAGCGATCCCTGAGGACTTGTTAAATATCTTACCTCCTCGCGTGCTACATCAAGATCGAACCAAAGAAATAGTAAATCTTAGAACCAGTCCAAATTTCGACGCGCTCGGAGCTGCCGAAACAGCAGCAGATTTTACCTTTTCGCTCATGCTAAATCCAGCTAGGGCTTCGCGTATGATAGAATATCATAGTCGGGACAACTCACAACCTAGTCTTGATTTTTTACTAGACAAGATGCTTGACGCTACTTGGTATCAAAAACCGAAAGAAGGTTATTTGGGTGAAATTCAACACGTAGTGAATTTGAATTTGCTCGGTCATATCATGAATCTGGCCACCAATGATACGACAAACCCTCAGGCCAATGCACTAGCTTATCAGGCACTCAATAGATTGAAAACCAGACTAGAGTATAAATCGAATAGTAGCAAAGGCACCATAGCCAACCGCCAATATGCGCACAGGCTAATCGAAGAATTTTACCAAAACCCTTCAAAGTTCATGACAAAACCAGCTCAAACAATCCCAGCCGGATCACCGATTGGATCAGGCTTTGGCTGTAGCCAATAACTGGATTACTTCGACTTTTTGAAGGCCTTAATACTCGCATTCAACTGATAGTTATTGCAAGGGCCATAGCAATTGGTGGCTAATTCGTAGTACGGCACTGTCTCGCTTTCAACTACAAGAAAGTTGAGGTACGCCATTTGTTCAATAACATGCTGAGGGATTTCTCCTTTCACCACTATGGGTTCAGCATAATTTGGTTCAGAATAATATTCCAGAAGCGTTGTTTGTGCCGTATGGATTAGGTCATCGCCAGCATTGAAGAACTCTATATCAAGTGTGAGCCTTACCCCCATCTCCTCTTTCTTGATATCCATGTCTCCAGTGAGCAAATAACTTCCTGTGTTCTTAACAGCAATCTCCGCGTGCAGCATTTCCCAATCGGTCAACTTTCCTTGAGGGAATCCGATATTATTATTGAATTTGAAATACTTGCAATCAGGAAGATTACAATAGCTCTCTAGATTATAACCATTATTAATTTTTTCGCTCTGACTAAAGGCCATTTCAAGCATGGCAAAAGCACACAAGCCAAGTGCTATAACTTTTTTCATTTCAATCTCCTTTTTGGTTGAGATTGAAAATTAAATCTTAGTAAAAGTATAAAGTATGTAATTCGGCAGGATTGAGAGTGTTTTTTAATCTTTTGTAAGACCCATTTGCCTAAAAGCTATACTTAAATCTTCCGAAAAACATGGAACCCCCGTCACCGTAAAGCGTCATAGGATCCCCTCTAAAAAGCTGCGCGGCGACAAGAAAATCAAAATTTTCAACCACGGACCATGTCACATTGGGTCCAATAAAGAGCGAGCCATCTTTAGGATTAAGCATGGTCGCTAGTGCCGTGTTTAATATGGGAGAAAGTGCCCCGGAAATCTGAAAAAACAAATTATGCATAGCCGGACTCAAAGTCTGCGCACTTAAACTACGGTCCAGGTAAAATGCCGCATAATCCCCTGATTTTGCATTCAAGCCTCTGGAATTAAACAAATAGGCCGTTTGAAAATACAATCCATTGGTAAAAGTATAATCAAGCTCCATAGAACCTACAAACTGGGTCTCTCCAGCCGCTTCATTCATAGGAATGAAATAAGTACCCTCACCTCTAAAGCCTGCTCCCTTGATGTCTCCAGCCCAACCGCCACCTGCCACAAAGAATTCCTTTTGGTAACCAGCCATAAATTGAATATCGTAGGTATGTGTGTTGAACTTATATTTGGCCGCCAGCGTACTTCCTTTTAAGCTGTCTGCCAATGCATAAACTACACTTAGCGACGACGCAGCGCTTGTGTAATAGTTCACCTGAACCGCATCCGTGCCTGGCCGCTCTTCATAATCGAAATCAAAAAAGGAATAGGAATTAAAAATATCATTGGGGTTCCAAATTAATGTCGTTCCCCAATTCACCCGTTGTCTTCCCGCGATCACTTCCAGGTCATTTTTTTGATACATAAGATTCATTCGATCGAAAATGGTATGAAGAACTGTACTAGAACTGCTGCTCCATACAAAACTCATATCAAAAAAACCCGGATCATCTCCCAGGTTGCTATACGCAAACGGTATATCACGAACCAGCTCTCCCCAGAAAAATCGATTCCTCATAGAGGCCTTAAAAGTGAAATTATCATTCCAATACCAGGTATAATTCAAGCGATTGTGGAGAAAATTGTCTGTGATCATACTACTATCACCAGGTGGCAGAATCACCGTATGCATGTATTTCATATAGCCATTCAGGACCATGCTTTCATCCTGCGCCCATGTAGACGTGCAGAACAAACAGGTAAAAGCCAGAATTAAAAATTTACTTCGTTTCATCGGCTATCTTCCCATCCTCCAATTTGATCAATCGTTTGGCTCGTTTCATTACCCGATCATCATGAGTTGAAAAAATAAAGGTCGTTTCTTCCCTTTCATTCATTTTAAACATCAAGTCCAAAAGGTTCGCGGTTGCCTTACTATCCAGATTGGCTGTCGGTTCATCCGCTAATATGAACTTTGGCCTAGACGCCAAAGCTCTGGCCACAGCCACTCGTTGCTGCTGTCCACCTGACAACTGATTCGGTCTCTGATGAGCCTTGTCTGCGATCTCCATGGCTTCCAAAAGCTCCATCACTCGCTCCTCAATGCTTTTCTGAGGAAACTGTTGCAATTCCATAATGAAGGCCACATTCTCATAGGCACTCATTACAGGTATCAGGTTATAAGCTTGAAATACAAAGCCAATATTGTGCAGTCTAAAATCCGTCAATTCTGTACTACTGAGCTGAGAAATGTCCTGACCATCCACATGTACCGAACCCCTAGTTGGTATTTCCAGTCCGCCTAATAGATTCAAAAATGTCGTTTTTCCACAACCAGAGGGTCCAACAATGGCAGAGAACTCTCCCTTCTCAAAAGCAAGTGAAATACCATTCACCGCATGAACTGGCACTGTATCGGGGTTATAAACTTTCGTTACGTCTGTGGTCTGAATAACACTCATGATTAATCTCTTATGGCTAATGCGGGATTTAACTTAAAAGCCCTAATAATTGGAAAAATGGATGAAAAAACAGCGGTGCAAACTACCATGCCTGTAATGATTGCATAGAAACTATAGTCTAGTGTAGGATAGACAATGGCCGACATACCGAATTGTTCCATGCCTTCTTTGAAACTTTCAAAATGCATCCCTACGCGACCAAAGTACTCAATGGAAACGAGCGCCAAAAGATTACCCATTATTCCCCCTACCAAACATAGAAAGATAGTTTCTAACGTAATCATTTGAGCAATTTTCTTCTTTCGCATGCCTAGAGATCTGAGCATACCAATTTCCTTGGTCCGTTCTAAAATTACCATCAGCATAGTATTGATAATTCCGAAGATCAAAGCAATAAGCACGATTCCTACAAGGATATAATTAAACATCTGCATTAAAGATCCGCTCATACTTAGCGTAGGATTGATTTCCTTCCAATCCTCCGTTTTGTAATCAGGGAACGTGTGCTGCAATACAGCCACGGTGCTCGATAAGTTTTCCTGATTGGTAACGCGAATGGCCATTTCATGCACCTGACCCTCGTTAAGTTTCAGAATCTTTCGCAGATCACTTTTTCTAACAAATACATTGCGGTCATCAAACATGGTACTGTTTGTATCAAAAATTCCATTTACTTTAAAATTTTCATACACCATATTTCCTGTCTTGTCCGCCAGTGTAAATATGATTTTCGATTTCAACCTAACTTTTAGTTTTTCTGCTAATCGCTCAGATATGATGATGGGTTTAAATCGAGATTCGGTTTCTAAATATTGCCCCTCAATCAATAGATTATACACTTCAGTTACTTGTTTTTCCTGATTAGGATCTATGCCATATAGTGTAATTTGAGCGCTATTATTGGCGGTCATCGCCATCGCTTCTGTTTTTATCCTAGAGGTAAATGACTTCACTTGATCATTGTTCCGAAGAACACCCTTCAGTTCGTTCTCATCCATGGTTAATTCCAGCTCCTCCATAATGAGATATTCGGCATGATGAATTTGAATATCCGATATCTCATTCTCAATCGTGCTCTTGATCCATTTATCCACCATACCGTTGGACATGCTTGCGATAAACAAAGCGCCAAACAAACCTACGGTAAGTGCCAAAATCACCGCAGCACTGCGCGTTTTATTTCTCCATACATTGCGCCAAGCGAGTGATATAATCATTGCCTTCCTCGGATTATGTCCACAATATTAAATTTCAAAATGTTGTTGAGCGGAATGACAGATGCGACAATACTGACTCCTAGCACAATGGCAAACTGCAACAACATATAGCCCGGCTTGATTGAGATCTGAAGAATGGGTTCCATGTTCATTTGCCTATACATTTCTGCACTTTCTTCCGGCACTGGAATTGGATTAAGGTAGTAGAAATAAACCACAGGGAAGCTAATAATCAATCCAGCCAAGGCACCCAATCCGGCAATCATTATCGATTCTAAGATCACCTGTGTCAAGAGCTTAGTTCTTCTCATTCCTATGGCAATCATAATCGAGAATTCTTTCTTTCTTTCCATGGTCATCATCAAAATGGTACCGAACAATCCAAACCCAATCACCATGTAAAGTATGCCTATCATGATTTTTCCAAAGAAATTGTCTGATTCGATTCCCGAAAGAATCTCTCTGTTCATCAATCTCCATCCTCGAGCTTCTAAGAGGGTGGTATCCATTATTGACTCATAGTAAGCCTGAGTCTCTTCAACCTCATCGTTGTCTTTAAGTACCAAGTTCACATTGGTCAATCGACCTTCCATAAAAAACAAATACTGGGCAGCATTTAATGGCAAGAAAATCATACGCTTGTTAAACTCTGCCATCGGATGGTCAAAAACACCTTTAATGGGGTACTTGCCAGCAGCAGTCACACCCATGTAACCCTGCCCTAATAAGACCAGCGTATCTCCAACTCCAATTCTCAAAAACTGAGAGAGTTCTTTACCAATCAACACCGCTTCATCGTTATCGTCAAGATAATCTCCTTCAATAATCTTATCCGCCAGTCCAATCTGTCGATCCTGGACAGCAGGATCAACACCTTGTATCAATACCCCTCGTGTATGAGGTCCGGATGAAGCCAGCACACCGCTCATCAACTGCGGCACCCAAAAATCAATGCGTTCATCACTATCCAGCGTAGATTCCAAATCTTCGGAAAACTCTATACTATTGAGCAGGGTTTTGTCCTCCCAATACAGCTTATCCATGAGCGCAACGTGGCCGGTAGAAGCGGTAATGGCGTCGTCCAACATTTTATCATAGGTACCAAGCTGCAAACCTCGCATCATAGTGGCAATGACTACAGCAAAAGTCACAGAACCTAATGTAATATAGGTTCGCTTTTTATTTCGCCACAAGTTGCGCCAAGCCAATGTGATTTTTCTCCTCATCGAACGCGTTTCATGTTTTGCTGAGAAAAGAAGCTTTCTTCCAAATCCGTATCGAACTTCAGATTTTTATTCACCATGATGGTTTGATTACCTGGTTTATTTATAGGCGTCATGACCATCTTAGCTGGCAACTTACGATCATCAAATTGAGTGATTTCAGAAGCTTCCATTGTACTCACCAGTTCGAAGTCTTCATCATAATACTCGGCCTTCATTTGATAGTATGCTGTTTTTCCTATCCAGATATTTATTTTACCCCATACCACTGAAGAGTTTGGTTTAGGAATCATCTCAATTTGATAGCATTCAATCCCATCCACTTTTTCTGATCCTATCATCTTATGGGTGTAGTCATCAACCAAACTATTCATCTTCACCAAATCATCATTGGTGAAATCCGACCCCATCCAGTTTTGTCCCATCATAGAAGGAGGCAACTTGATCATGCGACTAATATTCGGGATCCAATTCCACATGTCCGTTTGACGTTTCAAAAAAACTTGTCCTTTGTCTCTGGCCGGCCCTGTGATGTAGATCAAGAAATAATCTCTGCCTAAACTCCAGGATTTCATCGTCATGGTACGCGTATACCTTGGTCGAACGATAGTCATTTCCATTTCTCCCTGGCTACTCTTACCGTTAACTTTATCAAGGGATTTTTGGATGATATTTTTTGGATCTTGCGCGTGAGTCGAAAGGATTATTCCGCAGATTAGGCTTAGGGTTTGGATTGCTTTAATCATGAAATGAATTTAAATCATTTTGTCCTATAGTATAGTCGTACGCTTTACGAAAAGGTTCTAATAATCTTCATTAAATTTAACGTTCCTCACATTAATACTCAAAACACTATGAAATCATTGCTAAGTCTTCTTTTCTCGCTCGCTTTTCTAAGTTGCTCTCAACCCACCAAAAAGGAGCCTCCGACTGAGGCCGCACCCGCTCCCAAAATACAAAGACCCATAGCCGCAGACAATGGGAAGTTCTTTGATTTACAAAACTCAAGGTATTTATATGGAGGAGAAGATAGTTCTCAACACTTTGATGTGTCTAACCTTACCCTAAAGGAAAATCAATTTCACTATGGGATTGGTAGAGAAGCTTTTCCGGCACTATTAGCTCCCGAGTTTATAACCATGGAAGCTGCTGATACCATCTGGGCAGACAGCACACGCTTTTTAGTGGGCTCGATCAATGGAGAAACCAAAGCTTATTCAGTACCAGACCTCACGCGACATGAAATAGTGAATGATAGCTTAGGTGGCAAGCCAGTGATGGCGGCCTACTGTATTTTGGCAGACTTAGGAGCCATATATGAAAGAGACTACAATGGACGTTTATTGACGTTTGGACTCAGCGGCTACACTTATTTTGATGCTAGCGTGTGGGATGGATTGGATGGATTTGTATTCTGGGATAGAGAAACTGAAAGTCTATGGTGGCCTTTGATTGGCCAAGCAGTATCTGGTCCGTTGGAAGGAGTGAAGCTTTTAGAGATGGAGCAACAATATTGGGAAGACATCTCTTGGAAAGAGGTCAAGGAGAAATACGCTGATGTCAAAGTTTTAGCCTCCGGCCAGGATTTCCAACGACCAACTAGTTGGACAAAGTACAATGACGTTGAATCCATTACAGAACAGTTTCGAAAATAGGTGATCAAGTTATTTCTGCAATCACTATCTTAGACCAAACTTTTAAAACCAAACCATGAAAAACTTCACTTTCTTAGTTCTCATCGCTGCTATGTTCATGAGCTGCGAACCCGTCAAAACCAAAGATATGATCAGTGGGAAGTTTGCTCATTCTGTACTTATTTGGCTCAACAACCCCGATAATGCTTCTGATCGGCAAAAAATTGAAAAGGGTCTGAAAGAGTTAATAGAGAATTCTGACTACATCCGATCTGCCCATTTGGGTGTACCTGCCCTCACGGCCAGAGATGTAGTGGACAATTCTTACACGTATCATCTTATGGTCACCTTTGGGTCTAAAGAAGAACAAGACAAATACCAAGTGGAACCCGCTCACAAGAAGTTTTTAGCTGACTGCAAGAACCTTTGGAGCAAAGTACTGATCTACGATTCTATTAATGTCCTGAAAGAAGGTGAGAATTTGAAGTAGAAAGTACTCAAAACTTTGGAAGACTAAAGCATTTATCTTCGAATGAATTAATATGACTTTCTCTCCTTTCCAAAAGAACCTTTCCATTGTCCTTTTTTTAAGAGGTTACCCCCAGTTCGGATAGCCGAAATAAATCTTCAGTGGATTATAACCAATTGCAAAAACCAACCTTCACTTATAAAAATATTAGTTTTAAACAACCTGTCATGCCGCCTCTAAATCGATACTTTTTTGTCTTTTTTTTAATGATATGGGGCCGTTCTTTATTAGCTATTCAATCTTTCGATAGTTTACAAGCAGAAATTCTTTATAATAAGACTCGATCCTTTTTTAACAAAGCACAATACGATAGCTCAGCACATTATGCAAAAAAAGCAAGCGAGACCTATGCCTTATTAGGAGATTGGAAAAAGTACCTTTTTTGCCGAAATACGCTGGGATATTGTAGGGCTTATTCCAAGGATTTAGTAGGAGCTGCGAGAATATTCAAAGACAACATCCTGATAGGGTCTGAAAAGTTGGACGGAACCAACTCAGAATATATCATGACCTATGCCCATCTTTCTCATCCATTAAAAAAAATGGGACTTCTTGACAGCGCACTTTATTATTCAGAGCTCGCCATAGCACTGGCCGAAAAGAACCCTGTCATGGACAGCACGATTTTCGCCAGAATTTATTTAGCCGCCGCCAATGTTCAGTCAGCCAAATTCCAGCTCGACAAGGCCATGTCCAGCGTCAAGAAGGGATTGTGGATAAAAAAGAATCAACAGGATAGTATAGACAGTTATACCCAAGAACTTCACAATTCGTTGGCTATTGTTTATTATTATAAGAACAACTTCAACAGAGCAATTATCCACTACAGAAAGGCACTTCAAATTGCTTCAGAACTAACTCCGGACAATCTCTCTTATCCTGCGATGTATCTAAGCAACATTGGATTATGCTATATGATAGACCGCAATCTAGATTCAGCCAGCTACTTATTCGAAAAATCCCTACAAATCCGAATTGAACTTTTTGGTGCCGAAAGCTTACAGGCCTCACGGATATACGAAAATCTGGGATTCGTTCATAAGGAGAGAGGAGCTTTTGAAAAAGCACTAACCTATTATCAAAAAGCGCTCTCCGTTTATCAGGACAACTATCAGCCACTTCATCCCAGAATCGCCTCTACTCTTAGCAAAATGGCCTTTGTGTACAGTGAAAGCAAAGAATACGAAAAAGCCGCCACATATCTTAGACAAGCGATTGAACTGAATCAAAAGATCTACGGAATAGTTAATCGCCTAGCAGCCAACTACAAAGACCTCGGCTCTGTTTTGATAAAAGCCAATAGGTTTTATGAAGCTAGATCCGAACTAAATCATGCCCTTGAGATTATAAAGTCCCAGAATCAAATAGATGGTATTGCGCTGGCAGACACGCAAACCAAGATGGCGGAACTAGAGATACTGATGGGCAACTATGATGAGGCCAATGGATTGCTGATAAACAATTTAAAGATCTATACAGATAAGTATGGTCCAAAAAACTTCAACGTGGCGGATATGTATATTGAATTGGCCAGTTTAAGAATGAGGTCTAAAAAATATGATGAAGCATTGTCTCTGATACAAAAGGGATTATGTGCCGTTGTTGTCAATTTTGAAGAGGATAATATTCATCAAAATCCGAAGTTAGAGGATAACATTCTAAGAGAAAACACCTTACTGAAAGTGCTAAAACTTAAAGCCATCGCACTCCATAGAAAATACGAGCAAGAAGAAGGTCATCAATTACTAAACTCCGGTTTGGCAACAAGTGAGTTGGGGATATCTCTAGCAGAAAAGATCCGAAATGGATTTTTAGATGAAGAATCGAAACTAAGTACACTTAAAACCTCTGAAGATCTACTTGAATTAGGCATTCTAAATACCTATCAATTGGGTAATTCGTTAAAAGACGACGCATACTTGAAGCAAACTTTTTTATTGTCCGAAAAAAGCAAATCATCGGTCCTTCGCCAGACCATGCTCGAGTCCAAGGCTCGGTCTTTTGCCAATATTCCTGATAGCTTACTTCAAAAAGAAAATGATCTTAGGGCTGAGATTTCTTTTTTGGATTCCAAGTTAAATGAAGAAGAAAACAATGACATAAATAGGTCAAATGAGGAAGATTTAAGGTCTCAACGCTTTGACCTTAAAAGGCAGCATGAACAATTGGTTGAACGGTTCGAGCAAGATTTTCCAAAGTACTTTGACCTAAAATACAAAAACAAGTCGGCCTCGGTCGAGCAAGTTCAATCCTTGTTGGCTGGTAACCAAAACCTGATCGAATACTATCTGGGTGACAGCACGATGTTTATTTGGGTATTAAACCAAAAAGGGCTGACGGTAAAACAAATTCCTATACAGAGGCACAAAATTTCCGAATCAGTAAAAGCGTTTAAACAATCGATTAGACTACAAGACCAGCAGAGTTACGCACATCAGGCGAAACAACTGTATGATATATTGATCCAGCCTGTCAGGAACAAGCTGGTGGGTCAAAGACTAATCATTGTAGCTGATGCCGAATTATGGGAACTTAATTTCGAGACGTTGCTTAGCTCTGCGCCAGTATCTATTGATTACCAATCCTTTGATTTCCTTCTTAAGGAGTTTGCTATTAGCTATGCGTATTCCGCCAACCTCTTGTATTCACAACTCAGCAACAAGCCGGACACAGATACTCGACAAGAAGTACTAGCCTTTTCATTCAACAACGAGGATCAGACTGGTGACAATCTGACTCTACGAACACTCAGAAGTGACAAATTGGAAGATCTTCCGGGTTCGAGAAAAGAGATCCGGATGATATCAGAGTTTTTTGATGGTAACTATTTCTTTGGTCATCAAGCCAGTGAAGCCACTTTCAAAGCTCTGGCAGAAGAATACTTCATTTTACATCTGGCCCTGCACGGGCAGGCCGATAGTGATCACCCCTACAGTTCGAGTCTCAACTTCACCACAAAATCTGACTCCACAGAAGATGGTCGCCTGTATGGCCACGAACTCTATAATCTCTCTCTTCCAGCAGAACTGGCAGTTCTTAGCGCCTGCAACACGGGAGTTGGTAAGCTTATCAGTGGAGAGGGTTTGATGACCCTCGGCCGCGCCTTTACCTATGCAGGATGTAAAAGCCTGATCTATACGCAATGGGAAATTCCAGACACATCTGCTCCTCAATTGATGCAAGGTTTTTATAAAGGTTTAGAACAGGGTAAGACCAAAGATGTAGCTCTCCAGGAAGCCAAGCTGGCCTTTTTGGCACAAACCAATCCTGCCCAAGCCAGTCCATTCTTTTGGGGTGGATTTGTACTACAAGGCGTAACCGAACCTTTGGGTCAATCAAATAGCGAATACACAATCATGCTTGCTTTAGCAGCTGCTCTGGGGCTAGGTGTACTTTCTTATCGATGGCTTATTGGTTAGGAAACCTGATGTTTCTGGCAATCAAGATGTAATAGGCCTCCAATTGTAGCGTCCTCTTGACCAAGATCACAATGAAAAATCTTACTTTTAAAATATAAAACGGGTTGGGCACCCTTTCTCAATTTAGGCCGTAAAATCGCTACCGTTTATCCTACGGCCTGTGGGAGGAAGAACTTGAAGTGATTTTTACTTTTTCATAAGGAATTGTGACCATTTCGCTTCTTAACATAAAGAAAACCCGTTACAAAAACCAACAAGAAAAAGGCTGTAAAAAGTACCTTCCTATCAATAATATCTTCCAGCGGGTCATCATCTCCTATCAAAACAAATGCTCCCCAATAAAAAGGATTGGCGCTAAAAGCTCCTGATTGATCAATCATCTTTAATTTAGCCACTCGGAGTGCTTTACTTTTTGTCATTCCTTGATCCAGCCCTTCATAAAAATAGCTCATTAGTTCGCTAGTCGATTTATCATCTACTGGCCATAAACTTGAAACAATACTCGTGCAGCCTGAATATGCAAAACCATAGGCTAAACTCATTATTCCTTCTCCATCTTTCAATTCACCAACTCCCGTGTTGCAAGCACTGAGAACAACGAGTTCTGGATTTAATTTTAAATCAAACAACTCGTAAGTATGCAAATACCCATCATTTAAAGAGTCGTTTTCCTGACTGAACACAAACTTTGATTTCATTGGATCTAAATCATCAATCAGTGCATGAGTAGCTAAATGTATAATATTCGATTGATTAACAAATTCTTTAAAACTTGTTTCAGTTGCATCTTCTGAAAGATAGTATTTACCATTCATTTGTTCTCCTATTTGTTTGACTTCAAATTGATTCCAGTTCAAATTCTGCAATGAATTTCTAAATTCAGTCTGCTCCGAAATTTGAGCAACTTGATTACCGCTTTTCTTATAGGAAGGTGCGTAGCCTAGATAGCTCATAACAACTTTATTTCCTTTACGCAAGTCAGACATCAAAACCTGATCCAAAGAATACTTGTAGCTTATATCGTAATGTCGAATCAAATAGTCCAAAGACTTGTATGAATCAGATGAAGCAGGAGTCTTCAATAATGCCTCAAAAGGTAAGTAAGACAAAATACCATCAGGAATAATTTGTAATCGCTCCACCTTTCCCAAGCTATCCAATGGAGTTTTCAGCAGTTGCTCATACCAATAATGAGCTTCTTTCGTAAAAATGGTGTCTGCCACTGAAATTTCGGATATCCTTTCTTCCGATTTGAATGCAAAAATGAACTCCGACAAACGCCTGTCGAACGTGGAATCAATAGGATGGCTAAATACTTTAATCTCATCGTGGGTCAATGCAAAAGAAAACAGTACGGAATCCGTTTTGAAAAACTCAAGCAATCCGGTTCTCGAATCCAACCCTTTTTGAATTTCATCAATACTTATTGAGGTATGTCGGTGTTTCGCTTTGTAATAGTCTGGGAAGCTTTTCTTTAAAATTAATTCGAAAGAATCTTTTTTGCCATTTAGCTTAAAAAGACTTTCCTCATAACTTGAAATTTTCAAAGGATTCTTTTTTTCTTTCACTTTCTCTCTTTTCACTAGCGATTCAAAATATTCAATATTTACATCAATAGTACGTTCGAATGCAACCATCTCATCGGGTAGAATACCAAGCTTATTATCATCCATCTTGGCCAAGGCCTTTTTCAAAATGGAAACCCTACTATTTTCATAAAAATTTAATGCTAGATTTAAGTAGTCTCTTTGATTTGTCTCTTTGTAGAGTCTTATACACAAGGATACAGCTTGATCATAAGTGTCTTTTACCCTCTCAGATAGAGAAAACTGATCTTCCCAGGAAATATTATTCCAACGAAGTTGATGAATCAAAGTATCGCATTGCTGAAAGCCTCCAAGTGCTTCTTGCAAATGGTCCATGGCCAAATGGGTAGAGGCTTTACCCATAAATGCCAACAGTTGATAATGATCATTAAGATACTGACTCGTTAGGAGAGAGCCCTTAGCATCTCTTACGTAGGTATTGGTCTCAATCGCCCGATTAAAATGAACTAATGCAAGTTCAAAATTTTCACCCTGTTTCAAATAAGATTGTGCAACACCAATATATGAATAAGCAATCTCAGAATTTTTACTTCTCGCCAACGACTTCAGTATTTTCAATGCTTTGTTATAATTCGTAATCGCATTTTCAAAATCTAATTTTATATAGTTATAATCTCCAAGGTCGTTGTACGACTCAGCTACAAAACGATTCTGCTCCCCAAAAACATCTTTTCTTATCTCCAAACTCTTCTTTAAATGTTTATACTCCAAAGAATCGTTATTTAGCTTCCCATATATTGATGCCAATACTTCGTGAAAATTAGCAGCGTCAGAATGTTCCATACCAAAATCATCAACTACCAAATTGAGACCTTTGTTAGCATAATTTAATGCCTGGTTCGAATTGCCCAAGTGCACATATATCGTAGCCAACGCATGATATACATCTGAAACTCTTCCTGATTCTTCACCATAAAAATCCTTATATATTTTTTCCGCTGAGGACGCATAGTTTAACGCTCGATGGAGCTCCCCTTTTGTTACATGTAAATAACTCAAATGGCGATATTCAATAGCTAGATTAATATGTGTTTCGTCAAACACTTCCTTGGTAATTTCTACAGTCTTTTGCAAAAAGTACTCGGCAGAGTCCAGATGAAACATAGACAAGTAGGCTTTCCCAACATTCGAATAGGCAATAATCAAATTCAATGAGTCTATTGTTTGGTTGCCTAATGTTTTGTCCAATTCGTATTGATATATTCTAAGACTCTTAACCACATCACCCTGATACAAATATATGGCGGCCAAAACCCGATTAATTTTAAACATCATTTCATAATCTACGGTATCTGCTTTTTCCAAAATTTCCTTGGCCTGAGTTAAATAGTCTTCGGATTCGTCGTAATTATCCTTGTAAAAGGAAACTATCCCCAGATGTCTTAGAGATTGTACAGTTTGTTTATTGCCCTTTGGCAAAAAAGATTGACAAACCTGCAAAGATGCTCTTGCATATTCTTCAGCTTTTTCCAGATCATAGATTCTCCAACGACATTCCGCAAGGCCATTAAGACAAGAGGCATATTGCTCCCATTGCTTTTGTTCTTCAAAACTATCGCTAAGACTTAGCAAATAGTACTCGGCACTATCTAGTTTCATCTCACCAATAAATGAACGCGCCTTTTCAAGTGTTTCTAATTGATCGGTCGCATCAGATGAAAGTGCGTTCGATTGAGTTACACATACGATACAAAAAAGCAGAACCTTTAATAACAATTTTGCCATGGGTTGGTTTATGATTTGATATGATCAGGATTAACGATAAAAAGACTATTGGAAGTAAAAAAGGGCATGTAACTATATCCTCGAGAATGGAAAGAGCTGGTCGAATTTTTAATAGATTAAACAACAAATATATAGTCATTTGGCCTAATGAAAAACCCTTTTCACCGCCAGCGTTTTCCAGAGCATATTGTCATGTACCATTTACTCCACTAGGCTCAGTTTGTCCCGACGGGATGACTATGGTGCATAGTGGCAGAGCACACCAAAGCCAAACCATTAGGTCAGGGTTTAAATACTTTCATTCTTACTTTATTACACGCTTTACAAACTTGCCAGTGGCCAGTCCATACTTTTTTTTTGGGGGGGTGTACTGCAAGGTGTAACCGAACCTTTAAGTGAACCCAATGGGAAGTACACAATCATGCTTACTTTAGCAGCTGCGCTTGGACTAGGTGTACTTTCTTATCGGTGGCTTAAAAGTTAGCGTATCTGATATTTCCAATAATGCTGCTGATTAACAAGCACTTGAGGTAAATTCAACACGTTTTAGGGATTGGAAGAATTACTTAGGGTCATGCTAATTTCCGACCAACTTCTGCCTCCCTATCTCACTCAATCTAAACCCAAACTTTAATACCACCGGCTGGCCCAAAAACTTCTGTTCAGACTGTTTGGATACATCATACAATAACATAATTCGCGCGTCGCCGGTCTGATGGTCACATTACTAAATCAGACTCATAAATCACAATCCATCATTGAAATTAACTAGTAGCAGATTTAATGTTCGAGCATCGACGCAAGCAGATATCAAAGTTTCAACAGTTTCTGCGCTCCCTTCTCCCACTAATAGGCAAGTCAATCTCACATAAAAAACAGGCATCCTGTCTGCCAGAAAATGTTTTTAGCAAAATTCTTTTCAAAAACTGTTGACCTTTTTTCTTGTTGTTCATTAACACATACCAGCTGTTAAAACTTAACTAAAATCTTTAGCAGCCCTTATTCAATCATTTTAAATAAAACCAAAATACCTATGATGTCTATTTTCAGAACAAAACTCTGTTTATACCTATTAACTCTTCCTTTCTTTTTTTCATGTGAAGAAGAAGAGGCAAACGGCCAAACATCCATTGGACAGATTTCAGTCGAGGCCGACACCGTTTGGATGAACAGTTCTTCAAAACCTGATATAATCGTTCAAGATGGCATATTGCATTTCGCTACTCCTGAAATTTACGATCAAACACTGGAGAGCATGAAAGCCATGACAGTCGAGGAAATGCTCAAATGGTCCAAGCAACTAGAATTTATGTCTATGCAACGTTCCTTTCAATCTTTAGTTGATGAACAAACGAAGCTATATGAGGAGATGCAGGCTCTGGAAAACCAGACAGCTAATCTTAGCCAACAAGAATTAGAGACGTTTATTGCAAACTCCTCCAATCAAATACAAGAATTGAAAGACAGAAAATCTCTTCTTATGTCTCAAGCTTACGGTTTTGTAATTGATGAGAATCTGATTGTTGGAATGAAAATTCATGACTACTATGCTTCTGCACTGGTCAATTCGGAAGGCTTGGTGGTAGTGGCCAACAACTTGCTTCAGTATACCGATGATCAAATCAAAATTGGCCCTTACGCCAAAGGGGCTAATACAGAATCTATTGTGAATGCTACGGTCTCTGATCAGTCGAAGGGAATCTTCGTGGAAGATATCAACCCAAAGTCTGCAGATAGTAGAACACAAGGTTCTGTAGAGCGAGAGGAGTATTGTCACTTTACTTATGATCCAGACCACGATGGAGACAACTATGGTAATGCCGTTTTGGAATTGGTTAAGATACGCAAAGCGGTATATAAGACTATCTATCAAAACAATTGCGAATGTGTTCAATTGCTTCCTCCAAGAGATAGAGATAAGGAAAACGAGGAGATTTGCGCAGTATATGAGTGCACAAGAGTGCCCATAAAGGTATTTTCTCACTGGAAATATACTGAACTACGGGTAAGCGGAGAAATGAGAACTTATGGTAGAAGTTGTAAAACCTGGTCGATCTTTACCGGATGCGATAACTCACCAAGCAATGCCGACTTGCATATCCAGGTTTCTTCATCCAGTAATTTCGTATTACCAAATGGCAGCCGCCTGCTGACCCGAAACAATGTATCTATCATTGGCTTTACCAAGTCCTACAATTTGAACTATCAGTCGATTCCATCTGAGGTGACCTTAATCTACGGTGCCATCAATACTTATTCTGGCGGACTAGGAAGCTGTACCATCAGCATTCCGACGAATTTTAAATGATTCAAAGCTAAATGAAGCTAAGAGGTATCGTGCCCTTATAAATAAGGTGCTCATGATACCTCTTTTTTGTTAAGAAGGATTAAAGCTTGGGCTGCTTAATATTTCATACCCCCTATGTTCGAAGCGTCGGATGGCTCAAGATTATAATGAAAAACCTTCCTTTAAAATATCAACTGTGCGACGCTCTTTTCCAAGATAGCTTCTAGGATTGCTTATCATAAACTACGACCAGAGGTGATTGGAGCAGCGAAGCCATGGGGGGATTAAGTACTAGCTATTTAATTTTCACTGATTTCAACCGTTTGTAATAGGTTTGATGTCCCTTGACTTGATTCTGCTCATACTTATCAGGGTGATTCAGCTTCTTTTTAAACTTATCCGTAGGACTCAAGACATTATTTCTTACTCTCGCTCCTGTGATTTCGAGACTTCCCTTCACATATTTAGTTTTTCTATTGCTGATCCTAAAATCATGGGCTTTGATGATTTCTAGGATTGTTTGAGTCTCTTCCTTAAATGAGTTTGGTGATGAAAAAGTAAGATCGTCAACGTAACGAGTATATTTTATATCCTTACCCTCACATAGACTTATGAGCTTCTTATCAATACCAGTAAATACCATATTGGCAATATGCGCACTGGTAGGTGTGCCCTGAGGGACTTTGTGTTTATAGGTGGTTAACTTCGTTAATATTCTTGCAATATCAGAAGAAAAACCATGATCTATAAAGCTGCAATAAACCATTGTTGATGTAATGGAAGGGAAGAAGTTTTTTAAGTCTGTACAAAATTTATATTTCCTGCCTTGATGGGCTTTTGCATTCAAAACACTGTCCTTGCCTTTCACTCCTCCATACACACAGTCATTCAATGGGATCTTCCGTAATACTGCCCCCTTGATTATGGCTTGCATCTTTTTGAGCATCCCGATACTAGGATACATTTCTCTAAAAAACTCTTTCCCTCGATTGTTGACTCTCTTTAGTTCCTTTTTTTCATAGTAAAAACCTTCACTTTGCCCTGCTAGTTTTTCTAGCTCAGCAAAAGAGCATTTCAGTACTCGTTCTAGATGTTTTTTAGATCGGATCAATAGAGGTATTTAAGGATTTATCAATGAAAAATTCTTCAATAAATGATTTGATTGAAGGGGACAACATTTTAAAAGCTGCTTGCTTTTGGGTTGGTATATCTTGGTCATCTATTGACAAAAAGAACAATACTGGAAGTGGTATGCCTAGCACTTCGCATATTTTTTTGAGTGCTGACATATTTGGCTCTTTTTTGTTCTTCTCAATTTGAGACACATAGGCTTGAGTTAATCCAGATTGATTAGCTAGGTCTCCTTGCTTAAGGCCCTTGTGCTTTCTCAGCGAGTTAATCGTGTTTCCTAAGTCCATGATATAAACGTTTAAAGTAAATAGGGAGGCTAGTTTCCAGAATCAAGGTTAGAACTCAACATCAGTAAAAAACTTTAGTAGGTGAAGGATCACCTTAAGAGCTGTTCCAAAAACTTCCTCCGACTTTTCATCGGACTCTTGTTCCTGTAGCTCCTTTAAAGCACTGATACAATCATTCAAAACCTGTTCATCTTCAACCGACAACAGATCGCGGTTCTTCAAATGGAGTTTCTCAAGCTTCTCGAGAAGATCTCCTGCTATTAAGATATTTGTCATCTAAAATATAGATTTAAGAAAACGGCAATATTACCGTCTGCCTTCTCGGTAATTGGCAGAGCCGTCACGCGCGATCTACTGTATCTCACCCCCTATTATTCTGCCTGTTTTTTATGCTTTTAAATAATAAAACATAATCATGTCTCTCTAAAAAAACAGACTGAAAAGAGTTGTTTCAGAGGTCTTGATGGTTCTAGTTCTAGACTAGTGGTTTCAAGAGTTCATGTCCAGGCGTGTGATGGATTACTTCCATTGCGCAACTAAATGCACTTCAAATATTGGTTTCCCAACTTTCGGGTGCCTTTTACCTATCTTAATAATTCAAAGAACTAATGCAAACATATACAATATAACTGACAGTTAAAAATATATGGCTTATTTATTTCTGTGATAAATATATTATTCCCGCTCGATCGCAATTGTATTGCGATTGTACCTTCCGGGCATTTGCAATGCCTGTTGAAGCTATAACAAATCAATAGCCATCACCGCTTCTTTTCCTGCATAGTTTCTGGCACTACTGTATAAATACTCTTCCGGCACATTTACAAAACCAGCCTCCACGGGATTGTTGTGAATATAGTCCAGTTTTTCATCCAAAAAATCATTAGTCTCTATCTGTTTTGCATGATACCCTTCTTTCCAAAGTATGTAATCTGAACCTCGTTGAGTTCGATTAGCCTCATAGCTAAACTTGTTTAACATCCATTCCCTACGACTCTCTGGAATTGCTTTGATTAGCCTAATAAGCGACTTAGAAGTAAACTTTTTAAAGTCTCTGATGGTAGAAACCAGATCGTGACCTTGTGCCGAACTTACAATCATATGCAGGTGACTAGTCATTAGCACATAGGCATGCACTCTTAACACTTTCTCTTTGACACAATAATTGAGTGAATCTATCAGGCAATCTTTGTAATCCCTTCTTACAAACAAATCAACCCAGCCCACTATAGTAAAGGTTACAAAATACAGTCCCGCGTTATCTCTAATCTTATATCGGTTGGCCATAGAAGATAAAGATAGAACACTCGCATTGTAAATGCTATATAAGATTACAGTCGCAATACGCCATAGGCATCCCTTTGGGACAATTGCGACCGAGCGGGAGTGAATCTATCAGGCAATCTTTGTAATCCCTTCTTACAAACAAATCAACCCAGCCCACTATAGTAAAGGTTACAAAATACAGTCCCGCATTATCTCTAATCTTATATCGGTTGGCCATAGAAGATAAAGATAGAACACTCGCATTGTAAATGCTATATAAGATTACAGTCGCAATACAATTGCGACCGAGCGGGAATATATCTCTAATAAAGAGATCTATCCAATTTACAACTGTAAATGTCACACTGTGAATCGAAAGTTGATCTCGTATAGCATATTTTCTACCCGTTAGTTAGGTTAGGATTATGGTTTAATGTGTAGTGCTAATATAGTCAATCGGGCGGACGCCCTTGCTCAATCTAGGTCCTAGGATCGCTAACGCTTAACCTACGACCAGTTGGGGAGTAGATTGCATCTACACTTCAATATCAACACCGCGTGATTAATAAAAAGGTGTAGTTGCGCCGAAGGCATCCCTTTGGGACAAACTACACCTAGTACCTTCTCTTTATTTCATTCTACGCCTAGCAGGGTTGATACTTTGGTTTTTAAAACTATCAATATGTCTTATATACCCAACTTATTTTCGTTATATGATAATTGGTAGCTTGACCTCTTATTCCTTCAATGAAACAGTTAACCACTGTTTTTTAATACGTTAATTATTTCATCCTTGTATTTCGAATTATTGACCTCTATCATAAATTCATCACTATTTCTTTGTCCCCAAAAGGGTCTCAATAAAGTTTTACTTCGCTTGGTTGAATCCTCGATTGATTCTATATATCCAACAAATTTGGCAGGGCTATTATTCGCTAAATCGCTTAATTTTTTTGCTAAATACTGACTTAACTCGGCATTATTCTGGTAAACAACATAGACTTGATCAATGAACTTATAACCATTAAAAGCTAATTCTGATTTGTTTAAATCCTCAATTATTGAGAAAAAAGAATATGTTCCATTCTCAACAAACCAATCTTCAATTGTTAATAGCGCACATTCGTTTTCAAAGACAAGAATATCCTTGTTTACAATCTGTGACACAGTATCCAAAATTTGTAACTTTGCTTCAGCCCTTTTTTCAATATGCAAATCAATAATTAACCTTTCTAGCTCTTTAGAAACAGAACAATCATCTTCCTCTTTTATTGGTTCTTGCACTTCTAACTTTTCAGCCTTAGCGATCTCAGGAGGATTATTTTCCTGCTCAGTATTATTCTCGTTTTTTTGACCTGTACAGCAGAGTTGCACTACCAACCCACCAATAATCAATATGGATTTCGAAATTTTTTTCATCAATATATTCCTTTAAGTTGATTTTTATATTCTACATATTTTTGTTGCTGGAATTCTGCAGTTTTCTTCATTGATGTATTTGTCCTTGAAATAGTTATAGTTCCATGAGAATTACCAGTATTTCCTCCACTCCAATCAAAATTACTGTTAAACCTTTCAACATCAGTAGGACAAACAGTTATACAGCCCAATGAACCACGGCTATTATAGTTTCCATTATCGCTTGTTCCTGAATGTGCGTTTGCATTAATTACAGTAGTTTTTTCTCCATTTTTATCAATACCAGGAACAGTTCTTTGAGAATGTTTAGAAACTTCTCCTTGTCCAAGATTTAATCCTTTTTGATTTCCTCCATCATGCCCAAATTTATTCGAGAAATTATGAGTTCCTTCCGCCACGGTCTTAGCACCTGCTGAGTTATCTGTTTCAGACGTTGAATTCGGATGAGAACTTCCTTTATAAGTATCGTTTCGTCCATCTGAGTGTTCAACCGTAATAGTTGCAGTATAAGTTGTTCCTGCAGTACCATTATCTTTAGGTCTTTCAGCCTGATCGTCAACCTTAATACTTATCGGCTGATCCTTATGATGTTGATCTATTTTCTGTTCATGAATACTCAGAGAACTATTAGGATTAGTCGAAGTTAATTTATCATCGGTCAACATTGGAATCATACCATCAGGATCAATAAACATAATCGGATTATCAAAAGCATAATTATAGGGAGAATGTCTTCTCATCAAATCCGCTGCTGGGTCAATGCTGTGCCATCTACCCAGTGCAGGATCATACCATCTTGCTTGATAATCAATTAATCCAAATCCTAAGTCAGAGACTAATTCCTTCCCATTATACTTAAACCTCTGATCCACACTAGCAGGTCTGTTATAACTAGCAAACGTCAACCCAAAGGGATAATAATCATCTTTGCTGACAATTGGGGTATGGTTTTGCGTCACAGTAAAATCGTCAAAGAACACATCGATGGGCGTATCTTCCTCATTCGATAGGTAAATATAGACATATCCCGATTGGCTGATAGTGATGCTGTGTTCCAGTTTTTCATGTTCTACTCCGCTACCATTTTCTTTGGCTGATTCACTGATCTGTTTGAAACCTGTCTTTTCGTCTATAAGATTAAAATACTCATCAAAAACCATATAATTCATATAGGCCTTGGGAGCAGCTGTGGGGCTAGCCTTCTCCGTCCAATCTACGAATGGATGGGTATCCAACCCTAGTCCTCCTCCATCTACTACAATACCCCCAACATTGCCGGCAATGTTTGTTGCAATGGTATTCAAAGTACCCGTCCATCCCGATGACTCAGATTGCAAGAAATACTTGGCATATACTTTCATGTCTATTACATCTCCTGGCTTTACTTTCAAAGATTTGGCTAAACCAATACTTTCATTGACTGTAGAATCAGGACTTACAAAACCATTTAATCGGATGGAGCTATGGCTACCTTCAGGATTTTTGGTATGATCAAACAGCTCAGCATCTATCTTCACCATGTTATCATAGCCAATGAAATAGTCTGATTCTTCTGATTGCTTAGCTTGCTCGAAAGATGCAAATGATCCTTCTATATCTCCTTCTTCTTTGAATGTCGTTCGCACATTACCCAAATGATCTTTGAGATGATACTGATATTCATATTCTACAAATTCTCCATTCACATCTGTTTCATAGACGATTCTACCCTCTTCATGCTGAATGAATTGTAGCACGCTGTCTTCGTAGATAAAGGCTCCCTGATAATCTGTTCGTTTGGTTTGGGTTCCATCCTCGTAGACGATCTGGGCGAGTTTGGTACCTGCCGCATCGTAGATGTATTCTATTCGTCCATTGTTGCCGGACCCTTCGACGTTGCTCAGGGTGACAACAGTTGGGAGGTTCAGATGGTTGTACTCGATGCTTTCTATACCTTTGTTGGCATCGCTGATCATGTTGCCGTTGGCATCATACTCATATTCTGTACTTGCACTGGCGCCGTCTTTGAAACCTAAATCTGCTGATCCACTATCATCCACTTTGGTCAATTGATTGCCTACATACTTGTAGTCCAGATCATCCCAATCTGTGGTGCTTCCGGTGTCATCGAGTCCCTTTCTTTCCAGGGCCAAGATGTTTCCATTAGCGTCGTAGTCGATGTTGGGTACGGAGAAAGCGCCACTGTTGTAGGCAGCTGACTTCAGTCGGTTTACTGGATCGTAGGTGTAATCATATTCGTTTGCGGTAGTTTCAAAAGGATTCTTCCAGGCGGTCGCACCTATGTTCCCATTGTACTGACCTGCTTCATCATACTTGAGCTGCATGGCAAAGTAGTCTTCAGGGTCTGGTGTGACCGGATCATTGATTTTAGTCAACCAGCCTCGGATGTTGTACTGATAGTCTACTTCCTGACTGAAGTTTCCTCCACCTTCATCGTTGAGTTTCTTTTTGATCAACTCCCCTAGTTCGTTGTATTCATTTGCTAATATCACTACTGCAGGGTCGCTATTGATTTGATGGCTCACGCTCATCAATCGATCGGCATGATCGTAGTCAAATACTTTAGTAATGGTGTCGGCAGCATTGGTCAACGCACTTTCGTGATAGTGTGTGGTTTTGACCACTAGTGGGTGCACCAAACTATAATATTCATTGACTAAGGAGTCGTAGTTGTCCTGATAGTCCTTGGATACACTACTGGCTACTCGATATCTACTGTCATAGAGGGTCACTAATTCGTTCCAGTCATAGCTACCATCCGGAAGGTCTACTCGTACCTTGGCTCCTGTCACATAGGTCTTGGCTTGATTTTCACTGGTAAAGTCACCCAAGCCCCAGTGGCCATCGGTGGAGAAATCGTAGTTGTCGTAGTAGGTGACGGTGAGGTACTCGTCTTTTGAAGAAACTGAAGGGAATGATTTATTGGTATAGCCATGGACAGCTGATCCTCTCTCTTCATACCATTCGTCTACTCGTTCTCCCAGTGTAGTATTGGCTGCCGCGTCGGCGTAAAATTGATCTACTACTCCTTGCATAGCGGCTTGATCGATTTCACTACCATGTGTATAAATACCTGTAAGTACTGGGCGGTTCAGTTGATCATATTTGGTAAAGACCCATTCTTTATCCGGTCTTTGATTACCATCCTGAGTCATCACCAAACGATCTCTGTCATCATATACCATATAAACCCAACCTGCGCCAGGCACCTGTTTTTCAATCATCCTATCATACTTATCATATTTGTACTGAAAGATATAGTTGCTCATGAAAGTATCGGTCATTTCATTAAAGTCAACTTGTACGATCATTTTATCCTCTGATTCACCACCTATAACACTAGAATACGAATAGGTAAGTTCATGTTTTCCCACACCAGCCACTTGCGGATAGAACATGCCATCTGACACACCATATCCAGACCAACTACCACCTACCGGTGTTCCTATCAAGGCAAAAGGATCGTCATTATTCAGAGCCTGCTGGTCTTCACCTGCATCAGCGAAACATTGAATCGCCTCAATCCTCTTTGGAACGGAATAGGCAATACACCCGTCATGGGTAACAGCTCTTCTATAACTTTGGGTTTGAGCGGGAGGATTATAATTCGTATTTGTCTCTCCTACTATATCATTCCATTCAACCTCATCTACTGACGATTGCCATTGATAGGTTGTACTCGGAATGGCTGAAAAATCCGTTCCAATAATTGTAGCCGGAGCAAGTTCCAAACAAGTCTGTTGGTCTGCTTCAATAATTCCGGCATCTGGGAGAGGCTTGAAACTCACCAAAACTGTATTGGAAACATCACTGCCACAGGAATTAGAAACGACTCTTCTATAGTAGGTTGACTGACCAAAAGAAGTAAAACTCAGATCAGCGTGCGTTTCTCCTTCTAATACACTCCAACTCTCATTATCTGCTGATGATTCCCATTGGGTCATATAGGTTCCCATGCCTCCGGTAGGCACGCTACCCGTCAAATCATTCGGCAATATGCCCTCACAAACGGATTGATCATTTGCAATAGTTCCAGCCTCAACGACTTGAGCTATATTGATTTCCACTGGCTCAGTAGTGGCAATTCCGCATCCATAGCCAGCCGTCGCCTTTCTTCGATACCATGTAGTTTGAGTCAATACTGGCGGATCAAAGAATTCGTCAATTGCTCCAGGTATATCAGTAAAGCCACTAGACTCACTTACAGTAGAATGTTCCCACTGGTAGGTATTGGAAATCCCTCCTGATGCAGAAGCTGTATTGGTCAAAACAGTTGGGTCGCTAAGATTACAAAGAGTTTGACTATTTCCAACAGTGCCAGGAAGTAAATCTTCATAAACCGAAACCTCTACAGAATTTGAATATAATACTCCACATCCAGCACCTGAGGACACCTTCCTTCTAAACCATGTGGTATCAGAAAGATTCAATGGGTCATAGTCACTATTTGTTGCCCCCGCAATATCTGAAAAACCTTCGGTAGCACCTGTGATAGATGCTTGCCACTGATAAACCAACCCGGTTCCTCCACTAGCATCAATGGCACTTTGGATAGCCTCAGGGTCACCGTTGTAACAAATTACCTGGGCATTATCTATAGTTCCGGCTTGTAGATCTTCATAAATAGTAATTTGGAGCGTATTTGAATATTTGGTTCCACACCCGTCCGCAGAAGTCACCTTTCTTTTATACCAAGTAGTCTGATTCAAATTGGCCGGATCATATGTACTATTGGCTGCTCCAGTGATATCCGAAAATCCTTCCGAGGAAGAAGTCGTAGATTGTTGCCATTGATAGGTAGTAGATCCTCCTCCTGATGAGGCTAAATCACTTCCAAGAACGCCAGGGTCCCCACCATTACACAGTGCCTGAGGATTAGTAATTATACCAGGACTTAATTCATCAAAAACACTTATTTGAATCACATTAGTATACTTGGTTCCACAACCGGAACCTGAGGTTACTTTCCTTCTATACCAAGTGGTTTGAGTAAGTGAAGGTGGGTCATAGGTATTGCTACTTTCTCCTCCAATATCTATGAAACCATTGGTTGAGCTTGTTGTAGATTTTTGCCATTGATAAACACGTGAAGTTCCACCAGAGGCAGAAGCTGTACTTGTTAAGCTACTTGGATTTTCATTATAACACATGGTTTGTGCATTTCCGATACTACCTGCTGAGAGCGTTTCATAAATTGAAACTTGAACCACATTAGTGTATTGGGTTCCACAGCCTGAAGTAGAAGTCACTCTTCTTCGATACCAAGTCGTTTCGCTTAGAGCCGGTGGATCATAAGTTGAGCTGGAAGCACCACTTATATCTGAGAATCCCGAAGATGAACTAGTCGTGGATTTTTGCCATTGATAAGTTCTGGTGGCTCCACCCGATGCGGATGTTGTATTAGACAAGGTGCTCGGGTCGCCGTTATAACACAGCGTTTGTGCATTGCCAATACTACCAGCGTTCAGATTACTTCTTACTCCTATGCCAATAACATTCGTATATTTAGTACCACATCCTGAGCTTGATGTGACCCTCCTCCTATACCAAGTGGTTTGTGTCAAAGCTGGAGGATCATAAGTACTTCCGGTCGCTCCACTTATATTAGAAAAACCACTCGAAGAACTGGTAGTTGATTTTTGCCATTGATAAGTTCGAGTAGCTCCACCCGAGGCGGATGATGTATTAGTCAAAGTGCTTGGATTGCCATTGTAACAGACGGTCTGTGCATTTCCGATACTCCCTGCAGAGAGATTCGCTCTAACCGTTACCTTTTCACTAGCTGCGTATTTGGTATACCCACACGACGTTACCCTTCTTCTATAATATCTGGTAGAAGTTAAATTCCCAGGTGAATAAGTCGTACCTGTAGCGCCAGAAATATTGGACCAGCTAGAATTGTTAGAGGAAACCTGCCATTGATAGCTGTAAGAGGATAAACCACCACTCGCACTAGACGAATTTCCTAACGTACCAGCGGATGCCCCATAGCATATGGTTTTAGCTCCACTTGTGTTGCCAGCATTCAAGTTATTAGGATTTACTCGCATGTAACCCACGTATTTATACCCTCCCCATTTCAATGTACGAGTATCATAAGAACGCAAATAAACATGTCTGGTCGAACTAAAAGTATATGTACTGCCATAACCATAACTCCAACTTGTACCATATGAAACCGTTTGCCAATACCATCTTACATAGCTTGGAGGAGTTGCGTTTCTCTTTACCCTAGTTGACCCACAGTAGTATGAGGTAGAAATAGTTGTAGAGGGCGTTGGTGGAGGGCTGGTAGACCCTCCACCACCTCCACCGGTTCCTCCACCACCAGTTCCTCCTCCACCACCGTCATCAGGTGGAGGAAGATACATTGGGGCCGCCAATTGGGATTCTTTTAAGTTTATAGATTTCACATCTGTTTCCTTCTGCTGACTAATGGCCACCTGGGACGTAAACAGAAATATTAAGAAGGTTGTAATTCTTCGAATAGTCATATTTTGATCTTTTTTAGGTAGTGGATTATTTGGCGAGTCTTGTTGCTTCAGGAGGCAAAACATATCGGAGATTCCCATAATCATCATAGATGTAATAAGTTTGAAGCCAGTCTTCAGAGTTTATAGGCTGAGCTTCAGATAACTGAACCTTTTTCAGAATTACATGTCCTTTTAGGTTTTTAAATTCTTGAACTTGCTTCCCGTTTTCATCCTTAGAAATTGTCTTATGCAACTTCCCAGGCAAATAGACGGAGTTAGGTTTGGGCTGATTGTTTTCAACTGTCCAATTAATGACTTCTCCAGAAATATTGAAACCATATTCGATAGCTATTGGCCTATTGCCCAACTCTTTGGCCCATGATGTGCCCTGTGCATAATTCTTAAGTGGCCCACCTATTGGTGAGCTTTCGTATTGAGTCTCCGAGTAAGCAAACTTTCCGTCATTTACTCCATACTCAGCCGTATAATGAGCCGACTGATCCTCAAAAAAATGAGACTTATACTCTCCAGAATTCCCGACAGGTAACGGCAGATACTGCTTAACTACTTGACCATATTCATCAAGTTCAGATACAGTGACCAGGTCTTGTGAACTCGTTGAAATGTTTTGCTGAACCACCTGATTTACCTGTCCTAAGCCATCAATGTATTGAACACTCCGATTCCTTTCATTTGGATTCACAGAAAGACTCGATTCAACTAATTGAGGTATTCTATAAGCGTTAAAAGTAATATGATTAAAATCTACTGATTGCTTGGGAGCAGATAAATAAACACTATTACTGTATGAAGAGTAACCGCTACTTGTGACCGCTTTCAACACATATAAGCCTGGTTGATCAGCTGTTACTGCACTTGCATTTCTGATAGCGATACCTTTATGCCATGAATAATCATAATCAGAAGAATAATTTTCAATGGTCATACCCACCGTACTCCCAGGGCTAATTGTAGCAAATCCATCTAGTCTCAATGTAGGGATTGGATTTACGTTTACCGTCATATGATCGTCCAAAACACAACCTGCATGGTCATAATATACTCCTATCTGATGATTACCTAACCCAGCTCGAGCAGCTACCATATATCTTCCGTCTACCCCTGGGCCCGACCAAGTCCCTTTGTCAGAACCAGAAACGACATTAAGGTCTAATGTAGTACCTTCAAAAACCTGTACTGTTGAATTGCTGATAGTTGGCATTTCAGTGGGGTTAAAATGTATGATTGCATTCAGATTCCTTCCACAAACACCTCTCTCACCAAACACAGTATACCGCCCTTGGGGTACATCAACCCATCTTACTTTTCCTGCTCCTAAATTCTCTCCGATGCGATTTTCTTCAATAGAATAGGTTACATCGTTTTCCAAACCTGTCATTTCAAACTCTCCTGTATTACTGTCTACCGCACAAAAGGTGAAATCATCAATCCTATCCAAAACAGTCGGCATATGGGTGACAACGACGGGAATATTAAGCACTGAGCTCAAACAACCTGTAACTTCATTAAGAGATTGAAGTTGAAAGGTCCGTGAAGTAGGAAGGTTGATATCCTCAATAAACTCGTTATACTGGTAATAGTCGTCCACATGGGCTTCAAGGTTATCTTTATCCGGTGGACCGTCTTCAACATGGATCAAAACAAACCTTGAGGTTGACCAGGTGATTCCAGCTGGTGGCTCTCCATTTTTGTAAAAAGTTTTATCACCACAATCATTGGTTGAAATTGAATAGTTTGGAGGATCAGGCAGTCCATCAATCAATCTAGTTTCGTTCATTGGTTTTTCACAGCCATTATCGTGTACGGCAATCGCTGAGTAGTTTCCCGATGAAGTCACATCTGTAAAGGTAATTATGCTTCCTGTACCTCTTTTGCTGGTTACAGTAGATCCGTTATTTTGTAAAAGATAAGTTGCATCCGACTGACTGTCCGATAGTTTAAATTTTATAGGCTGGCCACCACATGTAACATCGGGCTCATTCAGAGTAAAAACTTCTGGAAATGGCTTGACGATTATGTTCTCTGTAACTAATGAACTCATACAGCCAGTCATTGTATTCATAGAACGGAAATTCATTGTTCTTGTGACTGCCAGATCTTCCACGTCGTCGAAAGGAGTATAAGTATAATAGCCACCGGTAGGTGCTTCCAAGTTATCCTTATCTGGTGCCTGATCGGGAACTGAAACATAGGTGAAATTTGATTGCGCCCAAACGACGGCAGCAGGAGGTGTTCCCGGGCTGACCGTCCGATCTCCACAGCTATTCGAAGAAATAGTATAGTTGGGTGCTGGTGGCTTGTTGTACAATGTCCACGCCCCATCCATACCCAGAGTGCATTTGGAAATATTATGAACTGCTGTTACAGAATAGGTTCCGGCTTCCGCCGAAACAGCAGCAAACTGAAAGGAGCCTCCGGTACCCACCTTAGAAGCCACCGTAGTGCTACCCTTTTTAAGATTGTATGTCACGCCAGTTTGACTACCATCCATCTTAAATACTATGGAGCCTCCAGTACATTTGGTACCTGGATCTTCCAGTTCATATGAATTTGGTTGACTTGAATAGATGTTTAGCTCCCCCAGATAAACAGGCTCGGCACTCCAAGCATTGGGTCCTGTGCTGGCCGATACATAAAACAAACTACCAGAATTGGTGTTCACATCGGCATACCAGGATCCACCGTGATTGTTAATTTTAAAACCATCAATTTCTCCACCATTTACATGCACATACCAATCTCCATTAGTTCCTCCGGGATAGCCGGGTCCCTGAGCTGTAACTCTTACCTTACCACAAAGGTTCTGAGTTGAAAAACTGGAATTCGGCTTGGGTGGTGGTGTTCCTCCTCCTCCTTGGGCAAAGGCCATGCGAGTGAAAATAAGAAAAGCCAACAAAAACAATAAACCTGATGTTATCACTTTGCCGTTGAAGTGTGTTTTAGTATTCTTCATTCTTGTGAATTTTAGCGTGAATTGATTAGGGGTTGGAACCTTCGCCCTGGTATTTGTATTCTTGTTTTTTCAGGATATTACCTTCATGATCTTTCACCAGAATCAATCTTCCAAACTCATCATAGTGAAAGTAAGTGGTCGTTCCATTAGGATCTGTCCGCGACGAAATCCCTACATCCTCCTTATAGGTATAGGAGGAGATCATTGCATTACCCAATTGGGGATCAGTCCTGAGTACATTTAATGCAGATTGTAGATCGATGCCATCCTTGTCCTGAAGTACACTAATACCTGCATCTCCACCCAAACTATTCTTTACCAGATCATAGTCTGCATTTTCTATTTTGGCAACCAGATATTTTTGATGATAGCCCCACACATAGGAAGTAGTAATGTCATCTTCTTTTTTTCCGGATAAAATATTGCCTCTGTCATCACGTTGAAGAATCGTATAGTTCAAATCATAACCAGAAAAATTAGTCCCATTAGTAGACGGCGTAAATGCTGCCCCCTCCACAGGGTTATATTCATAAAATTTCTTAGCACGTAGTTTTGTACCGTCCACTACGTGTTGAGTGCCTCGCGCAGAAGTTACCACTCCGTCAATCTCATTTATCACTTCTATGGGAATGGCAACCATATTTTTGGTTTTCATAGCCGATAATGCAGAACCACCTGACAAATAGTCCTCTGCATATAGATATTTTGTTTCTACTGCTCTCCCTTTACTATCAGTTGTGGATTGCTTGGTAAGTTGCATATGGTCAGGATTTTCATAGAGAAAAGTAGTGGTGTTTGCGTTTGTTGGAACTCCACTTTCATACTCGGTTTCAGTTCTCTCACTCAAATAATGCCATTGTGCACTAGTTCTATATTCTGAAATATCATAGTAGCGGTAATCGTCCAATTGGAAAGTCACATTTTCCCCTCCTTCCCCTACTCCAACTTGTGTCGTGAAATCCATGGTAACATTCCGGTATTTTCTAGCTACATAACCACTAATCTGTGCATCATGCACTGTATTACGCGCATAGGTATTGTCGACACTACTGGCCAGTTCCAGTTTGTGGTTCTCATATTTTTCAATAGTGATATTTTTCTCAGTACCATTAGAGAAGCTCCAAAGATTGGAATTGGGAGTACCTGCCAGCCGATCACCATTCATTATCAAAGCTTGCTCATTGGTCTCGATATTGTAATGGTGGGTTGTAAGCCCATTTAAAATATTGTTACCTTGAATTTCTGTAACTGTTTTGTATCCAACAGCTCCAAAAGATGACAACACTGAAGTACTACTATTCGATGAAAGTGTTGCATAAATACACTTGTCTCCCTCAAGAATATCTTCCCTACTAGATATCCATACGTCTGGTCTGGGTTTGTTGTAAATAGCTTCTGAACATTTGATGCAATTGGTTGGACCATAATAGTAATGGGTGGTTCTGGGTATGTTGTAGCCATCAAACGCTGTTACCTGTTTTACTCTCATTCCACCACCAACAGGAATGTTTCTGGTAATACTTTGTCCACCAATATCCTGCATAGGCATGTCATAATACGAAAAAGATACAGCGCCGTCCAGGCATTCGAAGTATACCTTTAAACTGGCTTCATATTCAAAACCTGACTCAAAACGAGCCAATATTTCACTATAGGCCATGTTTGGAGTAAAATCGATCTGCTTTCCTATATGGTGATCGTATGCCAGTGGATTGTCACCCTTTACATAGAAGTCTACATATTCATTAGTGGTTGTATTACGGATTTTGAAAATAGCTTTAAACTTATGAGCTGGGATGGCACTGATATCACACAAATTATCGCTATCGTTGAATTTCAAGCTTCCATTGATAATTACATCATGGCTAATAGATATAAGGCCCAAATCTTCTTTTCGCTCATTATACAATGAACCCTCACCTTCTGAAGCATTCCCTGTTACTGCATTCATATGAACTGTTCTGCTGGAAGGTGGCACCTTTGAACCTTCTGAATTATATGTAGCGTAGGTGCTATGTGCTTCATAAAAGATTTCCTTATATCCTCCGGTGGGATAAGTGATCCTTGACAACAAACCTCTTCGAGCGAATGACTCTTTGAAATTGCGATCTCCACCTATTTTATTGAATACCCCTGCTGCAGCCGCTAAAATACTAGTGCCTTCATCGAAATCTTTAGATGAAAATACAGAATTGACTTCATTCGGTACCAGGAAATCATTACTCGCACCATTATAATACCCCCACCAATCCTTAGCATAGCTTGTTCTTGTAGGCAGTTTGTCTGGGTCTATGTAGCTGAACTGATAGGGAGGCTTGTTTTTACTTTCTGGTGACCACTCGGTCAGAGACGATAAAAAGAGCCGGTTTTCATCTATAGCTGAAGAATGAACTACTCGATTGTTTGGATGGTTTTTGCTCTCATATATCTGATAGCCTAAATTAAGATGCTTCAGGAGGTTGTCGTCACTATCCAGTATTTTTATATCATCAAGTCTTACAAAGTCTGCCGTTCCACTTCCCATCCATTTGGAGTACTCAAATACAATCTCTTGATGATTTATTGTTGAATGTATCCTCTTGATATTTGATGTTTTTGTATGAACGAGTGTTTGAGAAGGTATTTTTGGTTCGTTGGAATCCCCCATGGCACAACCAGATGGAGAAGCAACTACAACCTCGTAAATTAGTTTTTTGAATGATTCTGCATTCGTTGAAAAGTATCGATAAAACCCAGGCTCATATTCAAAAAAGACCTTATCACCTTCTGGATGCTCTATTTCGCTTAAATACCAAGCATTTTCGATTGCATATGGCGGAGACATGGCTCCGCTCTTATACAAACTGCTTTCGCTTGCGTCATTGGCTCCAAATTGATATAGAATTCCCTGCGCATCAGTAATTTGAAATACAGGGTTTGAATTAACAGCATCAGTAAAGAAGTCTGGCAAAACCTCAATTTTGATGGCTGAGGGTTTGATCAAAACGACCTCATTGGAGTTGTCCAAATAAAACTGTCCGCTGTGCCCATTAAAATTGTATGAAAACAAGTCTGGCTCGACATCAGCTTCACCGGAGACTACAGCGCGGATAAAAGTTTTCATCTCATCAGAATTTAAAGGTGCGTTTGGTTTAACCAATCGGTTGCCATCATCGGGAAGCCCTCTGGATTGTCTGGTGATCACCCCACCTGCCTTGAGCGACCAACCTAATCCTACATTTGAGGCCAACTCATCAACACGAATTCCATCAGACCTATATTCCAATGAAACAGGAACTGTTAAAGGGCCTGTTTTGAAAGCATGTAATGGTATACTTGATGCGATGCTTCCAGTGAACAAACCAACATCGACATTACTATATTCTGCAAGCGCGGCAGCGTTTGGTGATAGTGGAACTTTTGGCCCATGGTCCGGATCCTGTGCCATTGCCAGTGTACATGTGGCCAACATTAGTATTATCAGCTGAGGAATGTATTTCATGTGTTTAACATTTAATTGAGTTCTATAAGCAGATTACCCTCTCGAAATGACTCTTAGGTTTATCTTCAATTCATAATATCTTTGATTCAAAAAGGTCAACAGAGAAATGAAAATAATTTGAAAAGCTGGTTCCGAAGTCTTCTTGCATACAATTACAAATTGTCGTGGTATTTTTGGGAGCTTGAAAAGTTTACATACCAGCAAAATGAAACTTGACCTAAATGAAATAGTACAATCCCTGAGAAAAGGTGATAACTCTTGTCTTAAGATTTTCTTCCAGGAATACGGGGACTATTGCACTAAAAACTTGATAAAAAAAACCAGTTGTACTGCTGAAGATGCAGATGATATTTTCGTAGATGCAATCATTAATTTGAGAGAAAGATTACTTGCTGGAAAAGTCTCATATCTCACAAATACCAAAGGTTATTTATATTCCACCTGCTATAACATGTGGTTGGTTAAGTATAGAAAACACAAGATTCACGAATCACACGCAGAGGATATCAAGAACTATTATGATGAGCCAGCTCTTGCCAATACAGATAAGGAAGAACTAATAACTTTAGTAACTTTTGCGATTAACACATTAGGAGAAAAGTGCCAAAGTATTATTAAATTATTCTACCTAAGTAAGTTGACCATGGAGGAAATTGCCTCGGAAATGGGTTTTGCAAGTGCTGGGGTAGCCAAGACTATTAAAGGCAGGTGCTACAAGAAATTGATAGAAGAAGTTAGAAAACAAACAGAAATAAATAACGTATTCAGCGATTGATGAATAATTTATCAAATAGCGACCTAAAGCTGATTGAGGGCAAAGTTGATAAGACTCTTGATGAGAATGACTCTGCTCAGTTTACTCAAAGACTGAACGAATCAGATTCTTTTAAAGAGGAATTTCAGTTGCAAAAAGCCTTGATAGATACTTTAATTAAATCTAATCAGAGGGATTTAAAGGATGAATTGAGTTCCTATCTGGTAGAATCTAGACAAGCTAAAAAAATAAAAACCAGCCAATTACTAGCAGCTGCAGTCTCTATTTTAATCATTTCAGTCTTTGCTTATACGCTAACATCAAGCTTTTCCAAGAACCATTTGGAATTGTTTCAAGCACATTTTCAAGTTTACCCTGCTCCCCCTATAACAAGGGGAGCCGAGGACTTGGATTCAAATGCTGAAATTTTTGAGGCATACCGAAATGAAAATTTTACTGAAGCCATCAAGCTATTTGATTCTAAAGATTTATTAGGAAAAGGCCCACTTTATAAAGCCTCTTGCCATTTGAAATTGAATGAAACATTGAAGGCAATTTCCATTCTGGAGGCGGCCTCTTCGTCTGAAAACAAACATCTTTCACAAACTGCTGAATGGTACTTAGGTCTGGCTTATTTGAAAAATAATGAGCTAGAACAATGTGAAGAAATTTTAGAAAAAATAGTCGCGAATAAACAACTATTTCATAGTGAAGCAGGGTTAATCCTGCAGGAGGTGAAAAAATGATTGGTTTGTTATTAACCGGTACACCTTTATTTTTTGCGAACTAGAAACTCTGGTGGATCAAATCGCTTCCCAATGAAAATTTTAGCATTGCTCACCCCTCGTTCCAAATAGTCCTCCGTTTCATCGCGCTCTCCAGCATATACACCTGCAGCAGAGATGCCACAATAAAACTTAGGTGCATTATATCCTATTGCAATTCTGGTGGCTGCACGGCCGGTGAACTTTGATTCGGTATTAGCAGCCATTCCATTTATCTCGGGGGTTTTCTTGATTTCTGGACCAAGTCCAATCACCAGGCTAAGTGAGATAAATACTCGATGACCAAGTACCAAGTTGTAACCATACCCTCCAGCCAACCCGTATCGGATATATTCACTCCCTCGAAAGTCTTGTGAGAGGTCAAATTCAGACTCTGCTTCTGGAATTATTAAAGTGGAATCTGCATCCATTCGGAAATAACTAAAAAATGGACCAGCCAAAAAAGAACCGGTACTTTTTATCTGACGCTCATTGTAAATAAAGGCCGACCTAAAGGAAAATTTGTCGTGGTTAAAAACATAAAGCAGACTAGCTCCATATCTTCGGGTACTAATATCAGGACGTATAGGGTATGGTCCGTCAGGATCGAAATTTGAAATATACTCTTCAGGGTTCGACAAATAGTATCCCTTATACCGCTGAATAGTAATGTCGCCTGCAAATTTTCTTGTGTATATGCTTGATTGAAAATCAAATCTCTTCGTTTTACCAAATTGACCATTATCATGATTAACCCCCCGAAAATTAAATGCGACATCAAGCCCAAACCACCTATATCCAACTCCAAAGCCAAGATTCAAGCTCTCATTGGGTTTGTATTCTATTTCCTTTTCAGTTTCGTGATTGACGTGTGCAATGACATTAGATTTGAGGCTTCCATAAAGTTTGACAGAAAGCATATCTGAATAGTCCACAATGAATTTTTCATTAAGTGGTCTGGTCTGCATAAAAGTATACTCCGTTTCCTGTGCCCAGGAAGGTAAGGCCGACATCAATAACAAACACAACAAAATATCCTTCCACATGGTGTTTAATTCTGTACAAATGTGAGAATAAATGTACAGCACTCAGCTAAAAATTCCTAGATGGTCAGTATTGACCTGTACCCAACATAACTAATGTACAACCAAATACCGTTTCGATCCCCATGGCCTCGGCAGCCTTGGCCAACTGCATATTTTCTGTCCCTGGATTAAAGATGATGCGTTTAGGTTGTAAACTCAGAATATAATCTATCCATTCCGTTAACCTGGCAGTTCCTATATACAACGTGACTGTATCTACCCCCTCAATACTTGGCTTAGTTTTCAAATCCAAAAACTCCTGTCCAAAAAGCTCGCCTTTCTTAATACTCACCAATTTGAATGGTTGATGGTGACTTTCTAATCTTTCTGCAGCCAAATAAGCATATCGTGAGGGGTCTGTTGTTGCACCAAGTACAACCGTCAACTTTTTATTTTCAGACATTTATATATTGCTCTATCAATTTTTCAGCACATTTTTCTCCGTCGATCGCTGCTGACATAATGCCTCCAGCATAGCCTGCGCCTTCTCCACAAGGAAACAACCTTTTGAGTTGAATATGTTCCCAGGTGTCCTTTTTTCTTGGGATATGAACTGGTGAAGAAGTTCTGCTTTCCACTCCTACCACCACCGCATCATTGGTCACATAGCCCTTAGATTTTTTGCCAAAATCCTTGAAACCCATCTGAAGACGTTTGAATATAGCACTCGGCAGTACTTCTGAAAGTTGAGTAGAAACTAGTCCAGGTTGATAAGAACAATCTGGTAGATTGGCCGATAGTCTACCGCCAATAAAATCATTTAATCGCTGGGCAGGTGCCTTTTGTTGTCCACCGGTAGCTTCACAAGCCTTCTTTTCAATCTCCGACTGAAAAGCCAAGGCCGCAAAGTTTCCGTGTTTTTGATATTCTTTTAAGTCCGAATTTTCGATGGCTACTACTATTCCAGAATTGGCAAACTTTGAATCTCTTCTGGAAGGGCTCATCCCATTTACAACTACTTCACCAGGTGCAGTAGCAGATGGCACGATAAATCCTCCTGGGCACATGCAAAATGAAAATACACCTCGCTGTACATTGTCGAGTCTTGTCTGGGTAGTCAGTGCATAAGGTGCTGCTGGTAAATATTTACCTCTATTGTCACAATGATATTGAATACTATCAATGAGCGTTTGAGGATGCTCTACACGAACGCCTAAGGCAAAAGGTTTAGACTCGATAGTAATAGCTTTCTTCTCAAGCAACTCGAAAATATCTCTGGCAGAATGACCAGTAGCCAAAATCACACCTTCACCTCTGTGCTGATCTCCATTGGCCAATACCACTCCTTTCAATTCCTCTTTATCAATAATAAAGTCTACCACTCGACTATTAAAATGGATTTCGCCTCCGTGTGATACTATGGTCTCACGGATGTCCGCGATTACCTTAGGGAGTTTGTTGGTTCCAATGTGAGGGTGCGTGTCTTTCAAAATATCATCACTTGCACCATGCACCACTAGCATCTCTAGAATTCTTCGTACATCACCTCGCTTCTTTGATCGAGTGTATAGCTTGCCATCTGAATAAGTTCCAGCACCTCCTTCGCCAAAGCAATAATTTGAATCAGGATTGACAATATGTTCCTTGTTGATTTTAGCTAAATCTCTGCGACGACCCTGGACATCTTTCCCTCTTTCAAAAAGTATCGGTTTTGCACCCATTTCCAGGCACCGGAGGGCTGCAAATAACCCAGCAGGCCCAGTACCAATAATCAAAACTACTGGTCGGCTGGATACATTGGTTTCGGGCTTTTGATAAGCCAAAGACCACGGGTCATTCTCTCCTTCGTACAAGCCAATTTCTACGTCTACAGAGACTTTTCGCCCTCTGGCATCTATAGATCGCTTCAACAGTTTCCAATTCGCTCCTCCTTTTATCTTAGGTGATATAAAAGCATCCAAATTGGATTCATCTAGAGCAATTTCCGGCTTTAGCCTGTATTTCAGAATTTTATTCATACTAGGGATTTATCGAGACGAAGGTATTGGATTCTTGGTCTTTTTGAATCCGAGATAACCAATATTTACTCCAAAAAAGATTGGGATATATGTTCCGGACTGATTGACGTCTTTGAAGATTGGATCATAAGTATTTCCACTGTATTGCGCTGTATAATTACGCCTCCCTATTCCAACACCAAAGTATACATCAATGGTCAGTCCTGCATTCGCCGGGTCTTTCAGCCATCTGTCTCCGATGAACACTCCATAGTAATACCTGTTTTCTTTGGACTGAACTTGGGAAGTACTAAGCGTTCCTCCGTCGCTTACATTTGCGGCATGCTTGATGAAGTCTGCCCCGATCAAATGACCAAAATAGAACATACCAAGTGTCTGATCTTCGCTGTAAAATTTCTGTCGTACTTTCAGGCTTGACCCTGTAGAAAACAAATCGCCAGTTGGCATATTTCCATGATTCTCAAAGAATGGCTTCCGATGATAAGCATATATCAGTTCGTACCCTTGCCTTTCCTGGAGGTAGTATTCTACCGCAAGTGGCATATAGCCAACAAGTGAATAAAGCGGATTCGATCCAAAAATTACTCCTTTATATTCATTTACACGTGGAGTGAAATACCTAGATTTTTTATTCTTGAATTTATATTCCGGCTTCTCATACTCTTCGTCGTTAGCCTGCTGTACAAAAGTTTCGCTCTTCAAAAACACAGGGTTGTTTTCGCCATACACTGGCAGATAAGTACCTGCCACTTCACCATTGCGCTTATATAGGGTCCATTCCCCTTCTCTTCTTCCCTGAGATAGTTGACCTTTCATTTTAAGATTACCATTCAGATAATAGCCCTCATACTCGCCTTTGCCTTTCTCGTCGAATATGGCAGAACCTTCTATGTTGCCCTCCTCATCATAATAAGTCCACTTTCCAAAATTGTAATCCCCTTTAAACTGCCCGCTGACCTTGAGATTCCCACTGATATAATACTCTTTGTAAGCACCAGTACCTTCGTCAAATTCACCTACTCCTTTGGTTTCACCTGACTCATAAAACATCTTCCAGTATCCATCCTTGATTCCATTTTTTTGCAACCCTTCTGCACTTTTAGCTCCATCTGGATAGTAATAGATCCAATTGCCCAGGGTCTGGCCTTTTTCATATCCTCCTTCCGCAGATAGTTTACCATTTTTGTAGAAGTACTTCCATGGCCCTGTTTTTAATCCTTGCTTGAAGTATCCTTCAGCCATTTTTTCTCCCGTTTCAAAATAATAGACCCAAAGGCTATCACTTTTTCCTGCTCTATTTAGTCCTTTCATTTTCAATTGGCCAGACACATAAAATTCCTTATATATGCCACTGCCATTCTTGAAATCAGCTTGGGCTTTCAATCCACCTTCCTCATAGTAATAGCTCCAAATACCCGTACGAATTCCATTGTCGTATTGACCTTTACTCTTTAGGCTACCAGCTTCGTAATAGTAAGACCATTCCCCACCCTTTTTGTTGTTGGATAAAATGCCCTCTGACCGTAGGTTTCCATTTTCAAAGTAATCGGACCAAATACCGACCGTACGTCCATGTAAAAAAGAACCCGTTTGTCGAACCTTCCCATTTTCAAAATAGTAGGTCCAATCCCCAGAGGCTTTATTGTTGGTATAGCTACCTTCAGATTTTTTTGTTCCAGAGAGATAAAAAGATACGTACGGCCCATTGAGCTGATTCGAAATGGTGTCGTCCACCGACAAAATTTCTTTAATTACTTTTTTGTCTTGATCGTAGTATGTTTTGAGTACTACGCCCTGTGCGCAAAGCATAGTACTCATCATAGAAAGCGATATATAAAGAAATAATCTCAATCCTACTTTTTAAAAACTGTCTCGTCTACCCAACTCTTACCCCAGTTATCCTTTTCTTCTTGACTCCATAATTCTGGAAAGAATATGACTCGTTGAAACCTTGGTGGAAGATATTTTTGCCAATTCGTGCCACCTGTAGCCGCAATGACTTCCGGATCCCTTTGCAAATAACGCACAGCAGATTTGTAATGCGCCAATCTCCATTGCACGTTGGACAATTGATCGAGCTTTTTCAAAGCTTCGACAATTGTCTCCTTCTGATCACCTGACTTGTAATTAGCCTCATACTTTTTCCAAATATTGGCTGATTTATACTTTTTGGCCAACTTCAAAAACTCCTCGGAATACTTATTCTCAAATTGCTTAAGCGTCAGCGTCTTTTTACCAGTAGCCAATTCGGTTGCACCTCTTTTCCAATATAGGTGATTGTACATTTCCCCCAAATCTTCCGATTTCATTTCAGGTCGTTTAGACTCTTCGACTAAATTCAACAAGTCTGTACATGAAATTTCGAACATTCTGATTTGAGCGGATTGAAACCCGCTCGCAGGTAATAAAGACATTCTGAAGTCCAGAAATTGCTTCTGATCCATTCCATCAATCATCACATCAAAAGAATCCACTAAATGCAGTAGGTAACGGTTGATTCGGTTGATTCTAAGAAGAAACTGATTAGCATCTATTTCATCATCAAAGGCTAATTGTTCAATTTCATTTAAAATTAATTTGAAGTAGAGCTCTGTAATCTGATGGTAAATGATAAAGATTTTTTCATCAGGAAATTGAGTTTTTGGGTTTTGTAAACTGAGTAATGTATCCAAATGGATGTAGTCCCAATAGGTGAGATAATCTGCGTGCAAAAGACCATCGAGATAGGAAGACAAGTCCTGTCCCATGGCTTCATACTTTTCCTCTAATTTCTGGAGTTGATCCAATATTTTACTATCAAATTTCGAATTTGTCATTTGGGTATTGTGTCGTTTAATGTTGTAAATTTGGGTCTAATTTTGAACAACCTACAAAGATCAAAAGTAATTATTCGACAAACTACATGGAATCCATGTGATAATTACTCAAAATATTGCCTAAGCTGACATAGATCATTTTTAAAAACGAGATAATCTTTTGATTGATACGATTTTAACTTGTTGGAAAGATTATGACAGATAGCAAGCAGCAAATTTCATAATTACCTAAAACGGTAATATTTTGAGCCCTGAATGAATTAGTAAACAATTTTAAACAACAGCCCTTCTTATGAAATCAAATTTCACTGACGAATTCGAATCACCAGATTTTTATCAAATCGATGATTTATTGACCGAAGAACACAAAATGATCCGAGGTTCTATTCGGGATTTTGTAAAAAAAGAAATCACTCCAAACATCGAAGATTGGGCTGAAAGAAACCACTTCGAATATTCGATGGTTAAAAAATTTGGAGACATCGGTGCCTTTGGACCTACTGTTCCGACTCAATATGGCGGTGGTGGCATGGACTATATCTCTTATGGCCTGATCATGCAAGAAATTGAAAGAGGCGACTCCGGTATGCGATCTACCGCCTCTGTTCAGGGTTCTTTAGTAATGTACCCTATCTACAAGTTTGGAAATGAAGAGCAACGCATGAAGTACTTACCTAAGTTAGCTTCGGGTGAGTGGCTAGGCTGCTTTGGTTTGACGGAACCTGATCATGGCTCTAATCCCAGCGGCATGGTGACCAACTTCAAGGATATGGGAGATCACTACCTGCTCAATGGAGCAAAAATGTGGATTTCTAATGCGCCTAAGGCCGATGTGGCCGTGGTTTGGGCTAAAAATGAAGAAGGTAGAATCCATGGTCTGGTGGTAGAAAGAGGCATGGAAGGGTTTTCTACTCCTGAAACACATGGTAAATGGTCTTTGCGCGCCAGCTGCACTGGAGAATTGGTCTTTGACAACGTGAAAGTGCCAAAAGAAAACTTGTTACCTGGCAAAAGCGGGCTAGGTGCTCCTATGATGTGTTTGGACTCTGCGAGGTTCGGAATCGCATGGGGAGCTATTGGAGCAGCCATGGATTGCTATGATTCGGCCAGAAGATACTCACTCGAAAGAATCCAATTCGACAAGCCTATAGGATCGTTCCAATTGATTCAAAAGAAATTGTCTGAGATGTTGACAGAAATCACCAAGGCTCAGCTGCTCAATTGGAAACTGGGTAAAATGTTTGAAGAAGGAAAAGCCACAACTCCAATGATCTCCATGGCAAAAAGAAACGCGGTAGCTACTGCACTAGACATAGCACGAGAAGCAAGACAAATTCATGGTGGCATGGGAATAACCGGAGAGTATCCAATGATGCGTCACATGATGAACTTAGAGTCTGTAGTAACCTACGAAGGCACTCACGACATTCATTTGCTGATCTTGGGACAAGAGATTACAGGAATTCCTGCTTTTAAGTAACTAGACTACCCTTTCAAAGTTTAGAACTTTGAAAGGGCTCTAAAACCCGTAAGCTTCATTTTCAGATAGAAAATCCTGATTACTAAAGACAGGGTTAATCACCACATCTGAATATTCGTATTGTTCGAAGAGTCCTTTATCATCAATTACTTCCATTTTTAACGGAATGAACTTTTCAGCATCAATGACTAGGTTCAATTTTGGTGAGTAATCATTGGGTATTTTAATGATCTGACCAGCTTCTACATCTTCGTACGTTTTAATTTTTGGATTACACTCAAGAATCATATAGGCACTGAGCTTATATTTTGCTGCCACATCTTCTAAGGTCTCTTGACCTTCTATAGTGTAATCTATAATTTCAAAATATGGGTTGCTAAAGGATATTTCAAATCCTCGCCGCCCCTGCTGTTCAACCATTCCCTTGTATACTACCATATCATCAATTTCATTCTGGTATTTATCACATAAATATTCTAAAATGGAAACGACATGATCGAATCCTGATTGGAAGATCGTGTGATGCTGATCACTGCGCATGATTCCATCCATCGGGTTTAATTTTATATTTAACCAAGGAAATCCATTCGGGTTGATGAGTGCTTTGTTATTGTTTTCATTTTCCACATAGAGCACTTCCATGCCATCGTTTGGAAAAGACTGGCGTAGATAAACCTTGTATGGGTTTTTCTGCATTTTCGTAAATGACACTTGCTTAGTCAATTTGCCATCTATTCGTTCCTGTTTTGTAATGGTATAAGTAAGTGCCTGAATTTGGCTTGAAGTTTCAAACATTTGTTTGGCGATGCCATATCCGGTCAATGAGTCAGATAATGGACCCGAAGCAAAAGCAGAAGCAGAAACAAAAAATAAAAGAAGGGTGCACAAACCAGTCCTTGTCATAAATAGTATTGAATAAGAAATCTGGCCCGTCCAAATTTGAATTGAGCACAAGCTAAGAAAATTTAGTGGCACATCTATAATGGCCATAAAAAAACAGGTACCACTTGAGTAGCACCTGTTTTTCATTTTTAACTGTTTTTGACCATTGGGGTTCAGAAGCGTCTCTTCTGACCTCATTTTATTATGAGTACATCTATAAGATGTCACTCCCAGTCAAAAAGTTGCAGCTAAACTTATATTTTTTAGATTTTTATTGGAACAACCACTTTGGTCAAGTCCCAAATCATGGCTAATTCGACTCCATTTTTATTTTCAGTAAGCTTTATTAAAAACTGTTCTGCACATGAATCTGATTGCTGTACGGGCACGGTCACTTTGGCTACGTCCAAGTTATAATCAGGCTCCCACAATCCCCACTTTTCAGTTTCTCCGTTGAGTATGACGTCCCACTCCTTCTCTCTGGGAATAGTATATAAACGATAACTTCCTGCCTGAACAATATTTGCACCGAATGTAAAATCCTCAGAAAAAGTAATGATGGTAGGTTCGTTGGCGCCTGTTCGCCAATAGGTGTCGTATGGTAAGAGCTCCCCGAAAATTTCCCTTCCTTTCTTATAGGGTCTACAATAATTTACTTTGATTTCGAATGCTTTGGTTATCAGCTCCGCTGTGGCAGGTGGACTATGCTTTCTAGTGGTTGCGATCTGATAGATTATTACAGTGGCAAACAGTATTACTGCGGCACCAACCACCCAAAGTATCTTTTTAATCATATTTTAGTTTTCGAGATATAGATAGGGTTAGTACTCCAAATTGGATCACCGAGTTACAACAGTCATTAAATATCTCTTTCTATTGCCTAAATCATCCGTTTTTTGGTTTAAAAATATATTCAGTACTATGTTATATTAATTAAAGGGTTAATTTTGAACCTTGCATAAAGCGCAAATCACATCTCATGATAGAATACAATACAATTAGAGAGGATGTCACTCTAAAAGAATACGGGCGAAACGTACAAGACTTAGTCGCTCATCTCAATACGATAGAAGACAAAGAAGAAAGATCTAAAAAGGCTGCTACGTTGGTGGAATTGATGAAACAAATCAACCCAGCCATGCAAAACACTCCTGAAGTAGAACAAAAACTATGGGACGACCTTCATATCATTTCTAACTTTACGGTAGATATTGATGGTCCATTTCCTACTCCAAATAAAGAAATTCTAGAAAAGAAGCCTGAAAAAATGGCTTATTCTGGCAAAGACATCACCTTCCGTCATTTCGGTAAGAATATTGAGTTATTGGTTGACAAAGCTATAACCTTGGAAGATGCTGAAGAACAAGAAGCTGCCATTATTCATATTGGCAAGTTGATGAAAACCTTTATCTATTCATACAATAGAGACACCATTGAAGACGACGTGGTTTACAAAAACATCCGTAAACTATCGAAGGATAAATTGGATATTGATATGGAAAAAGTGAAGGAAGGTAACTTGTTCGAACCAATCCGAAAAGAAAGACGTACCGATCGCGACAATAATGACCGCAACGATCGAAACAGAAATCACAGAAACAAAAGAAATTCCAATCACAAAAGAAGAAGATAAATGGCTTCATTCCGGGTCGTTGGAGGTCATGCTCTAAATGGCGAAATAATCCCTCAGGGCGCCAAAAACGAATCGCTTCAAATTTTATCCGCTGTACTTCTTACTAAAGAAGTAGTCACTATTCATAAAATCCCGAACATCAGGGATGTCAATAAGCTGATAGAACTGCTCCAGGAGATGGGAGTAAAAGTGAAAAAATTAGGAGAAGAATCTTATTCTTTTCAAGCCGATGATGTAGATATCCATTTCCTGGAAACAGAAGAGTATCGTAAGATGGCTAGCTCGCTGCGAGGATCAATCATGATTCTTGGCCCTATGCTGGCTCGATTCAAAAAAGGAAAAATACCTCAGCCGGGAGGAGATAAAATTGGTAGAAGAAGGCTGGACACTCACTTTGATGGGTTCCAGAAACTTGGAGCAAAATTCAAATACGAAAAGAAAACGAGCTACTATAATATAGATGCCTCTCACCTGGAAGGTACTTACATGTTGCTAGATGAAGCATCTGTAACTGGTACGGCAAACATTGTTATGGCTGCCTCTTTAGCCAAGGGCAAAACTACCATCTACAATGCGGCTTGTGAACCTTACCTGCAGCAACTTTGTAAAATGATCAACCGCATGGGCGGGAAAATCACGGGAGTTGGCTCCAATCTTTTGACCATTGAAGGAGTTGAAGAACTTGGAGGCACCGAGCATACCATGCTTCCAGATATGATTGAGATTGGAAGTTTTATTGGCTTAGCGGCCATGACACAGTCTGATCTTACCATAAAAAATGCTGGTATTGAGCATCTGGGAATTATCCCTGATATTTTCAAAAGGTTGGGTATCAAAATGGATTTCAAAGGTGACGACATTCATATCCCAGCGCAGGAACACTATGAAATTGAGACATTCATAGATGGCTCCATCATGACCATAGCCGACGCTATTTGGCCAGGCTTTACTCCGGATTTGTTGAGTATTGCGTTGGTGACAGCGACTCAAGCGAAAGGAACTGTTTTAATTCATCAAAAAATGTTTGAAAGCAGATTGTTCTTTGTTGATAAGTTGATCGACATGGGAGCACAAATCATTCTTTGTGATCCACATAGAGCAACCGTCATAGGACTAAACAAATCACAACCATTACGTGGAATTCAGATGACTTCTCCCGATATTAGAGCTGGTGTTTCCCTGCTTATTGCTGCGATGTCAGCCGAAGGCGAAAGTGTGATCCACAATGTGGAGCAAATTGACAGGGGATATCAAAATATTGATCAGCGCCTAAATGCTATTGGAGCTATGATAGAAAGGGTTTAATCTAGTTAAATCTTCAGTAGCGTAAAATGAGAATATTAACCTTCAGCCTGGTATTACTACTAAGCTGCCATTGGATTAACACACCAAAGGTAAAAAACGGGCACCCTAAACTCGAACTGCTTTCAGTTCATCAACTGGAAAAAAATGACACACTAAATTTTGATTTTAGTGGCATTACCCAAGTAGGCAATTCCATTTACGCAGTAGCCGACAAACCATGGAATACTTACCTCTATTCTATCATGTTTACTGAGAACAGCTGGTCTGTAGATAGCGCAAGAAAAATACTCAGTTCCGAGCGTTTAGACCTTGAAGCCATAGATCATTGTGATGGCAATTTTTATTTAGCCAACGAGTTTACGGGTTCCATCAATCTTCTACAGTCAAAAAGCGATAACTTAGTTCAGTTATCCATCAATTTTGAAGATTACCAGTTGAAACCAGAGACTTGGAAAAATGCTGGGTGGGAAGGACTAGCTGTTGACTGCGAAAATCAGGTCATGTATCTGGTCAAAGAGCGACAGCCGAGAAATATCATCAGTGTTGATATGAAAAACAGGCAGATTCTGGAACAGTTTGATATTCCCCAGCATGATAGCAATGACTTTTCAGATGTGAAATTCCAAAATGGATTTTTGTATCTGCTTGAACGAAATGGAAACTTCGTAACCAAAGTGGACATCGAGCAAAAAAAAGTACTCCAAAAATATCACTATAAACACATTGCCAGTCACCCTGATGGAAAACTCTATGCTCGCGAAAAATATGGCATGGCAGAAGCTCTATTGCTTTTGGAAGATGAGATATGGATAGGTTTGGATAACAATGGTCATGAAGTAAGCGATCATGCAATAAAAACCTATCAGATGAAAGGCAATTCTCCAGTAATTTTAAAATTTAAAAGACCCAAAGATTTTTAGAGGTAAACTCTAACATGTCTAAAAAACAATAGAGGGTTTGCCATGGCCTTGAATATCCATATAAAAAAGTTCAACTTCATTTCGGATAGACTTACATAGGCCATTTTAAGAAAACACAGATTCCTTATTATTTTATTACCCTTCGTTTTGGCCAGTAGAAATTTATAAAAAAGCATTTTGGAGTGATAATCAGCCATCTGAGAAAGGCCATCTTCCTGGATTTTATAACTACTTCCTGCAAAATCTAATTTCTCACAGCAAATATTCTTGTCAACAAGGGCTAACCAAAACATAATATCCTCCCCATAGTTCAAATCTGTTGAGAATCGAGTCCCTCCTATAGTCGATCGCCTGACCAAAAAAGTATGAATCTGAGGGGCATACAAGAAAATATGCTCAGAAGGATGGCTATTCATAGCATAGACATTTAGTTTTTCTGCTTGTTGTCGATTGTATCTTTCCAGCTTGTCTCGAGCGATACCACTACCTTCCACTTTGGATCTAGAAGAAACCAAATCCATATTACCTTCTTGAATGGTCTCCAGTGATCGACTTAACATGTCAGGCAATAAAACATCGTCATCATCAAGGAATAAAACAAACTCACCAGTGGCCATATCCAGCCCTTTGTTCCTCGAAGCCGAAACACCAAGGTTTTGATCATTTTGGATAACAGTTATTTGATCATTTGCTTGAGCCAATTGCTCAATACTTGCATAATGCTTCTCGCCTGAATGATCATCGATAACGATAATTTCTAATCCATCTACCCCCTGTTTTAACACCGACTCAACCGCTGCGATTAGCTGGGTCGATCGATTATGAGTAGGGATGATGACAGATACTTTGTTCATAACTGAGGAATGTGACTCAAAAAAAGTCAAAAAAACGAGAACCTGTTACTTTTGCGCTATGAATAGCATCCAGGAGTTTATAGAAAAGGTTAGTGAAGCCATTAGTTTAGATCAGTTTAGTAAACTTACGCTAAGTAAACCAAGATATAAGTCCAATGGACTGCAAAACATATTCATTCGAATAATTGACCTGAAAGGGAATAAAAAGCTCTCCTTTAACTACCGCCATCTCACAAAAGACCTTACCAAAAATTTTGAACTGGAGGAAGGACTTGCTGAACTTGACTCTCAATTGACAGAAAAATTCAAACACGTCACGCTGCTTACCTCGCAAGCTACCTGGCAAATGATGATCAATAAGAAGGGCAACGTAACAATCATTGAATCCCAAGCTACAGGTTCCACAAAGCCAAGTACACATAACAAAGAAAAGGAGAAACGAGCACCATTAGACGCTCCATATCTCTACGAACTGGGCATTACAAATTCCAAAGGAGAACTCATTCCAAAAATGGCCGACAAATACCGCCAGATTAATAAGTATTTGGAAATCATGGATCATCAAATGGAGGCTCATGTCAAAAAAAAGGTTCTAAAACTAGTAGACATGGGATCAGGCAAGGGCTACCTCACTTTTGCATTGTATGATTTTATTCAGAATGGGAAAGGATTGGACGTCACTATCACAGGTATTGAGCTCCGACAAGAGCTAGTCGATTTCTGTAATGAAAAAGCAAATAAATGCGGCTTCGAAAAACTTCATTTCATCAATCAACGAATTGAAGAATTTCAGGAAGACGACATTGACATCCTAATCGCGCTGCATGCTTGTGATACAGCGACAGATGATGCCTTAGCAAAAGCCATTGTAGCCAAATCAGACCTTATTGTATGCGCTCCCTGCTGTCATAAGCAGGTACGTCAACAAGTAAAGGGCAAGTCACAAAAAAGTCCATTGTTGAAATACGGTATCTTTCAGGAGCGACATTTTGAGATGGTCACAGATACTATTAGAGCACTGATTCTTGAGCAACATGGTTACCAATCCAAAGTTTTTGAATTTGTGTCCAATGAACATACTAGAAAAAATATCATGCTCATAGGTTCAAAATCAAACCAAACTAACCCTAATGAAGCTTCACAAAAGATAGCAGCACTAAAAAAAGAATACCACATCGACTTTCAATACTTAGAGCAATTGATTTAATTTAACGAGTAGTACAGTTCATTCAACCAGCGAATTCCAGCTTTTATCAACTTGAAAGGGAAAGTTATGTTCGCAGTATTCTTATCCAAAGCCTTTGGACTTACCAATCCAAAGACCTACATCTTTAGTATACTTTTATTTTTCGGCACATCTATATCCAGTTTCGGAGCAACAGATTCTTTGTTTCAGAAAGCACGCAAATTGGAAGGCCAGGTCTTTGTGAATTTTGTCATAGATAATTATTACGAAATTTATAGCCTAAACTTTGACAGTGCCATCCTAATGACCGAAGAAGCCAAGTTGCTCGCCGAAGCCAATGGCTGGACAAAAGAAGCAGCCTATGCCAGTCTATATCATGGAGTAGCCACCTACTTGAGAGGCGACTATAAAAAATCTTTACCTAATTATCTAAATGCTTTACGCCTGTTCGATTCGCTAGAAAACCATAGAGGCATAGCAAAAACCAACATAGAACTAGCTGGATTCTATCATAAAAACAAACAATTCGAAAAGGCTTTAGAAACTGCCGAACAAGCTAAAGAAGCGGCCATTCTATCAGGCGACACTGCTACTTTAGGAACTTATTACGGTTTTAAAATGAATTTTCTAATGCGCCAAAACAAATATGATGAGGCGTATCCTTTTATGCTGAAGGCACTTGCTATACGACGTACAATGAACGACAGTATTGGATTAGGCTATGCATACTTGGATCTTTCTGAATATGAACTACGAAAAGGTAATCTAAATGGGTCATTGGCCTACATCGACACCTCTACCTATATTCGGAAAAAAATTGGTGATGATCAAGGTGTTGCTGTCAATCAGGTAGTAATTGGAGAAGCTTATTTTGGAGTAGGACAATTCAACAAGGCCATACCATATTTTAAAAAATCAATTGAACTAGCCTCCCCAATTGGCTACACAGATTTAATTCGATTTGGCTATGATATGCTGCAAAAGTCCTACGTAGAACTAGGTGACTTTGAAAAGGCATATAAGCACCTTCAACAAGCTCAGGTTTTTAATGACAGTATTTTCAATGTAGAAAAAAGCAAAGCCCTTCTTAGTCTTCAAACTCAATACGAAACAGAAAAGAAAGAAAAAGAAATAGAACTACTTTCCATCGAAAATGAACTCAAGGCAGCTGACCTGGAGAATGCGAACAATAGGTTTTACGCCTCTTTGGGAGGACTTATTCTCCTGGGCTTCATTACGTACTTAGGATTCAATAGATATAAACAAAAACAGCGAGCCCTATTGGCTGAAGAAAAGGCGCTCAATCAAAAACTGGGATTCAAGTCTCTCATAGAAGGTGAAGAAAAGGAACGAAAACGAATAGCTCAGGAATTACACGACGGTCTTGGTCAGTTACTATCTACCGCCCGACTGAATGTATCCGCTATGGAAGACAAAGTAGAAAAGCTCGTGACCAAACAATGGGAAAACTCTATCAAATTGATTGATGAGGCTGTAACTGAAGTCAGACACATTTCTCACAACATGATGCCCAATGCGCTTATCTCTATAGGTTTCGAAGCAGCCATCAAAGAACAAGTACACATTATCAATGATGCCCAAAAAGTAAAAGTACACGTAGAACTTCCTTCCGAAAAAATCAATTTGCCGGAAAGTGAATCCATCGCCCTGTATCGTGTCATTCAAGAAGTCCTCAACAACGCCATCAAATACGCCGAAGCTCAAAACATTTGGTTGACGATAACTAATAATGAAATGCTCAACATTATTATCAAGGATGATGGCAAAGGTTTTGACACTAAACTAATCTCCAAATCGAACGGGATCGGATGGCAAAACATATACTCTCGTGTTGAAATTTTGAACGGTATGGTGCAAATTAATTCTACACCAGGACAAGGATCAGAAGTCTCTTTAAAACTAGCAGTCTGATGGAAAAAGAGAACTACGATATATTGATTGTGGATGATCATCAGATGTTCATCGATGGTATCGAATCATTACTTATCGGCCAGGATAAATTCCGAATAAAACACCATGCCAATGACGGCCAAACAGCATTGGATTTGCTAGAAGAGCATCAGGTCGACATCTTAATTTCGGATTTGAGTATGCCGGGCATGTCTGGCGCCGAACTGGTTAAAATAGTAAAGGAAAAATATCATGACATTAAGGTGCTGGTTCTCTCTATGCATAACAATCGAGAAACTGTAGGGGAAATTTTGATGTCCGAAGCCGAAGGATATATATTAAAAAATACAGGTAAAAAAGAGCTACTCAATGCACTAGACCGCATCACTGAAGGCAGCACGTTTTATAGCAAAGCGGTGATGTCTTTGATGCTCGAAAAAATTCAAAAACAAAAGCAAATAACACAAGAAACTCAATGTCTTACAGAACGAGAGCTAGAAATCTTGCAACTAATCGTTCAAGAATTTTCTAGCGAAGAAATCGCTGATCATTTGTTCATTAGTAAGCGTACCGTCGACACTCACCGCAAACACATTCTTAAGAAAACCGAGTCAAAGACTATTGTGGGGCTGATCAAATTCGCCTTTAGGAATGAGCTTGTTTCTCCTACCTAAGAGACCATTTCCATTTGCTGTAGTACCTGCTGTGCTTGAATGATATGTCGCTGATTGTGACCGATTAGAAATCGGAAAGCGTCACCCAGTTTAAAAGTCACAATTGATCCTATCGCTGATGTTATCTTGATTTTGTTCAGATCGAGCGATTTGCTCTTCTCAAGTGTATCAATAAGATAATCCTGATCTTCAATGAATTTTGAAAGCGTATCGTGCTGTACATTAATTTCGGGAATAAACTTCCTCAACGTTTTCATTGGCGAAGGGATCGTTCCATCCTCCTTAGGCTTGATCATCTTCACAAAATAGTTTCCCATCCACCCAGGCTTAAAATCATTGTGCCCGGAATGCGGAGCGTTAATCAATTTTTTATCAAACTGAGCAATGTAATGGGCGTCAGCAATATTCAAATGTTCGATACATTCCAAGACACACCACTTTTCAGGACTAGGTTTGGACAGTAATTCCGCTTTACTTAATGATGAAAATCGAATGGCTTCATTTTTTACCGCTTGGGTATCGGCAATGAGTGAGTTGATTAGTTCCAATTTGTTCATATCGCTTTTTTTGGTAAAAGTAGCCAGTCCTTTGAATGGAAAAATTGATCTATATCAAGAAAGTCAGATCAATCCTTTTTATCCAATTTTTGCTTTCTCATTCGACTAAACGTCTCCGGAGTCATACCCACATAAGAAGCTAGATGCTTTTGAGAAACTAATTGAAATATATGAGGGCTCTGTTCGAACAAACGGTCAAAACGCTGCTCTGCTGAGAAACTTCTTACTTCTACCTGCCTTCTGCCAATGCCTATAAGCATTTGAGCATTAAAAATTCTCCCCCATCGCTCTACAGATTTATACAAATCAAACATATTCATCAGATCTGAATAGCCAATTCTTAGCAACTCTGCATCTGTCGTAGCTTGCATACTCCAGTCCGCTGGACGCTGTTCAAGAAAGGAATCATAGGCACCAGAAAAATCACCATCATAGGTGAAGCCTACGCTCACATCTATGCCATTATTAATCATAAACGCCCTGAGCACACCGGTATGAACAAAGTAGAAATACTTTTCTGTTTGACCGGCCTGAATAATAAAGTCTCCCTTTTTTATGGTCAGTGACTTCCATCTTGATGAAAAATCAAGCCACTCCTCTTCAGAAAGAACAGAGAATTGATTGACCTTTTGTTTTAAATGTGACTTCGCATCCATATGTTCAAGTAAATCTAAAACGAAAAGATGTTTTACCAAGACAATAAAACCTCGGACTTAAATATCCCTATCAATACGGATTGAATCAAACTCTTAATCTGTCAATATTTGATTGTCTATAAGCTTTCCTGTTAATGAAATTATCTGAACGAGAACAAGAAATTCTAGCGCTGATTGTCAAGGAACTATCATCACAAGAAATAGCTACAAAACTGAAAATAAGTGTGAGAACAGTAGACACTCATAGAAAACACATTGGCAAAAAACTTCAAACCACGTCTTTGATCGGGCTAACAAAATATGCCATTCAAGAGGGAATGATTGAAGGTTTCCGGTATTCAGGTAAAAAATGAGCTGAATATACCTACTACTAGGTATTCCATAGACCTAACCCAATGATTAATATTACTTAAGCAAAATAATATGAAGCATGAAAGTCTTAAAGCTGGTATTTTCAATCCTTCTTTATCTGCTCACCATCACAATACTTGTATGACGTTCAAAGAGGTGAGTAGAAATTGATTTAGTGGCTCTTAAAGTTACAGGTGGAGCTAGTGAGAACCTCCTAACTATACAGTTAGGAGGTATTTTTTTGCTTTTATCTTTCAGATTGTTCGTCAGATTGACCCACGGGAGCAAAGAACATAATCAGTCCCAAGCAAATGGATGCGACCAATATTAAATACAAATAATCTTGAAAAGACATGGTATGAGTTCTTTTGATAGAATAAAGCCCTCAACTGTGAAAACCATTACCGCATCTACAGTTACTACATCTAATTGACTGATAAAGACATTTGGACCAAATAAACTCAGCTTGCACATAAGGGCAGAATTGCTCATAGTCACCATTGGTATAATAAATCCCTACTCCGTTTTATTCCTTATCAGTTTTTATATTTTTGTCGGTCACAACTAAACAAAAAATAATTAACCCCGGCTTATGCAGCAACTCAACGATTTCTTACTTCTCATTGATAGTTTTATTGGAAGTGCCTTTTGGTTCCCATATGCTCTACTTGGCACCGGGCTTTTCTTTACCATTTATTTGAAATTCCCACAAGTCAGGTATTTTGGTTTTGCTCTGAAAGTAGTAAAAGGCAAATTTGATAAGTCGGATGATGAAGGGGATACCTCCCATTTTCAAGCACTCGCTACAGCGTTGTCTGGTACAGTAGGTACCGGAAACATCGCTGGTGTGGCGTTAGCCATTCACATTGGTGGTCCTGCTGCCCTCTTTTGGATGTTGATGACTGCTGCAGTAGGTATGTGTACCAAATTTGTAGAGGTGACTCTTTCGCATAAGTACAGAGAAAAAACCGAAGATGGAACCATGGCCGGAGGCCCCATGTATTTCATGAAAAACAAAATGAATATGAAATGGCTAGCGGCAGCTTTTGCAGTAGCCACCGTTCTTTCCTCTTTTGGCACAGGTAGTTTACCTCAGGTAAACAGTATTTCAAATTCACTCAATGCTACGTTTGGAATAGATCACATGGTCACTGGAGGCGTTCTGGCCTTCCTCTTAGCTATCGTTATAATCGGTGGTATCAAAAGAATTGCGGCTGTAACAGAAAAATTGGTCCCAGGTATGGCACTAATCTATTTCATTGGTGCTTTTGCAGTAATCTTTTATAATATAGGAAACGTAGGGTCATCCTTCGTTTCAATCTTTGCTGACCTGTTTACAGGATCTGCAGCATCAGGCGGATTTCTAGGAGCATCTATTGCATTTGCCTTCAATAGAGGAGTAAACCGCGGACTGTTCTCAAACGAAGCTGGTCAAGGTAGTGCGCCTATCGCTCACGCCTCTGCGAAAGGACATGAGCCAGTGTCTGAAGGTATGGTGGCTATTTTAGAACCTTTCATTGACACTATTGTTATTTGTACGGTAACTGGTCTCGTTCTGCTTTCTTCAGGCGTTTGGAATGAGAAGCATGTGAATGACTTTCAAGTTTCCGACATGAGCATTATTGTAGGCTCGGACTATACCGATCAAACAGATTCAGGCAAAACACAGCTTTTCGGTCACATTTCAGGTGAAGCACCTCTACCAGAGTTCTCAGGGAATTTAGAAGTGAACAATGGAAGCATTCAAAATGATATTGCTATAATTCATGCGAGATCATTAGCTGAAGAAGTAAACATTTTTAAAGACGGCGAGCCATTTTCAGGTACAGTTAATATTCAAAATGGAAAACCCAGTGATCTAAATGTAACCTTTTCGGGAAAATCTCTTGTGCATAGTGCTCCGCTTACCACCATTGCTTTCACCAGAGGATTTTTTGGGGATTGGGGTCAGTACATTGTATCTATTGGTCTACTATTATTTGCTTTTAGTACGGCCATCTCATGGTCTTACTATGGTGATAGAGCGATGACTTTCCTATGGGGAAGCGGATCTGTAAAGTACTATAGAATGGTATATGTGGTTGCCTTCTTTTTTGCCGCATTTACTGATACCACTATCATTTGGACACTCTCAGCTATTACCATAGCAGTAATGACTCTACCTAATTTGTTTGGGTTGATTTACTTAAGAAAAGATATGAAATCAACACTTGATGAGTTCTGGGTCAATTTCAAAAAAGAATATCCAGACGAAAAAACGCCAGAATAAAATATCAAGCCCTATGATAGATCATAGGGCTTTTTTTATACCTAACTATAAGTCATGACTAAGGAACATCATTATAATAGCCAACTGATTTGGACTGGAAACTTAGGTAACGGAACAAAAAACTATAAAGCCTATGACAGATCCTACACCGTACAAGTTGAAGGCAAGCCACTAATAGAAGGCTCGTCTGATCCAGCATTTATGGGTGACCCCTCCAAGTACAATCCAGAAGAGTTGTTTTTGTTTTCCTTAAGTAGCTGTCATATGCTATGGTATTTGCATCTCTGTTCAACAGAAGGTATTGTAGTCACAGACTATCAAGATTTTGCCCAGGGGACGATGGTCGAATATTCTGATGGAAGCGGAGCGTTCACTGAAGTCATTCTTCGTCCGGCAGTCACGATTACTGATCTCTCTAAAAAAGAATTGGCCTTGCAGCTACACCACAAGGCCAATCAAATGTGCTTCATTGCAAATTCTTGCAAGTGTGCCGTCAAACACGAAGCATTAATCCACTAAATTCCAAAATCAGCTATCTCTTTGCAGTGATTCGATCCCAATTGAAAGTATGCACTTCCACAGGCTCACTGTCATATATATTGTCAAATATTTCTTCTACTACTAAAAAACTGGCGTGCTTGTCTTGATTTTCGTATCCGAGCATAAAAAACTCCCAAACCTCTCCATCTAATTCAATATCTAATTCGTAGACAGATAAAATATCCAGATCTCCGCCAAATTTCTTGATGAACTCTTCTGCCACCTCGCCCTCTACTGGCTCTGCTGTACTTCTCCACAGCTCTCCGGATTTTACAAATGCCCTCACATCTAATGTGCCACCATATTTATGATGATGTGGATGTTGATGAACCACAAAATGATCGAAGTCTTCAAGGGCAGGTTCACTTTTGAACTTGCCTGAATAAAACTGCCCCTGGACGTTTAAAACGCAGATCAAGCAGATTACAACAAATGTGGTTAAGGTTTTCATCTTTTATTTGTTTGATAGTTCAGTATCGTGTTCTCAAAACGCTTAACTAGCTAACAATACAAATCAGACCATTTTTTGTCACATGATCAGAATGCAATCGATGAATGAGGAAAATTATTCGACAGGAAATCGACTTATATCAAAATAATACAATTTTTTATTGCTTTATTTAATTTCAAGAGCACCTATTGATAAAATAGTACTGTATCTAATCCGATTCTAGATGACTAACTTTCCCAGAATAAGAGATCATGTTTCTCTGGGTACTTCTCACAGATAGTGTAGCTGATTTATTAGCCTGAATAGTAAAAACGCAACTGAGCATCTCGCCTCTTGTAGAATTGACTTTGAAACTATAAACTAATCTAAATTTCTTCTCATTATATTTTATGCTTTCTCCTTCCAAAAGCATGTTTTCAACATTAATCCCAACATCTCCACTCATAGTCGCCACCTGAGCCACTCCGAAGTATGGTAAATTGGCGTTTATTGTATCACCTTTTTGAATATATGAATTAGGGTTGCTCATCAGGTTAATGCGTCTGCCCTTTTGGGTGTCTGCCCAGTCAGCAACAAAGCGAAAATTTCTTCCCTCAAAAAATTCTTTTAATTCCTGGAAAGACTCGGCTCTGAGTTCCTTTTTTTTCTGTTTCTTTTCAGCTCTGGATTGCGCCGCAGTCACTTGAACACTGCCAAGGATTACAACTAAGATCATTAAGTACTTCATATAAGTATGAATTAATGTTTCTAAATCAGACAAAATAAATATCACTCCATCCAGATAAACAAGAAATGTGCCCAAACATTCAGAAATGATTATTACTAGTGCTCAATTTGTAAAGGATGCATTTGAAGTTTAATAAAATCAGTACCTACTTCACATTCGTTTGATAAACCAACTTAGGTTTATCAACCTGATCTGATAATGCATCTTCAATACAATCATGAATATTCTCTCTTCCTACCTTATCAATCAATCCCGTTTTGAACAGTTTATCCCTCACCGGGCCAATGATACTTACCATATGAAATTCAATACCACGTTCATCAAGCAGATTCACTATATCTTCGACACCGTCTATGCCACTTGAATCGATATCAATAATACTTTGACTATCCAAAATGAATTTTTTCATTGTTGGTTTCTCCTTGACTAATCTTTCTACTTTCGATTTCAACGAACCCACGTTGGCAAAAAACAATCTTGCATCAAACCTCAAAATACTTACACTTGGCTCATCAATAGCTTCATCAAAACGATCCAGGTTTCTGAAAAAATTAGTACCTGACACACGACCCAGCACGGCCATATGAGGGGCAGAGGTTTTGTAGATAAGTACCAATAGAGAAATTAAGATGCCAAAACCAATACCCCACTCGATACCCAAAATAAGTGTTCCTAAAAATGAAGAAAGAAGCATCACAAAATCATATCGATCGGTATTCCATAAACTTTTGGCAAGTTTGATATCAATCAGACCAAGAACTGCTATAAAAATGATTGCGCCTAACACCGCATGGGGTAAGTATTGAAAAACGGGCATTAAAAACAATAGGGCCAGGATCACAATTAAAGCAGCAATCATCGAAGCTATGGTAGTTTTAGCACCAGATGATTCGTTGACTGCTGATCGACTAAAACTAGCTGTCGCTGGAAAAGTTCTGAAAAATGATCCAATCACATTAGCCATCCCTAAACCAACGAGTTCTTGATTGGCATTAATCTCATATTCTGCCTTATGCTTAGACTGAAGCCGTTGGCCTATAGAATATAATTCAACAAAGCCCATCAAAGCCAATGTAACTGCCAAAGGCAAAAATTCACTCCAAGGCAAACTCTCAATTTCTGGAATAGAAAATTCTGGTAGCCCACTCGGCATATATCCCACCAAACTAACTCCGACATTATCCAGCTGAAAAAGATAGGAGATTCCCATGCCAACAAGTACAACAAGCAAACTCGCAGGAAATTTCGAAATCAATTTCTTACCCACAACCAATAAAAAAAGGCTCCCCAGGGCAATCCATAGAGTTGGTAAATGCACCTGATCCAGGTTCAATATATAAAACAAGAATTCATCAAAAATCCCATCAACATTTACCAGCTGGATGCCCAATAGATACTTCAACTGTTTGATAGAAATAATCACTGCTGCCGCAAAAGTGAATCCTAGGATAACCGGCTTCGATAGAAAGTTGGCTATAAAGCCAAGTTTTAAAACTCCCATACCCATTTGTATAGCACCGATAAGCAGTGTCAGCGCAGCAACAACTATTATGTAATCCATCGTACCTTCAGTTGCAAAAGCACTGGCACCTGCTACCAAAATCAATGAGTCCATAGCTACAGGCCCTACAGACACATGTCTCGATGAGCCAATGAGTGCGTAAACAATAGTAGGAATAATGGCCGTGTATAATCCATAGATAGGAGGCAATCCCGCAATCATAGCATAAGCCATTCCTTGCGGAATCAGCATGACCCCTACTACCAATCCTGCGAATAAGTCATTTTTCAGCCATTCGCTCGAATAAGAATTTAGTGAATCAATGATGGGGAAAATACTCTTCATTTCATAGTTGGGTTAACAGAGGCAAATGTAATAGATCAAAGGATTTCTAAATGTAACCATTGTTACCCTTACAGAATTTCGATCCTATTGCGATGCAATTCAATCCTTTCTTCCTCAACCAACTTCTTCAACAACCGACTAACCACCACACGGGAAGTATTCAAGTCCTGGGCTATTTGTTGGTGTGTTTTATGAATAGAAAAGTCTCCACTACTCTGTTTGCAGTCCAATAAATAATTCATTAATCGCTCATCCAATTTCATAAAAGCCAGAGAGTCCACGGCATTGAGCATTTCCTCAAATCGCTGATTGTAAGAACTAAATACAAATTGTCTCCAAGAGGAATACTTCATCCAACCATCCATATAGTGCAGAGGAATCATCATTACTTCCGCATCTTCTTCTACCACAGCTTTTATTTCACTTTTCTTCTGATTGATGCAGCAAGTCAGACTCATGGCACAGGTGTCACCGCCTCCCAAGAAATATAAAAATAGTTCTCGCCCCTCAGCATCTTCTCTCACTACCTTGATAGCCCCTGATAAAACCAAAGGGATATTTTTGACATAGCTAGCAAAGTCAATGAGCACCTTACCCGTTTTATACTTTTTCAATTGCCCCAATTGATTGATTTCGTCAATCAACTCAGGTTCAAATTTTTGGGTAAATTGATCAAGAGCCTTGTGCATGGTATCTGGTATTTCTTAGTCCTTATGAATTCCTTTCAAATTTCCGGATAAGATTTTAATTATTAACAATATATATCTAAATTTGCGCACTCATTTCCTATATAAGGAAAAATGAAAGCAGACAGACAATATAAAATCGACATATACGGACTCAAAATAGGGGTTCATGAGTTTGATTTTGAGTTTGATAAGAAGCTCTTTGAAAATGTTGAAGACAGTGTAATTGAGTCCGGCCACGGAAAATGTACCGTGATACTGGATAAAAAAGAACGACTGATTTCAATGGATTTTAAAATTGAAGGGATGATTGAACTGATTTGCGACAGAAGTCTTGAGTCATTTGATTACCCCATCAATATCGAAGAAAACTTGATCGTGAAATACGGTGAGGAATACGATGACAGCGAGGATGATCTATTAGTGATTCCTGATACGCAAGAAAGTCTCAATGTAGCATCTAGTATCTACGAATACTTGACGCTAGCTGTTCCGATGAAAAAAATTCACCCGGATTTCCAAGATGAAGAAGACGATGAAGAGCTTGAAATAGCGTTGGTGTATTCATCAGAAGATGAAGAGACTGACGAAAAAGAAGATAATGAAGCAATTGACCCTAGATGGGCAGCGCTCAAAAATATTAAGGATTTAAAGAAATAAAATAAAAGAAAGATGGCACATCCAAAGCGTAAAACCTCGAAGCAGAGAAGAGACAAGAGAAGAACGCATTACAAAGCAGAAGCTAAGAACTATGTAGTTTGCGCTACCACTGGTGAAGCTCATTTGCCTCATAGAGCCTACTGGCACGAAGGCAAATTGTACTACAAAGGCAAAGTAGTGATCGAAAAAGAAGTATTAGCTTAATATTTCTTTTGAACTTTTATAAAATATATGGAGTCTGCTTTTTAAGCAGACTTTCTGTGTTTTATATGATGTATGCACGCATACTATTTTGATAGTCAAATCTGACTACCAAAAGCCAATTAATTCATTAAATTGCCAACGCTTTTTGACCATTCGTCAAAAGGCTTGACCAGTTCAAAAGAATAAAAATTTCAAATGACTAAAATAAGAGCAGCAATTACAGGTGTTCAAGGTTATGTCCCAGACTATGTACTGACTAATCAGGAACTTGAAACCTTTGTAGATACCAGCGACGAGTGGATCACCTCTCGAACAGGTATCAAAGAAAGAAGAATCCTAAAAGGAGAAGGCAAAGGCACCTCTGTGATTGGAATCGAGTCATCTAAGGCACTACTCAAAAAAACGGGTACTGATCCTAAAGACATAGATCTTATCATTTGTGCAACAGTCACGCCAGACATGCCGTTTCCGGCCACGGCTAACATAATTGCTGACGAAATTGGAGCCATCAATTCATTTAGTTATGATATTTCTGCTGCTTGCTCTGGATTCCTATATGCGCTAACCACAGGTTCTCAATTTATTGAGACAGGCAAATACAAAAAAGTGTTGGTCATTGGAGCTGATAAGATGTCATCGATTATCAACTATAAAGACCGTACTACATGTATCATCTTTGGTGATGGTGGTGGAGCTGTATTGCTAGAGCCAACTACCGAAGAGGTAGGTGTAATGGATTCTATATTGAAGGCAGATGGATCAGGCGCTCAGTATTTAAATATGCCAGGAGGAGGAAGTAGAATGCCTGCTACTGTAGAGTCCGTTCAAGCAGACAAGCACTATGCATTTCAAGAAGGTTCTGCAGTATTCAAATTTGCTGTAACCAATATGGCCGATGTTGCCGCTGAGATCATGGAGAAAAATAATTTGACTGGTGATGATATCTCTTGGTTGGTGCCGCATCAGGCTAATAAAAGAATTATTGATGCTACCGCTCGACGAATGGAAGTCGACGAAAATAAAGTAATGCTCAATATTGAAAAATACGGCAATACGACAAGTGGCACACTACCTTTATGTCTTTGGGACTACGAGAAACAGTTAAAGAAAGGTGACAATGTAATTCTTGCTGCTTTCGGTGGCGGATTCACTTGGGGGTCTATCTATTTGAAATGGGCCTACGATTCTAAATAAATCAACATTAAAGAACAATAAAATGGCTTCAACCGCTGACTTTAAAAATGGCATGTGCATCGAATACAACCACGGTTTGTATTTCATCGTCGAATTTCAGCATGTAAAACCAGGCAAGGGCCCAGCTTTTGTCAGAACAAAATTGAAAAATGTCAAAACCGGAAAGGTGATTGACAATACTTTTACTTCTGGTCATAAAGTAAATACAGCTCGCATAGAAAGAAGGAACTACCAGTTTCTATATAAGGATGATCTAGGCTACAACTTCATGGATAATGATACTTATGAACAGATCAATATCGAAGAAGAGCTGATTGACGCTCCACAGTTTCTTAAGGATGGAGAAAACGTAGACGTGATCTTTCATGCTGAAGAAGAAATGATTTTAGGGTGTGAACTCCCTAACCATGTGATCATGGAAATCACATACACTGAACCAGGTCTGAAAGGCGATACCGCGACCAATGCATCAAAACCTGCAACTACTGAAACAGGTGCTTCGATTCAGGTCCCTCTATTTATCGACCAGGGAGACGTAGTGAAAGTAGAAAGCAAAACAGGAAATTATGTAGAAAGAGTAAAGAAGTAATTCTTACTCTTTTTTATGAGCATCATCCAAATTTTTATATCAGGTGAATCTCATTAATTTTAATTAGATAAAACAATTGGGAGCTTATTGGCTCACTTAAACATCACTAACTAATTGATTTAGTTTGAACATTCAAACTGAAGTAAAACGAATAAACACTTAGCAGATGAAGGTAAAAGAAATCAAAGAATTGATAGACTTCTTGTCTAATTCAGGGCTCGAAGAAGTAAAAATAGAAACTGAAGAGTTTAAAGTTAATATCAAAAGAAGCAACGAAACTCAGGTTATAGAAAGAGCCGTAGCTGCCCCTGCTCCTGCAGCACCTGTCGCAGCAGCACCGGCACCAGCTGCTCCCACAGCAGCAGCACCTGCTGCACCAGCCGCAGAGAGTGCGCCTGCTGGCAACTACGTTGAAATTAAGTCACCAATGATCGGGACATTCTACAGATCATCTAATCCAGAATCTCCTGCCTTTGTGAATGTTGGAGATAAAGTATCTGCTGGATCGACCGTATGTATTGTAGAAGCAATGAAGCTTTTCAACGAAATTGAATCTGAAGTATCAGGTACTATTGTAAAAGTACTAGTAGATGATTCTCAGCCAGTAGAATACGATCAGCCACTATTCTTGGTTGACCCGTCATAATTGATTTTTGAAATTAAAGACTGACACGTGTTTAAGAAAATATTAATTGCCAACAGAGGCGAAATTGCTTTAAGAATTATTCGAACTTGTCGTGAGATGGGTATTAGCACAGTAGCTATTTACTCTACCGCCGACAAAGAAAGTCTACATGTAAAATTTGCCGACGAAGCAGTTTGCATAGGACCTGCACCAAGTAAGGATTCTTACTTGAATATGAAAACGATCATATCTGCTGCGGAAATCACTAATGCAGATGCTATTCACCCAGGATTTGGATTTCTATCAGAAAATGCTGAGTTCTCTCAGCTTTGTGAAGAGTACAACATCAAATTTATCGGTGCTAGCGCAGAAATGATCAGCAAAATGGGAGACAAGGCTACGGCCAAGGATACCATGAAAAAAGCTGGTGTTCCTACGATCCCAGGGTCTGACGGCTTATTAAGTTCTGTAGAAGAAGGTAAGAAAATCGCAAAACAGATCAAATACCCAGTTATCCTAAAGGCAACAGCCGGAGGTGGTGGCCGAGGTATGAGAATTGTTAAGGATGAAAGTGGTTTCCAAAAAGCATGGGATGACGCTCGTCAAGAGTCCAAAGCTGCTTTCGGAAATGACGGCATGTATCTTGAAAAATTTGTCGAGGAGCCACGTCACGTTGAAATCCAGATTGTTGGAGATAGTAATGGTAGAGCTTGTCACCTTTCGGAAAGAGATTGTTCGATCCAAAGAAGACATCAAAAATTAACGGAAGAAACACCTTGTCCTGCTGAAAAAATGACTCAGGAACTTCGAGAGAAGATGGGTCAAGCAGCCATTTTGGGAGCAGAAGCGATCAAATATGAAGGAGCAGGAACAGTCGAGTTTTTGCTAGACAAACATGGTGACTTCTTCTTCATGGAGATGAATACACGTATTCAGGTGGAGCACCCTATTACGGAAGAGGTAACTGATTTTGACTTGATCAAAGAGCAGATCAAAGTAGCTGCAGGGATTAAAATTTCTGGCAAGAACTACTTTCCTCAGCTGCATGCGATTGAATGTAGAATTAATGCTGAAGATCCTGCAAAAGACTTCCGCCCTTCTCCAGGTAAAATCACACATTTGCATATGCCGGGCGGGCATGGCGTACGAGTAGATAGCCATGTGTATGCGGGTTATACCATTCCACCAAACTACGATTCGATGATTGCGAAGCTGATTGTTTCAGCTCAAACAAGAGAAGAAGCAATAGTAAGGATGAAAAGAGCATTGGGCGAATTTGTAATCGAAGGAATTAAAACTACGATTCCTTTTCATCTCAAGTTGATGGACGATGAAATCTATAAATCAGGCCAATTCACTACTGCATTTATGGATACTTTCGACTTGACTGATTTGTAATTATTTAATTCGATATACAATATTTATTTTAGTAACCACGCTATCTCTATGGCGTGGTTATTTTTTTGCTATGAACTTAAAATTCTTTTCTTTTTTGGCCTTTAGCTTCTTATTCGCATTGGACGGTTGGTCTCAGGATTCGCTCACTCAAAAAACAAGAGAAATTCACTTTGGTGTTGGTCCCGCCTCCTACAGCGGAGACCTAGGTAAAGCTTATTCCAGTAGCTCGCTTTTGTTCAATATTGGTTTCAAACTCAACAAAGACAAAAAGCTCAATGGGAATTTTCGGCTGTCGATTGGTTCTGTCACCGGTCAGGAGCTCGATTACAGTACGACTGACAACTCTGGAGTCCCTGCTACACCAAACACTTTCTTCAAAAGCGCATTTCTTGGCCTGAATTACGAAGCTCACTACAATTTTGTTGACAAAAAAAAATACAAGGTCTACCTCTCGCAAGGCATAGGGCTATTTAGATTTAATCCCAAAGATGAATCAGACAACAGTCTTATTGATATGCCTGACACCAGATCTCTGGGAGAAAATTATCGCAATCTGATCATCCAACTTCCTACCCAGCTTGGCGCTAAATATTATTTACCCAATGACTTTGCTGTGGGTGTTCAATTCGGCTTTATGAATCCAATCACCGACTATTTGGATAATCTAGGCGTATGGGGCAACAAAAACGGCAATGACAATATTCTGGCGATTCAGTTTGAAATTCATGCGCCGATTTCATTCTGATCTTTATATTTGAATCAATGAAAGCAAAACGCTTCTTGTACTTATTGCTCATTCTTTTTCTATGCTCTAACGCAATTCGAGCACAGCAAGCGCTCGGGATATATGCTGGATCTGTAACCAATCGATTTGAAGGCGATCGAGTAAGCAAACTATTTGATGTGGGATTTCGCATGCATAGCTCCATGTCAGCAGGGCTTGTTCTTGACCTTCCTATCAAGGAAGATGTGTACATCACTTTTATACCAGGATACAAGGACATTTCGGGTACTATTTTCGAAAACAATGAAGAGTATATCGAACAAATTGAACAAGGAATAGAAGAACCCACAGTACCAAAAACAATCGATATATCCTTCTTGGAACTTGATTTTGTCGCCTTACCTGTGCTGTTGAAAATAATTTCTAACAATACCAAATGGCAATTTATGGCGGGAATAGAAACTCAAGTGAGAGTTAAATCTAACTTAGATTTATTCAAAATCGGCGAAACTATCAATATTGACTCTTATGTTAAACCCATTAATTTCTCAGCAATTTTCGGTTTGGGCTATAGATTCAATATAAAAAAGGTACGTTTTTCAATTGACTTGATGTACACCCAAGGCTTAAATAATCTATCAAGTGGTCAAGAATTACCGAATGGAAGTGTTCCGAGAGTAAAATCTACTACAGGAGAAACAAAACTAACGTGGTACTTTCTAAACAAAAAAGAAAAAAGCAAATGAGAAGAATCACAGGGTTATTTTTCCTTTGCTTGGAAATTAGCTTTCTTTCCTATTCACAATCAACAGATACCTTGAGCAAAATTCCAACGCTCAACGATCATCGCTTTGTCAGTTTTGAAGCCATGAAATCGCCTTATACCAATACTTCATTCTTTTTGGAATTAGGATTGGGAGAATCCGGAATTTTCACTACCGATGGGGTTCCAGTTGGTGATTCCACCATACTCAATCTCAATGGAGAGTTATTGTTTGTGAATTTGAGATTTGGCTACACCCAAAAAATCAAAGATTGGATCTGCTTTTTTGTGAATTTGGATTATGCCGGACGAATAGGAAATAATGCCGAAAGTATATTTATAAGTGGAGTAAACACAATAATCACGGTTGAGCCAGGCATTCTTTTTAAAATAAAACAAACCAAAAAATTAGCCCTATCTGGGTATTTCAAGTTGACCAATACAGAATCCAGTATCGTTGATGTCCAACAATATTTAGTAGATCTGATCAATGGCAAACCCTATGCGGATCTCACCCGAGATGTGCCTGCACTAAATGGTGGTGGTGGAATGGTTGCCTCGTATGCCTTTGGACCTAGTGTTGCTCTTAACATGGATGGACAAGTAGTATATGGAGAGACGTTAGAACGAACTGATCCTTCATTTCAATATTATTTCGGTTCTAATGTGTCTATCAATTTTAAGAAATGGATCAATCTACCTGTATCACTTATCGTTGGTGGATATGCTAATACGCTTACAAATATTTTTTCCACAGAAGGTGACTTGACTTCTTCCTTTACGACAAAGTTAGCCTATACTGGCTCAGACAGTTTTGTACTGGCCATAGAAAGCCAATCAGGAAGAACTCCCATAGAAGACACCAATACTCGTGTACAGCTGAGAGGCATGAGCTTTGCGGCTAAATTCTATTTCTAACAAAAAGGCAATCTTATGGAGATTGCCTTTATATCCCGATTCAAGAAATTTCATCTTCCCATGCTCTGCATGTTGATTTGTTGTTGCTTGTAACCAGCAGGAACTTTAAATTGATCGGCGGAGATATCCTTTTTTGTTAAAGACTCGACAATATTTTCGTTTGCTGCCTTACCATCTTTGTAGGCAATGGTTTTCACCGGAATCCCGTCTTTCAATATTGGACTCTTTTCATCAAAGTTTAATTGAGAGAAAGAACCTCCAGTGGGCAACAGCGCCACCACTTCCTGTAGATTCTCCTTAAAATAGTTCATCATCTGCTTCATGACACCAAATTGGCTTTCAGTCACACCTAACGTGCGGTAAGAAGCAATATTCATTTGCAGCATTTTGTCCCCATCATTCAATCCATCATACCCTACCGTTTTCCATGCACCGATTTTATCATTCTTACCATTTTCTTGATAGGTCATCATATCTCCTGTCTTCGGATTTAATATTTGATCGAATTTAGCCTTTTGTTCAGCAGGCATATTAGCTGCAAACTGCTGCATCATCTTAGCCATCATCTTAATTTGCTCTTTCAGCTGAAGCAAGGTCGGTTTATCGAATTGATAGTATTCCTTTTTCTTATTGTCAATGAAAGTGAATATTTCAGTTTTTCCATCGAAGATGATTGAGCTGTTATCCGACCCTGAATTTTTCACCAACATTTTATTGGCTGTCAAATAAATTTCAGAAGTGGCTACACCACCATTGTCGAGTGTTTTTGTTTTAGATAAAATAAAAATCCCATCTTCTGCCAAAGCAGACAGACTCAAACATACCATTAGCCCAAATACGAATAGTTTTTTTAATGCAATCATTCTGTATAAATTTTTAGTCATTATAGTTCACTGGTTCAAACGATGTAAATGCCTCTTTTGGCACCTCATTCAATACTTTTATATCTGTCAACTGTCCCTTTCCTCGTCCACCGGATAGCATGATGTTTCCATACTTTTTATAACCTTCCCACGGCGTAATGAAAGAAGGATGTGGCTGTTCGGAAGCTTCAAAAAACGCCCACTGCGTAATCAAATTACTTTCCTCGTCCACCCAAACATTGTAAATGTTGTTCGGGGTATCGCCCACATTTTCAAATGCCAATTGAAGCACAAAAGACTCCTTTCCAATTTCAGTAGTATCATTTCCTAAGTAGAATAATGATACACCGGAGTCCTTCAATTTAAATGGCATAACCAACCAATACGAGTCATTGATCCAAATACTTTTTGCTTTATTCAAATAGCCTGCCAAAGAATCCGGCTCACTTATTTCTTTTCCGTTGATAGCTGCTCTGCCGTTCAAACTATTGATATTAACTAAGAGCTTTTCATCACGATCCAGATAGTCAATTCTGACATCTCCGGTATACTTATCCCAAAGCAATTGACGTTTCCCAAAAAAGGTCCAGGCGATAAACCTTGTCTCCTCCCAAGCTTTCCTGCCTCCCATGGCCATCATTACTTTGTCAGCAATCACTATCGCTTCTGGATCTGAAGCTTCATAATTAAAGCCCTCTTCCGGAAGGTTGACGTCCTCGCTTTCTTCCAGGTTACTTTCTGGCTCATTTTTTTTGGTGCCACAGGCAGCCAAAAAGACCACCATTAATACAAGAAGTAAATTTTTCATAGAGTTAAAAATTATACATTTCAGTTTTCTTAAAGACCATCCAAAGGCTGAGTTTGACGATCTCGCCCATATTACGACAAGTCATAAATTTAGGTTCGTGATAAAATTCTGCTAAATCTTTTTTGAGAGACATCACATTTTTGGGAAACGAAATCGTATCATCGATCATCGCTCTCATCAAATCAACCACCCGATACCTAGCCACCCGTAATCGATTGGCAATCAAGGATCTTTCTTCTTTTTGATACTGGCGAACAGTCTCTGGGGTCATATGCTTGAGTCCCATATTGATCAATGCGTTGTTCTGTTTGAAATACTGTGGTAAGTAAATGTTCTTCCTTCCCTCATAAGACTGCTGATCAAAATCAATGGCCTTTAATCGATACGAGATCTGTTCAAAATCAGGAATGATGTTCACTACAAAATTGCTCGAATGCATGTCACCCAACAAACGAACAAAACAGCGCTCATTAAATTTCACAAACTCTTTGGCTAGACGTATCTCATTCAAATTCTTGTCTTTGAGATACTCTTTAATGAATTGATCTCCTGGAATACCAGCAATATGCTCTTCTATCAAGGTATTCTTATGCACCACATAATTGATCCTATTGGGAGATAATAAGTGCTCTAATTCCAGCCCATAGATTCTAGAAGCATCAGCATTTTTGATATAGAAATAATCAAAATTGTCATTGATACGGTTTACAATTCTCACTCTGAAGGGTTTTGTATTACCGTATTGACAAATATCGACTCGCTCTACCATCAAGTGATCCATGACGCTCACATCTCCATCGGCCTTGATCTCCGAATATATCTGTTTCAAATCATGATGTATCATGGCCATATCAGACTGTGGGTAGAATACCGTCTCCCATAAGGTATCTACACCCTGGTTGTCATATAACGGAATTGAATTATCATAGCGGAGCAATGATTCGTATTCTATGGGCACAGCGATAGTCCGCTTGTATTTATGCAAGTAGGTCCTCAGTTTTTGACTGATCGTAAAAGGAATCTTTTTCTTACTAATTATCGCCATGACAAAGTAATCTAACCACTAATATAAATAGGGTAACTACTTACGATACGATTAAGTTTGAAATTTATTCTATCGAGGAAAACTAAGTGTAAACTCAGTTCCTTCATTGACGACAGACTGAACTGAGATATTCCCATTGTGTTTTCTCATGATCTGCTTAGACAAGCTAAGACCAATACCAGAGCCAGATTTTTTAGTCGTAAAGAATGGAATAAACACCTTTTTAAGCGCCTCTTCATCTATGCCGGTTCCATTGTCCTTAATTTTCACTGTGATTCGATCATCGCTCTCTACAGCAGCACGGATGGAAATCTCATTGGCCTTGTCAAACTCCTCGTTTTCTCCCATGGCCTGAATCGCATTTTTGATCAGGTTGATCAGCACTTGCTCTACCTGTTCCTTATCCACTCGGACCATTAATTGTTCTGGTTCGACACTTAAATCGATTTTTATGTTGTTCTGCTCAATATCAAATCGAAGTAAATTTAATATCGGCTTGATGAGATCACAGATCAAAATATCTTCCAATTGTGGTATTGGAATACGCGTGAGATTTCTAAAGTCACTTACGAATTTAATGAGCCCTTCGCTACGTTTATGAATAGTCTGGAGCGCCATATGAAAGTCAGAAAGATCATCCTTTGAAATGTTTTCCACTTTAAAATCCTCTGCAAAAATCTGCGATTCGAGCTCCGATTCAACAGTTGCTGCCAGCGAAGAGATCGGCGTTACAGAATTCATTATCTCATGAGTCAAAACACGGATCAAGTTCTGCCAGGCATCCATCTCTTTCTCTTCCAATTCACTTTTGATATTTTGGATGGAAATCAGCTTGAACTCTTCATCTCTACGCATCAACTCTATGGCATAAATGGCCAACTGCACCTCTTCTCCCTTCTTCTCAATTTTCAATAAATCACGTCCTCCTGTTTTTAGCTCCAAAAGGCTATTCACCAATTCTTCACTAACACTTTTTAGCTGCTTTACATTTTTCAGGAGTTCTACTCCCAACAAAGACTTAGCTGTGGAGTTGATAATTTGTATTTCCCCAGATTTATCAAATGTGATAATCCCTATCCCTACATGCTGCACGATGGTTCTTAGATAATTGTGTTGAGCTTCCTTTTCTGCTCTGATCTCACGGAACTTTTTGATTACATTATTAAACTGGACGTACAGATCATCCATAGAAGTGCCTGTCTTCTTTGTTGTATAAGTATGCGTGAAGTCATCATATTTGATCGAATTTAAGAAGCCCGCCAACTCTTGGTTGGTCTTATCCAAATACTTGATAAGCACGTAAATCTCATAAACCAACAAGGACCCAACAAGCACTTTTGTCAAAGTATATGAGTCCGTATAGAACAGATCTATAAGCAGAATGCAAGTACAAAAAATTAGAAGTACTCGAACTATGAGATTGACCTTGAAATTATTGCTATAGGCCATGCTTTTCTAATCGGCGATAAAGTGATGCTCTGGTTAGTCCCAGCTCTTTGGCTGCTTTTGATATGTTGCCATCATGTCGATCAATAGCCTTTTTGATCACATTCTTCTCCACCTCGTCCAAGTTAAAGATATCTGCATCTCCATCAGATTGACCTTCTGGCTTATGATTCAAGAAGAAAAAATCGTCCGGTGTCAATGAAGATTCATCACTCATGATCACCGCTCGTTCAATCGCATGCTGCAATTCTCTGATGTTACCCGGCCAATGATACTTTTGTAATTTTTTTAGTGCGGCCGCTCCAATTTTCTTACCGCTCTTTCTATATTTGGAACTATAGGTTTTAACAAAATGATCTGCCAATAATGGGATATCTTCGAGCCTCTCCCTCAACGAAGGTAAATGGATTTCAACCGTATTGATTCTATACAATAAATCTTGACGGAATGTCGAATCCTCGACCATGTCATAGATAGGCATATTAGTTGCACAAATCAAACGGATATCAATATTCGCAGGCTTATTGGCTCCAATCTTTGTGACTTGTCTATTCTGAATTACTGTAAGCAGCTTCGACTGCAGTGGCATGCTCAAATTTCCGATTTCATCCAAGAAGAGCGTGCCCTTATTGGCTACTTCAAAGCGACCTGTTCGGTCTTCCTTGGCATCCGTAAAGCTTCCTTTCTTATGACCAAAGAGCTCACTTTCAAAGAGCGTTTCTGTGATGGCTCCCATATCAACACCTACAAATACATTGTCCTTCCTTAGAGACTGCATATGAATAGCTCGTGAGATCAACTCCTTTCCTGTTCCATTCTCTCCTAAAATCAACACGTTGGCGTCCGTTTGAGCCACTTTTTCAATTACCTTGAAGACATCTTTAATCGCCTGACTCTCTCCAATGATTTCTTTAAAAGGCTGGTTTATTTCTTCTTCAAGCTGCTTCTTGGCTGACTTTAATTGATCTACTTCTTTGTAGGATTTTTTAAGTTTTACGGCCGTGTTGAGCGTAGCTAACAGTTTCTCGTTCTGCCATGGTTTCAATACAAAATCTGTAGCGCCTTCTTTCAAAGCACGAACAGCCATCTCCACATCACCAAAGGCCGTTATCAGAATCACTACAGCTTTCGGGTCACGCTCCAAAATTTGCTCCAACCAATAAAAACCCTCTTTACCACTTGTGATATCCTTACTGAAATTCATATCCAGTAAAATCACGTCGTAAGTATCATTGTTCATCAAAAAGGGAATCTTCTTTGGATTCTTTTCAATGATTACATTTTTAGCGTGCTTTTTTAATAACATTTTGGCTGCAAATAGCACATCCTCATCGTCATCAATTATTAATATGTTTCCTAATTCTTTTTCCACGGTTTTTTCTTTAGTGATCTCTTACTACTCAGAATATGTGCCAAACATAGAAATATATGCCAGCATCCATCAAAGGACATTTTCATTCTTGCTTTAACAAAAAAGCGATCCATATTGAACAAAAAACTGTATCAATATCGGACACAATATAATCAAAAAAATGAAGGGAGAAGAAGGTATTTTAGGAAGTGGCTAAGATCGAAGGAGGTTCGACTTAAAGGTTAATCTTTTTGGTAAGATTTTCTTTTCCAGATTTTACTTTTATCACAAAAATTTTCGACTTGATTTCATCGAATTGATATTCCAACTCAGAATCCTTGGCTTGTTTGACACTTTCTTTTAAAATCAGATTACCAATAACATCATAGATTTTGATGTCCAGGTAGTCTGATGGCTGATTAATAAATTTAACCTTGAATGATTTATCATCAACAGCTGAAAGCTCATAATCGAGAGGTTTCACAGCCAGCTTGCTATTATAATTGAGCGTGCTTTCCTCGGGTCTCGCAAAATTCAACGCAGTCTTCTCCTCATCAGCCACTACTGCCTCCTGTCCTGTAAGGACAGAACTGCAGAGCAAGACTAGAGTGATAAAGAAAAGTAAAGGTTTTTTCATTGATTGAATTTAAAAAGATCAAGCCAAAACCTTGCCAAGCTAGGCTTTAACTTGATCTTATAATGATATATTTTGAGAAGCGGTTGCCCGTCGAAATTTAGGCCTCCACTACTTCTTCAAATTCCTCAACAGGAATACAGCTACAGAACAAATGCCTGTCGCCATAAGCGTTATCAACTCGACCTACTGAAGGCCAGAATTTATTTGTTTTAAGGTACTCTAAAGGATAAGCTGCCTCTGCTCTGGTATAACCATGATTCCAATCCTCAGCCAATACTGAATCTGCTGTATGAGGAGCGTTTTTCAGCACATTATCATTAGCATCCATACTGCCATTCTCAACGGCTTCAATCTCTTCTCTGATTTGCAATAAGGCATCACAGAATCTATCTAACTCTTCCTTGGTTTCACTTTCTGTTGGTTCGATCATGAGCGTTCCTGCCACAGGGAATGATACCGTTGGTGCATGAAAACCATAATCCATCAGTCGCTTCGCAATATCCTCTACTTCGATACCAAATGATTTAAATGCTCTGCAGTCAACGATCATTTCGTGAGCGCATCTTCCATTTACACCAGTATATAGAATTGGGAATTTAGCTTCTAATCGTGTCTTGATATAGTTTGCATTAAGAATCGCCATTTTTGTAGCATTCAACAAACCATCAGGTCCCATCATAGCCACATAGCCATAAGAAATTGGCAACACGCCAGCACTTCCAAATGGCGCAGCAGAAATTGAACTGATGGCTTTGCCATTGTCAATATCAACCAAAGGACTACCAGGAAGGTATGGAGCTAAGTGTTCAGCCACTCCAATAGGACCAATCCCCGGACCTCCACCACCATGTGGGATAGCAAATGTCTTATGTAAGTTTAAGTGACAAACATCAGCACCAATATGGCCAGGACTTGTCAAGCCAACTTGTGCATTCATGTTTGCGCCATCCATATAGACTTGTCCACCATTCTGATGAATGATTTCACAGATTTCAATCACGCTTTCCTCAAACACTCCATGTGTAGATGGATAAGTGATCATCAATGAAGATAACGTTTCCTTATATTGTTCTGCTTTCGCTTTTAGATCTGCTACATCAATATTACCCTTCTCATCACATTTCACGATCACCACGCTATTTCCTGCCATCACTGCGCTAGCTGGGTTTGTACCGTGCGCTGATGAAGGAATCAACGTTACATTTCTATGTTCTTCTCCTTTATCTGCTTGATACGCTTTGATTACTAATAAGCCCGCATACTCTCCTTGTGCACCAGAGTTAGGTTGTAGTGAGGTGGTATAAAACCCTGTAATCTCTGACAGCCACTCTGTCAAGTTGGTAATGAGTTCTCTGTATCCTTGTGTCTGATCAACTGGCGCAAATGGGTGCATTTGAGCAAACTCAGGCCAAGTAATAGGAACCATCTCAGAAGTTGCGTTCAACTTCATCGTACATGAGCCAAGCGAGATCATCGAATGGGCCAAAGACAAATCTTTATTCTCCAACCTCTTCAAGTATCTCAGCATCTCATGCTCAGATTGATATTTTTGGTAAACAGGATGTTCCATAAAGCTTGAAGTCCGATCGAAGTCACCGTTGAATTTAATTTCAACGTGATTCGCAGCCTCAATCACTGTTGCCTCATCAATTATCTTTGAGCCGAATTTTCCAAAAATAGAAACAATTTCTACCAATTCAACCACCGTATGCGTCTCATCAAATGCTACACCGATTGACCCATTATTATAATAGTTGAGATTGATGCCTCGTGATTCAGCTTCCTTTCTTACTTTTTCCTTTAACGAGTCATCTGCTTTGATTTTCAAGGTATCAAAATAGACTTGATTCTCCTGTTCAAATCCCATTTCACCTAGATACAGACTAGCCAGCTGTGCCAATCCATGGATTCTCGATGCTATTCTTTTTAAACCATTGGGACCATGGTATACCGCATATGCTCCAGCGATCACGCCAAGCAAAACTTGAGCCGTGCATATATTAGAAGTAGCTTTCTCTCTTCTGATGTGTTGCTCTCTGGTTTGCAAAGCCATTCGGTAAGCTTTGTTTCCATGGCTATCCTGAGATACTCCGATTATTCTACCTGGTATCTGTCTTTTGTACTCTTCTCTTGTTGCAAAGAAACCTGCATGAGGACCGCCAAATCCCATAGGTACGCCAAACCTTTGTGTAGTTCCAACGACTACATCAGCACCCATTTCGCCAGGAGGAGTTAATAACACCAAGCTCATCAAATCAGTGGCTGCTGTAATGAAAACTTGATTTTCCTTCGCTTTTGAAAAGAGTGTTCTATAATCTTCTACACTTCCTTCTGAATTCGGGTATTGTACAATCAATCCAAAATATTCAGGAGAAGAAATGTCAATATTTTCGTATTTATCAATAACCAATTCTATACCGATTGGCAATGCCCTAGTCTTAAGTACATCTAAGGTTTGAGGGAATATTCTTTCATCCACAAAATACTTATGGGCAGATTTCTTGTCCTTTTTTCTCAATGAGAATTGCATAGACATGGCTTCCGCCGCTGCTGTAGCTTCATCCAATAGAGAGGCATTTGCGATCTCCATTCCTGTGAGATCCGAAACCATAGTCTGAAAATTAACCAAAGCCTCTAGTCTCCCTTGCGCTATTTCAGCTTGATATGGTGTGTATGCAGTATACCATCCTGGATTCTCAAGAATGTTTCTTTGGATAACTGCTGGAGTGACGCAATTGTAATATCCTAGTCCTATAAACGATTTGAAAACCTTATTCTTAGATGCAATCTCCTTTACGTATCTCACATAGCTAAACTCATCGAGCGCTTCAGGTATGTTTAGGTCAGCTCTTTTGCGGATGTTTTCTGGCACCGTTTGATCAATCAATTCATCGACTGAATCAACACCGATGGTGTCCAACATCTGAGAAATATCTTCATTAGAAGGCCCGTTATGACGGTGCTGAAAATAGGTGCGCTCGTTAAGATTTGCTATCATTTTGGATTCGTGGTTTACGCTTTTCAAACAAATATATTTTCCTTACGAAAATTTGCGCAAATCTAATCTGAATTAGTCAAAAAAATACGAACTAATTCTCTTAAAATGATACTTTCTTGGCTTGTGAAATTTGTGTGATTTAGAGCTGGAAAATTGGAGGCGAGGAATCGATACTTGTGGGATTAGGTACCGATGTACCTATTCCCCACAAGATCTTTTCAACCAGCTATGGAAAGAAAGACTATTTAATCCATCTTTCTGTAGCAATAATAACCTCTTTCTTTATTCTGGTAAATTAAATTCTATGAATCAAAATATTTTTTCGACGAATCTGTCAATTTCTTAGACGAATGAATCGATTTTACTAACGTCTTTTTTTAGCTTTTTTTGACTTCTTTTCCTTTTTATCATGAAAAGCGCCTTGATAGGTCGGATCCAATTTCTTTTTTCGATAGTCTATTTCGCGTAATTGTTCTTGCTGTTCGACAAATGGAGTCTTTTCTATTTCCACTTCTGATGGAATAGGTTCATGCTCAATTTTCTTGTCTATTAACTTCTCAATTTGTTTAACATGATATTCTTCCGCTCGATTAGCAAATGTGATAGCTATTCCCGTGTTTTCAGCTCTTCCTGTTCGTCCAATTCGATGTACATAGTCTTCATAAATTAAAGGCACATCAAAGTTGATTACATGAGAGACCATACTCACATCCAATCCTCGTGCTGCTACATCGGTGGCTACCAGGATTTTTATTTCTCCATTCTTAAAAGCATCTATTGAATTGAGTCGGGTGTTTTGTGCCTTATTTCCATGGATCACCCTAACCGACTTCGTAATCTTTCTATCTATAAACTTGAAGATATTATCTGCATTGGCCTTTGTTTTTACAAAAATGATCACCCGGGTCATTTCCTCTTTGGCCAACAAATAATCCAGCATATTGATCTTGCTTTTAAAGTTGGGAATCAGGTACAGAGACTGAGTAATAGTATCTACTGTTGATGATTGTGGCGTGACTTCTACTTTTTCTGGAAACTCCAAAAATTCAGCAGACAGGTTTTCGACAATGGAAGACATAGTAGCAGAAAAAAGCAGATTTTGCCTTTTCACAGGGATGATTTCTAAAATCTGTCGAATCTGAGGCATGAATCCCATATCCATCATTTTGTCCGCCTCATCAATCACTAACGTTTTGATTTGTTTCGTAGTGAAAATCCTTTTTCTATAAAGGTCCATAAAGCGACCTGGAGTAGCCACCAATATATCTATCCCATCGGCTAGCTTTTCCTCTTGAGCCTTCATTCCTGTTCCCCCATAGACCGCCGCGTATCTCAGGTCAACATATGTCGCATACTTTTTAATGTTCTCATTAATCTGCAAGGCCAACTCTCTGGTCGGGGCTAAAATCAAAGCTCTTGGGTCTTGACCTTGTGCATACTTGAGTTTCATCAGCAGCGGAAGAACAAATGCAGCCGTCTTACCTGTTCCCGTCTGAGCAATGCCCATCACATCATGCCCAGACAGCACCAACGGTATAGCTTTCTTTTGAATAGGGGTAGGCGATGTATAACCCGCCTCGTCAATGGCATTAAGCACTTGCTTGTTGAACTTAAAATCTGAGAAATTTTCGATGTTATTCGACATGGATAGCAATTAGAAGCCGAAGCCAATTAATTTTGTGATGCAATTTATCAAGTTTCACTCGATTCTTGGTGTTAATTGCGGCAAACAGACTTTCACCGAATAAAATCAGAAGAATGGCCAAGTACACATTAATCAAAAACGCAAAAATGGTTAATGAGGGAGAAATACTCGCTCACGATGTATTAATCAAAGATCAACGCATAGAAAAAATAGGTTTTGGCCTTTCTCATGAAACCGCAGAAGTTATAGATGCCGATGGAAAATTTTTGCTTCCAGGGCTTATCGATGATCAGGTACATTTTAGAGAGCCGGGACTAACACACAAGGCAAATATCTACACCGAAAGCAGAGCGGCTGTGGCAGGAGGTATAACCTCATTTATGGAAATGCCGAATACCGTACCTAATGCACTGACTCAAGAACTACTCCAAGACAAATACGATATTGCCTCTCAGTCCTCTTTGGCGAACTATTCATTTTTTATGGGCGCTTCTAATGACAATATAGAAGAAGTAATGAAGACCAGTCGTCAAGAAGTTTGCGGGATCAAAGTATTTATGGGGTCTTCTACCGGCAACATGCTGGTGGACAATGAAAAAACGCTAACAGAATTATTTTCCAGAGCTGAACTCATTGTAGCTGCGCACTGCGAAGATGAAAGCACCATCCGAAGAAATACAGAACTCTTCCGAGAGAAGTACGATGATAAAATTCCATTTACCGCTCACCCTTTGATCCGAAGCGAAGAAGCCTGCTACCTTTCTTCGTCTAAAGCAGTGGCATTGGCAAAAGCCAACAATACCAAATTCCATGTCCTACATATTTCGACTGGAAAAGAAACTGAGCTATTTGATAATTCTATTCCCTTGAAAGACAAACTGATCACTTCTGAAGCCTGCATCCACCACATGTGGTTTTCAGACGAAGATTACCTCACCAAGGGTGGACTAATCAAATGGAACCCAGCCGTTAAAACAGCTTTTGATCGAGACACCATTTTCCAGGCCATGTTGGATGATAAAATAGATGTGATTGCAACTGATCACGCACCACACACCATGGAAGAAAAGGACAATGGGTATCTGAACTGCCCATCAGGAGGACCATTGGTTCAACATGCCTTGCCTGCCATGCTCGAACATCACTTGAATGGAAAGATTTCTATAGAAAGAGTAGTAGAAAAAATGTGTCATAACCCTGCTATTCTCTTCGAGGTAAAAGAGAGAGGTTATATCAGAGAAGGATACTATGCAGATTTAGTACTGGTAGATACTAATGACAAATGGATGGTTCAAAAAGAAAATGTACTCTCAAAATGTGGCTGGAGTCCGTTTGAAGGGCAAACTTTTAGAAGCAAAATCACCCATACTTTCGTCTCAGGACACTTGGCCTATGACCATGGACAGATGAACGAAGGGGTAAATGGTATGCGCTTATCATTCGATAGAAAATAAATGCAAGATTAGTTTTGGAAATTAAGAATACAAATTTCTAAATTTGCACTCCTTTTTAAGGGATCGACCAACGGGTTGATCAAATATGGTGATTGTAGTTCAGTTGGTTAGAACGCCTGATTGTGGTTCAGGAGGTCGCCGGTTCGAGTCCGGTCTTTCACCCAGAAAGCAGCATTTGAGATTCAAACGCTGCTTTTTTTATGCCTTACTACTACAAATAGCAAGTCGCCTTTAAACGCAAAATATTCTCCTGACTTTCAAATGATTCTCCAATTTGATTTCGTGAGCGCTGTCGATAATAGGTCATGGCTATTTTCCATTGATCGCTTAGTCTATAACTTAATCCACACACTAGGCGCACCCGATTTGAAAATCGTTCTTTTTCTTTATCCTCTTTGACAAAAAAGGCCTCAGTCCAAATCAATAAATTCAATGACTTGTTCATGGATGGATTTTTTTGTGTCAATGCCATTGTCATGCCCAATTGCTCACGAACTCGCAAAGATCCCGAGTTTAACTCAGCTGTGCTTAAATATATCTGCCGCCACTCGAATTTTAGGTGGTTATAAAATATAAATCTGCCCTTGTTTATAAAATCGAATTTTATCCCCAACACAGGCCTCAGTTCCCTTTTGCTCAGCGTATCATTTTCATTAGTAGAGAAGCCTTGCAGAACACCATTCAATTCTAGATTGGGAATCAACAAATAGTCTGCCCCAAATCCAATGATCCAACTGTTCCATTGGTCATCGCTGTCATATTCAGTTTGATATTCGAGTTTACCTCTAATTACGAAATTTGATTTCGTATTATACTTCACTTCACCGGCCAGCCAAAGTTGACCCGAGCCCCGAGAATCCTGCGCTTCGACCTTAGTAGGTACAAAGAAGCATGTCAAAAAATAGAACCCAAACCATATGACAGAAGATCGAAACATTATTTTTCCTTCATCCGCCACAGGTAGGAAACAGAAAGCACTTACTGAATAATTCCATCACTAATAAGAGCATTTACAAGCATTTTGGAATAAGTTTTAGTAATGCTCTTCGATGGATCTGTAATTTCACTCTGAGAGGCCCAAACTAATGCATCTTCCTTATTTCCATCTTCAGTTATTTCATAGAAGTGGTTTTCAAGCAAGTAGGTAGTCGATTCTGAATAGTATCCTGGATCATAAAACCCTGGTCCGTATCTGTATCCATAATAACCTCCAAAACCATATCCTCCATACATATACATGTTGGTGCCCTGGACATACTCCATAGATTTATCTTTATCAACCAGTGTAACTGATATTACAGCATCTACACCTTCCTTTAGTAAGGTGCTTTTGATCTGCTCAGGCTTCAGCGATTCTGACTGCATTGGATTAAGGATGGACATGCCAGAAACAGCCGTTATTCCCTTATCAGCTAAATATTCCACCATAGTATCCTGAAACTCCATAGCGACCTGTAAGTTTCTTCCGCTTGAAAAAATGGCTACTTTCTTATACTTAGTAGTTTCATAGTTTGGCTTTGTCCAGGTAAAAGACAACTTCGGCGCACAAGACCCAACAAACAAAAGAGTTGCAATTACTGCTATTTTATATTTCATGGTTTTTAAAATTTCAAAAATTAATCGTTTTCAGTACGATGGAAAATTATCTTTCAAAAGTAATGCAGAAAGTGAAGTTGCCACACATTATCCATTTAAACTCTTAGAGTCAAAACCAAAAGGCAATAAGTCTCCCACTGTAGTTTTCAGTATTTCATTGTTGGGACGTACAAAGAGCAGTTGAATCGGTTCAGACTGGTTACTTTCATACTCCATCATGGCTTGCCTGCAGTTGCCACAAGACGATGCCATAACAAAATCTTTGGCTCCTTGAGGTTTGGCGACAATAGCAATCATTTTTATTTTTTGCTGTGGATAATTGGCACCAGCACTAAAAATAGCTACGCGTTCGGCGCACAATCCAGAAGGGTAGGCCGCATTTTCCTGATTACTACCTTTGATTACCGCTCCTCCTTCTAATAAAACAGCTGCCCCAACGTGAAATTTGGAATAGGGCGCATAAGCTTGATCCAACATTCCTTTCGCTTCATCAACCAGTGTCTTTTGTTCCGAGTCTAATTCGGAATAATCCAATAATTCTGCCTCTATCTGATGAGTTATCTTTTTGGCCATGGTCGGAAATATGGGTTTAAATGCACTAAAGCAATATGGACAATTTAATACTTATTTTTTTAAGTAAATGTTTTGTTAGTGGCCATGAAATTCAAATAATTTGCTTCTTTTTTAGACCAATCAACGACCCAAAAACAGCACAATACCCAAAAACATAATACAACTAAAAATGAAAAAAGTACTTGTACTTGGTGCAGGAAGATCTTCTTCTACCCTCATAGAATTTCTACTTAAGCACGCCGAACCCAACGACTGGCAAGTAGTGGTTGGAGATTTGGATGAAAAATTAGCCAAGGAAAAAATAAAAGACAATTCGCGAGGAGAAGCTATATCATTTGACATATTCAATGAGGCCCATCAACAAAAATTGACTTCAGGATTTGATTTGGTGATTTCCATGATGCCGGCTTCCTTTCACATCCATGTAGCCAAAATTTGCGCCGCGCATGGTATCAACATGCTAACAGCTTCCTACGTAACTGACGAGATCAAAGCCCTCAGCAGCGAGTTTGAAAAAAATGGAGCCGGATTGATCATGGAAATGGGACTTGACCCTGGGATTGATCACATGTCTGCCATGAAAGTATTGGACAGAATTCGAAATGCAGGACATGAGCTCCAAGCATTTGAAACCTTTACTGGAGGGCTATTGGCACCAAGTGATGATGATAATCCATGGGAATACAAGTTCACATGGAACCCAAGAAATGTCGTGTTGGCGGGCCAAGGTTTTGTAAAATTTATTCAGGAAGGCCGCTACAAATACATCCCGTATCAAAAATTATTTAGAAGAACAGAAGTGATACACATTCCTGAATATGGATACTTCGAAGGATACGCTAATAGAGATTCTCTAAAATATCTTGATGCCTACAAACTAAGAGGAATAAAAACACTCTACCGAGGAACTTTAAGAAGAGTAGGATTTTGTAAAGCTTGGGATGTCTTTATCCAGTTAGGCGCAACCGATGATACCTACGAGCTACATGATGTATCAAATATGACTCATCGTCAATTTATCAATTCATTTCTATCCTTCAACCCAGATGACTCTGTAGAACTAAAATTGGCACATTATCTAAACCTTGATTTAGAATCTGATGAGATGTTTAAACTCAAATGGCTAGGCATGTTCGAAGACGAGCTTGTTGGATTAGATAAGGGCACTCCTGCACAGATATTAGAACACATTCTGAAGAAAAAGTGGACCATCGAGCCTGATGAAAAAGACATGATTGTGATGTGGCACAAATTTGTGTATCTACAGGGAAATGAAACAAAGCAAATCCAATCTTATATGGCTATAGAAGGCGAAGATTCTATCAATACGGCCATGTCTAAGACTGTTGGGCTTCCGCTAGCTGTGTCAGCACAGCTGATTCTACAAGAAAAAATGAGTCCGAAAGGCGTTCATATTCCTACAGAGAAAGATATCTACGAGCCAGTACTCAATGAGCTTGAATCTCATGGTATTACCTTTAAGGAGTGTGAGATCAAATAGTCAAATAGCTGACAATCACTCATGATGTACTAAACATTTTTCAGGGAAGACCAAAGGCCAATTGTCTTTCCTGAAAAATGATATGATTCGACTCCCGTTTATCCTCCTTTATTTGTTGCTATTTTCTTGTCAAGAAAACGACTCTGAGCCTACTATTTATACCATAAAGGGATTTGTGTCCGCAGATGATGAACGAGGTCGCTCATTTGAAATTGATGATCACAGTGGTTTTGAGGTCACATTGATTGTAGAGGAAGAGTCAGTCCAAAACGTTTTATCAGAGAAAAATGGTTCCTTTTCATTTGAGGTAGAGGACTCTTTAACTTTTGACTTAAAAGTTGAAAAGGAAGGATACGCCGAAGTAACCTACACGGACCTTACTCTCGAAAATGAAAGCATTCATATCCGAGTGCCTTCCATTCCAATTTATACCATTAGCAACATCAATTTGGACAGCGAGTCTGTAGTTCAACAAATTCTGTTCGAAATGGACGTTAAAAATTTTCTATCCAGTAGATATAACAAAAAATACTTTAGATTTTTTATTCATACCGAATCTAACCCCTCCAAAACAAATTATTTGGTCACGGGCAAGCTCGGTATACCAGTTTCTTCCGAAAGGGTAACTCCTCTTAATAATGAGGATGCAAGAATTCAATCCTCTATTTCCACATTCCCTTATTTAAACAATTTTCATAGCGGTCAAACAGTATATTTTGCCTTCTATTCCACGTCAGAGTATGATCCATATATCTATGACGAATCACTAGATTTAAATATTTACACCGGTCTTTCAACAGACTACCTAGTCATTTCTACAGTCGTTCCTTAAACTTTCTCTTCAACATTGATTACGCCGAGATTACTTTCCATTTAACCCTTTTTATATATTTGCCTTCAGTAAAAAAATAGACCGAAATGGGAAGAGCATTTGAATTTAGAAAAGCACGAAAACTGAAGCGATGGGGAGCCATGTCACGGACATTCACGCGAATTGGAAAAGACATTGTAATAGCTGTAAAAGCTGGTGGTCCTGACCCAAATACCAACTCACGTCTTCGTGCGGTCATGCAAAATGCCAAAGCCGCCAATATGCCCAAGGATAATATTGAGCGCGCCATCAAACGAGCTTCTGACAAGGCTCAAGGTGATTTCAAAGAAACACTCTTTGAAGGCTACGCACCTCACGGTATTGCCGTATTGGTAGAAACCGCGACCGACAACAATAATAGAACAGTGGCTAATGTGAGAAGCTATTTCACCAAATGTGATGGTAATTTAGGTACATCTGGTTCTGTTGAGTTCATGTTTGAGCATCAGTGCAACTTCCGGTTGAATAAAGAAACTTTGGACTTGGATGCCGAAGAATTGGAACTTGAACTGATCGACTTTGGCGCCGAGGAAGTTTTTGACGACGAGGATGGCATGATGGTATATGGAGGTTTCGCAGACTTCGGTTCATTGCAGAAGTACTTTGAAGAAAACAACATTGAAATTTTATCTTCTGGCTTTGAAAGAATCCCTACCACAACCAAAGAACTGAGCGAAGAGCAGCAAGAAGATGTAAACAAGCTATTGGAAAAATTAGAGGAGGATGATGACGTGCAAAATGTCTTTCACACCATGGCTTAAATCATGAGCCTTTGGGGAGGGTAAATTCAAAAATGGAGCCTTTACCCTCTTCACTTTTGATATTAAATTTTCCCTTGTTGAGTTTTATAAATTCTTTGGATAGGACTAAGCCTAATCCTGTGCCCTTTTCATGTTTGGTTCCTAAAGTAGATTTCAACGAGTTTTTTTGAAGAATCAACTCAATCTGCTCTTGCGACATTCCAATTCCCGTGTCCTTAATTTGAACCACCACGGCCTCTCCGTTAGGCATGGCCTCAAGACTAATCGTCCCCCCTTCGCTAGTGTATTTAATTGCATTATTAAACAGATTGGCCACTACACTACTAAAAATGGACTTGTCGGCATACACTTTTATATCCTCATTAATTCCTACTTTAACCTTTAATTTCTTCAGGTTAGCATTAATTTGATACGCCTCGATTGCTGAATGTACTAAGTCCCGCAAAGTGTAATTTTCAGGATTCAATTCAATGACTCCTTGTTGTGATAAAGCCCAATTCAGCAGATTATCCAATAATCGATAAACACTTGATGAAGAGTTAGCCAGTAAATTGAGGGCATTTTGATGAACTTCAATATCTCCCTTTTGCATCTTGAGCAATTTGGTAAGCTGAAGAATGTTTGCAATGGGCCCCCGAAGATCATGAGCAATTACTGAAAATAGCTTATCTCTTGATTGTAATGCGTTTTTCAGTTCGACCTCGGAAGTTTTCAATGCAGTGATGTCTCGCGTAAAACAAGCCACCCCAACTATTTTTTCTTCGACAAGCACTGGATTGTAAGCAATTGAAATATGAACTGCGGGCTCTTCAAATTCATGAGTTTCCACTATCTCAAACTTCTCACCTCCTAAGGCCCGATCATATCGTTCCTTCCAAATGGTGCGATGAGGCTCAGGTAGATAATCGATAATTATATCTCCCAATTTGAGGTCACATCTAAAGACCCTATCAAATTCTCGCTTAAAAACGGAATTCATAGTCACAATCGCATATTGATCGCTGACTGACCATATACTATCTGTGGTATTTTCTATCTGCGCAAATAAATTGGCCTCGCTTTCTTGAACTCGCATTTCTGCGCGTTTACCAACCGATATATCCTTAGACGAACAGGCCACACAGAGTATTTCTCCGTTTTCAAAAACAGGATTGAAGGAAACCTCAACGTACTCTGGTACTCCCTCTATTTCAAATCGATCCACTACTGTGAATTTCTCACCTTTCAGTGCCTTTTTATAGCGATCAAACCAGATAGAATAGATAGGCTCCGGAACATTGTGTAAGACATTCATTCCAGCTTCAAGCTTATACCCAAAGGCGCGCTCATAGTCATCAGCCATGTTCTGGTTGACGTATGTACAGACCAGATTAGAGTCATAAGACCACAACCGATCATTAGTATTTTCCAGTTGGGCGATTAAATATTTTTGCTGCATTACCCGAGAATCTTACTAAAAGATAAGCATTTTCAGGCAAGAATCAGAACAAGTCGAAAACGACTAATCGATTTTACTTCTTAAAAATCCAACCAACACACCTAAACCATTCTTTAGCGAGTCGTTATTATTTGGAATAATTATATCGGCATCTTGCTTAAATGGCTTGATAAATTTCTTATAGGTGGGCATAACATGCTTATCAAAGCGATACAGCACATCATCCAAATCATAGCCTCTTTCTTTTGCATCCCTCAGGATTCTGCGCTTTAGCATCAAGAAATCTTTGGCATCCACGAATACTTTCAAGTCCAAAGAAGCCACAACTTCTTTGAGATAGAATACAAAAATACCTTCTACCACTATGATAGAGGAAGGATTAAAGGTGAGCATTTTGGGCTCTACCTTAGGGTTGTTAAAAGTGTATTCCTGACGTGTAACGGTTTCTCCTCGCTTCAATTTAGCCACATCTTCAGCAAAGGCTTGTTGGTCAATGGATTCTGGTTTATCAAAGTTTTGAACACCATTTTTATCCACCGGTTGCTCATGTCTCGGACGATAATAGTTGTCTTGAGAGACAATGCAGAGTTCCTCTTCACTAAAAGACTTTTTCAATTCATTGAGCAACAATGTTTTTCCGGAAGCGCTTCCGCCTGTGATCCCAACGATATAGGGTGTGGCCATGAGTTTAGTTATTGATCTTGATTCAAAAATATATGCAATTTTAGACAAAAATTAAGTTGGTGAGATGGAAAACGCAAGATTCGATTTTCAGTATATTTAGCTACTTTTAGTTAAAACAATTACCACCATGAGTACAGATCATCAAGGACAAGTAGAAAAAATATTAAAAGAACTAGGTAAAAGAATAGATGAATTGATTCTAGAAGCCAAAGGTGCTAAAGATGATATTCGTGATGAGGTAGAAGACAAAATCAAGGATCTCAAAAAGAAAAAGAGCAAACTTGACGAAGAATATCAATCCTTCAAAGACAAAAATGAAGGCAAATGGGAAGAGATAAAGACGCATCTAGTTGCTGCCGCAGAAGAGATTAAAAGAGCAGCAGAAGCAGCTTTCAAAAAGAAATAATGATTACTTAAATAAAAACAAAAAAGGGTCAGCAATTAGTTGCTGACCCTTTTTTAATATCTAATCGAAATGATTTAGTTCTTTCCTCCAAAAAGGAAGAAGCCAATTCTGATGCCTAAATAGCTATTCTTCACATCAGCTCCATTTTCGTCATATTTTGGAATCAGGTTATAATCCAAGTTCATATTGAAATGACCAAAATCAAATCCAATCCTCGGATAGAATCCAAATTTTGTTCCAAAATCTGCCTCAACATCACCTCCATCTATATCAGCTTCCACTGTTCCCAAGGAGTATAATCCGAAACCGGCACCAACGTATGGCCTGAAATTACTATCGCCAAAATAATATCGGCCATTTAGTGTATATGAACCGACCGCTGATATCTCTGAATCAACCCCGACAGTTACTTCCTTTGCCATTGCCGCTGATTCGAGTCTAAAACCAACTGCTATTTGATCATTTATTCTATATGATGGCTCAAAATCCACCAATACCCCAACTCCTCCTGCTCCAGGAGATGCAAAGCCTAGTCCAAAGTACAACTGAAATGGCTTATAGTCTTGAGCCATACTTACAGTAGACACGCCAAGAGCTAATAAAATAATCGCTAATGTTTTTTTCATGATTCTTTTGTTTTGATTAAGTATAAATCTGATTATTGTTTTGAGAAATGATTGAATTTTTCACCTCTCAATTATTTTTTCAAGATAGTGAATTATTCAAATAATTGAGATCCATTTGTCAGTTCTATTTTATTTCCGACTTTCTAAGCTTTATAGCTTCTATATTTGTATCCGCATTTTTTAAAACATACTTCATGCCTCCAATTGCACTTTCTGTCGAAAAATTAACCAAGAGTTTTAACGACAAGCAACTTTTTGAAAACATTACATTTGGGATAGAACAAGGTCAAAAGGTAGCCTTGGTTGGTGTAAACGGATGCGGTAAATCCACGCTGCTGAATATAGTGGCTAAACAGATTAGCCCTGATGAAGGAGTAGTCTCCTTTGCCAGGGATTTGAAAGTTTCCATCTTAGATCAAGCCCCAGATTTGAGTGGCTACAACACCGTTCTGGATTCTATTACTGAGGGCGACCATCCTGAAGCAAAAGTGCTCAGTGAATATTGGAAACTCATAGAAAAACCCGACCCATCGGACAAAGATCAGGAGCGCATGCAGGAGTTGATTGAAAAGATTGACAGTCTGAATGCCTGGGATTATGAACATCGACTCAAAGAAGTCCTAGGGAAATTGGGCATCAATGACCTTAATCAATCAATCAAGGACATGTCAGGAGGGCAGCAAAAGCGAATTGCACTCGCTAAAGCACTTCTCGACGAGCCTGATTTTCTCATACTCGATGAGCCAACCAACCACCTGGATCTGGATATTATAGAATGGATGGAGGAGTATCTTTCTTCTCAAAATCTAGCCATTCTAATGGTGACTCACGATAGATACTTCTTGGATAAAGTATGTAATATGATCCTCGAAATGGATCAGGGTCAAATCTTCAAATACAACGGCAACTATAGTAATTTCTTAGAAAAAAAATCCGAAAGAGAAGAAGTACAACAACAAGCCAAAGACAAAGCCAGAAACCTCCTATCCAAAGAGCTAGAATGGATGCGTCGCCAGCCGAAGGCACGGGGTACTAAAGCCAAATATAGGATTGACGCTTTCTACGAAACGAAAGAAAAAGCCAATGTAGATCTCCGGAAGTCCGAAATGGAGATCAAAATTAGTGGCAAACGACAAGGGAAGAAAATATTGGAACTTGACAAGGTTTCGAAGTCATTTGGTGACAAAGACATTTTTGCAAACTTCTCTCACATTTTTACTCGAGGTGAAAAAGTAGGTGTCGTTGGGAAAAATGGCACTGGAAAATCTACCTTTCTCAACGTACTTACCGGTGTATTAGCACCTGATGCCGGTACCATCGACAAAGGGCTTAATACTTCTTTTGGCTATTATACTCAGGACACCATTCAAGAGGATGGTGGAAAAACCGTCATCGAGGCGATCCAGGAAATTGCTGAAGTGATAACATTGGAAGACGGCAGTACAGTGACAGCTTCTCAGTTGCTTAATCAATTTTTATTTCCACCTAAATCTCAATATTCACATATTTCGAAATTAAGCGGTGGGGAGAAAAGAAGACTACAACTATTGAAGGTCTTGATGGCCAATCCCAATTTTCTGATTCTGGATGAACCTACCAATGACCTGGATATTGTCACGCTTAATATACTAGAAGACTATTTAGATAATTTTGGTGGTTGCCTACTGATCGTGTCTCACGACAGATACTTTATGGACAAGCTGGTGGATCACCTATTTGTATTGGATGAAACACCTTCCATCCGAGATTTCCATGGCAACTATACTGACTATCGTTTAGAGCCTCCTAAATCTAAAACAAGCGCTAAGGCCCCGGTTTCACCGACTAAAGAGGAGCCGAAACAAAAAAGCGAAAACCAAAGGAAACTTACTTACAAAGAGAAACAGGAGTTTGAATCCATTGAAAAAGAAATGCCCAAACTGGAGGCAAGAAAAGAAGAATTAGCTGGGCTATTGAACTCGGGAGAAACTGATCATGTTCAGCTCACCGAATGGTCTACCGAAGTAGAGCGGATCGTGGAGAAACTCGATGAATTAGAGATGCGCTGGTTGGAATTATCAGAAATCAGTTGAACCGGTCATTTGGTTGAATGACCACTGAACAAGAATTTTTTCTTTCTTCTTGATAATTGCCTAATTTCCAGCTCATTTAAATAACAAACGATGAGAAAATTACTATTTACAATCACCCTCACCTCCATCTTCCTATACAGTTGTAACAAGCCAAAAGAAACCACAACTCCAAAGGCTACGCCCGATATCAGAACACAAGCTGAAACGTTAGCCAAAAAGTTTATTATTACTGATGGCCATATCGACTTGCCATACAAACTTGCAGAAGAAGGTTATATGGCAAAAGGCACAATTCCAGATTTGTCAGGAGAAATCGATGGTAATTTTGACTATATCAAGTCGAAAAAAGGTGGATTAGATGTGCCTTTTATGTCGATCTATTTACCTGCATCATTACAAAAAACTTCTGGTGCTTCTAAAGTCTTGGCTGACTCACTCATTAGCATGGTAGAGCAAATTGTTGATACTTACCCCGCTCATTTCGCTCTAGCTGGGAGTCCAGCAGAAGCTATTCAAAACTTTGAAAAGGGCCTAATTTCCCTTCCTATGGGTATGGAAAATGGATCAGGCATAGAAGACAACATTGAAAATGTGAAATACTTCTATGACCGTGGTATCAGATATGTGACATTGACGCATTCGAAGAATAATCTAATCTGCGATTCTTCTTACGACCCTACAAGAAAGTGGAATGGTCTAAGTCCTTTTGGAAGAGAAGTAGTAAAAGAAATGAATGCCCAAGGCATCATGGTTGATATTGCCCATGTCTCAGATAGCACCTTCTATCAGGTAATGGAAATGACCGATGTGCCTTGTATTGCCTCACACTCTTCGGTCAGACAATTCACTCCTGGATTCGAAAGAAACATGAGCGATGATATGATCAAGTTGCTGGCTAAAAAGAATGGGGTAATCCAAATCAACTTTGGTTCTACTTTCTTATTACAAAAATCACGTCAATTGTATGATACGGCTAAAATGGCACTCAAGGAGTACAAAGCACAAAATCCAAATGCCAGCGATTCCGCCATTACAGCTTTCAGCAACCAGTGGCTGATAGATAACGATTTCTTTGCGGATGTAAAAGATGCTGCAGATCACATCGATTACGTTGTAAAGCTAGTAGGAGTAGATTATGTTGGACTGGGGTCAGATTTCGATGGTGTAGGCAATTCACTACCTAACCGATTGAAAACTGCAGCAGACTATCCTAAACTGATCGAAGAATTACTCAACAGAGGGTACTCAGAAGAAGATATTGAAAAGATCTGTTACAAGAATGTATTCCGCGTTTGGGATGCTGTACTAAAAGCGGCAGGAAAGAGCTAAGACCAAACCGGTCACAAATACACCAAAGAGTGTCCGTATTCGAGACACTCTTTTTTTATTTCTTATTTGAATTATTTACAACACACTGCATTACAGATAGTTACAGAGTTTGGCACAGCGATTGCCAAAAGATAAGTAAGGTCAAAAACTCAAACTTTACTCAAGAATTTAAACCTACTGTAATGAAGAAATTGAATGGCAGATATTCCAAAATACTCCTGATCTTATTGGGTGTATTGGTGGCTATCGTGATTGGGTTTCAATCCAATGCAGTAGGTTTCGATTCTGAGGCTGATTTGGATAATCAAGAATCGATTGAGCAGACCCCAGCATTTGACCCCTCAGGAAAACTTCATATCAAATTGTTGAGTTTGCTGAAGTAGCAGTTCAAAATAATATTGAAGTATCTTTTAAGATTTTAAAAGCATTTTTAACTTACTAATCAAACACCAAGATTATGACTAGACGACTTACACGATCTTCTGACAAAATGCTAGCCGGCGTATGTGGCGGTATTGCTAACTATTTTGATTTGGACCCTACATTAGTGAGAATAGGATATGTAGTTCTTTCGATTTGTTCTGTTGGATTTCCAGGTATGCTCGTTTACTTGATTCTGTGGTTAATCATGCCTGACTATTAAGTCATTTTCGAATAGGTATTAATCCAGCGCTCGGGCACTTCTCCTTTAGTAGCTAATTCATAGTCCGAATAATCACATGGCACAATATAGTGTCGATCATAGATCCCAATGTGCGTAGCATTGGGGACTTCCATCCACCATTTGTCTGACAGCCTACTTTTATAAAACACAATAGATTCTGGCTCAGCATCCATGGTTACGACATACTTCATATAGTCGTTGGTCTGAAACCCTTTTTCGTCTTTCCTGTTTTTGAATCCTTCTATAAAATACCAAAGCATGGTGGCAATCACCATCGCCGTTGGGTTCTCAGCCGTTTCCTTTTCAGGATTGTACTCATAGATGCCCACTGAGCTCAACTTATCATTCATACCGGCATACCACATGATCTGGCAAGCTTCTTCACCTGTCAATCCAAATATTTCACTCCTATTGCCTCCAGGGCAATAAATGGATTGGATAGCCGATAGATCAAAAGTGAGCATATCCGCTTCCCTCACCAATGGCTCCATTTTTTTGATGTCATCTCTCAAGGCTCCTAAACGAATGGGATTAAAACTCAATTGCTGTAGCACTTTGGTTGCAGAGGCATTCACCAAATAAGACTGATGGGCTAACTGACTATAGTTGAATAAGTAGTTCGGCTCGTGGGTAAAAATACGATGGATGTGATTTTCATTCGGATCCGACTCGGTTTTGTCATTCAGATCGAAGCGAGAATCTACATTAAGAATACTCACCATCTTTTCCTCTTCCTGATAGGCCAGATACTGACCCAAGTCCAAATCATGTGATCCACCAATCAATATTGGCAATATATCTTTGGACATGAGGTAATGGCAAACAGACTGAATTCGCTTATAAGTTTCATCCAAATCAGGACCATTTCTCAGATTGCCCAAATCCACCACATTGCATGTGCCTTCTCCTTTCTTCAAGCCATATAGTCGCTCTCGGATTAGTTTTACGCCTGTATCATTCAAAGCACCGCTTCCTCGAGTTTCTAGCAAGCCTATAATAGCTACATCCATCAGTTTGATGTCAGGCAATTTGTCCTCGTTGAGATAAACAGATTGAATAAAAGAATCGGTCGAAAATCTACGATTGGATAGGCTTTGATCTACAGGATCGAAATAGAGCTTCAAGTCCATACTACAGGCATTGTTAAGGTGATGTCTTTGTCAAAACTACATAAAAAAACCCTGACGATACCGTCAGGGTTTTTGGTTTATTTTCTTCTGATTTTGGTTTGGAATTATCCACCGAAATCATCAAATGATACATTCTCATCTGGTACGCCCCAATCGTCGCACATCTTCAATACGGCCTGATTCATCATCGGAGGTCCACAGAAGTAGAATTCGATATCTTCAGGTGACTCATGTGCTTTCAACTGGTGATTGATCACCGCATCGTGTACAAATCCTAGAAAACCGTCACCTTCTTTGTCATCGATTGATTTTTTCTCTACCCAATTATCTTCTGGTAATGGTTCAGACAATACAATTTCAAATTGGAAGTTCGGAAATTCTCTTTCGATCTGTCTGAAATCCTCTTCGTAGAATAATTCTCTCTTAGATCTACCACCGTACCAGTAAGTTACTTTTCTACCAGTCTTCAACGTGTGGAATAGGTGGAATAAGTGAGACCTCATCGGCGCCATACCAGCACCACCACCTACGTAGATCATTTCTGCTTCAGTCTCTTTGATGAAGAATTCACCGTAAGGTCCAGAAATAGTTACTTTATCTCCTGGCTTTCTAGAGAATACATAAGAAGAACAGATTCCTGGGTTTACATCCATCCATGCATTTTTCGCTCTGTCCCAAGGTGGAGTGGCAATACGAATGGTCAACATCACGATGTTGCCTTCTGCAGGGTGGTTGGCCATCGAGTAAGCTCTGAACACTTCCTCGTCATTTTTCATTTTCAAATCCCAAAGACCGAATTTATCCCAATCTTCTTTGAATTTGTCTGGACCAGCAGGATCGTTAGGATCTGGTGCTATGTCAATATCTTTGAAATCAACTTCTACCTTTGGTACATCGATTTGGATGTATCCACCGGCTTCGAAATCAAGGTTCTCACCTTCAGGCAACCTTACGATAAATGCTTTAATGAAAGTGGCCACATTATAGTTGGAGATCACTTCACACTCCCACTTCTTGATACCGAAAATCTCTTCAGGAATCTCGATATCCATGTCTTGCTTCACTTTTACCTGACAAGCCAGACGAACATTTTCCTTTTGCTCCGTTCTGCTCAAGTGACCTACTTCTGTTGGCAATACATCACCACCTCCGTCTGTCACTGTACATTTACACATGGCACATGTACCACCACCACCGCATGCAGATGGTAAGAATATTTTTTGTGCACTCAATGTAGTCAATAAGGTAGAGCCCGCTGAAGCAACTACTGGATTAGCCGAATCCCCGTTGATTACCAGGTTTACATCACCTGATTGTACCAATTTTGATTGTGCAAAAAGCAAGATAAAAACCAATAGAAGGATTACGAGCGTAAAAGCAACTATTGACGTAAATATGATAAAGGACATCTTTCTTAAATTAAATTTTCTGTCTCCAATTTTCAGCCACAAATATAAAAGAATAAATAGTAAAAAATCCTCCTGCCTTCTTCAATTAAATAGCACTAAAGCCTAATTATTTCTATTGTTATCGACTTTAATTTTAAATCATTGGAAATCATACTTTTGGGTGAGCCCGAAATTAGCCTGACTAGGTATATTTGATCAAATCAAATTCTATTATTATGAAAAGAGTAACTGGTATTGGCGGCATCTTTTATAAAAGTAAAGACCCACAAAAAGCAAGAGAATGGTACGGCAAACATTTAGGCTTGGTGACTAATCAGTATGGTTCGTTATTCGAATTCCGACAAGGGAATGACCCAAAAAAAATTGGTTACCTCCAATGGAGTCCGATGGGTGCGGATACAAATTATTATGACCCTTCTGAAAATGAGTTTATGATCAACTATCGGGTAGAAAACCTAGTGGAACTGTTAAAGGTTTTGAAAGAAGAAGGTGTGGAAATCGTGGGCCAAATGGAAGAATATGAATATGGCAAGTTTGCCTGGATCATGGACCCAGAAGGCCATAAAATAGAACTCTGGGAGCCTATTGACTCAGTCTTCACTAAAGAATATAATGGTCAGACCACCATGTAATAATTCAGTATCTTGTACTATTAAATAAAAAACTCATGAATCCCATACTTAAAAATATATTAGCCCTCGTTGCGGGAATCGTCATCGGCAGCATTGTAAATATCGGCCTAATCATGCTTGGCCATACAATTGTTCCTCCACCAGAGGGTATGAATCCCATGGATATGGAAAGCCTCAAAGAATTTATGCCCATGTTCACACCAGCTCATTTCGTAGGCCCATTTTTGGCTCACGCCATAGGAACTTTGGTTGGCGCATTCGCTACGGCGAAGATCGCTGCCAATCATCAACTCAAATTTGCCCTCGGTATTGGCATTTGGTTTTTATATGGCGGTATTTCGATGGTGATCGACTTCCCTAGCCCGATGTGGTTTAATATTCTGGATTTAGCTGTTGCTTATTTGCCAATGTCTTGGTTAGGGTGGAAATTTGCGAACGTCAATTGATGGAATCGTTTAAATGACCAAGGCTTCCTTTTTTTTCTTATTGCTGGCTATTATCTCCTGTTCATCTAAACAGGAATCAAAAGTAACCCTTGCGGTAGCGGCTAATATGCAACACGCTATGGAAAGTCTGATTAATGAATTTGAGTCAACCTATAATATCAAAGTAGAAGCATCTAGTAGTTCTTCAGGTATTTTGACCACTCAAATAAGACAAGGAGCTCCTTTCGACATTTTCTTATCAGCGGATCTTAATCATCCGAATTTGCTCTATGCTGAAGGCCTTGCTTCATCACCTGAAGTGTATGCAAAAGGAAAGTTGATCCTCTGGACAGTCAAAAACGATATTACGCTTGATTTAGGAATCAATTCTTTACTTGATTCAGGTATAAAGAAAATTGCTCTTGCAAATGCAGAAACTGCTCCATATGGTTTTGCAGCAGCACAATCTTTAGAGGTTTCTGGACTAAAAGAAAGATTAAATACTAAGCTAATCATAGGTGAAAGCATCAGTCAGGTCAATCAATACATCCAATCCGAAAACGTGGATATTGGGTTTACCAGCCAGTCTGTTCTCTATTCCACCTATTTATCTTATCCCGGAACTTGGATACCTGTTCCTGACACACTTTATTCTCCCATTCGTCAGGGAATTGTACTGTTGAATCATGGCAAAAAAGAAAACCTTTCGAATTCAAAACAGTTTTATAAATTCATGTTTTCGGAAAGGGCAAAGGAAATCTTATCAAATTACGGATACAACGTCTCTCAATGATTGAGTGGAATACTATATATATCACTTTCAAGTTGGCAATCATTACTACGTCGGTATTGCTCCTAGTGGGTATTCCCTTGGCCTATTGGTTAGCCTATGGCTCATCAAAATTGAAATTTATTTTTGAAGCATTGATTGCTCTGCCCCTTGTTTTGCCACCAACTGTATTGGGGTTTTATTTGTTAATTGCTTTTAGTAGTCAGAGTTCATTGGGTAAATTTTTAGATTCCCATTTTAATCTCAGCATTGCCTTCACCTTTTCAGGTTTGGTTATTGGCTCAGTGATTTATAGCTTACCCTTTATGATTCAGCCTATCCAGGCCGGGTTTCAGCAGCTATCACCGTCTCTCAAGGAGGCTTCTTATACTTTAGGCAAATCCAGATGGCAGACGTTAACCATGGTACTGTTGCCCAATATTAAAAGCGCTCTTCTTACCGGTATTGTTCTCAGCTTTGCTCATACCATTGGAGAATTTGGGGTGGTATTGATGATAGGGGGAAACTTGGATGAAACCAGAGTGGCGTCAATAGCCATCTTTGACAGCGTGAATAGACTGGACTATGCTACAGCGCATTCGTATTCACTTCTTTTACTACTATTCAGCTTTGTTATATTGGCCTTAGTTTATTTCTTCAATAAGAAAGCTATGACTTCTTTCAGATGATTGCTTTCAATCTAAATAAGAAATTTTATTCCTCCCATAAGGAAGTCGACATCCGGGTCAACGCCCAACTGGAAGAGGGGAAAATAACGGCTATCTATGGAAAATCGGGTGCTGGAAAAACAAGTGTTTTGAGAATGTTAGCAGGATTGTTAAAACCTGACAAGGGAATGATCACCGTAGGAAATGACTCCTGGTATGATCATAAAAAAAACCACCAGACAAAGCCAAATAAAAGAAATATCGGAATGGTTTTTCAAGACTATGCACTCTTCCCTAATATGAGTGTATTGAAAAACATTCAGTATGGTTTAAATAGTGACCGAAATGAGGAATTAGTCAATCGTATTATCGAAATTTCTGATTTAGGCAATTTACTAAATCGTATGCCTTCGCAATTATCCGGAGGACAACAACAGCGGGTAGCACTTGCCAGGGCTATAGTTAGGAAACCAAGATTATTGCTGCTGGACGAACCACTTTCTGCACTTGATACCAGCATGCGCACAAAACTTCAAGAAGAAATTCTTGCTATGCAAAATCTGATACAAACCACAATAGTCTTAGTCAGTCATCATTTACCTGAAGTTTTTAAACTAGCAGACCATGTGTTGGTCATGGATGAAGGTCAGTTGATCCAACAAGGAACTCCTTCAGAAGTATTTATGAATGATGGCGAAACCCAACTTACCGGAGAGTTGATTTCCAGTAAAAAAGAAGGCGATCAAACCATATTAAAACTCATGGTTGAAGGAAAAGTAGTCAGTGTCCAACTTCCTAAATAGCTACCTGATGTTAAGACTATTTCCAATGTATTTCTATTTTGGTTTTGCCTTCGTTAGACGATTGCATTTTTTCAACCCAAACACTTTCCAGAACAGCCCATTTTTTGATTCCTTCCATAGTTAAGAAACCATTAAAATCGTAATCTTGTGAGGCGAACCCAATAGAGTTTTCTCCAATGTTTCCTTTTTTGAAACCGCTTAATTCACGCGCGTAGAAGCTCACTATATCATCAAAGTCACCATTACTGTGATAAATCACTGAATTTAGAAAAGGACCCTTTATATCTGGAAACATTCCTGTTAGCAACTGTTCTGATTGTTCTTCATTCATATAGGTGACCAGTGTACTATTTTCATAAACCGGCAACCCCACATCCGACGCACTGATGGTCCCTCCCATAGACTGTAGATATTGATCCAGTTCCTCCATTCCATCATTTTCAAAATCATCATTCTCATATATTTGCTGAACCAGCTTTTCCTGACATGCATAAAAATCATCCTCGTTTATGCTAAGTTTTTCAATCAAATTGTACTGAGCGAAATCAGATGCCTCTGCAGCCAATGACGCTATGGCCTCCGCTCCCTGATATTCTAATTCTTCTTTGATGTATTCATTAATTCCTTCTTCTTTAAAAAAGGACTCCAATGAGGATTTAAATTGCGCTTCGTAATCGGACCGGCTGAGGTTTAAGCAGGAAGAAATATCCATTTCATCAAGGTCTTGATTAATCAACTTGATGGCTTCTTTTATTATTTGATTTTTGGTGTCTTGAGCTTTTAAATTCTGTGTGAAAAAAATCACAAAAAGGAGGTAGGTAAGTTTTACTTTCATTGTTGTACTTGAGTTATATTATGTTGAAAAATGTCCTAATGACAATTCCAAACCATCATTAAATTGAGCTAATAACGGATCAACTTATTAGAAGTTTCATCAAGAAAAACTTAGCACTTTAAACCAGGTCTTTTTTATCCTATTGTACTTGATAGTACTTGGCAAAGACTTCCAAAAGTACTTGCTGGTTTCGACAGAGAATGACGGCTGCATATAGCAGTTGATCGTGCAGCCTTCGCAGGCGGGGAGCTTGCCTTCAGTAGCAATTTGGCGCTGCACTTCCGTGGAATGATAGAGAGATTCTAAATTTCCCTGAATGGGAAATGATCTTTCACCCAAATGATAACAAGGCAAAATCAATTCATTCTCCGGGCTAATCACTAGTGTGGTACTAGCTGCTTTACAGACCGAATCAGCTACATGGTTGCCACCATCCCTTCTCAGCTCCACAAAAGCCTGATTGAGGAATACATTTTTCTTTTTGCCCCAATGCTCTAATTCATCAAGCGTTTCAGATGAAAGGCTGTCGCCAACTTGATTGTACTCAAAGGCCGGGTTGAGAATAAGCACCAAATCGTTGGGTAGACAGATCTGCTCATAGACGGCCTGGATGTCCGACTTATTTTCCTCGAATACAGTAAACAAAATATCCGGTCGCTCACCTAATGATTTTGCAAGCGTAATCGACTCCATCACAAAGTCAAAACAAGCTACCCCACGCATGGTGTCATGTTTTTCTTTGTCGGCCGTGTCCAAACTAAAATGTAGCATATCCACTTTGCCTTTGAGCCGTTCGGCAAATTTTGGGTAAAGCAAGGCATTAGTGGTAAGGGTGGTAATAAAGCCCATCTCTTTGGCCAGCACGAAAAACTGATCGATCTGCTGATGCAAGAGCGGTTCACCACCTGTAAAGTCGATGACTTTCACCCCGAGTTTTTTAAGTGCCGATAGGTTTTCACGTACGTTATCCAGCGTTACATATGGGGATGGTTTTTCCCATATATCACAAAACCCACATTTGGCATTGCAGCGATACGTTACATAATAATTGCAAAGGACGGGATGTTTGATAAGTCTCATCCCCATCGACTATTTCTTAGCCTTGTTTTCGAAAATACCGGTAATGGTCAAAGACGAGTTTCGTATTTTATAGAAAAGGGTACAATTCCCACAGGTAGTCTCCCGCATGCCAGTATAACTTGATTCTATACCTGCAAAGTTGTAATTGGATAAAAACTTGACGTTGGAACGGATTAGAAAAGCTAATTTTTTGCACTCGTTTTTATGACCATCTCTTTTGAAATACTTCTCCAAAATTTTCTGTCTTTCTTCGCGAGCAGTATTTGTCCAAATTACTTGTTTAGCCATTCGTCCTCCTCTACTTGAATTGACTTTTCCGGAACTACCGTTTTGCCAGCCATCTCCGCTTCGCTCAGCTCTAGCAATTTTCTCTGGCCGTCCGTCAGCTTGACGGCTTTAGTTTCTTCTCTCACAATACCCGACGCATCTACGTTCTTGAGCAATTGAGCCAATTCAAAATCATCGCGATCCTTTTCACTGATTTTCTTTGCCTCAATATCCAAAGAATGCAATAGCTCAAGCACATACTTAAGCTCCTTTTCTGTTTTGGGACTGATAAGAATAGAATCCATTAAGTCAAAATTATGGATTTTTATTTGAAACAAAATAGCCTATCTGTATCCATTAAGAAATTCCTCATAATAAATCAAATCTCCCTGCCCTTCAAAAGGTAATTTCTATCCTTTCGGCTATTTTTGCGGCATGACAAAAGAGGCGCTATTCGAACAAATCCAACAGAAGCAATCCTTTCTCTGTGTGGGTTTGGACACTGATATCAAAAAAATCCCCACTCACCTGCTAAACACAGAAGATCCCATCTTCGAATTCAATAAGGAAATTATCGATGCCACCAAAGAATTTGCCGTGGCCTACAAGCCCAACATTGCTTTTTACGAAGCCATGGGCGCAGGAGGGTGGGCATCACTGGAGAAAACGATCAATTATATTCCTAAAGATATTTTCACGATTGCAGATGCCAAGCGTGGTGATATCGGGAATACATCTTCACTATACGCCAGAGCGTTTTTCGACAATTTGAATTTCGACTCTGTGACGGTGGCACCCTATATGGGGTCCGATTCGGTAAAGCCTTTTCTAGAATTCAAAGACAAATGGGTCATCCTATTAGGTGTAACCTCTAACGAAGGAGGTAAAGATTTTCAATTTCTGGAATCAGAGGGCAAACCACTCTATCAGCATGTGATGGAAACTTCATCTCAATGGGGTACCGATCAAAACATGATGTATGTAGTAGGTGCCACACGACCAGAATATCTGCAAGACATACGAAAAATCATCCCTGATCATTTTCTATTGGTTCCTGGAGTTGGTGCACAAGGTGGAGATCTTCAAGCTGTTTGTGAAAATGGTATGAATGATCAATGTGGTCTACTGATTAACTCAACACGAGGAATTATATATGCCTCTTCGGGTAAAGATTTTGCTGAAGCAGCACATAATGAAGCGAAAAAACTGCAAGCCGAGATGGCGCCTTTTGTTGAAACTTTAAAGTAAAAAGCCAAAAGTATTAGGATGACGATAGAAATATTTGAAGATATCCTTTCTTGGCAAAAAGCAAAAACTCTCACGATCGAAGTCTATATACCCAAGCCAATTAGTGGGCTCATCAAAACCTTATAACTTTACACTCTCAACTTTATACTATACAACTCCCGAATATGAAAGCAATAAACTATATATCAGACAACAAACAAAGGTTCCTAGATGAGCTGTTCGACCTGCTCAGAATACCATCCGTAAGTGCTGACTCCAAATTTGATGGCGATGTACGCAAAGCGGCTGAGTTTATCAAAGAAAAATTTGAATCTGCTGGTGTGGACAAAGCCGAAATCTGTGAGACTGCGGGACATCCTGTGGTTTACGCTGAAAAAATGGTGGATGCCAGCTTACCTACAGTCTTGGTATATGGGCACTACGATGTGCAGCCTGCCGATCCTTACGAACTGTGGGATTCTCCTCCATTCGAACCGGTGATCAAAAACGACAAGATCTATGCCCGTGGTGCCTGCGACGACAAAGGTCAGATGTATATGCATGTGAAGGCCTTCGAAGCCATGATGGCCAATGATGAATTGCCTTGCAACGTTAAATTCATGATCGAAGGTGAAGAGGAAGTAGGCTCTGAAAACTTAGGCGTATTTGTAAAAGCCAATAAAGAAAAGCTCAAAGCTGATGTAATTGTGATATCTGATACAGGCATTATCAGCAACGACTGCCCGTCGATGACAGTAGGATTGAGAGGATTGAGTTACCTTGAAGTAGAGGTAGTAGGACCAAATAGAGATCTACACTCGGGCATGTACGGTGGTGCTGTCGGTAACCCGATCAACACGTTATGTGATATGATTTCATCTTTGATCGATGAGAAGGGACATATCACCATTCCTGGTTTTTACGACAAGGTGCTAGAGCTGACTCAGGCAGAAAGAGAGGCCATGGCCAAAGCGCCATTCGATTTAGAAGAATATAAAAAGGAACTTGACATCGCCGATGTAAAAGGCGAAGAGGGATTTACCACTTTAGAGAGAATCGGCATTCGACCAACGCTAGATGTGAACGGCATCTGGGGCGGCTATACAGGTGAAGGAGCTAAGACGGTTTTGCCATCGAAGGCTTACGCCAAGATCTCCACTCGACTGGTACCCAACCAAAACAGCGACGAAATCACTGAATTGGTAAAAAACCATATCGAAAGCATTGCACCTGCTCACGTGAAGGTAAAAGTAACGCCTCATCACGGCGGAGAAGCAGCAGTGATCCCTACAGATTCTGATGGCTTCAAAGCAGCCAGCAAAGCGTTCGTTCAAGCCTGGGGCAAAGAGCCGATTCCGATGCGCGACGGCGGTAGTATTCCAATTGTGGCACTATTTCAGGATGTGCTCGGCTTAGATTCTGTGATGCTCGGCTTTGGTCTCGACGAAGATGCCATCCACTCGCCTAACGAAAGTTATGGCGTATTCAACTATATGAAAGGTATTGAGACCATCACGTGGTTTTATAAATATTTTGCAGAAACTAAATAATTAAAATGTAGTCGTTTCAAAAGGCATAAAAACCGTCATCCCGAGTGAAACGAAGTGATCTCAAGCTCGATCACCGAATCAATATCAAGATTGCCACGCTTCGCTCGCAATGACGTACGACTGTTGAAACTCTTTACTACTTTTCAAATTAAATCAAAGCATAGTGCGTAGATCCAAACTAGTCATCAACTGTCAGCCTTCACTTTCTCCATTTCTCAAAAAAGAAGTGCAGGATCTTGGCTATCGAATCTTGAAAGCCGAAAAGAATGGCGTGACCGTAGAAGGCGGTTGGCAAGAAGTGATGCATCTCAATTTGAATCTGCGTACCGCCTCACGGGTGCTTTGGTTGATCAAATCCTTCGAAGCTAATCATCCGGACAAGATGTACGAAGAGGCGAAGAAAATTCCCTGGCAAAAACTCTTGCCAAAAGGCACAAAAATCTCTGTGCAGTCCTATGTGAAAAATGACTTTATCCGAGACGGCCGATTTGCTAACCTTAAACTCAAAGATGCGATCGTCGACCGTATGCAAGAAGAAACTGGCGTTCGCCCGGACTCTGGCAATCAGAAAGACCAGACCGTGGTTTACCTGTTTTGGCATTTGAACAAAGTGCATGTCTATTTTGATACTTCAGGGGAAACTATCACCAAGCACGGGTATAGAAAATTGCCTTTCAAAGCACCGATGCTAGAATCTCTGGCTTCAGCTTGCCTGATCTCTGCCGGCTGGAATGACAAAAAAGGGGCCTTCATCAATCCCATGTGTGGTAGTGGCACTCTTGCTATTGAGGCTGCGCTGATGGCAGCTGGCATTCCTCCGGGTCTCCATAGAAACAACTTTGGTTTCATGCACATCGAAGGTTACGATCCTTCCCTATGGAAAGAAACATTGGCGAAAGCCGAATACAAGGACCGAATCAAATCCAGTATCATAGCTACTGACTGGAACGGTGACGCTATCGAAGCCGCCCGTGCCAATGCCCGCACTGCCGGCGTGGAAAAAATGATTGATTTTGATAAAGTGCCTTTTCAGGAAACCTTTGTACCGTCTGGTCCGGGCATCGTGATGCTCAATCCGGAATACGGCGAAAGACTTGGAGAAGAATCGATGCTAAAGTCCGTTTACAAGGACATTGGCGATTTTTTCAAACAGTCTTGCGGTGGAAAAATGGGTTACATCTTCACTGGTAATTCTAGCTTGGCCAAGTCTATTGGACTGCGTACTAAAACCCGTACAGAATTCATGAATGCTCGTATCGAATGTCGATTGTTAGAGTATGAACTGTATTCGGGGAGTAGAAGGTAATCCCTTTCGTCATCACGAAGGAGGCACAACTGAAGTGATCTTAAGCTTGTTTCGTAAGATTAAGATTACTTCTTCGATCGTCCCTCTCTCATCGCAATGACGGAAATTTTTATGATCATTAAATCAACATTTTCTGATATCCCATATATACGAAGTAGAACACTTGCGCTGCCGCCGTGGGATAACGTTAGTGATTGAGGAATAATCAAGAATTGACTCCTCCTCTTCTTGCATTCTCCCTCTCCTCTCCATAATTTGCATCAAAAGCGCTAGATTGAAAAAAGTACTAATTGTTATCGTTATTGGAGTCCTTCTGGCCGGTGCCGGATGGGGAGGTTTTTACCTCTGGAAACAAAGTAGAATCTCTATTTGGTCATTTGTTCCCGACAATTCAATTCTCGTCTTTGAACCCAACGATTTCACTTATCTCTGGCGTCCTGATGACAACAGGAAAATAATTAAAAACCTAAAGTCACTACCAGAGTTAGATTCCGTCCAGCGAGTCATTAGTCAACTTGACTCTGCCACAAACCATCAATTTTCCAAAGTAGTTGATCAAGGGCATCTACTCATTTCCTTTCATCAAAATACCAATGAGTCTTTAGCTGCATTATACATTCTCGAGGTACAAGAACTACAGCAACATAGCCTGCTTAGCGACCTACAGGAATATATGAAGGACAGTCTAAACTTTGAGAAAAGCGAAAGGGTATATCAGGATTATGTCATTACGGAATTCAAAAAAGATAGAACTACGCTCACCTATATTTTTCACAAGAACTACTTAATAGCAAGTCTTTCTCCATTTCTGGTAGAAGATGCTATTCGCATGATTACAGACAGCAAAGTCAATACCTATCAAGAGACTGAACTGCATGTGGCAGAAGTGGCTCAGGGGACTACCGGTGCAGGTCGGTGTTATATCAATACCAATTACCTCAATAAGTTGGCTGGTATTTTTGCTAATCCTGTCGAAATCGATACTACACCTCTAAAATGGTTAACTCATCTCATGTACCTGGATTTGACCATCGATAACGACAAAATAGATCTGTCTGGATTTGCGGTAAATGACACTTCCAAAATCAACTACCTATCTGCCTTTGATGGCATTCGTGGCGTCGGATTTGATATGAAAAACATTGTGCCGGCCAGTACCTCGTATGTACTTCACACATCGGTAGAAGATGTAAGCCAATGGCACATCGGTCTAAAAAATTATTGGCGAAAACATGAACCTGCACAACTGACCCAAATCGGAGAACTTGAAAATAGATTCGATTTCAACATTCGAGATTTTTATGAATTCATGGGTAACGAGGTGGGATACTTTGTGTTAGAGTCCAGCCGATCGTTCAACTCAGATTTGATCTTTTGTATCGAACACAAAAGCCAGGAACTAGCCATTCAATTTTTTGAATCATTAGCCCAAAAGGCCAATAAGGACTCCTCCTTATATCTAGAAAATTATGCCGAAAGACAAATCAAGCACATCAACATCGACGAAATTCCGGCCCGTCTTTTTGGATCTATGTATAATGGATTCCCTTCGGTCTATTACTTTGTGGATGGCAGTTATGTGTATTTTGGCAACAGCCAGCAGGTACTAGAAATATTGATCGACGACATAGATCAGGAAAACACCTGGCGACGCTCAGTACGGACGAACGCCTTTTTGGAATCCACGCACGAAGACGCCAATTTCAGTATGTTTATCAAATCCAGAGGAGCCATCAATAAAGTAGGCAAAGTGCTCAATGATAACTGGGCCAAATATCTGGAAGAAAACAAAACGATCCTATCACAAATTGAATATGGTGCTGTGCAATTCACCCATGTGGATGGAGAATATTATACCAGTTTGTTACTACAACATCCTGGTGATTTGATCAAACAAATCAAACCACAATCCTTTGAGGTCCAGAAACAACAAGGATTTGCCAACAATCTCATCTCTAAACCCTTTGCCGTTCGCAATCACAATGACCGCACGCTAGAAATGATGGTACAAGACGAAGCATTTACTCTTCATCTTTTAGATGCCAATCTCAAACCTGCTCTTCAGATCCCTTTGAAAGGGAAGCTGAAAAGCAAAATTTACCAACTCGACTACTATAAAAATGGCAAGCTCCAATATCTATTTGCTTTGGACAAAACCGTGCACCTGATCGATCGAAATGGCACTTACATTCCTGGCTATCCGATTAAACTGAAATCTGAAAACCTAATTAGTGAGTTGTCTTTGATCGACTATGATAAGTCGAGGAATTATCGCATCATGGTAGCAGATAGCAAAGGCAACTACTATCTCTACAACAAGGCAGGTAAACTGCTCGACGGTTGGAATCCTAAAAAGATGGGAAGCAGTCCGGCGACGCTCGGTAGACATGTACGCGTACAGAAAAATGACTATATGCTACTGGTACAGCAAAATGGGATCTTCCAAAACCTGAATCGAAGAGGTGAAACTAGAGATGGTTTCCCGATTGATTTGAAAGGAAATATTTCTCAAGACTATTTCATCAGTAAGGGCAGCAAACCCGCCAATACTGAAATTTCTGCTTTGACTGACTTAGGAGAATTGGTCTCTTTCAATTTGGCGGGAGTGGTCACTAACCGTGGGCAATTAGTCAGAGAAGAAGAACAGGTGACCTTTCATCTAGTGAATTCCGGCACAGAAAAAGAATTTATTGTAATTAAGAAAAATGGCAATGAGCTCACCGTATTTAATGAAGCACTTGTAGAGCAATTCAAAGTAGAATCTAAAGCTGAAAAACTGATCTTTCAGTATTATTACTTTGGTATAGACAATCAGTTAATCATCCTCATCGATCAGGAAAGAAAACAAGGATATATCTATAACCAAGACGGAAGATTGTTGCACGAAGACCCACTGGATGTCGGGCATGAACTGGCTGTACTTTTTCAGGAAAGCAAAGCTCAATATGACTTATATTGCAGTACAGGCAATCAAATCAACATCGTGTCTCTGAAAAATAAACTATGAGCAACCTCCTCTCCAAAAAGGCCAACTTCGGTACTTTACCAGTTTTCCTGACGGCTATCTCTACCATTCTCGGTGCAGTCATGTTCTTGCGTTTCGGGTTTGCTGTGGGCAGCGTTGGATTTTTAGGTACTGTGGCTATAGTCATTATTGGACATATGGTGACGATACCTACGGCCATGTCCATTGCTGAGATTGCCACTAATCAAAAGGTAGAAGGTGGCGGAGAGTACTACATCATATCCCGTTCGTTTGGTATCAATATAGGTGCCTCGATTGGTATTGCCCTTTACCTTTCTCAAGCCATTAGCGTAGCTTTTTATGTGATTGCCTTTGGCGAAGCCTTTGATCCGGTGATTGCCTGGGCTAATGACGTTTACAATTTGGGCATTGCAGATAAACGGTGGATCACGATTCCTGCTGTACTCTTACTTAGTATTCTGATGCTTACCAAAGGCGCAGACTTGGGTATGAAAGCCTTGTACATCGTAGTAGCCACTTTGTTCGTTTCCTTGACATTCTTCTTTCTGGGCAGCACGGATTACCATGCGAGTTTGCAGAAGTTTGATATCATGGCCAGGGTCACCGAAAGTCAAGATTTCTTCATTGTGTTTGCAATTATATTTCCAGCCTTTACAGGAATGACCGCTGGTGTTGGGTTGTCTGGTGACTTGAAAGATCCTAAAAAATCTATTCCATGGGGTACGCTTTCGGCTACTTTGATCGGTATGGTCATTTATATATTTATCGGCTACAAACTAGCAGTGAATGCCAGCCCAGAAGAGTTGGTAAACAACCAGTTGATCATGTCTGAAATAGCGCTATGGGGGCCGATCATTCCTATAGGCTTGGCTGCGGCAACTATCTCGTCTGCCTTAGGTTCTATCATGGTTGCACCAAGGACCTTACAAGCCCTGGCTGCGGATGACATCTTTCCGACCCAAGGTATCAATGGCTTTCTATCCAAAGGCAAGGTAAACACCAACGAACCGGTAAACGCCACGATTGTCACAGTAGGCCTTGCACTATTTTTTGTCAGTCTGGGTAGTATCGACACGGTGGCGAAAGTAATTTCCATGTTTTTTATGGTGACTTATGGTGCGATCTGTACGATATCCTTTTTTCAGCATTTTGCCGCAGACCCTTCCTACCGACCTGCTTTTAGATCAAAGTGGTACATTTCCTTGCTGGGGGCTATCATGTGTCTGTTTTTGATTTTTAAGATGGATGCGGCCTATGCCATTGCTTCAATTACCATCATGGTATTGATCTATTTTGGTCTATCCAAATTCAATGAAGACAAGGCAGGTATGGCCAATATTTTTCAGGGAGTAATTTTTCAGCTGATCCGCCAGATTCAAGTCTTTATCCAAAAAGCCGACAAGGATGACGACAACTGGAGACCATCGGTCATTTGTATTTCGGGTTCTTCATTTGAGCGGCCAGCCGCCTTCGAGATGATGGGCTGGATTTCGCATCGCTATGGCTTTGGCACTTATTTGCACTATATCAAAGGCTATTACTCCAACGAAACCAATTTGGAATCTAAAGAAGAACTGGCTCGCCTGATCAGAGTGGCTGACATTTCGGAAAGCAATGTATATGTGGATACCATGGTATCGCCCTCTTACACCACTGCCGTAGCTCAGGCACTTCAACTTCCTAGTGTGTCTGGCAAAGACATCAATATGATGCTTTTCGAGTTTTCCAAGCATCACCCTGAAGGCTTGCAGGAAATCATGGCCAATTACGCTATGGTTCGGGCTTCTGGATTTGACACTTGTATCTTAGCCAGCAGCGAAAGAGGATTAGACACGAAAGCCGAAATCCATATATGGATCAAACCATCCGACTTCAACAACGCCAACCTGATGATTCTTCTTGGATTCGTGATCTTAGGCCATCCGCAATGGAAAAAAGCCGAAATCAAAATCTCAGCCATCGTCTATGATGAAGAATTAGAAGAACAAAAAGAAGAGCTACTAGAACTCATAAAGACTGGTCGACTGCCCATTTCCGCCAATAATGTGCGAATCATTGAAAGATCCGAAGGAATGGACAACCGCCAAGTCATCAACAAGCACTCCAAAGATGCTGATTTGACAATCCTTGGATTTCGATCAGAAGCAGCCAAACAATTAGGCGAAGAAATCTTCCAAGGTTACGATGAAATCGGAGATGTACTTTTTGTGAACAGTACAAAGTCAAAGGAAATCAAATAGACCTTTGCTGAGCTTAAGCCAAGGCAAACACCAACAAGGTCACTAATCCGATCAACGCCAAGCTAGTCAGGCCAATATAAAAACGGTCGTCACTTTTTTGAATCTCGGAATTTTTAGTGTCTACTGATTCAGTAATGTAAGATTCTACTGAAGGGTTAGTTTTACTGGTAGTCATAGTATTAGAATTTAATTGATTTTAACTTTTCTCTGATGGTAGAAAGACCAAAATCAACAATACCCTACTCAGTAGTACTGCAGTGCTTAAAAGTAGATCGGCAAGAAATAAAGTAAAGGCAGCCATATAGCCAAAATGGCCACTGCGCTATGCCTGAAATGTTTGCCCATTCTTGGATCGTCGGGATGAATCACACGAGCCAGCGCAAAATTCACCAGTCCAATCACTGGTATTCCAATCCAAAGAAAAAGTGAAGATTGTTGGTGATCTGACAGGTATTTAATTGCCATGTTATAGATCAACCACGCATTGGTCAGATAGATAATGGATTGAATGACTGTTGTTTGAAATAGCTGGAACATAGTGCAATGATAATGCGAAACGCCGGATTTTCATCTGGTCTTTCTATCTATTCCTCATTGGAGACAAAATTGGCTTTTATTAAAAATAAAAATAGCGCAACAGAAATACCCGCAGAGCCGAAAGCCATGCACATCACCATAATTTGATAGCGTACGGCGATCAAAGGTGAAATACCAGACAATATCTGCCCGGTCATCATACCAGGAAGCGATACCAAGCCGACAGCAAATAGAGAATTGGTAATGGGAATTAATGCCGCTCTTAAAGCTGTATTTCGGGCTTGCTGGTAGTCTGATCCTCTTTCCAGCTCGGAAGTCAGTCGCTCACCAGCCAGGCTTACACTATTCATCGCATTGGCAAAAATCATTCCAGCTAGCGGTATCAAATATTGTGGCAAATACCAAGGATCAAGCATCAACACGCCTTGAGTAATCAATACCAAAACCGCTAATCCACCAACTATGATGGCAAGCAAAGCCTTGAGCAAAAGTTCGTTTCTCCGTGTACTAAGCGTGCGCAAAGCAATCCAACTCGAAGAGAAAAGCATCACCGCCAATACACCGATCACCATCCAGGCACTGTCCGACTCAAAAATATAGGTAAGCACATAACCCACCAAGACCAGCTGGATGACCATTCGCACTAGCGCCCACACGGATGTTTTCACTCCCTCCTTCCATTTCCAAAGCACAAATAAAACGGCTACGACTGGCACGAAGGCTACCAGTAAATTTGGGATGGATATGATTTGTATGGATTTGTCCACAATTAAGTTAGCTAAGAGGCTTCATAGTAGTTATATTTTTTTGTTTGAACAAGCTATGACTTAATCTTATATTGTACAAGAGAAAGATAGTTAAGACAATAAAAGCGTCTTCTAAATAAGCCTCAACAATTCATTTATTGAGTTGACTTTTGGTCACTTCTACCACGAAAAAGGCATTTCATATAATCCCTGATTTATGGTATAAATCCATTCTTGTGAAGATCTAATTTTTAGTAAAAACTATCAACTTGAAGTTGCTTCCTAACCAAAATATTTAATGATGAGTGATTTACATACCTGCCTAAAAGAGCATTAAAAAGAGTTACTTGTTTTGCCCGGATATACCGGCGTCACATAGGGCTATAAGCAAGTGAAAGGAGAAGTAATTGATCATATGGCCATTGTGGTATTTGTAGAAAAAATTGGGAACTGTGTCTCCTCAATATTTAATGGCTAAGACAAATGGAGACATTCCAAGTATAAAAAACATAATAATTAGAGCTGTTTTCTTATAGATCATGGTTTCTTTCCTAAGGAAACACAACTTTTGAATAGACCTGGTATGGAATCTCCAACTCGTCAAGTCGCTACATTTAGAGTCAATGTATATAAGATTGAATTACTCTGTTCTCCTACATTCCGTGTATTTTTTGTTGGGTGCAGAATCTATTTGTATTCTCGAAGTAGTTTGAAGCCCAACTTTGTAATCTTTTTAGCTCTTCCGTTATTTGATAGAATAAAGATTCCTATTTTTTTGTCGGGAATGAATCCGATAAATGCCGAGCTTCCAGCGATCTGGCCATTATGCCAAATAATGGTATGGTCAGAATCACCTGGAGGATTATATTTTATCCATCCAATCCCCATCTCCAATCCGGTTTGCTTAGGGTTTTCAGAGACAAAATAGCTTTTTTGCAGAGTTTTAAATATTAAAGAATCACTGGAATCCACACCTTCCAGTTGTAGTCTCAAATATTTTAGCATGTCATTACCAGTTGATCTGATACCACCAGCCCCTTCTATTCCACCCTGTTTAAACTTGGTTCTCAGAGTTCTAATTCCAAGTATATTATGTGGTGTTGCAAAATTTCTTTTTTGCTTCTTTGCCAAAGATATTCCGGTATTATTTAGCCCAAATTTTTCAGTTAAATCAGATTTTAACAATTCCTCATAAGTCAAACCCTTTCTTTCTGCCAAAATCTGTCCTAAAAGGCCCATTCCTAAATTGGAATAATGAAATTCACTTTGCTTTTTCTGATTGGGATTGTAGAGGTTTAAATCAAAATTAACAGATTTCTTTCCATACATTGAGAAGAAAGGTATTGGAGGAGGTATAAACGCAATTTTCCATGGCACATCTATTATCCATTGTGAGACTTCCAATGGAGTTAAAACAAATTGATTAAAAGCGATAATTGTTCCTACATAACTTATAAATGTTGGTGTTAAAAGTGTGATTGTATTATTAGGTAAACCACTCGTGTGAGTAGAAAGTGAAAGCAAACTAGTATTTCCGTACTTTTCTTTTCCTTTTATTTGAAGAAAGTCAGACACAGGACTATGGACGTCGATACCATCATCTACAATAGCTTTAGCCAATAGATACCCTGTAAAAGTTTTGCTTACAGAACCTATTTGGAAAACATCTTCACCATCAGGCTTGCGACCGAGTAAATTAATTCTACCAAACGTCAACAAGGAATCTTGTCCATTTTCAAATATTCCAACAACTAATGCACGGCTATTGATTTTCCGTGTAAAACTTCGTGAATCAGTTTCAACTTGATCTATCCAACGTGTATCAAACCCTTGGCATTTTGAATTTTTACAAAATGAAAAAAGAACAAGGGTAGAAATAATTAATTGCTTCATGTCTTATACTCAACGCCCAGCTAGAACTAGTGCCTCTGGACTTTTAAACAACGCTAAAATTTTGGTTTTGCACTTTTACGTCAACTAACTCAGTGGAGAAATGTGCAATATCATTTAATACAGGGCTTTTATTTTTCTTAGTCAAACCGTTTCCACTCTTGTGTTCGGTAGAAAGGCCCCCAATAGCCCCGAATAATCAAAGTATCTTTGTCTTCAAGCCAGAACTTTGCAGAATAAGTTGCACCATTGGCCGGATCAATAATGTGTCCGTTGTTCCAATCTTCGTGCGCTTCCTTAAATCCATACATAAATCTCATTCCTATAATAGGTTTATCCTTAAGATCGCCCTCACACTCTACACAAATTGGGTAGTTGCCCTCATATGGGAGTTGAAATATTTGTTGAATTGTACCGACCAGCTCGTTCCCTCTGGTTTGTAATCTCACATGGGCCTTTACCTGGTTGTACCGGTCATCGATGGTTTCCCAAAGTCCGTTAATTCCAAAACCCTCCACCCTTCGCCATAATTGAGTTCGATAAAAGAGATCAAAAAATCCGTCATATCCTCTTACTTTTATTTCATCACTACTTTCAAACCAAATCTTGCTTTTGTAGATATTTCCACTTTCCGGGTCAAGGACTTTCCCTCCTGTCCATTCATCTCCAGATTTTCGAAAATTCCAAAGGAATTGTAAACCAATCACAGGTTGATTGTTAAAATCTCCCGGACAGTTAATACAAATCGGGTGTTCACCCTGGTTGGGCTGTAGAATAATACTGTCGATTTTTCCTTCCCATGAGTTCGTTTGAATGTTTGGATAGATGTGTATTATAGACAATGGTGCTCCTGTTTCCTCATTAAAAGTCATCCATTTTCCTTGTGGTGATTGGGCATTTGCTGATAATGAGAAAAGAATAAGCAGCCCCAACACTTTGAGTTTTGCAAGGCAAGATTTCTTTCGAGAAGTAATTTCCTCAAATTCTTTTTCATATTTATCGTGGTTCGTTTTCATCAACTTGTCCCACCAAATAAAATAAAGTCCAAAGTTGCTTTTGAAATACCGATGATGCATGTTGTGGTGAGTGGTTGTCGTATGCCAATTGATCCACTTGCTGCGAATGAAACGATTTGGAAAGAGCTCAAATCCCAAGTGACCATGTACATTTCTGACAATCATATATGTAAGGAAAATGAATAAAGCTATTCCATGAACCGGAATGAAGGCCAAGATAATGGGCAATACCATCGCCTGAATAATCGCTTCTAATGGATGAAAGGAATATGCAGCCCAGGGTGATGGATTAGTGCTCATGTGGTGCACCTTGTGGACATATTTATAAACTTTAGGATGATGCATCCATCGGTGTGTCCAGTAGTAATAAGTGTCGTGAAAAACAAGCATAATGACCAGACTCAGGAAGAAGTAAAACCCTCCATAAACCTCAATGTTATGGTAAACTTGGATATAGCCCTTTTGATTAGCCAGATGAACACCAGTCCCAATGGTTGCAAAAATCAGAACGGTACTAAGTGAGTATCGAAACTCATACCATAGTTTGGAAGATTTGGGCCAACTGGGTTGGATAAACCGATGATTCAGAACCTTTCTTAATAGTATCCAGAAGAGCAAAAATGCCACACTTGCCGTAATGAAATACCGAAGGAAATCAATGATGATAATATTGCCATAGGCGGATAAGAACTCGTTGAAAAATACCTCCATAATAATTGAATTTTTCGGCCAAGCTATGAATGGACGTGATGTAATTCTCTCTTATGATGGAATTTGATTGCCGATTTTGAAATCGGCAAGGATTAGCTGTTCATGTGTTTCTTTCTATAATCTGTAGGAGTAAATCCTGTAGCCTGTTTGAATGTCCTGTTGAAAGGGCCAATAGAGTTGAACCCGATTTTATAAGCAATTTCCAAAATGGTGAGTTTGGATTTAGTTCGATCCTTCAAAAGATCGGTAGCTTCCCTGATCCGGTAGGAGTTGATGAAATCAGTAAAATTACGGTAACCCATTTCCTGATTGATCACACGTCTGGTTTTGTATTCCTGTTCCTCCAATGCTTCAGCCAATTGACCGATGGTTAGTTTCTCTTTTCTGTAAAATTCCTGTTCAATCATAAACCGTTGGATTTTGTCAATCAGATCTGGGTTGTTCACCTCAGCGTTCTTCTTTCGCGAATCAAAGAGAAAACTTTTTATGGAAAAATTAATCCCGATAAATAGTGTATTTAAAAGTAGAATTGCACTTCGCTGTACCAGTTTGGGTAATTCCTGTTCATCTTTTGACAATCCCAATTCTGAAAGGGTGGTAATGAAAACCACCAAACCTATAAAGTAGGTAAAGTATTTCCTTAACCGAATCCTTTGATCATCAAGGTCAGTAGGCTTTCCAGATTGCGTCTCAATCATTGCCAATATGATGAAAAAGATTGACAATGCCCTACCTGCAATTGCGGAGGCCTTTGTCCAATACGAAAAGTTACCTAAGAGGTAAAGGATATAGTAGACGAAACTAGTGGTAAGTACATAAATTAAAGCCCGTTTGTTAGCATAGGGTTCGTCATTGAAAAATGTTCGTGCCATCATCCAAAAGGAAAACGGTAGCAAAAATGGCCCTAGTACGAAAATCCATTTGAGGACTGGATAAGTGACGAAATCTATTACCAGATAAAGAAAAACGCATGACATAAATCCGATGATCGCATATGCACCTCTGATCCGCTTTCTGTCTTTTATGACCAGAATAGCAGAAATAATCAAGCTATAAGCTGCAAGGTTATTAATCTGGAAATAGAGCGTTTCGATCACTTTATTTTTCTAAAACTGCAAAATACAAAATTCTGCTTGTTGTTGAGTTGAAGCTCGCCCGGTAAGTGAAGTTTGTATTCGCGCTTGTTGAACTCGCTCTTCTGGCAAAAGTCTGCATTTATTGTTAGCAACAAAGTCCCTTTTATTTGAATCCATTTCTTTTTGATAAAAATTCAGATAAATCTTGTCGTAATCATAATAGTCTGGTGTTTGGGTTGTAGCAAATGAAGATTTACATAATCTGTTGCAACCTGCAACTACAGTTAGATTGGGTTTATCCATTAAACTGAGGAGTGTTCATTTTTAGGCTATATCGTTTATGAATGAAGCTTAGTTTGGCCAAATGTAATTATCAATTAATATATGCTGCTATCATATGCTTTACTCTCCCGCATTTGCTTTTGCATATTTCGATTTATTCTGGTTTTGAATATTCTATTAACTCCTCTACATATAAAAAGTCACCTTGAGTTTGAGTGAGTTTAATAAAATTTTTCACTTCTGGCGCATACAGCCAAACCTCCTCTTCATTTGCGTTATATCCTCTGGAATTTGTGGTTTTGCCCGTGTATTTAATAGTGTAGGCCATAAATGTTCCAGCTTCTACCGTTTCTTCCTGGTATGATAATATTTCAGACTCTTGACTTTGCTTTCCAGTTGTGCCATCTTGACTTGTCCAATTGTTCTCATATTTCCACTTTTTACCCACTTTCAGTGGCCAGTCATATTTAGGTGTTTCGCTTTCATCGGGCTTCACGATGTCAGTTACGGGAATAGTATCATTTCCAATTGTGATACCTAATACTCCATCAATACTGACTATTTCTCTTACATCCCTTCCATCTGAGCGCACTTCTCCTTCCGTCGTTACGCCTTTATATTTCCAAACCCACTTTTCACCAACTTGGTAATCACCTAAAGTTGGTTGTTTGGTGATACCAGATTCCTTTGTACTGTTGCAGGCACTAAGCATCACTAACGCAAAAAATATTACCATTTGAATTTTCATAATAAAATATATTTTCAATGTACTTACTTCTCTTTATTGCCTTTTTTCAGCTTTTTCGGAACGTTTTTTTAAACATTAATGTTAACGATCAGCTATGAGGAATGGAAATTAATTATCGTAATCCAGTTCGGCAAGTATCTGATCCATCAACTGCCACTTGCTGATCTCATTTTCACGATTTGCCATGATGATGATTGTCATTTTTCTGTCAAGGTCCCTGAACAAAATCGATTCGTTTCCGACCCAATCACCAGCATGAAAGATCAAGTGTTCATTTCCATTCCACTTCCTCCAACCATATCCGTAGTTTATCGTCGATCCGTCGTTTAATGTCCCACTGGTATAGGATTTTGAAATCGTTTCTTGTGAGACCAGTTGTTCTCCATAGAGTGCCTGATCCCATTTCAATAAGTCGTTTGCTGATGCGTAGATACCCTTTGCACCTGGGTAAGAATCTAAGTGCCATGCTGTTAAATTCCCATTTTTGTCGTAGGAATTGGCTTTTGGAATTTTCGCGTTCTCATCTGTGAGTAAAAAGGTGTTGTTCATGCTCAGTGGCTTAAATATTTCTTCTGATAGGAATCTGTCAAATGGCTTTCCCGAAACCTTTTCCACTATCGCTGCAAGCAATGAATAGCCCAAATTGCTGTATTGGAATTTATCACCTGGCTCGAACGAAAGTTTAGGTTTCTTGTTTATCACATAATTCAGTATTTCGTCCGTAGTGGACAGATCGTCTTTATATGATCTTTTAAATCTACTGGTATGATTAAGCAGGTGTTGAATCGTAATATTTTGATATGGAAAGTTCTCTATATGCTTGCTTACTTGATCCTTATAATCCATCAGTTGTCTTTCTACCAAAAGCATTATTGCCATAGCAGTAAAAGGTTTGGTGATCGAGGAGATTGGCATTGGCATTGACCGATCATTCTTGATCTGGTCTTCAAAATTCGCAAAGCCAATGCCACGATGAAAAAATACTTTCCCTTCCATAGCAATAGCTATCACTCCATTAAACTCGTCATTTTCTTCATACTGCTTGATCTGGTTGCTAAAGGTATTTAACGAGTCTTGCGCCGAACTCCAAAGAAATAAAAAGAACAAACATCCACAGAGAAATAGTGCTTTTTTCATGTTCTTGATTGGGTTTGAAGTTTATGCCCCAGAACGGTCTCGTGTATGGGTAGTAGTGGACTCCTACTCACAAACCTTTCTGTCTTGCACTAACCTTTGTTTTATATTTTTGTTTCGTATTATCACTTAAACCACTATTATTTATACACATCGTTGCCCACAGTTTTTATTCCGTTTCTAATCTTATTGTCAATTCAACATCTTTGTCCACTAAAGTCTTATCTGCAAAATTACCTTCGTATGTTATATTCCATTGAAACCTATCAAACGTAAATTTTGTAGTGAATATCTTGTCTTGATATTTTGCTCCAAATTCTATATTTTTTGTAACATCTTTTAAGGTCAAATTTCCTGATATCAGTAAGCTGTCAGAACTTACTTGTTTGACTTTGGTAATCTCAAATGCTGATGTTGGAAACTTTTCTACATCAAAAAAGTCCGAACTTTTGAGATGATTATTCAAATTGTCTCTTGGAACTGGTTCGTGTTCTGGAATATCTGTTACTCCTATTGTTGTCATATCTGCCACAAAACTTCCATTTACTAATTGATTGTTGTTTTTAATTAAAAAACTGCTTTGTAATTCTATTTCACCTTCGTGTTTTCCTGCTCCCCTCATTTTAGTTCCTTTCCAATGAATATTGGATTTTGAAAGGTCAATTCTAATTGTATCACCAATTGTTTCACTTTCAACCTCAGTGCTTTTTTCTGATATTGTTGCTTTTTGAGCATCCGAATTGTGTTTGCCAATGCAAGAACTCAACAATATGAAAAGTGTAATTATTAAAAAATGTCTATTCATAGTTTGGAATATTTAAGCCCAAAATGATATCACGACTAACAGTCAGAATACCATCTTTTAGTATTGGTTGCACAATTCCTGAACCACCACGATTTTCTAATTCTCCCTTTTCCTTTTGAGTTAACATAGGGTCGTCATCAAAGACAAATTCGTCAATATAGTATTCGTTTTTATTGAGTTCTTTTACGGTAATGTGTATGTGCTCCGGTTCTATTCCGCTTGGATAGGATGCAGGTCGAAAAGTGTAAAATGTATACTTCCCCAATTTGTCTGTTTTTATCCATCCACGAATATATCCATGTCGTTTTGCCCAACCTTTTTCGTCCCCTTTAGTAGCATAAATTCCTTTTCTGTCGGTTTGATAGATGTAAAGAATAACATTTTCGGCAGGCGTTTTTCCGTCTTTCTTAAATACTGTCCCTGTGAGTTTTAGTTTAGGTTTTGTCTTTTCAAAATCTGGAAGCGTATCTATTGCCGATAGCTTTTTGTCCCCATATTCGAAAACTGCCTCACAACCCTCACAAGGTCCACCAATGATTCTATCCTTATCAGTTTTCTTGGTCTGTGACTGGCAAGAAGTAACTGCTAAAAGAATAATTAAAATGAAATTTAGTGTTTTCATCGTTTTTTCAAATTGTGGGCAACGTCTAACTAGCGAGAGTATGCCCACTAGTTGTAAAGAGCACTAAACTAGCGAAACTGCCCAACCTCCGCAACGGTATCCACGAAGAACTTCGTTCCTCAAATCTTAATCCAGAAAGACGAAAAAGAGGGTGGAGAAATAAAAGTAGCAGAATGGGCAGTGAAGCGGTCTGGTTGCACTGAAACTGGCAGAAAGCACACAGGCATATTCTCGCTAGTGCCTGTTATATACCGTATTTATCGACTAGCTTCTTCGTTTTGAATGAGTTGAATGTTGGATTTTTCAAGTTCAGTAAGCAGTTCGATTACCTCCGTTCGTTCAGGTTTGTACCAATATTGGTTGTTGAAATACCTTGCCATTTCGCCTCCTTCCTTGAAGGTATATCCATATCTAGCGAATATTTCGTTCCGCATGATCTGAAGTTCTTTCGGAGTTAAACCAGTTAGGTCGCTAACAGTAAGTTCAATGGTAGAAGCTTGAATAAATTTTCCTTTGTATGATGATTCAAGGTTTTTCCGTTTTCCAAGTTCATCTAATGGTGAGAAGTCAGTAATTGCTGGTTTGAACTTGATGGTGTATATAGTATCGCCAAAAAAGTCACAGTACTTGACAAACTTACCTTCATGTCCACCAAAGTTCACATTTCCTTGCTCGTCAATTGTTGGGTTAGAATATGTATTAAATCGTATATCTCTAGGTCCACCAACTTTATATTGAAAATTAGTTTTTAGTTGAAAAACCTTGTAGTTAGGAGTGGATATGACTCTGAGAAATGCCTGTCTCTCTTGTTGACCAAGTTCATATACTCCGGAGTAGTCACTTTGGTTAGGAGGAATCCAGTCCTGGAGTTTATCTTCAAAAGCTTGTTGACCAGAAGCAATGGAAGTCCAAAGAATTGTTGAGACAGCTAAAATTTGTTTGAAACACTTCATGGTATATAACGACTCTGTATGGGTTTGTGCCCCTAGAGTCTCTTAAAAGCACTAAAGTAACCGATACGATCTATACAGCCAAAATCGGCCTTATGGAATTCTGTTGATCCGAGAATGCTGCGGATACAGTCTGTCCATTCCTCGGTATTCTACTGCTTCTGATCGGATCGGTGGTGCTGATTCTAGCATTGATTCGGTAAGTGAGCATGGGCATAACCTATACAGCTTGTTATCTGTATTTTTAGAATAGCGTTGAAATGTAGATGATTCCAAACAACCAACTAACAAAGAATACTGTGTAGCCAAAAGCATAAGTTATACTTCTTGGTAGATCATTCATGCATTCTTCTGATTTATTGAAGACCAGTTTAAGTGCTCGAATCATGAGCCAGTAGATTGCAAGAGTTAATAGAACTGCAGTTGCCCAGACCACTGTTGAGAGGACAAACATTAGAATCACAAATGCAATTGATAGCACTATCCATAAGATAATACCAAGAATTACCCCCTCGCATCCATCACCCATATCTGGTGCGTCGATAGCGGGTGTGTCAATAAAAGTGTTGCTGGTTCCGTCTTTTGATTTTTTCCATGTTAGTTGCAGTTTATGACTGAGATTATCGTAGACATTAAGTCCATTGTATAGGCCGATAGTGAGGAAGCTAAAGAAGCAAATGGAAAGAATCAACAATGAAATTATTGAGTTGTCAATGATAGTTCGATGGCTTGAAAGTCCAGTTAGGAAAACTAGAAGTACAATAACTAGTATTGTTCCAGCAAAAGCTAGTAAAAGAGTTTTTCCGAAAAGAAGTTTCCGAGGTTTCTTCATTTAGGTTTTAGTTACAGATAACGCTCAGCTATGATGAGTGGGGATTAGAAAGCACTAACCTCTCTTCTCGCACATAGCCACGCTTTGATTTAAAAATAAAACTTGTGGCGGGCTTTCCAATACCCACGAAAATATCCTGACCAATAAAACCCCATTCATTCATAGCATTTGTTACCCAGCGTTTTAATTCAATGATTTTTTGAAGTTATTGTAAAGAGTCTCGAAGACATCCTCAGACTTATAGTTTATTGATGAACTGAATAGATCTGCACCAATTTTGGTATTAAGAATTACTTGTGTCAATATTAATTCATCAGTCTTCTGGTTGAATAGCTTTGTTTTGATATTATAGAATTTTCTCTGACCAATGTTTTCGGTCGAAAGTTCTTGTTCAAATTTGACTCCTTCTAGCTCGTTGTATGTCTTTTTTAGAAGATCAGATACGAATTTCTGGTGTTCTTCCATTGACATCTTGGTTGATCCGAATGGTTCAAGCGAAGATGAAAAGGAGTTGAATTCATCAATTTCAAAACCAATTAGGTGTGGTCTATTTTCACGCACTTCATATCCCTCTGGAACTTCGGTTTTCATAGCATCATATCCTAGTTCCTCAAGATCTTCTTTTTCTTGTAAGCTGGTGATAGTGTAACCTTCTGGAATATCTATTTCCCAATCAAACTTATCGCAATAGAACGTTCCGTCTTTGATTTTGCCGTTTTCAGTTAATATCTCTGACTTAGAAGTACAAGAGACCAAGATAATTATTTGGATTGCTATGATTAAGTTCTTCATATATGCTGGGTAAACGATCAGATATGGCGAGTGGCCATATCCGTCTGTAAAAAGCAGTAAAATAGTGAAACTGCCCAACACCTACAACGGCAACTACGAAGCACTGCGTTCTGCAAGTCTAAATCCAGAAAGTAAAAAGTAGCTAGAAGCACAAAAGTCAGCAGAATGGGCAGGGTCACGGTCAAGTTGCACCGAAGTATCAAATAGGTAATTTGGCCATTCGCTATATCGCTTGTTGGCGGTAGTTTTATTCGTTCAGTAGTTTCAGATCGTTCGAAACATTTAGTCTACTCCTCAGATTTCTATATTCAAGTTTGTTGAAAGGTCCATGGACGTTAGAGTAAGTCGCAAATTGGGTTGTTGAATCGTAACTATACTTGTTCGGTTGGTTCTTAACGATAATCCAGTATGTTCTGTAAATAGTGTTGTCCATTGCTATTTCTTCACGATCGCTATCTGTATAAAGTAAGAAATTCATCGGTGGCAAACTGTCACTTGGTGATTGGGAGATTAGAATGAAATCAGAGTCAGTTGCATAATCCAAAATGTATCCTGAGATCATGACAGTATTTTCAGGGTTCACAACTGCTGTTTCATAGCCTCCTTCACCGACAATTTTGTATCCGTTACCCAGTTCAGGGTAACCGCCGGAGCACCCACAAAGCAAAATACTTAGAAATATTAGAGTGATATGGTTTTTCATTACCGCAATTACCGCCAACGTCCAGATATGACACTGTGCCTCTGGGCTTAATTAATTTCTTCTAAAATAGCGGATTTGCAGTTCAGTTTCAAACTGGCAGCTAGAGGCATGTGTCATATCATTTGTTAGCACCTTTTATTCCAAAGTGTTCAAGTAAATCGTCAAATTCGTTTAGCTGTTTATTCAGCTCCATGCAGTAAATAAGTACCAAAGTTCCCAATCGTTGAAAGTAAAATAAATCATGAAGATTGATTGGAAGTTCAATTTTATTATGCAGGTATTTGTCTCTTATCCGATAAAAGGTATTGACGTATTTTCTGTAATCCTCGATATCATCTTGGATATAAGGGATTTTAGGAAGCAAATTATCCTTCAATCGTTTCTGTCCGTAAGCTTTTGAATTATCCTTCGGCACGATAAACCTTTCAAAAAACGAAATTAATTCAACTACTCTGTGATGTAAATTTCGTGTTGACGTAACTCTTCCGAGGTGGTTAATGCCGTGAATTATTTCCTCGTAAAGAGATCCATTCTTTGGTTTGTTGATAAAATTCGAAAACCTGCTCAATCCGCCCTTTTTTATTTCTACGAGTTTATCTTTTTTGATGATTATCGGATGTCCACCTTGTGTTCGATTGAATGAGCTTTGAAAGCTGAACTTCTTTTCTGTTGTTTCATAAATGAATGACGAAAAATCATTGGTATTGAAATTGAAATCGACATCAAAGATTTGAAAGGACTGAGTTAGTGACTCATTAGTAAAGAAGCATTTGAGGCCGTTTATTGATAATTCAGCTTGCAGCATAGCTGTTTTCTTAGCCTTTGTTTCTACTCCATAACTTAGAGTTCTAGCTAAGACCGGTTCCTTAAATTCATTGAAAAAGGAGTCAAGTTCTTCGGTATCATCTTTGATTTCTTTTAATGATTCCAGTTCATTTTGAATCTTATCTTCACTTAGGTGAGATATTTCTACATCACCAATGTCAAAAGCTTCTTCTATGGCAAGTGCTAGAACCTTAAAATAGAAAATATATTCTTTACAATTCTCGTCAATTCTGTCTTCGAGGTAAGTGACTAAATCTCGCTTTATTCGTTTCTCTTGGTAACACAGTATTAACCAATTAAATATTTCCGTTTCAATGAATTCATAATCGGCCTTTTGATTAATCTGCTTGTTTTCTAAAGCCTGTATGACCAGCTCTTGCAATCTCACATAATTAGTTGGAGTTAAGCCGATATATCCTTCTTTGAGACTTGCAAAGGCACTTACTTTATTTCCGTATCCATCTGTATTGAAAGTTTTGAAATCCTGAACTTCGCCTAAGTCCATGATCAATGAAGTGCCTTTCAAGTTTTCATCTATTGCTGAACTCTTCTTGTTCCTTCTTTCTTTGCTCTTTTCAAGCAATGAAATTAGTTCTGCAGCTTTTGAATTGAGTTCATCTGTCATTTGAGGGAATTGGTGCTAACGGTTTGTGTATAGTGTCGTAGCTATCCCGTAGGGTAGCTATGCACTATACACCTTGTTAGCCAACGTTATTTTTTATTTCTGAATCATACAATACTTCAAGTTCTTTTACATCTCTGTAAAGTATTATGACTTGTAAATTAACAGAGGTATCATTCAAGAGTTTTATGATATTCTTTTTATTCGTTTGTACTACTAATTGCTGAGCTGTTTCTTCAGTTTGTCCCTCAAGAATCAAGATATATTTCTTGAACTTAAAATCATTTTTTAAAGACCTATAATTCTCACGGGCTTCTCTCAGTGCCAAGAGTAGATTTGAGTATTTCCCTTTTTTGCTAATCTTATGCTGAAAAAAGGAAGTATTGTTATCTTTTGTTGTTAGAACATAATCTAATCCTTTATCATTTATTTCTTGTTCAAATTGAAGCATTGCTGGGTCTTTGAAATAGGTAAATACCCAATCCACTACTATTTCTTGTTCCTCCAATGGCCAAGGTTTAATTGCTTTCTTGACCTCTTCTATTACAGTTTCTTCCAAATTAGTGTCAAGATAAAGCTTTGACTTATGGAGGAACTCGTTTATTCCATACATCCAAAATCTTTTACCACCTCGGTCATAGTATTCTTTAATTAATTCGTGTCTTGGTCCCTTTGGGTTGCCTTCTTTGTCAAGTGCCCACCAATCTTCTTTAAAGTCATTAATGATAAGAATAGTATCATTTTCTCTGTTTTTAGCTTCTTGCAAAAGTTCTTTCCAGACGATTAGATCACCATATTTTTGGGTCCCTATTTTTTCTGATTCGTCTAAATAACCTGGAGGAATTTCGTTCTTATATCTAAGTTCACCTTCTTTGATTAATTCAATAGTTTCATTAAAGTTAAGTCCATCTGTAGTTGTAATGAATTTTTGTAATTGCTTCAATATTTTATCATTCTTCAAACCTTTCTCAAGTGCAGACTTCTTCTTGTCAACCTCTAATTGAACTTCGTCTTTAAATGCAAGAAAGTTGATTTCAAAACCTTCTAAATATTTGGATAGCAAATCGAGCTTTTTCTCGAAACTCTTATAAACATCATTGCTTATAAATGGATGTTTATCCTCTTTCGTTGTTTTCTCCTTAAGTGTATTTAATTGGCCTTTTAGATTTTTATTGATTTGGCTTTTAGTATCCTTAATTATTTCACCAATACGATCTATGTGGCCACTATCCTTTTGTGTTTTGTGAATGTTTAGGAGGCTGTCATAAGAGTTTATTGGTTTTTGTAATACGGTTTTTCTATTCTTAAAAAATTCAAATTCAGTCTGGGCAGAGATAAAAATCCGATTCTTGAGAGCAGTAAAGGTCGTGTTGAATATATCTAGAGAATTACTCTCCGAAAAGTAGTAAAAGTCCAAAAGAGAAGAAGTGTCGAAGAATACCAATGCATTTTTAAAAAGCCGCTTTTCTTCCTTCTCATTAATTTCAAAAATATTGTAGTTATCGCTTTTCATAAATGTTGGCTAACGTTTAGTATATGGACAGTAGGGCTTTAGATACAGATGAAGTATCAGTTTACCACTGAGCCGAGCTAAACATTTTTATATTTCAATTTACTGATTTAATATCAAAATTTTAGCTTGGCGGTGTTTCAAGTAATCTCTATACCTCTTTTACCCACTAAATGCCCTATTGTCTCATATACCGTGTTGGGGTGCGTTTTTTCTTTTTTCCATTGTTTTAAACAGAAACTGTCCGTAGATTTGTCCGTGTCCGTAAAACAGTCCGTAAATATTTAAAGCATGGCAACAGTTAATTTCTATTTAGATAAAGTTGATAAACAAGGATTGGCTCCAATTCATTTGAGAATCAATTGTGATGGTACTCAAGTCAAGATATCAACAGGGAAAAAGGTTGTTAAATCGGATTTTGATAAAGCTAATCAGTCTGTAAAAAGTGATAATCAAGAAGCTCAATCCATTAATAATTACTTGACTTATTTAAAGGATAGAGCAGAAGAACTACTTAACGGTAGTTATAAAAAGAGGTATACTACTAATGAGTTAAAAGAATTGTTACTAGAACAAGTAAATGCCTATAAGCAAGATTCTAACGTTAGTGTTGTTAAGGAGCAAATGGCTTTATACGGAAAGCCAATTACTTTCATTGACTTATTTGCAGGGGCAGGAGGCTTTAGTGAGGGGTTTTTGCAAGCAGAAGAGAATAATAAGTTTTTCGATTTTCTAGTAGCAAATGATATCAACGAAAATTCAGAGTTAACACATGTTGTACGATATAATGAACAGTTAGGACTTGATGCGGAGTTTTTATGTCAAGACATCACGGAACCTGATTTTATCGACAACCTTTTAACTAAGGTGAATGGAAAGACTGTTGATGTCGTCTGCGGAGGTCCTCCTTGTCAAAGTTTTAGTTTGGCAGGCAAACGTAAAAAGTTCGACAAAAAGGATGACTTGTTTTCTCATTATTTAGAGGTTATTAAAATACTTCGTCCAAAGTATTTTGTGATGGAGAACGTGAAAGGTATTCTGACCAAAGAACAAGGGAAGATTAAGGATGTGATTCTTCAAGAGATTAATTCGATTGTTGATATTCAGGAAATACCTAAACTAACCTCATTCCTTAAAAAGCTTAAAAAATCAGCCTCAATCAATCAATTCTTGCTTGACTGTTTTGTAAAGAGAATTGAATTTGAATCGGTAACTGATTTTCAAATAGAGTCTCTAAAAGAATCCTATATTAAGTCTGTAGATGCCAAGTTTCGTCAAATCATACCTAAAATGGTTGATTACAGAACTAGTAAAACAGATGAAAGAGTAAGTACTATTCGACATGGGTTTAATATGTTGATTAGAAACAAACAATGGGAGAAGCTCAAGAGAGATATTATCAAAGAGAAAGACTTCTGTAATATTGATAATGATTTTTTTGTTGGTGCTTTTACAGATTTCTTGACGGAGTTAGATAACCAAAGTATTATCAATAAAATAGAATCCGCGTTTTCATCTTTAGGTATTCCTCAAGAATATAAAGAGATACGCACTGAGATTTTAACAGCATTGAAAGTTTATGATTATAGTTTTGAGGAGTGTATCAATGCAATAGCTGAATTATGTAGCGATTCTCAAAAAGAAGCTCTTTCTGAGATTATTGATTCAATCAAGTTATACAGAATAGAAGCTCCGTTTGTCGCAAACGCTTCAAATTATGGTGTTCCTCAGAATCGTGAAAGAGTTCTTTTTATTGGTTGTAGAAAGGATCAACCTTTTATTTCACAGATACCACATACAGTTTCAGAAGAAGAAAAAGTGTCTGTTTTTGAAGCATTATATGATTTGGATTTTATCGGGAATAATGAGGAAGCAAGATATTACCAAGAGGTCGATTTAAAGTCAAAATATAATGGTTCAACATCCAAAATGACCTCCTTAATTAAACAACGAGGAATTGATGGAAAATTGAAATCAGGTAAAAAAATGACTTTTGCAGAATGGAGTAAAACAGGACGTTTAATTGACAGGTATAAAAATGCAAGTGCTCCTTTTTATGTGAGGAATTTTGAGTCTTTAGAAAGAGGCGAAAAATCATTTGATCCTTTACATAATCACAAGACAAGTAATCAAAATGAAGATGTTGTTAATCGTCTTGAGATTATTTTAAATGAAGGTGATTATAAACAAGCACAGGAAAAACTTGAAAAGAAAGGTTTATCGTCCAATAAAAGGAATTATAATGTCTTGAAACCAGATAAGCAGAGTCCAACTGTTATGACGATTCCAGACGATTATGTTCACTATAACTCTCCAAGAGCATTAACAGTTCGTGAAATGGCTCGTCTCCAATCTTTTGATGATTCTTTTGTTTTTCAAGGTAAAAGATCAACTGGGGGGAACAATAGAAAAACTGAATTGCCTCAATTTACACTTGTAGGGAATGCGGTCCCTCCATTATTAGCTAGGGCTGTAGCTTCTGAAATCCTTAAGAATATTAAGTAAGTTGAAAATAGCTAAGGTCTGAGCCTAAGTTTGGTAAACAGTTTCTAATATCAGTTCGGATATTACTATTGTATCCAGAATTATAATTATTTGTAAAGATTTCCTTGAGAGATCTTGCAATGTGTTGTTCTGTCGGGTTGCCCCAATAGTTTCCTCCTGATAAATTAGTTACTCTTTTAACAGAAACAGATGTGTCTTTGTAGATAGCATTTTGATTCGATGGAACAGTAACAAAAGAGTATGTGAAATTTTTGGTTTGATGAATGTTAAAACCATTTTTACCAATAGTAATATTTCTTCCTCTAAACCCATTAGCAGAATAAATCATGTCCCAGAGCATAGGGATTTGAGCATTATCATTCCAGTTTGTTTTACATTGGATAACTCCAATTTCAAAATCATCGAAGTCCAATTGAGTTATCTTATTTAGGTAGTCATAGTTGAGTTTTCCTCTTTTAAGTGCAGCAATTGATTCATTGCCATCAGAATATAATGTGTTACTATCTAAATTATTTGTGTATTGAGGTTTGTCAGGGAAAATTATGACGGTTATGTCTGATTCTGTATTACAAGCGAAGTTTCCATAGTTTACTGTGATTGCGTCTTGAATAGGAGATGGAACTAAACTCATTTTCTTTACGGCTACAATCCTACTTCCTACACAACATAAGTTTATGTACCAACAAACTAGAGATTCCCAAGCTGCACCACCACCAGAAAGAGAGCTTTGAGCTCTTCCTGATCCTCCTGTTGATTTAAATATTTCGCTTAAATGATCTCCTAAATTTATTAGGTCAAGTTCAGTATAATTTGTTCCAATAATATTCTGAATCTCATTTTTCCAATGTTGCCATGCAGTGTTAAAAGTGTTAGCATTGAAAAGAGAATCAATAGAATCTTTTCTAAGTATTTCTGGGATTGAATTAAAATTGGTCATAATTAAAATTAAAGGACCAAGTTAGTGAAATATATATTCTAATGCTTTTTCGTCATGCACCCCAACGGTTAGTATAAGAGCAGTAGCGGATTTATAGCTTTAACTTTTCGAAAAGCAAGATACTTATTTAAAAGCAAAAGCGGTTCAGGTTAGCACCTAAACCGCTTTTGCTTTTATACCGTGTTGTGCACAGGCTATTTCACTACGGGCACATCACTTACAAGTTTCCATTCATTATTTCCGTCTTTAACAAGGATTAAGATTGAAACAAATGTCATTTTAGAACCTACAAATGACACCTTTGCACTTGCTGTCGAACCATTAAGTACGATGGATTCTATTTCGACTTTTCTATTATCCCCGCCATACTCTTTGGTTTTGATTTTTTCGAGGTAAATATCCTTAGTCATTACAGAAACTTCACTACTACCAAATAGTCGGTTCATTACGATGCGATAATTATCGTCTAAATAGGTTGCTAATTTGTCGGCATCATTTTTATCTCCTGCTTTTGAAAAGCCAATTATGGTTTCTTTTATAGCTTTTTCGTCAGAAGATTGTGCGTTGCAACCTGCTGTCACGAAAAGGGCAAAAATGCCCATTAGAATTATTTTGTTCATTTTTTTATGATTAAAGTTTTAAAATAAAGATTATTAAATTAGTGATTACGAATCGGTGTTTTATGGCGGTCTGATTAGATTGATATTCATGAATTAAAGTATTATTTCCATTGAGGTTCTCATAATTGAATGATGCTGAAAATCATCATCTACACTGTAAGCCAACAGCAAAGTCCATTTAGTTTCTGTTGAAAGCTGCTTATGGTATTTACTGGATTTGCTTATTGGTATTGAGAATTTCAATTTGGTCAGATTACCCTTTTCATGCCCTGAGATAGAAATTACCTGGTTAGGCACTCCTAAATCAGCGATAGGTTTGTAATTGCCTGGCTTTTCGGTGTAATGTTCTACAACTTCTGCCTTTCCCTTTCGAATACGCCCCATAAGCAAGTAAGTGCCTGTTAAAGATGTTGTTTTGTTGAATCCAATGGCGACCCAACCATTTGTGGGTGCTTCCATTTCAACTTGGATGTATTCTTTTTCCATTTTCCAACTTACTGTCATGTTATTCTTGCGTACTTCTTTCATGCTGTCCTGTGGCTGAATTTGAGTGATGGTCAATATTGCCATACAAATGATTACTATTTTCATTGTTTTTTAATTTTAGCGGTGAATTCAATTTCGATTAGAAGGTTTTCTCTGGCTAAAGCCGATATACCAAGCAGGGTTGTAGCAGGTGCATAACCATTAGGGAAGGTTTGTTTTAAAAAAGCACCTATGCTTTCTCTTTTTACAGCATTCAGGTCTACAACATAAAATCTAAGATGTAACACGTCTTGCCAACTGCATTTTTCACTTTCTAACAGGCGCTCTATATTTATTAGTGTTTGCTCAAACTGTTGTTTAAAATCTGAGTCTGGTGGAAGTGCGTAATCTTTATTCCATCCAACTTGTCCCGAACCGTATATTACATTATTAAAAATTACTGCTTGTGAAAACCCAAAATTGTGGGTTGCATATACATCTGGATTTTTAATAGTAGATCTTTTCATGCCACATGAAGCTAAGGTTGAAGTCAGCACAAGGATGAATAATTTATTTATGTTAATATCAATCATTGATATATCAATTTAAATGTCAAAAAATTTTACAACATATTCTTTTGAATTTTCCCTAAAAGCTGCGTCAAAATTTCTAACTCTTGTTCCGTAATACCTTCAATACTTTTTGCACGGTGTCTACTTATAACGGGCATATATTTCTCAATAAAGGACTTTCCTTCCTTTTTAAGGCAAACACTGTATTGGCGCCTATTATCTTCAACTGGTCTTCTTTCAACAAAACCTTTTTTGTTCAATAAGTCCAAAGTACGCGTGATAGAAGCAGGGTCTCTAAGTGACTTGTCAGCCAATTCCTTTTGAGTAAGTCCATCATTTTCTTCAATAATCTTCAATAGTATCCATTGTTCAACAGTGATGCCCATACCCAATCTATCAAACTCTCTTTGTGAATATAACTTAGATACCTTGCTGGTTTTGTCAATTTGGAAAAGGATGATACTTTCTATATTCATTTGATGAATCAATTATTGATATTGCAATATCAGAAATAATAAATAGAAATTTCAAAATTTTCTAGCTTTATTTTTTATTGGATGGATTTATTGGCTTGTGCACAACGCACAGCTATGATGAGTGGGGATTAGAATGCACTAACCTTTCGTCTCGCACATAGCCACGCCTTGATTTAAATATAAAACTTGTGGCGGACTTTCCAATCCCCACGGGAATATCCTGACCGATTAAACCCCATTCATTCATAGCAATTGTTATAGGGCTTTACTTTTCGTTTTCAATGCGTTTGATAATGTTGATGTTGTATTTGTCATACGCAGTTAGCTTGCTAGTTACATCCTCAAATTCAGGTTCGTACCAGCTAGTGTTCTCAAAGTGAGTTCGCAAATCTTCGCTTTTGAATATGTAACCGAGTCGGGCAAAAAATTCATTTCTTTTTAATCTAAGTTCTGCCTTACTAAGTGTTCTGAGTTCGGTTTCATCCAGAATGGTTTGTTGAGGCATTACCTCTTTTATTTCTCCAGAGTTTTGGATCACGAAGTGAGTGTATTTTGTTGTTTCTATTACTTCAGTTGAATCGAGATCAAACAAGTCAAGAGAATCTGGCATCATATAATCATAGTTCTTTGCTTTAGTAGTTTGATCTAGAACACGTACTAAGGAGTCGGAAAAGATCTTAAAACTCTGAGATGAATATGATGTTGACGAGAGGTCCATATCTGATGATTGAGCTACGCCAATGTGATCAATTCTCTTGCCATCAGAAGTAAATGTTGCCAAAACGGTTTCATTCGCTACACCGTGAATTGAAACGCTAAACGTTAGAACGTAATTATCATGCAGTTTATAATGATCAGTATCTTCACTGTATATTTTTCGGTAAGGATCGTCCTCATCGTCCCAATCTGTTCCGATAAATTTTTCAATATGGTACCGCGGAATCTCTTTGATAATGTTATCCGATAGTTGAAGTAAATACTCGAAACTTTGCGGGTCAGGCTGTTTAGGTTGTTCAATAGGCTTTTTGGCTTGAATTACAGGAGTTGTCTTTGCATTTTGTTCAGCACCTTCAGTAGTAGTTTTGTTCTCCTTCGAAGTGCAAGAACAGAGTGAAGCAAGAAAAAGTAAAATTATGAGGTGTTTCATGAGTTCTGCAAATGCCCTATAATGTCTGGCTATCATCCGTGGGGATTAAACTGATTTTCAGCTTCCTTCAACATCAAGCCATGACTGATTTCAAAATTATTCATACATGGCGGACTATCCAAGAGCACCTCAGTATCGTTCACAAATACAACCCCATGGATGATAGGTAATGTTAGGCACATCTTTAGTAACCCGATCCGTATGCCACTATCATTATTACGTCATCTATAAGTTGTCGTTGAATCTTTTCTACTGCTAGTTCATCGGTCTTTGCTTTCTCTTGTTCTCCTTTTGAAGTCAGTAGTTCAGACCTTAGTTGATAATACTCTTTTTTGTATGGATTATGTCCAATAGCCTCATTTATCGATAAAAGTGCATCGTCAATCTTCTCCTTTTTCTGATGTTTTAAGGCCTTTTTGTAGATTTTTTCTGATTTATCGACTGGAGGTGAGTCAGGATTTGACGTGGTTCGATATTCAACCACGAATGTGTATTTGTAATCGACTGGCTGCTCATTGATTTTAGTTGCTGACCACATATCTTTAGTTGATAAGAGGATTTGTACAATGTCATTGGCAAATTGCATATGGGGCGTTCTTATAACATCAATGGAGTCGATTTTACCCTGCTTGTTGATCCTGAATTCCACCTCTGCATATCCAGATACGCCTTGAAGAGCTAGTTGTCTTGGAAATTTAAGATATGGTATGCAATACCTGACAAAATCGCCATCAAAATGAGTTTTTACAAACGATTGATCTTGGCCTACTGCCACGTTTAGGGTTAGCAATAATGTTATAGTTAATGTCGGTATATTTCTTTTCATGTTCAAAGAGGTTCTGTTGTGCCTAACGCCTGTGTAGGACGATGTGCCCTCACAGATTGATTAAGGCAGAAAGATAGCCGATCCGCGCACAACCACAAAAGTCTGTTTAGCCATTAGCCCAAGTTTGGACTGCTGCGGAGACTGCGAATGCGTTATCGGTATTCTGGTGATTCCGTGTGGAACGGCGGAGCTGATTCTGGCATTGATTCGAAAAGCTCGCATGGGCATTCGTGCCTACACCTTGTTAGCTTTATTTTTGAATTTGGTGGGCATAACGATTTTAAGAAATAAGCCAGAGGTTAAGCCACCGATAAGACAATATGTCAAAAGCGTTAATATATGCTTCCATGATATCAATTCTGGGTTCATCAAGGAATAAAACAAGGCGAAGTTGGTAAACATAAACGTCCCAAATAACAATCCGACCTTCCACCATACAAAGGTGTTATTCTTAGGTGTTTCTTGCTTCTCACGTTCAGCCGCTTGGTTTTTTTTCCTCCTATTAATTTTAAATATAACCCATAGAGGATAAACCACTAAGGCAATTAATGTCGACGTTCGAAACCTCGAAAGTATTAATTCTTGGTTGATGTCAGAAAATGATAGTGTTGTTGATAGTGGAATACTTAGGACTAATAGCAATAAGCTTATTGCAGCAAACATTACTACTAAGATTGCAAAGTGAAAAAGAAGGAATTTAACAGATTTAATCATAAAGGTATTAAAGCTAACGATCAGCTATGATGAGTGGGAATTAGAAAGCACTAATCTCTCGTCTCGCACATAGCCACGCCTTAATTTAAATTTAAACTTGTGGCGGACTTTCCAAGCCTCACGAAAATGTCCTGACCGATAAAACCCCATTCATTCATCAGCGTTTGTTAGCAAACGTTTTCATTTATTAGTTGATATGTAGCGGCTAATTTGCTCATGAATATTAGTCCTTATCCATTCATCATACAGCTTTTCTTCTTTAACTCGGTCATATTTCGCACTCTTGTACCCACTTTTATCTCTCCATTCATTCCATGGAGATCCGATATTAAATGTATCTTTTTCAAGTTCTAAATCATACAAACCATAGTAATAACCGCCCCGAGAAAATACAATGTGACGTTTATTGATCAGTTCAATTTTAGGATTACGAGTGTGAAACCCTGCCTCCGCATAATTTTCTAATATTTTTCTTTTCTAAACCAATCTATTTGTTCATGATTCACATCATAATTTATTCCTTCGCTAGGTGTCCATTTGATATATAAATCTTCAGGATCAAGATTTTTCTCCAGTTTGACCACAGTGTATCCCGGATCTCCAATACCAACTCCATCAAGAAATAGTGCATAGTTGAAATTTCCTGCTTCAACTTCCAATTTGCTATGGTAATCTACAAAGTTCGCTTCACATCCTAACAGAATAAGGACAGTCAGAAAGAGTACGATTTGCCGTCTAATCTTCATTGTGTTTGCTAACGCCAGCCTATCTCCTGTGGTGGCTGACATCTACTTTTATTTCGGCCACCAAAATAGATAAATCTCCGATATTCATCACTACTTTTTTATTCCAGTGAGGAAAATCGGAGATTTTTCGGGGCTAGAAGAATGCAATAAAGCTTCCTCTAGCAGAGAATCACCATGGGAGATCAGGCAATGTTACCCACTTTTACTCTTCTATTATTTCTTGCAACTCAAACTTCAGAAGTTGATTTTTATAATTTTTTATAATCGTTTTAACAAATCCAAATTTCTCGTTGTACCAGAAATCATTTTGTGAATTTCCAAAATCTGCATACGCAATTCCTCTCACATGCCAAGCTTGTAAAACACCAATTGGTAGTTCGATGGAATCTCTACCAATAACTTCATAGGATTCTTTTAGAGTGCTTTCTGCCCAGTCTCCCCAGCCAGAAATATTCATATTTGAGTCCCATGTTTTACCAATTTCTAGAGGAAAATTGACTGACGGAAAAGGAGCAACTTCTGTGAATGCATACTGGTTTTGCCGAAAAGGATGCATAAAAGTTTGATTTTTATTTTCAATTATTCCAGTTATGACTTTACGTTCCCATGGATAATCTAAAGTTTTATTGATGCCGAATTTTTTAATCTCATCTATTTTATCTTCACTATAGTTATATTGTATGATGATCTCATCCTGAAGTTCTGGTTGAGCATCCCAATCCTTTCCAGTTGCCATCATCCAGATAAGTTCATCCGAAATCAAATTGTAATCTTCATCCCAATACTTTGCTTGATAGATGTATTGGCGACAAGGCTTAAAAACCTGGCCAATATTATCGTTTTCTGAAGTTGTTGAAGGAGAACATTGAATTTCTTCAAAACTCGTAGATCGTTCCTTGCAACTTACAAGTGTTAAGAAAATGATTAGGGTAGTGGTTAGTTTCATGTGATTAAAGTTGTGGGTAACGGATGGCAATATGCGTAGGCCGGGTTTTCGAAGCTCCAACTTATCAAACCGTTACAATTTTGAATAAATGTACAAAAGTTTGAATAACCTACAAGCCCCGGCTTACGTATATTGCGTGTTACCATGCGTTTTTACCAATATTCTTTCATCAACTCTTTTGTCCAATCAGGTTGTTTAATCTCACCTTTAGGCATATATTCCTGAAATACAGGTTTAATATCCAAAATCGGTGTTCCATTAATTGCATCTAAGTTGGAAACAATCAGACTTTTTTCCTCTGTCCTTATCAAGTTCACAATAGTCGCACCGATATGATTTGGTCTGTCTTTTTTACGTTGTGCAAAAATACCAACTTTAGGATATCTTTTATCTCCTCTCGGATGTTCAGAACCTACAAATACCTTTTCTGATTTATGAAAACTGTAAAGTATCTCTAAATGTGAAAAAGACTCAATGCCGTCTAATGAATCAACAGAAAATTCCTCAGTCAATTCAATTATTGATTCAACTGTCCCCCAGAACTTATCCGATTTTTCAGCTCTCTTATTTTTTACGTATCCTATTGGTTTAAATGTCAGGTCTTTCATTTTTTGACTCTCAATATTTACAAGATGGTTTAAAGGTCTTCTGATAATTGGAATTCAATTGGTTTTGATAATGTCCTCCTTACAGGGCAATTTTCAATCATCACTAAAATCTCTCTTTTAGTATTTTCAGGCAACGGATTTTTAAAGTCAATTTGATATTTAAAAATGGTCTTGGAATCTTGTCGTACGAGTTCAACTTTTGAAGTCACAGAATCAATAGGTATTTGTTTTTTATCGCATGCCATACGAACTGACATATTTAAACATGAAGCATATGCAGTAGCCAAAATATCATGAGGTCTAACCCCATTTTCTTGTCCTCCTTTATCTTTTGTCGCATCAGATTGAATTAAAAATCCGTTAATCTCAGTCTTGCAACAGTGTCTTGTTTTATCACTTACACACTCTATCATAATCGCTTATTTTTGTCATATTTTGATTAGTTGTAGGGTCTGTTTTTAAATGCATGGTAACGATCAGATATGGCGAGTGGCCATATCCGTCTGTAAAAAGCAGTAAAATAGTGAAACTGCCCAACACCTACAACGGCAACTACGAAGCACTGCGTTCTGCAAGTCTAAATCCAGAAAGTAAAAAGTAGCTAGAAGCACAAAAGTCAGCAGAATGGGCAGGGTCACGGTCAAGTTGCACCGAAGTATCAAATAGGTAATTTGGCCATTCGCTATATCGCTTGTTGGCGGTAGTTTTATTCGTTCAGTAGTTTCAGATCGTTCGAAACATTTAGTCTACTCCTCAGATTTCTATATTCAAGTTTGTTGAAAGGTCCATGGACGTTAGAGTAAGTCGCAAATTGGGTTGTTGAATCGTAACTATACTTGTTCGGTTGGTTCTTAACGATAATCCAGTATGTTCTGTAAATAGTGTTGTCCATTGCTATTTCTTCACGATCGCTATCTGTATAAAGTAAGAAATTCATCGGTGGCAAACTGTCACTTGGTGATTGGGAGATTAGAATGAAATCAGAGTCAGTTGCATAATCCAAAATGTATCCTGAGATCATGACAGTATTTTCAGGGTTCACAACTGCTGTTTCATAGCCTCCTTCACCGACAATTTTGTATCCGTTACCCAGTTCAGGGTAACCGCCGGAGCACCCACAAAGCAAAATACTTAGAAATATTAGAGTGATATGGTTTTTCATTACCGCAATTACCGCCAACGACCAGATATGGCACGTGCCTCTGGTAATTCAAATATCGGTAAAATTTCGGTTTCGCACTCCACTATCAAATAGCACGGAAGAGGCATGTGCTATATCGTCTGTTATGCGCTTATTTCGACCCTTATTATTGCTCAAACACATTATTTCGGGTGTTCTCACTTCGCTCAAATATTCTCAACCATTTTTGCTCGTTCGTCCAATACATGGTTCCAGGCTGAACATAGAAAAGATTAAGTATGTCAATCCAATCGTTCTTATGAAATTTCATTGTTCCACTTAGTTCTAAATCTTTGAAATAGATATCCCAAGTAGTAATTAGCATTTGAATTTTATTCCATGGAAACTCTGACCAATCTAAATTGATATCTAATTCATTTTGTTTGATCACTTGCTCGCTCATGTTGGCAATCAATTCCATTACTAAAATTTCGGTTTTGAGTTGTCGATGCGCATTTTTCCCTTTGCCGTTCTTTATGTTTTGTCGGATCATTGGTAGCATGTTATTCACAGATTGAGCTGAGGTTTCTATTCCTTTGTCCCACTGCTTCACCATTTCTACAAAAGTTGGATCATCAGTCTTTGAATTTAAAAAATCATCTTCTAATGAAATGAATTTGACTACTTCGTTCAATATAAATTCTGACTGTTCAATATTTGGTGAATGTTCGCTATTTATGAGCCCTAAAATATGGTCAAACGGGTTTTGAAGTAGAATTTGATTTGGTGCAGTCAGGGCAAGAGATAATGCTTTCTTAACGTATGAAGGCTTACTGATAAGGTTTTCCGAGGTTGCAATTTCTTCAATGGCCTTTATTGGAGTACATAAATTATGCTTCTCGATAATGGAGAGATCGAACGTACCATCCACAAAACCATACCAAATGTTTGAGTCACAAATTACTCTCATTGCTCAACTTCTATAATGTAAACGAATTTCTTAAGGACTTTTACTTGGTCAGAAAGTGAAAGGTTAAGTAGAGAGTTCGAAGTATTGAAAGTCAAAGGGCTAGGAAGTAAATCCGTTAGGTTTTTTAGGTAGTTGGACTTAACTGCATAAGATGCATTATCCGCACCAATATGTTTAGCGCTTATAACTCCAATCAAATTTCCTTTTTGATCAAAAACTGGTCCTCCACTATTCCCGGGTTGCACCGGAGCGGAAATTTGATAAGATGAAATATCTCCTTGAAATCCTGTTCTGGCACTAATAATTCCAGTTGTCAATTTAATTTCATCACCCATTGAAGCTCGCAAAGGATAGCCAAGAACGGAAACAGATTCCCCAACATCAGATAAGCTAGTATTAACATTGTATGGGATATCTACTATCGAACTAAAATCAGAATCCTGAATTCTAATAATTGCCAAATCATTGATTTTATCTGATGTCATAACAGTTGCACTATACTTCCTTGTGAAGTTTTCATTTACCCCGAATACAGTAATTTTTGTTGCTCCTTCTATTACATGGTAATTAGTCACTATATATCCATCTGGAGAAATCGCGAACCCTGTTCCTGAGGATACAGAGTTTTCTGTATTAATGTTGGGTGGAGTTATATTGTCATAGGCAGTTGGGTAAACTTTCAAATAAGTACAGGTGAAGTTGTTCTGCCTTTTGGATCTTACCAACTTCCCATCAAAGAACTCAAAAATGAAATCGTCATGAGTGGTGTATTTGTTGTCAGTTTCTTTGATTTGCGATGTAAACCTATACCGATTCCCTGTTGGAAGTAGCTCTCCCCAAATGTCACCCTCTTTCCAGTTGTTTTCTTTGTAGTAGAAATCTCCATTTATGTAGACTGCATAAAATTGGTTTTCAAATCTCAGAATAGCAATTTTGTCTTCATAGCATCCATTTGATTTATAAATTCCTTCAATATCCATAGCTCCATTTTCAGACCAATGTTTCTTCAAGGCTATTTCAGTCCACTTACTCGTTTGTTTGGCTGAAGTGTTGGTCTCATAAAGGCTACTATTGATTTTGATATTCTCCCAAACAAAACCATCAGGTTCGATGATGTCAATAGAGTTTACTCCTTTTGAAAGAGTTGGAAAGATTAGGGTCAAATTGTATTTAGTTCCCTTCTTACCAGTTGTAGAATACTGAGTGTTTAGATAAAGACCATCGTCCATTCCTACAACTTGATATTTGTTTCCAGTTGATCTATCTCGAATGTATGTTGATGCCCCGATTGCTACCCATGCTTGATATAGGTCAGATTTAGTCTTCTCATAAACGAGATAAACTTTAGTTGCTTCTTTTGTTATCTCAATTTTTGAAATTGTACAATTTGATATGTTTGTTCGACTGACTGTAGGTGAATAGGTGGTTTGCCCAAAAAGTTGAGACCAAAGGAACGATGTGAGTATTAAGATTAAAGTTTGCCTTTTCATTTTGGAACTAAGTCTTATTGAGTTAGGTTATTGCGCATAACGTACAGATATGGCGAGTGGCCACATCTGTCTGTAAAAAGCAGTAAAATAGTGAAACTGCCCAACACCTACAACGGCATCTACGAAGCACTGCGTTCTGAAAGATAAAATCCAGAAAGTAAAAAGTAGCTAGAAGCACAAAAGTTGGCAGAATGGGCAGGTTCACGGGCAAGTTGCACAAAAGTATCAGATAGGCAGTTTGACCATTCGCTATATCGCTTGTTGGAGAGCGTTTATTTTCGGGTTACAATGTTCCAAGCAGCTTTTAAAGTTGAGCTGAGTCTCGAAGTTTGCCGTTCAGTTAGTTGACCTAAATGTTCGTTAATCACCTGTTCGGCTGCCTCATGAAAGTCATGCCAACCGTCAGTTAGACCGTTCAGAAAAAGTCGTGAACCCTGTAGTTGTTCTGCTAACCTCTGATTATTCGTAGCTCGTAGTTCAGCAATTACTTCATCCCAATTATTCCAAAATTCAGTATTCATGATTGCTAGAATTAAAATTCGGAATTTTGATCAATTGGTTCATGTACTTCTGGGTTGCCGCATACATATCGAATATATATAGGTATTCCCCTTGTAATTTCCTTGTAATAACCACTGCTGACCTTCTTGCTCCCTTTGTATTTTACTCCAGCAAGTTCAAACTCATAATTGAACCAGTTACCACGGCTTTTAATTCTGTAAACCTTAGTAATTACACCGGTTACTTTCCTTGAGCAGTTATCCAGTTCAACTTGCTCTTGGTTGTAGTTGTTCCGACTATAAATGAATAAAGAAATTAGAAAGACAGGCCAAAGAATAAACCACCAATGCTTACGAAATACGAACTTGTTGTCTTCTTTCTTTCGAGTTCTTCGTTTGCTCTGTTTCTTTTTTGGCTTATCCACTTCCTAAATTGTGCAGTTCATGCTCTCCAACGGTCTAGTATAAGAATAGTAGCGGATTTTACACACTAACTTTTCGGTTTAGAACTGACCTTTATTTTATGTTTATACTTTCGTTTTATCACTTAAACCGCTATTATTTTTATACATTGTTGTACACTGGCTTTTTTTCATTCAGTTTGTCAATCAGCGTTGGCGTGAAAGCTCTTTTAAATTTGTGAGGCACGAACAAACTTTAAATGTGCTTGAACTTGCGTTGGCTTTATTCCAAATATTTTTTCAATATGGCTTCTTTCTGTTTTGGAATTTCAGCTATTTGTTTTTCAAATTCCGTAATTTCATTCTCTAAATTTTCTATTTCAACATCCACTTTTTCCTGTTCTGCCATTGTGGGAAGTGGGATTTTAATTCCTTCGATTCTATCTATTGAAGCTCTTTTTGTTCTTGAAAACCCAATTTGCTTTCCTTCTTTGTCTAAACAATATGCAATATATCTAGCTTTTGCTATTGGTTGTTTAATTCTCAAATAACCACAATGATCGGTTGGATAAAATGGTATGTTTGCAGGAATTACATTTACCATCCAATCACCGTCTATTCCCCAAACTACCGAAGAAGTTGAAAAATCGGTTAAAAGTTCTTTATTTATAAACCCAAAAGGTTCAAAAACATTGGCACTGTACACAGGATATTTCCCTTGATTGCTTATTTCACTTTTTAAAACTCTTTTTCCAATTTTAGTTTCAAAAATATCTGTGTCGCTTAATCGTACAGATTTAGTTGCTTTATTAAACAAGGTTTCTAAAGAAGTATTAATGTGTTCTTTATGCGTTAGTATTATATTTTGTAAATCTTGCTCTTGCTTTTCTAAAACCTCAATTTCATCAACTATCTTTTGTTGAATATCTAACGTTGGAAGAGGTATTTTAAAATTTAATAAATCTGTTTTAGATAAATTAAATTGAACACTCCCAAAACCTAAGTTTCTAAGTTGAGTTCTACTAATTTCAGATTTTAAAATACTATTTAGATAACTAGGGATAATTTTATCAAGTTTAAAGTTTATAAACTTTCCAACCCTTTGGTTCAAAAGAAAAGTAGTTCTACTTGTATTTTTAAAAATGGTGGGAATTGCAAGTAGATTTAAATCACTATTCATATCAGTCATTGCAATAACAATATCTCCGTCTTTTAAAACAAAATCTTTATACTTTTCTGAAAAGTTATCAGGTAGAAAAGTTTTTTTATAATCTAAATCTAATACTCCTTTCAGTCTAATATTTGCTTGTCTAAAATTCAAAACGTTTGAACTTTCAACATAATCAGCACTTTTGAAAGCAAAACCATTTTGAAGATTAACAAATTCTTTGAGTGGGAATACATTCCACTTAGTCTGAATTTTTACTTTTTTTTTAACTGAAAGCGATATGTTTTGCTCAAAATCTGCTCGGTCAAATGTTAGCATATCAATTAAATTTTGATAGCTTACGTTTTTTTGAAGCGTTTCAGGAATGTCTAAATCGAACTTGTTTTCAGTAAACGCTCTGTATATATAAGTGCTAGCTTTATTTTCGTTAGTGAAACTTTTCATATCATAAAGCTGTGTGCATTCGTCAATGGTTTTGCTACGTTTTATAGGGTGCATTCCTTCATTCCCTCTACGATTACTAAAATCGTAACCTAAAAACTGTTTTTCTTTTGCCTTTTGACCTGTTTTTACTAAAACAACTTTTTGATTATATGTTAGAATAAAATAAAGTAATTTGTCTTTTTCTATTTCTAGTATTTTACTCCATTTTTCATCTTCCTTTTTAGCTTTTATCTTTTTGTCGTATTCATTAAATATTTCGTGTTGCTTTATAGCTTCGTTCGGTTTTTTCTGCAATAAGGTTTTATAATCTTGAAAAGAAATGTTTTCCCAAACGTGAGATATATATTTCTCTATTGGTTTTTCAATACCGTTTATAGTAATGTCTTTAAGATTTGTAAAGAATGTAGCTAGAGATTTTTCTACTTGTTCGGCAATAGTATCTTCTCTACGTTTTAAAAATAAAGTAACCGTATTTGTTCCTGTAGCCATAAAAGTGCCAGAGCCTAGTTCTGTAATTGCTATTATGTCAAAAGCTTTTAAAATAATCTCTCTTGCTTGTGAATATAAACCCGAATTACTTAAAATAGAACTTGGTAATATTATGGCTGCAATACCGTCTGTTTTTAGTAATTGTTTAGTACGTTCAATAAACAAACATTCTATTTCAGAACTTCTATCGCTTAGACTGTCAAACAATTTAAAATCCTCATTAGCGGAAGCATTTTTCAAATCACCTTTAAAAGAACTTACAGAATATGGCGGATTAGAAACAATAAACGAAAATTGAGGTTTTTCAGCATTTTTCTTTAATAGTCCTCTGTAACTTTTGGAATGTTTGAAACTATCTAATCCATCTCCGTGAATAACTTGTGCTAAACCATCTCCATAAAAATAACAGCCAACTTTTGCGACTTTTACTAAACGATAATCTTTTTCTATACCATAAACATATTTACTTGCCCAATCGTATTTCTTTTTTCTCCAAACTTCCACAAAATCTTCAGCTTCTTGTGTTTCTAATTTAGAGGTATCAATATCATTCTCAATAGTACGTTGGTACTCTTCCATTACTTCGGTTAAGAAGTGACCACTACCAACACTATAGTCAATCACAGCAGGAAGTTCTGGAATTGATTGGTTTAATTGTTTCTTTATGTATTGTGAAATAGGTAATGAGCGAACTATGAAACGTGTAATTGGTGGTGGTGTGAAAAACTGACCAGCTTCTTGTTTCAACCCAGTTGTTAAAAGACGTTCAAAGAAATCGCTTAAATGTTGTTGTTTTCTAGGATAACGAATTCTAAATTTTTGAAGTAATTGAACTACTTCTTTTAATACTTTTTGATTGTCCTCAAAAGTTTCTTCATCAAATACATCCTTTATATCGTAAACCTTATTGAATAGTAAAATATGTTTCTTTTTTTCTTCTAATTCTTTTTGAGTTTTATAGCTAAACATATCATCTGAAATTCCTCTAACTTCTTTTTTTAAGAAGTCATACATTCCAGATTTGTATAGGTTTATAAGTCTGATTTGAAAATCAACTGCATTGTCTTTGTGTTCTTTCCATTGAAAATCAAGTTCCTTATCATCTCTCTTTTTTTCATCAAATATTTTAGCGAGAAAAAGATTAAAAATCTTATTAAATGCGTTGGGTTTGTCTGAGACAGAATGCTTTCTAAGTATAGATAAAAATTCGTGAAATATTTTTTTACTATCTTCTTCGTTCAGTGTTTTTAAATCATCTTTGGTTAGTTTCTTGCTTTCAAACAAATAAGGTTTTACCCAATCGTCAAATATTCCGTTGGTATTGGTTACTTTATTCCATCTATCATAAACATCTTCTACATTTCCAGCTTGTCTGTAATGCTCCTCAATTTTTATTATTTCATTTTTAAACTGGATTTTGTTTTTGTCTAATTTAGAAGCATATAACATCAAAATATCAGCAGACTTGTCTTGTTGAAAATAGGTCATTAACTGACCGCCATTTGTTTCGGTTTTTTTAAACTCTTTTTCAAATTCTTTTCCCCAAGTCTTACATTCTATCATTAAATAAGCAGAGCCATCTTTACGAGTAACTAGAATATCGAGCCAACCACCACTTGCTCCGTGTCCGACTGTGTATTTTTTTTCTAAAACTATATGTTCTGGTTTGTACCCTTTTTCTAGTAATCTGTCTATACACTCTAAAACAACCCAATTTTCAGCTTGTGAGAAATTTTGAGTAGTTGTTCTTCCTCCAATTATTTTGCTTCCGAAATCAAATTGTTGTTTTTCAAAATCAATTTCAATTGAATATCCATTATAGTTTTTATGAAAAATTCCAGAAGTGTTTTCTTTAGGTATAAATCCTAATACTTGTATGAGTTTCTTTGTATCCATCTCGATTAGAATTTTAATTTTCCTTGTTTTGCGTTTATTGCTTTGATATATGTTGATTGGTCTTCTGCAACTTTAAAAATTTTATCAGAACATTTATATTCAAAAGCTTCTTTTGCAAATTTGTCTGCAAAATACAAGTCTTTAACTTGGTTGTAATCTAGTTCAAATAATTGGGCAAGTAATTTCAATTTGCCAACTGGAAATTTTTTATGGTCATTCTCAATTTTACTAACAGCAGGTGTATTAATTTTGACTTTCGCTCCGAATTCAGTCTGACTCCAGCCTTTTTCTTCTCGGTGAGTTTTTATGTAGTTTCCGAAACTTGCCATTAGTTTATTATACTTTTTATTGTTTTACCCAATTTTGGCAAAGTTATATATTTCTCAGTCCATAAACAATTTTTTTGACATATAAAAATCATCTTCATAAAACTTATTTTCAGCGTTGGGAAAAGGCAAGCTCTTTTTATTTTTTGAGGCACGAAAAAAATGAAATGTGCTTGACTGTGCGGCTGGATTCAGCTTGTGTACAACGCTTTGTATAAGAATAGTAGCCGATTTCGAAAGCTATATTTCTCAATTTACTACTAATGTTTTTGCGGACTACAATGTTTATATTTACTACAATTTCGGCTATTATTTTTATACGTTGTTGTGTGGCGTTTTGGCTTGGTTAACTTATTATACATCTTTCTTTTTGTTAAATGAATACGTAAAATGAGTAGCTTGTAACTCTTCACTTATAGGCGTTGTTCTGTAAAAGTTTACTGCTTGAAAGTCATCCGTTTCGGCTTGAACAAACACTTCATTAAATCCATTCTTCTCACAATATTCATTTAAGGTGGACATTAATTTTTTACCTATTCCCTTTCGCTGATAGTTGGTTAGTATAGCAAGGTCATACACATAAACCGATGGGTTTTCATTATCATATCTGTCTAAAACGTGAGCCGTAAGTCCTCCAATCAGTTCATCTCCATCTTTAGCAACAAAAACAAAGAAATTGGAATTATTAAGTAGCTTTCTTAAATGTGCCTGGGTAGGGAAATTAAAATTTCCCCATTCAAAGACGTTTTCAAATACTTGGATAAGTTTTGAAAAATCGTTTACGTCTTGACTGAAGAGTTTCTTTATATCCATTATTTATATTTTCCTTCCTTTCACTAAAACGGTTGATTGAATTGATTCATCTTTCAAGTGAATGAAACTTAACCTACTCTTATCATTCATAAAAGCATTCAAATCTGTATCTGAGTGAAACGATATGAAATGAATTTCATAGGGCTGTTCTTCCATAGAAGAAACAAAGGAGTCTTTATCTGGTCTTAGTCTATATATCATTTTTCCGCCATAATGCTCCATTAATGGGATAGCAAATTCTTCAAACTCAATAAATGTCTTTTCTTTTCCTTCTTGTAAAAAAATCAATTGAGTAATGTATATCATAATTCAGTTCTTTTATGAAAAATGTAATCGCTAATTATTGGTTCAATATTGTTTTGTCTTAATTCAGAAATTAGCTGACCTCTGTGGTGTGAATAATGATTTGAAATGTGAAATAAAATTTCTTGGACAGTATTTTTATATTCTACACCTTTAGAAGTTTTGTATGAAATACCTGTTTGTAAATCTTCATTAAGCAGAATTGATTTACTTACTTCTAAATTAGATTTATCCAAATCAAGGCACTTTTTAAGTGCGTGAATATCAAAAACACCTAGCGGTGTTTCATTGATAATTCTTGAATTCCATATTTGATGCGCATTAACAGAATGGCATAATAATAAATGGGATTTCTTAGAAACTCTATCGGTATTTTCAATCATTTGGGTGATTAAAATCTGGTTGATCTTATTGTGAAATTCAAAAATATCTGTAAACAAGCTTTTCATACTACTGCTTATTATTGTTCATATATTCTGCAATACAATTCTCGTTAGGGCTGCTACTTTTTGCAAAATCAGAGATAATTCGTTTTCGTTCTTTTTCCGTTTTATTTTGGCTTAATTTTTCTTTAAACTGAATTTCACTAACTATAATTTGAAAGGCAACAATTCCCTTAACCATTTTCGATTTGTAGTCATAGGTCAAATCATTCCACTGCTCTATATATGAAGAATCAAAATTTGAAATCATATGCTCTAAAACAAAGAATACATCTTTTTCATTATCAATTATTTCAATCTTTCCATAGGCGTGAACAGCTAAGTAATTCCAAGTAGGTACATTTTGTTTTTTGTCATAAAACTTAGGGGAAATATAAGCGTGAGGTTCAGAGAATATTGTTAGTATTTCCTTTTCTTCAATGTTAATGGTTTGTTCATTGGTTTTAGCAAAATGAGAAGTGAGAATAATTTTATCATTCACTTTTGAAATTACAAAAGGCAGATGTGTTGCAATCGGTTTATCTGAGTCGGAACTAACCATAACTCCAAAATTAAATCGCTCCATAAATTGGATTGCCTCATCAATATTTTCGTTTTTATAGTGTTTAGGTGTATACATATTCTATTCTTTTTCAAAAAGGACTAATTCCACAAACCTCCCTTTAGCAATTGAAGCCTTGTGTTTACTATTATCTCCACTTTCTATCCAAAGACCATCACCTTTTTTATAGCTTATTATTTCACCATTAAAATCAATGGTCATTTCACCATCGGTGACATATCCAATATGTCCTTTTGTGCACCAATCTTCTTCATTAAAGTCATCGTAAAACCGTAAAAGTCTTACCCTTTGGTTTCCTTTCAGAAAAATTTTCTGTTTAACTCCCGTGCTTGGCGTTTCCCATTCAAAATTGTTAAAATCGACCTTATTTTTGTTCATTTTGAGTTTATCTTATGACACACAACTAGTGCATAACGATCACTATGATCGTTATTTACCTTTCAAATTTACCCTTATTTGTCAGGATATCAAGTGGACTAACTACGTCTGTTAAATTCTTAGCACATACATGCGTATAAATCTCGGTGGTTTTGCTGCTCCCATGCCCCAACAGCTGCTGAATATATCTCAAATTGGTGCCATTTTCCAGCAAATGTGTAGCAAAAGAATGACGAAGGGTGTGTACCACTGCTGGAGTTTTTATGCCACATTTCGCCTTGGCCCTGTGAAATACTTTGCGCAAGCTGGTCACAGAATACCTTCCTCCAGTCTGCCCTTCAAATAGGTAATCTTTTGGCCGATACTCCAAAAAATATGTTCTAAGCATCAATAATGCAGTTTTTGAGAGCACTGTAATTCTGTCTTTACTTCCCTTGCCATCTCTTACCCAAATCCTCATGTTTTCCGAATCCACATCTTTGATCTTCAAATTGATCAATTCGGAAATTCTCAATCCAGCTGAATAAATCAGCGTCAACATGGTGCGATGTTTCAGGTTGCTAGGTGCTTGTATTAATTGAGCTACTTCGGTTTGTGTGAGTACCACTGGCAGCCGTTTTTGTTTCAATGGTCTTTTCAAATCAAAAACCTGCCTTTCTCCATCCAATACCTGTTCTAAATAAAACTTGATGGCATTGATGCTTTGATTGATATAAGACGCGGATACTTTTTTGTTTAAACTAAGCCAGACATGATAATCTTCTATTTCCTTTCTTCCAATTTGATACAACGGTTTGGGGTACTGTGAGCGCAAAAAATTGCGAAACATCGCATAGTAAGTCCGGCATGTAGAGCTACTATATCGCATAACTACAAGTTTTTTGGCGAGTGAATCGAGTGCAGTCTGATACGACCTACTTGTCGCTTCTGATGCGGCCTGGATATATGGATTAGAATAGTGTTGTACGTTAGGCATAATTCAAAGGAAAGGCTTATTACAAGCATAAGTGAATTTATAAGTGCTTATATTCGAATATAAGCACTTATAAAAATGGATAATTTACAACCTAATACCTGCCAAGAATGCAATAAACCACTTAATGGTCGAGTAGATAAAAAGTTTTGTGATGCCTATTGCCGAAACAGCTACAATAACAAAAGTAAACGCGAAAACGAGCGGCTCATCATCGGTGTCAATCAAAGTATTCGAAGAAACAGAAGAATCCTAAAAGAGCTTTCCCCACAGGGAAAAACACTGGTTCGACGTGATGTGGTGGAGTCCATGGGATTCAACTTCAACCACTTTTCCAGCCTCTACCGTTCTCAGTCGTCATACTATTATATGTCCTACGACTACGGTTTCAGGGCATTGATAGACAACGGCAAACAAAAAATTCAAATTATTCAAATTCAGAATTATATGGGATCATTTGATCCCTGGCAACATATCAAAAAGTAGAGACTCACTAATTCATACTACCACAAACTCGGCCTTTTGTGCCTCACAGGTCGGGCATAGGTAGCTGTCCGGTAAGCTGTCGAATGAGGTGCCTGGAGCGATGTCGGAGGATTCGTCACCATATTGCGCATCGTAGACCGTCAGGCAATGTTTGCACTGATAGCGCTCTGAAGCGGTGATTGTTTTCGGAGCCACTTCCTTCTTTGGGGTAGCCTTTGGCTGATCATCGATCTGATCGAAGTACATCACACTGAGCTCCATCAGCAAAGCCGGTAGTACATTTTTAGTCACGTTTTTCACGTAAGTGATGTATTCGGCGGAATTGGGATTGAAGCTCTTGGCATACAAAATATTGTACGTATTGCTTCCATCGCCTTCAGCCGCGTTGATCTCTATCGCCACAGAGGTGAATAGATATATGTCGTCATTAGGTTTGATCGTAAACGTCAACCCCGAAGTACTAATGTCTTGCTGATCGAGTGCGCGAACCAAATAGTTTTTAAGCTCAAGCGCTTCTTCGCTCAGCACCGGTAAGTGCCAGTTGAGCTCCAAAGAGGAGTGACGTAGGTTGATACCAAACCGGCCCATCAGCTTTTCCCAACCCAAGAGATAACTCTCTTCTATTCCTTTGATAATTAAAGATTTCCAAGGAGTCAAACTGATCTTACCTACGTTGGTCTCCATGCATCTTTTGCACAATGCTATGAGGAAATTGATTGTGAATTTGTTGTTTCGCCAATAGAGACCCAACCAATAATTGCCTCCCGGTTCACGATTCAGCCCTTCGTAATAGGGGAAGGCCGGCTCCGGATATTTTAGTTCCTCCACTGGATTCAGGGTATTGATTTCCAAGGCATCTACCGTAGAAAATATATCGTCTGCAGATAGTGATTCATCAGCCAAATCCAATTCATTTAAAGCTTTGGCAGCTTTCGCCAAATCATAACCATGAATGATTTTCCCGTAAGGAATGGGCAAATTATCGAATTGCTTCAAGCGCAAATACATGTACCAATAATTGTCGGTAGTAGAAGCGATAAAATTGATATTGCCAGTAAACAACGGCACCATACTCTGCGAAGGGTCGACCAGATTGATCCGATATTTCGCTCTGAAGTCGAAGCTATCCAAGATGTAATGATAGACATGCGGCACCAACCATTTTTTGTTGGGCATCACGTCCAGTGCCACATAAGAACTCACGATGTTTTGATGCGAGAATTCGTTTACCTCATATTCCGTATTGATCGATTTGAATATGTTTTCGAGTAACGATTGGCTCCGGTCTTTGGCCGGAAAAAGGATGTCCTGACGAGAACCCAAGTGAATGAACTCTGTGCCCAACTCCTTGGCGGTTGTCAAAATTCGTAAGAAGTCTCCGGGAGAAAGTATACCACCCTTCACAAATACCCTGACCAAATTCTTTTTCTCCATTACTAATACTTTGTGTCAAATATAAATGAATCAGGAAACGAGCTCAACTTCTTTTTGCTCCAAATGTTTCTTTAGCATCTGCTGTACCTCTCCTTTGCAACTGCCACAACCCAAACCAGCGCCTGTGGTTTGACATGCATCTGCGAGTGTAGTACAACCGCCTTCAAAGGCTTTTTCCAAATTGCCAGTACCTACATTGCTACACGAGCAAACCAAATTGCCTAGCATAGGCTCGGCTGCTTGACCTGAGCGAAGCAACTCTTTTCTTTTTTCAGACAGCTCCACTTCATTCTCGATCAGTTCTTTGAATTCGGCAAACTCTGCTTTGTCGCCCATGAGCACTGCCCCAATCAATCGATCCTGATGAATGATGCATTTTTTATAATACTTCATCGACTTATCGATAAAGATGATTTCGTCATAGTCCTTCATATTAAGTGGCGCATCTGGCATGCCGATAGAGCAAAGGTCCAATTCTGGAAACTTCAAGATGTTCATCGGCACAGTGCCGGTGTATAAGGCACTGAGATCGCCCGCAATATGTCTGGCAGCTATATCTGCCTGATCTTCTGCTGCCGCAGTGGTACCATTCAGTTTTTGATTGTGCTCGGCTATTTCCCCAATGGCATAGATCGTTTTGTCACTAGTCTGCATGTAGTCGTTGACAATGATGCCGCGCCCACATTTCAAACTGGCTATTCGTGCCAGCTGATCATTGGGTCTGGTGCCTATCGCAAATACCGCGGCCTGACAATCGATTTTTTTACCACTTTTCAGATCGATCTTAATGTCTTTTTCTCCACGTACGTTGATGTTGTGCACCTCGTCGTTGGTGTACACATGCACACCCATTTCTTCAATCATTTGGCGAAGCAAAGTGCTGGCCATCGTATCGAGCTGGCGCTCCATCAGACGGGTGGACAACTGCACAATAGACACTTCCACGCCTATCTCTCTCAGTGCAGAAGCCAGTTCCAGTCCCAGTAGGCCACCCCCCACTATCAACACGTGGCCTTTGTTGTCAATATATTTTTTCAGTCCATCTGCGCTGTACCTATCACGCATCGTGAATAAGCCTGGCAATTCCATCGGAATATTATTGGGCACGAAGGCGCGTGATCCCGTAGCCAAAATCAGTTTGTCGTAGCTATGTACTTTACCATTAGAATCGGTTACCGTTTGTCTCAGCTTGTCTACATCGTCGATGCTCGTGGCATTGTGCAACACCACGTTGAGCTCTTCGAATTCTCCATATTTGAACTTGAGCAGGTCTTCCCATTCTTTGTGCTCATTCACATATTCTGGTAAGAGCACACGATTATAGAATGGAAATTCCTCTTTCGAGAAAACATGAATTTCATCAGCCGTATTCAACGTTCGGTAAGAATTGATAAAGCGATAAGCGGCAGCTCCAGCCCCCACAATCACAATTTTCTCCTTAGGCTTGCTGTATTTTTCTACACTCACAGCCGAGTATTTAAACCCCGGCTGCTTCGATGTAGGATCAAAAACCTTACTGGTCATATTATTAGCTCTGCCGAAGGTGTTTTGAAGTATCTTTCCCCAATGCATAGGAAGGAATACCACTCCTTTTTTAATTTTTTCTGTGATCTGTGCATTCACTCGCACTTCGCCCCTGTCGTTTTTCACTACCACAGGCATACCCTCTTCTATGCCCTTGGCTTTGGCATCGTCCGGGTGTATTTCCAAAAATGGTTTTGGAATGTGCTTGTTCAGTTTATTCACTTTGCCCGTACGCGTCATGGTGTGCCACTGATCACGGATACGTCCGGTCGTAAGAATAAGTGGATATTCTTCTGACAGCAAATCGCCTTCGTTGCGATCGCCGCCTGGTAAAATCTGTGCTTTGCCGGATGGTGTATAAAATTTCTTATCCTCAAATAATCGAGGTGTACCTGGGTGATCCTCAGATGGTACTGGCCATTGTACCGTACCTTGTGCTTTGAGCCTCTCATAAGTCAATCCGGAGATATCGATGTTTGTCCCTTTGGTCAGTCGACAGTGCTCAGCATATATTTCTTCTATGGAATGAAAGTTGAATCCTTCGTACCCCATGCGTCGGGCAAATCGGATCAAGATTTCGTTGTCTGGTAAAGCTTCACCCGGCGCGTCTACGACCTTAGGCAAATAGCTGATTCGTCGCTCCGAATTGGTCATCGTGCCTTCTTTCTCCAGCCACCCTGCAGCTGGCAGCACCAAATCCGCATACTTCGCCGTATCAGATCTCGAAGAGATGTCTTGCACTACTACAAACTTGGCTTTCTTCAATGCGCGATCTACCAAATCGGCATTAGGCATACTTACAGATGGGTTTGTACAGATAATCCAAACGGCCTTCATTTCTCCAGAATCCAAGGCATCGAACATTTGCGTAGCAGTCAGCCCCGGTTTATCCGGCATAGATTCTACACCCCAAAAATCTGCTACTTCTTTTCTGTGATCGGCGTTGGCTTGTACGCGGTGAGCGGCTAGTAAGGAAGCCATGCCCCCCACTTCTCTTCCACCCATGGCATTGGGCTGACCTGTCAATGAGAAAGGTCCTGAGCCTGGTTTGCCGATGTGGCCTGTGATCAGGTTCAAATTGATCAGCGCCAAATTATTGTTTACCCCTTGCGTACTTTGGTTCAAGCCCATCGTCCAAAGCGACAAAAAGCCTTTGGCATCCCCAATGTATTGAGCAGCCAGCTGGATTTGATCTACGGGCACATCACAAATCACAGCTGCTTCCTCCAATGTGGTCTTAAATACTTTTTCTTTATAATCTTCGAAACCATCGGTATAGCTCTGGATGAATTTCAAATCGAAATTGCCATTTTCAATCAAAACCCGACCTATCGCATGGAGCAAGGTTTCGTCAGTACCAGGCGTCAATTGCAAATGCAAATCTGCCAGTACACATGAATCCGTCACACGTGGGTCAATAACCACTATCTTGGTATCTGGATTTTGCTCCTTGTGTTGCTCTATTCGTCTGAAAAGAATCGGATGACACCAGGCTGGGTTAGCCCCAGCGATCAAAAAGGTATCCGCCAACTCAATATCTTCATAGGCAATCGGCACAGCATCTTCACCCAAAGTCTTGGTATATCCCACCACAGCCGAACTCATGCAAAGTCTGGAGTTGGTGTCAATGTTGTTGGTGCCGATATAGCCTTTGGTCAATTTGTTGACCAAATAATACTCTTCTGTCAGACACTGACCTGAGATGTAAAATCCTACAGAGTTGGGCCCGTGCTTCTCAATGAATGTCTTGAAAACAGCGGCGGCGCGGTCTATGGCTGCATCCCAACTCACTCTTTCTAGTGGATGATGTTTTGATCCCCGCATCTTAGGATACAGCAAGCGGTCCCCCTGGTCCTGAACTACGTAGTTTAGCGCGCGGCCTTTGGAACAAAGCATCCCTCGATTCACTGGATGATCAAGCGTACCTTCGAGTTCAATGATTCCTTTTTTATTGATTCCTACATCAATACCACAGCCTACGCCACAATAGGAGCAGGTTGTCTTAGCTTTTACCGGAAGGTTCTTTTGTGACGCACTCATATCCATAGGTTTTGAACCAAACGCTGATTGTTTTCAACGTCATGAACAAAAGTACGTATTTTTTAAGAATTAATTACGTATAAATACGTAATTAATTCAATTGATGATACACAATTATGACCACTCTATAATTTCTCTAGGTCTGCTGTCTTTTTTGTCATTTCGCAATGAAGTCGAAACGGAATCGAGAATTCTTCTCGCTTTAGTACAGTAAGCTTACCTATCCGGATTCTGTCGGATAACATTCAGAGTCCTCTGACGAGTGACTCTGTGAGTGCTAGATCTATACAGAAGTACGATTGTCGTGAGGACACGACAAAAGGCTAAAGTGGGTATGATTTTGAAAGAAAAATCCCCAGACCTGTTCTGGGGTCTGTTGTTTTTGCAGCCAAGCTAAAGACACAGCTACCGATGTGATTGGTTAGATTAATCAAAAATGAACGACGAGAATGGAATCCAAGCGGAATGAAGAAATCTTCTCACCTAAGTGCGGTAAGCTTATCAATTAGAAAATTGTAAAGAATCATTGACGACAGCACCAACTCAGGTATCTCGTCATAGTCCGATGTTAATTCGGGCTATCTGTCCGTGTCAGAAAATCATCCAAATTTCTCAGATAATTATACTGCATCTGTCAGAATATGAGATTACCCAGACTGACACCGGGTAATGACGTCTAATTAGGTAAAAGCTTACCCAATAATATAAGGCTCGCTGTCGATTTTTCGGATGAGCTCGGTGATGTTGCTGACTTCGAGTTTCTTCATGATATTGAAACGGTGGGTCTCGACTGTACGAATGCTCTTGCCTAGTTCGTCGGCTATTTCTTTGTTGCTATGGCCTTCGTACACCAACTGCAGGATTTGCTTTTCTCTTTTGGTAATGTGATAGTCGGCTTTCACCATCGTACCAGCATCACCGGATGGTGCACTGCCACCCGTGCTTTTATTCAAATAGCCATTGACCAAAACGTCAGAAATATCCCCACTGAAATACTTATGTCCATCTAGAATACTTCTCAGTGCCTTTACAAACTCTTCTTTTGTGGTGTCTTTGAGCAAATAGCCTGACGCTCCGCATTCTACACTTTTGATGATGTACTCTTCATCGTCGTGCATGGATAAAATCAAAGTTTTAGTATCTGGCGACACTTTTTTCAACTCAGCCGTAGCCTCTAGCCCGTTCATCACCGGCATACGAATGTCAGAGATGAGGATGTCTGGTTTCAGCTGCGTCACTTTTTCAATGGCCTCTTGACCATTCGAAGCTTCGGCGATTACTTCTACTTCGCCTTCACTTTCCAGCAAAATTTTGATTCCGTTTCTTACTATGACATGATCGTCGGCTAAGATTACTTTTATCGTATCCATAAGTCTAGCTTAAAGGTAGTTTGATAATAATTTTCGTTCCTACCCCGAGTTTTGTTTGAATATCGAAAGAGCCATTAATAAAGGCCGCTCTTTCTTTCATATTGAATATACCATGTCCGGACGCACCGAAATGCCCGGTTTTCTCTAGCTTCTCAAACTCAAAGCCTTTTCCATTGTCTTCTACAACAACTATTAAATGCGATGGGTTGTGTTCAAAGCTAATCACAATTTTGTCCGCTTGGGCATATTTAATGCCGTTGTTTACTGCTTCTTGTACGATTCGGTACAAGTTAGTTTCCACATTTTTATCCAGTCGATTGATGAAGTTGGTTTTGTTGTCGAACTCAACCACAGTGTTGGACAATGCCGTCACCTCTTGACTGATTTTTTTCATGGCTGGCGTGATACCAAAATCCACCAAACTGCTCGGGGTTAAGTTGAATGACACGCGGCGCACTTCCTTGATCACGCTCTTCATCAAGTCTTTTGTATCTCGGATTCTTTTCTTCATATGTGGAGAATCCGAAGGTGTAATTCCTTCTAAGTTGAGTTTCAATCCCGTAAGCATTTGGCCAATGCCATCGTGTATTTCTTGCGAAATCCGCTTTCTTTCTTCTTCTTGTCCTTCCAGAATCAAAACCGAACGATACTGCTGTTCTTTCACGCGCTTTTCTATCGCTTCGCGATTGATTTCTCGAGAGCGCTGCTTGGCTTCTTTTACTTCCGTGACATCGCGCCCAATGGCTAAGATTTTCGTTTCTCCAGTCACTCCATTTGTCACGGGTTGCATAGACATGTCCAACCAGATGAGATCACCATCCAAGTCGGTCACATTGATTTCTCCGTTCCAGGCTTCTCCTCTAGATAGGATATTTCTTAAGCTGGTGATAAAGTCGTCATTCAGATTTTCTTCTTTGAACCAATCAAATAGATTTTTGGCAAAGCCTTCACCATTCACAGACATGATTTGCTTGAAGCGATCCGAAAGGTATTCGATTTCTCCGTCTGCTTTTAGTTTCAGAAGAGTACTTGGATCTTCCTGCACCAGGTTGACTGCTTCCAGGTCTTGATAAGACTTACCCAGCTCATTGTACAGCTTGTTCAATTCGGCAGTCATACGCTTGGCCGATTCTTCCGATTCGATCAGCGCTGCATAAATCGATTTGAAATCTAAGTAGGCCGGCCGCATGATGGTACCAAAGGCGACCAAAAGCAAAAAAACTACTAAGGCGATGAAAATGAGCTGTGGCTGACTGACATGCTGTACTTCTAGATATTCCAGCAGTAAAAACTGGCCAATAACGGCTAAAAAGGCAACTCCAAAGGAAGCTGCCATAAATATTCTAACCAGTTTGCTTAGTGCCTGCGTCTTTTTCAAGTGATATTACTTTGATGCAAAAATTGTGATTTCTACTGAATTAGTTCTTAAATCCTACGTAAACATACCCATTTTCTACCTTAACTGGATACGTAGCCAAGGCACAATGATCTCCATTTAAGTTTTTTCCATCTTTCAATGAAAAGGTCTGCTTATGAAAAGGACAAGCCACTTTGGGTTCTTCGCCTTCTGATCCCAGCATGCCTCTGCTCAAAATCATTTGCTGCTTGTGCGGGCAGAGGTTTTGTGTAGCGTACCATTCCTTTCTTCTTGAGAAATTGAATACCGCTACTTGTAATCCATTATGTTCTGCACAAACTCCTCCATTAGTCGGAAAATCTTTTTCAGCGGCTACTTCTACCCAAGCACCTACTTCTTCGGCAGTTACCGTTTTATATTCTATTGTTTCAGTCATTGCCTTATTATTTGCTTTCTACCAATTCTTTGTCCCAGTCTACTGGTTTCTTTTGTCCTCTGAAATCTTCGAATTTCATTGTCGGATCAGGAATATCCGCATTCACGAAATGGGTAAACTTCTTTCTCAATTCAGGATTGTTCACTACTTCTTTCCACTCACACTTGTAAGTGTCAACCATGAAATCCATTTCTCTTTCGAGATCAGCCCCAATGCCCAATGAATCTTCTACTACTACTTGCTTCAAATATTCTATTCCGCCTTCCAACTTGTTCAGCCAGGTGGCTGTTCTGTTAAGTGGCTCGGCTGTTTTGATGTAGAACATCAAGAATCTATCGATGTATTTCAGACAAGTCTCAGAGTCGATATCACCGGCTAGCAGCAGCGCATGCTGAGGATTCGAACCGCCGTTTCCACAGACGTAAAGGTTCCAACCCACTTCTGTCGCAATAATTCCAAAATCCTTGCTCAATGCTTCAGCACATTCTCTTCTACATCCTGACACTGCACTCTTCAGTTTGTGTGGCGAACGCAAGCCTCTGTATCTTTCTTCTACTTCGATAGCAAATGACACTGAATCGTGCAACCCATATCTACACCATGATGACCCTACACAGCTTTTCACCGTTCTCAATGACTTACCATAAGCATGTCCACTCTCAAATCCAGCGTCAATCAATTCTTCCCAAATGTCTGGCAATTGGTTGACTGAAGCACCGAATAAATCGATACGCTGACCACCTGTGATTTTGGTATACAGGTTATATTTTTTAGCTACCTGGCCAATAACAATTAGCTTGTCTGGAGTAATTTCTCCACCAGGGATTCTAGGCACCACAGAGTACGATCCTCCTTTTTGAATATTGGCTAAGAATCTGTCATTGGTGTCTTGAATCGTGTCTTGATTCAATATCAACTCATTCCAGATACTCGCCATCAACGAAGCCACTGCTGGCTTACAAACTTCACAACCATCGCCCGATCCATGTGCATCTAGGAGGTCATCGTAACTCTTGATTCCTTTTACTTTGATCAAATCGAACAACTCCTGACGAGAATATTCGAAATGCTCACACAATACTTTTTTGACTGTTTTGCCCATGGATTTCAACTGATCGTTGAAAATGTCAGTCACCATTGGCGTACAAGCCCCACAACCCGTGCCCGCTTTGGTACAAGCTTTTACATCCGCGATATTTTCCAGGTTTTGGTCTACTACTGCTTTGCAGATATCTCCTTTGGTCACGTTTTCGCAAGAGCAAATCTGTGCTGTGTCTGGAAGTTCCATTTCGGCAGACTCACCACCTCGACTACCCAAGATCAAGTCTTCAGGATTTGGAGGTAAAGCCATGCCATTGAGTGTCACCTGTAGGAGCATCCCATACGCTTCCGCATCCCCTACCAATATACCTCCGAGAAGTTTTTTACCATCTTCTGAGATATTGATTCTTTTATAAATGCCTTCAAGATTGTCTTCGAATACTATAGGCTTGTGAGGCACATTTTCACACAAGGCATCTCCGAAACTGGCCACATCCACACCAATCAACTTCAACTTAGTCGACATGTCATAGCTATCGAAAGCTTTCTCTTCGCCTTGGAGTAATTGATCAACTACAACATCGGCCATCTCGTAACCTGGAGCCACCAGACCGTAAATGAAGTTTTTGTGCAAAGCGCATTCGCCAATGGCATAAATATCTTTATCTGTCGTTTCGAGTAGGTCATTGACTACTATTCCTCCTCGTTGCCCCACTTCCAACCCGCACTGTGTAGCCAACTCGTCTCTTGGCTTGATACCGCATGAGATCACTAGCATATCCGCTGCCAATAATTGACCGTCCGTGAATTCCAAACCAGTCATTTTATCTTCACCCAAGATGCTGGCCGTGTTTCGATTCATATGAATATTCACACCCAGATCCTCCATTTTGGCTTTCAAAGCATCAGATCCACCTTGATCCAATTGTCTTGGCATCAAACGAGAGGCAAATTCGATCACATGTGTTTCTTGATTCAAATCGAGCATCGCTTTAGCTGCTTCTAGTCCTAAAAGACCTCCACCTAACACAGCTGCTTTTTTTGAACTCTTGCCATACTCGATGATGGCTTCTAAATCTTCGATCGTACGATATACGAACACGCCCTGCATTTCCGAACCTTTGATCGGCGGTACAAAAGCACTTGACCCTGTGGCCAAAACCAACTTATCGTAAGATTCCTCTAAGCCGGTATGACTAGTTACTTTTTTATTTTCTCGATCTATATTGATAATCAACTCGCCGGTGATCAGCTCGATGTCATTTTCTACGTACCAATTTCGAGGAGCCATCTCCAAATCAGAGACAGATTGATTTGAAAAGTACTCACTGAGGTGTACTCTATCGTAAGCCACATTGGGCTCTTCACCGAATACTTTTATTGAAAATTGTTCCTTGGAAGCCTTAGCACGCAGTTTTTCGCAAAACTTGTACCCTACCATTCCGTTGCCAATAACTATGATCTTTTCCATATCTTAGATTTATTACGTAAAAATACGTAGTTCTTCTAAGTAATGAAAAATATTTACGTAGTTAATTTCAATATTGAGTGATTACTACGTAATGTCGATTTCTTGTAATGCTAAGAGATAAGCAGTTTTTTTAGTAAATCCACAAACCTCCAGACGTCTTCGAACCTATTGTACATAGGAACAGCTGCCACTCGGATGACATTGGGCTCTCGCCAGTCTGCGATGATGCCGTTTTCTCCTAGTTTGTTGAATAAATCTTTACCGCCGTGAGCCAAACAGAGTGAAAGCTGCGCGCCGCGCTGTTTAGGATCAGCAGGTGTAATAATTTGAATTTTTTCCTCCTCACCGTTGAGCTCATTCAGCAAGAACTCCATATAACCAGTCAGTTCAATACTTTTTTTTCTCAAATTCTCAATTCCTGCTTCTGAAAATATTTCCAAAGAGGCCAAATGAGCGGCACTCGGCAATACATTCACATTGCTCAGCTGCCACGCATCCGCACCCTCCATAGGCACAAAACCTTTCTTCATTTGAAACCTTTGTGACTCATCGTGCCCCCACCAGCCAGCAAATCGTGGCAAGTCAGGTTTTTTGCTGTGACGCTCATGCACGAAGATGCCCGACACACTACCTGGTCCAGAGTTCAGATACTTATATGAACACCAAACAGCAAAATCAACTTGGTCATCATGGAGATTGAGTGGAACGTTTCCAAAAGCATGGGCCAGATCAAAACCCACCAATGCCCCACATTCATGCCCTTTTTTAGTAATAGTAGAAATATCAAACAGCTGCCCGGTATAGTATTGCACACCCGCCATCATGACTAAGGCCAATTCATCTTTGTGCTCTTCAATAGCAGCAAGAATATCTTCTGTCCTCAATGTTTCTTCGCCTTCACTGGGTTTTAATTCCACCAAAGCCTCGGCTGGGTCAAATAATTTTGCGCCGCCTTTGTTGGCATGAAAATGCAATTGAGTTTCTAAGGCATACTGATCAGAAGGAAAGGCCCCTGCTTCGGTGATGATTTTGAATCGCTTGGCTGTGGGTCTGTAGAAGGACACCATCATCAAGTGCAAATTGGTTGTGAGGCTGTTCATAGACACCACTTCCATTTCTTTAGCTCCGGCTAATTTGGCCAAATGGCTCTTGAGAAATTTGTGGTAGTGAAACCATGGGCGGGTAGCTCCCTCGTCGAAGTGACCTTCTACGCCCAAGTCTTGCCAGTCTTGTAGCTCTTGCTCTATATAACTTCGAGTAGACTTTGGTTGTAGACCAAGCGAGTTTCCAACGAGGTATATACAGTCTTGTCCATTATGCTGGGGGATGTAAAATTGATCACGGTACAAACGAAGGGGATCGTTGTTGTCGCAGGTTTGAGCGAAGGATAATGTGTTTTGGTATTGGATCACTGGCATATAGAAATTGATAACAAAGGTGCATATCCAAAACTACAGCTTAGACGCTGATGAGATTTCTCCTTCGTCGAAATGACAATAAAATTATAATAGCTATACAAACCGAGGGTCAGTTTCCATCATGTGTCCGCAGTTTTTGCAGGTACGTAATTCCTCAGAGGCATAAAAGTCTTTGAATCTAGGCTGGAAATCTTTCTCTACATTAGTCAGGTAGAAATAAGTTTCGTGCAATTTGGTGTTGCACTTGTCGCAAAACCAAATGAGCCCATCGTCCATTTCTCTATTTCTTTTTCGCTCGATCACAAGCCCCACAGTGTTTTCTCCGCGAATAGGTGAATGAGGAACTTTCGCTGGATGTAGGTACATTTCCCCTTCTTTGATATCGATATCTACAGCTTTACCATCTTCTTGAATTCGAACGGTAATATCTCCTTGCAATTGATAAAAGAGCTCTTCGGTTTCATTGTAATGATAATCCTTTCGAGCGTTCGGTCCGCCTACGATCATAACGATATAGTCTTCGGCTTCTACGTAAAGATTCTTATTACTTACAGGGGGTTTGAGCAAATCTCGATTGTCATCGATCCATTTTTTCAAATTGAATGGTCTGCGAATGGGCATAGTGTCGTTGTTTAATTAGAAAAAAGTGGCAACTTCGAGTTTTGATTTCTGGAGGGTTGGACCAGCTCAACAGGAAATTGTTCACCATCAAAACTAATAAAATTTGCGCATAGGACTGATCTCTGATACTCACGGATTTTTGGATCCAAAAGTATTTGATTATTTCAAAGAAGTGGATCAAATATGGCATGCGGGTGATGTGGGTACAGCTGCTCTTATTGAGGAATTGGGTGCATTCAAACCTACACTCGGCGTATATGGCAATATCGACGGGCAAGACGTTCGTCAATTATTTCCAGAGGATCAAATGTTTATGTGCGAGGGTGTGAAAGTATATATGACACACATCGGAGGAAAACCACCAAGATATAATCCGAGGGTGAGAGGATTGATCAATAAACATTTACCTCAGTTATTTATATGCGGTCATTCTCATATTCTGACCGTCATGCACGACCCTAAAAGACCCGGCACCTTATTTATGAACCCAGGTGCTGCTGGACGTCACGGATTTCACAAGGAAAGAACTTTGCTACGATTCACTCTTGAAGCGGGGAAACCTAAGGACTTGGAAGTGGTTAAGCTGGGTAGTAGAGCGCAGAAGGCCTAGTTTCCAACCTTCGTTGTTAAAACCTCTTGTAATCCGGAGTTGTTAGTGTTTGTGGGTGATCACGCGCACAAAGGCGGAAGCTGCTGTGTCGAATACAATTTATTTACAAACCTCCAATGCACGTTGCAATTCTTCTACCTTTCGCCGGGCTATCAGTGCTTCTGCCGCCGCCTTTGTAGCTGCTTGTTCCTGAACTTTTGCCTTATTCTCATTTTCCATGGCAACTACCAGGTTTTCCAAAGCCGATACTCTCTGGAGTTCAGCCTCGCTGGCTTTGCCATTGGCTATGACAATTGAATAACAGACCAAGGCTGCAAGTACACCAATGAGGATATTTTTCTTCATCGTTTTTTATTTATTACAGTCGTCTAATTGCTGCTGAAGTTCAACAGCCTTTTGTTGTTCGATGATCGCTCTGGCCGCTGCCTCAACTGCCTTTCGTTCTTGTTCTCTGGCTTTGGTTTCATTTTCCTCGGCCAATTTCAAATTAAGTTCGGCTAGTAATGTTTGTTTGACGGCCTCATTGGCTTTGATATTCGCGAACAAAACAAAAAATACAATAAGAAAAGAGAGGACTCCGATGGTGATATTTTTGATCATAATGATTGGTTTTTTAGAGTTATAAATATAAAATATTATCAACCCTAATGCAAATCTAGGAATTCCTTCCCGCTACTTATAATCTTCCCTTACTGGATTGAAAACATCTACCGCTTTGCAGTCGGTAAGTGCTCGAGCCGAATGAACTACATTCGAAGGGATAGTGGCTACATGACCAGCTTTCATGATTTTGGTTTCACCATCTACCGTCATTTCCAGTTCACCTTCCAAAAGGCTGGTTATTTGTTCATGCACATGACTGTGCGCTGGTAATACAGCTCCCTTGGCAATATCAAAATAGCCAATGGATAACGTATCCGTATGAATGAGTTGACCACTAATACCTTGTACTAACTCTTTCGTTTCTAGTTGATCTCTTTCATGAAAAATCATAGGCGAGCATATTTTTCCCCAGCTTCAATTTTTATTGGCAGCACATTTTGGGTGGGGGGCAAAGGACAAGTAGTAAATTCAGAGTACACACAAGGCGGATTGTATAATCGATTAAAGTCGATTTTCACTTTTCCAGACTCCTCTGGCAAATCTACATACACATACCTTCCCCCGCCATAGGTAGTTTCGTCATTGGTCTGATCCCCCACAATCAAAAATCCTCCCAATCCTACAGATAGCTTGTATGATTTTCCATCCAACTCAAAGGACAATTCGCCTAAAAAATCCATTTCTTGATTGGTTCCTAACTGGGTATTGACTTCTTCAGTTTTAGTATCCGTATAAGGTGTGTAATCGGCTTCCACCACATACTTACTCTGCAATGGATAGGCCTCAAAACCTTTAAATACTTTCGCTGTTTCGGCCTCTTGATCTTTTACACGCAAAAAAAATTCATCCAATCTTTTTATTACCTGCCACTCTATCTGGTTGTGTTTGAGCATGGTCCCATTCTCAGAAGACTCGGTAAACGCGTCGGTCCAAATCGAGACCACAGAATCATTGGCTGTAAGCTGAATACTTAAACTATCCGATGCTGTAAATACCGCCGTAGTTCCTTGAAGCTCCACCGCACCGATAGTGGCCGGTAACCCTTTGCTGCTCATTTGAATGTTATTTGCTTCGGAAGATCCAAATAAATTAGTCCCCTGAACCAGCGGATGCAGCCCCACCAACTTCAGGTAATGGTCTCTTCCTTTTGATAAGCGTTCTCTAAACTCGGCATCAGCCTTTAAATACTCCTCCGAAAGCGGCACTTCTTGCGGCTGGCATGAATAGATGGAAATGAAAAATAATAGTGATAGGCTAAGCTTCAAAAATTTGAATAGTGTATGATGCATAATGGATACTTCCTGGTCCGAGTTTAATGATTCCTGGTTTTTTGGTTAGCTCCTGATCTGAGTCTTCAAAGTCAGGCAGTCCATCCCAAGGTTCTATACAGAGAAAATCAGCGTTGGGTTTCGACCATACGCCAAGAAAAGGGAAATCATCAAAATTAACACTGATTTTGTCCTTTGAGCTTTTCGATTTGATGCTGACCTCCGAAGAATTTAATTCTGTAAAGATCAAAGCATCATTGTCGAATAATCCTTTTTTCAATGGAAGCTTATTTGTCTCCTCCATCATTGGCAATTCGTCCTTGGTAAGAAGACCGTTTTCAGAAATCACAAATATTGAGTTATTCTCTTTTCTTTCGAATTCTAAATAGTAATCATCCTTGTTTTCTCCCTCCTTCCATGGGTAGTTAAAAGCTGGGTGGCCGCCAAGGGAAAAGTACATGTGATCATCTCCCGTATTGGCCACTTCATGGAATATTTGAAGTCTACTTTCAAACAGAAAAAAACTCACTTTCAAATCAAACTTAAACGGGTACATGTCTAAGGTTTCCTCATCACTGGACAGAATAAAAGACAACCTCGACCTGGTTCGATTGATCAAACGAACTTTGTTACTATTTCTAACAAATCCATGTTTTGGTAATTCGTAAGATTTTTCGTTGAATATATAACTTCCTGACTTCAATGCTCCAATCACAGGAAACAGAACAGGTGCTGAGCCTTTCCAAACCTTTTCGTCGGCTTGCCAAATGTATTCGTGTCCGGATTTTTTGGACAAAATACTACAAAGCTCTGCACCACATTCATCAACTTCTACTTTGAATAGGTCGTTTTCGATCGAGTATTTCACTTTGGTTTTGTTTAAGATGGTTATGCAAAATAATCAATATCCCAGACTGTCGTATAACAATCAGAAGTTGGTTATCGAATTGGATAAAAAAATTATGACTTGCTCCAGAAGAAGCTCAAGATTTGAGTTGTTTTTTTGCTCTCGGTTTTACGAAAATTTAAACTTCTTATACTTTTGCGGCTTAAAGAAAAGCACATGGAATTGACAGCAGACAACAAATTAAAAAAGTTAATAGTGGTGGGTGATCGCGTGCTGATCAAACCCAAAAAAGAAGCTGAAAAAACAGATAGTGGATTGTTTCTGCCTCCTGGTGTGAAGGAAAAAGAGAAAATACAATCAGGCTATATTGTGAAAACCGGCCCTGGACTCCCTATTCCTATGCCCATGGAGGATGAAGATGATTGGAAACCTGAAGAGAACAAAGTAAAATACCTTCCCTTGCAGGCGAAAGAGGGTGATTTGGCAATTTTCCTTCAAAACGGTGCCTTTGAAGTGATCTACCAAAAAGAGAAATACTTTATTGTTCCTCAAGCTTCAATCCTGATGCTCGAAAGAGAGGAAGATCTTTAATTACCTCTACTATTTTGTAATCCTAACCAGTGAAGTGGCGAGTACATTCACTCCCGGTGTGCAATAAACCAAGGTATGTCGTATCCATTCCATAAATTTTTCCGTGAAAGAGTTTTGACTAGTGGACACAAATAGTTTGGCGGGGCGTTTTTTCTCTATTTCTCTCATTCTTAGCTGTTATTTCTGGGTGCATGAATATTCACATGCGAGGACAAAGGTAAGCCACAAACTTTATCAGCCTAAATAAACTCGGTGAATGATTCTCAAATATCGACCAATGAAAAAGCGCTCAAATTAAAACTAAAAAGGGCAGCCAACGCTGCCCTTAACCTATCCTAAACCTTTATGCCTAGCTTATTAGTGGATAAGGATCTTTGTTGTTGTGGTAATATTTTGGTGATCAAGTGTGAGCAGGTAGAGTCCAGTCTTTAAACTAGACACATCCATTTTTTCCTTAGGAGAAATGTCTTGAGATAGTACGGTACGTCCATCTATATCAATCAATGACACTTTCATTACCCCTGAGTGAATTCCAGAAATCACCATCCAATCTGAAGTTGGGTTTGGATATACTGAAATCGATCTCGCTGTAGGTTGTACTCCTGTTATGGTATTTTCATTGATAGTTAGTGTAGCTGTAACTGAACCAGAATAATTGATTTCATCTATTGTTGCCACCACTTCGTAAGTGCCTGCTTCACTTGGCGCTTCACTTGCACCATCGTAGGTAAGTACCACCGTCAGCTCCGCTGGATCGGTAACAACTGTTGGAGATTTAGCGGTACCATCTTCATCGAAAGTAAGGTCAGACAACGTCACCGTAGCCGTGGCTTTTTCAATGGTCAAGGTTCCATTCACCAAAGTCAGTGCATAGTTGTCGGCGGTACCGCCACCCAAAGTAATAGCATACTCTCCGGCATCACTGACATCAGTCGCTGCTGTGCTGACTTCTGGAATCTCACTTAGCGCACTTTCATCATCGCCGTTCACAAATCCATCATACTCAAAAGTAAGTTCGGGATTAGACTCACTATACGTTTTTGATTTGTCATTAGCAGTGACGGTCAAGGTGGCTTTACTCACATCAAAGGTGACCTCCACGGGCTCAGCCGGATTGTAAGTATCATCTCCATCTGCGGTTGCTCTTACTACTACCGAACCTACCCCTGTCAATGATAGCTGGTTGTCAGATCTTGTGGCGGGTCCGCTCAGTAGTTCGTAGGTAATTGGCAATCCACTATCTGTACTTCCATTTAACGCAACCACCCCACCATAGACTTGGTCTGCTATAGCAAAAGTGATGGTTTGATCATCTTTTGATGGATCTGTAATTCGGAAACTCACGGTCTCGGTAGCCGGATAATAATAATCATTACCTGCCTGGCTCACTTCGATCACCACATTTCCGGATTCTCCCGTTGGGGTAATCGTCTTACCACTGTTGGTTGCTGGACCGCTGATTACATTGTAGCTCAGTGCCAAATTGCTGGTAGTTGTCGCCTGCACGTCGAATGCGCCATCGGTTGTCAAGCGATCGGCAATCGGTGTAATAGCTATGGTTTGAACTTCTTTTTCGATGGTAAATTTCCAGGTGGTGGCATCGTCCGAAATACCCGCGAAATAATTACCTGCATGGTCCTGAATGGCTGAATTGTCGATTTGCACATAATAGCTAACGCCATGAGCCAAAGCCCCCAAATTGGCATTCGCCAGATGGATGGTCAGTTTGTTTCCACTCAAAGTGAACTGATCTGGGTTGGAGTCAATTCTACCACTTACTTTCACTGGCGAACCGCCCACTTCTTTCACTCGAATGTAACCTCCTCCATTTTGTACTTCTTCACTAAAAGTAAGCACCAAGTCAGCATCGATAGCCACGCCGGTGGCTTCGTGCATGGGGGAGAGAGAAGCAATGGTAGGTGCCGTGAAGTCGCCTGTAGTAAATGACCAGTCATAAGCCTCCGCCAAGTTGTCAGCAGCATCTTTTACGACACCTTCGGTTATATGAACCTCAATCAAAATCTGCTCAGAAAGATCATTTTCGGGATTAATGCGTAGCAGGTTTCCATTTTGCACATCGATTCTCGCGTTACTGGTAATCGTTTCTAATACCTGATCATTCGTTGCATCCACGATGGTAATAGGTGCTCCCGCGCTCACACTAGCGATGATGGTCTCTGACCATTCCACTTCAATAATATTTGACAAACTAACATCAGTATCATCTTGTCCAGGAGTTGTGGTCAAGACGGTAGGTTTGGTGATGTCCTCTGTATAAAAATGCCAGGTATCTCTATCATCCGCACTAAACGTCTGATTAAACTCATCCCTGAATGAGCTGTTAGGAATTTGCACCCAGTAGTGGGTACCTTCCTCTAATTCACCAAAGTCAAATGTCACCTTATTGCCATCAGCCACGGCATCGGCTGAAGGCATGTTGATAGTAGCCACCGTGCCATTAGTTGCATAATATTTCAGGTACACCGGCCCGCTCATTACGTCTATGTCATTATTTAGCTCGAAGCTAATTTCAGTATCTACTGGCACGGTAGTACCAGCAGCAGGTGTAAAGGAAGTAATCTGAGCGGTCTCATGCGTGGTGAAACGCCAAGCCTGATCATCGGTAATACCCGGCACACCATTGCCATCTGCATCAAATATGATCGGCTTACCTAAATTGGTAGTAGCATTCATCAGAATATAGTACTCCTTGTCATAGTGCATGGTGTAATGCGAAGGAATATGAAAAGAGACCGTTCTACCATCCTCACTCAATGTAGCTCCAGAGCCAACATTATAATATAAAAAATCTGAAGCTCCCTCTTCCCTGTAGAGGGTTACATTTTGGCTGGTTGCTCCAAGAAATACCGGCTCATTATAGGTAATATCGAAAGAAACCTCACTTCCCAACCTTGACACCTTAGTGGCTCCATTGGCGGGTGAATATGTCTGGGGCATTGGTCCGTTTCCGTCATTAATACGAGTCGTAAAGTTCCAATTGGCATCTGCTGTTATTTGCGTATTTTCAACCGTTGGATCAGCTGCTTCAAGAAAAAGGCCTTCATCCATAGTCACGTAATATTCTTGGTCAGAATCTAACCAAACTGAACTTACAGCTGTGGCTGTAGTCCCATCAATTTCAAAGTCACTATTAGACAAAGCACCCACGGCAGAATGACTACCAACTGGATATATATACAGTCTTTCGGCTCCACTTGTTAAGCTTATCTCTCTATCAAATGTTATGCTGAACTCTGTGGCCCTGGGCTGTTCGGTAGTGCCCGTTGGAGAAAAAGAAAGCACCTGCATATATTCTTTCGATGTGGTAAAGCGCCAAAGGCTATTGCTTGTTTCTGGTAAATACTTACCTGTGTCATCGCTGAGCACATAACCTGGAACAAACACCCAATATTCGGTTTCATAATCTAAATCATTGAGTGCGCCTGTTATCGTTAGCGTTGCTCCATTCACCTCTATAGAAGCGTCATCAGTTGGAATTGATTTTACCGGTGTTGAGCCTTGCAAAATGAGAATATTAGCTGAACCCGTCATAAAAATATCCTCTGATGCGGTCAATACCAGATCAGAATCCAGATTAACACCTGTCGACAAATGCGCTGGACTTAGAGACTGTACACTAGGCGCAGGGTTTTCTGCACCTGTAGTAAATCGCCAAGTCGTATTATCGTTAATGCCTACCCAAGTATTATTAGCATCAGCATCAGCTCTCAAATACCCATCACTTACTTGCACATACATTTCTGTATTGGCAGGTAAATCAGAAGGCTGATGGAAAGTCACTGTAGTTCCATCAATTGTCATTGTCGAACCATTGAAGTTAGACCAGCTTCTTATAAAATCATTGTCGGATGCACGATAAATAGCCAGCGTACCACTACCTATATCAGCGTTTTCCGGGAAAGTAAGTACCAAGTCATCACCAACAGGCACATTGTCGGCTCCATTTACCGGACTCAAATTAGTAGGTGCTAATGGTTCTGCTTCTGTAGTAAAGTACCATTCCGTATTGCCAGTCAAGCCCGCGTACGAAGTGCCCTCTAAATCCCTAATTACACCAGACGGTATTTCAATATAATAGTCCTGATCATACAATAACTCATTGGGAGGTGTGATCGTGATCTCACTGCCGTTGAAGACAGCATGATCAATAAGTGAAATCGCCATGGAAGCGGCACCATACCTTAGCCAAATTCCAGGATTGATATTTTCTGGTCCTGGTTGTACGGATTCGTCAAATTGCAACACAAAACTGGCATCTACAGCAACGGTGCTTACATTATGTGGCGATTTGCTTTGCAATACAGGAGGTGATACCGCCTCAGTGGTAAACGGAAATGCATTTGTGCTGATGTATTGCTGCATAGCATTACCTGCTTCATCTGTTATTGCTGGGGTCGGAGCATAATATCTCACCCAATGTGCTGTATTATGGTCTAGTTGAGGAATATTTTTTAGTGTTATTGTACTCCCATCTATTTCTACATCGTTAGAATTCTGTACATCGAATCGCTTTATCAGCTGATGTGTACTACCCAGCGGGCCACGAGCTAACTCTAAAAAGTAGTTAGTACCGGCAATACCAGGGGCATCCGCTACTTTCACGGGCTCGGACATATGCAATACATAAGTTCCAAAGTTGACATCCACGTTAGTTGCATCATCCGCAGGTGTCGTTGACAAAACCGTAGGTCCTTCGTTATCCGGGTTGGGATCGTTTACATAAAGTGTGAAGTCTTTTTCGAAGGTATTGTTGTAATCATCTACTGCTTGTATTCGAATGGCATAGCTGCTTTTAGTCGCATAGTCGTAATCACCATAACCCACATATAGCTTGCCATTGGACAAATAAAAATCATCATAGGCTGTGCCTGAAGCAGTCATATCCAGCAGTTCGAAATAATTCAGATTCCCATCAGGGTCTGATCCGGTAACATCAGCCAAAAAAGTACTACTCGGTGTATCTTCGTCGAAACTGTTCGCTGAAATTTGAATATCCGTTGGTGCCTGGCCTATGCTTACAGTTTTGAAATTCCAGCTGGTTTCACTGGAAAAACCTGCATAGGCGTTCCCAGCAATATCCAGGATCGCATCGTCTTCAATAGTGATATAGTAATCCAGGTTATATTCAAAATTCTCCTGAGGGTCTATCGTGACTACGTTGTTTGAAATCGTTACCCTGCTGGTATTTTGGCTATTGGAATAATCGGTAATCGCACCTTTCGAATCATATAATCTGATTTTTCCTGCGCCCCATTTCACATCTTCACTAAATGTGAGAACAATATTATCATTGATAGCCACACTTTGATTATCATCTGTAGGCGATTTGCTGGAAAGCGTAGGCCATACATTATCATTTTCATCAAACCTCACCATGATAGACCCTTCACCTACGGTAGAAGCTGTACCTGTTGTCGGATCCAAATCTCCAGTGGTCTTCTGGAATGCAAATAGGTCTACAATACCACTGCTTTCTATAATTCGAGCGCCATAATTCAAAGTGTTGGTGGATCCGATAGTATATGAATACTCCTGAACACCAGCTGAAGATCTTTTTTCAAATACGATACCATTATCTTTTCCAGTGAGATATAAATTATCATCAGCAGAAACAAATACATCATTTAAAGCATAAGACACATCCACAATTGAAGATATACTACCATTTGTTGCATTGCATTCCACCAGCCCGTGTCCGTCGTTTGCATCATATCTTCTCAAGACTAAATTTCCATCTGATAAAGGTTCAATTTCATAACCTAATTCCAATCCAGTATTGTTATTTACATGGCTTTTCCAAGTTAGAGTCCCACTGCTGCTATATTTGGCAATATATGTGTCGCCACTGGACTCTCCTGTAAAAGTAGATGTACCTGTTGATGGGTCAAAATCCGTAGTCCCCTCGAAAACACCTGTCACGTAAACATTTCCTGATCCATCTACATAAATATCTTTGGAGTCGTTAGGTGTACCACTGTTGTAAGCTACATTGAGCGTATTGATTGCTTGCTGCAATACTCCACTACTATTGTATTTGGCATAATAAGACATAACCGGGTCAAAATGGCCATCTAAGCCAAAGACATCATCCATAAATTCTCCAGTGATGTAAATATTATCTGAAGCATCGATATGCATGGCCTCACCTGATGCTCCTGCAGAAATTTGAGAGCCACCCGTGTCGATTTGTAAAATGTCAGTTCCGGTAGAAGAATAACCCTGAATAAATGCTCTTTCATGCGTGCTAGAAACGGTAGTCGCACCAGCCACCTGAAATCCAGATGTGAAACGGGCTCCTCCTTTTATTCCACCCAATACCAAGACATCCCCATTAGAGTTCACTTCTACATCTGTAAATCTCAATCCAGAATCTCCTCCTCCGAGCCCGGCTGTTGTGGTATATGCAGCTCGGGACCATAAATAGTTTCCGTCGTTGTCATACTTGGCCAATAATGCATCTGCAAAAAAGTCATCTGAAGCATGATCAAATGGATCAGGCGGATTCACTACAGAAGCAGATGGATCCAAATCTGGCAAGTTGGAACCATAAAAGGAGCAAATGATGTAATAGTTGCCTGAGTCATCTCGTGCGACATCAATAATTTTGACGTTTTGTGCTTTCGCTAGATGTAATGCGAAATCGTAGGTTTGTGCTTGAATGGTTATTGTTAGCCCCAAACATAAAGCAAGAAATGTCTTGATTTTTTTCATGATAGCATAAAGTTTAGATTGAATTCAAAATTCGAAACTTTGGCTACCAGTATCAATCGGGAATATTCCCACATTGTGTACGGAAAATCCCGTACCTCATAAAATTTTAAGGATCAATCAGGCCGTCTCGGATGGCTCTGCGTACCATCTCGACAATAGATTTTACTCCCATCTTCTCCATCAAACGCGTTTTGTGCGTTTCTACGGTTCGAGGGCTCATTTCTAACTTGGCCCCAATTTCCTTGTATGAAAGTCCATCTGAAAAACCCTTTAGTACTTCTAACTCTCTAGGTGTATAATGGAGTCCTTCATCCATCAACAATTCAGCGAAAGCGGCCGAAGCATATTTCTTTCCTTCCAGCATTTTATCCAATGCCAGCATGTATTCACTGCTTTGCATGTCTTTGGTGAGCAGGGCCAATGCCCCGCCTTGTTGAGCTTGTTTCAAGGCTACGGTGTTTGGATCAGCGGTAAGCAGGGCGCAGCGTGAATCCGGATGCAGTGTTTTGATTTTTGCAATGAGCTCGGCTCCACTGGCATCGGGTAGTTTCAAATCCACAAACACCAAATCCGGTGTAAGCTGTGAAAGCTCCTGCAAAGCTTGAGCAGCCGATCCTGCCTCCCCAATCACCTGCACATCTACCCTTCCTAGCATCATGGCCTTAAGACCATCTCTCACAATCTTATGATCGTCGATAATAAAGAGCTTTTTCTTTTCTATCATGCTGCCTTGGCGAATTTGAGTTTAAATGTGGTTCCTTTTTGTTTAGCACTTTCTACCGATAGATCCGCGCCCATCTTTTGCATCAGCGCCTGACAGAGCGAAATACCTAAACCAGTCCCTTTTTCCGAAGAGTTTTGAATATCGTGTGCAATGATGGTACCCGAAAGCAACTGATTTACCTGCTGCTGATCCATACCTACACCATAATCCTTAATGCTAATTGTTTGATGGTGCTGAGATTCTTCCACTAGTACCTCTATTTCAGATTCCAAAGCAGAGAACTTTAATGCATTGCTCAACAAATTTCTAATGATAATCTCTAGAAACTGCTGATCAGCCAGGATTTCAGCGTTACTTTGAATCTCTTCTGAAATCTTGATTCTTTTGATTTGGGCCGTGCTGTTCAACTGATTCTTAACGTTGCTAATGACAATTGCTGAGGACACCCGTTTCGGCGTAAATTGAAGTTCATTGGTCTGTGCCAAAGCCCATTTTAGTAGATTATCCATCATATCACGGACATTGGCAGAGCTGTCACGCAAGGACTCAATAAACTCTTTCAACTGCTCCTTTTCCAAATGCTCCCAATTGTCCGTAAGACTCTGTGTGATCTGGTGAAAAGAAGACAAAGGACTTTTCAGGTCATGAGAGATGATCGAAAACAGTCGGTCTTTAGTCGCATTTAATTGAGCCAACTCATTGTTTTTGGCGTCCAGCAATTGGTTTGATTTGGCTTTGATCTGAGCCCGTATATAAAACAAGCCAGCGATGACCAATAGCGCCACTACGACAACGATGAGTATTATCCTCGCTTGCTTGTCGCTCTCGGCCTGCAATGCCTTGATTTGATTCTCCTGCTCCAGATTTGCTATCTGGCGTTCTTTCTGCTCCGTATCAAAACGTTTTTCCAACTCACTAATTGCAGCAGCCTTTTCAGTATCATAAATGCTATCTTTAAGATTTGCCCAAAGTCTGGTATATTTCAATGCGGCTTGATAATCATGGTTCATTTGCTCCAACTCGGCCAAGGTCAGATAATACTCCTTCATTTCATAAATGGCTTCAATTTCCAGAGCAAGTTTCAATCCTTCATACAAATATTTTCTAGCCAGGGTCTTATTATTTTGTCGCAGGTGCATCAACCCAATATTCCCATAATGCATAGCTCGGGCAGAGCTATTGACATGATCGGCTTCCAGGAGCTCCCACTTTCTATACATTTGATGGGCTGCCTCCCATTTTTCTTGTAGGACATAAATGTAGGCGCTATTCCCTAGTGCATTGAGAACTGTCGAAGTTCTCACCTTATCACCCAAATCAATTACTTGAGCAAAATAAAACTGGGCACTGTCCAGATAAGAGATGTCATTTTCCTTTTCAGCTGCATCCATATAAGCCACTCCACTATTATTCAATACGCTTCCTAAATATTGTACTTCGCCTATTTCCTTATAAATTTCAAAGGCCTTTTGATAATAATGAATGGTCTCCTTTTTATTGTATAGGAATAAATTGATAGTTCCCAAATTTTGATATCCTCTGGCCAGCTCATATTTATATTTTCCACTATTTTCAGCCAATGAAGTAGCTTCAAGGCTAGATACAATTCCTTCTGTGTATTTGCCCTTGCGCCAGCAATATTCTGCGGTGGAAACAATCGTATTGAGTAGTAAGGTGGTATCTCCAACTGATTTGCTATGAAATCTTAGAAGTGAAATCACCTGAAATGCCTCATCAATATCTGTTTGAATGTATGAATTAAAAAAGTCATTGTAGGTACGACCTAACTGTAGTGGATCAATGGATTTCCAGGCAGCCACCAAGCTATCAGCTTTGGATTTATGATTAATATTTGTCTGCTGCGTTGCCCAACTATTCAGACTTAGCAAAACATTTAAAACTAAAAAAATGACTCTCCTGGTAGATGAAATTAACTTCAACGGATTTGAATGTAATTATTAAAAATACAAGTTAATCACGTGTACTAAATATCCAAAGAATTAATACAGTCATTGATTTAACAAAACAAAAAAGGGCAGCCAAAGCTGCCCATTAAACTTATCCTAAACCTTTATGCCTAGCTATTGGATTAGGACCTTTGCTGTTGTGGTAATATTTTTATCCTGAATAGTTAGAAAATACATACCAGGATGTAATCCTATCAGGTTTAGGATTTGATTATTTGATATGGGTCTCTTTCTCCATTCCTTTCCTCCCAGGTCTACTAATCTTATATTGGCTTCTTGTGAGAAATTCCCTTCAATAAACAACCATTCACTGGCAGGATTCGGATGTACAGATACTTTATACTTCAAAGTATTTACAGCTGTTACCTGACTCTGTTCAGCAGTTACTGAGACCTCCCATGTCTGAGCGGTAGAGCCGTCCTGAGCCGTCACCGTGTAGGTGACAGGGCTAGAAAAGTCTTGTGCCCCTGTAGGCGAAATTGTCGCTCCCTCTGAAAGAGTAATTGAAGGGTTCAAATTACTTACATCCGTATCGAGTAGTAACTCAATGCTGACCGTATGACTATCGGCATCAATATTTGCTTCAGACTTTTGCTCTTCCATTTCGAAGGATAAAATATCTGTCTCGGTGCTCGCTTCTCCTGCTACCACAGTCACTTGCCAATCTTGCATGTTGCCATACTCGGCAGTGATGGTATAGCTAACTGCTCCATCGCTGAAGTCCTGACTAACACCACTGGACGGAGTAACTTCTGCATAGTCCGATACTGTGAGTATTGGGCTTAAACTTGACAGGTTAGTACCAAATGGCATCTCGACAGTCACGGTATGATTCGTGGTATTGATGGTAGATTCACCTGACTGATCAGCGATACTAAACGTCAGCAAATCAGTTTCTTCGCTAGTCTTACGGATGCGCCAAAGTTCTTCGCCTCCATAGGCAATAGAAGCTCCATTAAAATAAAAGTGATCTCCAAAAACTAAAGGTGGACCATATTCCTCATCGTCATAAAGATAAATATCATCGACAAACTCAACCTCAGTTCCATTTGAACGATAGAGTTCGTAATTAGAATTGACATAGCAAGTAAGGTACATCATGCCACCAAAAGAGTGAATCGAAGAAATTCCTAATCCGTCCTCCCCTTCAATCTTATTTTCGACAATTGAGACGTTAGTTCCATCATATTTCCAAAGTTCATAACCATTTATTCCATCAGTTGCTCCAAAATATAAATCCCCTCTATGTTCAGTAAAGTATCTGGCATTTGAATTTTCAGCTCCCGAGTTAATATCAATTAAAACTGGATCTGAATCACCCACGGTATAGGTGTACATTTCAGTTCCATTGGAACCATTATTTGCTCTAAAAACCAATTTTCCATCAAAAACTGTAAGATTTGTAGCATGAGAGCTTTCTGTGCCAGTGTATATATCTATTGGTGAAACAGATTCACCATTGTATACAAACAATTCTCGACCATAATCATCACTGTAGGAAGTGAAATACAAATCACCGTCATAGCTGGTAAAATCACTTGGAGAACCATGACCTCCGTTGACATCTGTGGCCAAATTATCTACCATAGTCGCAGTTGTTCCATTGTACATCCATAGTTCGACTCCATTAATGCCATCCCAGGCTTTAAAGAATAGCATTCCATCATGAATGAAAAACTCTTCTGGAGACGAATTTCCTGATTCATTGATATCTTGAACCATGGCAATTGATGAACCATCATATTTCCATAATTCAATTCCATTAGATCCATCAGAACCGCTGAAGTATACAGCTCCATTATACTCTATCATCGGTACATTGTTTCCATCCACTTCATAAGTCATAAATGAAGTACCATCATAGACATAGAAGTAATTACCTATTTCATTTTCAGCGAAAAAAAGCAATTCATCTCCAAAAACAGTGAGCGCTTCCGGATAGCTTCCATCACCTCCTTCATAGATGTCATCAACCATTTCTAATGAAACACCATCATATGCATAAAGCTCTCCACCAAATTCTTCGTTTTCCGCAGAAAAGTAAAGTTTATCCTGGAATTCGGTGAGGTAGTAAGGATAGGCATCTGAAGTCTGTCCCGAAAAGTCGACATAATTCAAATCAGTACCGTCGTGTTTCCAAAGTGTGCTCACAGAGGATCCATCTATTTGACCTTGAGCTTTAAGATAAATATCACCTCCATTTGCTGTTAAATAACGAGGAGTAGAACCTGAAGCTCCCTCATAAATGTCTATTACAGTGGCATTCGTGCCATCATGCATCCAAAGCTCCTCACCATGATCTGGAGTGGTAGCCGTGAAATAGAGTCGATCATTGACTGGTGTTAGATACCAAGGAAATGACTCTCCTTCTCCTTCATTTAAATCAAACTCAACAATGTCAGTACCATCAAAAACAAACAATTCCTTACCATTTCCATTTTGACCCCTAAAAAATAAGTGCGTAGTAGTGGCTGCAATAGTACTGATAGTGCTCGCCGGTACACTAGCATCCGCCAAACCAACAGAAGCACCATCAAAATAGCATAACTCATCTGTAACAGATTCACCTATATATCCTTCAAAAAAGAGTTTTCCGTCGAAAAGGGTAAGGTATCTTGGTTCATAAAGCTCATCTTCAAGTACCAAATCATCGTTTACATTGTAAACCTCTGTTCCGTCATATGCCCAAAGCTCACGCCCCGATCCATCATTACCAACGAAATATAAAACTCCGTTATATTCGGTCAATTCATCTTCGAAACTATTGACAATTCCATCTCCCGAACCATTAATGTTAAATGAAGCCAAGTTTTCCCCATCGTATGTCCAAATTTCCCGTCCATTGGTTGCATCATTAGCTACAAATACGAGCTCATTATTATATACCATTAACCCTTCTGGGTCACTAGAACCTGCTCCATCATTAATATCAAACGATGTCAGGTTTTCACCATCGTATTTCCAGAGTTCTCGACCATCATTTTCGTCTACAGCCGAGAAATAAAGATTCCCATTGTATTCGGTGAGCCACTGAGGTCCCGAACTATCGAATCCTGGGTAAATATCGATATCAGTAACGGTTTCTCCATCATATTTTCTTAATTCAAGACCCCCTTCGTCTCCTGATCTGAAATAGATGTTTTCTCCAACTTTAATAAATTCATTCGCAGCCCAGTTCTGATCACCATATCCATCTCGGAAGAAAATTCCTGTGGAAGTTGTTCCATCGTAAGTGAACATTTGATAACCGCGATTATTTGTAAAACCTGAGAAGTATAAGGTACCATCTACATTAACCAAGTTTCGCGGGTTTGTATTAATCAGGGTTTGATTAATGTCTGCAACTAACTCAGGCTGCTGACCTTTCACATTTTTGGATACAAAAACACTTAAAATTGTGAGTAAAGCGTACCAAAATAAATTTTTAAATTCAGCTGATTTCATAGCTATTTAATTATAAGTTTTAATAGTTGTTCAGAAATAATATTTAGTAATCAGAATTGGCCAGTGCATTATTCAAAAGTTTATAAGGGCAGCCGAAGCCGCCCTTAACCTATCCTAAACCTTTATGCCTAGCTTATTAGTGGATAAGGATTTTTGTTGTTGTAGTAAAATCTTTTCGATCCAGTTGAAGCAGATATAGTCCTGCTTTTAAACTCCTCACATTTACTTTCTCCTTTGGAGTCACTTGTTGACTAAGTACAACTCGTCCATCTATATCAATCAATGACAGTTGCGCGAGCTTATCTGTGAAGCCAGAAACAGCTAGCCACTCAGTGGTTGGATTAGGATACACCGCAATTTCTACTGCCGTCGGTTGTACTCCTGTCACCGTCACTTCATTGATGGTGAGTGTAGCGGTGGCTGAACCGGAATAGTTAGTTTCACCTATTGTGGCTACCACTTCGTAAGTGCCTGCTTCACTTGGCGCTTCGCTTGCACCATCGTAGGTAAGCACAACAGTCAAGTCAGCGGGATCGGTAACTACGGTTGGAGATTTTGCCGAACCATCTTCATCAAAAGTAAGATCCGACAAAGTCACGGTGGCTTCAGCCTTTTCGATAGTAAGCGTTCCCTTCACTAAGATCAGTTCATAGTTGTCGGCAGTTCCTCCTGATAGGCTAATATCATAGGTACCGGCATCGCTTGACTCAGAAGCCAATGTACTAGCTACAGGAATTTCATTCAATGCCGTTGCATCCTCCTCATTCACAAAACCATCATAAGAAAACGAGAGCGTTGGCACCTCATCTCCAAAGGTTATAGATTGATCGTCAGCAGTCACAGTCAAAGCTGCTTTAGCAATGGTGAATTCGGCAATCACTGGCTCCGCCTCATTGTACGTTTCATCACCTGACTGTAAGGCACGTACACTTGCAGCTCCCACTCCTGTGAAGGACAGAACTCCGTTGTTCAATGCCAATGGTCCTGAAACAATTTCGTAACTCACTGGCAAACTGCTATCTGAAGTGCCGGACAATCCTACTTCTCCACCGTAAGTTTGATCTTCGACGTTGAAAGTAATCTGTTGAGTTTGTTTATCATTTACCTGGAAAATGATCTGCTCAGTACCCTCAAGGTAGTTGAGACTGGCTGGGGCGGTCACTGTCACTATCACTGTACCTACTGTACCTGTAAGCGTGATGGTTTTGCCTGAATTTGTGGCGTGACCACTCACCGCATATTGCAGCTCGGTATCACTATTTACAGATGCCACTATATCGAATGGTGTTGCATTTATAACTTTATCAGTAATATCCTGTATTTCAACAATCTGTTCAGCCTTGGTAATGGTAAGTGTACCGTCTATAGTATTAATTTCGTAATTGGTATCCTCTTGATCTTGCAAATCAAGTACATACTCGCCCACATTACTATTTTCATCAGCCGTGGTTGTCACGACCATAGGCAAGTCCAAGCTTGCATCGTCTTCGCCACTCACAAAACCTACATATTCGATCACAAATTCTGGATTGGCTTGCCCATAGACTTTTTCCACATCTTGTACAGTGGCAGTTAAGGCTACTTTACCAATCGCTAAAGTTCCATTGATATAATTGAAACTATAATTATCATCTTCACCGCCTGTAACCGTAATGACATGATTTCCCGCATCGCTGTATTTAGAAGCTTGCGTAGCAACTACAGGCAATGCATTTATAACTGCCAATGTCTCTTCATTCTTGAAGCCAACCAGTTCTAACTCCAACTCAGGATTATCGTCACCATAGTTTTTGATTAGACTGACAGCGTAAGTGTCTAATTCCGCTTTGGTGATTGTAAGTGTACCATTTTCGTTCTGAAATTCATAATTGACGTCACTTCCGCCTGCAACGGTGATGGTATATTCTCCAACAGAGCTATTCTCATCCGCCTCCGTGGTTCTGGATGGCAATGTCCCAGACAAATCACTTGCATTTTCGCCTTCGATAAAACCATCGAAAGAAAGCGTCAGATCTGGATTAGACTCTCCGTATTCTCGGGATTGATTATCCGCTCGAGCAGTGAGCACCTTCTTCTGAATGTCTAATTCGTAATCCACTGGCGTAGCTGCCAGATAATTATCACTTTCTGGACTGGTGGCGGTAAAGGTCACTGAACCTGCGCCAAGAATGGTCACCTCGTTAGTTTCCGAATCGAGCGAAGCATCGTCCCCTTCCGTTAGCTGAAAAGTGATTTCATCATCTGTAGGTGTCAATACTGCACTTAGAGTGAAAATTTCATCTCCATAGGTTTTATCGGGTATTGTGAAGGTAATTGCTTTAGTGGCTTTATCAACAGTAAGTGTCTGTTCTGAATCGGCGTCATGATAGAAAGTATTTCCTGCTTGCGTGGCGGTAATAGTGGTGACACCAGCACCGTGAATGGTGATCTGATTTCCACTCACCGTGGCTACTTCTTCATCATCGCTGCTGTATTCGATGGCCAAACCAGAGGAGGCCGTTGCGGCCACGAAAGTGTAGGTGCCGTCTCCGAAGGTTTTGGTGTCCAGCGCAGCAAAATCAACCGTCTGAGATTGTTTCACTGTAGTGAAGTTCCATGTGCCATTGCCACGGATATCAATTGGATTTTCATCCAAATCCTCAATTCCACCCAAGATGTCGATATACACATCTACTCCGGGTTCGATGTCGAGTGGCGAATTAAAGGTCAGCGTATTCCCTTCTACAGTAGCACTATTAAAACTCCAGGTATTGCCCAATTGTTGATTATCGGCCGTACGGAATACTCTAAATGCACCGCCTGTTTTCACCTGAACAGGTGCGTCAAATGTGATTACCAAATCAGCGAAAGGACTGACATCAGTAGCATCGTCTGCCGGGCTCAAAGTAGAAATAATACCTACACTATTGAACACCCAATCTTCAGAAGTGAGTTCAATTGATGGTCTGTCAGACATATCTTTAACCACACCAGCAAAAGCTTCCACTCTATAGTTAGTATGATAGATCAGATTGTTATCCGGATTGAGGGTCACGGTGCTTTCATTGATTGTCACTTTAGGACCATCAATGGCGAACGTCTCAATCAACTGACCGCTGCCATCGCGTAGATAGTACGATCCTGTGCCTTCTTGCACCGGTTTGTTGTATGTCACGGACAAGTTAGCATCCAAGGCCACTGGCGCTTCTGTACTGAAATCGCTCACTATTAGTGCTTCTTCAGTAGTGAATGACCAGGTCGCATTTGTAGTCCAGCTACCCAACTCGTTGTTGGCCACATCCATGATGGCATTGGCTCCGGTGTTATTGTTTCTCACCCAGTAGGTTGTCAAGTTCGATAGCAAAGGCACATTGTTCAGGGTGACGGTGCTACCACTTACATTCACATCAGCAGTACCCATATAGAAAGTTTTTACCACGTTATCAGCACCAGTCACTAGCTCAAAACTACCAGCACCGGCAACCACATTTTCTGAAAGTGTTAAACTCAACTGCCCAACATTGACTGCGACCTCTGTAGCGGTATTTTCAGGAGAACTTGTATCCATACTTGGCGGCAAATTGTCTACTGTAAATTTGAAATCAGAATTGAATAACTCATTCAAATCATTACCCACCAAATCTTCGAATGGTGTAGTGCTCCACCCGACATAAACCTCGATTTCAGCCGCACCTGACAACATGCCACCCATTGGTTGGATGGTTACTACATTATCCTCAATGATCACTTGCCCTGAAGCCGGATCTATCGTTCTGTAAATGGTTCCTGGATTGCTTAGATTTCGAATTCTAATGTCAGCGTTTGGATTCCCACTCAATTGAACTGGCTCGCTCATTGTCAATACAATAGGTGCATTATTGGGCACTTTGATATCATCAATGTTCGGACTGAAAGCAGTAATCGTAGGGTTGATGTTATCTACTGTGGTGAAAGTCCACGTGGTTTCGTCATCCAATCCATTGAATTCAATGCTATTGTCCACCCCTTCGATTCCAGTGCCAGTGATTTGCACATAGTACGACGTACTTCCTTCTAAAACTGCGTCAGGATTAACCGTCAAGGTATTGTCGAGAAAGCTGACTTTACTTGAGTTATTCAGATAGATGGTTTCTACAGGAGCGTCATCACTTTTGTAAATGCTCACACTACCCGAGTTTCCAGAATACTGTACATTCTCATTAAAGGTGATCACCAGATTTTCTTCTACGCCTACCTGAATGGCATCATCAGCGGGTGAAAGTCCAGTAATTCTTGGTCCGGCAGTGGTAAAGCTCCAGTCCCCAGGACTATTTCCACCATAAGGATTACCCAATATATCAGTAATGCAACCATCGCACACCAGCACATAAACTTCAGTCGAGGTGGGCAGGAGGCCTACTCCATAAAGATCAATACCTTCATCGGTAACCTCGTTATTTTCATCAGTCACATTTATGGTTTTGATCAATTGATCATTGGCAGCATTAAAAATCTGAATATTTCCCGTGCCCTTTCTGATGGGTTCATTGAATTCGAAATAGATTCCGTCTTCCACTAGATCAGCAGCTGAAATGTCTACCATTCCGTCTTCGGGATATTCGTAGTTCCAAACTGGTGCATCCGACTCATTGTCCATGGTGGTGAAAGACCACACATCATGGGATAAAATACCTTCAAAGTCTTGATCCATATCGTCTTTCACCACACCGGCATCAACCAAAATAGAGTAGTTGGTTTCTGCTTCAAATTCATTAGTAAACTCAATATTTAATACACTATTGTATGTCACTGACGTATGATTCACCTTCGGAGAGGTAACATCTACTGACTCCTCCAGCTGTCCTTCTTTGTAGAGGTGTATGGATCCAGTGCCCAGCGTAGTCGGTTCATCGAACCCTAGTGATACGCTTGCATTAATCAGCACTTGCGTTTCGCCTTGTCCAGGTGAGAAGGCATCTGCCTGAGGAGGAAGATCACCTTCTGTTACTGTCACTGTCCAGGTCTGCTGTGCAAACTCCTGTTCATCAGTGATCTGATATGTCAACGGATTGGTAAAGTTTCTGGCTAATCCACTACCTACAGGAGAGATACTAGCTCCTGGTGAGATGGTGAAAGTTGGCGCCAGGTTGGTAACGTCTGTTTCTGGCCAAACAGAAATATCTACCGTGTGAGCTTCATTATTGATAACCGCTTCTTCATACTGTTCTGCAAAACTGAAGGTAAGGAAATCAGAAGCTCGATTTGGTACTTCATAGGCACCTCTGGAAGGCCAGGATGCGCTTCTGGAATTACCTAAGATATCTGTGTTCACTCCATCAACTGGAGAAGTTCTAAGTTCGTTATTGGAAAGTGAGCTTCCCGACAAAGACAAATCTGCAACCGCTGAGTTTGTAAATGCCACGTCGATGTAAGTAGTAGTTGGAGCAATGGCTGACATTGCGGACTGACTTGCAGCATTCTGTGCGTAGACTGTCGTACTTACCCCATCATCAGCTATGTATACGTTGTTACCAGCGTCTTCTACCTGAATAGTAGAGAGTTGTACGAATGCTTTGGAGCTGCCTGAACCGGATATTCTGGTTATGCTCACATTGTTGTTTTGAATGTTCCCTCCAGTCCCAATAGCATTATGGGATTCATTGCTTTCTACACTACTACCGTAAAGATGGATGCTGTTGTGTAAGATATTAGTTCCTTTACTGATACCGACGGTTCTGTTACCTCGTATGGAAATCGAATTGTTTATCACATCGGTCAGCTCATCTCCCGCCACAATGGCGTAGTAGATATATGGATCCGGTGCCCCAGCTTGGTTATAAAACTTATTACCAATAACATTAATATTGGAGATATTTGAAACATTCAGATCCACTCCCATAATTTGAGCAGTAGTTTCAGTATTTGCCGCAACAAATTCACAACCTATGATATTAATCCCACTCAACGAGGCAAATTGACTGTTCATCCGAATTCCAACGCTATTCAAAATGTTGATGCGTAGATTTTTAAGCGTAAAGTCATAGTCACCTGACCCAAAGAAATTCACTCCTTCTATACCATCAAGGTTGGCATGTAAATTCATGACTACATTCCCGGTGGACGGATCTGCTCCATCAATAATCATATTAGAAATAGCATTATTGATTCGCAACACTGACCCATAATTAGACTCTGGATACAGGTCGATTTGAGTGGCACCCGCTTGGGGTTTGATGGTCACGTTATACGTGGGATCAGGATTAGACAGAAATACCGTTTTGGTCACATTATATCCATCTTCAACTTCAAAGATTACATCCCCTGACATGCCTGCCAATCCCAATTGACCTACAGCATCTGTGATGGTTGCAAAGGTACCATTATCGCCCACGGTGTAGGTGCCGGCAAGCTCTTCCCAGTTCAGCGTAATTGTCCAGGACTCAAAACTATTATTTTCAGCTCTGAGCGTCATCGGAAAGCCAACGCCATTTTGATAATATTGTGGATTTGATGAAAAGCTGTAGGTAGCTCCGGGAGATACATCCAGTAAAATCTCCAATCTGGAGGGGTTGGTAGCCTGAACAGTTGCTGTGATGGTGTTGTTGATGTTGTCGATTACGGGTTCGCCGACAATACCAGGTATGGTAGCAGCCAACACTTCTTTTTCTGACGAAATAGCACGGGTGGTAAATGTGTTGTAATTAAAGGGATTAGCCGTATTGCCAGCCAAATCTGAAATTGGCTGTCCATCAAAATAATACTCAGTGCTGTAATTCAAAGCATTTGGCACTTCAAACATAATTTGATCTCCTGAAATGGTCATATATTCAGGTAAGACACCGTCCACCGTTTGCCAGGACATCACCGAGCCATTATTCGATGACCTTCTCAAATAATATATGGCATTGCCGGATTGTACCGCTTGCACGTCTTCATTGAAGGTAAAGGTGATGACCGGAGTCAGATCTACATTCGTAGCTTCATCTTCAGGATCAATAGCTGTGATAGAAGGAGGCGTATCATCTACATTACCTACATTGATAGTCACCGCTGAGTTTAAAAATTCGCCTGCATTGTCTGTTGCTCTCAATGTGATACTTCGTGTGGCACCTGCTTCATAATCCAGTTCTTCGGTAGTGCGGAGTTGGTTTCCCACGATTTGAAATGAGCTGGCATGTGTACCACCAACCAGAGTAACAGTGGCGTCGTCCCTGTAATCTGGCTCAGTGGCCGAGACTGTACCTACTACTGTGCCTGCGGGCATATTTTCTTGTACTGAATTGCTACTAAGTGAAATCTTGGTAGGTTTTCTATTCGCTAAAAAGCCCCAATTAGTATCATCAGTACCTTCAAAATAATTTCTTTGACTATCATAAAACAGGTCATTAGGGATGGAAACAAAGTACTCCCCTCCTTCTGTCAATTCTTCCAATCCGCTAAATGTGATATGATAATACCCTTCACTATTACTGATACCTCTATAGTCAGTTGCTGCAATCGGAGTATTTCCGGATTTTCCTTTTATATAAAGAATCACATTACTTCCCTTAGTATCAAGGGATACACTTTCATCAAACTGAATGCTGAATGTTGACAAACTTCGATCCACTCCTTCCTCTTCATAGGACGGGTTAATGTTTTTGATACCCGGAGGAGTTACTTCCGACTTGGTGGTAAAATTCCATGTCGTATGATCACCCCATGCTATGCCTTCAAAATTTCTATTGTTTCCATCTTTAAAGGCGGTTGAAGGAATATAAACATGCATGTTCTCACCAAAAGGTAAATCTATATCTCTACGCTTGAGTGTGATTGTATTGCCCGATACTTCCATATATTGAGAAGATCCTGTAGAAAATCCTAAATGGTCTGTATCTGCATCATCCCTGACTTGCACCCACCAGGTATAGTTGAGATATACATTTTGATTGAAGGTAATGGTAAAATCTTCATCTGCAGTAGGGTCGATAAAAGAGGCATTATCATCAGGATATATGGAAACAATATAAAGGTCAGATGACCGGGTTGTAAATGCCCAAGTAGTAGAATTATTGAAATCCGGTAGTTTGTTGCCATCAATATCCACTACTATTCCAAGATTTCCCGTATAGTTTTGAATATAATAAGCCTGCCCATAGTTTAAGGTTATCACATTAGACAATATTATCTTGTTTCCAACGATTTCTACATTTGGCCCATCGATATCAAATTCCTGAACGGTAGAACCACCAACATATCTTAAGTTTAGTTCATCAAATCCATCAGGGAGGTTTGCTCCGTTTGAATAAATAGGCTCGCTGAGAGTTAATTCTAGCGTGCCCACATTAGGGTCAACACCTGTTTCGAGATGTGAAGGTGACATAGACACTATATATGGTGCCTGTGCCATCGCCGAAAAGGCAGATAGCATTAAAAGAAAAATTAATAGAATAGTAAGGAGCACCTTGTCTGTGTGTATCCAAATTCGTTTCAGATGTCCAAGTGCTTGAGTCTCGATTGCTTCATTGAGTTTCATGGCATAAAAGTTTAAAAGTTTGTAACCCGAATTTCGACTATACTTAGAGGTACGAGCCTATACCCTTGGGATAGTTCTGCTCCTACCCAGGTGGGTAGTTTTACAAAATCATTGATTGTAGTCAGTATGGACTGGTTTTTCTGCAAACAAGCTAGAAACAAAAAGCTGAGAATTGTCGCGAATGGACAGTCTTATTGTAGTAAAATATCCCCAGACAAAATACAGGTGGCAGGTAATTAAAGTAAAGCGGCAGACAGAGAAACAGTACTAAAAGGAATTCCCAAGTCTGGGCAGTAAAAGAGTCAGCCCAAGTATTATGTAGTCTTTACTACATACTCCAAGGCCTGCTTGCGATTCGATACGCCGAGCTTATCATAAATATTTTTCAGGTGGTACTTGACGGTGTTCACCGAAAGGAAAACCTTGTCTGCTATTTGAGAGTTGTTGAGGTCACCTATAGCATGTGTTAAAATTTCAAATTCCCTGTCTGTCAATGGTGTATTAAGGCAATGGTTGAGTTTGCTCAAGTCCACCTCAAGATCTGAAGTATCACCTTCGAGCAGGGTTTTGATTTGCCTGCGCAGCACGCCCAGTTCTTCCTCCAGTGCCTGATTTTTCTTTTCAAGTCTGTTCCTTACCAAAAAGAAAATGAAGAGAAGTATCAAAAAGGCTATAAAACCAGCTATAGTCAAAAAGCTAAGTTTCTTAGTTGTATCCGATAGGTCTGATTGAACCAGCTCATGCTGTTCGGTCAATATCTGATTTTCCTGCTCCAGTTTATCGAATTTTACCTGTAGAGCCAATCGATTTAATTGCTCCAGATTGGCCAATGATAGCAAGGAATCATCCAGCGCCTTATGCTTTTCTTTCATACTTTCAGCCTTTGCTGAACTGCCATTTAGAGCTAACACTTTAGCCTGTAGCTGATAATTTTCACGAATATTTTTCAATTGCCCCAGTTGCTCACACTGTTTCTGGTTTTCCTCCAAAATTTCTAGTGCCTTTTCATTGAGTAGCATTTCGCTATAAGCTTCGGCAATCAGGTTATTGGATAGGATGAAAAACTCACTACTGCTTTGGGCTGAATAAAAATCTTGAGCCCGCTGACTCCATTCGATGGCCTGTGCAAACTGTTTCTTTTTCAGATTGAGTCTGGCTCGATCCAGCCAGCAGCTGGCTAATCTCCATTGATCATCTAGCCGCATAAATTCGATGGCAGCCTGATCCAAATAATGTGATGCACTGTCCAACCTGTCCGCTGTCATAAACATATTGCCAACCAAATGTAGACGAGTGCCCAACGAATTGGCATTACCGGTACCGGGCTCATACATGGCCAGTGACTCTTTAGCATAATAAAGCGCCTCTTCATAATCACCGGTTTGCGCTCGAAGCTCACTAAGTAAACTTAGGTCGAAGCCAATGGCTTCAGAATCACCTCTTGCCACATCGATCTGGTAGGCACTGTCCAAAAATTTGATGGATCTATCGTAGTCACCCATGTGCTGATAGAGTGTGCCTAGATTGTAATATTGCTCGGCAGTTTCACGATCAGCGTTTATTTTCTTTGCGATTTGGAGCGAGCGTTGGTAATGGGGGAGAGCATTTTGGTAAAGGCCCATTTCGCGATAGCAAAACCCGGCATGACTATAGCATTCGGTAAGAAGCATGTTGTCTCTCACCTCTGCATTCTCTCCGGCATGAATAGCCTGGAAGTAACTTTCCAGAGATTTTTCTAAGTCTCCTAAATAATAATAAGAATCTGCACGTAGCTGATGTAATCTGGGTTGTTGCAAGACTGGCCCGTTACTCAAAATGGAGTCCGCCTGTTGTATCACCAGCTCATATTTTTCAGCTGCAAACTCGGCTTCAATGGCCGCCATATTTTGCGCCATCGAAATATTGAGTATCGATATGAGAAATAATGTGAGGCTAAGAGCTTTTGACCACATATTCTAGTGCTTCCTTTTTATTACTAACCCCTAATTTATGATACACATTACCCAAATGGAACTTAATGGTACTAAGGGATACAAAAATTTTGTCGGCTATTTGCTGATTGGTCATTCCCTGCAAGCTATGCTGCAAAATTTCGTATTCACGCTCGGTGAGTGGCGTAACCAATCGCTTGTTGAAGGTTTCGAGATCTATACTCAAATCCAGTTTTGTAGGCCCATCAAGCAATTCGATGTATCGCTTTTGAAGCGCTTCCATCTGACTTCGTTGAGCCAATTGATCGGATTTCTGTTTCTTTTTGATAAGAACAATTGATACCACTGCAATGATGCACACAAAGACCAACGATCCCACCATCATCCAGATTTGTAATCTGGCCTCAGTTATCTCCTGTTCCTGGCGCTGGTGTATCAACTCTAACTTGGAGATTTCTGCTTCCTTTTTGGCTGTCTCATATTTGAGATGAAGCCGCTCCGAAAGTTCCGCTTTTTCTTCATTATAAATCAACTCATAGGTCTCTTGATATTTGGTTTGATACAAATAGGCAGCCCTATAATTGCCCTGTTGTCGATGAATATCCTGCAACAATTCATAGCAATAGACTTGATCTTGCTTATTGTCATTTTCTATAAAAATCTGCAATGCTTCGCCCAAAACAGCCAATGCCTTTTTATGATTACCAGACAAGTTGTAATTTTCGGCCATGCTTTCCAGCGTGTGACCGTAGGCCGACTTATAATTGATCTTTTCAAAAATGACCAATGCCTGATCATACAGCTGATCCGCTTTGTCGTATTGCTCTTGGTAAGTATAACACGTTCCAATATTTAACAGCGCATTGCCTATTCCTTCCTTGTCGTCTATTTTTTCAAATAATTTCAGCGCCTGATTATAATATTGTAACTCCAAATCCAAACTGTCCTGATATCCAGCGATAAGTCCAAGATTGTTAAGCACATGTGCCAATCTATAATCAGATGCTATTCGTACAGCTACTTCCCTGGCTTTATCAAAATACTCTCTGGATCTAGCATAATCCTCTTGATATAGAAAATCAATACCGAGGTTCGTATAAGCGTCGTAAATATCAATCTGGTTTCCAAATTCTTCCCCATACTCCAGAGCCTTGAAAGCCATTGGTATAGACACATCGTAATCAGCTTTGTAGCTATGTGCCGTGGAGTAAATGACATACAAAGCACCTTGAAGAGAATCCATTCCTAAGGAGTCAATCATTAGCTTAGAATGGTCCAAATAGTACAAAGCACTATCGGGGTCGGATTCGGCGGTCTCTTTTGCAATTAGATATAATACTTTGGCTTGTTCGGCACCAGGTGTGAGGCCAGAAAGTTTCATTTTCAAGCTATCCAGTGTATTCTGCTGAGCGAACACATTCGGAAAAAGAAAGGTCACTATGACGGTAAGAATACCACTCTTAACCATAGTTTGTTAGCGTCGTTTTGGTTGAGCTATAAAAATAAACCATTGTGCGAATATCAGTACAATAGCTTGCTAAATTTAAATAAGGGAGGAAGCGGTGGCTGTTCCTCGGGTATACGTGTGCACCACCGTCAACAGCTCCATCGGATTAAATGGCTTAGAAAGGAAATCATTCATGCCTACTTCTGCTATTTTGATTTTAACATTGTCATAGGTATCAGCAGAAACAGCAACAATCGGAATATTCTTTAAATCAATATTGTCAAGTCCTCTGATGGTGGCAGTTACCTCATATCCGTCCATTTCGGGCATCTGGAGGTCCATCAGTATCAAATCATAGTCTGTATCAAACACCTTGACCAATGCATCTTGTCCTGAGGTCACCACTTCACAGATCAGTCCCCACTTATCTAAAAATTTCTTAGCCATCATGAGATTGATCTCGTTGTCGTCTACTACCAACACCCGTTTTCCTTTCACCTCCTCTTTCATGATCACATCATCCAATTCGATAGCTGCATTGGCATGAGCAGCCTCCTCCATGTACAAAGAGAAGTAGAATTTCGAGCCTTTGTTCACCTTACTCTTCACAAAAATCTGACTGTCGAATAGTTTGATCAATTTTTTGGTTATGGCCAGCCCCAAGCCGGTACCTCCATATTTTCTGGTTGTATTAGCATGTGCCTGAGTGAAACTCTCGAATATCAATTTCAATTTGTCTTTAGAAATACCAATACCAGTATCCTCAACGGCGAATTCCAGTTTTACCCGGCCATTGCTTCTAGCTAGCAAATGAATAAGCAACTTGATCTCCCCCCCAGGGGTAAACTTCAGCGCATTGCTGATTAGGTTATTCAATATTTGCGTAAGCCTCGCCGGATCGCCCTTAAGCATGGATGGAATGTTGTGATCGATGAGGATATTGAATTTGACTCCATTTTCAGCTGCTTTCTTTTCATAAGTATTTCCCAATCCTTTGGTCAGCTCCCTTAAATGAAAATCAATATGCTCCAATTGGACATTCCCAGACTCCACCTTGCTATAATCCAAAATATCATTGATCAGGATCAGCAGATTTTCTGACGAGAACTTCAATGTCTTTAGATGCTCTAGTTGTGTTTTTTTAGGGCTTTCATCTAGCAGCAAATGAATGGTCCCTATCACAGCATTCATCGGCGTACGGATCTCATGACTCATTACCGAAAGAAAGTCTGATTTTACTCGAGCAGCAGTCTCAGCTTTCTTGATCGCTCGCTTAAGTTTTTTATTCTTTTTCTTAATTTTTTGGGTTCGATGGTCAATAATTTTTTCCAGTTCTTCCTTCTGCCATTGGGCTAAACTTTCGTTGACCCTCAACTGATCTATTTGTTTATTGAGTGCTTTTCTTCTCTCCTTTTCTCTTATTTTTTTTCTCTGAGCCAAGCCCATAGAGAAAACAGCAATCTCTGCTAACAAACCATACTTCATCAAATTGGCTTGTGATGTCGATGGATCCCAAAGTAGCGTATCTATCACACCCATGGCCACCATAGCTCCGGTACCATACATGTAATATTTGACCATCTCATATTTGGAATTATAAATTCTAAATATCAAACCAAAGACCAACAGTGCATTAAGTAATGCCACCACACGAAGTACATGTGTCAGCACATAAATTTCTTTCGTAAAATGGATGACAATGATGCTCAAGAAGAAAATCCCTATATCAACTAAGGAGACTATTCTCATCCATTTATAATACAGCAAGAAGTGCTTTTTCGCACTAATGAAATCATTGACAAAAATCCAATAAGCACCAACTGCAAGGATGGTTGTCGGAATAAAATAAATAGTGAGCCAAGGCGTCTCATTCAAAATATACTCTCGGAGTATATCAGTAAGAAAGAGATAATTGACCGCGATACATCCCAGATAAAACGCATAGTACAGATAAGCCTTAGTTCTGGTTGTGCCAAACAAGAACAAATTGTAAATCATCACAATCCAAAACAAACCCTGGAAAATGAAGTCAACAATATGTTTATCGAGGATTTCATAGACCCAGTTGGTGCCACTAGTTAATCGAAGATCAAACTCTGGGTCATTATGAATTTTTTCTTCTATCCTGATATATAAATCCTGACTCGCACTCGCATTTAATAAGATAGGTATATAATAACTACCCTTGGGTACTGATTTTAGATGTTGTGGATACATATATCCACTTTGCTCGTGCTGTACGATAGAGTCATTCTCAACGAAATAACAATCGATGAAGTCATTTTTACCAACATAGAGCAGATAGAGTTTTGTGACTTTCAGATTGTTCACCAATCTCAACCTCCCCCAATGAACTTGTTCACTGGACAGCTCTCCATCCAATGGTTCGAAGGCAGGTTGAGCATTTAGAATATCCTTTACCGTAAGGTTTCTTGAGGAATCGGAGTAAACCCACAACTGTTCAGTGAGAGACGAGGACTTAATCAAATAATCTTCGGGCTGAACGACTGGTTGATTAGAACCAAAGGCTTGTATTGTACAAACCAGTATCAACAAGGTCAAATAAGATATTAGGCTCCTCACAATATGAAAAAATTTCCTAAAAGTTAATCAAATTCTGTATGATGTCAACGGCTCACTCGCTTGTCTATTGATTGTGATAGTATTTATATTTATCACTTCATGTTAAAACCAACTTTAATTGAATACCCTTCTATGATACTTCAACCTTTCAATCTTAACTCAAGAGACTAAATGAAACAACTTTGGAGATACCTTACCAAATACCTACAGGAGCATTTTCACTGGGGACTGTATCTCAGCGTGGGCATTTTTCTTACCATTTGTACTTATTTCAATTTTACTCTTGATTTTGAAGACAGTATTATTGACGCTCATCGCAAAACCCTTTGGCATTGGTTCTATATGTCGCTCTATATGGGATTTCCATTTTTGGTCACTTGTATTTTTCTAGCCTTTTTTAATATCAACCGTACTTGGTATCGATCCAAAGAGTTTTGGCTATTGTTCCTTTTTGGCTTCATCATCCTTGGATTCAGTCGCACACTTTATTTTCATTATTCTTTGATAGAACATTTGGATGTTATCGACTACCGGTTTGTTCGCAAAGTAATGTGGAGAGGAAAGTCCTTTTTCACCCTCTTCTTACCGCTTATGATTTTTTATTTCTGGTATGAAAAGAAAAGGGACGAAACCAACAGCTGGTATGGACTTACCCTTCAACACACCGACTTCAGGCCTTATGGCCTCTTGCTTCTTGCAGTTGTGATAGGTATTGGATTGGCATCCTTTCTTTCGGATCTGACCAACTACTACCCACGATATATTCCTAGCGGTGGAGATCGATTTGCCGAAAAGCATGAGCTCTCTGGTTGGATCCCCATGCTGATTTATGAAGGTGTATATGGCGCTAACTTCCTGAATGTCGAGCTGTTTTTCAGAGGGTTTCTAGTGATAGGATTTACGAGAGTTTTGGGTGGACAAGCGGTGCTGGCTATGGTTGGGTCTTATATGTTTCTCCACTATGGCAAGCCTATCACCGAAGCCATCAGCTCTGTTTTTGGCGGATATTTAATTGGAATTCTGGCTTTCTATTCGAAAAGAATTTGGGGAGGTGTCATCCTACATGTAGCATTAGCTTGGAGCATGGAATTCTTTGCTTGGTTACAAAGGATGTATGGAGATTATTAGAAATTCAATCCCAAGTAACAAAGGAAAATCTGTCTACACTTCATAGATTTGTTTTATGGAAGTTTATCATTTCGTTTACCTTTTTACCGGCCTGGTTTTAGGAGCAGGTGCGGCTTGGCTTATTGCCAAATCAAAATTTCAAAATCCACAGAATGCAGAGGAACAGCTCAAAACCAAAGAGCTTGAAATTAGGCTGCAGGCCGAATCTGAAAAAGTGCAGTCGCTTAGTGAGCGTGGTAAAGAGATAGAGCAAAAACTTCAAGGCGAGCGTGAAATGAACGTACAACTCAACAACCAGCATACGCGCTTAGAATCCGACTATCGCAACCTTCAGGAAACGCTGAAAACCCAAAAAGAAGAACTCAACCAAATCCGTGAAAAGTTCTCAGCCGAATTCAAAAACATGGCCAACGAGATTCTCGAAGAGAACAGCAAGAAATTCACCACCCACAACAAAGAACAAGTGGATCAACTGCTCAAGCCACTGGGAGAGAAAATATCTGAATTCGAAAAGAAAGTGGTGCTCACCAACAATGAAAGCATGAAGTGGAATGCTGCGCTCAAGCAGCAGGTCGAAGACTTGAAAGGAGCTAATATCAAGATGACCAAAGAGGCCGAAAATCTCGTGAGGGCATTAAAAGGAGATTCAAAAACACAAGGTAACTGGGGCGAACGCCAACTTGAAGGCATCTTAGAAAAAGTAGGTTTGCTTAAAGATGTTCATTACACCAGAGAGCAAAATTTCAAAAACGAAGAAGGAAATAATCAAAGACTTGATTTCATTGTCAATCTTCCGGATGAAAAGAGCCTCGTCATAGATTCGAAAGTATCCTTAACTGCTTACGCCAGATATTTTGAAGAAGACAATGAAAACAAAAAAGCAGAATATCTAAAAGCACATTTGGAAAGTGTAAATACACACATCAAGCTGTTGGGCGACAAAAACTACCAAAAGCTATACGACATCAATCAACCGGATTATATCATGCTATTTGTGGCCAATGAGCCAGCTCTAACCATTGCCTTACAGCATGATGAAGGTCTGTATGAAAAAGCACTTGATAAAAATATTGTACTCGTGTCGACAAGTACGCTTATGGCAACACTGAGAACAGTGTCCTATATCTGGAAGCAGGATGCACAAAGCAAAAACGCCATAGAAATTGCCAAAGAAGGCGGCAATTTGTACGACAAATTTGTAGCCTTTACTGAAGACGTAAAAGGTATCGGCCGACAACTGGATCTCACGCAAAAAGTGTACGTAGAAGCCGCCAAAAAACTTTACGAAGGCAAAGGCAACCTGATCAATCGCGCGGAGAAAATGAAAAAGCTCGGCGCCAAAGCCACCAAAAACATGGATCAGAAGCTACTAGAAAGATCAGGAGAGGATTGAGTTTAACCCTTACTCAATCTTTACCATATAATTCTTTTGTTCTCAAAAAGGCAGGACAGGCTTCTACAATGTCTAAATTCAAAATTGTATCAAGGAAACTTAGGAAACTTAGAGAAGTCGCGTTTTCTTTTTTCTAAGAATGCGTTTCTGCCTTCTACGGCTTCATCCGTGCCATAAGCCAGTCGAGTAGCCTCTCCGGCATATACCTGCTGTCCCACCAAACCATCGTCGATCAGATTGAATCCGAATTTCAGCATTTTTATCGCTGTCGGGCTCTTGGTCATGATTTCTTGCGCCCAGTCGTAGGCGGTTTGCTCTAGCTCATCGTGCGGCACAACTTTATTGACCATTCCCATCTCGTAGGCTTCTTGCGCCGAGTAGTCAGCTCCTAAAAAGAAGATTTCTCTTGCTCTCTTTTGGCCTACTTGTCTGGCCAGATAGGCAGATCCAAAACCACCGTCGAAGCTGGCCACATCGGCATCTGTTTGTTTGAAGATCGCGTGCTCCTTGCTGGCGATGGTCATGTCGCAAACCACGTGCAAACTGTGCCCTCCTCCTACTGCCCAGCCGGGTACAACAGCAATTACTACTTTGTTCATAAAGCGGATCTGACGCTGTACGTCTAAGATATTGAAGCGATTCACGCCATTGGCGCCTTTGTAACCCGTATTGGATCGTACGCGCTGATCACCACCAGAGCAAAACGCCCAGCCTCCATCCTTCGGAGACGGCCCCTCACCTGTGATCAATACCACGCCAATTTCCTGGCTTTCATGACAAATGATTAAGGCCTCCCACAGCTCATCCACTGTTTTGGGCGTGAAGGCATTGCGGCACTCGGGCCTGTTGAAGGCGATGCGGGCCACGCCATCCAAAGTCTTGAAGGTGATTTCTTCGTATTCTTTCTCAGTTTTCCACTCTAAGTTTGCCATGGTTCAGGGTTTGAATTTGTAGTGCTGCAAATGTAAGGATTGACTGGTAAGTTAAAGATTGGTTTTTGGGGAAATTCAAATGAGTTAACTATTGGTCGCATGTTTGCCCAACCAATCTTTTATCTGTTCAAAATCCAGTTCACTTCGTGAGACTGAAATTACGAATTGATACTTTTCTTCCTGGTTGGCCATAATATCAAATCCAGCATTCATAAGAAGAAGTCGAGCTAATACATAACCAGTTCTTTTGTTACCGTCTGTGAATGGATGATTCTTAACAATACTCTCCAAAATAGCGGACGCTTTATCTATTGGTGTTGGGTAGAGTTCTTTACTATCAAATGTTTGAAATGGCCGATTTAATGCCGAATCCAATAGCTTTGGATCCCGTATTCCATTTGCACCTCCAAACCGCTCAATGAGAATAGCATGTATTTCAAGTGCTCCTTTCAGTGAAATCATTTAGCTAATCGTTCAAGCAATTCTTTGTCTTCAGATAAGATAGTTCTGAGGTTCTGGGAAAGAGATACAGAAGATTCAGATTTGCCTTGAACAGATTTCAAATAGTCGTATACTTCTTGAAGTACTTGCTCTGGTGTATTGTCCAGTAGTTCCTTGATGGCTGTTTTTACTTCGTCTCTGCTCATAACTCAAAGATAGGCATTTGGGGTGAGAAATGTTTATTATGGCAACTCAAGGTGAGTTGATACCAGTAGCTAAAATTAGGATGGTAAGATGAAGATTTTCGGCATTAAACTACACACAATGACTAGCTTCATGATTGAGAACACCACTGTTAAAAATTAATCTATTATTGACAGCAACAAATTAGAATATAGTGGTGCAAATACGCTAATCGTAAAAGCAATCACAGGAAATATGAATTCCCAAAAGATTCTTAGGTCAACATTAAATACATCTAACCTACCTTGCCAATTACTATGGCCATTATTGCGTGATTTATGGAATAATCCTTATAAGCTTCGTAAATATCTTTTCTGTTTTCTACTAACAACAAATCAAATATCTGATTTCTTTCAAGAAGATTATCAACTTTTTCAACACCTGCTTTGGTTTGAGCTAATAGCTCTTCATGAATTTTATTTGCGTCTTGATTTAACTTATACTTATCCCTCCAAACATGCTTAACATCCCTTCCTTGGGTCTTCCCCATCGCCCTTCTTATTTCCAAGAGGAAGTTCTCCTTAATTGAATTTGCATGCCTTAATGGTCCTTTTGGTTCAATACTTCTCCAATCATCGTAGCCATAGATGAGAAAGGAAATAAATAGAAAACACATCAAGCCCAATGTTAGCATCGATAAAATTCCATCAGGAGAACCCTCCGGAATTTTGAACAAACCATTAGCTTCAACATCTATCTGAAAAGTTTGAACCACGATATAGGCTGCGCAAGAATTTAGAAGCCTAATTCTTGTTTTTCGTGTTGTCGATGAAAGAGCATCATAAGCCATCCTTTTGTGGAAGTTAATCTAAATGCCTGTTTGCTGATAAATATCGTAATAAGTTATACGTGTTACTCACGTTGCAACCACCCTAAATTAAAAGGATTAATCTAAATCACCAACCAATCCTTCGCATCCTCCACCGTATCGAAGGCGCGGGTGTTGTTCCCAGTAAAACGGTTATAGGCATTGAAGAGGACTTTTTTGGCTCCGGTGATACCTACGGCGGCTCTTTTGATGGTGAGGTGATGCGTAACTTTACCGCTTGATTTGGCTTTTTCTACTACTTCTGGTACGGCAAAGACACCTGTCATATCGGATAAACGAAGCATAGGCCTATCAAGCTTCAAAGCGTAGTCCGTAGCCTCGTCCATCACTTGAAGTATTTCCTCCTTGCTCATGCCGGTGTAATCGACGTATAAAATTTCTTTCCCCTTGTGTGTGATGAGACTGTATCCTGCCATTCAGTAAAAATTTTAATTGAGCAATATGATGAATTTTGGTGGAGTAGCAAAAGGATTTTTGAAATCGTCTTCCATATTATCAAAAAGTCGTTTAGACAGCCTCATGACGTACTCAAGATCCAACACTTTTTGTTCACTTTCTTCTAACAATTCAGGTGCTTTCAAAACTAATTGCTAAATATTTTAGTAATTTAGTAGGCTCTTATTTTGGGTAGGCAAACGCATCAGTTAAATGGATTACATCAAAGGCAGGGGAGCGCAAATCAACCCTGACAATCGTTTCTTAGAACACAGCTACGAAAAGGATTTATCCTTTTTGCAACACCTCCATCAGGCTGGAGAAAAGGAGCGCAAGCCTAAGACAGAATACATCACCGTCCATCCTAAAACGATCGTAAATAAGGTCGAAAGTCCTGATATTCCGTTTTCCTATTCGCTCAATCCCTACCAGGGTTGCGAACATGGCTGTATCTATTGCTACGCACGAAATTCACACGAATATTGGGGCTATAGCGCTGGCACCGACTTCGAAACCAAAATATTAATTAAAGAAAACGCAGCGGAGCTCCTACGCGAAAAGTTCAAATCCAAAAGTTGGAAACCTGTACCCATCATGCTGTCTGGCAATACGGACTGCTACCAGCCCATTGAGCGAAAGCTAAAAATCACTAGGTCCATTCTTGAAGTTTGTCTCAAGTACCGCCACCCGATAGGCATCATCACCAAAAACGCCATGGTGACAAGAGACATCGATATACTGAGCGAATTGGCGAAACTGAAACTGGCCAAAGTGGTGATCTCGCTCACTTCACTCAAAGACAAAACCAGAAGCCTGCTAGAACCCAGAACCAGCGCCGTAGGCGTCCGACTCAATGCGATCAGAAGTTTGTCCGAAGCTGGCATTCCTACGATGGTCATGATGGCTCCCATCATTCCTTCAATCAATAGTATGGAAATCATGAAACTGGCAGAAAAAGTATCCGAAAATGGCGCTACCGACTTGGCCTATACCATCATCCGGCTCAATGGTATCATTCCTGAGATTTTCACCGACTGGGTGGAGAAGAATTTCCCTGATCGCGCAGAAAAAGTTCTGAATCAAATCAAGGAGTTGCACGGAGGGTCTCTGAATGATAGCCGTTACAAAACCCGGATGAGAGGCGAAGGGGAATTGTCTAACCAGATTCATCAGATGTTTGCCCTGGCTAAGCGCAAATACAAATTGGGACTTGAAAAACATCCCTTTGATTTGTCCCTATTCAGAAAAATCAAAGATGACAACCAGATGGAATTGTTTTAGGCTTTCAACAACGAATTGAAAATGCCAATCTGACCGGAGTGATACAGATCGTGTTCCACAATACCCTGCAATAAAAACTCATTCTGATAAGTCTTATTGGGTGTTTGCTCTTTTAGCCAACTACCCTCTTTGCTTTTTAGCAAAGCAAGCAACTCCTCTTGCGACTCTTCCAACTTGGATAAGTAATGAGCTTTAGGTTCTCCAACAGGTTTAGGCTCCGGCCAATCTATTTTACTGTTTAAAGAGATAGTGTATTCCTTATTTCCTTTCAATACTTCAATCGCCAATTGGCGCCAAGCCAACATATGTTCTAACAAATGTGCGATCGACTTTTGGTTTGCCCCAACGCCTTTTGTATAATGCTCTGCCAGAATATTTGAAAGTTGCGTCGATAAGGAAGCACCATGCCAAGGGCTCCCTTTATAGATTTCTTGCAATTTTTGTGTCAGTTGTTTGATAGTCATAGTAGGTGTCCTTAGAAAAAATATTAAATTGAAAACATACCGTAATTCAATCTTATATGCGAACGATCATCTGCCTCTTCAGTTTCATTTTATGCCATCAGTTGGCCATCAGCCAATCCTCAGCGCCAGAAATCATCCCCACCATGAATGGTGAAATTAAAATCTACCCGGTTTTGCATGCGACTATGGCGATAAAATACGAAGATCAAACAATCTATGTGGACCCTTATGGAGGCAAAAAAGGATTTGAAGGAATAGGTGAGCCTAGTTTGATACTGATTACAGACATTCATGGTGATCACATGAATCTGGAAACACTAAATGAATTAAGCGCCCAGGCTACACCAATCCTTGCCCCGCAAGCAGTTGTCGAAAAACTAACACCGACTTTCACCAACCTAACAGCCTTGGCCAATGGAGAAAAAACTACGATTCAAAATGTTACTATTGAAGCCATTCCGATGTACAACCTTCCCGAAGATTCTACCTCCAGACATCCAAAGGGTCGAGGTAATGGGTATGTTTTGACTATAGACAATAAACGTATTTATATCTCTGGCGATACCGAAGACATCAGCGAAATGAGGAATTTGGAGAATATTGATATCGCGTTTGTCTGTATGAACCTGCCCTACACGATGACAGTAGAAGCTGCTGCCGATGCCGTGATGGAATTCAAACCTAAAGTGGTCTACCCTTTCCACTATCGTGGAAAAGGTGGCTTTAGTGATGTAGAAACTTTCAAACGATTGATCAATGTAGGCTCAGATGAAATTGAAGTCAGACTGGTCAATTGGTACCCAGAACAGGAGTAGAACCTAAAGTTTTCGTCTATCTCCCACCATATTTCCAATGGAGGGCTCTCCACTTTCTACAAAAAGAATCTCACCAGATTCACCGAGTTTGATACTGGAATCTACCACAATCACTTTATCGTTGAAAACGGACAGTACTCGATCCTGTGATGTATGACCTACCACAATTCGCTCAACGCCGAAATAGTCGAGAACAGTATCCAATTGTGACTCATTAAAATTGTCATCTCTGAAATATCCTCTGTACCAAATGGGACCTTGTGATTTGTTTAAAAATTTGATTCTTGGATCGTTGTAAATCGAATCTTGCGGTGTAGCATCAATGATTTTATCCGAAAAAGTACTATTGATTTCAGCTGCAGTAAACTTGCTGACCGTCAGTGCTGGTGAAAGCCCCCCATGCACAAACTGAATATCATTGATTCGGATAGTCACTGGCTTGGTTCGCAGCCATTTACCAAGCTCAGACTCGGGTCCAAATATTTGCCAATAGGGCATCTGAAACAATTGCTCTGTCTGATGGTATTTATCATGAATATATCTGAGATCACCAGTTAGCACCATCACTTCATGATTGCCTAGCAAGTAATGCACTTTGCCTCCGGCTTCGGCCGCCTGCTGCTCCAATTGATACACAAACCAAAGGCATTCTTGCACTTTGTCCCCCCTGTCAAAAATATCCCCGACGACTACAAAATGACCATTCCCATAAGCCCATTGATTTTGATCATCTATGATTCCATTGTTTCTAAGGATTTTGATAAACAAATCATACTGACCATGGATGTCACTAAGTGCAGCTATTTTTTCTACTCCATCGAATTCAAATGTGCCTATATCTTCGTTGGTATACCCTGAAAAAAGGTACTTCGGATTGAAGTACTTTTCATCCTTGCTTTTGAATTTGGAATAGTTTTTTGGTGACAACATCTTCTTTTTGGCCATACTGTCTTCGACCCATTGTACTAGTCTTTTCTTCCCTTTGTCGAAAACATAGGGACCATCACTAAAAGGGGTTTCCGATACAAATGAGCCATACATGATAAATAGACTGCCTATAGCGAGCAGGGAAAGGATTTTTTTCATAGACTAAATATATCTATTCCTTCTCCAACTCAAAACCTACCCCATTAATTTTCAGACTTATCACTCATACCTTAGACTCTCTGTAGGGTTGGCATTGGCCGAGCGAATGGAGCGAATAAAGATAGTCACCAAGGCTAATAGCAAAGCAGCTATTGCCCCGACCAGAAATATCTCCCAAGATTCTGCCAATACGATTCGATAAGCGAAGTTTTCTAGCCATAGTTGGATGGCGTACCAAGCCAAAGGAATGGCAATGAGGCCGGCCACTCCGATCATTAGCACAAACTCCCGAGCAATGATCTGTAATAGTGTAACTACACTAGCACCTAACGCCTTTCGTATGCCAAATTCTTTGCGTCTACGCTCGACTACAAACGATACCAATCCAAAGATTCCTAAACAGGCCAAGAAAATAGACACCCCAGAAAACATCTGAAAAATCTGGCTCTGTTGCTTTTCCTCTGCATACAACTGTGCCAATGAATCATCCATAAACTCGTAGGTGATGGGATAGTTAGGAGCCAGCTCAGCGTAGATTTCTTCTACCTCTCTCAAGCCTTCAAAAATATGATTGGGATCCAGTTTGATCCCCATTCTTCGATGGTATAGCCCAGGCACAATAATTAAAGGTTCCATTTCATGTCGAAGTGAATTGAAGTGGTAATCTTTGGTAACGCCTACTACCACATGCTCTAACGTATCCCACATGGGTATTTTAAATTTAGTCCCTATGGCTTCGTCAAGTGACAGCCCCAAATCCTGAACGGTTTTCTCATTGATCAATGCCGCATGAGCATCATTGAGTCTGTACTCGTTGGAGAAATCCCTGCCAGCGGCCAATTCGATATTAAAAACACTCAGATAGTCTTCATCCACAAAAGCTGTTCGGGTTCGGATATCCAACACATCTCCCAGGAAATCAACGGTAGTGCCATCGTGGAAACCGCCTGGTTCGCCAGACATAGAAGTCACTCGTTTTATTTTTGAACTTTGCTTCAATCTTTCTTTAAACGTATCACGGTGCTCTCGAATTTCCTCGTTGTCGAAATCCACCATCACAATGGCTTCCCGATCAAAGCCAAGGCTTTTACTGTTGACAAAATCCAGCTGTTCTTTGATGATCAAAGTAGAAATGATCATAAATATAGAAATGGAAAACTGGGCCACCACCAAGCCCTTTCTCAACCACAAATTGTTCTTCCGAAGGTGGGTCTGTCCTTTAAAAACTTCTAGTGGTTTTAAACTAGAGAGTAAAAGCGCTGGATATAACCCAGAGAGCAAAACCGTAACCAGCATGAGCACAGCAAAAAATATAAGCACTAGTGGGTCAAGCCACGAGGTTACAATAGACAAGTCGAACATGCGATTGAATGTTGGCAAGACTACTTCGGTCAATGCCACGGCTAGCACTATAGCCACCAGGCACACCATTAATGACTCACCTAAAAACTGTATCACCAATCTTAGTTTATTCCCTCCTAATACCTTTCGCATGCCAATTTCCTTGGCGCGTCTAAACGAAAGAGCGATGGCCAAATTCAAATAATTGAAGCAGGCAATAAATAAGATGGCGATGGCTACTCCCGCCAATAAAATGACTGCATCCTTGTTGCCGTGCCTGGCCCAGTCATATCGTACTTTGTCAAAATAGATGTCACTAAGAGCTTCTAGTTCTATGTCTATTCGTTTTCCCGAACGCTCAAAGTCCTTACCAAAATATTTGTCCATGAACTGTGGGAATTTGGTATTAAGACCATTGGCAATGAAAGCAGATTCTACTCTCACATAGGTGAATAGGCCATTATTCCACCAGCCTTTCATAAAGCTGAAATCTTCGATGTATTTCATAGACCCCATAAACTCAAAATCCAAATGAGAATCAGCCGGCCAGTCATCCATTACGCCAGTCACTATGAATGGTTCTTCCTTGTCCAGGATCAAAGTTTTGCCCAATGGATTCTCATCACCGAAATATTTTCTGGCGGCTTTTTTGGAGAGTACGAGGGCGTTGGGCTGTTCCAACACAGACGCTGGGTCTCCTATGGATAATGGAAAAGTGAAGAACTCGAAAAAATTAGGATCAGCAAACAGTAATTTGTCTTCTTTGAATACTTTGTCCTCGTATTCAAACAATGCCTCTGTTGAATAAATCCGCAAGGTACTTTGAATGTCCGCCGGAAAATCAAGTGCCAAATGCGGGGCATACGGACCGGAAGTTACCCCGATCTTGTACTTCTCACCATTCATTTCGCTCAAGCGAATGACGCGATAGATCTCTTCTTTGTTATGATGAAACTGGTCATAAGCCAATTCACCTTTGATATAGAAAAACAATACGGAAACACATAGCATCCCCAAGGCATAGCCGCTGATATTTAGCACAGTGGTGGAGCGATGCATCCAGAGTCCACGGATAGTTTGTAAAATGTTGAAGTTGAACATGATGTAGAATCTTGAGTTTTGACTTATTGATTTTAGGGTAGATGGTCTGATGTAGGTCAGGACTTGATATAAAAATTGCCACTTAGATTTTCGAGACTTGGGATTGAGTCCTTCCCTGTACTCGATCAAATTGCCTTCAATTTCTTCGTGCAATTCTTCTCTGCAGCAAGTGTGAATGAATCTCTTGGTCCAATTGGGTATATCGTAGTGACCTGTCGACATCAAGCAAATTTGAGTGCAAACCGTGGCACCTGATCCCAAAGAGATTTACGCATTTCTTTGATAGCACTCAATTCCGTCTTACCTGCAGCAGTCACTTGATAAATTCGTTTTCTTCTGCCTCCTCTTTCTTTAGTGGGTTCACCCATTTCTGAGGTCAACAATCCTTTTTTTTCCAATCTTGAAAGTGTGGTATGCAGTGCCCCCATGGTAATCGATCGACTGGCCTGATCAAGCAATTCTTTTTGCAAACTGATCATATAAGCTTCGTCTTGAAGGATCAGTACCATGAGCAATACCATTTCTTCAAATTCGCCTATTGTGCTTCTTTTCATATATACTTTTATTTTGCAGAGGTAATATACGAAAGTGATTCCAATTAGTTCTGCAAAATGAAAGGAAATGACTTTCAACCTCTGCCTAGCATTTTGCGTAAGCTATTCACGATGCGCTCAAAACTCTACCAAATCAACACACGACTGCTGAGATACATGATATTGCCTATTCTGGCTCTGGTCCTCACGCATCTAGTCGCCTATAAGAAACTACCATTTGAAGCTGGTTATCAATTTCCATTTTTGACTTTTTCTTTCATCCTGCTGATTTGCGCGATCTGCTGCGAGGCCAACTTCATTTGTTACAATACGCTTAGAAAGCGTTTTAAATCTGAACCATTCAACAGACACTCTATCTTTAGGCAACTAATAATCTCTGGAGTTCTGACCGCCTTAGTATTTGGTCTTTTGATTTATAACATCAACTATTTTGTGTTTGGCGTGATCACGCCCGTCACTCGGTTTCTTTCTTCATTATTTATTGCCGAGTTGATTATTTTATTAGAAACCCTCTATTTCATTACGAGGGATTTATACCTCTCACAATCTGCAGACATTCCTTCCAGGGCTAACGATATATGGCATATCACTAACGGCCGAAAGACACATCTCATTGAGTCATCGGACATTGCTTATCTCTATTCTCAATCTGGCATTGTCTACATAATCACCAACGAAGGTCGAAAATGGATTACCCAATTCAATTCGTTGAATGAAGTAAAGGAAGCCTATAATCTAGATGACTTTTTTCAAGTTAACCGCCAATATTTGGTGAAGCTGCAGGCCATTGACACGGTATTGAAAGAAGTGAATCAAAAGCTACAAATCAGGCTCTCACCGACTGCCCCTGAAATCCCTGCTGCAGCCATGATCAGCCGCTATCGCAGCGGAGAGTTTAAAAAATGGATGGCTCAGTAAGACCATTCATCGCTAAAAGCCCTACCATTCATTAGAGTATTCGAAGTTTTAGCAGTCACCCCGTGGCATGCGTCGTAACTAAGGTCATAAACCAAAATTTAATTACTATGAAAACAATTTCACTTATGATGCTGGCATTGGTTCTAACCAGTGCAGCATCCAATCGATCATTATCAAAAAAAGAAATTAAGTACACGACCAACTACCTGAATTCTTCCATGTCATTGGCGTTTAGTGCTGTAGAAAATTTATCACACGAGCAATGGACCTATCAGCCCGATGCCGAAAGCTGGTCTATCGCTGGCATTTGCGAACACATGCTGATCGCAGAAAAAAACATTCTGGTGTTGATTCAAAACAAGATCATTACGGATGAGGCCAATAGGCAGGTAGATGAAGCAGACTTGATCTCTAATGAAGAAATTATCGTGGGACTAAAGGATAGAGGAGACGGCAAAAGGAGAAAAACCAATGAACGTTTTGAACCAACAGGTGCCTTAAAAACCCCAGCTCAGTTTATGACAGAATACAAGGCGGCAAGAAAAGCCACCATGGACTTTGTGAAAAATACCGATGTGGATTTAAACGCCTATTACTGGTCCAGCCCATTGGGAGACAAATTGTCCGCGTATCAATGGACAATTCTTCTTAGCGCGCATGCAGAACGACACACGGCTCAAATTGTAGAAGTGCAATCGAGCAGCAGTTATCCCTTGTAGTTCAAACTTGAAAAATGGTTATTTGAGTTCACTGGTCGCGCCGAGCGTGGCCAGTTTCAGTTCACCTTGGTATAATGCTGCACTTCAGGAAACGGCTCGTAAAAATGATGCAATAAGGCTTTCCATTCCTGATATTCCTTAGATTGACGAAAGCCAATTTCATGATCCTCTAAAGTATTCCATTTTACTAGCAGTATATACTGATTTTCCTTTTCTACACATTTCATCAAATCATGTTCAATATCCCTTCATCGATGAGATAATTAATTCAGCTTTAACAAAGGCTTGCTCAAACCGGTCGGATTCGTTTGGTTTAACATTCAAAATCGCAACTTCAAGGACCATTACTGAGAGATTAGATAAATAATTATTTCCATAAATATTAAAAATATATAAATCACTGACAGCGAAAGTTGGGCATCTAAAGTCGTACGTATCAATTTATACAAGCTCCAAACACCTACTAGAAGGAATGGAATAAAACTAAAAAAACCAAATACACCAGCAAATTGCCTAATTGCATACGTCTTCCATGCAATCTCAAATTCAGCCTTAATCGGCTGATTAAATATAGCTGTCGTATATAACCGCACTCGATCTATATTGGCATCAACAAAAAGGAAATTCAGCTCATTTTTTTTGACTTTAAACTCGTATTCATCAATCCACAATGATTCATAGTATCCATAGTGATTTTCCCAAAACACGGTAGAGTCCACTTGCCTACCCAGTTGAGTTTTATTGGGAAGTATCAAATCCACCACAAGGATGAGATTAATCAATGTCAAGACAAGGCTTACTGATTCAAACACTTTCAAAAATGTTTTAGTCAAGTACTCTTGTCTTCTAAGTTCATCCTCGGCCTTTTTTCTAGCGTAAGCCTTAGCCTTCCTCCTCCAATCATCATAGGCATGATCTTGGACATCGTAATCATAAGAAGGAGCCGCTTGATTGATGGTAACTGGCCTAGGGCCTACACCTGTGAGGAACTTGTAGGCCTCGTTGACTTCTATGAATTTTTCATTGGCATTATCATCTTTGTTAACGTCGGGATGATACCGCTTGGACAATCGCCTGTAGGCTGATTTAACTTCAGATTTAGTTGCGCCAGGTGACAGCTCCAGAACCTCCAAGTACAGATTTTGCATGCATCAAATATAATCGGTTGACTAAACTTTGGGTATAAAAAAACCCGATTCAATGAATCGGGTTTTAAGATTATACTTATCAGACTCAATGAGCCATCATCTTCTCTTTTTTCTTTTTTAGTTGCCTTCTGAGGGCTTCTACTGCCTCATCAGCACCAGCTTCGAATGACTTTGCTTGCTCTTTTGAAAACACCTGTCCACCTGGTATATTCAATTTAATCTCTATTATCTTGTTTTCTCTCGAGTCGTCTTTTTCGACCTTCAAGATCACCTCTCCGTCAATGATCCTATCATAAAACGTCTCTAATTTGTCAACTTTCTTTTGAATGAAATCAACCAATTTTTGATCTACGTCAAAATGAAGGGAATGAAACTGTAACTTCATAAGATTAATATTTAATGTTAGAAAATAATTTAAGCCTTTGGATGCGCTTGGTCGAAGACCGACTTCAATTTATCCAAAGAATTGTGCGTGTATACCTGAGTGGCTGCCAAACTGGAATGTCCCAGTAAATCTTTGACTGCATTCAGATCTGCACCGTTGTTTAACAAGTGTGTCGCATAGGTATGTCGCAACACATGAGGGCTCTTCTTATACACTTTTGAAATGTATCCCAAATACTTCTGTACGATTCTATACACCATCATTGGGTAGCACTTTTTTCCTTTGTCGGTTGTGAGCAGCCAATCATTGGTTACTCCAACTTGGCCCTTTACTTTTCCATACGCCTCTATGAGCCGAATGTTGTCCAATGTCAAAGGAATAATTCTTTCTTTATTTCTTTTTCCTAAAACCTTTATGCTTTGATTAAAATGATCGACGTCTTGATCTTTTAGATGTATCAATTCTGATAATCGAATACCTGTACCATAAAGTAGTTCAATGACGAGCTTGTCACGAGTTCCCTCGAAGTCATTTGAAAACTCCACCCTATCCAAAAGGTTATCCATTTCATCCTTAAGGACAAACTCAGGTAAGGCTTTGGCAGTTTTAAGTGGACGGAGTTTGGTTGCAGGATTTTCTGATATTACCTCCCGTTTCAGAAGGAATTTATAGTACGATCTCAGGGATGCAATCTTACGATTGACAGAACGAGGATTTATATCCGCTTCAATTAGCGAAACCACCCATGCACGCAGCATTTTGTGACCTGCTTCTTCAAGGGTCAATTCTAAATCAATACATTCCAAGTAATCTTGAAACTGAAGGAGATCAGTCTCATAGGCTTGTACAGTGTGAGAACTGTATCTTTTTTCTTGTAGGAGGTATTTGAGGAATGGTTTTATCATTAGTATAACCTTGATGTAAGGCTATACTAACTTATAAAAAACCAAGCACAAAAACTACTGATCTTAGTAGTTTTCTTTGGCGTACATTTTTTGCTTGTAAGCCGCTTTAATCAGCTCTTCTCTTCTTGCAACAGAAGGTTTCTTGAAGGCTGTTCTAGCTCTCAATTGCTTCAAAACACCAGTTTTCTCAAACTTCTTTTTGAATCTCTTAAGCGCTCTATCGACTGATTCGTTTTCCTTTACGTTAATAATCAACATTATCTTCTATTTTTAAACGGGCTGCAAATTTATGACACTTGTCATTAATTCACAACCCGTTTCTATAATTATCTTAAATTATTTATTCTACTTATCAAATAGTGTTCTGGCAATCACTAATTTTTGTATCTCTGAAGTGCCTTCTCCAATTGTACAAAGTTTTGAATCTCTATAGAATTTCTCCACAGGAAAGTCCTTTACGTAACCATAACCTCCAAATATCTGCACCGCATCATTTGATACACTTACTGCTGTTTCTGAAGAATGTAGTTTAGCCATTGCAGATTCCCTATTCACACTCTTACCTTGGTTCTTGAGCTCTGCTGCTTCCTTAATTAATAATCGGGATGCCATCACCTGTGTAGCCATGTCCGCTATTTTGAATGAGATGCCTTGAAACTTAGAAATCGACTGATTGAATTGTTGTCTCTCTTGAGAATAAGCTACTGCAGCATCTAAAGCTCCTTGAGCAATCCCTAACCCTAAAGCAGCAATAGAAATTCTACCACCGTCCAATATTTTTAATGCTTGGACAAAACCTTCTCCTACTTCTCCAAGCAAATTTTCTGCAGGTACACGACAATCATCAAATATCATTTCTGCAGTTTCTGATGCGCGCATTCCTAATTTATCTTCCTTTTTTCCTCCTGAGAAACCCGGAGTTCCTCTTTCCACTACAAAGGCAGTCATCCCATGAGAATCACCTGGCTCACCCGTTCTGGTCATTACAACAGCTACATCTCCTGAAATTCCATGTGTGATAAAATTCTTAGTCCCATTGATTACCCAATGATCACCATCCTTCACGGCAGTAGTTTTCATGTTCCCTGCATCAGATCCTGTATTGGGTTCTGTGAGCCCCCAAGCACCTATCCATTCTGCACTTGCCAACTTAGGCAACCAACGTTTCTTTTGCTCTTCATTGCCAAATTGCATAATGTGCCCTGTACACAAGGAATTATGAGCTGCAACAGATAGGCCTATTGATCCGCAAACCTTTGCTATTTCAGAAACTACTGTCACATACTCATGATAACCAAATCCAGACCCTCCGTACTCTTGTGGAACAAGAACTCCCATCAGACCTAGCTCACCAAGCTTCTTAAAAAGAGGAATTGGAAATTCTTGGGTTTCATCCCATTTCATGATATTCGGTTTTATTTCCTTTTCACAGAAATCATTTACCATATCTTTTATCATTTGGCAGTTCTCCGCAACCAATTCCGGCGTATTTTCGCTAATATTATTCATCTTATCTTGTTGGTTATCAATTGTTAACAGCAATATTAAAAAATATTTTCGCCATATATGCTCTTCGGTTTGAATATTGTTTCTTTACCTCGGGAAAAGATTCATAAAATTAGGTCAGACGACACTAGAATAGTTATCTATAAAAATTACTTATTAATGCACGATTGATTCCAAATATTAAACCTTTCGCTTTATTTTTGCGCCTTTAAAAATTGACTTAGAATATGAAAATTGCTGTAGTAGGAACTGGATACGTAGGATTGGTTACAGGAACTTGTTTTGCAGAAACAGGGAATCATGTTACCTGTATAGATATTGATGAGAAAAAAGTTGAAAAACTAAAAAATAAAATCATGCCTATCTATGAACCAGGCCTTGATTTACTATTTGAAAGAAACATCAAACAAGGGAGACTAGAGTTCACTACAAACTTAGCCGAAGGAATAAAGGATGCTAAAATAATATTCTTAGCTCTACCAACACCTCCAGGAGAGGATGGCTCGGCAGATCTTAAATATATCTTAGGAGTAGCCGATGAACTAGGCCCATTGTTGGAAAATTACACAGTAATTGTCGATAAAAGCACTGTACCTGTTGGCACGGCAGAAAAAGTTACTGCTAATATCAAAAAAGGAGCGAAAGTAGATTTTGACGTTGTTTCAAATCCTGAATTCCTAAGAGAGGGCGTTGCTCTCGATGATTTCATGAAGCCTGACAGAGTAGTGATCGGCACTTCTTCTGATCGAGCTAAAAAGATCATGGATGATCTTTATGCTCCTTTGGTTAGACAAGGCAATCCAATCATCGTAATGGATGAGAAATCTGCAGAATTGACCAAATATGCGGCGAACTCATTCTTAGCCACTAAAATTACTTTCATGAACGAAATCGCCAATATGTGTGAATTGGTGGGTGCGGATGTAGATGCAGTTAGAAAGGGCGTGGGCACCGATTCAAGAATTGGAAAAAGATTCCTTTTTGCAGGTATAGGATATGGAGGTAGCTGCTTTCCTAAAGACGTTCAAGCACTAGCCAAATCTGCTAAAGAAGTGGATTACAACTTCGAAATACTGACAGCTGTCATGAATAAAAATGAATCTCAGAAAATGAAATTGATCGAAAGAATCAAAGCTCATTACAATGGAGATTTATCAGGTAAAACTTTTGCAGTTTGGGGGCTTGCTTTCAAGCCTTATACTGATGATATCAGAGAAGCACCGGCTTTGTTGAATATAAAAGAGTTACTCGCGGCTGGAGCAAAAGTCAAAACTTATGATCCAGAAGCTATGGAAAACGTTAAAGAGGTATTTGGAGACCAAATTGAGTTTTGCAACGACGAGTATGATGCTGCCAAGGATGCCGATGCACTTCTTATCATGACCGAATGGCCAGTATTCCGAACCCCAGACTTTTCTAAGTTAGATGGAACATTAAAGAATAAACTAATCTTTGATGGTAGAAATCTTTATAACACAGAAACCATGGCAGAGCTTGGTTATACCTACCACAGTATAGGGCGAGCAACTGTTAATAAATAAAAATGAAAAACATCCTAGTAACAGGAGGGCTTGGATTTATTGGTTCGCACACCTGCGTTGAACTAATAAATTCAGGTTTTACCCCAATTATTTTAGACAACCTTAGTAATTCAGAACCTTGGATAAAGGATAGAATTGAGAAAATTGTAAACCAATCTGTGGTTTTCTACGAGGGAGATTGTAGGGATAAAGAATTGCTAAACCAAATATTCACCGAGCAAAAAATAAATGGAATTATTCATTTTGCTGCCTATAAAGCCGTCGGTGAGTCTGTCAACGAACCTCTGAAGTATTACGAAAATAACATCGGAGGTCTGACTGCCATTTTGGAAGTGTCTCAAAAGCAAAATTGTTCTAATCTGGTATTCTCCTCTTCATGTACTGTATATGGCACGCCAGATCGATTGCCAGTAGATGAATCTGCTCAAATTAAGAGTGCAGAATCGCCTTATGGCACAACCAAAATCATCTGCGAAAAGATTATTCAGGATCTATCCAAAGCAGATAAAAATTACAAATCAATCTTACTGAGATATTTCAACCCCATTGGGGCACATGAAACTTCCTTGATTGGTGAATTACCTTTAGGAGTTCCCAGCAACTTAGTTCCGTTTATTACACAAACTGCAGCGGGGATAAGGGAGAGCTTAACCGTTTTTGGCAACGACTACAACACCAAAGATGGCAGCTGTGTTAGAGACTTCATCCATGTGACTGACTTGGCCAAAGCACATATCAAAGCTCTAGAATTTTTGATCAATAAGAACGAAGGCACTTGTGAAGCCGTAAACATTGGAACTGGCAATGGAAACACAGTACTGGAGTTAATTAATTCATTTGAAAAATCAACTGGGCAAAAGCTAAATTACACCCTCGGAGACAGAAGAGGTGGTGATGTAGAAGCTGTCTATGCAGATGCAAAGAAGTCAAAAGAACTCCTTGGATGGGAAGCGGAAATTAGCCTAGAACAATCCTTATTGGATGCCTGGAATTGGCAAAAGACACTATAGATCGCTTATGACGAAAAAAATATTAATTACGGGTGGGGCTGGATTTATAGGATCGCATGCCGTTAAATATTTTGTTAGTCAATATCCTAGCTATGAGATTTTCAATCTGGATAAACTCACCTATGCAGGTAATCCCAATAATTTAATAGAGGTCGAAAATTCCGCTAACTATCATTTTATTCAAGGAGACATTTGTGATAGTAGTCTGATAGACCGGCTTTTTAATGACCACGAGTTTGATAGTGTCATTCACTTCGCAGCCGAGTCACATGTGGATCGTTCCATTGAAGATCCTTTGGCTTTTGTCAACACCAATATCATCGGAACGGTAAATCTTCTAAATAGCTGTAGAAACTTCTGGAAAGACAACTTCACCAACAAACTGTTTTACCATATTTCTACTGATGAAGTGTATGGGTCTTTGGATGACGGAGAGTTTTTTTACGAGACCACAGCCTACGATCCACAATCGCCGTATTCTGCATCTAAAGCTAGTTCAGATCACTTTGTTAGAGCCTATAGCAATACGTACAAATTACCCATTGTAATTTCCAATTGCTCCAATAACTATGGCCCAAATCAGTTTCCTGAAAAACTAATCCCACTTTGTATACAAAACATAATTGATAAAAAACCATTACCTGTTTATGGTAAAGGTGAAAATATCAGAGACTGGTTATTTGTTCATGATCATGTCACGGCCATTGATGCTGTTTTCCACAGAGGGAAGATTGGTGAAACTTATAACATTGGTGGATTCAATGAATGGAAAAACATTGATTTAGTCAAACTTCTTTGTCAAATCATGGACAAGAAATTGAACAGAACTCCTGGTACTTGCGAAACCCTCATCACGTTTGTAACCGATCGCGCAGGGCATGACCACAGATATGCCATCGATTCCTCTAAAATTTCAAAGGAACTCAATTGGCAACCATCCTTGCAGTTTAAGGAAGGGCTTGAAAAAACTGTAGATTGGTATTTAGCAAATCAACAATGGTTAGCCGATATCAAATCTGGTGCTTACCTCAATAAGTAATTTTCTTTTTGGATTTGGAGTCAATTACTCCCTAATTTGAATTCTTTAAAATCAATTGATTTCCCATGGACATTTCTTCAGAAGTCGTACTCAAGTCACTTGCCATCCACAAAATCACCGAAGACGATGGACTAATTAGCTCTTCTCAAGCACTAAACATTGCTGACCGTGACTTGAATCAACTCTTGGTTAAGTATTTTTTTAAGTCATTCAAAGTGGAAGAACGATTTAGATTCACACATGAGACTTCATTGGAGTACAATGAAGTTTATAGCTACGTGAAAGCCATATTTGACTCTCCAAACCACCTACATGAGAAATCAATTGAGATAGCTAAACACCTCTACACACATTCTAGAAATCAGAATATAAAAGACGGTGATGTGATGGTCACTTATTTCGAAGATTGTGTGTTGGGAGATGAGATCACAGATGCTATTGGTATTTTCAAAGTAGAAAACAAAGACACCTATATCAAAATTATGGGTCATGGTGGCGTTTTTGATATTAGCAGCGAAGAGGGAATTAGCATCAATAAGTTGGATAAAGGGCTTATCATTTTTAACACCGATCAAGAAAATGGCTATCAAACCATGATGGTGGATAAAACCAACAAATCAAGTAACGCTCAATATTGGCAAAAAGATTTTCTTGGAGTAGAACCTTTTAACGATGAGTATTTTCACACCCAGAGTATTATCAACAATATGCAGGAGTTTGCCCAAGAAGCTTTTGCTGGTCAGACCAAAACTGAAAAAATCGCTTTTGTCAATGAATCTATAGATTATATAAAAGCAAATGATCAGTTCGACCAGTCTGACTATCAGGAAAAGATACTCCAGGCACCAGAACTCATTGAACATTTCGAAAATTTTCAAGAAAAGAAACAAGTTGAACACCCAGAATTGAATCTTGAGCACTTCGACATTTCTAAACCTGCGATAAAAAATACCAAGCGTTTCATTCGGTCCGTGATTAAGCTTGACAAAAATTTTCATGTATATGTCCATGGCAACCGCCACAACATTGAACGAGGATTCGACGAAAATAGAAAGCAGAATTTTTACACCCTCTACTTCGAAAGAGAAGAATAAACAACTAAGAGGGCTTAAGAAAGTCTATGAGAAAATCTCTTCTAATTTCTCATTGGTTAGCGGCTTGCTTACAAAACCTACAATATCTTCATTGCTTCCAGCTCTATCAATATCGGATTGAATGACAGAAGACGTCACCATGTAAAGACTGATTTTACTTTTTATATCAGTAGAAATATGTGCATAATCCTCAAGGAAACCCCATCCATCTTTTACCGGCATGTTCACATCCAACATGACTAAGTCAGGCGCGTTTCCATTGGCCCCTTCGGTTTCCAATTTTTTGAAAAAATCGATCGCCTCCTGACCATTAAAAAAGTTCAGGATATCGCATTCGATATTCTTCATCTCGATTTGCTTCTTGATGATCAGTTGAAAAACTTCATCATCATCGATTACTGCAATTTTCTTTTTTTCGCTCATTTACTGCTATTCCTAAAATAAAGCGCTACGTTTTAGCTGGTTGTAAGTGCTTTAATTTCACTCTGTTCCAAAATTAATAATAAAATTCGATCCTTCACCTATTTTACTCTCAACTCTAATCACTCCACCCATAGACTCGACCTGGGCTTTGGTGATGAATAACCCTACCCCGCGAGCTTCGGGATGATTGTGAAATGTCTTCCTAAGTCCAAAAATCTTATCTCTATACTTGCTCAGATCTATACCAAGCCCATTATCCTTCACCTCTAAGCATTTAATCCCATTTTTGATGAAGCTTCTAACCTTGACTATTGGAGGACGCTCTGGATGAGCATATTTCAATCCATTGGTTATCAAGTTAATTAAAATACTTTCAATGTAAACCTTTGGGTATGTGATTGAATCAAAAGCAGTAAAATCTCCTTCTACCCTTCCTCCAGTTTCTAACATTTCATTCTTAATGCTCGATAGAATCTTGTTGAGCACTCTTGATAACTTAACCTTTCTCTTTCTCTTATCCAGTTCCCATGAAGTTTTCACCACCTCATTGAGTTCCACTATCGTTTCATCCAAATTAGCCACCCCTTTTTTCAGGTTTTCCCAAACAAATTGCTCAGTAGCTTCGTCTTGATCACTTTCTTTTATTTGAATCAAAGACATCATGTTGGTAATAGGTGCTCTCAAATTATGCGATGCTATATGTGCAAACTCTTCCAGTTGATTATTTTGTCTGGTTAGGTGCTCATTCAGACTTTGCAGGTTCTTTTCATTTTCCAGAACCTTCTCCTGAGCCAATTTCCTATCTGTAATATCATAAATAGCGATTTGTACTGCAGGCTCTCCTTCAAAAGAAATCAGTGTCCCCATGGCTTCTACCCAAATCACACTTCCATCCATACATACAAACTTCTGCTCATTCTTATGAGCTGTTTTTTTAGTATAAATGTTATGAATTCGTTGGCTTGCCACGTCATGAGAGTCCGGATGGATAAAATCCATCGGGCTTTTACCTAGAATCTCCTTAGCAGATTTGGCCTTTGTAAGTCTTACAGCCTCCGCATTTATTTTTTTTATTACGCCTTTGGAATGTATGATTATTCCAACTGGTGAATGATCAAAAAGAGACTGCAATCTTTGAGCATCTTCGGAAACTTTAGATTCACTTCTAATAATTTCTCTCCGGCGATTATTGACATCCGTAACATCCTGCAAACTGGTCAACGACTTCAGGAAATTACCAGCCTTATCTTTGACAACAACAGACGAAAATAGTACATCCATAATTCCCCCATTTTTTTTCACAAACTGAAATGGGATATCCTTACAATAGCCAGTTTTAACATACTCGGGGAAAACCTTTGTTAAACCATAAGTTTTAGATTCTGGCGTCAGGAAATCAAAAGCCATTTTACCAGTTACCTCCTCACGAGTATAGCCTGTAGCTTCAAGGAAATAATCACCAACTTCAGCAATTCTTCCTTCCGCATCTACAGAGTTGAATAAGGCTGGTGTATTGAGGTACATCGCCTTAAATTTTTCTTCACTATCCTCCAACTGCTTTGTTCGACGTAGTCGATCAAGTTCTGTAGCAGCTCTGGTCGAAAATATTTTGAGGATTTTCTCATAGTGCTGGAATGTGTGATAATACTTTTGAAACATCACACACATCACTCCCGCTGCCTTTTTATTGTTCTCAGGGTAAAACAAAGGAACCGCAATTAAACCTTGAATATCTCTTTTTTGAAAGAGTTCAAAATTTGGAAAAACCAACTGACAATCAGCTGGAACACTAATAATATCCTCATGATGAAGGTTTGCAAAAGGTGACGCTTCTATACCACACGATTCCTGCTCTAATATTTTGTTATGAGTTGAAAAAGACACCATTTTCAACTCCTTTTTCTCAAACAAAGCAATGAATGAAAAATCTCCGTTGAAAGCTTTGCAAAGCTGCTGAGTTAAATGATCTAAAAAAGTTCGACCTGTAGAAGCTGCTGTTCCTTGATAAATATTCTGAATAAGATTATAATACTGAATCAGCTCGGCTTCCTGTTTTTTCCTATGGGTAATCTCTTTTACAATTGCGATTACCTCAGATCGTGAGGCCGGCTCTATCTCTACTTCAAAATACTTTTCAGCTCCATCGCTGTCAGGGACTGAAAAAAATGTAATTTCTGATTTTTGATTTTCCAGGCAAAACCTTACAACATCTACACCATTGGGCAAATAATCGAATTGATTAATATTTCTACCTACGAGTCTCTCAGAAATTGGCAGTGAATCAAAATCCTTATGGACATGACACTCCAATATCAGCCCCGATTTATCAATTCTGAAAATCGGGTTCTTAACTATGCTCAGTAAGCTTTGTTGGATATCTATCTCACTCATTGGCTAATGCTCATTGACTTGCGTTAGGTTTCACAATTAAGAACAGCGCTAGTTATTCAATTTTGCAAGTAAGACCTTTTCTAATAGTTCGAAAATATAAGGAATATATCGCAATTCGAAGGGGATAAAACATAAGATTCATACGATATTTCCATTTTTCAATTCAAATTTTTCCAATCTTATAATTTTCTTCTTCACCCCATCGTATTTCTTTGTTTACATCCTGCCATCTCGTATTTTTGCGCCTCATAGAAATTCATAAATCATGCAGAGAGATCAACAAGTATTTGACTTAATCGAAAAAGAAAGACAACGCCAGGAAAATGGCCTTGAGCTAATTGCTTCGGAAAATTTTGTTTCCGCTCAGGTGATGGAAGCCGCCGGAAGTGTATTGACAAACAAATATGCAGAAGGGCTGCCAGCCAAGAGATATTATGGTGGATGTGAAATTGTTGATCAAACTGAAAATATAGCTATTGATAGAGCCAAAGAATTGTTTGGTGCTACATGGGCTAATGTACAGCCTCATTCCGGCGCTCAAGCTAATGCGGCGGTGATGCTTGCTTGTTTGAAGCCAGGTGATAAAATCCTAGGATTTGACCTTTCGCATGGAGGTCACTTGACTCACGGTTCCCCTGTCAACTTTTCAGGAAAACTTTACGAACCACATTTCTATGGTGTGGATCAAGAAACTGGTCGAATCGACTATGCACAGCTTGAAGAGGTAGCAAAAAAAGAAAAGCCAAAAATGATCGTCTGTGGTGCTTCGGCATACAGTAGAGATTGGGATTATGCCAAATTCAGAGAAGTAGCTGATGAAGTAGGAGCCATCCTTTTAGCAGATGTTTCTCACCCTGCTGGATTAATCGCAAGAGGCTTATTGAACGACCCATTGGAATACTGTCATATCATTACCACAACAACTCACAAAACTTTGAGAGGCCCTAGAGGCGGTATGATCTTGATGAGAGAAGATTTTGAGAATCCATTTGGACTTAAAAACCCAAAAGGTGAATTGAGAAAAATGACCGCATTACTGGATTCTGGAGTTTTCCCAGGTACTCAAGGCGGACCTTTAGAGCACATCATTGCTGCTAAAGCTATTGCCTTTGGTGAAGCCTTGTCTGACGACTATATGAACTACGTGGTTCAAGTACAGAAAAATGGGAGCGCCTTGGCAGAAGCTTTCATGAGTAAGGGCTACCATGTGATCTCAGGTGGAACAGACAACCATTGTGCATTGATCGATTTGAGATCTAAAGACTTAACTGGAAAGCTAGCCGAGAATGCGCTAGTGAAAGCCGATATTACTGTCAACAAAAATATGGTTCCTTACGATGACAAATCACCATTTGTCACTTCTGGAATTAGAGTAGGTTCTGCAGCTGTGACTACCAGAGGTATGAAGGAGGCGGACATGACTAAAATTGTTGAGCTGATCGATACGGTTTTGATGAACCCTGAAAATGAAGAAAATCTTGCTTCGGTAAGAGGACAAGTCAACAACTGGATGGCTGACTTTCCGTTATACAAGCATTTAGATTCTCTAGTATAAGTACATGCAGCAACTGCCCGCGGATCAGCAACACCTAGCAGAAGAAACAGAGATGTCCTTTTTGGATCATCTCGAAGAATTGAGATGGCACATCATACGTGCATTCATAGCTATTAGTGTATTCACCATTGCAGCTTTCGTCTCAAAAGAATTTGTATTTGGTACTCTGATCCTTGGGCCTTCAAGAGTTGATTTCTGGACCTATCAGCAGCTTTGCTATATCGGTGACCTCATTCAAATAGAGGCGCTTTGTATTGATAAACTACCGTTTATCATCCAAAGCAGACAGATGACAGGACAGTTCACGATGCACATTACCTCCTCGTTTGCTGTAGGTATCATAGCAGCTTTTCCATATGCCTTTTGGGAAATTTGGAGATTCATAAGTCCCGGCCTCTACATCAAAGAAAGGAAACTCGCTAGAGGAGCTGTTTTTTATGTAAGCCTATTATTTACCATTGGTGTGCTTTTCGGTTATTTGATCCTCACTCCCCTTTCGGTAAATTTTCTAGCCAACTATCAACTAGACCCATCAATTCTGAATGAGTTTGATATTGTATCATACGTTTCTACAGTAACCACATTGGTACTAGCATGTGGACTATTATTTCAACTACCTATGGTGGTTTACTTTTTGACCAAGGCCGGTTTATTAACTCCGGACATCATGAAAACCTATAGAAAGCATGGTATTGTTGTGATCTTTTTATTAGGTGCCATGCTTACACCACCTGACCCATTTAGCCAGATTCTAATTGCGATACCGTTGATTGGTTTATATCAGTTTAGTATCATGATATCGAATAAAACGTTCAAAAACATTTCAAGAGATTTAGATTAATTTTATAATCAAAACCCAACACCATGAAAATTGCCATAGGAGGAGACCACGCTGGATACGAATACAAGAAGGAAATTATTGAGATGCTGGAAGCGGCTGGACATACCACTCAAAATTTTGGCACAGATACAGGCGACTCTGTGGATTATCCTGACCATGTGCATCCATTAGCCAGTTCTGTTGAGGAATCTAAAAACGACTTAGGTATTTTAATCTGTGGAAGTGGAAATGGTGTGGCCATGACGGCCAACAAGCACCAAGGTATCCGTGCCGCACTTTGCTGGGATAAGTCTTTAGCAGAACTTGCGCGACAACACAATAACGCTAATGTAATTGCCATTCCTGCTAGGTTTGTTTCATTAGACTCAGCAAAAGAAATGGTTTCAGCCTTTATCTCTACAGACTTCGAAGGAGGCAGACATCAAAACAGAGTGGATAAGATTTCTTGTTAATTATCTCCTACTCTTTCAGTAAATAAATTTCAGGATAACCCTCGTGATGAATGTATTGCGAGGAGATAGTAGGCATTTTTCCCAATAACTCAGGCATGGTTTGTTCTTGATCGATAATTACCTCAGGTAAGTCTTCATTAAAGTTCACAAAAGCTTCCGCACTATTATCATAGTATTTCAGCTCTTTCAATTGTAGCTGACTCAATCGCCAATTGAGATAAGGAGTGGCTAATGAAGCATTTTTATAATGATGCATTTCATCACCCAAAACCAATATTTTCTTATCCGTCAAAAGCTTTTCATATGAACTTTCTCTAATCAGCAAAGGCTCGTAGCTGACAAAACGGTCTACATGAAACCATTTATTGACAAAAGCGAGGTGATTGTACAATACTAAAATTATAATGACCCCAACACTTATTTCTGCCACCAGCCAATTTTTAATCAGCAATAAATAATGTGTTACAAAAAAGGCCACCGTCGGTATGAAAAATATGAGTTGATAAGTAGATATCTCTCTGGCCATCATCAAGCCCAAAAAACCTGAAAGGAAAAACATAAACATTACCTGCTGTATCTTTTCCTGAAAGTTGATGTATTTACCAAGTTTTCGCACTTTATAAACGGAAGCAATAAAAATCAACAATGGTACCGCTGCAACAATTGTTAACTCAGTCCAATTAAGATACTTAATGGTTTCAATTATCCACAAAGAGTTCAGTACATGATATTGAAAAATCAGATAATCATCGAACCAATAAAAATATAAGCTCGCAAAACCAACTACCATTGCAAAACCATATACCAACAGCATCATTCGCCTAAGAATAGAACCAGTATAAAGGACAAGAGAAAGTATAGTAACGACAAAATACCAAAAGGTCGGCAGATAGAAAAGTGTTGCTATACCAAGGAAAACCCCAGTAAAAATGAATAGCTCATCTTTGGTCTGATTATCCATCCGCTTAAAGAGATTATTCATTGCAAGCAAAACGAAAGTCATACTGAGCAAAACAGGCGACAGGGTCAAAAAGTCGAAAAAGGCATTCATAAAAACCATGTATAGCAAAGCCGGCACGTAAGTACTCCCATTGTACGCTTTGTTTCTAAGCATAACATTGTTGAAAATACCGGCTTGTATTACAACTAACAACACGGAAATGATGAAATAGGGTACACGGGTCTTTCCAAAGAGTATGAAGAGCCACTTATAAACAAAGACAGCCAAAGGTGCCGTATAATCCCATACGTCCTGATACATTGTATAATCGTCAGAACCCAAACGCTCACCTATCAATAACCATTTTAACTCAGGTAAAATCATCGGTACACCTGATATAAACATAGGCACCCGAATCACCAACAAGAGCAAAAAAACACCTATTAAACGATAGGGATCATTGGTTTTAAAAAATGTGAGCAAGACTTATTTCTTTTGATTTGATAATATTATCAAGCCACAAAAATAGATTTTCTCCATGTCTGCTTAGTGCATTACGGGCAACTTATTATTTTTTGTGAAACTCAACGCCGACGAAAATACGGTTTTAATAAAATATAATATAAATTAACTCGGACGATTTGAATATTAAATTTCTTAACCATATAAGAAATGATAATACCAAATGTCTGAGTTAATCCCGACAAAAAACTGAATATCAGTATTTTCGTCAATTATTCTTTTCGTAAAACGGATAATCACGGATTAATCGGGATATTTGCAGAGAGATATGAGTAGCACAAGACAACTGAAGTACGCAGGGTTGATTAAAAAAGACCTGAGCGAATTGTTCCAAAGAGATACTAGGCATTGGTTTGGAAATGCTTTTATTACGATTACAGACGTAGAAATAAGTCCAGACTTGAGCTTTGCCAGAGTTTTTTTGAGCCTCATGATGGTTGAAGACGAACCTGCTTTTCTTGAATTGGTAAAATCAAAAAAGAGTGAAATCAGAAAAGCGCTTGGGTTAAAAATCGGTAAACAAGTACGGGTTGTACCTGATCTCAATTTTTACCTGGATGACACGCAAGAAAACGCTCAAAAAATCGAAGACCTATTATCAGGGCTCAATATCCCGCCGGCTCCTGAAAAAGACGAAAGCGAAGATTAACATTTGAACCTCCCATTTTTTATATCGAAGCGTTATTTCTTCTCTAAGAAGAAGAAAAATTTCATCAACATCATAGCTATCATATCTATGCTGGTGGTGTCGATTGGTACGGCTGCTTTGATTATTGTTCTTTCGGTGTTCAATGGTATGGAAGGGCTTCTCCGCTCCATATATGGCACCTTCGATGCGCCTTTACAAGTATTGCCTAGCGAAGGCAAATCCTTCAAATTTACTGAGGACCTTAAAGCCAAAATAGAAAGCGTAGATGGTATTCTAGACATTACAGAAGTCATAGAGGACAACGCCCTGATTCGCTACAATGATGCTCAAATGATCGTTAAGATTAAGGGCATGAGCGATAATTTCGTTGAACAAGGACGAATGAAAGAAGCCATTCGGCAAGGGGAATTAAAGTTTGAAGACAATAACACATCATACGCAATTATTGGCCGGGGCATACAATTTAATCTGGGCGTTTCCTTACGCAATGACTTTTTGGCTTTACAGTTTTTTTATCCAAAAAATGTAAAACCAGGAACCATCGATCCTTACAAATATTACAATCGCGCGAACATCATGCCTGGCGCTGTGTTCGCCTTGGAACAACAGTACGATGACAACTATGTCTTCGTTCCTATAAGTTTTACCGAAAGACTGTTTGACTATAAAGACAAACGAACCTCACTAGAGTTAATGGTAGACCCAGAAATGGACTTATTGCGAATTCAATCTAAACTATCAAATATACTTGGCGATTCATTCACCGTTCTCAATAGTGATCAACAACATGCTGATTTATACAAGGTCCTTAAGATTGAAAAGCTCTTCGTTTTTATCATTTTTTCCATGATTGTAGGCATTGCTTCTATCAACATCTTCTTTTCTCTTTCCATGCTGGTTATCGAGAAAAAGCCAGATATCAGCAGTTTATTCGCTATGGGAGCATCAAAGAAACTGATCCGTAAGATTTTCTTGACTGAAGGAGCAATTATTGCTTTCATTGGGGCTGGAAGTGGATTGATTCTAGGCTTTACCATTTCTTGGTTGCAGCAAACCTATGGCCTTATATCCATGGGTGTAGCTTCGTCGGTCACCCAGGCTTACCCAATCGAAATCATTGCTACCGATTTTGTTTTCACGGCCTTCACCATCATTTTCATCACATTTGTAGCGTCAGTTCAACCTGCGATTATGGCTTCTCGCCAGGGGATCCAACACAAATAGTCTATTGCCATCTGAGAGATCAAAAAATCTCTCTATTTTGCGAGCTAAATATTCATGAATCGATTTGCCTCATATATCAATCAGTTCACCGAAAGAACCGGCCAGCTAGTTTCTTGGATTAGCATAATTCTGGTTGTATTAATTGGACTAGATGTTGTTTTGAGATATGCCTTCAATTGGAGCAGCTCAGCCAACCAAGAGCTAGAATGGCATCTATTTGCTACCTTGTTTTTATTAGGGTCTGCCTATGCTCTCAAGCATGACAAACACGTCCGGGTAGATGTATTTTATTCTAGATTCAGTGAAAAGAAAAAGGCTTGGGTCAATTTGATTGGTACCCTTATCTTTCTCATTCCATTCTGCTTGGTTGTGATCCAAACTTCCATACCTTTTGTTATTGATGCTTGGAAAATCGCAGAATCGAGTCCTGAACCTGGAGGATTGCCTCATCGATTCCTTATTAAATCTACTATACCACTTGGTGCTACTTTATTATTGATCCAAGCGGTAGCCGAAGGACTTACTTCCTTGTCTCATCTAATTAACCAACCCAATAGATGATCACAGAATATTTACCACTGCTACTTTTTGTATTAGTTTTCATTCTTATTCTTTTTGGATACCCTGTAGCTTTTACACTGGGAGGATTGTCAATTTTGGCTGGGGTACTAATTTATGATGTCGACTTTTTCTATCTGCTTTCTCTACGGATTTATGGCACCATGCACAACTTTGTGCTCATTGCTGTCCCACTATTTGTATTTATGGGCATTATGCTCGAAAAATCAGGTTTAGCGGAAAGTCTATTAAACACCATGGCCAACTTGTTTGGCAGAATGAAAGGCGGTCTTGCTGTATCTGTAGTGATTGTGGGAGGGATGCTAGCCGCTTCCACAGGCATAGTAGGCGCAACAGTCATCACCATGGGAATGATTAGTTTACCGACCATGCTTAAGAAGGGCTACTCTCCAACTCTAGCCACTGGTACAATAGCTTCTTCAGGGACATTGGGTCAAATTATTCCACCCTCTGTCGTCTTGGTACTTTTAGGGACTGTGTTAAATGTTTCTGTAGGCGATCTATTCACTGCCGCTATTGTACCCGGAGTTGTTCTAGTCGGTCTATACATCATTTACATCATCACAGTCTCGTACCTCAAACCAGAATCGGCGCCTAGCATCAGCAAAGAAGAGCGTGAAGATTTTTGGTCTGAAGGAGCTTGGAAAAGGATCATAGTTGCCTTCGTGCTTCCTTTTATGCTAATTCTCCTCGTATTGGGCTCCATTTTCGCGGGCATCGCCTCTCCCACTGAAGCGGCAGCCGTTGGTGCCATTGGCGCCATTGCTTTAACCGGTATTCAAAAAAAACTGAGTCTCTCCATTCTCAAAGAAGTGATGCGCGATACCACCTTTTTGACCTGTATGGTATTTATGATCTTGGTTGGCGCCACTTCATTTTCATTGGTATTTCGAGCGATGGGTGGAGATCGTCTTTTGTCCGACCTTATCACTCAAGGAGGGCTTTCTCCTCATCTGTTTCTTGCAGTGGTGCTTCTAGTAGTTTTTATAGCAGGTTTCTTTATCGATTTTATTGAAATCATTTTCATCATTGTACCCGTAGCGGCACCTATCTTTTCTGCTATGGGAGTTGATTTAATATGGATAGGCATATTAATCGCTCTCAATTTACAAACGAGTTTTCTAACTCCTCCTTTCGGATTTTCTCTATTCTATCTCAAGGGAGTCGCCCCTCCTGAGATTAAAACAAGCCATCTTTACAAAGGGATTGTTCCTTTTGTAGCGATCCAAATATTACTGTTGATTGCGGTGATCCTTTTTCCGGAAATGGTAAGTTGGTTGCCTGATTTATTGAAGGATTAATTAAGCATTGACAACTCCAGCCGGAGCTTGATTCACGTCAGCCTTCGCCGCTTTGTACATCACATAAAAACATCCAATCATTACCACATGGCTAATGTCGTTGAAGTTGAACCACTGGTTGATAGATATTTTCAGTAAATGAATGATCGCCGGCACAAGATTGGTAAGCACGCCAACAATTACTAATGCTGATCTCTTGTCTTTATATCTGGCATAGTGTGCAAGTGACACCGGAATTACTACTCCAATCAATCCAACTATAGAATCAATCAATACACTTGAGAAATGCTGAAAGACCAGCACTGAAGCCGACATAGCCATTAGCTGAACATAGCAAAATATTCGTACAAAAGATCTCACTTTGGGTTTCTCAATCAATGGCAACACAGCTAATTGCGCACAAAAAATCGATATTCCACTTAACAACCATGCGGCATGGTGAAATTTATGACCCACATAATGAATAAATCCATGAGCTGTTCCTCCAGTAATCGAAGCCGCGCCTATGAATAAGAAGAATAATGCCCAAAATTTTTGAGAGAGGTCAGCTTGTTCATAATAAAACAACTTGTGACCAAACACAAAACAGGCAGTAGCTACCATCCAGTTGGTAATCCATGTCATAGGCTCAGTCACCTGCAGGCCGAGCAATTCTATTGTGGGTATTTCTTGCATCGCGCAATGATAATAAAGCTCAAAAGACTTCGCACTTCAATCGCATGAACTTTCTCAAAGTTTATTACATTAGGAAAGTATCTACCTATTTTTACGACTATGTGGCAAGAAGAAAACGACACCCTCACAAGAACTTTCAAGTTCAAAGATTTTACGGCAGCCTTTGGTTTTATGACCAAAGTGGCTATTGAAGCAGAGAAAATGAATCACCACCCGAGTTGGTCAAATGTCTACAATCAAGTTACAATCATTCTATCAACACATGATGCTGGGAATATTGTAACTGAAAAAGATCGAAAATTGGCTCAAACTATAGACTCCTTGCTGGACTAATGGAATTTAAAGCATCCTTATATCTGGTACCAACTCCTATCGGCAATTTGGCTGACATCACATTGCGTGCCTTGGAGGTATTAAAAACCGTCGACATTATACTAGCCGAAGACACTCGTACCACGGGTACATTGCTCAAGCACTATGATATCAAAAGTCAACTCAAAAGCTACCACATTTTCAATGAACACAAGCAAATAGAAAAACTCATTGAAGAATTTCAAGCAGGAAAAACCATGGCACTGGTCTCAGATGCGGGAACACCAGCCATCAGTGACCCTGGATTTTTGTTAGTACGTGAGTGTTTGAAAGCCGACATAAAATTGGAGTGTCTACCTGGCGCTACCGCTTTTGTTCCAGCGCTGGTAGCTTCTGGACTGCCTAGCGACCGCTTTGTGTTTGAAGGATTTTTACCTCAGAAAAAAGGAAGGCAAACACGATTACAAGCTTTGGTTGAAGAAACTCGCACCATGATATTTTATGAGTCTCCACACCGATTGGTAAAAGCACTCAAACAATTCGGAGAAACCTTAGGCTTTGACCGTCGGGCCTCAGTGTCTCGAGAATTGACTAAATTATATGAAGAAACCGTGAATGGTAGCATTCAGGAAATCATCGACCACTTTGGAGAACAGAAAATAAAAGGAGAAATCGTAGTGATAATAGCTGGAAAATGAATCTTAAAAACATCACCCAACAAGTCGTAGACCTTTCATTAGAATGCGGAGCATTCATCAAAAGAGAAGCTGAAAATTTTAATTATGAGGATGTAGAGCTCAAAGGAAAAAATGACTTGGTCTCTTATGTGGATAAAGAAGCCGAAAAAAAGATGGTGGCACAGCTCAAAAAAATTTTACCAGAAGCTGGCTTTATCACAGAAGAAGGAACAGAAAAGGAATCTGACACTGAATTTAAATGGATTATAGATCCTTTGGACGGCACAACCAACTTCATCCACGGCCTGCCTATATACTCCACCAGCATTGCGTTAGCCAAAGGAAAGGAAATTGTGTCAGGTGTAGTTTTTGATATCGGAAGAGACGACTGCTTCCATGCTTACAAAAATGGGGGCGCTTTTTGCAACGAAAAAACCATTCAAGTTTCTAAACTACCCACTTTAGGAGATAGTCTACTGGCTACGGGATTCCCCTATTACGACTTTGATAGGATGCCAGAGTATCAATCGATATTAAACGAATTGATGCAAAATGCACATGGGCTAAGGAGATTGGGCAGCGCGGCAATTGATTTGGTTTATGTAGGATTAGGAAGATATGAAGGCTATTTTGAATACAATCTTAACCCTTGGGATATAGCCGCAGGCGCATTAATTGTAGAAGAAGCTGGAGGCAAAGTCACTGACTTTTCTGGTGGTGACAACTACCTCTTTGGTCGTGAAATTCTGGCGGCCAATACGATACATGCCGAAATGCTAGCGATTATCAAAAAGCACTGGTAATTTTGCCCACAAATGATGCAAGAATTATTGATTTGGGTGTTTTTTGGTTTGGCCACTTTTTTTGTAGCCAGAAAAATATACTTGGACTTTACCGCGAAAAATGGTTGTCCAAAAGGATGTGGAACCTGTGATTTACCCAAGTCAGAAACAATTCATATCAGCTCATCAATTAAGTCTATCAAATGATTTTGGCGACAGCCATTTAGCACTTAATTTTACCTCTCCAAGAATACGATTACAAACACAGGGCAGAAACCCTTAAAGAAGATATAAAATGGCTTTTGGTTTTTTTAAGAAGAAAAAGAAGAAGGAGAATACTGATTCTAGATATATTAACTTGACAGTAAAGGAAGTAGTAAAAGAAACTAATGACGCTGTTACCTTAGTGTTCGAACAGCCAGAAAGTGGCGATTTGAACTATCGACCGGGTCAATTCATTACTTTGATCCTGACTATCAATGGTAAAAAGGTGAGAAGAGCCTATTCCTTGTGCAGCGCACCATCGCTTGGGGAATTACCTGCTGTAACGGTAAAGGCGGTTGATGGTGGCATCATGTCCAACTATATCAATAATGAAGTAAAAGCTGGTGACACCATCCAAATTATGGAACCTATGGGTTCGTTTGTTTTGGACATCGCTCCTTCAAACAAAAAGCAAGTATTCCTTTTTGGAGGAGGTAGCGGAGTTACACCCTTGATGTCTATCGCTAAGTCCTTGTTGAAAAACGAGCCAGAAAGCCGAGTGTCTCTTGTATATGCCAATCGTGATATTGATTCGATCATTTTCAAGAGCGTCATTGAATCTCTACAAAAAGAATATCAGGAAAGACTAGATGTTGTTCATTTTCTGGAAACACCTCCTACCGAATGGGCAGGTCAAGTGGGATATATGACCAAGGAGAAGGTTTCCGAGATTATTACCGAATTGAAAGGTGAGGGTTATTCTGACTTTTCTTTCATGACCTGTGGACCTGAACCGTTGATGAACATTGTATGGGAAGCGCTGGAAGAACTCAAAATCCCAGAAGACAAGAAATTTAAAGAAAGCTTTGTGGCTGGCAATACCTCTCCAAGCGCCATTATTGCTGATGCCAATGGAGCTAAGGAAGTTACCATCCTTTTGGAAGGTGAAGAGTACACTTACGAAGTTCCTGCCAATAAAACCATCCTTGAAGCTGGCTTGGATCGAAATATAGATATGCCTTACTCTTGTCAGAGTGGACTATGCACCGCCTGTAGAGGAAAGTGTCTGCAAGGCACTATCAAAATGGATGAAGATGACGGACTATCCGATGAAGAAAAAGCAGAAGGTTATGTACTACTTTGTGTAGGTCACCCAGAAAGTGATGATGTAAAAGTGGAGATTGGTTAAGAACCAGTATTCAAATTGGCTAACTCGACTTCAGCAGCAATGTAGCCAAATGCCATCCAGTAAGGACTATCCATGAGTTGATCAAAAATATCTACCGCTCGTTCTGCGTTTCCGTTGTAGTAATACCAGTTACCTACTCCATACGCTAGTGTTACCTCATCGATGGAGATTTCCTGGTCATCTCCTAGTTTAAACAATTGTTCGGGCTTCTTTAATCCCTTGTACATCAACAGTCTATTGTGATAGGCATAGTTTTCAATCACATTCATTTTAGGTTTTATTGGCTCTAGTAAAGCCTCTGCAGCCTGTATATTTCCCAATTTCCTATAGGTCATATACAACCAGTCTGTAGCCGAAACAAGCATATCATGATTATCCGCTATTGAAATACATTTCTTATAAGCGGATACAGATTTATCGTAATTGCCCTTCATATAATAAGCCAGTCCCAGGTGATACCAAATATTAAATTGCACTGAATTTCTAGGAATGTTTCTTCTGTTTGGAAGTCCATCAGCTTCCATTTCAATCGGTAAGTTTCTAGAATAAAAAACAGCTTTTTCCAAATCTTGAATCGCCTTGTCAAACTGTCGTATAGTCAAATAACGATGTCCTCTGTGTCTGTATAGCTTATATGACTCTGGAAACTTGTTTAAACCTAACGTGTAAATTTGAATGGCATATTTATATTGATACAGATAAGATAATCTTCTTCCATACCAGATAATATTATCAAGACTATCTGGATTGTTACTAAAATTTTCCTCAGCTATGGTTAGCAGATCTTGTCTCTTTTTTTGAACAACTTCAGGAAGATCTGGTGGGTAAAGCTTGGTACCTAATAGTGAGACTGCTTCATGCTCTGTTTCCTCTACTACTTCCGCACCCAAATTTGACACATCAGATACTATAGATTTTTTTATCTGTGTATCATTTGTATTTTCTATTTGAATACAACTACTCAAACAGCATAGTAGTAATACAATACTTCTGATTTTTTGCTTCACCGTTATATTTACTTTGTACTCTTGAAATAATCCAAACTATACCTATAAGAATTCTAAACTTATAGTGTTCTATATTTCACAATCAAATCTAACCTAACATTCTTATAATGCTAAAAATAACAACACCGATTTCTGGAATAGAAAATAATTAAGTTTGATTTTCTTTCCTTAAGCCTCTTCTTTTAAGAAACAACTTAAAACAATTATTCCATCATTAAACCAAATAATTTATTGAACATATAAAGGTTCACACCTTCTATGATGTTAAAATCAAGTGAACAGAATCAAGACGGAATATAATTTTTTCTATCTTTAGGCAGATAGGATCAGCTATTTAAATCCTGCATAAAACAAAGGCTTAACTATTACTATAAATCAACTAATACTAAATCAATAATGAGTGAATCAATTGTAAATTTTTTATCCACATGGGGCACGGCCATGTACATTCTTTCGCCAGTTTTCTTCGGTATAGGAATCATCATATTTACCTTTTATAAAATAAAGCTCTCAAGTACCAAAGCATACAAGGATAAGTACGACTTGGTGAGCAAACGTGAATATGGATTTTTATTAAGCGCTCACTTTTCTATAGCCGCAGCAATATTTTTCATCTGTAATACTTATCAGGCAGAAGGCTTGAATCACTCTTTCTTGTGGTTTTGGATTCGATTATTTATCTCTTTATGCATCGGGGTACTCTATGGGTATGTGGCACTGCTTATGTTAAAGTTTTACTATCCAACACAACAGGCTAAACGATTAAAAATATACAGATATGAGCCTAGAGTAAACCCCAAAACAGGCAACAAGATGAAGCTTCTGAGTGAAGAGGAAGAGGATGCATATTTGGATGAAGGCATGCAGGCTGAAGAAGATGTTTTTTCTGTAGACTATGATGTATGGATCGATGTAGAAACGGGCGATACTCATATTGAGAAATATGAAGGACGTCTACATGCTATGGAATGTGACCGCTGCGGGTTCCAAACTTTGCGCCTTGAAAAAGAAGAAATTACTCAAGAGATTACTGAAGATCAGGAAGGTGAATTAATTAAGCATTATAAATGTTCTTATTGTAAGCGTATTAAGAGAAGAACCGTCAAGCTGTCTAAGCAAAAATCAGCCAGTGACTTTAAAATTACAGAAGCCACTCAGTTTGTAGAAGACCCCTTGAATGACGGTCCGCGCGTAGCGCTTGTCAAATTAGATATCCACACTACAGACGGACAGATCAAAAATTTTGAATTCCAAAATACAAATGAAGCTCAAAAATTTTTAAAGGAATTCGACTTGAGAAAGCTAGAAGAGGATGCCGTCTAGTACCAAATACTAGAAACAAGAAAAGCCATCCCGTTTACCGAGATGGCTCTTTTATATTTTTAACAGACTAATTAAGCCTTCGCTTCAGGAGTAACTACTGATACGAAAGATCTGTTTTGTCTTCCTTTTTTGAACTCAACTACACCGTCTGTCAATGCAAACAAAGTGTGGTCTTTCCCCATTCCAACATTTTCTCCTGGATGGTGTTGCGTTCCTCTTTGTCTTACGATGATATTACCAGCAACAATGTCTTGTCCACCAAATATCTTCACTCCCAATCGTTTACTATGGGATTCTCTTCCGTTTTTCGAACTACCTGCTCCTTTCTTATGTGCCATGGTATTATATTATTTAATATTTTCGATTAAAACTTTAGTCAATGACTGTCTGTGGCCATTTTTCACCTTGTATCCTTTTCTTCTCTTTTTCTTGAAGACAAGTACTTTGTCATCTTTCTCCTGAGCAAGGATTTTTCCTGAAACCTTGGCACCCTTCACTGTTGGGGCACCTACTTTGACCTTTCCATCGTTGTCAATCAACAATACACGGTCAAACTCTACGGAAGCGCCAGCTTCACCCTCCAAACGAGGAGTGTAAACATACTGATCTTGCGTTACTTTGAACTGCTTACCGGCTATATCAACTATTGCGTACATAATTTGTAATAAATCCAGTTTTAAAAATTGGTTTGCAAAAGTAAAATTTATCTGAGAGAAATCAAACCCTTTCAATAGCATTTTAGTCGATATAAAAAAATAAAAAAAAATCATCTTTTTTACATCCCTGATTCAAGCGCAAATGAATAGAAGTTATGGTTTAAAATCAATGCTTTCAACACACTATCCTTCAAGCATTTAAATGTTTTTTTTATTCCCTCTCAAATCACCTTTTACACCCCATTTCGGCCTTGTCTTTTTACCTTCTTTTTTTCATATTTGTACTGCTTGTTCAAAGGACTCGACACACTAACGAACAAGTAATCCAATAGAGAAATGAACACCACCGTCCTACCTTGCGTAGGGCACGAAAAAGGCGAATAATGACTGGCTTCAGTTTCATTAGTCACGACTATTATTTGTCCTTTTCAAAAAGAAATGAAGTAAAGAAAAATGGCAAAAGACATCTCACAGGACGAACCTATACTTAAAGAAAATAAGGACAGGTTTGTACTCTTTCCCATCGAAAAAGATGACATCTGGCAATTCTATAAAAAAGCTGAAGCTAGCTTCTGGACTGCCGAAGAAATAGACCTCAGTCAGGACCTTAAAGACTGGGAGGGACTTAATGACGGCGAGCGTCATTTTATCACCCATGTATTAGCCTTCTTTGCGGCCAGTGACGGTATCGTAAATGAAAACTTAGCAGAGAACTTTGTGTCAGAAGTTCAGTATACAGAAGCTAAGTTTTTCTACGGTTTCCAAATTGCAATCGAAAATATCCACTCCGAAACATACTCTTTATTAATAGATACATACGTTAAGGATAATAAGGAAAAAGATAAATTATTTCATGCGGTAGAAACGATCCCATGCGTGAAGAAAAAGGCCGACTGGGCATTGAGATGGATCGACAATGGTTCTTTTGCTGAAAGACTGATTGCATTCGCTGCTGTAGAAGGGATCTTCTTCTCTGGTAGCTTCTGTTCTATTTTCTGGTTGAAGAAGAGAGGCTTGATGCCAGGCTTGACTTTCTCAAATGAATTGATCTCTAGAGATGAAGGACTGCATTGTGATTTTGCCTGTTTATTATATAATGATCACTTGATCAATAAGTTGCCAACAGATACTGTTGAAAAAATCATCATCGATGCGGTAGAAATAGAAAAAGAATTTGTGACTGACGCGATTCCAGTGAAGCTTATTGGAATGAATGCAGAATTGATGTGTCAGTATATCGAGTTTGTAGCAGATAGATTATTGCTAGAGCTAGGATGCTCTAAACAATACAATGCAACGAACCCATTTGATTTCATGGAAATGATTTCCCTACAGGGAAAAACAAATTTCTTTGAAAAGAGAGTGGCAGAATATCAGAAAGCAGGAGTCATGAAAGATGCCAGTGACGACTCGCAGAAATTTAGTTTGGACGAAGATTTTTAAAAATATTATATACGTATATATCCCTAATACTTATAACCTGTTTGCCTTATGTTAGTACTAAAAAGAGACGGAAGGAGAGAATCCGTCAAATTCGACAAAGTCACCGCCAGAATAGAAAAGCTCTGCTACGGACTTAACACCAACTTCATTGAGCCAGTTGATATCGCTAAGAAAGTGATCTCTGGAATTTATGATGGAGTAACCACCGTAGAGCTGGATAACTTGGCCGCTGAAACAGCTGCTTCGCTGACAACTGTTCACCCAGACTTTGCCAAACTTGCAGCTAGAATTGCCATTTCTAACCTGCACAAGACCACAAGTAAGTCTTTTTCAAATACTATGAAGAGACTATACACGTACATCGATCCTAAGACTGGAGAAAATGCTTCGCTTTTAGCTACCGATGTATATGGTATCATTAAGAAAAATGCAGCGCTACTAGATTCTTCTATCATTTATGATAGAGACTTTAGCTACGACTACTTTGGTTTCAAAACCTTGGAGCGTTCGTACTTGATGAAACTAGATGGGCAAATCGTAGAAAGACCACAGCACATGCTGATGCGTGTAGCCATTGGTATTCACAAAGAAGATATTGAGGCAGCGATAGAAACGTACAACCTACTCTCTGAAAAATGGTTTACGCATGCTACTCCAACATTATTTAATGCAGGTACACCAAAACCACAATTATCATCTTGTTTCCTTTTAACAATGAAGGACGACAGTATCGACGGGATATACGATACTTTGAAGCAGACAGCAAAAATCTCTCAATCTGCTGGTGGAATTGGACTTAGCATTCACAACGTAAGAGCAACAGGATCTTACATCAAAGGAACTAACGGCGTATCTAACGGTATCGTGCCGATGTTGAGAAACTTCGACATGACAGCCAGGTATGTTGATCAAGGTGGTGGGAAGAGAAAAGGTAGCTTCGCTATTTATCTTGAGCCTTGGCACGCTGACATCTTCGATTTCCTTGATTTGAAAAAGAATCATGGTAAAGAAGAGATGAGAGCCAGAGACTTGTTCTACGCCCTATGGGTACCAGACTTGTTTATGAAACGAGTGAAAGAAAATGGCGATTGGACCCTTATGTGTCCTAACGAATGTCCTGGATTGGCTGATGCCTACGGGGACGAATTCGAGAAGCTATATGAAAGATACGAAGCAGAAGGAAAAGGCAGAAAGACCATCAAGGCGCAAGACTTGTGGTTTGAAGTGCTAGAATCTCAAATTGAGACTGGTACACCTTATATGCTTTTCAAAGATGCGGCCAACAAGAAGTCGAATCAGAAAAACTTGGGTACAATCAAGTCATCTAACTTGTGTACTGAGATTATGGAGTATACTTCTCCTGATGAGGTAGCCGTTTGTAACTTGGCTTCAATCGCATTGCCAATGTACGTGACTGAAGATGGCCTATTCGATCATCAGAGGTTGTACGATATCACTTATGTGATTACTAAAAACTTGAACAAAGTAATTGATGTCAATTACTATCCAGTGCCAGAGGCGAAAAACTCTAACATGAGACACCGTCCAATCGGAATTGGTGTACAAGGATTGGCTGATACATTCATTCAAATGAGAATGCCATTTGATTCTCCAGAAGCCAGACAATTGAACAGTGAAATATTCGAAACGATCTATTTCGCCTCTATGACTGCTTCGAAGGATATCGCTAAAGTTGAAGGCGCTTACGAAACGTTCAAAGGCTCTCCTGTTTCAAAAGGAATTTTCCAATATGATATGTGGAATGTAACTCCTTCTGAAAGGTGGGATTGGACCAGCTTGAAAAAAGAAGTGAAAAAACATGGCGTGAGAAACTCCTTGCTATTGGCTCCGATGCCAACCGCTTCTACTTCGCAGATTTTAGGTAACAACGAATGTTTTGAACCATACACTTCTAATATTTATACCAGAAGAGTATTGTCTGGTGAATTCATCGTGGTAAACAAGCACTTGATGAAAGACTTGATTGCTCTGAATCTTTGGGATGATAGCATGAAAAACCGAATCATGCAGGCGAATGGTTCAATCCAAAACATTCCAGAAATTCCACAAGACATCAAGGATCTTTACAGAACGGTTTGGGAGATATCTCAAAAGTCGATCATCGACATGTCTGCTGATAGAGGCGCATACATCTGCCAAAGCCAAAGCTTAAACATTCACTTGCAAGAGCCTAACTTCGGTAAAATGACATCGATGCACTTCTACGCATGGGAGAAAGGTCTGAAGACTGGAATGTACTACTTGAGAACTAAAGCAGCAGCAGATGCGATCAAGTTTACAGTTTCTAAAGAAGAGAACAAAAACTTCATTCCTGCTAACGACAAAGAAGGTGAGGCTAATTCACAATTCGAATGTGTAGGATGCGGTAGTTGATCTACTTTGAAAAACACAAATTGAAAGCCTTTCTGATGAAGATCAGAAAGGCTTTTTTTAATATTGGTTTTGAAGCTAGTGCTTTTATAAAAACATAACGCATCAATTTTTACGTATATTTACATGATAATTGATGCAACAATGAGAACAACGTTAGACCTTCCAGTGGAATTAATTAAAGCGGTAATGGAAATTACAGGGGCTAAAACAAAAAGTCAGGCTGTTAAATCTGCTTTAGAGAAAATCATTCAAGAAGAGCGACGCCTTAAGCTCCTAACATATAAGGGGAAAGTTGATTTGGATATTGACCTTAATACCCTTAGAGGTAGAAATTAAACTCAATGATGATACTTGTTGATAGTTCAGTTTGGATTGAATTTTTCAAAAAAGGAAACGACAAATTAGAACAACTCATTCAAGAAAACCTGGCATGTACCAATGAATTAATCTTAACGGAGCTTTTACCAATATTTCAAAAACAAAATAATCAAGATATCATTGAAGGGATGTTGGCTCTCCCTACTATTCCTCTCAATATTGATTGGGAGATTATTAGAAAATATCAATTACTGAATTTGCAAAATGGCATTAATAAAGTAGGTATCCCAGACATTATCATTTTGCAGCAAGTATTAGAGAATAAACTAGAACTATTCACTTTAGACAAACATTTTTTACTTATGCAGGGCATTTATGACATTCAGTTATTTAGATAATCTGGTATACTACTGACAGAAATAAATGTCCAACTGATCATTTTCAATTTCAAAACAATCGGTTTTCTCGCACTTTATAATCGGTGCAGGAATGCCACTTTCAAATTTGGTTTTACTGGTAAACACCCTCGCCTCATCCCACAACCCCTGATCAATAATGGATTGAATTAAGAATGATCCTCCTTCTACAAAGACAGATTGGATGCCTCGCTGTCGCATATCGATAAAAATATCATCCAACAGTTTATCTTCTCTCACCCTCAACCACTCCAAATTCTCTTCCTTGCCCTCATTCTTTAGGTTATAACATATCGTTGGAATTTCTTGATCGAATAGATGTAGATCAGAACTCAAGGTTAAATGTTTGTCTATCACTAATCGGATAGGGTTTTCTCCATCCCAATCTCTGACATTTAGTTTTGGGTTATCGTGTTTGGCGGTGTTAGTTCCTACCCAAATGGCATCTTCTTCAGATCGCCATTTATGCACCAATTTTCTTGATTGCTCTCCGCTGATCCATTTAGAGTCATAGTTTTCTCTAGCTATAAATCCGTCAGCAGTCTGTGCCCACTTGAGGATAACATAGGGTCTTTGTTTTTCCACTCTGGTGAAAAATCTTTTATTGAGTTTTCTGCCTTCCTCAGAAAGTACTCCAACCTCCACCTCTATTCCCGCTTCTTTTAACTTGGCAATTCCCCCTCCATTCACCAAAGGAAAACTGTCCTGATTGCAAATGACTACACGCTTCAACTTATGCTTGACAAGCAAATCAGCACAAGGAGGCGTCTTTCCGAAATGGGCACATGGCTCTAAGGTCACATAAGCGGTCGACTCTTTTAAAAGCTTTTTATCCTTCACTTTGCGGATTGCATTGACCTCTGCGTGAGCCTCTCCATACTTTTCATGCCACCCCTCACCTATCAGCTTATCATCATGCACAATCACACATCCGACCATTGGATTAGGGCTTACAACTCCTAAGCCCTTTTCAGCCAATTCCAAGGCACGTTGCATGTATATTTCGTCTTTTGATTTACTCATTCTGTCAAGTATTACTCATTCGAATTCACTTTCTAAACTGAAGTTCTTCTTTCCATTATTTAGAGCAATCAAATTTACACTCTTTAAGTATTTTTGTTTCATGCAGGAATACATTCCTAAACACACCTTTCAAAAAACAGTAACGCCACTGATCCCGGTTTTTGGACTCCAGGAAAGTCAAGCATTGTCTTACATCGTATTAGAAAAAATATTCAAACTTTCGAAGACAGACATCATAGTGAACCATCCATTTTTACCAGATGCTCTTCAACTAAAAAATTATGCCCTGATTGTTCAGAGACTACTCAATAATGAACCAATCCAGTATATCTTCAAAGAAGCTGATTTTTACGGAAACACTTTTTACGTTGATAAAAATGTATTGATTCCACGTCAGGAAACGGAACTCCTAATTCAAATCATTAGCAATTACAGGAAATGGGACCTCCCTAAGATGGCTGACATCGGCACAGGCTCAGGGTGCATTGCTTGTTCGTTGGCTTTATCCATTGAAGGCTCTCAGATTGTCGGATATGATGTTAGTCATGAAGCACTACAAATTGCACAGCACAATGCTTCAAAACTAAAAGCCCATGCTGTTTTTTCTCCGTTAGACATTCTTGAAGATGAAATTCCACATAAAGATTTGGACCTCATCGTGAGCAATCCACCCTATGTGATGGACCAAGAGAAGCAACAAATGAAGAAGAATGTGTTAGAATTTGAGCCAGCTTTAGCCTTATTTGTTCCAGATGAAAACCCGTTGATATTTTACAAGACCATTATGGAAAAGGCCAAAAAAGCTTTAAAAAAAGGAGGGGTACTATTTTTCGAAATCAATGAGCAATTTGGCAAGGAGACCCTATTGCTCTTTCAGCATCATGGTTATAGCGAACCAAAGATTTATAAAGATCTACACGACAAGCAAAGATTTGCTTCAGCTGTTCTAGAATAACTCTTTTCTGACCCCGTCCACTCGGTCAACGAAAGCACTATACATCGCTTTGACTTTTTCATCTGAAGATAGTAATCGGGTCAATTGGTACCTTTTCCATTTCCTGACGAAGCCATTCAGAGAAACTAAGCATATAAAGCAAAGGCCAACACTTATTGCTGCAACGGTCCATTGTGATGAATAATCATAAGCCCAATTTCCAAGATACCACCACCAAATGCAGAATCCTAGTAGTGAAAATCCAAATTTCAACGAAGCCACAAATTCAGCTTCTTTTACTCTAGTTTTTATAAATAAGTAAACTGGTAATAACACAGGCAAGTTGACTATCAAACCAATCAATGCCAAAGGCGATATCAAAAACACAATTGCCTTCTCACTCGAAGAAATTGGTCTAAAAGGAAAAGACAGCCCTTTTTCCTCCAGCTTCTTTTTTTGCTCCGCAATTTCGTTTACTTCTTCAGTCCGATCAGATAGTTTTCCCGCAGCCGAATTGATTATATCCGGGTTAATTAATTCATGCGATTTTTGGTCATGGAAGAAAATAGCATCTAGTCCAGCATATTCCTTTCTATCCAAAGAGACATGCACCTGACTCAAGGCTTCTGTGAATTGAGCTGTTAGCTTGTTGTAGTTTTCTGCATTTTCTTCTTGCTTCTTCACAACAATGGGTTCTCCAAAAACAATATGGACTGTAGATCTAAATCCCATGTGGTCGGAATAGTTAACGCCAACAGGAACAACCGAAACCTCTTGCGCTCCACCTTCAAAGTTGACCGCTCCTAATGCGATACGACTAATGCCTTTTTTTAACACCCTTTTATGTCTCCTCATATTATGCTCTCCTTCCGGGAAAAGCATGACCGCATATTTTTTAGCCAGTGCCTCGAAGCAGGCTCGAAAGATTTGTTTGTTGGCTTCCAGGGGATTTACTCCATCTTGTGCTCGATATACTGGCATTAAATTGAGCGAATTGAAAAATGCCTTTGCAATCGGGTTATTGAACACACCAGCCCTTACCAAATAATGGTCAAATCGTGTATTACTTGTAGTAATTAGAAGCGCATCGATGAAAGCGTTTTCATGATTAGACCCAAAAATGATAGGTGTGTTTTTCGGAATGTTTTCTAAGCCCGTCACTTTGACTTTGCTGTAGTACAATCGCAAGCCAATTCTTACAATTAACCAAAAGGAATAATACCAGAGATACTTAATTACAATCATTTAATCTATGTGATTGACATAGTGCTCCCATTTTGCAATCACTTCTTGGAGATCCTGGGGCAACTCAGAGTCGAATTGAACAAATTTATTAGTGGTTGGATGAATAAAACCTAGAGACTTTGCGTGTAGTGCTTGTCTAGGAATTATTTTAAAACAGTTTTCAACAAACTGCCTGTATTTGGTGAAAGTGGTACCTTTTAATATTTTATCTCCACCGTAGGTTACGTCATTAAAAAGTGGATGACCAATGTGTTTCATATGGGCTCGAATTTGATGAGTCCGACCCGTTTCCAAATTGCATTGGATTAGCGATACATATCGCAACCTTTTGATGACTTTGTAATGTGTGATGGCTTTTCTTCCATGGTCGTTTTCTGGAAATGCTGCTGTTACTCTTCGGTCTTTCAAGCTCCTTCCCAGATTTACATCGATCGTGCCTTTGTCTTCTTCTGGCTCACCCCATATCAAGGCATAATACGTTCTTTCGATACTATGATCAAAAAATTGTTTGGCCAGGCTTGTCATAGCCTTTTCACTTTTTGCAATGACAAGTAAGCCAGAAGTGTCTTTATCAATACGATGGACGAGCCCGGGGCGACCATCATTATTGGGCATGGTAGGTAAGTTGTTAAAATGATAAGCCAATGCATTTACCAAAGTGCCTGACCAGTTTTGATAAGCTGGATGCACTACCATCCCGGGTTCTTTGTTGACCACGAGCAAATCATCGTCTTCAAAAATGATATTAATATCAATATCTTCTGGAACAATATCCGTATCCTTTGGTGGCTCAGGTAGTGCTACAATTACCACATCTCCAGGATGCACTTTGTAGTTTGGTTTGATCTCCTTGTCATTGACTTTGATGAAACCATCCTTTATACCAGCTTGCAGTTTATTACGTGTTACATTTGGCAAACGATCCATAAGAAATTTATCTAATCGCAAAATTTCTTGTCCCGGATCGGCTACTATTCTGTGATGTTCGTATAAATCTTCTTCTAATGGTTCCTCTTGCATAGTCGGCAAAGGTAAGTATTAGTTTTAGATATTTTGATTATCTTAAAGCAGCAAAGGCAGCAATAATAAAATGTAACTCAAATGACAAATCAATCAGATTTCGCCAAACTACTCGTTAAGACAGTTTTCTCCTTTATGACCTGTGACGGTCATATTTCACCAAAAGAGATAGATTTTCTCAAGCAAATGGCCAAAGAAAAAGTTGATCTTACGGGTATAGATATTGACAAGGAACTCAATCAAATGATTGAGCTCATAAACCTCAAGGGTTTGGACTTTTTTGATGACTATTTTAAAAAATTGAATAACTCTACATTAACCGAGGAGCAAGAATTGCTGCTTCTTGAATCTGCTATTCAAACAATCACTGCAGATGACAAAGTGAAAAGAGAGGAAATCAATTTCCTTAAAATTCTCAGGACAGCTTTAAAATCTCCAGATCAAAAAATTCTCGACAAGTTCCCTAAAATCGGGAAAAACTTTATCCACAAAGATGCTTTCACGGATATCTATATCAAGGAGTTATACAGCAACTACTTTAAAGAAAGCACACTGCCTATGTTCGATTTGTCGCAAGTCAATGATATATCTGATTCTGTTGATTTCGGAGACAAGAATGCTTAGCAAATAGCCTGCCTGGTGCATTTATCATTGGAGCTATGAAAAAGAAAGCCCTTTCTGTGCATGCGAAATACACGATAGGAGGAGTCTTATTTGGACTCTCCTTTCCGGTATTTTCTCAGTTCATAGATGCTTGGCTAAATAACATCGACTATTCATTAGCTAACATTATGCTTCTACATCAACAGAATGTTATTCACTATGTAGTGGACACAGCTCCGCTGGTATTGGGAGTGGCAGGCTATCTATTAGGAGCCACGCATCAAAAAAAGAATAATATTAATAATCGTCTTAGAAAGATCAATGAATCACTAGATACCCTTACTTATAAGATAACCCACGATTTAAGAGGCCCAGCACTTAATATTAAAAACCTATCCGAAATCTTAAGAACCAATCCGGGTCAATTGCCCGAAGATAAAAAGACAGAAGTCATAAATAGAATTAATGAATCCATAGATACCTGGCTCCTTACATTCGAAGATTTTATGACCCTTTTGAAGCACGAAAAATCCGGTGAGCTTGAAAAGAAAGAATGCAGCCTGGAACGCATTGCAGAAAATGTTAAACAAGAATTGGCCAACGACATAGAAAAATCACACGCCACAATCAACTTGAAATTTGACCAGGCACCTACGGCATATGCTTCTGAGGCCTACCTCAATAGTATAATTAAAAACCTGTTGTCCAATGCTATCAAATATGCGCACCCGGAGCGCAAACCGGAGATTAATATTTCTTCAGAACAAAAGTTTAATCAGGTCCAAATTACGTTCGAAGACAATGGTTCTGGCATTGACCTAAAAACTCACGGGGACAAAATGTTCACCCTTTTCGAACGATTTAGCGATAAACCCAACATTCAAGGGTCAGGAATAGGACTTTATTTAGTAAAAGAACAAATAGAAAAAAATAATGGTAACATAGAAGTTAAAAGTATTCCTAACGAAGGCACTATATTTACTATCCACTTACCTATTACCACTTAATAAATAATGATTGACATTAACGTAATATCGAATATCTTATTAGTAGACGACGATCCTACTTCCCTCTTTCTTCAACAGCATTTGTTGACCGATGTATGCAATTTCAAAGGTCAGGTACATGAATGCCATAATGGGAAAATGGCCTTAGATTATATAGAAAACAAGGGAGAGTTTGCTTCCAACGGCACCACTTACCCCAAACCTGAATTGATTCTTTTAGATATTAATATGCCCGTAATGAACGGGTTTGAATTTTTAGATGCCTACAAAGTTCTACCAAAGGATTTGAGAGGAGGAATTGTTATCTCTATGCTGACAAGCTCGCTCAATAAGCTAGATAAAGATAAGGCCGAAAAGTATCACGATGTTTCTGACTTTATTACAAAGCCAATCACCAAAGAGCACCTTCTAGATATCGTAGAAAAGCACTTCGGAAAACAAATGAAGTCTTAATTATCCCTTATATTTTTCTGGGTCCACGTAGTCAGTTCTTTTTTGCTCTGACAGTTTTTCAAAAGTAGGAATCTCAGCCTTTTCAAAATAGTCATCAAACAACTGACCCAGGTAAGAGTGACTGAATATGTCACTTTCAATAAACTCTTCGGGCAAATGCGGATTTAAATCCGTGATTTGCTTATCTGTAACACTGAGCAACGATCGGAAGATTCTAAAAAACTTAACTTCATTATAATCCACCTTGCCATCTGCATAGAGCGTATTGATCGCCATTTCCACCAACTTCAGTTCCTGCTCTTGTTTTAGCTGAGCATTTTTCAACACCTTGAAATAATCCTTAAGAAAACCCATCCCCATGGTGTTGATGACCTCTATTAGAAAATCCAATTCGGTATCTATATCAATTTCACCAAAGGCATGATCTTCTTCAGCCATTTTCCTGATCAATGCAACTTCATTGGGAGCAATATGACCGTCACAGGTCATAAAAGAGAAGGCTGTTTTCAATAAGATTTTATTGAAGTCATAGATATTATTTTGGCTATCTCTAAGCGCCTGATTGCTTACCCAGTCACCTATTCCTTCTATATTATCTTGAATCCGTTTTTGTATCTGTGCATCCGTAGAAATCTCTTTAGCACTATTCAAAATTTCCAATGAGCTGGCCTCAGAAAAATCTGAGTTATCCTTCATGGCCTTGAAATAATCAATACCACACTGCAGTACCTCGGCAGCCAATAGATTAGCAATAGACTGATATCGAACATCCTCTGCTCCAATCATCCCTTTAAGCTCATCCAAGTCCTTCTTAGATTTAAAAAGAAGTTCAGTACCTAGTTCATAGGCATTTAATCTATTTTTTCTTCGCTCACTTTTGGTGTGCTCTATTTGAGATTCAATCGATCTGGTCAATGTTTCAGCCATATTTGAATTAAAATGCGTTTAAAACTCGGTTAGATTGCTGGTTTTCCAATCTCTCAGCGGTTCGTTTGAATTGGTTCTACAAATTAATAAAAAATATCATCCGTTGTTCATTCAAATCCTGCCTTTCCTCAATGCATATTACATTTGAGCCATGTTTGAATTAGACAACCCTACGTCACTACAGCAAATCTCACTTCCTATTTTTTCTGAGAACAAAGTAGAAGTATTGATGAAGCGTGAGGATCTAATCGATTCGGAGATTTCAGGTAACAAATGGCGTAAGCTAAAATACAACCTATTAGAAGCTCAAGACCAAGGCTACTCAACCATACTAACATTTGGCGGCGCCTATTCTAATCACATAGCTGCTACTGCAGCTGCATGCAAAAGGTATGGTTTTAAGTCTATCGGTATTATTAGAGGTGATGAGTTAAATGCTCAGTCCAATACTACCTTGGAGCAAGCAGCAGCCAATGGAATGGACTTACAATTTATATCCAGAGCAGCATATCAAAACAGAAGCGATGTAACCTGGCTCCAAACATTAACGAAAAAACATGAGGCCTTTATAGTTCCCGAAGGAGGTACCAATGCTTTGGCACTTAGAGGAGTACAAGAACTGGTCGATGAAATTACAGTTGATTTTGACACAATACTATGTCCTGTGGGTACTGGAGGCACTTTTTCCGGTATCGTCAATGGCATCAAAGATCATCAAAGAGCCATTGGAATCAGCAGCTTAAAAGGTGCCAAATATCTTGAGGATCTAATTGGTGAATTGACAACTGCTTCTTCATCTTGGGAGCTCATTCATGATTATCACTTTGGGGGTTATGCCAAATTCGATAGTCATCTTATTAAATTTATAAACCAGTTTTACCTTGAAACTCAAATTCCTCTGGATCCTATCTATACCGGAAAAATGATGTACGGGCTGATTGATATGTTGAAAAAAGGAAAAATACCCAGTAGCAGTAGACTCATTTGCGTACACACGGGAGGTTTACAAGGTATTATTGGGTTCAACCAACTGCACAACGATTTGCTCAAAATATGAAGTGGAAGAAAAACTTTCGAGATTGGCTGTTCGTGGTCTCCGCATGGATTACCGCTTCTTTATGCATTACAGCCATTGGCATGTTTTTTCAAGACCTGCAGTTTAGGTTTTTAGAAATATTCCCAACTAAGGAAAATCAGAAATTCATTGAATATTTTTCCTCCGGTTTTCAATACATAGAAGGCGCCTTGTTTGGCTTTCTTTTTGGCACTGTATTCTATTTCGTTTACTGGTTGACGGAAAATACAAGTCTTAGAAATAAATCCTTTGGTCGGTTAATGTTCATTAAAACGTCCCTATATCTTGTTGGATTTGTATTGACATTTTTTATTGTATTTGCCTTTTTATTGACACTAGATTTTACCCCCGTACGTGGAGTAAAGGATATGATTCAAACCTTTTCAAGCTGGACCTTTTATGCTGCATTTGGCACTTTTCTTACTTTGTTTACCATCATTATCAACTTCATACTGGAAGTGAGTAAAAAATATGGCCCCGGCAACCTCTGGAACATGTTCATGGGAAAGTATCATCATCCCGTCATTGAGCACAGAATTTTTATGTTTTTGGATCTAAAAGATTCTACGACGTACGCAGAAAAGTTAGGGCACATCAAATATTCCAACTTAATACAGAAATGTTTCCTTTATCTCAATGAGATTGTTTTCGACCACAACGCTCAGATTTATCAATACGTGGGAGATGAAGCGGTTTTGACTTGGGATTCTTCAGACCTTGAGGCAAGGAAACTTAGTATTGAGCTATTTTTTGCTTTTCAAAAAAAGTTAGCCTCCAAAGCCGACAAATTCGAAAAAGAGTTTGGTTTCGTTCCCGAGTTTAAGGCTGGAATCAACGAAGGGGCGGTAACCGCTGCCGAAGTTGGATATATCAAACGCGATATCGCTTATCATGGCGACGTGCTCAATACAGGAGCCAGAATTCAGGATAAATGTAATGAGCTAGGCAAGAATTTACTAGTATCCGAGGTCTTTGCAGAACAAATCAAAAGTTTAAACCTCTTTAAACAGGAGTTACTTGGAGAAGTGGCACTAAAAGGGAAAGAACGCGCAATTAACATTTACGCTGTAGACAAAGCATAAAAAGACCCGCCGTCCGCGGGTCTTTTTTTACGTAGATTGTGTGCTTTATCTTATTATCTTGAAATTGTACCTGAAGGGTACGTACTACTCGCAATGTTGTCCATCGTCTGGAAGGCATGATCTGCAAGTGCAGCCGGCACCTCTCCTGCCAATGGTTTTAAAGTGAATGGAGCTGAACTATTATCTGGTACCGGCTCAATACTAATTACTATTGTGGCGCCTTTTAAATCTGTAGGAAAGGTCATTCCACTTGGCGCATTTTGAATAAAATCTTCTCCCGGAAAAGCTGGACCATCACCGTCATCACCTTTAAATGCAGTGGTAGTAGCATTGTCGTCAAAGCCAGCGGCCATGTCAAATGTGCCCGTAGAAACTGGCGTCCCATCTATGACAGCCCACCCTTCGTATGTCCACCCCGTTTGGTCAGTCAGATCCGGAAGGTTATTCAATCCTATAGCTGGAGATCCTGAGGAATTATCTAAAAACCAAACACCGCTGGCCTCGTCTGTATCTATTGTGGTAGTCGGTGTGGCGAGAATGTATCCGCCGGTCACGCTACCGAAACCAGTGCCAAAAGCTGCCGCATGCATGATGGTTGCTGAGGCAGTATTTCCACTGAAATCTCCGCCTAATATTTTGGTGGCGCTAGGTGCAGGGTCTGAATCCGGGCTAGGCTCAATACTTAGTACAAAAGTGGTAGCTGCGTCGAGCATCGCGCCATCGATGGCAAAACTAGTAGCGGACAACTCACCGTCGTCATCTACAGAGAATGTACCCGTAGAAACAGGCGAACCGTCTACCACAATCCACCCTTCGTATAAATAATTATCCCCGAGATTTTCTAACCCAGACAGGTTAAGTATCAGGTTTCCTTGGTTATCATCTTCGTCATCATCACATGAATAGAATGTGATGGAAATAGCTAATAATGCGAATAATATTTTTTTCATGTCTTTAATCCTTTGGTTAAAATTTATAACTCAAAGGTTGACATAGAGTATCACGAGAATGTCACAGCCAGATAAAAGAAGTGTATCAGTTCATTTTATCAAACGGAGTGCTGAGGTAGACTAAAAGAGAAAGTAGTGCCTTTGCCAATGTTGCTCTGTAGATTGATGGACGTATCGTGGATTTCAAGTATTCTTTTGACAATCGCTAAACCTAGCCCAGTACTATTGGTATCCAAAGAGATTCGTTTATCGCCTATGTGATATCGATCGAATACAAAAGGCACTTGGTCCTGCGGAATGCCGTTGCCCGTATCGGTGACTTGGATTTCGACCTCTTGTGCTTTTTCATTGATTTGAAGTTTAATTTGACCATTCTCTGGTGTGAACTTAATGGCGTTGTCTATGAGGTTTTGCAGCACTCTTTCGATCAAACTGATATCAGCATAAACCATGAAGGGCTTATCATGTCCTTCTGCTGATATTTTAATTTTCTTTTCCTCCACCAGGAGGGCGTATTTCTGAGCAATGTCATCCATCAGCTCATTGATGAAAAATGCTTCTTTACTCGGCTTGATTTGTTTGGCTTCCAGCTTAGACAACTCAAAGAGTTCTTCTACCAATTTCTTCAGCCTTTCGGTACCAGTTAGTGCCCGTGACAAATATTTTGTTTTCTCCTCCTCGGTCAGTTGATCCTGTTTGATAATAAGCGTTTCAATAAACCCATGAATCACAGCCAAAGGTGTGCGAAGATCGTGAGAAACATTGCCTACTAGTTCCCTACGAAGATTTTCCATCGATTTGAGGTTTTCGATGTTGCCCACAATGGTATCGGCCATTTCATTGAAAGCCTCAGCTAACCTGCTAATTTCTCCTCCGCTATTAATTTTAATTCGGGCACTCATTTCCCCTTGTTGGAATCTCTTCACCGTATGAATTGTAGAACTCAAATTTTTGGTGATAAACCAAATAGCCAAAATACCAATAAGTAAGGCTGCCAGGATGGTGATCAAACCATAGACAGAACCTAGTTTCAATATGTAGCTACCAAACAGCTGCTCGTTGGCAGAATCGTACTCTTCACTGGCTAGAATCACATAGATATACCCGAGCGTTTTTCCTTCCTCTTCTACTTTCTTTGCAGAAAATACCTTCTTTCGCCCAGCCTTTCGAGGGTCGTCACCTAATATGGCTTCATCCTTGTAATTGGCTATAAAATCCTCGATTGGGCCGAGGCTCACACTATCCAGCACCACTTTTTTATAAGGAGCCACATAGTTCAATATTTTTCCATTGGCGTCTAGTAGATATACTTCAATGGAAGGGTTCACGGCCATCATACTATGCATGATTTCATCTGCGGCTTGTTCTTTCAAGGTTCCATTCAAAAAGGGTTTGAGTTCGGATGCAATATGACCTGCTATATCGGCATTAAGTTTTTGATTTTTTTCTTCGAAATGCTTTTCGGCAATTTGAAAGGAAGCATAGAAATAGATTCCCGAGACTGACAGCAATAGAAGCAAAAAGATCAGCGCGAGCTTTAGAAATAAATTGCTAGAATTTAGAATTGATTCTTTCATGTTTTAGTTGATTTCGTCATTGAATCTATAGCCTACTCCCCAAGTAGTGAGGATATAAGTGGGTTGGTTCAAGTCATCTTCAATCTTCGCTCTTAGTCTGTTGATGTGAGAATTGACCGTATGTTCGTATCCTCTGAATTCATACCCCCAAATGAGGGAAAGCAACCTTTCTCTTGTATAGCTCCGACCGGGGTTTTTCGCCAGCAAATTAAGCAGGTCGTATTCCTTTGGTGTGAGATCTACCCGTTCGCCAGCTTTCAGCACTTTGCGTTTTTTCTGATCTATTTTGATGTTTCCTGTACTGATTAACTCCTCGGCATTTTCATGCCGGGATTTCAGCATTTCTACCCTACGGAATATAGCTTTCACCCTTGCTGTAAATTCTCTTACGCTAAACGGTTTGGTTAGATAATCGTCCGCACCAGTCTCTAATCCCAGTATTTTGTCTATTTCTTCCGATCTGGCCGTAAGCATCAAAATAGGTGTGTTGATTTTGTGGGCTCTGAGGTCTCTACAGATATCCAAGCCATCTTTGTTCGGTAGGTTGATATCCAAAATGATCACGTCAAAACCTCCTTTGGAAGCACTATCATAGCCAGCTTGTCCGTCTTTCTGACTTTCAATCTGACAGTCCATGTCTTTCAGGTGTATGGTCAAAAGCTCGGAAATACTTTCGTCATCTTCTATTATGAGTACGTTTTTGCTCATGCGTTTGCTTATCGTTTGCACCACAACACAAATCAACGATAAAAAGATCACAAAAGGATCACAAAAAAGGGCCGCACTCCTCAGTGCGACCCAAACCAACCTAACCTAATCTTAATTTCTTTTATTCCCCGTCGTTCATAAAGTTGTCAAAACGGGAGTTGTTTTCCACCCTTGGAAATACGTTGTTTTCTGTAGCCACGTCAGCCGTTTCTTGATTGGGGTCTACGACTATATTAGTCACCTTTTTATTTTTGGCAAACACCTTGGTCACCACATTTTCGTTTTTCTTCCAGATTTCAGCCGGTAGATATTCTCTTTCTTTCGAGCCATCTTCGTAAGTCCATTCGATAATTATGGGCATCACAAGTCCTCCCTTATTCTCAAAAGTCAGTTCATAAAAATTTCTGTCCGCATTAGTTTCCTTTATGCTTGCATCATCTGTTATGTTCATAAACTCATGAAAATTCTTACTAACTCCAGCAGGGTCAGTTTCGGCAAAGAAAAAGGTCTCCGCATCATTGGCAAAATCCATTAGGTTCTGGCTGTTGGTACCACTTGATATTTTCGCTTTCTTCGACTTCTTCCCTTTGTTCTCGATGTCATTTTCAGGAACATCCATCTTATACCATTTTACTTTTGACAAGGATAAGTCTACGTGATCGGTTGTATAGAACCAGCCTTTCCAAAACCAATCCAAATCCACGGCTGAGGCATCTTCCATGGTACGGAAGAAGTCTGCCGGACTTGGTCGCTTAAATGCCCATCGCTCAGAGTAAGTTTTGAAAGCGTAATCAAAAAGTTCAGGGCCCATCACGGTTTCTCTCAAGATACTCAGAGCTGCTGCTGGCTTCCCGTAGGCATTGTCGCCGAATTGTAATATTTGCTCTGAGTTGGTCATGATTGGTCTGATATTTTCCTTATCGCCTTTCATGTAGTCTACTATCAATCGGGCTTCCCCTCTTTTTAGTGGCTTTTCTGGATAATGTTCCTTCTCGGTTAGCGACTGCACAAAAGTGTCTAGCCCTTCGTCCATCCAGCTCCACTGACGTTCATCGGAGTTGATAATCATAGGGAAGAAGTTGTGCCCCACTTCGTGAATAATAACGCCGATCATACCCCATTTTTTTGTGTCGGTGTAGGAACCATCTTCGTTGGGTCTGCCATAGTTGAAGCAGATCATTGGATATTCCATACCGATTGATGCAGAATGTACAGATATAGCAACTGGATACGGATACTCAATCGTATGCTTAGAGTAAGTCAACAAAGTGTTGGCTACCGCTTTGGTCGATTCTTTTTCCCATAGAGGATTACCCTCCTTAGGGTAATAAGACATGGCCAAAGGCGTCTTAGTATCTAGCTTCACAGCCTGTGCATCCCAGATGAATTTTCTGGAAGCCGCAAAAGCGAAGTCACGTACATCATCCGCTTGATATTCCCAGGTTTTTGTACCCTTGGCTTTGGATGCTTCTGCCTTTCGTGCTTCTGCTTCGGTGACTATAATGACTGGTTTGTCATACGTCTTCTTTGCCAATGCAAATCTTTCTCTTTGAGTTTTAGTCAGTACATCGTTTTCGTTTTGGAGAGTACCGGTAGAGGCCACGATAAAATCTGACGGAACGGTGAGCTTCACATTATAATTGCCAAACTCCAAGGCGAACTCACCTCGCCCAAGAAACTGCTTATGTTGCCAGCCCTCTACATCGTCATAAACAGCCATTCTTGGAAACCACTGCGCGATGGTGTACAAATAGTTTCCATCCTTAGGAAAATATTCATATCCTGAGCGACCACCCAATTCCATTCTGTCCTGGATGTTGTACGACCAGGCAACATTGAAAGTCACTTGTTCGCCAGAGGCTAAAGGTTTTGGTAGATCTACGCGCATCATGGTTTTGTTGATGATATGCTTGAGTGGCTGCCCTGCGGCATCCGACACCTCAGAGATTTTGAATCCACCGTCAAAGTCGTAATCTTGAGTTACCTTTTGAATGTCTCTACCTGTCATGGTGCTGGTCATTTCATTGGGCGTAATCAAAGGAGTGTCCGAAGATTTGCTCCTCATATTTTGATCCAACTGCAACCACAGGTAGCTCAACTGATCCGGAGAATTATTGAAGTAGGTAATGGTCTCACGACCAGTCAGTGACTGATCATCGTCGTTGAGTTCCGCTACAATCTTGTAGTCTGCCTGCTGCTGCCAATAGTCTCTGCCAGGAGCACCGGAGGCTGTTCTGAATGTATTGGCGGTGGGAAGTGTTGTTCCCAACTGTTCAAACTTTTGATTCCATTCGCCTTGAGCGAATGCAAATAAAGGACTCAAAAGAAGTGCCCAAATTATATTTCTTTTCATTTTCATAGCTAATTAATTACCAAAATTTAGTGTCGATCATAAGAGTGATGGCTACTCCAGCAACTGCTGAGGAAATCGCCAATATCCAATCCTTGCGCGATACATTGATATATTTATTCATCAAATAGCCTATGCCCATAAAGGCAATCACTATAATGATTTGTCCTACTTCTAATCCTAAGTTGAAAGCAAAAAGTTGTGTAATGATGGATGTCTCCCCTCCCAATAAACCCTTCAGATAATTGGAAAAACCCATGCCGTGAATCAATCCAAAAAATAGGGCGAAATAATAGTTGAGTCGACTCATGTCTGACAAGATATATTGCTCTCTTCGCAAGATATTTGAGACGGCAGTAATAAAAATTGTAACAGGAATTAGAAATTCCACCACACTAGAATTGATACTGAAGACATCAAGTGCGACAAGTGCCAAAGTGATGGAATGTCCAATGGTAAAGGCCGTTACCAAGATCAACACACGCTTCCAATCTGTAGATAGATAAACAGCAGCAAGGGCGATCACAAATAAGATGTGATCATAGCCATTTACATCTAATATATGTTCTCTTCCCAAAGAGAAAAACAATTGAAACTCGGACATGCTAGTTGAAAATTACCATTCAAATAAAAGTACCAACGCCACAAAGAAGAATTCTTAATTTTGTTTCTTCTTGCTACCTAACTACCGTAAACATATAATGGAATACAATTAACTCATGACTTATTTATTTTTTCTGCTGATAAATTATGTAAGCGGTATGCCGCTTCATGCCTTCCATGTTTCAGTGTGTGAGATTGAATATGACGAGAAGCAGCGACGGTTAGAAATTACGCATCGAATCTTTCTCGATGATTTGGAAATTGCCCTGACTGACTGGTCCGGAGAGCAAGTGGATGTTTTGAATCCACCAGACTTCAAGCAGCTGGACCAGATGATTGGGAAGTATCTAACAGAAAGAGCTTCTTATTCTCTCAATGGCAAATCTGTAGACGTCTCCTACGTTGGATCAGAAAAAGAGGAAAGTGTGATGTATGCCTATCAAGTAATCTCCAATGTGAAAAAGGTAAAATCACTAAAGGTGACTAACACGGTACTGATGGAGACCTACGACGATCAAACCAATATTGTCCATATGGAAAGTGGAGACCAAATGAAGAGCCTGAAGTTATCTGGCTCAGAAACTTGGGGTGAAGTAAGGTTTGACTGAATGAAGTGAATACGATGATAGGATTCGTGAGGACACGAATCTCAGCGGGTAGTAGACTACCGACTCTTTTACTCTTTGCCCAATCTCGTGTCCTCACGAGATTACCTAGTTGTAGTAAGATTCATGGAAACACGAATCATGAAGGGAGCGGGTACGGGAAAGTCCTTCTAAAACCACCTAAACTCTTCCCATCGCTCTCCATTGTGCTTGAGCAAACAGTAGCCTGATACTTCAAATTGTCTTTGATAAGATTGGTTATGATAATGCGATTTCACTTCAGGAAAGACGGCCTTTTTCAAATCCCGAAAACCAATGGTCATGTGTGGGTGGAACCCTCGGTCTTTGTAATCAGCATTGAAAAGTTTGAGCTCGCGCCTTACAAAATCTGAAAGTTCTTTTTGCAGTTTGGTGAGGATTGCTGACTTGTCTACATCCACAAATACTACCCGTGGTTCGAAAAAATCAAAACCATTCAAAGTCACCTGAAATGGATACTGGTCAAACTGGAACAATGATAACTTCTCTATCAGCTGATCTTCTCTATCAGCTCGCCATTTGAACGGCATGTGCAAGGTGATGTGCGGTGGCGAACGAAGGGCGCCTTTGGAGTTGAATTTTTCTTTTACCTCTTCTTTGAAGGCCATCACCTCAGAGCGCACAGGCTCATCGGGTATCAGTGCAAGGAAGTACAGATTTTGTTCGGGTTTAGCCATCCGTCAAAGTTACATTGAGCCCCTCGGAGCAGTTTTTACAAATGTCTATGGAAGCGCGAGAATTTAGAATGCTTCTTCTGAATCGTTCGTAGGATTGACTGTACCATATGTCTTCAAACGATTGATTATTCCAATCGCCCATCACATGAGAGGCATCTTTGTCGAAGCAGCAGGGCACTACTTTGCCATCCCAAGTCACCACGCAGCTTTGCCACATTTTCCAGCACTGGTTGTGCAATGGGTTTTTGAGTTTGAATTTACCATCAGCACTTTGCGTGTATCGCGAGTACTTTTGGTTTTCTGGTATCAGATCAGATCCGTTTTCGAAGTCATAGATCTGAGCTGTTTTGAATTGTATTTCGTCTACACCAATTTCTTTGGCCAGTTGTTCGGCGTCTGCGATCTGATGCTCATTGGGACTAACCACCAAAAATTGAAAAATCAAATGTGGCGTTTTGGCTTTGAGTTTCTTTTTCCATTTCACCATGTTTCGGGTGCCTTCGAGCACCTTTTCGAGTTGGCCGCCTACGCGGTACTGCTCGTAGGTATCTTGGCTGGTGCCGTCGATAGAAATGATCAATCGATCCAAACCAGACTTGACAGTAGCCTCAGCTTTTTCTTCGTCCAAATAATGGGCATTGGTGCTGGTGGCCGTATAGATTTTGTTTTTGGCCGCATGACTCACCATATCCAAAAAACCAGGATGCAAATACGGCTCTCCTTGAAAATAGAAGGTGAGGTAGGCCAGGTGAGATTTTACTTCAACGATCTTTTCTTTGAAAAAATCAACATCCAGCATACCCGTAGGCCGGGTGAAAGACCGTAAGCCACTGGGGCACTCCCGGCATCTCAGGTTGCACGACGTGGTAGGCTCGAACGCCATGCTGAGGGGTAGCGAAGGATTCACAAATCGACCCAAATGCTTCGACTGATAGTAGCTCGAAAATACCTTGGCAGCATTCATCGCCTTGGCAGGAGTGAGTTTGGTCAGTAAGTTGTAGCTATCGCGAAAATGCACGGTGGAATAATGTCTTGATGTAAACGTATTTTAGTAGATACAAATTTTGAAACCAAACTTGCTCAGGCTTTCTTTACTCAAAATTAAACATACCTACTGATGTCATTCACTTATCGGCTAGTCTTCTTTGTTGCTTCATGCTTTATTCTGAATCCATGGCAGACTAATGCTTCGGATATTCAGCTTTCAGACGAGGCGGAAGTCATTGTGCTTATTTTGGACCCCACTCAGGTGGAACTTTATTCTGCATTTGGGCACAGCGCTTTCAGAGTGAGCGATCCTGCCAATCGAATCGACCTAGTTTTCAACTATGGTATTTTTGATTTTGATCAGCCCAATTTCTATTTAAATTTCACGAAAGGGAAACTCTATTACAAGCTTGGAACGGGCAATTATGAAAACTACAAGCGATATTATTTCAGAGAAGATCGCTCCTGGAGAGAGCATGTGCTCAATATCAATCAGGCAGACAAGCAGGCGATTTTTGATTTTCTGATCAACAATGCCAAGCCCGAAAATGCCAACTACTACTACAACTACTGCTACGACAACTGCGCCACACGTATGCGGGATGTCATTGATCTGGCGCTGAACAATCGAATCCAATACGATTACAGCTATGCCAGTGATTCGATGAGTTTTCGTGATTTGATGGACAAATATCTGACCTATCAACCATGGGGAGATCTGGGGATTGACATCTGTTTGGGCGCTGAGATCGACGAGACTGCCGACGGATTTCATTACCAATACATGCCGCTGTATCTAGAGGAAGCGCTGAAAACTGCGACACTAAAAACGGATACTGCTGCTGTGCCCGTCATCGCTTCTTCGGAGGTGATGAATGTAAGCTCGGAACTACCAGCCGAGCGCGGATTCAGGCCGATCCATTTGTTTGTTATAGTGTTTTTTGTGGTTGGGTTGATTACACATCGCGGCCTAAAGTATAGTGCCAATTATAGATTTATTGACGTAATCCTTTTTGGTGTCACAGGTTTGCTGGGATGCTTTCTTTTATTCCTTTGGTTTGGCACCGATCATTTATCAAAGTATAATTTCAATTTGCTTTGGGCGATGCCGCTGAATTTGGTTGCTGTTTTTTTATTGTTCAAAAAATCAAAGCCTGATGGGTTGAGGATTTACTTTATGGTTTTCGGCGGGCTCCAGATTTTGCTCATTATTTTCAGAGAGCTCTTGCCACAAGTCATTCACTTTGCCTTGATTCCGTTCTTACTCGCTTTAGCGCTCAGATCATTCTATCTGGCTTATTTGTTAAAAGAAAATAAATCCATTGATTAGTTTTCCATTAATAATAATTTCGACTCTTTACTTATAACTTTTAAATATGATTATCTGGTCTGGTCGCGGTATTTTGACGCCGCTTATTTTAGTAGCTTCTATCATTTTATTTATCTCCATTTCGTCAGAAGAAATTGGCGTTTATACCTTCCCGTTGAGCATTCTATTAGCTGGAGTCTCCAATTGGTTTTTAGGTAAAAAGTGGAATAATGAACCTGGAAGAATTGTGGTTGACGAAGCCACTGGTGAGCGAATTGAACTAAAATCGAATCACACCCTGTTTTGGATCAAGATGGAATATTGGGGAGTCCTTTTCGGTATTATAGGACTTGGCCAGTTGCTCCGATTAATTTTTTAAATCTTCAATTTTCTTAGCAATTGATCCCCGTTCGCCCAATCGAATCCATCTAAAAATGATTGTGATCAAAAACCCAGGGCGAGTAACCAAACTAGCTTTTTGGGATACTTTTTGATCACGAGTAGCAATCATTTCTGGCTTCAATGATAGCGGCGTATCTGCTAGTTGTTTGGCAAACTTCCAAGCCCCATCTCTGGCGAGCTTCATACTAAAATCAACCAGATAATCGTCCACTTTCCTCAATGCTTTAACGATGATTCTAAAAGTAGGCCAGATCTCGGCTAAGTCTTGATCGACTTCATGAACCAGCGAGGAGAGAATTTCATTGATTTTGTCGAAGTCATCCTGTAGGTTATCAATATTTTCACCTTCTGAAATTTCAGCTGCGGCGATACCCAAGTCCAGATTGATATGCGCATTCATACCAATCAATAAATGCTGTAGTACAATGGGCCAATACTGTGAGGTAAGATCAAAAGCCACTTGCCAGGATTGGGTGAGGGGTTGATCATTCCAGTAAGCTTCATACGCTCGTATATATCGAGTAGCAAAAACCACATCGAGATGTTCCATTCTCGGACCATCATCAAAGTAGTTCTGGTCTATGCCTTCTTTTACTTTGATCGTGACTTTTCTGTAGAGCGCAGCAAAGTAGCCGGCACAATTTTCTTTGTCAATAGAATCTTGAATGATTTGATCCAAGGCCGTTATGACCTGATCTATGGTTTTTATTTCTGTGGTATGCATGAGGTTGGTTCTTAATTGTGAAATTAAGATAATAGAAAATTATTTATAGGTGAAGGCTTAAGTTCTCACCTATAATACCATTGATATTTTTCATTCATACCTCAAAGTCTCGCTTGGGTTTTTCACAGCTACTCTGATCGTTTGATAACCGACGGTGAACAAAGCGGAAGCGATCACTAAAAGAATCGCTACGCCCACAAACATCCAAGGAAAGTCCACGCGATAGGCGTAATTATCCAGCCAATTATCCATGGTGTAGTAAACCAATGGAATGCCCACTGCAGCAGATAATCCAATCAGCACTATAAACTCTTGATAGAATATCATAAGTATCTGGGGGATAGTAGCACCAAGCACTTTTCTAATGCCCACCTCCTTGGCCCGATTGATAGCCATAAATGCAGACAAGCCAAATAAACCCAATGAGGCCACAATCACAGCCAGAATAGAAAATGTAGCTATTACATTACCAAACTGCTGATCCTCTCGAAATAAAGTGTTAAACCGTTCATCCAAAAATGAATAAGACAACGGCGTTTGAGGGAAATAATTTTGATAAGTCGCCTCTAAATGAGCTAACCCTTCTTTATAACTTGATTCATTTAAACGTACTACCATGCCATTAGAATCATCCCAATAGAAACTAGCCGTAGGCTCCACTTCCCTCTTCAATGAGGTACGATTATAATCCTTTACAATTCCAATAAGCCTATATTTATGATCCTCATTTTCATCTGTTCCATATAGAATATATTCATTGAGTACAGTATTGTAATCTTTGATTCCCAATCGTTTTAAAAACGATTCATTTACAATTATGGTAGATGTATCTGTGGCAATTGTTGCGTCAAAATTTCGTCCAGCTAAAAGATGAATACCAACTGCATCAAAATACTTATCGTCACAGTATTGAACATAGGTAGTGCCTTTTACGGCATTTGTCTTTCCTAAAATTTGAACTTCTGATGTTGTAGAACTAATATCTGATAAATCTCCTCCAGGAATAGAATTGGAAGAACCTACATTTATTATTGCATGATGACTCAGGAGACTGGATACGAATTGTTTCATTTTCTCCATCATTTTATTCTCATTTTCTGATGTGAATCTTGGTTTATTAAACCCCACAACATAATCGATATCGACACCTTTATCTGCAGATCTCATATACTCAACTTGTTGATATATGATAAAAGTACCTGTCAATAACACAAGAGAAACAGTAAACTGGACAATAACCAACCCTTTTCTTAGCAACGTACCTTTGGTAGAATTTCTGAATTTACCCTTAAGCACTGTAACAGCACGAAAATTAGATAAAACAAATGCCGGGTACAATCCAGAAACAAGAGCCCCAACTATTGCAAATGAAAATAATTTAGTAAGAAACAATTTATTCAACCATACATCACCTATCACATCTTTACCTACCAGTTGATTAAAAGTTGGATATACCATTTGTGCAATCAGTATGGCAAACCCAGCTGCCAATAGATTTAATATCATAGACTCGAATAAGAACTGCGTAATTAACTGCAACTTGTGCGCACCAATTGCTTTTCTAACCCCCACTTCTCGAGCGCGGTCTATAGCTTTAGCAGTAGATAAATTAATGTAATTAACCCAAGCAATAATGATGATTAAAATAGAAATGATGTTAAGGAAAACCACTGTCTCAATACTTCCATGTACTTCTGGCTCATAAGTGAAATCCGAATGCAAATGAATGTCTTCCAGTGGTTGTACATTGAAAGCCAAAGTAGATTCCGATTCTTCATTTCCAGATAGTTCATACATTTTGGGCATTTTTTGAATCACCTCTGAAATATTTGCTTCACGCGCTAATTGCAAATAAGTATAGTAGTTAAATCCTCGCCAACCGTCTCTTTGTACTCTATCCTCCAAAGTGTTTAATGAAATCAATAGGTCAAATTTATAATGCGTGTTCTCAGGAGTGTCTTGGATCACACCAGTCACTTTAAAACCTTTGTCAAACCCACTCAAAATATGAAGCATTTGACCTACTGGATTCTCTTCGCCGAAGTAAGCTTTCGCTCGAGATTCTGTTAATACCACAGTATTTGGTTCCTTTAGGATCGTACTAGGATCTCCCCCAGCAATCACTTGATAATTAAAAATCTCCAGATAATTAGAGTCGACAGCAATCACCTTATGCTCAGTAACAGATCTGTCATTCTTTCTAATTATCAATTCGTTGAATTGAAAAGTAGCAGTTGAATTAATAAATTCTGGTACAGCCTGAACTAAGGCATTACCAGAAGGGGCAAATGACATGGCATCTCTTGTCCCAATAACTCCATCTAAAACCTGGTCGGTTGTCAGGCGATATACCCGATCAGAATCTGTAAAAAATTTGTCGTAGCTCTTCTCGAATTGGACGTATTGGTTGATCAATAAGAAAGCAGCCAAACCAATGGCCAATCCAGCGATGTTGATGACAGAAAATACTTTTTGCTTCACCAGATTCCGGAAGCTGATTTTGAAATAGTTTTTGAACATGCCTGTTGAGTTAAATAATGAGTTTTTGAAAAGGGGTCTGATCAAAGCAGGTCGGCACAACCGAAGCACTTCGATCAGATAAAAATATGGTGCAGATCGAGGTGACTCTTCCTTTTTGTCATGATAGAGTTCTTCCAAGTCTCCTTGTATATCAGGATAATAATCCGGGTGACAATACCACCGAAAAAGCCGATCTGCTATTTTTTTGATCATGAAAATTTGGCTTCGAGCACCATGTCTGGCAAGGCCTTCCATAGCTCTGCACGGACATCGCGATTGTACTCCAGGGCTCTTCGACCAAAGCTCGTCATTTTGAAGAATCGTTTGGGCTTACCTCCACGTTTTGCGTTGGTTTCGCCGGTTTCTGATTCCAGAAAGCCTTTCGATTCCATTCGGCGGAGTGCTGACTGCAAGGCACCTAGGCTCACCTTCCTCTCTAGCCGCTTTTCAATCTCATCTTTGATCGCTACACCATAAGCATTGTCAAACAATACTCCTACAGTCAGCAATACAATCTCTTCAAATTCACCTAATTGATACTTTTTCATAATCAATACCTAAATGTAGTATTGCAATTATAGGGAATTTTTATGAATACCTAAATGCAGTATTGACATATAAATTTTGGGACAACTATCCTTAAATATTATTTTCTTAATTTTGGGATGGTAATCCTTAAAATTGAAATTATGGGTTTTGACAAGAATATATTGGCGGGGAGAATAAAAGATGACAACACTTGGTGGAGTGATGGTAAAATTCCTTTTTACGATGAATTTAGTAAGCGAAGGTATTACAAAGGGTTTTATGAATTGGTTACTCAGACATTTCCTCATAGGGCAGTAGTCTTAATGGGCCCTCGTAGAATTGGTAAGACGGTGATCATGTATCAGGCTATACAAGACTTAATTGACTCGGGTATCAACCCGAAAAACATCTTTTATTTTAGTTTGGATACACCAATTTACACCAATGTTCCTCTTGAAGAATTAATCCATGATGGCCTTTTAGTCAATAAAGTCAGACTTGAAGAGTCCTATTTTTTCTTTGACGAAATTCAATATTTAAAGGATTGGGAGGTTCATCTAAAATCATTAGTTGATAAGAATAGGAAGACAAAGTTTGTTGCTAGTGGTAGCGCAGCTGCAGCGTTAAGAATGAAGTCAATAGAAAGTGGAGCTGGAAGGTTTACCGATTATTTTTTGCCGCCGCTTACTTTTTCAGAGTATGTTGATCTAAATGGATATAATGGACTTTTAGAAGAAAATGAAGTAGATTTTGGAGGACCAAGGAGGTTCTATAAATGTAGAGATATTGATAAGTTTAATGACCATTTTGTTGATTATATAAACTTTGGAGGCTTTCCTGAAATAGCTCTTAATTCTGAAAAAGTCAAAAATCCGGAAAGAGTGATTCAGAAGGACATTACTGATAAGGTAATAATGAAAGATTTGCCTGGGTTATTTGGAATTGAAAACACATTGGAACTACAACAGTTTTTCAATGTGCTCTCCTATAGAACCGGAGAAATTTTAGATTATAAAAAAGTATCGCAGGAAACAAAGACTGACAACAAGACTATAAAAAAGTATATCAAATATCTAGAAGCTGCCTTCTTAATCAAAGTATTGCACAGGGTGGATATTTCGGCTAAAAGGTTTAAAAATATTACACAGTTTAAAGTTTACCTGACAAACCCTAGTTTGTACACTGGACTGTTTGGGCGAATTCGAGATACTGATGATCGATTTCCTCATTTGGTAGAAACAGCAGTCTATGCTCAATATCTACATAGAGAGCATGAATTTTTAAGGTATGCCAATTGGAAAAGTGGGAAAGATGCAGGTGAAGTAGATCTGATACAAGTGAGCAACAACTTTCAAGATGTTCATTGGGCCGTAGAGATCAAATGGTCGGATAGCCCTCAGGCTGGAAAGTTGAAGCAGTTTATGTCGAAAAATAATCTAGATAAAGGTGTGATAACAAGTAAAACAAAATTTGAAGATTTTGAAGATTTGCTCATAGTTCCGAACAGTATTTACGCCTATGTTGTCAGTAAAAATGCCCTAAATAAATTAGACGAAGACCTATTGTTTTAGGTCGACTTCAGTTTGAAAAACTCCAAATTCCCATCCCAATGAATATGAGGCCCGGAACGCGATAGATCAGAAAGACATTACCCTGGATGACATTGAACTTGGTGCCCAAATTGATCACTGTAGCCAACAAACAAAATGTACCTACTGAAATGCCGGCCACATAAACCCAAAAGTTCCGCCCGTTAATCTCTACCCAACCCATACTTTGTAAGTAACCCGTCACCATCAACCAAAAGGGGATGGCCAGTGGATTAGTCAGGCTCAGTAACACCCCTTTTTTGAATGCGTTTCGTTTTTCACTTTTAGTTTCTACTTTCGACTCTATTGGCTTCTTAAAGAGATTGAACAATCCAAGGAGGATCAATACCGATCCTGTGATAATTTGAAAATACTGTGCGATACTAGAGTTTTCGGTTAGGTAAATCTGAAACCGAACGGCAATGGCCGCATAGATATATTCTGTGAGTGCAGCAGCCGTCGCGAAGGAGAAAGCAGCTTTGATTCGGTTCTCTACTGCGTATTGCAGAGTAGTGATATTGATACTACCAGGTGGAATGGAACCAACAAAGCTGAAAAAAAAACCAGCAACAAAAAGTATGAAAGTGCTCATCAATTCTTTTGCTGATTGTATTTTTTGATTTTCTTGATTTCCTTCAAGCCTTGGCGAAAGCTGTAATAAGGAATTCCTTTTTTCTTGTTGAGCATGGAAATATCTGCCAAAACTTTTAAATGATGGATGATATCCTTGTAGGCTTGAATCAATGAAAATCCAGGCTGATAGATATGTGCAGGCTCGGCACCAGCACCATTCAGTTCCAGAATTTTGAAGTGGTTGCCTTGATATAGGTCTTCGACAGATCTGCATCTCAAGTCATATCTCCCAAAATAGAAGCCATCAATCTGACTACTTACTTTTTCAATGACTTTGATCAATCGTTCGTTGATCAGGTGATTGCCATTCAGGAAGGTGGTGCCGCGGCTGTGATTGCCGATTGAGTTGATTTCAACTTTTTCACCAAAAGCTGGTATTCGCTCTAACAACTCTGGTTTTTTAATTCTAAAATCTTCAATATGCATTTTAGCACGAGCATCATCATACATCAGAGACTCTATATTTCTTTCACCATCCCCGGTTACACTTAGCATATCTTTCATTACGATAGAGCTCACCGTGCCATGATCGCAATTGGGATAGCGGTAATAAAAAATCCCCAATTCTACCTCATACGGTACATATTCCTGCACGAGAAAATCAACCTGCACACGATTAAGATAGGCTGCCAATTCTTTTTCTGTTTTGATTATTTCTACCATCCAGCCTCGTTCACCGATATCCGGCTTCACAATAAAAGGATAATCCAGCCCTTCCAGTTTCAGTCTTTCCAGGAAACTTTCCTGATCTACCGATGGATTCAATTTGTAAGTTTTGGGAATGAATTGACCAGGAATCAGGTTGAAAATTTTGTGTTTGGATTCACCCAACATCCCTCCAAACTCAATCGTTGGATTAGCCGCTGTAAAAAAGAAAAACGATCGGGTTTTCAGCGAAAGCCAAGCCCAATAAAACATGATCGGAAAGTAAAAGACAGAGAACGGCCAAAACTCCCAACGAAATATCTTTGCCCAGACCACACTGGTGCTCAGCTTTTCATAGAGCGTTTTTTCCTGTACCGGCTCCTGAATCTGATTTTCTGTTTCTACCGCGATGTTCATGTTAGATACTTAGGCGTTGGCTTGCTGGGACTGACGAAATTTGATGGTCGAACTAGCCACACCGAAATCTTTAGGTAATTCAAGCTCAGGCTTGACTTCCCTTAGCCCAATTTTCATCAGCGCCATGTGATGGACTGCATGTTCAATATTATAGATCAGCTCACGGTAGAGATTGCTTTCTACCTCATATATTTTGTCTGAACCAACGTCATAGCCTTGTTGCAATAGCTTTAGCGGTTGATTTTTTTTGATCTCATCCAAAGTTTCTTTTAGCTTGGCTATGATGGTCAACGCTTCTAGTGTATTGCTTTCCAAAAATACATCTCTTTCCCTCTCGTCATAATTCACAACACCTGAGGTCAGCCCTGTGGTAAGGCAGATGAAAAACTCCAAGGTGTGACGCATGTGCTGTCCGATGGAGTTGTCGTGAAGAACAGCTAGAGTCTTGCTGTATTCATCATTGGTCAGGTTTTCCAGCAGGTGGGTTAGCTGGTCTAAAATCCTTTGCGATGCTGGTATGATATCCATTGAGCTATGACTTGAGTTTTAGGTTTGTCAATATAATAAATAGTCCACATTTGTGGCGTTCAGTTCTTGACTTAACTTCTTTTTAAATTCAAAAGTTCAAACCACCAATCGTTTGACGACTTCCCAAACCAAATCAGACTCAAAGCCACGATACATGGCATAAGTGGCCACTTTATTTCTCTTCTTGAATAGGTCGGCTTCACTCACAGCATTCACCTTTTTCTCAACTAACTCTTCCAGGGCTTGAATGTAATCCTCTTCGTCTATTTCCTCTAACCCTTTTTTGATACAGTAAGGAGATAATTTATGCGGAGCTAAGCCTATAAGGATTTTCTTTCGTCCCCACTTTTTCACTCTAAACTTCCCGCCAATGTACGCTTTAGCGAAACGCTCTTCATTGATAAAATTATCCATGATGAGATCTGTCAATACATCCTCGACTTCATCTGGGTAAAGCCCCAAATCGTACAATTTATTGCGAACTTCCTTCTGCGAACGTTCTTGGTATGCACAGAAGTTAGCAGCCTTGAGTTTGGCTTCTTTTGGGGTGTGGCGTTTTGGTTTTTTGGGTTCTTGCACGAGTTTGTGAAATTAGAGATTTCTCCTTTCACCAGAAATGACAAACAACAAAAAAAGCCATCCCGATAAATCAAGATGGCTTAAAATTCTCCTCATCAGCTACTACTCCTTGATGTATCCTTTTCTTTTCAGAATAGTCTCTACGAATTTGATCTCGTTGTTAGAGTTGAAAATTCTGTGGGGTAAATGCACATGCTGCGCTTTGTTGATCGTTAATAGGAAGTGATCTTTTCCAGCTACGGCTCTCTTGATATTGTCCCACTTCATAGGCATACCTTGCTTGCTATTTAGTTTGATCAAAATCTGCTGACTATTGATTTCATAACTCAACTTCTCAAACATAAACTTGCCTTGCTCTAACTGTGAGATTCCAGCAAACTGGATCAACCAAAACAAAAGGTATAACGACAGAGCGATACTGGCTCCCGTAATCCACCAATGATTAGGAATCCAAAAATATCCAGCACAAATCGCCAAATAAATTAAAATCACCCACCATTGATCTTTAATCAAATTGCCAAATGCCAACTTCACATACGTCCCTGTGGTCATTTGATATTTCTTAGTCTTTACGTTCATTATTATTTTATTGCTTTCAAACTAATATCTAAACTGGCATAAGAGTGCGTCAGTGCGCCTATAGAAATATAGTCCACACCGGTCTCTGCCATTTCTTTTATGTTTTTCTCTGTGATCCCTCCTGATGCCTCAGTCTTACACTTTCCACCAATTAGTTGGATCGCTTCTCTCATGGTGGAAGGCAACATATTATCTAGCATGATCACATCGATACCACCTACTTCTATAGCGTCGCGTACTTCATCTAGATTTCTCGTCTCTACTTCTATTTTCAAATCCTTGTCGTTGTCAACTAGGTATTTTTTTGTTCGCTGAACTGCCGCTTTGATACCTCCTGCATAATCCACATGATTATCTTTGAGCATAATCATGTCGTACAGACCGAATCGGTGGTTTTCTCCTCCTCCTATCTTGACTGCCCACTTTTCACATATACGAAAATTAGGTCCCGTTTTCCTGGTGTCTAATAGTTGTGCATGTGTATGCTTGATCATGTCAGCCAATTCGCGAGTATAGGTGGCAATTCCACTCATTCGCTGCAGACAATTGAGCACCAATCTTTCAGTAGACAAAATGGATCGGGCTTTACCCTTTACAGTCAATCCAACTTCGCCTTCTGAAACTACATCTCCATCCTGTTTGAGCTTGGTAACCTCCAACTCCGGATCAAATCTCTTGAAGATCCATTCGGCCAACTGCAAGCCTGCAATTACACCATCGCTTTTGATGAGCAATCTGGCTTCTTGCTGTAAGTCCTCAGGAATCGCTGCCAGCGTACTATGATCCCCATCCCCTATATCCTCTTTGAGGGCGGAGTCAATAAACTTAAATATGGCCTTTTTGGTCAGATACTTAATCTTCATTATTGAAATTAGAGTTTTCGGCTGCTGCGAGGCGCAAAAATATACAACTGAGGTTTATTGATTCAATGGTTTAAGGATTTATTGCTCCAATGAATCAATTCTGATTAACTTCATTCATAAAATAATAGAAAGCAATATGAGCCAAGTATCAGGTCAACTGATTGATATTCCTAACCGCCAGATTTATCCTGCCACTGTACACTTCGAAAAAGGCATTATTCAAAAAATTGAAAAAAAAGAAGAAGCACCAGATCAATACCTCCTGCCTGGTTTTGTAGATGCACATGTACATGTGGAAAGTTCTATGTTGGTGCCGTCTGAGTTTGGCCGATTGGCAGTCGTGCATGGCACAGTGGGTACCATATCAGATCCACACGAAATTGGCAATGTGCTCGGGGTTGAAGGTGTGGAATATATGATTGAGAATGGAAAGCAGATCAACTTCAAATTCCACTTTGGTGCGCCATCCTGTGTACCAGCTACAACTTTTGAAACGGCGGGAGCTGAAATCAATATAGAAGATGTAGAATACCTCCTAAAAAAACCCGAAATCAATTACTTGGCCGAAATGATGAATTGGCCGGGCGTCTTATTTAATGATGAAACCGTATTGGCTAAAATCGAAAAGGCCAAAAGCTTGGGAAAACCGGTAGACGGACATGCCCCTGGACTAAAAGGCGAACAAGCCAAAAACTATGCGACTGCTGGTATCAGTACCGATCATGAATGCTTTACCATCGAAGAAGCACAAGACAAATTGGATTGTGGAATGAAAATTCTAATTCGTGAAGGCAGCGCAGCCAAAAACTTCGAGGCACTCATTCCGCTATTGGATAAAAACTATGAACGAATTATGTTTTGCTCGGATGACAAACATCCTGACAACTTAGTGGAAGGGCACATTAACCTGTTGGTTAAAAGAGCTTTGGCCAAAGGCAATGATTTATACAAAGTATTGCAAGCGGCCTGCATCAACCCGGTGGAGCATTACAACATGAATATTGGATTGCTGAAAGAAAACGACCCAGCCGATTTCATCGTTATTGACAACACTGATGATTTCAATATTTTACAGACTTGGATCAACGGAGAATTAGTAGCTGAAAACGGTGACTCTCATATCCCCAAAGTCGAGAATAAAATCATCAACAACTTTGATTGTCAACCAAAAACTGCCGAGCAATTCAAAATAGATATTAAAGGGAACAAAGTGCAAGTCATGGAGGCCCTGGATGGTCAGCTCATCACAAATTTGCTTTTTTTCGACAGTTCCTTGATCAACAACCCAAACCAAACAAATACGGAAGAGGACATTTTGAAAGTCACAGTCGTCAACCGCTACAAGGAAGCATCTCCGGCCGTTGGCTATATCAAAAATATTGGACTGAAGAAAGGAGCCATTGCCTCCTCTGTCGGCCACGATTCACATAACATCATTGCTGTCGGTGTGGATGATGAATCGATCGCCCAAGCAGTCAACCTTATCATCAAAGCCAAGGGAGGCGTATCGGCAGTAGGTAATGGACAAGAGCAGTTACTCGAATTGCCTGTAGCCGGCATCATGTCTGAAAAAGATGGCTATGAAGTGGCTGAGGCTTATAGCAAAATCGATGCTTTTTCCAAAACCCTAGATTCACCACTGAACTCACCTTTTATGACCCTGTCCTTTATGGCACTCTTAGTCATCCCAAAAGCTAAGATGAGTGACCTTGGCTTTTTTGATGGAGAGACCTTCAAGTTTATCGATGTTTTTGTGGACTAAGTATAACTTCGCCATATGGATCTGATATACACACTCAATATTATTGGTACTTTCGTATTTGCGATATCTGGCGCTATTACGGCCTCTGAGAAAAAAATGGATGCCTTTGGGTCGGCAGTTATTGCGCTTATTACGGCTTTGGGTGGAGGAACCTTGCGCGATATTTTGATCGGTAGCCAACCCGTAGGATGGCTCCTAGATCCTAACTATTTATACACCGTGTTGGCCGCCTTGTTCTTCAGCTACTTTTTCAAGAAATGGATTGTGAAACTTACTCGCACCATGTTTTTGTTTGATACCATAGGCATTGGACTCTTTGCTGTGCTGGGCATGCAAAAAACGCTGTCTTATGGACTTTCTCCAGCGATTGCCATCATGATGGGCGCGGTATCTGCGGTTTTTGGAGGTGTGCTCAGAGATGTTCTTTCCAATAGAGTGCCTCTGATTTTCAGAAAAGAAATCTATGCCACAGCCTGTCTAGCAGGCGCTGCACTTTATTATGGTCTGACTTTTACAACGCTTCCGGACAGCTGGTCTTTATGGATTGCGATTGTAGTAGTCATGGCTATTAGAATTCTTGCAGTAAAAAGAGGTTGGGGACTACCAGGTATTAAGTAAGAAAGAAAGCCATATAGATTATTCTTATTCCCAAAAGGATATATACCATCCATATCCACCTAGTAAAAGCAGCAATCAGCAAAACAGCTATGGTGATTAGTCGTGCATAAAAATTCAAATCAAAAGTAAAATCATAGACAAAGTGAGAAGTCACAAAAATGGCCAACAAAATCATGAGCAACTTAAACTTCTTATGAAAATAGTCTCTGGTATCTAAATTTTTCTTGTTTTCCGGCGTATACACATGGGTAGCCAATAAAAAGATGAGCGGTGAAAATAGATGCGCCAAGAAGATGTAGTAGGAATGAAAGGTATTGTCTAAGAAAGAAAAAAACCGGTAAAAATTATTGAAGGCCACTTCTAGCATCATTATACCTGTAATGATGAAGGCAATTGAAGGCTTTTTTTCTTCAAAAAAGCTTCTCCATGGGGAAACCAACTCGGCAATGGCTATACCATAAATCAACAGTGGCAAAATGGCAAAATATTCCTGTGGTTCCATAAATTGTTTTTGAAATTCCGATCTTTTTGGAAAATTAACGTAAAAGATGCTAATATCTTAGCGCTCATGCTTCTCAAAGAATTTCCAGATATCCATTGGCTTAAAAGAGCCATCCAACAAAACTTCTCTGAGAGGCGATCTTGGGACAACAAACCTCTTCCCAACTTCGGCTGGCCGACAGCCATTTTGAATGTAAAAACCAACCAGACAGAACGGACGGATATCAAAGGCCCTTTTTCGTTGTTTCTAAATATATCCGGAACCAGTGAGGTGACTTGCGACCATAAAACTGTCCAGCTCAATACTGACTCCTATTTATTTAGCAATCAAGGTCAGCACTATGATCTGGTAATTGATAACAAAAGATCAACTGAAACCTTCAATATTCATTTTGGTGAAAAGCTTTATCAAAACACCATACATGCGCTGACGAAATCTAATGATCAGCTCTTGGATGATATTTCCTCCCCCTCACCGGAATGGAATAAAACCATCAGGTCCAATTTCAGAGATTGTAATTTCAATGTGCTCATCAAGCAAGTACAAAACACCTACGGAAATGAAGAGAAGGAAAGTAGTCTTTTTGATCTGCTAAGCTATGTTTTGGTAGGAAACGAAAAGCATCTACGGCAAATTAATAACCTATCAAGCGTAAGGTCCTCCACCAAAGCAGAATTGATAAAGCGAATCTATTTATCTGTGGATTTTATTCATGCCTATTACTATAGATCGATCACTTTGGACCAACTGGCTGATGTGGCCATGCTTTCTAAATTTCACTTTTTGCGAGTTTTCAAATCCCTTTTCAAGGTTTCTCCGCATCAGTACATCAAACACATTCGACTACAAAAGGCTATCGAATTAATAAAACAAAATCAATTACCTCTTAATCTAGTTGCTCTTCGAGTTGGTATTGAAAACGTAAGCTCACTCAGTAGAATGATGTTGCAACTCACCGGCAGGCGGCCCTCGTCATTCATGAGTAATTAGCAATTTTGGTCATCTTGGATATCAGACTTAGTTTCTAGTTTTGATTATCACAAAACAAGAAGTCATGAATTATTATCTCCTTGCTCAAATATTCTTTGTTGTTCTCTCTGCGGTCTGCCTACTAGTGATTTACAGAGGATTGAAGATTGGCCTTAGAAATTTTGACGAAGCCGAGCGTAAACGAATACTCAAGAAATACTGGTTAATACTTACCATTTGGATAGTACTAATTTCAATCGCTTCTCTGTCAGGCTTCACCTCAGATTTTGATAGCCTACCTCCCAGGCCAGCTTTATTCATCGTTGTTCCGGCAATTGCACTGATTTTTATATTGAGCGCCAAGCAAACCAAGCAAATCCTACAATCTATCCCTCCTCAATATTTGATTAACATCCAAATGTTTAGGGTACCTGTAGAAATTCTTTTGTGGCTGTTGTTACTTTCTGGCGTCACTCCCGTTCAGATGACTTTTGAAGGCCAAAATTTTGATATTCTGGTTGGACTTACTGCGCCACTTGCTGCCTACTTCGCCATTTCTAAAGGTAGATTCAATAGAAAATTCGCTATTGCCTGGAATGTATTTGGACTTTTGCTGCTCGCCAATATTTTGATCATTGCCATATTGTCCATGCCCACACCGTTACGAATGTTTATGAATGAACCAGCTAATACTGAAGTGGGGAAATTTCCGGTCATCTTCTTGCCCGCGATATTAGTTCCAATTGCCTACTATTTCCACGCATTTTCTCTGAAACAATTGCTTATGAGTCCAAAGTAAACTTGCAATATATTGTTAGATAGTATTCGATCCTTTCATGGATGGAATACTATTTTAACGCAGGGTTGGGTCATCTTTGGAAAAACATAAACCAAATAATCATGACCGAAACATTAGCAAATCAACTTACTCAAATCATAGAGAATTCATTACAAGAATTCGAATCCATAGCTGACGAACTTTGGAACAAAAAACCCGCTCCTGAAAAATGGAGTAAAAAAGAGGTATTGGGACATCTAGCCGATTCTGCTATGAACAATATCCACCGATTTGTCCGAATCAAACAAGGGGATCAAACAAACATTTGGTACGATCAGAATTTTTGGGTGAAAGCCAGCGATTACGAGCATCAAGATTTGGAATCAGTCAAAATGCTTTGGAAATCACTAAACCTTCAAATCGCCCGCGTTTGGAAAAATCTAGGTGATACTGATTTGCAAAAAACCATTCCTGTGAAGAATGAAACGCCTACATTACAATTTTTAATGGAGGATTATATTGATCATTTGAATCATCATTTGAATCAGATAATCTAAGACTGGCTCAGAATCTCTTTCACGCTTTGTTTGTAAGTCCGACTGATCGGTAATTTTTCATCAGCAATCTGAACATGCTCGGCGCTAAAAGTTGTGATCTCATTTCTATTGACCAGAAATGACCTATGAATTCTAACAAAATCTTCGGGTAGCTCCTTTTCAATCTGACTGATTTTTGCCTTGGTGATGATAGGAGAATCCTTTTCTTTAGTATGAATCTTGACATAGTCGGAAAGACTCTCAACATATAAAATTTGAGAATGAGAGACTTTTCGGTTTTGTCGATCGACCCGAACCAATAGAGCACCTTGCTCTGTTTTCTTTTGTTCGCCTTCCAGTTCTTCGATCTTCGATCTAGAGCTTTGAAATTTCTTATATAACAAAAAGAACCCCTGCGCAAAAACGATAGCATACAAAGTCACACTCAGGTTGGACACATCCAAAATGGACGGATGCATGGCTTGCACCTGATAATTAGCCAAATAGATAAAAGCCAGAAAAATCATGATGATCTCCATATGCACGGAGATAATAAAAAGGTATATAAAATAGAGAATGAACTTCCCTTTCCTCCCTTTCATCAGATAGTTGGGGACCAGAAAGAAATTGAAAAAGTAGGCAGACCCTATGACTACTGGAAAAAGGATAGTGACAAAGTAAATGGAGTACAAATAGCTCTCAAACGAATTACCGTACAAGAGAATGAGTACCACATATACAAACAACCAAAATACGCTTTGACTCTTTATTGTCATTGGTTTTTTCTTTCAATATTCGCTAAATAACTTCACAGTTGCTGCATTTGTCGACGACTGACCGATTTAGCGAGGGATTCTACCTAGGTGAGAAACAAGCCTCCTCCTAGCTTTGGAACAAATAATTTTAAACTTAAAAAGAAATAACATGATTGATTTATTATTTGAAGGAGGCATACTGTTTATGAGCATTCTTACCATCACATTGGCAGCTAGTATCGGGATTTTCGCTTTTCATTTGATCAAAAAAACGCAAGACGAAAATCAATTCGCATTAATTAAATCCGTTGGACTATTTGCCCTCGTATTTGGTATCTTGGGACAATTCATTGGATTGTACAGTGCGCTTCAGCACATCAGCCAGGTGGAATCTGTTTCATCCGCTATGTTAGCCGGAGGTATTCGGGTTTCTTCTATCACAAGTATTTATGGCATGATCATCTTTTTGGTGAGTTATTTGATGTGGTTTACCATAAAACTAATCCATAGATAAGACCAGTGACACAGATCATGCGAATTTGAGGTGATTGTCCAGAGTTCATATATAACTTTGGGCAATCATGAATGACATACAAGGCAGAGCAGACATCGACCTACTCATAGAGACTTTTTATAAAAAAATTATGGTCGATGAAGAGATCGGATATTTTTTTACAGAAGTGGTGAAATTGGACTTGGAACATCACCTACCCAAGATTGCAGACTTTTGGGAAACCACCTTATTTCATCAGGCCAAATACAAAGGAAACCCCATCACCCCACATGTGGCCATGCATGAGAAGTCACCCATGGCGCAAGCTCATTTTGACCGCTGGGTCAAGGTGTTTTGTAATACTATTGATGATTTGTTTGCTGGAACAAAAGCCGAGATGGCCAAGCAGCGAGCGCACTCTATTGCCACCGTAATGCTGATAAAAATTAAAACCGTCTAGTGCTCTTGAGTTTACCCTTGCGGGTATAATACTTCCAGGTGCCGGTGGGTTCGCCTTGATTATATTTTTCCTCAGAAGCAATTTTTCCATTGTCGTGGTAACCAAGCCAGGTGCCATGTGGCAATCCATTTAAATAGTTTTCTTTTACCTGTAGCTCACCATCCAAATAGTACACATTGCGTGTACCGCTCCCATTGGACAATGTTCCCTTGGGAAATACTTCTCCTTGTTCAGAAAAATATTCACTCACATCAAATAATTGTCCGTGTTTCCAATTTTCATCCTGAATCAGTTGCTCATTTTCATAGAAATGCCCCCACAAGCCATTCTTTAAATTTGCTTGATAGGAACCAATAGATTTCAATTTTCCAGACTCATAGTACTCAATCCATTGCCCATCCTTCAAGTTATTCTTGTATTTGCCCTCCGATTGGAGGACACCAGATTCATGGAAATATTTCCAAAGGCCCTGTTTGTGACCAGCCTGATACTCTCCTATAGAAAATATCATACCCAGAGGTGTCATACTGACCCATGTCCCAGACTTAAGGTCAGCTTTATAGGTTCCTTCTGCACTTAGGGAACCATCCTTAAAGTATTCGCTGTACTTTCCATCTAGCACCCCATTGACATAATGAGCTTTCAGGGTTTTATTTCTATTGTAATGATACTCCTCTACTTTGCCGTTGAGCAATCCTGACTGATAGGTCTCGGTTCTTTTAACTCTTCCGTTTGGATAATAATAAGTCCACGTACCAACAGGCAAACCATCTTTATAGTACTTTTCATAATTTTTATTTCCCAAAGAAGAACGCTCGATCCATACACTATCCTTTTGGCCTTCTTTGTAATGACCAGAAAGGGCGACTAAAGCATTATCATAGTATTCAAAATATGGGCCGTGTAGTACGTCGTCCTCAAAATTTGCCGAAGATATCAGCTTTCCATAATTATCGAAGGTATTGTAAGGGCCATTCTTTGTTCCATTCCTGAGGAGAATCGCCTCCGATACTGTTTGATTGTAGTATTTTAACCACACACTATCTGGTTCTCCTTGCGAATAGTAACCTGTCACTATCATACCGTCCCATCTTCTCTCAAACTTCCATTGGCCTTCACGTTTTCCTAAATAGGTTTCTCCACTCGCGCGGAAGGTGGTATCGGTAGACACTTCTTTATAAAAATTCTGTGCCCTAGACAAAAAAGGAGTAAGAACAATTACCAAAAAGAAAAGCGTACATTTTTTCAAATGCATAGAGAGATTAGTCGTTTGCCACAAAGCAAACAATTAACGTGCTAGGTTCGACAAATTTTCAAACAATTTTTACCAACGGATCAATGCCGACGCCCAGGTAAACCCACTACCAAAGGCTGCCAAACAAACCAAATCGCCTTCTTTCACTTTGCCTTCTTCTAAAGCTTCACTCAAAGCCAATGGAATGGATGCGGCAGTTGTGTTACCGTACTTCTGGATATTGTTAAAAACTCGGTCATCGGTCAACTTCATTTGCTTTTGGATAAATTGACTGATACGTAAATTGGCCTGATGAGGAATGAGCATATCAATGTCATCGGCCTGATAGCCGTTTTGTGTTAGCGCCTCCTGAATCACCTGCTGAAACCGAACGACCGCATGTTTGAATACAAAGTTGCCATTCATATATGGATAGTATCGAATATCCTCTGGGTCGTTTCGTTCGATATAGTTAGGTACCCAATCGGTAGTTGCCGGCCCTATGAGTGCCAACTCTTCGGCGTGCTGGCCTTCAGAGTGCAGATGCGTAGATAGAATTCCTTTGCCTTTTTCTTCTGTCGCCTGCAAAATGGCCGCACCAGCTCCATCACCAAAAATGACAGAGACCCCTCGACCTCGAGTGGTAAAATCCAAACCACCACTATGTACTTCGCTACCTACTACCAGGACAGTTTTGTACATCCCAGTTTTAATAAACTGGTCAGCAACCGAAATCCCATAGACAAAGCCAGAGCATTGATTTCTAATGTCTAAGGCGCCAATTTCTTTTTTAAATCCAAGCTGTTTTTGGAGCATCACGCCAGGACCAGGGAAGTAGTAATCAGGACTAAGAGTGGCAAAGACAATAAAATCAATTTCATCAACTGCTATTCCTGCCTTTTCAATGGCCATTCTTGAGGCTTTAGTAGCCATAGAAGAAGTGGTATCCTCACCACCTGGCACAACATGTCTCCTCTCTTTGATACCAGTTCTTTCCTGAATCCAAGCATCATTGGTATCCATGAGTGGTTCTAGCTGTTGGTTGGTTACTACATTGTCCGGGACATAGTGCCCCATTCCAATAATCTTCGCACTTTTCATATTTATCTTTTTTGGATTCGGAAAATTAAGTCTTATTCCAAAACTAGCACCTCAATTCTCCTATTAAACTCTCGGCCTTCTCTTTCCTGATCATTAGATGCCATCGGAATTGCATATCCGTATCCCTTAGCCACCACACGTGTTTTAGGTATTCCATGATCAGTCAAATACTTGGCCACAGCCCTGGCTCGCAGAACCGATATTCTTAGGTTGGCTTTTCCATCTCCAATATTATCAGTATGCCCGGCAATTTCAACTTTTAGGTCTGGATTTTCTTTCATAACCAGCAACAACGGTTCGAGTTTTGGTAATTCTGAAGTTGCCAATTCAACTTTCCCAAATCCAAAATATAAATTCGATAGTAGTGCCTTGTTACTTGGTCTAAACTTGCTTCCTATGTTATCCAAATCAGTATAGGTCGGATCATGATAATCATTATGCTCAACAAGCAACTTTTTCTCCTGATCAATAGCAAAGTTCTTTCGCATAGTTTTCACCTCTGACTCTGGAGTTTGTATTCTTTCACCATGTACTAATTCGTCGTGAAAAAAAATCTCAACCTTCAGGTTATCCTCACTTCCAACATGCACTTCATATTTACCCTCCTGATCGGTCATGGTTTTTATTTCAAGACCTGTAGTCCTAGAGGGATATAAGTGAATTTCAGCATCTTCAGCTGGCAAACCATCACCATCAACAATAGTACCTGTCAGGAAGATCTTATTGGACTCATGAAAAAAATAAATATCAAAACTTCCTAAAGCACTTAGCCTATCAGATACAAAATAGCCTGAATTTGAATTGGTATTAATTTTAAATTGGATATCGTGACCTATCGAGTTGGTCGGATAGCCTAGCGATATTGGTACTGACCAGGAATTAGTGGATGCATCATATTCTGATTTGAATACGTCATAACCTCCAATAGAACCAAATCCCTTTGAACTAAAGTAAATCGTATTTCCATTGTCTGTCAAATAGGGGTAATCCTCGTCTAATTCCGTTGTAATAGCTTCAGAAAATAGCTCGGGCTTACTCCAGTTATTACTGGAGCCATCTAATCGCGAAACAAAAATATCTAAATCCGCAGACTTCCCTTTCTTTCGATTGGCGAACAAAATGGTGTTTTCTTGCTCATTGATAAAAAAATGAGATTCCAACCTGGAGTCTGACACCTCTCTACTCAACGTTTCTGGCTTGCTCCATTTTCCATCGTTATTATGACTGGAATAGAGACTACCCTTTTTATCCCCCCTATACAAATAGATTTTACTTGATTCATTCACTACTTCAATGTTGGCATTTTTTTCTTCAAACCTTCCAAAATGCTTCAACGCAGTTGGTTCAGACCAACTTCCTCCAGAGCGTATAGTATGATAAACCTGAAATGGTTCTTCTTGATCCTCATTGCCCTTATCCGAGAGGAAGAGCAGTTCATTTGATTCACTAAAAAAAACAGGACTGTATTCTGTAGATATTGAATTGACAGGTTCAGGCAATTGGTCTATTTCATAGTTTTCAGAAAGACTGTGATGAACCTCAGCTCTTTCCGCCCAATCAATAAAAAATTGGGTCTCAGAAATAATTACGGAGCTTTTGTACTTGTCCAAGGCTAAAAACTTTTTCCAACTCTCAGATGCTTTCTTAAATTGATTTTGGTGAAAGTAGGCTCTACCTAGCCAGTAATAATAGAACTTATCCCGCTTGCCTTGTGTGGATTTATATTGCAACAAATCGTCCATAGTTGAGTTTCTCGGATCCAACAATGCGTTACAAATAACCATCCGGTAAGAAGCCGTTCGATTTTCTGAGTCGAGAGCTAATATTTGCTCATAAACCGCTGCAGCCTCAAGAAGCTCTTCAGCATAAAAGTACTTTTGTGCTTTTTTCTCCAGTTTTTCAACATCCTGACTATAACATAAAGAAGTGCTGAACAATAGCCCAATCAGTAAAGTACATTTCTTGAAATACATACCTCATATTGTCTATTTCTCAATATGCCTTTAATAAGATACGAATTTTTGAAAAGAATAGAAACCGTAGGGTAGATCTTAATCAAATAGCGTGTAGTTCCCGAGCTGATCCACCGATGACTCAGGCTTAATCAAATGGTCACCGTTATTGGATACGTTGGTGATCAATGGAGATACAGAATGGTAACTTATTTGACCCAGACTCTCTGTATTATTAAGTATTTCCATCAGCTCTTCTAACGTAGAATAACTGTCGAGCCATTTTTTCTCGAAATCCTTTGGAATAACTCCAGGCATGCTCATCCCAAATTCTGGAATATTAATATAGTTGGGTATCTCAATGATCTTGAATGTGTAATGCACATTACCATCCATGTCCTCATTCTCTTCCCAAATGGCTGGAAGGCTAAACATAGTTTCGGAAGGGTTGTAAAAATAATGAGGTGTCTTTCTCTTTTTGCTGTACTGCTTCCAAAGATAAAAACCGTTGACTGGCACCAAACATCGATGTTTCTCTAGTGCATTACGCAAAGTAGTTTTGGACATCAGTTGGTCTCTTTCGCAGGTCAATAATTTCGGAGAAATGCTCTTATTGTTAGACCACTCTTTGTTAGTGCCCCAGAAAACAAAAGATATTTCGCCTTTGGCAGCATTCGTCACTACAGGAAGCTGCTGCGCCGGAGCTGCATTGTAATTAGGTACGGTAAACTCCTCACCTTTCAAACCGTATCTGGCATTAATCGCTTCAAAATCTGAGTAAATCGCGTACCTATCTAACATAAATTAATTTTCTAAAGCTGATTAATGAATCTAAATGCCCTGTCTTCAGACCAAAATGTTCCATTATTCTGGTTGGATGAAAAACCCACATGACCTCCAAATTTAGGCATCTCAAAATAAACATTTTTCGAAGATTCAAATTTTGTTTGGTCAAAACAAGATTCAGATAAAAAAGGATCATTCAAAGCATTCACCAAAAGTGTCGGAATTTCAATCCCTTCAATAAAGTTTCTGGCGCTACACTTCGCATAATAATCATCTGCCGAATCAAATCCATGTAGCGGGGCAGTCACTACATTGTCAAACTGATACATATTCTCCACTTTCATTAACTGGCCTACATCCACAGATCCTGGTAATTTTTCATTCTTAGCCTTTCCTTTCACTTTTAATGATTTCAAAAATCGTTTACAGTACAGGAAGTTATGGGGTTTATCTATTTCATGGCAACAGCCTTTTAGATCGATAGGCACAGAGAAAGCAAAGGCCGATTTGACCCTCGAATCGCGTTTTTCTTCTCCTAAATACTTCAAAGTTAAATTCCCTCCTAAACTAAACCCTCCCAAGGTTACATTCGGTATATTCAGAGTAAGGGCATATTCCACTATCGTTTTGAGGTCTTGAGTGGCCCCACTATGGTAGAATCTGGGGGTGTTGTTCATTTCCCCGCTACAGCCTCGATAATTCCAGGCGATTACATTCCACCCTTCTCCATGAAATTTTTTAACCATTCCTTCTATGTAAGGTCTATGGCTGTCTCCCTCCAACCCATGAGATAAAATAAGTAACTTATCAGAATGAGATTTGTACCAGTCCAAATCTAAAAAATCTTGATCCGGCGTATCAATTCTAATCCGCTCATAGGCAGGTAAATTTTTCACTTTACGAGTAATTCCCGGGATTATCGTTTCGAGGTGTCTATTAAAAAGAAGTTTGGGACGTTGATAGTCAGAAGAATGGATTATTGGCATTGAAAATAACTACGTGTTTTTTTTACTCAAATTTAAAATTTTAAAATATTCTAACCGATTCTTTTCGAAAACTATATTTTTTTCACCGTTAACGTAAACGAATCGAAATTTTCAATTTAGATAAATTTGATTAAACCCTATTTCGAGCTAATTTAGCCGTTCGATTTTTAATTAATCATAAATAATGGCGGAAGTAATTAAGATGCCGAAGATGAGCGACACCATGGAAGAAGGTGTAATCGCGTCTTGGCTAAAAAAAGTAGGGGATGAAGTAAAATCTGGAGACATCTTGGCTGAGGTTGAAACCGACAAAGCCACTATGGAATTAGAATCTTACGATGATGGCGTATTACTTCACATCGGAGTAGAAGAAAAGTCCGCCGTTCCTGTAGATGGCGTGATTGCCATCATTGGTGAAAAAGGTGAAAAAATTGATGACCTTTTGGCCAGTCTCTCTGGCTCATCAGCGCCAGCAGCCAAAGAAGAAACTCCAGCCGCAGCACCGGCTCCAGCTGCTGCAGCAGAAAAAATTGACACTTCTGGTATCAACGCTCAGGTAATTAAAATGCCAAAAATGAGCGATACCATGACAGAAGGCGTTATCGCTTCATGGATTAAGAATGTTGGAGATGATGTGAAATCTGGCGACATCTTAGCTGAAGTAGAAACAGATAAGGCTACTATGGAACTGGAATCATACGACGACGGTGTCCTATTATATAGAGCGGTAGAAGCCGGCAACGGCGTTCCTGTGGATGGCGTAATTGCTATCATTGGCGAAAAAGGAGCTGACTTTGAAACATTGCTAAAAGCAGAAGCTGCAAATGCTGAAGCTCCAGCTCAAGAAGAAAAGAAAGAAACTGCCCCAGCACCGGCTGCTGCACCAAAAGCCGCCGCACCTGCACCAGCAGTTCAAGCCGCTCCGGTAGCTAATTCTAATGGAAGAGTAATTGCTAGTCCATTGGCAAAAAGCCTGGCTAAAGAAAAAGGATATGATATTTCGCTTATCCCAGGCACTGGCGATGGAGGAAGAATTATCAAAAGAGACGTTGAAGCCTTTGTTCCTTCAGCAGTTCCGGCCGCAGGTGGCGTAGCTGCAACAGGCGCATTTGGAGTAGAAAGCTACGAAGATGTACCAGCTTCTCAAATGAGAAAGGCTATCGCCAAAGGAGTGACAGCTAGTCAGTTTGGTGCACCTCACTTCTACTTGACCATGGAAATTGACATGGACAAAACGATAGAAGCTAGAGCCAGCATCAACGAATTGGCACCTGTCAAGATTTCATTCAATGATATTATCATTAAGGCCGTAGCAGCTGCATTGAGAAAACACCCTGATGTAAACACTTATTGGATTAGTGAAACCAATAGTATCAGAAAAAACAATCACATCAGTGTTGGGGTAGCTATGGCAACTGAAGAGGGTCTTGTTGTGCCTGTTGTAAAATTTGCTGACACTAAAACATTGGCTCAGATTTCAGCTGAAGTAAAAGATTTTGGAGCAAAAGCAAAAGCTAAGAAAATTCAACTGGATGAGATGCAAGGCAATACTTTCACTGTATCTAATTTAGGCATGTTTGGCATTGAGCAGTTCACTTCTATTATCAATGCGCCTGAGTCTTGTATTCTGGCTGTAGGTGGAATCAAACAAACTCCTGTCGTGAAAAATGGGGAGATTGTACCTGGCAATGTGATGAAGATCACTTTGACTTGTGATCACAGAACAGTAGATGGCGCTGTTGGATCTGCTTTCCTTCAAACACTGAAAGGATTTATCGAAGACCCAGTAAGAATCTTGATATAAAAACAATTTAAAAGGAGAGGTTAACCTCTCCTTTTTTTATTCGTTTGAATTCCCTTTAAACAAATAGACATGTCGAAATTCCCAAAAATAAAATCAACCACCGTCTGTGCGATCAAACACAATGGACAAGTAGCCATTGGCGCCGATGGACAAGCCACACTTGGTAATACAGTTGCGAAAAGCAACGTCAAAAAAATCAGGAAGCTACAAGATGGCAAAATAGTAACCGGTTTTGCTGGTTCTACCGCAGACGCTTTTACGCTGTTAGAGCGTATGGATGAAAAGCTCAACTCCTACGGTGGCAATATGAAAAGAGCTGCCATCGAATTAGCAAAAGACTGGCGCATGGATCGGTATCTACGTAGATTGGAAGCCATGTTGATTGTAGCTGACAAAGACGAAATATTGGTCGTATCGGGTACTGGCGATGTATTAGAACCGGATAATGACATAGCTGTTATCGGCTCGGGAAGCATGTATGCTCAATCTGCCGCATTGGCATTAAAAAAGCATGCCAGTCAACTGTCTGCTGAAGAAATGGTTCGAGAAAGTCTGAATATCGCAGCTGATATCTGTATCTATACCAATCACAATTTGGTGGTAGAAAAGGTAGATTAATAATAATCTTACCCAAATCAATATCAATTTGACATCTCCTTATTTCTGATAAAATTCTAACCGAATTGATTTGGAGATATTTTTGAGCTCTAGGCCTATTGGTTAAATTTGCGGCACTAAATTGAACAACCATGGATATCAAAAAAATAGCCCTAAATGACCTCCACGAATCTCTTGGTGGAAAAATGGTCCCATTTGCTGGATACAATATGCCAGTACGATATAGCTCAGACAAAGAAGAGCATATTCAAGTACGTGAAAGCGTAGGTGTATTTGATGTTTCTCACATGGGAGAATTTCTCCTTGAGGGGCCAAAAGCCTTAGATCTTATACAAAGAGTAAGCAGTAATGATGCTTCAAAATTAGAAGATGGTCAGGCACAATATTCTTGTTTGCCTAACGAAGATGGTGGAATTGTAGATGACTTGATTATCTACCGAATGGCGGAGGGAAAATACTTCCTTGTTGTCAACGCCTCTAATATCGAAAAAGACTGGAACTGGATTTCAAAATACAATACAGAGGGAGTAAAAATGACTAACCTCTCTGACGAGTATTCTCTATTCGCTGTACAAGGACCTAAGGCAGTAGAAACCTTACAAAAGTTAACAGATGTAGATTTGAGTGAGATCAAATTCTATACGTTTGTTGAAGGTAAGATCGCTGGAGTTGATGATGTGATCATCTCTGCCACTGGCTATACGGGCGCCGGAGGTTTCGAATTATACATCAAAAACAAAGATGCCGAAGCGGTATGGAAGAAGGTATTTGAAGCGGGCGAAGAATTTGGCATTCTACCTATCGGTCTTGGAGCCAGAGATACCTTGAGACTAGAAATGGGCTATTGCCTATATGGAAATGACATTACAGATACTACATCACCTCTTGAAGCAGGCTTAGGCTGGGTGACCAAGTTCACTAAAGAGTTTACAAACTCAGCAAATCTTGCTAAGCAAAAAGAAGAAGGCGTTACTCGAAGATTGGTTGGTTTCATTATGGAAGACAAAGGAATTCCAAGAGGGCATTATGAAATAGCTGATGCAGATGGAAACATCATTGGTGAAGTTACCTCAGGAACGATGTCTCCTTTAATGGGTGTAGGCATTGGCTTGGGTTACGTGAAAGTAGGGCATCACAAGGCTGATTCTGAAATTTACATCCAGGTTAGAAATAAGTCACTCAAAGCCATAGTCACTAAATTACCACTTTATAAAAAATAGATTGAAAAGAAATATAGACGTTTGCCTCTCTCCAGAACTCATAGGGTTATATGATCTGGAAGGAAAAATAGTAGTTGTAGTTGATATTCTAAGAGCCACTTCGGTTATGGTCACAGCCATGGCGCATGGAGCAAAAGAAATCATACCGGTAGCTACACTTGATGAGGCAAAGTCATATTTAGAAAAAGGCCTTTTGTGCGCCGCAGAACGAGGCGGCGCACAAGTAGATGGCTTTCCTTTGGATAATTCACCGTTCAGTTATATGAACGAAGAAATCAAAGGTCAACCTATCGTAATCACCACAACTAATGGCACATTGGCCATTACTAAATCTACTTCGGCTGATGAAGTGCTAGTAGGGGCATTCTTGAACATCAAAGCAATTGCTGATTATATCACCAAGCAAGACAAAGATGTGATCGTACACTGTGCTGGATGGAAAGGTAAAACCAACATGGAAGACACGCTGTTTGCAGGTGCTCTCGTTGAGTTGCTAGAGCAATCTCACGACTTAGCGTGCGATACGGCTCATCTTTCTTTGAAATATTACCAGTCCGTCAAAGACAACCTCTTTGAAACTGTTAAAAATTCGGCGCATGCCAAAAGACTAAACAAACTGCATGTAATCAAAGACATTGAGTTTTGCGTCCAGCAAAGCATTTATGATCTTGTACCTGTCCTTAGAGGAGATAAATTAGTTCCGGCTAATTAACCTGAGTCATTATATATTCTTCCACCCTCTTGTCTGATTTGTACACTTTCTCCTTCCGGTAGCTCTCAAAGTGCTTTTCATGCACTTCTAGCAAATCATCGTAAGGACCCCTGGGTGAAATCAATTTGGCCATAATTGGTGCAATTTCTAACATGATAAATAATAAAATGATAAAGACATTCGCGTAATAAATGGTATCATATTTACCCCCCAACCTATTCAATGCGGTTAGCTGAAAGGAAATCCCATTGATGTTATTCACTTCAATTTGATTAAGGTCATTTTTCATTGATAGATCCAATTGCTTAAGTTCTGCGTCAATTTGTTGTTCAACGGATTCATTTTTCGCAATCAATTCATCTAACTCAGCTTGGGCTTGATCTGCATTTCTTTTTTTGATTTGATAGATGGGACCGGGGTTCACCTTTCCACTTCCACCAGTACCATCTGCTTCTTGCCTGGCTATGTCCAGCAATTCGTTTCTTATTATCTCCTTTTTCTCAATAGCTCCATTTAGCATTTCTCTTTCAGATTTAAGAGAATCTGTCTTCGCGCTATACCGGCTTTCAATCGCTTTTTCATTACTTGCCAGCAATTCCTGTTTTATCAGTCCCAATTCGGTTGCTATTTCCTTTTCAAAAACCTTTAATTCAAGTGGTTTGGATATTACCAAGGCGATTAGAATAGCCAGTATCATTCGTGGAATAGCTTGGATATACTCCTTTGACTCATGAGATTTCCTCATGCTTAGCACAATGAATCTATCCAAATTGAAAATCATTAATCCCCATACCAAACCAAAGACAATGGGCCATACTATTTGATCGAAGACGAAATACATCGCATAAGCGGAGGAAATAGCCGCGAGCAATCCTGTAAAAAACACAGTTGCTCCCATTCCTACATACTTACTTTTTTCGGATGGGCATCTATTGAGAAGCGTCAACGAAGCTCCTGAGCAATAGCAAAAAAATCGTTCGAGTTTATTCATTACAATGAGTTTTGACCTTAAATATTAATAGGTAATAACCAGTTCCTGTTATTACCTATTAGAGATATAAAAAAATAGACTACGAAAGCACTCTAGCTGGCAGCATAAATAATGCTCTGATAAATGCAAATACACCTTCAACCGCAAATCCAACTAATCTAAAAGGCAGCAAAATCAACCAAATGAGAGGATATAGAAACAAAAGTGCAATTGCTAAGGGCCAGCAGATTACTAATAAAATAAGCCAAAGAAGTAGTTTCATAATTTTGAGTTTTACATTTCCTAACGCAACAACACTCATTTTGTTGGATCAAACGAATACCCACATTTAACGATTTAAACGCACAATATTTGAATGCCTCGAGAAAAGGCCTAATTTTAGTGCACTTGGCATAATATTCGCTTCATTCAGACAAAACAAATACTATGAAAAAGTCTCTTCTTTTGGCCATTGCCCTAATCATCGGGATAGCCAGTTATGGGCAGTCAACCACGGAAAATGTGAAACTTGCCTTAAACGCCGGTAGCGCAAAGGAGCTCATCAAATATTTTAATGAGGTAACTGAATTGAAAATTGACGATTCGGGGGCAAACTATAGTCGAATACAGGCAGAATCGGTACTAAGGGACTTTTTTCAGCAAAACCAAGTTGAAAATTTCGATTACATACATAAAGGCGCTTCTCCTGAAGGGCTGAAATACAATATTGGCATGTATAACGCCAAGTCTGGGACCTTTCGTGTTGTCATTTTACTCAAGGAGATCAAAGGACAATATGTGGTGGACACGATGAATTTTAATAAAGAGTAAACACCCAATTCTCTCCTTTCAGTAGCTGAGGCCCGAATGACAGACTTGTAAAGTATCCTGACAGTTATTTAAAGCTTTGGGTCGAAAATTAAACATCCTGACGCCTGTTGGCAGTCAATTTTGTCAGCTTAGTTAACTCATTTGGCAGGCAACGAAATTCCAACCTCCTTTACTTTGGGGTATTACTAAACTAAAAAGCATATGCATTTTATATGGTATAACCCTGACCTAAACGAGTACAAGTACGGTAATGTGGCTGCTTTTAATTTAGAAATTGAATCAGCCAATAATCCCAGAGCATATACGGTGCTCATGGAATTTGACAAGGATTCTAAAGAGTTAGCCTACAAGATCATTGAGCAATTAAACATTGCTAATACACAATCCGTCGTAAGATTAGCCTCTTAGGTCGAAAAATGTAGGCGTCTCGTAGTGTTTTCAACTAGTATTGAGGACGGTTCGTTTTTAATACTTAGTTAGAATTTGACAGTTGAGTAAAGTAAACTGGCAGATACGAACACTTAGAATTAGGTTTATTTGTAACGTTAACACATTGGCTATGCATCTTATTTGGTATAATTCTGTAACCAAAAAGTATGAGTATGGAAGTTCAGTTGACTTCAAATCTTTGAAGAAGACGAGTGATTTGGGAGACGCCCTAACTATACTCATGGAATTTACTGGAGATGACAAAGTGTTAGCCCACAAGATTATTGGGGAGTTGAACATAGCCAAATCAGAACCTCTCATGGTGGTTTGAAACTATGACTGAAATAGCAACCTTTTTCTCATAGCTTATCCTGTAGACGGCAGGAAATAGTGTTAATAAACGAACCCCGGCTTCTGTCGGGGTTTATTTTTTGTCAAAAAAAAAGGATGGAAAAACTTGACGTTCGGCTTGGCCAAGTAAATTCAATTTGATTTGAGATTTTAGATAACCGAACCCATAGCCTAACAATTGGATAAAAGCTGCAGGAATAGCCAGCACGGCAACTATGAAAGAATTGGACCTCCAGGCATCTAGCCCAATCAACCCGATAAACAAACTCAAAGGCAATAAACTATATCCTCCAGTTGAGGGTATCAACAACAGCAATCCCAACGTTCCCAACAGAAATAGAGACGGTAGCATATAGACCACCTTACCAGTACCGGGATACCAACGATTCAAAATCACTCTAACTACACCAAACTTGTACACTTGCTTGATGAATTTTTCAAAATCAATTCTTCGCTTATGAAAAACTACTGCTTCGCGAATCAGGGAAACTTTGTATCCCGCATCCATTATTCGAAAACTTAAATCTGGATCTTCTCCCGGATGAATGTCAGAAAAACCACCCACTTTTTCATAAACTTCTTTTTTAAGTCCCATGTTGAAACTTCGGGGTTGATATTTGTCTAATTGCTTCTTGCCACCACGTATTCCTCCTGTGGTAAAAAAGGAAGTCATCGCATAATTAATCGCCTTTTGCACATTTGAGAAACTGGGATGTGCAGCATCTGGCCCTCCAAAGGCATCTGGCTGTATCTCGACAATCGCATGGTCCAAATTCTCGAAGTAATCTTCAGGAAGCACACAATCTGAATCAAAAAAGAGGAAGTATTCTCCTTTTGCCTTTTTCATTCCAAAATTTCTACTATCTCCAGGCCCTGTGTTTTTTTTGAAGAAGTAATTAATTGGCAAGTCATATCTGTCTATCAAAAAATCAGACTTCTGATCCGAACCATCTTCTACCAAGATAATCTCAAATGGCTTGATTGTTTGATTTTTCAAACTATCAAGCATCTCCTTCATTTCATCAGGACGATTATAAACCGGAATAATTATGGAATACTTTAGATGGGTCATCTGTTTTTCTGCTAAATCTCTAACCTGCAAATTTATTGGCTAGCGCTTTTACAAATTCATGTTTTATCAAATGAAATGCTGACCTCGCTGCTGAATAGTTTTTATTGATTGTTTTACCTCGCCCTAAACGGTCCAATTGCAAATTATAGAAACCCGCCTCTGCCATATCTTCAAATGCCTTTATTCCGGTTCTTATAGAAAAGGGGCCAGGAGTTACCTCTCCAGCTAAAAACCTACCGGCAAAATTATCATAGAGCAAGTAAGGTCTTGCCATACCCACAACATCCAGCAAATTTTCATTCAAGGCTTCATTGCAGAATTCAAGCGAACGAATACCACCAGTAACCATAAGGGGAATACTGCTTTCTTTCCTTACCTTTTCTGCGAAATCCAGAAAATATGCCTCTCTTTTTTTTGTTGATTGCCTTACATTCTCCGCCAGTAAAAATTCTGCATTCTCATAAGTGCCTCCAGAGATCTCCAACAAATCAATACCCAATTCCTCAAGTTGTTTAATCACCCAAAGCGAATCCTCCTCACTAAACCCACCTTTCTGAAAATCGGAAGAGTTCAACTTCACACCTATTGGAAAATCAGGACCTACGCAACTCCTTGTAGCTTTGACAATTTCAAATAGAAACCTCGTTCTATTTTCCAGATTTCCACCCCACTCGTCAGTTCTTTTATTGGTAATAGGTGACAAAAATTGACTAATAAGATAGCCATGTGCCGCGTGTATCTGAATGCCTGTAAATCCCGCTTGCTTCGACAATTCTGCTGCAGTGGCATATTTCTCAACTAACCCTTCGATTTCACTGGTCTCTAAAGCTCTAGGCTTCGCAAAAAATCCTAGCTTTTTTAATTTGACATTAGAAGCGGAAACTGGTCTCAAATTATTGAAAATTGAAGTCTGCCGACCACTATGAGAGATCTGAGTCCAACAATGATTACCTCCTGAAGTTGCCGCTTTTGCCCACTTCTTCAGTTCTGGTAAAAACTCTTTATGCATCACCACATTTCCAGCGGATTCCAAATGAGCTTTTTCAAGCATTACATTTCCTGTAATCAATAGTCCCGAGCCTTCTTTAGCCCAGTTTTCATACAGGGTATAGTGTCTTTGGTTTGGTTTTAAATCTCCAACCGAGAAGCGTTCGGTCATTGCGGCCTTAGCGAGCCTATTCTTGAGCACTGCACCACATGGCAATTGTAAAGAATCGTGTATATCCATCACAAAACCTCTTTTAGAAATTTTAAAGAAGTTTGATAGAATTTCATGACTAATCTGCGCTGATCTTGAATCAGATTATAGGGTGCCAATTGGCTGACGGGTAAAACTGCTCCCACCCATTCATTTTCATGCCAATGCCCTTTTACATCGCTCAAATCAATCAAATTTTTTGTAGGGTAAGGCCAGGGTGAACAATAAAAATAAGGTTCATCATAGTACTTATCGCCTGGTGACATCCCCATGTTAATACTCCTCGAAGTTTCAGGATCACCAGTATCCAACAAAGTGATCCTTGCCGCGAGGTCAAAATGGTGAGGCCAACATTTGATTTCAGAAGCATTTTCTTCCTTCTGAACCAGATTTTTCAACAAGGCAGCAGTATTATGATAAAGCTTGCTCAATTCTTGAGCCGCGGCCATATTTTCAACATGAAAAGCTTCTCCTTTTGCTGTAGCATATTCTGGGATCTTATAAGGGTAATTCAAATTAATTTTTGAAAAATCAGCCCCCAACTTACTCAATTCATGCTCCAGCCAAACCATCACGTCCGTTTGCCTAATATTCTCCATTGCGATCGAAGAAATAGTCTGCAAATGCTCATCAACGAGATATACTTCAAACTTTCTTAAACTAATTGATGATCTGAATTTTGTATCTGCTTCGACCCAGCGACCGACTATTCTTTGTAATCCAAAGTCCCATTCCAAATTGGCATTTTCATCCTGCTCATTGGCAGGTAAAAATGATCGCCCTACAGCTGCTACATTTTGAATGGCCTGATGAAATTGTTCGCGCGCTTGCGAAAGATCGGAAACATCCGGAAACGTAAGTAATTGCCAATCTTTATTCATGGTACTCATTCTATTCGAAAGATAAACATTGTCTTGGCCTTAAGCCAAGCTTATTCCTTTCATAATTCTAAATTGTTTGACAGCCGAACTATCGGTCATGCCAGATATATAATCTGTGATTTCCAAAAAAGACTCGTATGGACTTTTTGCCCAATCTAATTTGAATTGAATCTCAGATGGCAACAAACGATAAACACTTTTATGTCTCCCCGAATAATTTTTTTCATCATAAAACTTACAAAAAACAGCTTCTATAAACGACTCCAATAGACCGTCTATCACCTCAAATCCCGCTGCTTCCTTTTCCAAGACTTGTCTGCTTTGATATATTCTCTTGACCGAAAAAGAACTTAGTCTTTCCAGTGTATCCGCAGCAGGTATTAGGTCAGTAAGTGCCTTGTCAAATGATCCATTAAGAATCTGTTCTTCGTGTGCCATAAACACTTCAGAGGTTTGATGAATGAGCGTGTTGATGGCCACTGCTCTGAGTACACCAATTTTCTCCTTGTCACTAACAATGTTTTCTAGTTTCTCAGGATAATAATGATCTCCCAATATCTCCGCCAGGAAATCTCTAGCTTCTTCATAAGTCACCAGACCTAAACCAAAACCATCCTCCAAATCGATAATGCTATAGCAGATATCATCTGCGGCCTCCACTAAAAAAGCTAGCGGGTGTCTGGCATAGATATTCTCATTTTCATCAAACTGAATCAATCCCAAATGATTAGCCACTTGGCAAAACACGCTTTCTTCAGCTTTGAAGTAGCCGTATTTTTTTTGGCTTTTTCTTGACTTGTCCCGGTTCGGAAGAGTAGAAGAACAGGGGTATTTTGTAAAAGCAGCCAAGGTTGCAAATGTCAACCTTAGTCCTTGCTTTTGATTTTTTGTCAATAGTCTAAAGCCCTGTGCATTGCCTTCAAATCGAATCAAATCATTCCATTGTTCTGGCGACACGAGCGCTTTGAACTTCTGAGCTTTGCTGTTGTGAAGAAAGTAATCTGAGATAGCCTGCTCTCCAGAGTGACCAAATGGTGGATTGCCCACGTCATGCGCTAAGGCAGCAGCGCCAACCACGGCTCCAAAATCATAAGGAGTCAGGTAAGACAAGTCAGCGTTTTTTTCAATCACTGACGCTCCTACATTCTTACCCAACGATTTCCCAACGCTGGAAACTTCCAAACTATGGGTCAATCGGGTATGTACAAAATCCTGATCTGGCAGAGGAAAAACCTGGGTTTTATCCTGCAGATTCCTAAATGGGCCACTAAAAATGATTCGATCATAATCGATTTCAAAATCACTTCGAAGAGGATTTGTGTTTTTGTTCTCTTTATTATCACCAATTCTTGCTGATGACATCAAACGCTTCCAGTCCATCATATTGCCTAGGATTGACGATTAACAATGGTACTGCTGGCCTGAGCCGTTGGGAAAATCGTAATATCAGCAATGGTGACATGAGGCGGCCGCCCTACTACAAATTTTACAGTCTCCGCAATGTCCTCCGCGTATAGAGGCGTAATGCCTTTATAGACACTTTCACTTTTATTCTCATCACCCTTAAAGCGAACCATCGAGAATTCTGTTTCGACTAATCCTGGATGGATACCTATAACTCTAATACCATAGGGGTTCAAATCCATTCGCATACCATTGGTAGCTGCATCCACTCCAAATTTGGATGCACAATACACATTTCCATCAGGGTACACCTCTTTACCTGCAATGGAACCAATATTGATAATATCACCAGATTTTCTTTCGACCATACCTGGAGATATGGCCCGAGTTACATACAAGAGTCCTTTTAGATTGCCATCTATCATGGCATCCCAATCTTCCAAATCTCCCTCATGAATAGGCGCCCTGCCATGCGCATTACCAGCATTGTTTACCAAAACCTGGATATTTTGCCACTCGGTTGGAAGTGAGTTCACTGCTTCATTTACAGCTTGAGCATCAGATACGTCAAAGGATAAAGTTCGAACATCTGTAATTTTACTTAGCTCATCTGCTAGACTTTTGAGTCGTTTCACTCTACGACCACAAATAATTAGGGTGTATTCAGGTGCTAGTGCTCTGGCGATAGCTTCACCAATTCCAGAAGTTGCTCCGGTAACAAAGGCAATTTTTTTCATTTTTCGAATGAGGTAATTGAATCCCGAAATTACATGGAATCTATGAGATAATTAAATGGCTTCCTTTGTTATTCAAAGATCAAAACTGATACTCAATTGAGGAAAGACCATGTGGGTTCTACTAATTTCCTGATGTTCATAATAGAAGTCTCCAAAATCATCCTGTCTTAAATTTTTAGGTGAAATATATTCCATAGGACCACTCGCCAGATATAAAACCCTTAAATCAGCTCCAAAGGCTTGTTTGCGAAATGAAAAACCTAATCCAGCGCCATAGCTCCAAACACCTTTAGTCTGATCTGCAAAAACAGACTCATCCTCAATATCAAAAAGCGTATCGAAAAGATCGTTGTTGTATTTAGTAGTAGTTGAGAAAAATTTTCCGCCACCCAAAAGATCAACATAAGGTTTGATATGTGAATCGGTTTGCACTCTCAATCGTGTCATCAGATGAGTCGTAATTAATGTGGCTGTAGTCTTGAGAGGAAGCCCGCTAATTTCAGTCTTATCCTTCCCCATATAGTTGATTCCCAAATCCAGACCCACTTGGAAAAAATTATTGACTTTTGATGGATTCCAAACCCCACCCAAATTACCTCCGTAACCAAGGTTTCTGTCTATTTCATCGGCGAAAGTGCCAACAGGCACAGCAAACTGCAATCCTATCCAAAATTCTCCAACAGGAACATTAGACGGACTTTGGGCAGAGAGTTGTTCTGAAAATGAAATGATAATGATAGATAGTATCAGTTTCTTCATTCGAATTAAAATGTTATAATCTAACGTCAAGCAAAATACCAAAACCCCTAAAAGTATCCTTACGTGCAAGTAAAAGCTTTAGCTTCAATTCAATAAATTGCGAACTCAATTAAACAATACAAAAATGAATAAAGTCAAAAACTCTCTATTTTTCCTTCTAGCCTTGATCATGGCGTGCAACCCAGATCAAGAAAAAAAGACGTACTCAGCAGAAGAAATAGCTTCTGAATCTCAAAAAGCCAATGACTTTTTTGAGAAATCTTTTACTGATGGATTGAGCAGAAGCCCTGAGTATCAAACCTATCTTGGAATAAAAGACAATCAAGACAAATGGGACGACTACTCAGACGAAAATGAAAAAGCAGAACTCGAAATAACCAAGCAAGAGCTGCAATGGCTCAAAGACTCCATCAACTACGATGCGTTGGACAAAATGAGCAAAGTCAGTTACGATTTATTCGTAGCGAATTCAGAGCAGCAAATTGATGGATTCAAATATAGGCTGTACAACTACCCCGTGAATCAAATGTTTGGGATGCACTCAGGCAAACCAGCCTTTTTGATCAACATGCACCAAATCACAAATAAAGAAGACGCTGAAGCTTACATCTCTAGATTAAATAAGTTAAAAACGGTTTTTGATCAATTGATCGTCAATCTGAAAACCAGAGAAGAAAATGGAATTGTCCCTCCCAAGTTTGTATTTCCTCGAGTCATTTCAGACTCTGAAAACATCCTGAAAGGTGCTCCATTCACAACAGGAGAATCAAGTACACTATTAGCAGACTTTTCAGGAAAAATTGAAAACCTTGATTCCCTATCTCAGGATGAAAGAGAGGAATTATTGGCCAAAGCCAATGAGGCGCTTTTGACTGGTGTAAAGCCAGCATATGAGTCTCTTATCTCTTTTTTGACAGAACAAGAGAAAAGAGCCACTACAGATGACGGTGCATGGAAATTTCCTAATGGAGCAGCTTATTTCAATTTTGCTCTAAAAAGAACCACAACTACAGATCTGACCTCAGATGAGATTCATGAGATTGGCTTAAAGGAAGTAGCCCGAATTCATAATGAAATGAGAGAAATTATGAAAAAGGTACAATTCGAAGGCACTCTACAAGAGTTTTTCAAATTTCTTATTGAAGATGATCAATTCTACTATCCAAACACAGACGAGGGCAAATTGGCATATATGGACAGTGCCACAACCATTATCAACAATATGAAAGCCAGGTTGGACGAATTGTTCATCACAAAACCAAAGGCAGACATGATAGTAAAAAGGGTCGAAGCTTTTAGAGAGCAATCAGCAGGCAAGGCATTTTATCAAAGTCCAGCGCTCGATGGTAGCCGACCAGGCACTTACTATGCTAATCTTGCAGATTCCAAAAATATGCCCAAATTTGAAATGGAGGCACTTGCTTATCATGAAGGCATTCCTGGCCATCACATGCAACGTAGTATTTCACAAGAACTGGAAGGAGTTCCTAAATTCAGAAAATTTGGTGGGTATACGGCATACACGGAAGGATGGGGACTATACTGTGAATTTTTACCAAAAGAAATGGGCATGTATGCAAATCCCTACTCTGACTATGGGCGATTGGCTATGGAACTTTGGAGAGCCTGCAGATTGGTAGTAGACACTGGAATTCACGGCAAGAAATGGACACGTGAAGAAGGTATAGCTTACTACCAAAACAATACTTCAGGTAGCGAACGGGAGTGTGTAAGAATGGTGGAACGCCATATAGTGATGCCATCACAAGCCACCGCTTATAAAATCGGTATGCTGAAAATATTAGAACTAAGAGCTGATGCTCAAGCCAAATTGGGAGAAAAATTCGACATCAGAGAATTTCATGATGTGGTATTGACCAGCGGGGCCGTTCCTCTTGATTTACTAGAGGTTATGGTCAACGATTGGATAGCTTCAAAGAGCTAAGTTTATACCTTTAGTAAAATTGGGGTATGATAGATCATACCCCAATTTTCTTAGAAGCGAAATGACTTCCCTAAGTTGAAATCTGTTCGACTGTATTTGATTCCATTTACTTCATTAGTGAACATTAAACCCGCTTCTAAATACCACCCTTTTTTGAAAAGTACTCTAGGGTAAATACTAGTCACCCACATATCTTTTGCATCACCCTGTTCAGAATTAGTAGCTACGACTTTTGATGTACTCATATTTATGCCAAGTGCAATTAAATTGGTCATTGCTTTTTCAATCAATAGAGCTGGGCCAACGATTACACTCCAATTTTCGGAGGTAGCATTATCACCAAATTCCACACCTACTGCTATAACAAAATCATCCTTCCCAACGATGTTGAACTTTAATTGAAACACACCTAAAATACCACTACTTATTCCATATTGGTTCAATTGGCTTTGATTATTAAGTCCACTTTCGTCATCCGTACCCATAAGCGATGACCAAAGTGCATCAGATCCTAAGGGAATTTGCCAACTAAAATGTGGTTTAGCACTACCTACTTTATCAGTTCCTATCCTCACATAAAAAGGCTTTAGAAAATTATACTTCACTTTGGCATCTCCTTGATCGTATTGAAATTGAGTATAGTTAAAGAAAATATCCCACTTCCTATTTTCATAAATTTCACTCAATTGGGCATGAGCATGCATAAATCCTAGAAGAAGCATGCTTAGAATGAGCATTTTAGCTTTCATAACTGCCTTATCGCTTTTAGAGTTTATTGTCTTTCAAATATTTAGAAATGTCTCCTAGCCCAATTTTTTTCGCATATGCGGAAGGGATATAAGAGCCATCGCTATAGCACTTGGTCGTTTTTTGCGTGTAGCTTCCCATATCAGTATAACTTGTTTTTTTCAACTGATTAACTTTAAGAGGTCTGTACCAATTAAGTCCACTTTCTTCTACCATATACTTAATCATTTCCATGTTTTGATTGTCTATGGCAAAGTAGATAGCCGATTTATTTTTCACTCCCGTGGCACATCCAGTATACATGTTATAGCTAAAACCCTCAGCATCTTCTTTGATGCTCGCTCCCTTAGACACTAAGTATTTGACCATCTCCAGATGATTATGCATGGTGGCTGCAATGATTGGTGTTGCTCCTTTTAAGCTTTGACCAATGGTTAAATCTAAAATTTTAGAAGTTTCTCCCATGTCTGCACCTTTGGCTAGCATAGCCTCTGCCACCTCTACAACACCCGTTTTTGCTGCCAAAGTGAAGCATTTACCGAATTTGGGATCTTCAATTTTGAAATCTGCTCCATTATTCAAAAGTGCCAACATGACTTCTTTCTTGTTTCCTACTCCACCGGCCAAAGCCGTGTGAAGCGCAGTTTGTCCTTGGTCATTTAATTGATCTATAGCTATCCCTGCGCTCAAGATTCTTTTCAGCACTTCCTCTGTTCTGGCATTCACATCATCAGGCAATGCTCCATACCAATCAGGAATTTTAAACCCAAATTTTTTCATATTATCTACGCCTTGAGCAAATAGCTCTTTTCTAGCCTGACGGGAATTGCCATAAGCCGCATATATATGAATTAATGGTTGGCCTGAAGCTAAATCTGTCTTGGCACCATTCGCCATCAACTTATCTATGCACTCCACGCAATTGGTAGCCTGAACGGTAAGGTTTAGTGCATAGACTTTTATTCCACCAGTCAATGCATCTCCGTATTGAGCCTTCAATGCAGCAATTCCGTCTTCATATATTTTTTTACTCTTTCCCTTTGCACTAGCTGCTTGCGTTTCCAGCATTTCAATCTGATCGTATATTGGTTTCATACGTTCGTCACGTATCAATCCAGGCAAATTCGGATCAGCACCATTATTGAGCAAAATTTCCATTACTTCCAAAGAATAATTGTTGCTAGCATTGATAATAGCGGGGTAATTACCACCATTTACATCCGCTCCATTGTTAATAAGCAGCTGCGTGATTTTTGGCCAGAAAAAAGCATTAGAAATGACAGATTTACCATCCTTGTCCAATGCGTTTGCATCAGCCCCTGCGGAAATCGCTTTGCTTGCTGCTTGAAAGTCACCCGCTCTACAAGCGGTGATCAAATCGTCATTAGGTCCTGCAAATAGATAGGTGCTTAAAAGCAATATAAATGCAGTGCTCAGTAAAATTTTGTTGATAGTTTTCATAGGATTTTTTGAAGTAAAGTTCAAAACCTATGGTTGCATAAAACATACCGATTGATGCCCAATTATACTCGGTACAAGTACGTAGTAATTAGCTTAAAGCGCTATCAGGCCATATTGATAGGCATATTTCAAAAGACCTACCACCGTCTCTTTATTAGTTTTTCGCAGCAAATTCGTTCGATGTGTATCTACTGTTCTTCTAGATATGAATAACTCTTCGGCTATTTGATCACTGGACTTTTCTTCCGCAATGAGCTGAAGTATTTCGAGTTCACGGCCTGTAAGTGTGGCTGAAGCCTCAAGTTTTTTCTTTTCCTTCACTATGCGTTCAAGAATAATATTCATGACCTCATTGGAATAGTAAGTGCCTCCATCTGCTATTCTCAATATTGCCGTCAGTAATTCCGTTTTTTGACTCTTTTTTAGAATATAACCCTCAGCTTCTGACATAGCAATGTCGGAAACCGTCTTTCTTTCGTTATTAGTAGTCAATACTAAAATTTTGAGATCGGGATATTTAGATTTCACGGACTTGACTAATTCTATACCGCTCATTTGAGGCATATTCAGATCTGTTACCAAGATGTCTGGCATTTGAGCTTTAATTTTTTGCAATGCCTCCTTGCCACCTGTGACGGCTCCCACGATGTCGAGGCTAGGCTCTCCTTCAAACAAAGCCATGAGTCCTTCCAAGAAAATTTCGTGATCATCTACAAGTAGTAGTTTGATGGGTGGATTATCCATATTCATCTTAGTGCTTACTAGTTCCAAATCTATCCAACTTTTTAAGAAGATTCTTATTAATTTAATTATTCGTTTATCAAACAAAACCGGATGAAAGCCTCCCTATTTTGTGCATTCCTGCTAAATGCCACCCTTCTATTTAGTCAAAATCAAACTATCGATAGTTTACTCATAGTACTCGAGAAGCAGGAGGACGGAATTGAAAAAATTGATATTTTGAATCAATTGGCCTCCGAATATATTCGAGCAGAGCCGGAAAAAACCAAAAACTATGCAAAGCAGGCCCTTGCACTATCTCAAAGTCAAAAATATTCCAATGGGGAAGCACTTGCTTATCGCATGCTTGGCTCGTTTTTCGAAGGGGCAAGCAAATATGATAGTGCAAAACAAATGTTTCAAAAGTCATTATCCCTATATAAAAGACTAGAAAATGATGAAGGGCTTAGTGATCTACTAAACGATATAGGTATACTTCATTATCAACTCAGCGACTATGAGCCTGCACTCACCTACTTAAAAGAAAGTAAAGGGCTTTTCAAAAAAATGGGGAATTCGTATGGCGAAGGGAAAACAAACATCAATATTGGATTGATTTTTATGGACAAGGGGCAAACAGACAGCTCCTTTTTTTATTTAAATCAAGCGTTTCTACTTTTCAAAAGTATTGACAATGAATTTGGGCAGGCGGTAGCCAAAGTCAATATTGGTATATTAATGAAAGACGCTGGCAGATATACTGAGTCGGTTAAAAATTATGAGGAAGCTATTCCCATTTTCCAATCTCTTGGTAACAAATACAATGAGGCAAAAATCTACACCAATATAGGCGTAGTCTACGAAGAGCAAGGTGCATTTGCCTATGCGCTCGAAAAATATCAGCAGGCCTTGAAATTATATACTGAGCTAGATAGCCCTGAAGGGCAGATTGAATGTTATGACAACATAGGTGTTATCCATAAAAATTTGGGAGAATATGAGTTGGCCTCCATGTATTTTCTGAAAGGACTTGAAGGTAATCTAGAACAAAAAGCCCTGTACAACGAAGTAAACAGCTACTTAAATTTAAGTGGTTTGCACATTGAACAAAATCAACCGAATCAAGCAGAAGAATTTACAACTAAAGGGCTATTTCTTGCCGATTCTTTAGGTTTAGAAAAAGACAAGGCATACTTACTCACAGCATTAGGGCAAGTCAAATTCCAACAGGGTAAATATGATAGTGCCAATTGGTTTTGTACCAAAGGTCTAGCAATTGCTCAGCGGCTGCAATATCACAAAATTCAATGTGCTGCCTACATCATTATGGCTCAAGTCACCACACCTCTGCTTACTCAAAGAAAATATGCGTCAAAGGCGTTTGAAATTGCCGATAGGTACAACTTATTGCAAGAGGTAAAAGAATCGACTCATCTTCTTTATCAATATTTTAAACTTCAGGCCCAGCCAGATAGTGCTTTGAAATATCATGAATTGTACACTAAAGCCCAAGATTCACTCTTTAATGAATCTTCCACCAAAAAGATTACGCAACTAGCCTCTCAGTTTGAATTCGATCAGGAAAAAGAAGCCATTGCTAATGAACGCCAAAAAGAGGCCTTTTTATTCAATCAAGAGTTGGAAAGAAAAAATACGATACAATGGATCTCAACCGCAGGTATCATTTCACTCATTGTTGTCGCATTTATTATTGGCCTACTTTATAATAAAAAAAATCAGATCAATAAAGCGCTAGCTGCTGCGAATATTGAATTGGAACGCCTCAACGAAACCAAAGACAAATTTTTCTCAATCATTTCTCATGATTTACGATCTCCGGTAGAAGCATTTACTAATATTTCTTTGATTTTGAATAGGCATTTAAAAGTTGCCAATTATGACCGAGTAATTGAGATTGGAGAAAAAATTGATCAAATGGCATCCAACATTTCGAATCTTCTCGACAATCTACTATGCTGGTCTATGCAAAGACAAGGTCACTTCCCTCATGTGCCTGAAAAGGTTTCCGTGAAAGAAATATTTGATGAAAACATCTCGCTATTCTCCGAACCTGCCAAAATGAAACAGGTGCAATTAGTATCACCTACCGAATCAGACTTAATGCTTTGGGCAGATGCAAATAGTACCAAAACGATCGTAAGAAACCTGGTGGCCAATGCACTTAAATTCACACAAAATGGACAGATCAAGCTCGAAGCTGATTTGGATGAGGATCAAATTAATATTCGAATTTCTGACACGGGAGTTGGAATGAATGACAACCAAATCAAAAGAATACTTTCACAGAATACTGTGAAAAGCTCCTATGGCACGGCAGGAGAAAGCGGTGTAGGTTTAGGACTCCAAATCGTCAAGGAATTTGTAGATAGAAACAACGGAACTCTTACTATTGAGAGCGAAATTGGAAAAGGCACAACCATAAATATCTTTTTACCTAGCTATGAATTGACTATGGCTAATGAAGAACTTAAGCAGACATCGTGAGTTGTCCTTTTTCTTTGTTTAGTTCCCAAACAACAAACCCAAAAGTCAGCAGTAGAGAAATCAAAAGGTACCCTATCACCACGAGGGAACCCCATTCCCAATGGGCATTAATTCCAAACCAATCGCCAGATTGCCAAATCCAATAAAGCCCACCAAAGCATTTGATCGCTTCAAATAGTATGGCCGATTTTTTCAGATCCATCAGCTCACTAGACGCATAGATGTGTATGAACAGAAAGGCTCCGTAGATAAACAAATTCGGAAAACCGATGCTAGCAAAATTGACTAACATCAAAATCAAAAATAGGTGCGTCATGATCAGTTGTACCCAAGACCAAATATGCAAAGCTTTAGACGCTTGAGTATCATATTTTACTTGATCCTTTGGGTCATCGATATAGTCGATTGGGTATTTATCTTTGATGTCGGCTGGCCTCCAACCCAAAGGCATAAACCAAATTCTAAACTTATCTAACCAGTTGCTCGTCCGCCAGGCATCCTTTATTAATAGCCACAAATGCTGGAAATTGATCAAAATAGGATTCCAGGTTTGAGGGGCCTTTTTCACACCATATACACATGGCTCTTCATCCAACTCTTCCTGAAATGTGCCAAAAGCTCTATCCCAAATACAAAAGATAGCCGCAAGATTTTTATCTAGATAAATAGGATTGATCGCATGATGCACCCGATGCTGGGATGGAGTTACTATGATGTACTCTAAAAACCCAAGTTTCGGTATATGCCTCGTATGATACCAGAATTGAAGAAATAGATGAATTGGACTTACAATGGCAATTACCTTCGGTGGCACACCTAAAAGTGCTGCCGGAATGAGTAGCACCGAATATATTCCAAAAAAAGACGATATACTCTGACGAAGAGCACAAGCCATATTGAATTCTTCACTACTATGATGTACTACATGTTCGTTCCAGAAATAATTCACATGATGCCTCAGCCGATGTATCCAATAGCTTGAGAAGTCAATACACATAAAGCATATCACATAAACTAATACGGTGCTTTCAATCTCAATAAGTGCCAGTTTTTCATACAACCAAGAATAGGCGATGACCACCAAAGTAAGCCCTAACAGATCCTTAACTGAATTCGTGATACCAGAGCTAATACCAGTGATGGTATCAAAGCTTCGAAAGGTGTTCTTTTTGACTACAAATCCATAAATAGCTTCCACTGCCATCAGCAGCAAAAAAACAGGAATGATATATAAAACAGCTTTTGCGTATGCTTCCATGGGTCGTTGTTAGTGAATCAAACTACAGTCATTCGTACTATAATTTGAATGGGTGAACTTTCAAAAGTAAAAAATTCAAACACTCAACCCAACCAAAACCGGCACTTTATTATGCGCGCATACTATATCACTTGCTCCTCCGCATAAGCTTTCATAGCCTCATTCATGGTCACAAAACCCTTAATTGTTTTGTCGCGGACTTTTTTCATGATAGGTCCTTGAAGAATACCAGTGAAGTTTTCCCCGTGGATAAATTGTGTTTGAAACTCTGTGACAGGATGCAACTTGAAGTAATGATTACCGGCAAACAATCCTTTAAGTAGAAGTTTACCCGTCCATTCAAATCGACGTCCCTCCTCATAAGCCACCACTTTTGGCTTAAAGAAGTTCTTTCTTCCATCCATGTTTATGATCACATCGAGTTTATTGCCCAATACAGCATCCCCTTCTACAGTAATGAATGGATTCCAATCACGATAGGCATCGAAGTTCATTAGCACACGCCATACTACTTCTATAGGTGCGTCTATCAATATTTCCGTTTCAATATTTTTCATGCGAATTCTATCGGTTTCTACAATATTATTTAAGTTGCAATTAAGTAATTAACAATAGGTTAGCAAAATTTATGACAGAAGAACTTCGAACCGCTTTCTTACTTATGGGAGTTGGAATGATTACAGTTTTCATTGTTCTACTCTGTGTCGTAATTGTCGGTAAGCTTTTGATACGCTTCGTCAACCGTTTTGTTCCTGCTCTTGAAACAGCAAGCCAGCCGCCTGCCCCTACATCAAAAATTGCGCCAGCTAAAGTGGCCGCAATTACATCCGCTGTTGAAATTTTCACCAAGGGCAAAGGAAAAATTACTAACATCACAAAAATGAACTGATATTATGGGAAGAGAGATAGGACTGTGTCTGGTATATCGTGACATGTGGCAGTCATCCGGAAAATATATGCCACGCGTTGATCAATTGGTCAAAGTAGCCCAGCCGATCATTGACATGGGTTGTTTCAAACGAGTTGAGACTAATGGCGGGGGTTTTGAGCAAATCAACCTGCTCTACGGTGAAAATCCCAACATATCCAACCGAGCATGGACTCAGCCATTTAACGATGCAGGCATCCAAACACAGATGCTCGAAAGAGGACTAAATGCTTTACGCATGTATCCGGTACCAGATGACGTCAGAAAACTGATGTTTAAAGTAAAGAAACTGCAAGGCACTGACATTTCGCGATCATTCGATGGACTCAACGATGCTAGAAATTTGGAAAAATCAATAGCATACGCCAAAGAGGGAGGTATGATTTCACAAACCTGTTTATGTATTACCTACTCTAGGATCCACACAATTGACTATTACATCAAAAAAGCCGAAGAGCTGATCAATTTAGGTGCAGAGGAAATATGCATCAAGGATATGGCAGGCATTGGCCGACCAGTATCCTTAGGGAAAATCGTAGCAGGAATCAAAGAAATTAAACCCGATATACTCGTGCAATACCACGGCCATTCAGGCCCTGGGTTTTCAGTTACCTCTTCGCTCGAAGCAGTCAGAGCTGGAGCAGATATAGTCGACGTTGCGGTAGAGCCTTTATCCTGGGGTACAGTTCACGCCGATTTGCTCACCGTGCATGAGGTGCTCAAAGATGCTGGTTATTCTCTACCAGATATCAACATGAAAGCCTACATGCAGGTACGAACGCTTACTCAGGAATTTATTGATGACTTTTTGGGGTATTATATAAATCCAAAAAACAGATTGATGAATTCCTTGCTCATCGCTCCTGGTTTACCTGGCGGGATGATGGGCAGCTTAATGGCTGATTTAGAAAATAATCTAAAGAGTCTGAACAAGTGGATGGAAAAAAACAACAAACCGCAGCTTACACAAGATGACCTGCTGATCAAGTTGTTTGATGAGGTCCAACACGTTTGGCCAATGATGGGCTATCCTCCGCTGGTGACACCTTACAGCCAATATGTAAAAAATGCCGCCTTGGTCAACGTCATGCAAATGGAAAAAGGCAAAGAAAGATGGTCCCTGTTAGATGACAACACCTGGGACATGATGCTCGGTAAATCTGGCCGTCTGCCTGGAGAGGTAAGTGGTGAGTTAAAGCAACTGGCAGAAGAACAAGGAAGAGAGTTTTTTGAAGGGGACCCTTCTGACTTGGTTCCTGATTGCTTGGATGACTTGAGAAAAGAAATGGAAGAAAATGGCTGGGATACTGGGCAAGATGATGAAGAGCTGCTCGAATATGCCCTCCACCCTCAACAATACATCGACTACAAGTCCGGAAAGGCTAAAGCTGATTTTGAAACTGATCTGGCCCAACGTAGAGCAGAAGAAAATGCTCCGGCAAATCAAACCACTATATCTGATGGCACTTGGGATCTTGGCCCTAAGTCCATTCAAGTAGATGTAAATGGTGAAAAATTCAACGTCAATATCTCGTATGAAGGAGGTGATACTCATACGGATAGCGCTCCTTCCTCTTCCACTCAAACCCCTACTTCCAACGGACATCTGAAAGAGATCTTAGCTCCATTGGAGGGCAAAGTATTTCTCACCAAGGATTCCTCCGAAACTGCGAAAAAAGTAGGGGACACCGTCCAGGAAGGAGACGTGATTTGCTACATAGAAGCCATGAAAGTAGTAAACGCCGTGAAGGCAGATCAAAGTGGTACCATTGCTGAAGTCTGCATCAAAGACGGAGAAGATATTTTCGACGACGATGTCCTATTCAAATTGAACTAACGACTATTTGAATGGAACTACTTCGCAAAGTATATGAAATGACCGCTATCGGTGACCTAGCGACTCATCCTGAAAACATCTTGATGATTCTGGTGGCCTTTGGGCTATTGTATTTAGGCATAAGAAAGCAGTATGAGCCGCTTTTGTTGGTGCCAATTGCTTTTGGTGTACTTCTAGCCAATTTTCCGGGCGGAGAAATGGGTGTTGTAAAAATTGAAGAAGGTAAAAACCTATTGGAAATTGCCCGAGATCATGGCATCATGAATTTTCTCTATTATGCTTTGATAAAAACAGGGTTCCTTCCTCCAATCATTTTTATGGGAGTTGGTGCGCTCACCGACTTTGGCCCAATGCTGAGAAACTTGCGATTGGCTTTCTTTGGTGCAGCAGCCCAAATTGGTATATTTTCGGTTTTGATTGCGGCCATTTTGATGGGGTTCTCCCCAAAAGAAGCCGCAGCGCTCGGCATTATAGGAGGAGCCGATGGTCCAACGGCCATTTATACCACCATCAAATTAGCTCCTCACCTCTTAGGCCCAATTGCTATTGCCGCCTATTCATATATGGCTTTGGTTCCTGTGATTATTCCATTTGTAGTCCGGTTAACCATGAGCAAAAGCGAATTGGCTATCAACATGAAAAAACAGGACAAACTATATCCTTCAAGTACAGCCATTAAAAACCTACAAGCGGTAAAGATTTTGTTCCCAATTGCCTTGGGTACGATTGTCGCGATTATGGTGCCTTCTTCGGTTCCATTGGTTGGCATGCTATTGTTTGGCAATCTGGTAAAAGAAATTGGCAACAACACTTCCAGATTATTTGATGCGGCATCCAACTCAATCATGAATGCGGCGACTATTTTTCTTGGACTTACGGTAGGAGCCACCATGACAGCTAAAGCCTTCTTGAACGTAGAAACTATCATGATTGTAGTTGGCGGATTCATTGCTTTTGCCATTTCAATAGCAGGAGGCATTTTCGCCGTGAAGGTTTATAATTTGGTGGCTAAAAAGAAAATCAATCCACTCATAGGTGCCACTGGATTATCTGCAGTACCTATGGCGTCTCGGGTGGCCAATGATATTGCTTTGAAGCACGACTCGTCTAATCATTTGCTTCAATATGCCATGGCCAGCAACATTTCCGGAGTAATTGGCTCTGCTGTGGCTGCAGGTGTTTTAATTTCGTTTTTAGGGTAATGTTTCAACTTTTAAACACCTGAATTCGTATATTTGAACATGCTGAATTACAAAGTTTTGTTTCGAGAAGAACCTGAAGGAGGCTATACAGTTTTCGTACCTAGCCTTGAAGGCTGTATTACTTATGGAACTAACCTAGAAGAAGCTAAGATTAACGCCAAAGAGGCCATTGAATTGTATATTGAGTCGTTACAATCTGACTCTCTTCCTATTCCTACAGATGACAATTTACTTGAGATGAACTTGCAAGTCTCTCATGCCTGATTTCAGCTCAAAAAGTATCATTAAATTATTGATCAAAGCTGGCTTTACTCTGGACAGAATAAAAGGAAGTCACCACATTTATAAACACTCCAACGGAAAAAGAGCAGTTGTACCACATCCAAAAAAAGATTTACCGAAGGGTACGTATCACTCCATATTAAAACAAGCAGGTATTTAATATTACCGTTGTTGGAGATGTCAAACCTTTAGCACCTCCAAATAGCTTCGAAAGCTTGTAGGCCTAATGACCTGCAAGACCATGTTATTAACCATATCTATACCATTTTCTGGCATCCAATATTCTTCCAAATATTTGTTTTGACGGATTATTCCTCTACATTTGCATTCGAAATATAGATTTCTTGAACGAGGGGACTTCAGTCCCCTCTTTTTATAGTAGGAATTGTGACTGAAAGCATCGTAGATCAAGTACAAACTGTTGTTGAAAATATCCTCTCTGAGCAGGAAGACCTGTTTCTAGTAGATATTATCAAAAAAGGCAATGACCGTAGTGGTAAGTTGATTGTGTTGCTAGATGGAGATCAGGGAATTACTATAGAAAAATGTAGTGAGGTGAGTAGAGCAGTTTCTCATTTTATCGATGAGGAAATTGAGCTTAGCGAGCCTTTGACATTAGAAGTCTCTTCAGCGGGATTGGATCATCCGCTCAAACTGAATAGACAGTATGTCAAAAACATTGGCAAAAATGTAAAGGTGACCTTGAATGACAAATCCATTGTGGAGGGTCAGTTGAAGAAAGTGGAAGACACTTCTATCGAACTAGAAATAGTGATTGATAAAAAGAAGAAAACTACTGAAACCAAAGTCATCAATACTGAGGATATAAATAAAACTATTGTTCTAGTTTCATTCAAATAATAAAATGGATAGTTCTGTATTAATTGAGTCGTTTTCGGATTTTGCAAAAAGCAAAAATGTAGACCGTCCTACCATGATTAGAATACTCGAAGATGTATTCAAAACCATGATCCGAAAGAAGTTTGAGTATGATGACAATTTTGACATCATTATCAATGCTGACAAAGGTGACCTTGAAATCTGGAGGTTTAGAGAAATCGTTGATGACAACTCAGAAGACATCTGGGATCATGACAAAATTAGTTTGACAGATGCTAGAAAGATTGAGCCTGATTTCGAAATTGGTGAAGAAGTAGCTGAAGAAGTAAAACTGATTGATTTCGGTAGAAGAATGGTGATGACAGCCCGTCAGACCCTGATTCAGAAAATCAAGGATCTAGAAAAAGACATTCTATTTCAAAAATATAAGGATCTAGTTGGTGAAATCATCAACGGTGAGGTATACCAAACTTTGAGTAGAGAAGTATTGTTGATCGACGGCGAGGGTAATGAATTGACCATTCCTAAGTCAGAGCAAATCAGCAAAGACAGATATAGAAAAGGTGATTCTGTAAGAGCTATTGTAGATCGCGTGGAGATCGTAAATGGCAACCCTAGAATTATCTTGTCAAGAATCTCTCCTACTTTCCTTGAAAGACTTTTCGAAAGCGAAGTACCTGAAGTTTATGACGGTTTGATTACGATCAAAAAAGTAGTTCGTGAACCAGGAGAAAGAGCGAAAGTAGCTGTTGAATCTTACGACGACAGAATTGATCCAGTAGGTGCCTGTGTAGGTATGAAAGGGTCAAGAATTCACAGTATTGTACGTGAATTGCAAAATGAAAACATTGATGTGATTAACTTCACTGACAATATGGACTTGTATATCACCAGAGCATTGAGCCCTGCAAAAATTACAAGTATCAAAATAGAAGAAGAAAACAAAAGAGTTTCTGTTTACTTGAAGCCAGACCAAGTTTCCTTGGCGATCGGTAAAGGTGGACAAAACATCAAATTGGCGAGCAGGCTGGTAGACATGGAGATTGATGTCTTCAGAGAGCTAGACGGACTGGAAGAGGAGGATGTAGCATTAGCAGAATTTACCGACGAAATCGAAGATTGGGTAATCGACGAGTTGAGAAAAATCGGTTTGGATACTGCAAAGAGTGTCTTGTCACTATCTACTGAAGAATTGCTTAGAAGAACCGATTTGGAAGAAGAGACCATCAACAATGTGTTGGGTGTCTTAAAACAAGAATTTGAACAATAAGCTGATTATTATAATCAGAAAGAATACTTTTTAATTGACTATGGCTGAAGGTAAAATGATAAGACTCAATCAGGCAGCAAGAAAGCTCAACGTCGGGATAGACACCGTCGTGGAATTCTTGTCTGAAAAGGGGCATGAAATAGAGCGAAGCCCCAACACCAAGCTTACCCCGGATCAATATGCAATTCTTGCAAAAGAATATGCTGATTCCGCACATGAAAAAGAAGAGGCTAGTAGCCTTTCCATTGGTTCCAAATCTGGAGACAATGTAGTAATCAAGGCGGAATCAACTCCTGAGCCGGTAGAGCCAGTTAAAGAAGAAGAAATTCTAATTACCGACAATACTGCCGCAGACGCTCCTGTTGCAGAAGAGAAGCCGGAAGAGACTGAAAAAGCAGACGAGTCATCTGTAGACAGTCCTAAATTGCAAGGCATCAAGGTAGTAGGCAAAATTGATCTTGGAGACAAGAAGAAAAAAGAAGAGCCTAAGAAGGAAGAGCCTAAAAAAGAGGAAGCTCCTAAAGTAGAAGAAAAGACTCCAGAGCCTGAAGCTAAAAAAGAGGAACCTAAAAAGGAAGAGGCTCCAAAAGAAGAACCGAAAAAAGAGGAGGTTAAAAAAGAAGAAGCTCCAAAAGCAGAGGAAAAAGCTCCAGCGGTTGAAGCTCCAAAAGTAGAAGAAAAACCTGCTGCTGCACCAGAGAATAAAACTATCGAGGCCAAAGCGGATTCACTCCGAGGACTGAAAGTATTAGGTAAAATTGAATTGCCAAAAACGCCTTCTAAAGGAGATAAAGGCAAGCCTGTAGCTTCTTCTGATACTTCAGGAGATAAGAAACGACCAAGAAAACGTATCAGCACGTCGAAAAAAGATGCTGGTGGCGGTGGCCAAAGAGGCGACAAGCGTGGCGGTGGACGTTTCGAAAAAGGCAAAAAGAAAGTCGTCAAGGAAGAATTGACTGACAAGGAAATTCAAGATAAGATCAAAGCAACACTTGCCAAGTTAAGCGGTGGAAAAACCAGCTCAAACGTAAGTAGATCAAAATATAGAAAAGAGAAAAGGTCAGCTGTAGCAGACGCCGAGGAAGAAAGGCTAATGCAGGAGCAGGAAGAATCTAAGACGCTAAAAGTGACTGAATTCGTATCTGCCAATGACCTGGCTAGTTTGATGGACGTATCCGTCAATGATATTATCTCTACATGCATGTCATTAGGCATGTTCGTTTCTATCAACCAACGTCTGGACGCTGAATCTATCACGATCATCGCTGATGAATTTGGTTATAGTGTGGACTTCACTACTCAGGATGATGAAGTAGATGTAGTTGAAGAAACTGATGCTGAAGAAACTCTTGAGGACAGAGCTCCGATCGTAACTATTATGGGTCACGTCGATCACGGTAAGACTTCCTTGCTGGATTACATTAGAGATTCTAAAGTTACAGATGACGAAGCAGGGGGAATCACCCAGCACATCGGTGCTTACGATGTGATGACTGAGTCAGGAAAGAAAATTGCTTTCTTAGATACACCAGGTCACGAAGCCTTTACGGCGATGAGAGCCAGAGGCGCAAAAATCACAGATATTGTAATTATCGTGGTTGCGGCCGACGATGATGTAATGCCACAAACTAAAGAGGCGATCAATCACGCACAAGTAGCCGGTGTACCGATCATCATTGCGATTAACAAAATCGACAAGCCAAGTGCTAACCCTGACAAGATCAAGGAAGCACTATCAGCAAACAATATATTAGTTGAAGACTGGGGTGGTAAATACCAGTGCCAGGAGATTTCAGCGAAGACTGGACAAGGCGTAGAAGACTTACTAGAAAAGGTATTGCTTGAAGCTGAAGTATTAGAGCTAAAAGCTAATCCTAACAAAAAGGCAGTCGGCTCTATCATAGAAGCTACTTTGGACAAAGGACGTGGATATGTGACCACTATGATGGTACAGTCTGGAACTTTAGAAATTGGCGATGTGGTATTAGCAGGATCTTACTTTGGTAAGGTAAAAGCCATGTTCGATCATAAAGGTGCCAAACTGACGAAAGTTGGCCCGTCTACTCCACTACAAATGTTGGGGCTTGATGGTGCAGCTCAGGCTGGTGACAAGTTCAATGTGATGGAATCTGACCGAGAAGCAAGAGAGATTGCTACTAAGCGTGAGCAGATTCAGAGAGAGCAGAGCATTAGAACGAAGAAACATATTACTTTGGATGAAATCGGTCGTCGTTTGGCCATCGGATCATTTAAGGAATTAAACGTGATTGTAAAAGGTGATGTGGATGGTTCTGTAGAAGCACTGTCTGATTCATTGCTGAAACTTTCTACCAAGGAAGTTCAGGTGAATATCATTCACAAAGGGGTAGGTCAGATTTCTGAATCGGATGTGCTATTAGCATCTGCATCAGATGCGATTATCATCGGTTTCCAGGTAAGACCTTCTGGAGGTGCTAAGAAGATTGCTGAGACAGAAGAAGTTGAAATCAGACTGTACTCAATTATCTACGATGCAATCAACGAGGTGAAAGACGCTATGGAAGGCCTATTGGCTCCTACTGTTGAAGAAGTCATCACGGGTAACATCGAAGTACGTGAAGTATTTAAGATTTCTAAAGTCGGTACGGTTGCCGGTTGTTATGTAACTGACGGTTATGTAAAACGTGCCAACAGCATCCGTTTGATTAGAGATGGTATTGTGACTTACGAAGGTGAGATCGGACAATTGAAGCGATTCAAAGACGATGTAGCCGAGGTGAAACACAGCTACGAATGTGGTATCTCTATCAAAGGCTTCAACGACATCAAAGTAGGTGATGTGATCGAAGGATTCGAGCAGAGAGAAATCAAACGTTCGCTATAATCCAGCGCTTTGGAAGCGATTAGATATATCACTTCCTTTTTATGCTACAGTTCATTTGTGCTACTCCTCATAGGCTTGTTCTACAAACCCTGGGTAGTACTTTGGTGGCATGATATTCAAAATCGCTGGTTGGTGATCAAATATTACGGGACGGCATCGGCCATCTTTTTTTTAATGAAAATACTCTTAAATGGTTGAGACAAAATAATAGACTCAGCTATATTTGCAGAAATATTTGGCCTTGTAGCTCAACTGAATAGAGCACCTGATTACGGCTCAGGAGGTTTCAGGTTTGAATCCTGACAAGGTCACAAAACGAAGGTCGATTTCACCCGAAATCGGCCTTTTTTATTATCTAGTGCTATAAAATCATCGATTCTGACGTTTTAAGATAATGCAGCTCTACGCACATTAAAGCATATAGCAGCAAATATGTTGTACCAATGTTGTACCCTGTGTTGTACCCGTTTTACCGCAATAATATTGTAGTTGTGAAGTCGAATAGCAAATATTGACTCGAACTTAAATATTAGGATCATGCTACAATACGGTTTAATACACAATCGAAAAGGTATTATAGGAAAAGATGGAAAAGCTCTAATTCAAATTCGAGCCTACGATAGAAAAAGGTATAAATACTTAAGTACCGAAATTCGGATTGAACCCAAACAATGGGACAAGGAGAAGATGAAGGTCACTCCCAATCATGCTCAATATATCAAACTGAATAGGATTCTAGAATCCAAAATCACTCGGCTCGAGGATTATGAAATCTCTCTAGCATCACAAGGAAAAGAATGTTCACTAACCATGATTGAACAATTCCATCTGAATGGTAAAGTCACCATAACCTTTAATGAATTTGTTGATTATGAGTTGAAGAATAGTACCTTAAGTAGCGGTACAATAAGACAACAAAAGGTCTTCTACAATAAACTAAATGAGTTCAGTCCCAATACAGTTTTTACTCAACTTGATTATGACTTCTGTTGTCGTTTTGAAAAGTTTTTAGTCGACAAGAAACTGCACCAAAACAGTATCGCCAAGGAATTCAAAAACTTCAAGAAATTTGTAAACCTAGCTGTAGCAAAGGACTATATGGAAGTAGGTAAAAATCCCTTCTTGAAATATAAAGTCAAATCTGTTCCGTCAAAAAAGATACATCTAACTTCTGAAGAACTCAATCGAATTGAAGAACTAGAGTTTTCAGATTGGGAACTTGAAAATGCAAGAGACATCTATTTGTTTGGAGCCTATACCGGATTAAGATATGGCGATATAAGCTCACTAAAGAAAAAGGATATTGTTAAACTAGAAGATGGTAGTTGGAACCTTGATATCAGAATGAGAAAAACATCCAACTTATTATTACTACCACTCCATAAGCTTTTTAATGGCAGACCAAAAGAGTTAATTCAAAAGCATAGTGAATTACATATACATTCTGAAAAGTGCTTCAAATGCTTTTCTAACGAGCATCAAAATAGACTTCTAAAACTAATTGCTAAGATGGCAGAAATTGATAAACGATTAGCTTTTCATTCTAGCCGTCATTCTTTTGGAACAAATCTTTTAAATTATGGTCTGTCATTAGAAATTGTAAAAGGCCTGATGGGCCATTCTCGAATTCAACAAACCCAAGAATATGCAAGACTATTAAATACAACAGTTGTTAGAGAATTAGAAAGAATATGGTAAATAAAGAACCAACGATCCAATACTCATTTAGAAGTGGATTTGATACAAGGAAACTCGAAAAGGAATCTCATCCTAATGGAATGCCTTTCTATTTGGTAGTTAAGTACGATCGGAAGATCTATCGTATTACTTCTCTAATTAATAATAGCAGGGCAAAATCAACTAAAGAGCTCGAGCAGATTCAAAAAACTAAAGGCATACAAGAAATTAAGATGCTCAAACACATTATCAAAATTGAAACTGCCAATCATACTAAACCCTTACCAGCTAAAGATTTATCGGATATTATAAGGGACTATCGATATACGATGCAAGAGGCTTTGGCCATCTATGGAATAATTTTAATCCGCCACCCATGGAAGTACTTTAAGAAAACTAAATTGGAAAATGAATCGACCTATCAATATAATCGCATAGAAAGCATGTTTTCCTTTATCGATTATTTCCCTTTAAAAAAGGAACAAGAATGGAATTCCAACATTGATAAATCCCTTGAAAAGAACATAGAGCTAAAATTAAACCATCAACAAAAGGCAAAAAAACGTGAACTAATGTTAAATGATCCGATCACCTTTTTTAATTCAATCTATGGGGCATTCATAAATTTGAAAATAGAAAAAGGTACTGAAATGTTTGAACACCAGCACAGCATTACCATTGCAAAAGAATATATTGACTTAGCGGATTCCTTTGTTGACAAGAATCAAATTAAAAGAATTGATAATACTGTTTATAATTGGTTCTTTGGAGACCTCAAAAACAGATTTAGTCAACAATTCAAGAATGACTTCAAGAAGAATCCTTCTGCTGCTGAAGCAAAATTTCTAATCATACAAGGAGCTTTTTTTCCCACTGATTTTAGACTGAAATCCAACTTTAGTCAATACCTATTTAAAAAACTGGATTCTGATGAAATCACAATTAATAAAAAAGCCATATCACCTCTTGTTTCATTTTTGAAATAAACTATACACATTTAGAAAGTTCTAGTGCCTTGCTTTTTGAATCATCTTTGAATTGAAATTAATATTCAACTAAATACATTCAAAATGAAAAAATTTAACGAAGCACTAGCAAATGATTTAAGAATCGTAGTAAAAGAAGAATTATGTCCTATCATTGAAATCTTAAAGAAACTTAATACCAATGAGAAAACTGACCAAAAACAAGTTGCTAAAGAAGAGTTTGAAATTGTGTACTTACCTGAGGCAACCGCAATTTTAAGGTGTAGTAAATGGACTGTATTACGATTAGAAAAACGTGGTTTCTTCACAAGACTAAACAAGGTTCCTAAGTCACCTATCTACTTTCGCAAAAGTGATATATTAAACTTTCTTTCTAGCAACGACAATTAAGAGCAACTGTCTTTTCTGAAAACAATAGTGGGCGCCCACTGTTTTTCAAGAATCCATATTAGCAGTTAAGTATAGTTGTCTATTAGACTACACACCCAGGTAATTTCTTAAAACCGTCTATTAGATTATGCACATATCCCGTTTTTGAACTGATTTAACACTTTAAGAACCAAGGTTCTTAAAATGATATATTTCCCATTTCTTGGTTTAGTACCCACTGGTTTTGGTTTGATTTATAGAAACAAACCAAATCGCCAATATGCAATACATAAGTTATCTACGAGTATCAACTGAGAACCAGAGTCGGTCTGGTCTAGGATTAGATGCTCAAAAATCTATGATTCGCTCCTTTATTAATAAAGACGATATCATCCTCAAAGAATACATTGAAACCGAAAGTGGCAAGAACAACAATAGACCCATGCTCAATCAAGCGATTGCTGATTCAAAGCATTATAATGCCACCTTATTAATTGCCAAACTAGATCGCTTATCCAGAAACGCTGCATTCATTTTTAAACTCCGTGATTCCGAGGTTAATTTCCGAGCAGTTGATATGCCCGATGCAAATTCTCTTACTGTAGGGATTATGGCTGTCCTTGCTCAACATGAACGTGAGCTGATCGGGGATAGAACCCGTAAAGCCATGCAAATCAAAAAACAAAGAGGAGATCGAATGGGGAATCCGCAAAACCTTTCAGAGTATACTATTCAAAGAGGGTTTGAAGTAAGAAAACATAATGCCTTAAATCACCCTGCCAACAAACAGGCTATGGAGATGATCTATGCTTTAAGAGGGTCAGACCTAACCTATCAACAAATTGCTGATAAACTCAACATCATGGGAATGAAAACTAGAAATGAGAAATCCTTCGTAGCATCCACTGTTCGTAGGTTATACAAAGTCAAACAAAAGTTGGAATCACAGACTATCTAAATATAGCCACCATCAGCAAACGAAGTATATCCTTCATTGGTAATGATCAGATGGTCCAATAGGCCTATATCCATCAATTGACCTGCCTGATAGACTTTCTTGGTTAAATTAATATCCTGTTGACTTGGGTTGAGGTTTCCCGATGGATGATTGTGACACATAATGATATGGGAAGCATGAGCCCTTAAGGCAGCAGAAAAAATCATTTTGACATCTACTACTGTACCTGCTACACCACCTTTCGAAATATCATATATCCCAAGTGCTTGATTTCTACGATTAAGAAGTAGAATCTTGAATTCTTCCTGAAACTCGATTTTATTATGATCCCAATAGGAATTGAATACTTGGTAGGCTGCCGATGAGGAACTAACCTCTACCCTTTCTTTGGCTTTAACCTTTGAGCGGTAGATCAATTCGATTTCTGCAACTTTAAACATGGATCAAATCAAACCACTATCTTAGAATATTACAATCTATTTTGTGTTTTTATTATGCGTAAGCGCTTACACATTAGTTATTTGCAAATAATACAACAGCACAAATCCAATTGAATTCTGATCCGTTTTATCAATTAATGGTTAAATTTGATTGTTAACAAAAGACAATAAATGAGATAGACATTATCTAAAAACATATAAAGAGAAGCGTAGCTTATCATTTCCCTGCTGAAAATCGCCAGTTTAAAGTACGGAGGAAATGGTAGAGTTTTCGCACCCTATGGGGTGTGTCCTCTGCCTATTTCTGTCCGTAAAGGTGTCTGGCGATACCTCAGCAGCAGAATATAAAGCTGAGGTTCATGCCCCTCTTTTTTTAATCAATCTTTTCTTGCTCTTTGTTCCTCGGAGCTCATAATCAACAAAACAATGAGCTTTAATTATCAATCTGTTATTTTGGCAAGCACTTCTTTAATAGTTCTATTAACTACCAATCCTTCTTTAAGTCAAACCCGTGAAGTCGAAACCTATTACGATCTTGGAAGAACTAAAATCCATGAATACTATACTACTATTGATGAACCCCCTTATCAAAAACATGGTATTTATAAAGAATTTGATGCTTCAGGCAATCTCATTCGTTACAAAGAATTCAACAATGGAAAACAGCACGGAATGGTTCGGGTCTATTATTTTATGCCTGATTATTCGCAGAAGGCTTGCTATGGAAAACTCATTGGTGAATCACAATGGAACAATGGACAAAAACATGGATGGGATAAAACCTGGGTGTGTCATCAAGGCACGCTTGTCCTAGACAGTGAGGTCTATTTTGAGGATGGATCGGAATTAAAAGGTAAGTACTATCATAAGAATGGTACATTAAGAGCTGAAAATGTATCTACTGGAATCAATAAAGAATGGGATCAAAACGGCAATTTGATCGCAGAATATGAAGTTGTCAATGGAATTGAAAATGGGTCGAAAAAATTGTGGTACTCAAATGGTCAACTTAAGGCAGAAGGTCAAACTGCTGAAGGATTTGAAATAGGTCGCTGGGTTTCCTATTTTGAAAACGGCAACCTAAAATCTGAAGTTGAACTTTCTTCAGAAAAACCCTTTCCTACGTCACAAATTGAATATTTCTCAAACGGCAATATAAAATATAGTCTTAAAGAAACTTCCAATGGGAATTACATGGTAGAGGATTATTTAGAAAATGGAAACCTTTCAGTTAGGGTCAACAAAACATACGATAGTCATAGCAAAGAACTATTTCTAAATGGTAATCTTGAAATATATAATGCCGAGAATCAAATAGTTGCCGGAGGTAACTATATAAATGGATGTAAGGTTGGTCCTTTTACCATTTTATATGATGAAAACTGGAAGGAAGTATTTAATCATAAGCAAGCAGCTTATAAGCGGGTTTTAAAATTCGATCAAAACTGCAAACCCTCTGGACTTGTTACTGACTATCACATAAATGGAATAAAACAATTTGAAGGTTATATGGTTTCCTTGGAGCCTGAGTCACTTGATGGACTCTGTACCTATTTCTATTCCAATGGAAACAAACAAGAAGAAAAAACCTTTAAATATGGTACTCCTATCAAAATTGTTAAATATTACGAACATGGTCCTCTTCAAATGGAAGCAAACTATTCAAAAGGTAAGCTTGATGGTGATGTCAAATACTATGACGAAAATGGAACTCTTCGACAGAGCGAACAGTATAGCCTTGGATTAAAAACTGGCGAGTGGAAGTACTTCTCTGACAACGGTACTCTTTTAGAAGTAGAACGCTATCGGTTTGATCAATTGATTGATTCGAAAACTATGAACTAGTTTATTGTTGATTTTTAGTTGCTCATCACGTTTTTCACAAAACCATTGACATGGGTTCACTAGTTGGTTACAATTGTCTGGTAATCAAATGTTTTAAACTAAATTTTGAATATCATGAATGACAAAAAAGAAAACAAATCAGTTGAGCAGACAGCGTCTAACGGAATGGTAGATCTATTGTTGAACATCCTTGAAAACTCAAAGTCAAGCAAAGAAGATAAGGCGTTGTCAAGAGCTGAACTGAAAAGGATGATTGCTACTGCTGCCTGAGTCAGCAGCGTTTTGAGAAAGCACATCCTATTTATGAGTCCTCAATTACTTGAGGGCTCTTTTTTTGTGTAAATAATTTGATTGATCTTGGGGATGTTGCCCATTTGATAAAAGAAGCCTTGTTCGGTTATGGGAGCGAATAAGACTGCATCTGATTGCTTGACAAACCATGAGTCATGGATGGTCAATATTTGGGTAATGCCTTGCTCTGCGGCATCTTCTATGATGTAATCTAGCACCATCTTACTTTCCATTCTTTGAAGGATTAATGCTAGATTGCTGTACATCTTTTTATGATTATCCTCTAACCTTACTGTTTTAAATTTATTCACTTCTTTCAATAGCCCAGGAAACAGCTTTTCAAAGTGCTGGGTTTCTTTTTCCATCTTGATATGCTCTGATCCAAAAAACAACTTGAATATGATGGTCTTGGCATCATCCCTAATGATTCCCAGTGATTTTCCATACCTCTCATAAACATCTTGGTCTCTGTCCAAAATGATGTTTTTAAACTGTTGATAGCTATGGCTTTTTTGCAATTCATCAACTAAAGTATAAAGTTTGATAGCATCATATGATGGCAATACCGCATCCAACCATTCATGGCTTAGATTGATAAAAAAATACATTTGACTGGTTTTAATATCAAATTCCACCAGAGGCTCTTTTGACCCTTTGAAATTGACCTCACTTCTAAGGCCTTTTTTAAGGTTTGTAAGGCAGGAATGAAATCGATTGCCATATCTATCCATCGATGGTCCGGAAGTCTTCTGAAACCTCCCTAAACTTGTCAACGCCTGTGTCTCGATGTTTTCTAATGAATTCAACAATACTTTCTTGGCTATTGGTGATAATCGGATCGTTGATTTTTTGTATTTGATAATGGCGGCCATCATTTTTTCTTTGGTAGTGATGGCCTTCCTGGTGGTCAACGTGTAATGGATTTTACTTTTTGTATAACGATGGTCTAACAAGTATTCTGGGATTTGATACTTCTTGGTAAAACCCGGTTTCTTAATAATGCCTTCTTTGTTGCCGGTCGAATAGGATGGATCTACCTTTAATAGGTTTTGTTCTTTTAGTATTTGAATGACCTTGGTATACTTGTCTCTACTGAGCATGAGCTTGATAAACTCCGAGTGTATTTGAAAAGCATAACTCACTCTACTTTCCTTATAGCTTACTTCATTCCTTTTGGCTTTGCTCAAATTCCTTAGCATCAGATAACTGTAAAACAACAATACCTTCTCCACGGGTATCGGTAGTTTTTTGGCCAATGATTTGATTTGGTCTGTTTCAAAATATGGGGGTAATATGATTTGGTTACTCGATTTCATGTTCAACGTTTTTTTATTTATTGTACTTCGAAATCCCAATGCGTTTAATCCTTGATCAAACTATATTTTAAAATCTTACTACATATTGATTGTTATTATATCCCCGCCCCGTCTGTTTGAAAATTTCTAGAAATTCTAGAGAATTGAATTAGACATTTTAAAATATGGATTGAGTAAAGTATAGACTAGATGGATCTGGTCTATAGAATGATTCATTCTTTATCTTTATTCTGATCTTTAGCTTTGGACATCTCCTCTATTACCTCATTTATCTCTTCCTGTGTTGAATATCCTTTTGCTTTCTTTTCTTCTTCACTCATTTCATCGAATAACGGACTGACCACTTTAGGCTTTTCGAAAAAATCTTCGAACCCATCTTTGTTGAACTCTATACCGTAAAGCCGTTTGGTTTTGCCTAGAATGCTTCTTGATCTTTGTTTGAAACCCATGCTTTTTAGAATCCTTCCCACTTGAGCGGCATATTGTGGTGGGATCAGTTCTTTTCCTGTATCCTGTGGACTGCTTTTAGTGGTTGCATTGATCAAGTTGATCAGCTCTACACAGGTCAAAAACTCTGTTTCCGATTCTCTACAGAATTTCATGATGTATTCGGTATATGGATTGGTGGCTTCGAAATTACGATTGTGACTATCCAACATTTTCCTTTCGTGTGGCAGTAAATGTCCTCGTTCTCCTTGTTTGTACAGTTGATACAGTTCGGCAAATACCTTCGAGACATCGACTTGGTGTTGATAGTCTATTTTAATAGCATAAATGGGAAAAAACCTCCTGTTACCTGTTTCATCTTTCAAAAACTCTGATTCGTTTGATGTGCCAATAATGCTGGCTTTCCTCACATGACTGGACACTTCTCTGGCATATGGTTTTCTATGGGTCACTTTGTCCAAACTTAGCATTTCTTTAAAGGCTTCATTGGAAGCTTTTCTCGTTAGAATTGAACTGAGCTCATCCATTAGGATCAATACAAATTCACCTAACATGAGCTCGTCATCCTTGTTGCCTGGCGTTAGGTTCTTAGTAGCAAAATATTGCTGCAGTTCATTGGGCAATAATCTTTTCGCCCATTGTGTTTTCCCTAATCCTTGTTTGCCTACAAACACCAAGACATTTTCATTGGCTTGGTTGACTTCCAGAAGGGAAGCAACTAAACCAATCAACCACCTGCGAAGCAACGTGTGTGTTGTATGCGGCTCTGCTGACTCAATGGTATTTGCCAGTTGACTGATATGTTCTTCTCCGTTTATTGGCTCAAGGCTTTCAAGATAAGCTTTTACTGGATCGATTTGATTTTCCAATGCCAAAACAGTCAACCAATCGTCACAATCAGCTTTATTGTACATTTTGCTTAACAGTCGAATATAAATCACACATAAATCCTTATCTTCTATCCTTCTCCATTTGTCTGATGACCATTTGATTTCCCTACAATTATTAAAAAGGTTCAATCTGACAAATACGCTATTTGCTTCCAGGATATACCTAGCCTTCATGTCTGCCAATCTTGTTTTTTGTTCTCGGGTAAAGCTGGCAAATCGGAAATTGACCTCTTCTGCCATTTGTATGACACATCCCATACCTACTCCTTTAGGGAATCCATCATCAGCCAAATTATAAGACCTGTCTGTCGCTTCAAGATTGTAAATGGATTCATAAGCCAAAAAACGATGTAGGAGTGATCTGCCTAGGTCTCCTCCGAATTCGGATTTTAATGCTTTGGCCAGTAAATCTTGCTGTTCAAAATTGGTAGCGATCGATACATTATTATTACCCATGTAATTCAATATCCTATTGGCCGCTAGAAACTCCAATGAATCTCGCCCGGAAAAGACCTTTTCTTTCTTTGATTGCTTTTGATTGGATGCTTTAGCCTGCTGTGGTAATGACTTTTGCTTTTCTTTCTTTTTCATCACTTGGATTTTTAATTCTTATCCAAATTTGAAAAAGATCTTTTGATACTCCATTACTTCTGTACGACCCACTACTTAGTTGCTTTCAAATGCTGCCATTTGCTTTAACACGTGATTTTATACTGACTATTGAATTTCGTGCTATGCCCACACTGTATTGCAACAAATGATTGCGGCACTGTAACTGTTCGTCTTGCCCCTGCTGTTGAATTGAACAGTTCTGCAACAGCATTACAGCAGTTCAACGATTCCATGAAAAATAAAAAAATTGAATAAGAGAAAAGCACAGAAATGAAAACCTCCCCATTCCAATGAAATATTGTAATTAAAAAACCAACGCCTAAATCTGTCCATATATGAGTAAATGATAAAGCTGCCATCCAGCAAATGCGTGCAAATATGCGCATCTGGTAAGTGCATGGTTCAATGCTGACAACCCTTCCAAAACCATTTTATAGCGTTGCGAAAATGCCGGTCAAGTGGCTGGTGATATCACTCTTAAAAAGTAGGTTATGAAAAATGATTTGCAAAAGGTTGAATTGAAAAAGCTTTCCTTTCACCCTTCAAATGAAAGCATCTATGGCAAGGAAAATGTCCATATGCTCATTAGCAGTATTCGAGAATTTGGGTTATTGGAACCACTTGTGGTAAACAAGAAAATGCAAGTAGTTTCTGGAAACAAACGATTAAAAGCACTTCTGCAGTTGGAATGGGGAAAGGTTGATGTTGCAATCCGTGAATTTGAATCTGATGAAGAAGAGTTGGCCTACTTACTAGAAGCAAATGCCTCTCGAGACAAATCTTTCTTACAAAGGGTCAACGAGGGGTTACTTATTGAACGATTGGTTCAAACAGAGTCAAAAGCACGAATGCTAGCCACCTTAAACCATGGGGGTAAAAATGAAACTCCTCTCGTTAGGGAAAATTTTATCAAGCTTGAAGAAGCGAGTGAGGCGGTGAAAGGAAGAACTCATGAAATTGTAGCCAAAAAGGTTGGTTTGTCCAATTACAAGGCCTATGCTAAAGGACGTTTTGTCGCCCTGCAAATTCTCAAGTTCCATAAAGAAGAAGCAACCTCAAAGGCCGTTCTTTTAACTGATCTCTTACAGTCTAGTTTGGACGCTGCAGTCATAGTGGTTCGAAACGAAATCCTCGACAAGGAGGATTTTAAGGAGGTGAAAGCTTTAAAAAAGCGTGCTGTTGAAATCCGAAAAGCCGAAGAAGCAAAAAGGGCTTCCAATGAATTTACAGAAGCTGTGGATAAAGATGAGTTGAAAAAAGAATTGTATTCAAAAGTTGATCAATTCGAAAAACTCGCAAGCGAGATTGTATCTCTGGATAGGCAAATTGACTGGGATAAAATGATACCTCCACTCACTGATCAGCATAGAAAACTTCTATATGTATTCACTACTTCTCAAAAAGTAGTCAAAGGAACAGCTAAACAAAAAAGTCATGTCTAAGTCTTCTATCGAATGGACCACGATGACGTGGAACCCAACCACCGGATGTGACAAAGTTTCTGCTGGTTGTAAGTTTTGTTATGCCGAAGTATTGGCCAAAAGGCTGAAAGCGATGGGTCAAAAGAAATATGTCAACGAATTCCAATTGACATTACATCCAGAGTCTTTGGCGGATCCCTTTAAATGGAGAAAACCGCAAATCGTATTTGTCAATTCCATGAGTGACCTGTTTCATGAGGACATTCCCTTGAGTTTTATCCAAAGGATTTTCAATATCATGAACAGGCTTCCACAGCATAAGTTTCAAATTCTTACCAAACGGGCGGACATACTTGAAAAGCATGCGCCAATGCTGAATTGGACAAGTAACATTTGGATGGGTGTTTCTGTAGAAGATAATCTAGTTTTACACCGAATCGATCACCTCAGACAAATCCCTGCTCATGTCAAATTTCTATCGGTTGAACCTTTAATTGGCCCTGTTAATGATTTAAATCTCGAAGGTATTGACTGGGTTATTGTTGGAGGTGAATCTGGCAAAACACCAAGGCCTATGGAAAAATCCTGGGTGCTGGATATCCGGGATCAATGTGCAGCAGCTAACGTTCCCTTTTTCTTCAAACAGTGGGGCGGTACTAACAAAAAGAAAACGGGTAGACTACTTGATGGCAGAACCTATGACGAAATGCCTGACAAAGTCCGACTTAATGTTTACTTCAGTTCACTGGAGAACTATCGGAGCGCTTTCTATTTGGAAGATGTCTTTTGATGCCTCATGGCTTATCAAACATTTTTTACAACTCAATTTTTAACGCCATTCAGCAATGATTGGTAAAATCTTAAATACAAAAATTATGAATTATCATATAAGAGAAATCGGCGAGTACGCCGCTCATGAATTCGATACATGGACTCCATTATTTTCTTTTGGATCAAAGAGTCTTCAAACAAGAGAACAGTTGCTCCAAATGCACCTTAACAGCAGCATCATTAATTTGAATCGAAACTATAAGTTAACCAACAATCAACAGCTAAGTGGTGCTCCAGATAATGTTTTGACACATAATCTGGAAGCAATGATTATTAAAAAGGACGCCCATGGCATTGTTGATACTTTACAAGTGGAGCTTCCTAGAGGACTTTATGCTTCGGATTTAATGACAAAAATAATCATGCAGAAAATTGGCTACTTCATTAAGGACAATTCATCTGACTATCAAATCACATTAAACAAAATAAAGCCTGAATTAATAGATAGTGATATCATTTGTGATGAGGGTCTAAGGTTGATCTGTAGTGGTGACAATCACGTAGAACTAACAGCATCAATAATTGAAAAGTTAGATCGCCATACAAGTCAAATTATTCAGCTCGTTTCTTCGGGAGTGACTTCATTCAGGTTGTACTCTTTAAAGCAAAATCACTGTTGGGATGAATGCATTGATCAACTCTTGCTCTATCAGCAAAATCCAATTGATAATTATGGCATTCATGACATAGCTCGTCAATATCCCAAATTACTCAATGACCAAAAAATAGTGGAGCTGATCATCTCTCCTGCAAATACATCTGATTCTATCGATATTAAACTATATGAAAAGGATTTACCTTTCTCCAAGTTTAGTGCATTGCAATTTCGAGTCAAGCAAGAGAACTTGAGAGATTTGGTAAACGGATTTCAATTGATGGTTTCAGGTCAATTGTATGAGTTCGTTCATAAACATCCATTTACGGAATTTCCCGTCTTTGTGTTTGAAGTTGATGCTGAAAATAAATTTAAACGGAATTGGTGTTTTATGGTGAACAAACTTTGCTTTGATGAATTTCAAATCAAATTCCATAAAGAAGCCATCAAGCACCTTGTGAATTCTGAATGTGATCTGCTCTTCTTTTCTCCTACAGATTCAAAAGAACTAGGCTATATGATGGAGTTAGTCCAGATCAAACAGCTCGCACAGGATGGATTCTTTGACTGCTACCCAAGAATAATCTACTCTTCCATTGATGCTAAAAAAAAATGAGCAAGGTTTAACAATCTAGATTGAACTATTCGATTATTTCAGCCATGGTGATTTAGTCATGGCTGTTTTTATTCAATACCAAATTCAACAATCAAGCAAATCAATGCACATACATGCATGTAGAAAGTGTTCAATACTAATCTTATGCTGCCTTCCTGGCTACTAATTAACATCGCATCGACAACCAAGGTGGTTGTCATTTTTTCAAAAATCTTAAATATTATAAAGTCATGAAAAATTTATACAAGCGCGATGTAGCTGAGTATGGCATACTCGAAATTCAATCAGTTACTCCATTCTTTACACTTGGCAAGAATAATACAGATGCACGCTTCCAAATGGCAGAAAACTTCATCAATGCGCAAATCAACTCAATAAATAGAGAGTTGCAATTAAAACGTCATGGACATGTCGGCCCATATGAAACTATTCTTCAATATCCTCTAATGATAACTTTATTCAAAAAGGATTCCATCCAGGTAGTTGAAACAGCGAATATTACGCTTCCTAGAGGACGTTACAGTCGATTCTCCTTATACAAAATTCTAACAGATCACATTTCTTTTTATTTTGAAGATCTTGAATTTGACATTCAAATTGCAATCGGATCCGCCTCAGCTTATCAAGTCAATAGTGATATCGTTACTAATGAAGTGGTTCGTTTGATTAGTCAATCTAATAAAATGGAATCTACTAAAGACCTCTTGCTAAAAAAGGCTCTAAAGCTTGTAGGTGACATTGAGAAGCTTTTTGGGGATCACGATGTAATAGCAATTAGAATTTACTCTTTAAAAGATAATCTTTCATGGTCTGGTTTATTATCCTTAAGCTTAATTCACCGTACTGAAATCAATGTCTTGAAAGACTCGCTTAATTCAATATTTCGTGATTTCTATAGGAGACTGTGTGAAGATGGTTACACAGATAACAAATTTGAACTTGTCATATCTGTAGCTTCAATACCAGAATCAATTGATAGAAGATTGAAGGAGCGCCTTATTCCATTGTCAAAGTATACTTCTTTGGTACATCTATTGGACAAAGAAGAAGTAAGGAAAATAGGCGATGCAAAATTCACATCATTGCCTAAGCAGGTTTTAAGTCTTCTTGATAAGCAACCTGCTTTCAGCTTTCCTTTATTTGTATTTGAAACAATAAATAAGGTCCAGTTCCTAAGAAGTTGGTGCATTCAAATTGAAAAATCATTTGAACTTTCTGCTTATAATCATTTGTTCGCCAAAATATTTGAAAGTTGTAAGGACAGTAATACTCAATTATTATTTGCAGTTCCAAAAGAGATAGAGGAGCTCGGGTATTTACTCGAATTAGCTCAGCATAAAGAACTAGGCAACGAAAAAGGTATACAGTCTTTGTCTAATATACTCTTACCTTTTGATCTTCAAGATGGGGTTAATTTGGCCAAATTAGCAAACAACAAGAAGTCAATTTAGCATAGGTAAGTTCGAATTTTAAGACGTGAGAGAATAATTCTAATTTGGAAACGCTTTCGTAATCAGTAATTCTATTCAAGTAGCCATTTGAGATTAAACTTTCAAATAAGGCCAACCCTTTTTTGAGTTGGTCTTTTTTCTTTTTTCCAGTTCGATAAATAAATAAAATATCAAAGCATTAATGCATTACCATGTCAACAACTTTAGAGAAGACCACTATATCATCACAACTGAAAAAAACCAATACTTCTTACCTTCTCCGATTATTGAAGGGTTTTTACATTTCGCCAATAAACACGGATTTAGCACAACTAACTATGATAAGCTATTCGACACATTTTATTTTGGACAAGATCAACTAACTGGAAGAACTGATTTTGCCATAGGCACAAGATGGTGGTTTAGTGAAGAGGCGCTAAACAAATGGAAATCAATTTTACTTGACCAAAAAGAAACCATCAATTTTGTTGACTCCAAAGAGGTAAAACTCAAATCTAGATTTCAGTCCTTCACAAATAAAGGATATTCGCTTCCAACCAACCTCTGTTTTTCTGATTTGACAAAACTTGAATCGTGTGGTTTAAAGGACTTACAGCAATTGCAAATAGATATTTGCAGACTGGCTTCTTCGATGGCTTCAAATGATGATTGCGCTATCAAACAAAAGGATTCTGTTATTATTGACAATGCTGTCGTTGACAGCCAAAATAGAATTCAATTTTCAAAAGGTCGTAGAAGAAAATGTGGTAATGAAAAGAACCTGAATATATCCTCTGAATTATTTGATGCCTTCATTCAAATCATTTCTGAAGGTGAGTGCAAGATCGATCAGATTAGATTTCATATCAAATTGAAAAGTCGTACGGTTACCAAAAAGATTGTAGAAAACAGCCAATCAGAATTGGAGATTATTGATTATCCTGGAGGACAGGCTTTTGTTTTTCCGATTCTATAAATTTTCTCATTATAATTTACATTTCTAAATTCGAATAATTTTGGTAATGATTCAAAATTGCCTCTTTTCATGTTCAAATGTCAATGGACTTGCTGTATTTTGTATCTTAGCAAATTGAATTTGAAACGCATATTATTATAAATTGATTAAAATTGCATACAAGACTGATTTAGGAGTCTGTTACAACGGAAAGATAGAAGACGCCTTACAGTCTAAGAAGTTCGACAAATATCGGGGCCAAATTAATTTGATTGTCACTTCCCCTCCATTCCCATTAAACAGGAAGAAGAAATACGGAAATTTTCAAGGAGATGAATATATTAATTGGATAAAATCACTGTCCAAAGACTTTGGAAACCTGTTGACGCCAGATGGATCGATAGTAATTGAAGTAGGAAATTCATGGGAGCCTGGAATACCAGTAATGTCAACATTAGCTTTAAAGTCTCTTTTGGCCTTTCTTGAAGAAGGAGGTTATTATTTGTGTCAACAATTTATTTGGAATAATACAGCCAAACTTCCAACTCCAGCACAATGGGTAAACATTGAAAGAACTCGAGTCAAGGATTCTTTCACCTATATATGGTGGATGAGTAAAACTCCTAATCCAAAGGCAAATAATAAAAATGTTCTAGTCGAGTACAGCTCTTCTATGAAAAAACTTTTGAAAAACGGCTCCTATAATTCTGGTTTTAGACCTTCTGAACATTCAATCGGTGAAAAGTCATTTCTTTCAGATAACAAAGGAGCTATTCCTTCGAATGTAATTTCTTCCGCAAATACACAATCAGGAACTCCTTATCAATTATATTGCAAGAACCACAACCTACAACCACATCCCGCAAGAATGCCAGAAAGTTTAGTCGAATTTTTCATAAAGTTTTTGACAAATGAAAATGATTTAATTCTTGACCCTTTTGGAGGAAGTAACACAACAGGATCAGTTGCAGAGAAACTAAATCGAAACTGGGCTTCGATAGAACCCACACTGGAATATATTCATGGGTCATTAGGACGATTCAATAAGATTCAGAAAGTAGCAGATTTTTTGAAAATGTCTGATAACATGGAATTATGATTTTCAATGGCAATAATATTTCATAGCAGACCTGATTTCAATTTAAACGAATCACCCGAATCATTGAGTAAGGCTCATAGGATTCTCAATTCTAGAGAGTTTATTAAACTATCCGGCGGTGCACATTATTCTGAAACCGAATATGAAAAATCAGTCATTTCTGGACTTAGGCAAATCATTGGTGATAAATCTTATATAATTCCGTATAAAAAGGATATACAGAACCTTAATGGAATCCATAAGAATGCCCCCGACATAATGATCATCAATAAATCACTACAAACATGGTTTATTGTAGAACTGGAGCTTATCAAACCTGGTATTGGCCATGCAATTGAGCAACTTTGCACTTTTCAAAATTATGTCCTTAAATCAATAATAGATGAAATTGATTACATTAAAACTCAAATAAATAATATTGATCCATTTTTTAAAGATTATGAAAATTTAGAAAAATTGCTTCAGACAAAAACCGCTCACGTAGTTTTAATGGCCGAACATGTTCCTCCAACATGGCGAATCAGATTTAAAGAAGAAAAAATTCGATGTTTATATTGTACATATCAAATTTACAATGATGAGAACAATCAAGAGCTTTTCAGAATCAATGATGGAGATGCATTTTCCGAAATAATTAAAGAAAGATATTTAGATATCGATCTTCTAAACAATTGTCTAATCCTAAAAAATGGATCTAAAATATTCTATGACAGGAATTCAGGTGATGAGCTACAAATCATAGTTGATCAAGAGCCTACCAGATGGAGAATTGAAAAAAAAACTAAACATGTCAAACTATTCTATATAGGTGTCGGGTTTCCACTTCCAACATTGACCAAAAAAGTGTCATTAGTGTTTAGAGAGAATAGATTAGAACTGAGGTATTTATAATTATGGAACACATAGCAAATCTGAATGTCGGCACAAACATAATATCAACCTACAAAAGGTTATCTTATAAACCATGGTATGCCTTTGCAGAGTTTATAGATAATAGTACTCAATCATATTTGAATAACAAAAGTGCGTTGGACAGTGCATTTTCAGAATCGAAATGTCTAGAAGTCATAATAGATTACTCTAGAAAGAACTCACACTTGTCAATTGAAGACAATGCGATGGGAATGGATCTTGACAGATTAACTCATGCATTACATATTGGAGATACAAAATATTCTCAAGGAAGGTCAAAGTATGGCCTGGGGCTAAAAACGGCAGCATGTTGGTTTGGTGATCGTTGGTCAATTCGTACTAGTATGCTTGGAATAGATAAAGAGTTTAGTTGCACAGTTGATGTCAATGAAATTATCGAAAATGGAGACGATTCTATAAGTATCCTTGAAACATCGGCGAATGCTAATGACCACTATACAATTATAGAAATCCATGATTTACACAGGGTAATTCATGGTAATACAATTAGAAAAATTAAAAACTATCTTGAAAGAATTTATTATTTAGACATCAACAATAATGAAGTAATTATTAAATTTCAAGGATCTGAATTAGAACAGTTTGATGCTGAAGAAGGCTTGTACATTACTAAAACTGGTGAAAAGTACAAAAAATCATTCTCATTTTCCATAGGAGAAGCTAATACCCAACCAAAGCAAATAGAAGGATGGGTCTCTGCCATATTACCTGGAAGTCGAGAAAAAGCAGGTTTTACAATACAAATGAATGATAGAGTTGTTGTTTGTCCTCCAGCCGCTTACAAACCCGAAACGATTTTTGGACACCAACTTGGAGGTTCCAATACTTTGGTCAATCAACGTGTAATAGGAATTTTAAATTTAACAGGGTTTGATGTCAGCCATCAAAAAGATGCAATAATATGGGAAGGAGACGACGAAAATGAACTGGCAGACAAACTATTAGATTATGCACAGGAAGCTATTGAAATAGCAGAGAATGAAAGCTCTCCCACAAAAACAGGCCTTAATCTAGAGGCAAGCATAGTTCAAGCTGTTGGGCCAGTAAAGCAAATAGTAGAATCAAAAGATTTTTATAACGCTGTTGAAGAATACTTAGCTCATAAAGGCAGGGAAGAAGAACTCGAAGAAATATTTCTTAATGAAGTAAATTCAATTAAAAGTGCAAAGACTCCTTTTTTTACCGCTGAAGTAGACCTTGCTCCAAGGAAGTTAAGCGTGAAGTTCTTTAGCGCAAAAAATAGTGATCTAGAACCTTACCTTTATCTCGATTTTTCTGGTAATGAAAATGAGATAATTGGAGTTGTAAATCTAATTCATCCGTACTTTGACACTTTTAAGAATTATGACCAAGTTCAAAAATTTTTAGAACAATGTGCTTTTGATGCAATTGCTGAATGGAAGTGCAGAAAATTATACAACTCTTTAAGACCTAACATCTTCAGAGAAATCAAGGATAAATTCTTTAGGATCCCGATTCAATTTAATTAATCATTGAGCTCAAATAAAAGCTCAATTATTTACATTTTAATTTTTCACTGACATTCTGACGGCCATCTAAGAATAATCCAATCACGTTCTCATGAAACACCAAAAAGTGCTTTGATTGACCATAATCGAGGTTCCCTTTGTTATATAATTTTGGCTTATGTTAAGTAATATCACTTGTTTAAAGTAGAAAAGTATATATGAATCAAACTTATATCATTAGACAATCAAGCGACTATTTACGCTCCAAATACTCCCTTACTTCAGGCAATGTCACTCCATACTTGAGTAAAAAACCATCTTCATCAAATAGGATACCACAAGGAACGAAATTAGGGTTACCAAAATCTTTAATCAATTTTTCATCAGCCAACATATGATCCCAATCCATTTCAAACTTCAAAATAAATGACTTGACTCTATCCATGTCCTTGTCTTTGTAGTTGATACTCACTAGATTGAACTTATTTTCAAAGTCATTCTTTAACCTCTTCAATTCTGGTGTTATTTTAATACATGGCTTGCACCAAGTACCCCAAAACTCCACTAGAGTCGGTTTATTATTATCCTTATAGATTTTTGCCCCAACCGTCAAATTGATATAATTTTTTTTAGGTAAAATATATGGAAATGACAAATCACAAGTTGAGTTATTAGCGTTTATTCTTAACAATTCTAATTCATTTCCATCCATTTTAATTTTCAATTCATATTTTTCATCCCCAATTTTCAGTTTAATTGGTTTCCTACTGATCGTAAGATTTATTCGATCTACCATAAAATTCTCGGTACTTCCGGTAAGTCCAATAAAATCAATAGAATCGTACTCAAATCTTCCATTTTTATTCGCATCTATTATTACGATATGACCTTCATAATTATCTGAGGGAATTTTTGCTGAACGAATGTCTATTTTATCAATGTCTTCCTGTGTATTAAGTTTTGTTACATCTAGAAGACCTAAATATGCAAGTTGTGTTTCCAAAAGAAATGAATACTCCAATTTAATTTTTGAAGTTCTTAATACCATGGCATCATCATTATTATTTTCATTGCTATTGCCAAATCCACAGGAAAAAACGGCAAGTAATAGACTAATAATGATGTATAAATTTAAGTCTTTCATCTAAATTAGATTAAATAATGTGAGTTATAATCTCTCTTCTTCTTGAAATTTATCCAAGTACCTTCTAATTTCCAACAATCCAAATTCTGCTGGAATAATATGATTATTTAAGATAAGAGCCGGTGTGTAATGAATTCCATTTTCTTTACACCATTCTATTTCCAATGTACTTTCAAATGCATCCACTTTATTCAATGATCCAATAGACATCCATTTTTGAATAGACTCTGAATTTTTATTTTTAATCGAAAAATAATCTCCAATAAATTTTCTTCTTTTGACTAAATCTGGTTCTACTCTTAAATAATCATTTATATAATTTACAACTTTTGTACCTAATGGATTATTCCGATTTTGTTCGATAAACACAAATCTTACGTTTATTCTCTCATCAAAATAAGCAATGAACTTTTCTAATTCAGCATAAAATACAGAACAAGGCTGACATAAAGGTGATAAAACTACTATGAGTTCATTTCCTTCTTCGACAAAAGAAAGATAATTTTTTATTTCGCTGTTTAATTCTGAAGTTTTCTGTCCAGAGGAAAAAACGAATTTTAAAAATTCAAAATTTCTTTTGTTGTAGAACTCCTTCTTTTCAAGAAGTTCTTCATTTATCTCTTTAGTTATTAGTTTTTTGTATATGACGATAAATATATTCGATAATAGTAAGTATACAGAAATCCGCAGAATCATATCCACATTTACCGGATCCATGTCGCCATAAATTATTCCAAGGATAAATTCTATTATAATAAGTACTTGTAACGCAATACATAATGGGCACAATTTTTTTACTACAAAAAACTGATACAGAATTGCATATAAAATTATGGGTAATGCAAGATAATTCAAGTATAAAACAGAATACACTAATGAAGTGTTATTGTCTAGTATAGAAAATAGTGAAAAAAGAAAAGTAGATAAAAAATAAATAGCCCCTAGGTCTGATAAATTGAATACTCCTAGAATTGAGCCCCCTTTGGAGTTTAAAACAGCCTGACAATCAATACGCTTTGAAGGTGTGCAAAATTTACCGGTAAATTCACTAGATAGACCCAAATTCTCCTCTATTAATTTCAAACCAATAAACAACCCAATTACTTTTAAACTTATTAACAATGAAAAAATGATTCCTCCTGAATAATTTAGCACAATTAATAAAGTCAAAATCAGCAATCCACTTATAGAAAATTTCTTTGAAATTTCATTTGTACTCTTGCTAAAAAACAACTTTTTATTTGCATCGAAATTGTGCTCAAAGAACGATGAGAAATCATTCAACATTGCAATTCCAGACCAACATTTTGTGAAATCCCCGTGAGCTAATTTGAGGCTACTTGCATCTGATTTTTTTAAATAGACATTTTCATCATCAATTGAATCAATGACAACTATTTCAGTTTTAGAATCTGAAGTGCTTATTTCAGCAATAATAGGTAAGTCAACATTTTGCAATTCCTCGAAAGGAAGTTTAGCAATCATAGTTTCGACATTGTAATCATTAAGCACATCTTCTAAAGCCTTCATATTCATCGTACTACGATAAAATTTGACTGATTTAGCCAAGAAACTGTCAGAGTATTCAACTTTAGCTGATTTAAACAAAATACGAAGAAGTGTATGAGCTGAGTTAGGGGTCATAGGAGTAAAAAGTGCTATCTAAAATATTCTAAAAAAGGAGTCTAGTGTTATGATGTGATCAAAAGTTAAGAATACCCTGCTGCAAGTAAATAAATTTATTCCGATTAATTGTCCGCAAATATGAGTTTTTATTATTTGAATAAAATATCAATTTTAGAACTATTTCTACCCCAGAATAATATGACAAATTAAAATTTATTCAGTTAATCTTGCACATTTATCAGAAACATTCATATGTCAAATCTCAAAATCGTTTCTAAAGAAGAAATTATTGGTGCTCCGCCTTCATGGTTAACACGATCAGGTTCACATATTATTCTTATATTAATAATTTTTGCCTTAGGCATGTCAAAATTGGTAAAATACCCTGAAGTCATTTCTTCCTCTATCACAATATCGGCGACAAACAAACCAATTTCAATTTTAGCTAATTCATCTGGATATATTGCAAATATTTCAGTCGAAGAAGGTCAGCTTGTTAATCAAGGTGAAATACTTTGTGAAGTAGAAAATGAAATTAACTATGAAAGTATAAATGATCTGAAAAATTATTTGGACAAATACGAAAAATGGAAAACTAGTTTGCATTTTAATCAATTTGAAACGATTGAGTTGAAACATCTCGGTAATATTCAAAACGCATTCGATGAATTTAATTTAAATATTAAAAAGTACAACATCTATTTAATTAACAACACGGAAGTTTTAGCAGATAATAAAATTAAAGATGAGATAGAATATCTTAAAAGTATAATCGAACAAAAAAAAATACTAATTAAAGTAAATCGAGAGAAGTTAGATTTGACTAAAAAGTGGCATAAAAAAGACTCTTCACTGTTCAGTATAAAAGCACTTTCAGAAAAGGAGTATGAAAAATCTAAGATGAATTTGATTACGGAATCAAATTATTTAGCAACTACAAAGATAGACTTGATTTCCTTAGAATCGACTTTAAAAACTAAGTTGAATGAGCGACAATCAGTAGCCTTTACCATACTACATAATAACCTTGACTATCAAATGAAAATACAGGGAAACCTGAATATCCTAAAATCTCTAATTTCATCATGGGAGTATAACTATATTCTAAGAGCCTCGATATATGGGAAGTTAACTTACCAAAAGTTATGGGAAAAGAATCAATTTATAAATAAGGGAGATGAATTTGCAACCCTCATCCCTCTAGACAACAAAGTATTCGGCTATTCATATATCAGCGAACTTGGTTATGGGAAAATTAGCTTAAAGGATAAAGTTATTATAAAATTGAATGATTATCCGAGCCTAGAATATGGATCTCTAATAGGCATTGTAAGTCATATTTCCATTATTAGAAAAGAAGAAGGATACTTGCTTAAAGTGGAATTTCCTGAAGGAATGAAGACAAATTATGACAAGAGTATAAATTTCTTTCAAGATATGACAGGGACAATGGAAATAGTTACTGAAGATATCAGTCTTTTTGATAGATTTTTTAACCGCCTAAGAACCATACTTAACTACTAATATGGCCAATTTTACTTTTCTGCCACAAACAGACACAACCGATTGTGGAGCTGCATGCTTGCGAATGATAGCCAAATATTTTGGCAAAAATTTATCAAATGAATATTTACAAAAAAAAGCTGGAGTCAATAAACTCGGAGCTTCATTAAAAGATATAAGCACGGCGGCTGAAGACATCGGTTTCAAGTCGATGATTGTGCAAATACCCTTTGAAACCTTAAAGGAAGAAAAGCCTTTCCCATGTATTCTTCATTGGCAGCAGAATCATTTTGTTGTTCTTTATCGCGTGAGTAGAAGAAAAGTTTTTATTGCAGACCCAGCTATTGGCTTAGTTTCATATAAGATAGAAGAATTTATGCAGTTATGGAACAATTCTAGAGTAGAAGGTATAGCCATATTATTAGACCCTACTCCTGAATTTTATGAAATTGACAGCATAAAAAGCTCATCAAAAGCAACTTTAACATACTTTTCAAACTATTTAAAGCCTCACATTCGGCTTATATTTCAGTTAATTTTAGGTATGACAGCGGGTAGTCTGCTAAGTTTGGTATTACCCTTATTAACCCAGTCCCTTGTAGATGTAGGCATTCAATATAACAACATCAGTTTTATTTACTTGGTACTTATAGCACAATTAATGTTCTTCACAGGATCAACGGCTATAGCTCTAATAAGAAGTTGGATTCTACTTCATATTACGACGAGACTGAATATTGCTGTAATCTCAGATTTTTTAATAAAATTAATGAATCTGCCTATATCTTTTTTTGATAGAAAAAACACGGGTGATATAATGCAAAGAATTCGTGACCATGATAGAATCAAACAATTTCTTACATCCTCTTCATTAAACTCTTTGTTTGCTATTTTTAATATCATAATATTTGGTTTAATACTCTTCTTATACAATACTCAAATATTTTTTACTTTCATAATTGGGTCTGCAATATATTTTGCTTGGATTTTAATTTTCTTGAAGAAACGTCGAGTAATTGACTACAATAGATTTGCCGAGTCTGCAGCTAGCCAAAACGCAGAGATTCAATTAGTCCAAGGAATGCAAGAAATTAAATTGAATAATGCAAGCAAAATCAAAAGATGGGAATGGGAAAGAATCCAAACAAAACTTTTCAATGTAAGCAGAGCAAGTCTATCATTAGATCAAATTCAAAATTCTGGAGGCTCTTTTATTAATGAGTTAAAGAATATTCTTATTCTTTTTTTCTCTGCTAAAGAAGTATTAGATGGAGAAATGACATTAGGAATGATGTTAGCTACCACTCAAATTTTAGGACAGCTCAATAGTCCTCTTCAACAATTAATTACCTTTATTCAAGAAGCTCAAAATGCACAAATTAGCCTTGAGCGTCTAGGAGAAATTCATAATAAGAAAGATGAGGATCACACTAAAAATCAATTGAGTACGCAGTATCAATATGATTCTATAATAATTAAAAATTTGTGGTTTAAATATGAAGGACAATTTAGCGAATGGATTCTAAAAGACCTCACTTTAGAAATTCCAAAAGATAAGACCACAGCTATAGTAGGAATAAGTGGGAGCGGTAAAACAACGCTTATCAAACTATTATTAAAATTTTATGAACCAAACAACGGAAGTATTCATGTTGGTTCTCAAAATTTACAAACCTTAAATAGTGAAAAATGGAGAGAAAATTGTGGGGTGGTTATGCAAGACGGTTTTTTGTTCAATGATACAATTTTGGATAATATTTCAATTTCTAGTGACACACCAAATTATGATAAATTCATCAATGCAATAGAAATTGCTAACATCAAAGAATATATTGACTCATTGGCATTAGGTCATAAGACTAAAATAGGTGCAGAGGGGCAAGGATTAAGCCAAGGGCAAAAACAAAGAATCATGATAGCTCGTGCGGTATATAAGAATCCCGATTTTCTAATTTTTGACGAAGCTACTAGTGCACTAGACTCAAGAAATGAGAAAAATGTCACGGAACAAATTGAAACCTTCAGTAAAGGGAGGACCACTATTATTGTTGCTCACAGACTTAGTACAGTGAAAAATGCCGATCAAATAGTTGTACTAGATAAAGGCTCTATTGTTGAACTCGGTAATCATGAGGAATTAACTAATAAGAAGGGAATATATTTTGACTTAATAAAAAATCAACTAGAATTAGGCAAATAGTTTAATAGAAAAAACTAATACAACTAGAGCAATTTGGATATTTAAACAATAAGTTATTATATTAGTTGCTTTGTTATTTTAAAATAAAAATATAAGACTTAACTTAACTTGTACTATGAAGTCACTCCAAAAATTTGAGAAATTTCAATTATCTAATAACGACGCAAACAAGTTTGTAGGCAGTTATGCCTACCCACCATCTTGGGATGATGAGAATCCATCAGGAGAAGAGGGTGTTTATTGTCAGCCATGCGGTTCCTCAACACAGTTTCCTGGATGTAGACATTGTTGTATAGCAGGCCAAAATGTCTATTGGTATATTTGTGATTGTGGTTAATCAAATGATGCATTTTGCCAATGTAAATTCAATACATAGAAAAAAAAAGTAATTAAGATGTTAGGTAATTAAATACTAATTCTCATTTCACAATATCTAACTACTACTAAAAAGAAGAAATTTTAATCTAATCTAAATTATTAAGTATTATGAGCTCATTTCGGAAATTTGAGAAGTTTAAGTTGTCTGATAAAGACGTCAATAATCTTGTAGGTAGCTATGCCTACCCACCATCTTGGGATGATGAAAACCCTGGAAATCCTAATCATATCGGTTGTCTAAGTTGTAGTGCTTCGCAAATGTTTCCAGGGTGTAGACTATGCTCAGAAGCAGGAACGGGAGCATATTGGTATCTTTGTGATTGTTGATCCTTCAGAGGATGCTTATCAAAAAAAGTGGTTAGAGATATAAAAAATTTTGACTACTTAATAATTCATTATAACTATTCTAATAAAAATAAGTTAATCTAAACTTAAATTAATAAATACAATGAGCTTACTTCGAAAGTTTGAGAAATTTAAATTGTCTGACAGTGACGTTAACAAGTTTGTAGGTAGCTATGCCTACCCACCATCTTGGGATGATGAAAACCCTGGAAGTGGAGGATTTTGCAACGATTGTAGCAGTCCATCACCATTTCCAGGATGTAGAATGTGTTCTGATGGAACTCATTATTGGTATATATGCGATTGTTAATAGTGTATTATAATCTTTTGGGATTTTAATATACCCATATGATACCGTGTCTATTTTTATATTTAGTAAAGTATTAATTGTCAGTGCATTAAATGTAAATATTTGAATCCTGACAAGGTCACGAGGAAAGACAAACCCCGGCAAATTGCCGGGGTTTTGTTGTTTATAGACTAAGCAAAACTTGTTTTAGTGAAGGCACATAAACAATAAAACCAGATTCTTCAAAAGAATCGTGGTTTGGCTTTCGGAATTTGGAACGCGAAGGATCATGAAATAACCCTGACAAGGTCACTTAAGAATGGAAAGTCAACGCAATGCGCTGACTTTTTTATTTCTATTCAATTCTCACGTGTATATTCTTTAGTTTTGAAGTCATTAATAGAAAAATATGCGGCTTAGCACTCTCCACAAAAAATACGTCTATTGGTTTGTCTCCTTTATAGCCTTATTCGTTATCCTTTTGAGCATTTATTTCAATCTTGGTGGATTTGAAGAAATTCAAACGGCTGTGTCTCGAAACAACAAATACAGCCTGGCAGGAAAAGAGGTATATGGCAAGCTCACTTCCAAGGAGGAGCATTTCTTGTTTGAAGAAATGAAAGGATATATCGCTGATGGTTCGCTCACGGGCACTCTTTCTATTGTCAACTACCAAGACGATACCCTTGGCGAGTATGAAAGTCGAAGATTTGTTGGTGTTTTATTAGAAAATGAAATGTCTATGATTCCATCCGGACTACAAGTACTGGAGATAGAAGGTCAAACTACCTTTCAAGCCGCATTGACTATGCACCCTCTTGTTATGCCCAATTCGGAAAAAGTGGAAAACCAATTGAAATTGCTAGCAGATGAAAGAGGTTTGACACTTCGCAACTACACTTTGGAGAAGTTATATAATGACAACTCAGTCATTGTGGAGATGTTTGCCAAATAATTAATTGACTGACTTATAGACCACCCCACCTTTCATAACAAAAGGAATTTGCTGTAAAAGCTTAATGTCTTTGATTGGATCTCCTTTTACTGCTACTAAGTCCGCATATACTCCTTTTTTTATGCCTCCTAGATTTTCTGACTCCTGAAGGATGGAGGCATTTATAGAAGTAGCACATTTGATCGCTTGCATGGCTGACATGCCACCGGCCACCATCAGTTCAAATTCCTTTCCATTGTCTCCATGTAGAAATACACCAGCATCTGTACCGAATCCGATGGGTACCCCGTACTTTACCGCCTTTTTGTAAGTATCAAAAATTTGCGGCCCTACTGCAGCCGCTTTTGGGACAATAATTTCTGGATAATAGCCTTCTTCTGCTGCCTTTTCAGCTACAAAGTCCCCAGCCAAAAGTGTAGGTATAAAATAGGTATTTCGATCCTTCATCATTTGCATCGTTTCTTCGCTCATGTAGGTACCATGTTCGATAGTTGTGACGCCAGCCCTTACCGCTCGCTGCATACCTTCATCACCATGGGCATGGGCAGCGACATGAAATCCATAATCCCTTGCCGTTTCAACTATGGCTCTAATTTCATCTTCTTGAAAATGTGGCCCTGTTCCGTTTTTTGCTAAACTCAATACACCACCAGTGGCTGTTATTTTAATCAAGTCAGCCCCATTCTTATATCGCTGGCGCACAGCTTGCTTGGCATCTTCCACCCCATTCACAACCCCTTCTCTTGGCCCAGGGTTACCCATGAGTTTTTGACTATAGCCGTTAGTAGGATCGGCATGCCCACCAGTCACTCCCAGTGCCTTGCCGGCAGTATAAATTCTCGGGCCATCTATTAGTCCTTTATTAATAGCATTACGCAATGAAATATTAACACCAGAACCTCCCAAATCTCTAACGGTAGTAAATCCTGCCAAGAGTGTCCTCTCCGCATAAACTACCGACTCAAAAGCCTTATCCTCTGGATTTTGAGTAAACTTATTCATGTATTTATTCTTACCCGTTTCGTGCTCCAAATGCACATGCATATCAATAAAGCCTGGTAATACGGTGTACTCCCTTAAATCAATCAGTGCGTCTTCTTTAGCGGGAGAGGCAAATCCATTTTTAACTTCTACAATTCTACCCGCATCGATCACAATGGTCCGCTCCTTTGTTGGCTTATCAGAATAGCCATCGATCAAGGCACCACAATGGATATATGTCTTTTGAGCCTGTAAGTGTGTAAACGCAAAAACGGCTAGAATCAATAAGCACTTTTTCATATCTAGATTTTGGATGAAATGTAAGAATAGAGGATTGAATTCAAAAAGAAAAACCCCAATGCTTGAATAAGCCTTCTAAAGCGAACTCAAATCACGGAACTTAACTATTCTGACACTTGGGTTTAATTATCTGACAGTCTCATTTTCTATAGGTGTACAACAGGTGTACAAGGCCCTATTCAGCTCAAAAACAATGATCAAGGGCGATTGGCCACCGTACATTAGCCGAATCAAAACAATTGGTATCCCGATCAACATGGCGTTAATCGGAATTTGAAAACCAAATTATATGAAAATGAAAACTGATAACACATCTAAACTATTACTCGTCTTGACGGCAATATTTCTTGTTTCACTCATGATGGGTTGCATGGAAGAACCTCTTACAGAGGAACCAGAAATTGATGACGCGATGATGGATAGCATCATCGAAACTGAAACCATTGAGGGAAACGACAATTGCCCAAACGGTGGCTTTTTATTGAAAGCAGGAAATGACAATAACGAAAATGGGCTTCTTGATGAAAATGAAGTTTCCACGATCAACTATTTATGTCATGGGGAACATGGCCTCTACTGATCGCGAGTGGTTTGACCCAGGCACAGCTGCTATTGAGTCTAGTGCATATGACTACTCGGATATGCTAATACTACCTGATCCTACTCAGATGAAGTTCAAAGGCATGGTGCCATTGTTACTTGATCGGTCTCAAATCAATGGTTGGGTAGAGAGCAAGGATAATAATAACGGTCTGGTACTTACGCTTATTGACCAATCCAAAGAATATCAATTGTCTATTGCAAGCTCAGAACACGATGAGATGTCTTACCGCCCCATGCTGTACATAAAAGTGAAGAAAATAGCCAATGGTGCGAGGTATCACTATTTATCTAAAGATGAGTACAAACAAAACTGGTTGTTGAAATCTACGGCCGACAAAATGAAAGTATATCACAATATCTTTTAACCCGCTATAAAATCAGGGTGAGGAATGGTTAGTTCGCAGCCAATTCCTCGCCTTGTATTTGCTTTTGATAGAGCGATTGGTAAGTACCCTCTTTCGATATGAGCTCATCGTGAGAGCCTTGTTCCACAATCTTCCCATCATCCAAAACAATAATTTTATCAGCCAATTGCGCAGATGAAACGCGATGTGAGATAATCACAGTTGTCCTGTCAACCATTATCTTTTTCATACTATTCAGAATGCTATTTTCCGTTTTGGTATCTACGGCTGACAAACAATCATCCATGATTAAAATTTTCGGCTCACGAGCTATTGCTCTGGCAATAGACACTCGTTGTTTCTGACCACCGGACAGCGTAATGCCCCTTTCCCCTAACATCGTCTGAAATCCTTTCGCAAATCGGTCAATATTTTCGGTTAGATCTGCATGATCGGCCGCTTGTCTAATCTGAGCTTCGCTCAATTTTTGATTGCCAAAAGCAATGTTGTCCGCTATGGTCTCAGAAAACAAAAACACATCCTGAGGTACATATCCAATATTTCCCCGGATAGTCGACAACGAATAATCCTTTATAGATAAACCATCGACTTTCACTGAGCCCGAAGTAGTGTCATACATTCTACATAGCAAATTGGCAATCGTACTTTTACCAGACCCAGTAGTACCAATTATCGCAATCGACTCTCCAGCCTCTACGTTAAAAGACACGCCTTTGAGTGCTTCGATTCCTGAATCGGGATAGGTGAATTTCACATTCTCAAATATCAAGTCACCTGATATTTCTTTTTCTACATTTTTCTCAGATACGATGTCATTTTTCGTATGAAGAAACTCATTGACTCTCTTCTGAGAGGCTGCTGCCCGCTGAATAATACTAGTGATCCATCCAAGCGCCGTCACTGGCCACGTGAGCATATTTACATAGATGATAAATTCTGCGATGTTACCCGTGCTCAATTCTCCCTGCAAGATTCCAATAGAGCCCACATACACAGTCAAGATTACACTCAAACCAATCAAGCTCATGATCAATGGAAAGAAAAGCGCTTGTACAAATGCTAATCGAAGCGACTTCTTTTTATAGTCGTTGCTCGCAACAGAAAATTTGTCATTATAATCCTGTTCCCTAACAAATGCTTTGATAACTCTTATCCCTGAGAAAGCCTCCTGAACAAAGGTTGACAGTCCGGAAAGACTCTCTTGTATTTCTTCCGAGCGCTTGTTGATAATATTGTTTACATAGTAAATACTAAATGAAAGAAAAGGCAATGGAAGCAGTGAATACAATGTCAATTCCACATTGATCGACAGCATAAATGGAATAACAATCAAAAACATGGTAAAGAGATTGATCCCATACATGATCGCTGGCCCAACATACATACGCACCCTACTCACATCCTCTGAGATTCTATTCATCAGATCGCCCGTATTGTTCTTTCTATAAAAACTTAGTGACAGGGTTTGGTAATGCTCATATATTTCGTTCTTCAAATCATATTCAATCAATCGCGACATGACTATGATAGTCTGACGCATAAAAAACATGAATATCCCTTTAAGAATGGCAGATACCAAAATTACCATTCCAAAAATTAGAATGCTTGACGCAAATAGGTCATAAGTATCCGATTGCAAATCAAAACCTTCGAACCCTCTATACACCTGGAAGCTACCTTGGATCAAATCAAAAGAATGTCTGACAACCACGGCAGGAATCACTCCAAACAAATTTGAAATGATAATAAACACGGTACCCAAGATCAAGTGATACTTGTATTTAAAAAAATACTTATTGAGATGTGCGAGGTCTTTCATTCAGAATGGCCAAAAAATGCTTTTGAAAATGCAATAATACAAAGTTCAAACGGTATAGTTTTTTGAAAGTTCGTATTAAAAGATATAAAAATTGAGCCAACCATTAGATTAGAAAATATCAATTAATCAATAACTAATTTTCTTGATCTGATTAAAAATCAGCTAACTTTGCGCTTATTTTTAGTACCCAACAACGTTAACAATCATAAACCCAAAAATATGATAGAGGTGAACGAACCACTCAAAAAAGAAGAAGTGTCTTTATTCTCTGGAATAGAAGAAATGAATCACGAGCAGGTAGTTTTTTGTCACGACAAGGCTACCGGATTGAAAGCCATCATTGCCATTCACAATACGGTCTTGGGACCCGCTATGGGAGGCACTCGAATGTGGCACTATGCTTCTGATCAAGAGGCGCTTACTGATGTTTTGAGGTTATCGAGAGGCATGACATTGAAAAATGCAATTGCCGGACTGAATATTGGAGGTGGAAAAGCCGTCTTAATTGGTGATGCTCGTAAGTTGAAAAACGAGGCGCTAATGAGACGATTTGGTAAGTTCGTCAACAGCTTGGGAGGAAAGTACTGGACTGCCGAGGATGTGAATATGAGCACTAAAGATATGGAGTACGTAAGAATGGAAACACCTTACGTCACCGGTTTGCCTGACTTCATGGGAGGTTCAGGAGATCCTTCTCCAGTAACTGCTTATGGCGTTTACATGGGCATGAAAGCTTCAGCTAAAAAAGCTTATGGCTCAGAAAAACTGGAAGGAAAAAAAGTATTAGTACAAGGTACAGGAAACGTAGGCACCTATCTGATAGAAAACCTGATCAAAGAAAATGCAAAGGTTTTGATTTCAGATATTTTCGAAGACAAGATCAAGAAAATAACTGATCGTTTCCCTGTGGAAGTGGTGGTCGCCGATCAGGTGTTCGACACCGATTTCGACATCTATGCACCTTGTGCATTGGGTGGTACTTTGAATGATGAAAATATTGATAAACTCAACTGTGACATTGTAGCAGGAGGGGCAAACAATCAATTGCTGGACGAAAAAATTCATGGCAAAGCACTAGTGAATAAAGGCATCTTATATGCACCAGACTTCTTAATTAATGGAGGAGGAATTACTAATGTCTATTATGAATATGAAGGCAACTATAATAGAGACAGAGTGATGAATCAGACTGAGCGAATTTATGATACTACCCTTGAGGTATTTGATCTATGCGCAAAATCTGGAGCAACACCGCAGGCAGCTGCTATCCAAATTGCTGAAAACAGAATTTCAGCTATTGGAAACAACAAGTTGCCACTATAAATTACCAGAGCTATCTTAGGGTCGCTCAAAACTTTGATTTAATGCTAAACAGACGTTCTTTACGTATCAAAGGTATGCAGGCCATATTCGCCTACCATACTGCCCGAAAGGCTGAATTCAATATCTGCAAAAAAGAGGCTGAAGACAACTTCTTGCCTGATCTCAACTCCATGGAGGTGCAGGACAAAGAAGAATTGGCCAAAGATCGCGAGCAAACAGGCAAAGCCTTCAGTGCCTTAATTCGCAAAGGTGGCGATGCCATTCCTGAAGACACAAAGCCTGAAATTGTAAAAGTGGTTAAAGAACAGCAGCAAGCTTATCTAAATAAGCTTACTGCCAACAAAGAGCATTTCAAAAAAAGATTGCTATCGGGAATCACTTCTATCTATGACGACTATATCAAATTTTTATACATCGTAGTAGAAATTCAGGAGCTGATTGGGCTAGAAAAACGAAAGAAAAACAATACGCATGACAACTTCGCCAAGAATATTGTTATCAATAATCTGAAGGGCTTCGAAAGCTTAGAAGAAGAGCGAATTAGAAAAAATGTAGCTTGGGATACTGATTTGATTAGAGCTTGGTACAAGGAATACATCAAGCCTCAAGAGTTTTTTGTTGAATATGATAATCTCGCTAAAACGACTTTAGAAGATGATCAGGAGTTTGTACAAACGCTATATAAATCCATTATATTCAAAAATGACAATGTCAACGACTATTTCGAGGCCTTGGATTTAGGATGGAGCGAAAACAAACCCATACTAAGAAGTATGGTGCTAAAAACATTAAAATCCATCGAAACAGAAGAAAGTGAACCAATATTGATGGAACTTTCTAAAAACTGGGAAGAGGATTTATTATTTTTGAAAGAGCTTTACGACTTGGCTATTGACAAAGAAGAAGAGTATGAAACTCTGATTGAAGAAAAGTCAAAAAACTGGGAAATAGATCGTGTAGCTTTGACTGACAGGATTATTCTTGAAATGGCCATCGGAGAGATGATTCATTTCACTTCGATCCCTGTGAAAGTAACCATTAATGAATATATTGAGTTATCGAAACTTTATAGTACGCCTAAGAGTAAACAATTTGTAAATGGCCTTTTGGATGTACTTTCAGTAGAATTACAGAAAGACGGCCAAATCAAGAAAAGTGGACGAGGACTGCTAGACAATAAATAATATGAGTAAAAATTCGAATTCTTTCTTAGCATTTTTAACTGGAGCAGCTGCAGGAGCTATCCTGGGCATTTTGTATGCGCCAGACAAAGGAGAAAATACAAGAGACCGACTGTCTTACCAACTAGATAAGTATAGCAAAAAGCTAGACGAATTAGTAAAAGAGTTTATTGAAGGCAAGCAACTCAGCGACAATGAAGCCCGAACTGAGGGGGACAAAATAGTAAGTGACGCTAAGGAAAAAGCAGAGCGCTTACTCGATGATGTAAATGGCCTAATCACTAAAATCAAAGGAGAGGAAGTCTAATACGCTATTTTATTTGTTAAATAGTTGTTAAGGAAACTTGTGTGATCTCTCGATTGACACACCTTAACTAATTTTACTTCCATTTATTTCTAATAATAATTTCAATTAAACATACTAGTTATGAAAAATATAAAAATGATTCCTGCATTCATTGCTGTAATGGCCATGATCGCTACCGGATGCTCTAATGGAGATGTTGAAAATAGAATTGCAAGACTGGAAGGTCGTGTAGCTGAATTAGAAGGTTCTGGAACTGCAGCTGCCAGATCAGTGACTTCTGCTAAACCTGCTGCCAGCACACAACCGGAAGTAAAGCCTGAAGGACCGCTACCTGAGTTTGCTTTCAACGAAGAGTCTCACGACTTTGGAACTATCAACGAAGGAGATGTTGTAGAACACGTATTTGCTTTTACTAACACAGGAGATGCTCCTTTGATTATTTCTAGTGCTACCGGATCTTGTGGATGTACTGTTCCTGAGTGGCCAAAAGAGCCAATCGGCGTAGGTGAAAAAGGTGAGATCAAAGTGAAATTCAACAGTAGAAAGAAGCCAGGTATCCAAAACAAAACGGTTACTATCACTTCAAACACTTACCCAAAGCAGCAAAGAATCAAAATCAAGGCGAACGTGACCCCAGCACCAAAAGATGCTGACACACCGTCTTAAGTCAATCTTTATAACAATTAACGAAGCATGTTAAACTTCATATTATTACAAGCAGCAGGTGGCGGAAATGCACAAAGCTTAATCATGATCGGTGTCATGGTAGTCATCTTTTATTTCTTCTTCATCAGACCACAGCAAAAAAAGCAAAAGGATCAAAAGACTTTTTCTGAAGGTGTGGCCAAAGGAGATCAAGTGGTAACCATCGGCGGAATCCATGGTAAAGTTTTGTCAGTAGACGAGTCTACAGTAACTTTAGAAATAGACAAAGGCGCTAAAATGAAGATTGAAAAATCATCCATCTCTATGGAAAATTCTAAAAAACTAGCGAGCTAATTGTTTTGAGGAACAAATAACTGAATGGGAATATTTAGGTTTTTATTACCTGGATTAAAAGATAACTGGAAGGTAGTTGTACTCTCAATTTTAGGGGCAACTACCTTTTGGTTTTTTAATGCCATGAACAAATCGTACGACACGAGGGTGGACTACCCCTTGTCATACACCTTTGCCCAAGATAGTGTAGTAGTAATGGAACCACTGGCAAAGCAGATCAAAATTGATGTAACAAGTGGCGGCTGGAACCTGATCCGAAAGACACTTCGCATCAACGCTACGCCCATCAATATTCCACTAGACAACCCAACCGAAATCAAGTTTTTAACAAGATCGAGTCTAATTCCAATGATCTCTGATCAGTTAGATGGACTTCGCCTGATTTACGTAGTAACGGACACATTATTTTTCAATATCGAAGACAAAGTAACTCGAAAGCTACCCGTACTCGTAGATAGCATTTCTATTCCATTATCTCAGTCCTATCGTATGACAAGTCCAATCAGCTGTAATGTGGATAGCGCGGTTGTCTCTGGCCCTAAATCTACCATGCTCGATATGCCAGACTATGTTCAATTAGATTTCAGTAATATGAATATAGATGGAAACTTCGATGACGAGCTCAGTTTTTTCGTAGGAGATCACGTGATAGTAGATCCACCTGAAGCAACGGTAAAATTTCAAGTAGCCAAATTTCTAGCCAGAGAGATAAGTATTCCTATAGAACGCTTAGACTTCCCACAAGACTCATCCTCTTATCTAGCAGATAGTACCATATTACTGTACTATACCATAATGGAAGAAGATGAGGATGATGTAGATGAATCAGATTTTAGCGTTACTGTAGATTACAGTATGAGAAATATGAATGATTCTACTGTAACACCCATACTCATGTATGCTCATGAAAAGGCCCTGGACATTGTGCTTGCTTCAGATCGAATTAAACTCATGTTTGCAGAAGCGCAATGAAAATTGTTGGCATTACCGGAGGGATAGGATCAGGGAAATCTACTGTCTGTAGAATTTTTGAAACGTTGGGTATTCCGGTGTACAATGCAGATGACCGTGCCAAATACCTCATGCAAAATGATGCTGATTTAGTTCAAAATATAAAAACTACTTTTGGAGAAGAGGCTTATACAAATGGTCAGCTCAATCGAGCTTTCCTGGCTAAAACTATTTTTCATGATTCCAATAAGACAGCGCAAATCAATGCTTTAGTACATCCGGTTGTCGGCAACGATTTCAATCATTGGCAAGGCGAACAACAGGCTCCATATGTGCTAAAAGAAGCGGCACTCATGATAGAATCGGGCTCCTACAAACAATTAGATTTTCTGATCAATGTATTTGCATCCATTGAGACTCGAATTCAAAGAGTACAAAAAAGAGACCCCCAGCGATCTTTGGAAGAAATCAATGGCATCATAGACAAGCAAGTCAGCGAAGAACAAAGGACAGAGCGCTCTGATTTTGTAATCGACAATGATGGTAGTTGCCTAATTATACCACAAGTATTAGCTATCCATCAACAGCTGTTAAGTTAATTTTCTGGCTTGTTGAAAATGCTATTAGGAGCACCCTGACCAAACACAATATCATCTATTACGATTGAAGTGACTCTGCGTTCCATTCTTCTTTCAAAACCAAATGGAATGGAGACACCACCCAGGTTTTTATAATTTTTGTAGATGACTTCGTAAGCCACTTTGTCAACATCCTCTTCTTCATAGACTCTGGCCAAGTGAATCAAATAATCCTTTTTATTTACGAGGTAATCAACATAGAATCCCGAAGTCATAGATGCACGAATCACATAGTGATTCGCGTCATCTGCTCTTTCCGAGCCTAACAATTCAAAGGTATTGCCCAATCCATAATCATACAACGGTGAACCAATGCCAACATCGATTAAAAAAATATTTCGCTCGCGATCTGTCATGAGTTGAGAGGTATGCACGCCAGTCCATGGAGCAATGGTCCATGCTCTTGTCCCATCAAACGCTTTCACATAAGTTTGATCTTGCCATTTTCCCTCAATACGAATTTTATTCGGGTACTTCTTAGTGATAGTGTATTTCTTACCACTGGAAAAACCTTCCATTTCGCGTGCTTCCATGAGTATCGAACGCATGGCCATCAGGTTTTCCTGACCTATTGCTTCAAAATGTCTTTCCAATACGGTCTCAAGATTTTGACCTTGAGAAAATGTTGGACTCATCAATAAAAACATCAAAAGATATTTACTCCACCCATTCATTATATTCATACTATTACTAGGCTATTTGAGACAAGTTAATTGGTAATCCGTATTTTTTCGTTGAAATTACGTAGGCTAGAGAAACAAAGCAAAGGTTTATGAAAAGGGTATTAACACTTCTAATAGTTATTTGTACACATTGGCAGATTAGTGCTCAAAATGCTTCGATCGAAGAAGCTCACGAACTTTTATCCGAAGGATATTTAGAAGAAGCACTGGATATGTTCAATGATCTTCATGCTGATAACACAAACAATGCCGAATTCTTTTTTCTTAGAGGTTCCTGTCTATCCGAGTTAGGAGAAAATGAAAAAGCCATTACGGATTTCAATGTTTCTATTTCACTCGACAACCAAAATGCAGATGCTTACTACCAACGCGGCTTTGCTCGATTCACCTTGGGCAATAGCCAGGAGGCGCTGAAAGATTTCGATCAAGCCATTACACTAAGTCCAACATTTGGTGAGGCCTACTTAAACAGAGGTACCGTACAATATGACTTGGGCAATTCTGAAGCTGCTTGCCAAGATTGGCAATATGCGCTAGATGTTGGGCTTACGCTGGCGCAAGCCCTCATCGACCAACTTTGTACAGATTAGTCCATCGCATCGTCTAGAAGCTCGGCAATATCTTTAACCTGCACTTCTGCTTCCTTCTCTTTGCTCTTCACACCATCGGACAACATGGTCATACAAAACGGACAGCCTGAGGCTATCACCTTAGCACCCGTGTCTAATGCTTCTTCTGTACGTTCAATATTAATCTCCTTATCGCCAGCTTCTGCATCTTTAAACATTTGTCCTCCTCCTGCTCCACAGCACAAGCCTTTGGTTTTACATCGCTTCATTTCCACCAAATCAGCATCCAGAGATTTTAAAACATTTCTTGGTGCTTCATAGATGTCATTGGCTCTTCCCAAATAACAAGAGTCATGATAAGTAATCTTTTGACCTTTGAATGCCCCACCGCTCACCTTTAATTTTCCTTCATCCAATAATCCCTGAAGAAAAGTAGTATGATGAATGACTTCATAATTACCTCCCAGGTCTGGGTATTCATTTTTGAGGGTATTAAAACAGTGAGGACAAGCGGTTACAATTTTTTTCACTTGATACATATCCAACAGTTGGATATTCGCCATGGCCTGCATCTGAAACAAAAACTCATTACCCGCACGTCGAGCTGGATCACCCGTGCACGACTCTTCCGGTCCTAAGACAGCAAAGTTGACATTCAGCTTGTTCAAAATTTTCGTAAAGGCCACCGTGACTCTTTTGTATCTATCGTCAAACGAGCCTGCACAGCCTACCCAAAACAGAATTTCTGGTGTTTCTCCTTTAGCCTGTAGTTCTGCTACAGTTGGTGCTTTTATCGTATCGCTCATGTGCTTAATTTTTGTCGTTTAAATCTTGTGCCCAGTTGAATCTATCCGTTGGGGAGAATTTCCAAGGGGCAAAATTGGTTTCAATATTTGAGAACATAGAATTCCAGGAAGCCGGAGAGCCAGACTCTTCCATGGCTACATATCTCTTCATTTCCAAAATGATAGATAGTGGATCAATGTTGATAGGACAAGCCTCGGTACAGGCATTACAGCTCGTACAAGCATTGATTTCCTCCTTGGTAATAAAATCTCCTAATAAGGTCTTTCCTTCTCCTTTCCCTGCACCAATATCTTCTATTCGATCTCGAGTATCCATCATCACCTTTCTTGGCGATAAGGTCTTACCGGTTTGATTGGCTGGACATTCCGAAGTACATCGTCCACACTCCGTACATGAATACGCCTCCATCAAACTTTTCCAACTCAAATCTGTGGCATCTTTGGCTCCAAATGTCCCCACCTCTGCTGGAGGTTCGCCAGCACCTTTCACAGGTATACCCAACATAGACTTCACTTCTGTGGTCACTGCATCCATATTCTGGATTTTACCTTTCGGTTCCAAATTGGAATAATAAGTATTCGGGAAAGCTAAAAAGATATGTAGATGCTTTGAATAAGTCACGTATACCGCAAATGCAAAAATGCCGATGATATGAAACCACCAGGCCCCTCTCTCAATCACAATCAAAAAGGTGTCGGAGTAATTTTGAAATAATGGAATGAATAGGCTGGAGATCATGAGATCCCCTGTGTCTACATATCCGGCAACTCCTCTACTTTGTAGTACCTGATCTGCTGCATTCATTTTCAGAATAGCAAACATGAGTATGCACTCAATAATCAGAATCAAATTACCATCCATGGCTGGCCAGCCCTTCATCTCTGGTTTAGTGAATCTAGGAACCTTAATCACATTTCTTCTTATCAGAAAGGCTATACATGAAATAAGTACACCCAATGCGAGAAATTCAAAGAAATTCATGGCAATATTATAAAATGAGCCTAGGTACGGGGCAAATATTCTGTGAGTGCCTAGTAAGCCATCAATGAGAAACTCTAATACCTCAAGGTTGATTACCAAAAAACCGACATAAATTAAAAGATGTAAGAAAGCAGGAATAGGCTTTTTGAACATCTTCTTTTGACCAAAGGCAATTAATAGCATCGCCTTCCATCTGTCACCTGATCTATCGCTGCGATCCAAGTCTTTACCTAGCAAGATATTGCTTCGAATCTGTTTAATTCTACCTATCAAAAAGTAGATCGGAACGGCTACAACGACCACAAAAACTACTTGTAAAATCCAAGTCATATTCTCTTCATTTTTTTATTTCAAATATCTTTCAAAATGTTTGTTGCATTAACAAATCTTTATACTTTTGTGCCTCGTTAACGCGGTGATGTAGCTCAGTTGGTAGAGCATCGGACTGAAAATCCGTGAGTCGGTGGTTCGAGCCCACTCATCACCACAATATAACGGAAGGGTTTCTGATTCAGAGACCCTTTTTTTATGCCCAAAAATAACGACTGGGGCTGCATCAATGAACTTGAATCCAAGTTCTTCATTTTCATTATGATCAACAATTTTTTTCATTCAGTATTTTGATTCGGGGTTATGTGCCTTCATTAAAAATGTAGAATAATAAATGTAAAATAGAAAAGTCCTAAGCCATTAGGTGCTTAGTACTACAATGTAGATACACAGCAAAAGATACTTTGGGCTAGCTTCCATTCCTCTAAAATACAGAAGATTTTTCAAAATTTAGTATGCATGCATAATATATTCCATACCAGATATTCCTCCCTACTTTATAATTCAATTTATTAACTCCTTAGAATTTATCACCACCAATAAGGCAAATCGCCATAGTATTCTTTGATAGAAAATCCAAATTCGTTCAACTGACAAATGATTTCCATAAAAAAACCCTGATAGATAACTATCAGGGTTTTTTAAAGTCACTTGTTGGAAAATCTTATTGCTGGAACGGAGAGGCATTATATTGCATCACATCCAACAAAGGAATTGTAGCTCCAAAGCCACCTTCTGCGACGGGCTTATTCAACACTTTAATAATTTCATTAGCTATTATCGCACATCCTCTGGCATTCGGATGAACACCATCATTGGAATAAATGCCATTTGGAGAAAAGTCAGGTGCTAGTGTATAGCTACCTGTATCATAGCCACCACTCACCGCGATCTCCGTAATTAAACCAAATGTTTCTAAAACTGCGATTCTACCGGCATTGGCTACCGCTGTTGCACCCATACTCGTATTAACTGTTTGGATGTTAGTCAATATGGCAGCAATTTCCGTAAAATCAAGTACATATTGATTAGTTAAAGGAGCGAGAGGCGAAATGCCCAGTTCTCCAGCCGAAACTTTAGGAGAAGCGGTCAAAGTAATCAACTCGGATACGCCAAAAACTGAATGGGCATCAGGATCTATGTTTCTCACCTTTGGAATTACGAATGTTCCTCCTGAACCATCAGGCACAGAAGCGTCTGACAGTGATGCATCTTCGATCACCAAAGGATATTCATTCATATCGGTACTTAGCAATGGTCTTTCCATTCCGCTACCCGCAACTGCATCATTCCAACCAGCTATTGCAGCATTAATCTGTTGAATACCGGCAAGCAATTCTGTTCTGCTATCTTCCGGAACTGATATCACTCTAGGTACCGCTTGAAAGTAAGGCAGCACTAATACGTTTGGAACCGTCAAAATAAGTCCATGTCCTGCTTTAGACAATAAACTATCGACAATCATATTTACTTGCGCACTGACAGTTGCTGGATCGGTAAGTGGACGACTTGGATCTGCGCCTCCACTAGCCGCATACCCCAACACATCATTACCTCCAGCCCAAAGCGTGAAGAAAGTAGGATCTTTATCCCAAGCATCTTTGATAATTGATGAAGTCCCTGGTGCTGATGCAAATCGAGCATACAATCCATTATAAGCAGGATTTGCCTCGACATCCGGACCACCTGTTGCAGGTGTTAAAATTTGTGCAGTGATAATACCTGGAACACCAAAATTATTCAGCATTGTTTTATCTCCTTCGTATGCACTTGGTAATTCCCCTTCAGAAATAACCACTCCAGCATCTCCTAGCTCACCATCATTATTCAAATCAAGATCCAAGATGTACTTACCTTGAATAGTAGTTCCATCCACACCAGAATATCCATTTGCCGAATTAATGTCTGGCTGATTGAATGCTCCGCCACCTACGCCGTCAGCAGCGAACTGACCAGCTAATAGCGCAGGATAAGAGGTTGCTTGCCCGTGACTATAAAGTGCATTGTCCTTTGTACCTGCGGTAATAGAAGCCCCTAATGAAACGTAAACACTCAAGTCTAAACCTCCGGGTTCACCCGTTGGGTCCTGCACCACCGGTATTGGATTTTCCACCAAAATATCATTGATCAACTTATCCTCCTCATCACATGAGAATGCGATGCATGCAGAGACAAGTAGTAAAGTATATATTTTAAAATTTTTCATCTTGTTCTCTTTATTAGTTTAAGAATTCATCGAAAGTGATCGACACGTAGTAAATAGCACCCATTCTTGGGTTACCGAATGAAGTGGTATATCTCTCATTAAACACATTGCTACCACCCACTTTTACTATTGACTTAATGCTAGGCAGTTTGTAACTGATTTGAGCATCCACTGTTCCGAAGGCAGGAACAACTCCCTGACCAAATGAAGAATCCCAGAAGAAAGCTTGCTGCCATCTGTAGGCCAAGCTGAAGCCAAGATTTTCAACCACATTTCTATTCGCTAAAGAAACATTATACCTATACTTTGGCGTATTGTATGCCGATCTAAAACCTTGTGCTACTAGCTCATCGTCGTCCAACAACTCGTTGTAGGCCACATTAGCACTAGCTGTATATCCACCGCCTAAACTATAATCAGCCTGAATACCCCATCCATGAGATTTAATATCTCCATCGGCGTTTGTATCGAATCCATAGTTTTGAATTCTTCCACCAGGCACGGCATTACCGATAATGGCATCCTTACCTGCGTCTGAATCTGGATCGAAGCCTGGAGCCGGGTCAAAACCATCTCCGTTAGTTCCATCGGTAGCATCAACTGCTTGGCCAAAAGTAATTTCCGCAATGAAATCTTGATAAGTACTGTGGTAGTAATAAGCATCTACCATCAATCGATCTTCTAAAAACAATCCTCTATAACCAATTTCAAAAGTTTTGATTTTCTCAGTTTTGAAATCTTCGTTTACTTTATCAGGACTCACCAACAAATCTCTAGCATTGGCATCACCTCCAGCTGCTGCTGTTCTAGCTGCTGCAATACTAGCTTCGGTATAAACCGTGTTTGTTCTGAAATTGTATCGGTCTACCAACAATTGGTTACTACCGATCAACCTTCTGGTTTGTACATCCAAGTCAATGAATTGATCTTGTGTAGTTGGGATTCTAAATCCTTTCTGGAAAGAGCCTCTGAAATTATGACTCCCAGCTACAGTTCCTACTACAGACAATCTTGGCGAAAACTGCCCATCAAAGTTCTCATTCTTATCATATCTACCAGAGGCTTGTACTTTCAATTTATCCTCCATGAAGGCCTTTGAAATTTGAGCGTAGCCCCCATATTCTGAGAATGACTGCTCACTTCCATCATCATTCAAAGCGAATAATGTACCTTCTGATTCCAGGTTATATTGTCTAAAGTTTCCTCCCACAACAATTTCTGCGAAATCAATTTGATTGGAGAAGTTATAGCTGCCTTCAAAGTGATTCATGCTTGAAGCATCCTTAAATTTCGCACCACCTTCAAATATTGAAGTTTCCCTAAGTACAGCAGTTTCAGTGTCCCAAGTAGCAGTACCTGGTGCATAATTGGTTTGAAGGCCATCTGCATATCCTCTCGCGGCAGCATGGGCTTGTTCTATTGAAGCCCCTTGCCCTCTTGCACCTAAGAATCCCAAGGCATAATCAGGAATATAATATTTTTGATTCATCAAGGAAGCCAAAGTGTTGGCCGCATAAGTATCTCCAGAGTCCTCGTGAGTAGTATATCCTCTCAAGTAGAAATTTGACCCTCTCAATTCTAACTTCGCAGTCCAGATGGAGAAGTTATCTAAAACAAATCTATCATTGGCGGTATACACCGTGCTACCAGAACCCCAGTTGAATTGGCCAAACACTTCCATGTTATCAGTCAATCTATAGTGCAAAGCACCACCAAGTTTGATACTTTCAGTAGTGTTGTCCACATAAGAAGACTCTGTAAAACCTGTAGGAGTAAATGCGCCATCAGATCCACTTGGCAATTGACCAGACACAGCACCGAAAGCAGGGTCCAACAATGGTATCAACCCTAAGTTGAAACCGAAGTCTCCGTAGGTATTTACTCCATCATAAGTTCTATTGTTTTCTCTTGTTCTGCCAGTAGTCTCAACAGAGCCGCCGTGTTCTACACCATTGGTTGTTGAACTTTGATCTCGGTAGTCTACTCCTCTAAAATCCTGCGCTCCTATATAGGAAGCTGTTACCTTGAATGCGAACTTGTTATTAAATGCTTTGGCGTAACGAATACCATAATCATTGTACATCGCTGGATCATCGTCCTCGCCATCCACATGATTAACGCCTACTTTGGCGTATGCGCTTAAACCTTGGTAATCAAATGGGCTTTTACTATTCAAAAGCAAAATACCGTTCAAAGCATTAGGCCCGTACAATGCTGAAGCAGCACCAGGAATCATCTCTGCGCTCTCCAAATCCAAATCGTTAATACCCACGATGTTACCCACCGCGAAGTTCAACCCTGGAGCCTGATTGTCAATTCCATCAATCAGCTGAACAAATCTAGTGTTACCATTAGCACCAAACCCTCTCGCATTAACAGACTTAAAAGTTAAACTCTGGGCACTCATGTCCACTCCTTTAAAGCCTTGAAGGGCATCATAAAAGTTGACCGATGGCGTGTTTTTAATGGCCAGAACATCCATTTTTTCAATAGAGACCGGAGACTGCATCACAGACTCTTCTACTCTAGAAGCAGATACTACCACCTCTTGTCCCATAATGGATGATTCTTCCAGACTTACCTCGAGTCCCTGAACATTCGCATCACTGATCTCAATCTCCGTTGAACTATATCCAACCATAGAGAATATCAAAGTAAGTGGTGGTGCCGAAGACACGTTTAGTGAGAAATTACCGTCGGTATCCGAAATCGTACCAACTACTTTACCCTTGACTAGAATACTTACGCCTAGTAGGGGGTCCTTCGTGTTGCTATCTACAACACTTCCTGATATGCTGGTCTGCGCCTGAGCACCGAATGAAATCAGTGCTCCGAGTACCAAACTCAGATAAAATCGCTTAGTAAAAAGTTTACTCATATTAATCATTATTAAGTGTTTTGCTGATCATTAAGCCACGAAAAAACAATTTCGTGTCTCTAATATTAAAGAAAAAAATATAAAATCAGCCTTGATTGAGCACCTAATAATGATTTTCAATAAAAATTATGCATGCATACTACTTTTCACTCAGATATTGCACCAATTTTTCACACAGATTGGAAATTTCGGATGACATAAACTCGTCACCTGTAGCTGACAAAAGTGTACTTGCAGAACTGCCCAACAGATTGATATGAAACTGTTTCATTTCATCTATATTCATGTCTTTGGTCCAGAGGTCTAGCATCAGTGTATCTCTCTTTTTTTCGTCCCAAATCCCGATAGAAATCGACTTCGTTTTTTGCTGTTCGGCACCAGCATCTTCTGCCGACCACTGGATATCTTCTGGAATATTTTGTTCGTCGAGCGTAACCTCAATATTGATTTTTGATCTCTTCATCTAATTTATTTTTGATTTTATCTGCGCAATGGAGGCACAAAGAAACAAAAAAGCAGGAGGACTAGAAAGCCTTCCTGCTATAAGCATTATTCTTTTCCAAAGTTTTAACCCTTTGAAAACTACAATTTCATTTCCGGAATTTCTCCTTCTACAATTAATGTCCCTTCGGTAGCCTTTTGAATATCCTCCACAGAAACACCAGGGGCTCTCTCAATTAACTTAAACCCTTTAGAGGTCACATCAAGCACTGCCATATTGGTTACAATTTTCTTCACGCACCCTACGCCAGTCAAAGGCAAGGTACATTCTTTTAGAATCTTAGATTCTCCAGCTTTGTTAGTGTGCATCATAGCCACGATGATATTTTCAGCGGATGCTACTAAGTCCATAGCACCTCCCATGCCTTTCACCATACGCCCTGGGATTTTCCAGTTGGCGATATCACCATTTTCAGATACCTCCATAGCACCCAATACAGTCAACTGAACATGTTGACCTCTGATCATGGCAAAGCTGGTCGATGAATCGAAAATAGATGCACCTTTTAGCAATGTAACCGTCTGCTTTCCTGCATTGATCATGTCAGCATCTTCTTCACCTTCATATGGAAATGGACCCATGCCTAGTATCCCATTTTCTGATTGAAACTCTACCTCAATTCCTTCAGGGATATAGTTGGCTACTAAAGTTGGGATACCAATACCCAAGTTCACATACCAGCCATTTTGTAATTCCTGAGCTATTCGTTTTGCTATTCCTGTCTTATCTAACATCTTTCTTAATTTGAAGATTGGGTAATTCACTAATTCCGAGCGCGAACAGTTCGTTGCTCAATTCGCTTTTCGTAATCCTTTCCTTGAAAAATTCGCTGAACAAAAATTCCGGGAGTGTGAACGAAATTTGGATCTAACTCTCCTGGTTCTACCAGTTCATCTACTTCAGCGATTGTGATCTTACCTGCCATCGCCATTGGTGGATTAAAATTTCTAGCTGTACCCTTATATACTAAATTTCCAAATTTGTCTCCTTTCCATGCTTTTACGATAGCAAAGTCCGCTGTAAGCGCTGATTCCAAAATGTGAGGTTTGCCATTAAATTCTCGAATTTCTTTGCCTTCAGCTACTTCGGTACCAAATCCAGCTGGAGTGAAAAATGCAGGTATACCCGCTCCGCCTGCTCGACACCTTTCTGCCAAAGAACCCTGAGGAATCAAATCCACTTCCAGTTCACCACTCAGCATTTGTCTTTCAAACTCATCGTTCTCTCCAACATAAGAAGAAATCATTTTTTTGATTTGCTTTTTCTGGAGTAGAAGTCCCAAGCCGAAATCATCAACCCCAGCATTATTGGAAATGCAAGTAAGATTGGAAATGCCTTTTTCATTAAGGGCAGAAATACAGTTTTCTGGAATGCCGCAAAGGCCAAAGCCCCCCAACATGAGTGTCATGCCATTTTCAATTCCTTGAATAGCGGCTTGGGCATCAGCTACAATTTTGTTCATAGCAGTAAATGTTGTTTATGTTGTATACGAAAGTTACAAACTTAAGGCTTATCCATACGAATCGGATAGCAATAATCTAAAGACAAGATTAATATTCTTTGAGAAGCTGCAAGGAGGTGATTTTGTCCTTTTGCAGTTGTATTTTTAGTTCTTCAAGAGAATCAAATTTTTTCTCATCCCGTAAATTCTTCACAAATTCAATTTGAATTGGCTCATTATAAATCTGCTCATCAAAATCAAATAGGTGTGTTTCTATAACTCTATGCAATCCGCCAACGGTAGGACGAATGCCTACATTAAGCATCCCTTTGTGCCATTGATTATTAACTCTTGCTCGTACAGCATATGCCCCGTCTTTGGGAATCAATTTGAAATCTTCAGCTACCTGAATATTTGCAGTTGGGAATCCTAATTTTGATCCTATTTGCTTTCCTTCTACCACAGTTCCCTGAATGCTATAAAGTCTGCCTAAAAATTCGGCTGCCAAATCCACTTCTCCGTGAAATAGTGCTTGACGGATTTTGGTACTACTCACTCCCACATCGTCTATGTCTTGACGTGGAATTTCTTCTACTTCAAACCCAAAGCGATCGCTGTTTTCTTTCAGGTATTCAAAACTCCCCGATCGATTTTTTCCAAAGCGGTGATCGTAACCGATGATTAGCTTTTTGGTCTTCAATTTCTCCACCAGCATATTTTGAATGAAAGATTCTGAAGACAATTGAGAAAAGGCCTTGGTAAACTCCACTTTGACCAAATAATCAATGCCCACCTCTTCTAGTAATTGTGCCTTTTCTTCGAATGTGGAAAGCAATTTGAGTGTCTTCTCCTCAGGGAAAAGAACAAATCGCGGATGCGGCCAAAAGGTAAGGACAACACTCTTGCCATTGAGTTCTTTAGCAGTCTTTACAATCTTTTTCAGGATTTTTTGATGACCGAAATGCACTCCATCAAATGTGCCACTAGTAACAATAGCATTTTGAATCTCGGGAATAGCTTGGTGTCCTTCTACAATGACCATGGAGTGAAATTAAGAATGCAAATCTAATCTCTTTGCAATCTGGAAATAAAATCTTCTAATACAAATGCATCGTCTACATTGAAATCGCCAATGGCTGTTCTACGCAACTCAGACATATAGGCACCGCAACCCAGCACTTCTCCAACATCTCTAACCAGACTACGAATATAGGTTCCCTTTGAGCACTGGATTTTGAAACTCACTTCTGGCAAGTTGCTGGCATCTACCTCGAATACTGGCACCTGTACTGGTCTCGGTTTCAGTTTAATCTCCTCTTTTCGTCTAGCCGCTTTGTAAGCCCTCTCTCCATCCACTTTGATAGCGCTATAGATAGGAGGAATTTGAATGATATCTCCTGTCCATTTCGCTGTAGCTTCTTTTACTTGATTTTCTGTAATATGATCCCAAGGCTTTTCGCTGTCAAACTCAGTTTCCAAATCCACTGATGGAGTAGTTTTACCTAAAACCATTTTTCCGGTATAGGTTTTTCCTAAATCCTGATATTCGTTGATTTTTTTTGTGGCCTTACCTGCACAGATGATTAGTAAGCCTGTAGCCAAAGGATCCAATGTACCTGCGTGGCCTACTTTTTTGATTTTAAGTCTACCCCGAATTTTTTTGACTACATCAAATGAAGTCCATTCCAATGGTTTATCGACTAAGAATACTTCTCCCTTGTCAAAATCCATTTCGGAGATGAGAATAGGTTCTACCATAACAAGCCTCCTGCAACAGCCAACAAACCGACTACGCCACAGTAGATAGCGAAATAGACCAGTTTACCTTTTTTGACAATTGAAATCATCCATTGACAGGCCAATAAACCTGAAAGAAAGGCTGCTATAAATCCTACTGTCAAATTCATACCAGATACATTAGCCGCGATTTCAGGATTTTCTAAAAAGTCTTTCGTTTTCAGCAACATAGCTCCTAGGATTGGAGGTAGCACCATGAGAAACGAAAAACGCGCTGCTTTTTCTTTGTTTACCCCAAGAAGCAATGCTGTTGAGATCGTAGAGCCAGAACGTGAAATACCCGGCATGATAGCGATGGCTTGAGCCAGGCCAATGAGAAATGAATTTTTAAAATTGATTGCTCCTTCGTTCTTTTTACTGAAATAAGTAAATGCCAATAAGGCCGCCGTGACCAAAAGCATGGTACCTACTAAAAGTATGTTCCCTCCAAAAAAAGATTCAATTTGATCTTCGAAGAATACGCCTACAATCCCCACTGGGATCATAGACAAAACAATCATAGCAGCAAATTGAGTAGACTCATTCCACTCAAATTTGAAAATTCCTTTAATTATTTCTAGAATGTCCTTTCTGAATATAACGACAGTACTACAGGCGGTAGCACCATGTAGAATAATGGAAAAGAGAAGATTGTCTTCTGACTGCACACCCAGAAAATAGGTACCCAGCTCCAAGTGCCCGCTACTGCTCACCGGGAGAAATTCTGTCAATCCTTGGATAATTCCAAGGATTAATGCTTCGATAAAAGTCATTTACTTTTCTTTTGGCTTGTACAGAATTGCTACAAACTCGATAGCGAAACCCAAAAGCACAACTAGTGGGCCTAATGTAAGTCCCAAAAATCCAAATCCATAAGGTTCTGTATCCAGGCTCATGATGATAAATCCAAGGATCAATACTAATACTCCGGCTAGCATGATCTTGTAATTGATATTCTGAAAGGCTAATTTATTCTTATCGCTCATAATCTAATAAAGTTCGTCCAGAGACATTTTCATGTACTTCCTGATGGCCGCAAATGTACTCATAAAACCTACAAATATTCCGACCAAAACGATTCCCGTGCCAAGTATGATCAGCTGTTCGAGCTGAAGCAAATCCAACAACCCGTCAACTTCAGTATTCAAATACTTCATCAGAGATACAAGTAGACCAATCGCCAATATCGCTGAAACTAATCCGAACAATGAGGCACGCATTAAGAACGGCTTGCGTATAAAGTTAGTTGTGGCACCTACAAGCTGCATACTACGAATCAAAAATCGCTGGGAAAAAAGTGCCAGTTTGATGGTGTTATTAATCAGAATAACGACCACTGTCAGCAAAATCACAGAAAAACCTATCAAGACAAAACTTACCTTTTTCACATTTTCACGAATGCTACTGACCAAGCTTTCGATATAAGTGACTTCATGCACACCTCTTATAAACCCTATTTCTTTCTTAATTTCAACTAAATTTTGTGACTCATGAAAATCAGGGCTGATTTTGATCACCACCACATCTTGCAATGGATTGTCTCCTAAAAATTCTACAAAGTCTTCACCTGTTTCTTCATAAAACTCCTTAGCCGCTTCTTCTTTTGTGATATGTGACACTTGAGAAATGCCTTCCTTTTTAATCACATAGTCCTTGGAAGAAAGGGTTTTGATGATTTTTGTAATCTCGTTTTGACTAAGGTTCTTATTTAGAAAAACCTGCATCTCCACATTCTCTTGAATGATTGTGGTGAGGTTCTTGGTCATCATCAACAGCAGACCAAACAGTCCCATAACAAAAAGAGCAAGTGTGACGCTGAACACCACACTAACAAAGGGATAGCTCCCTAACTTTTTCTTTTTTCTAAACTTTTTTTCTTTTGCCATAAGTCTATGGCCAAAAATAGCGCAATTGCTGAAAATAGTAGGGTGGAGAAAATAAAATAATCAAGGGAGAATTATCCTCTGCTCTTCAATTCATCCAGTTCATGGATTAGTTCTCTATTCTCAATTTTTGAAAGAGGCGTGATAGAGGATGCGTTCTTTCTCAATTGATAGAAATCCCCATGGTAATAGAAAAACAGTTTCTTGCCCCCTGCAGTACTAATTTCGATAATCTCATATGGAGACTCACTGAATTTTCCATAAAGGAATAATCGGTTGTCTTCCAATCGATAATGGAAATTGTATTTTCTAGAACTGATGGTTTGGATGTTGACTTTATCTACATCAGAAATTCCAGATACTTGATCAATACGATCCATGGCAGTGAAATCTACTACCATACCATCAAAAGCATCTTCATGGGTTGGAGTTACCTCTGGAACTTCAAAGGCAATACTTTGTTTAGGTGTTTCCTCAACAGTTTGTCTTTTCTTCATTACTGGAGCCGCCTCGACATAATCAAGCATCTGAAGATTTCCTTCAAATCTATAATCCAGTTGGTTATGCACAGATGGATTCAATGTTGATATTTGTGCGTAATCAGTTTTAGCATCCAAGGACTCTATATGATATTGAATGGAAGCTTCTTTATTATAAAAGAAATAGCTGCCAGTAGCGACCATAACAGCCGTTAGGCCATAAGTTAATGACTTCATTGCAGATCCCTGCATCAAAGTTCCGATCAAGGTTGGTTCTACAGAAATATTGTTGAGTCTAGTCTTAAGTTCAGCTCTTCTATGAGCCCTCAAACCCTCCACGATATCATTTTGCCTATCGAATTCGGATTTAAGTTCAGGGTTACTTTCTACTCGTCCTTCAAACAGGATACGGTCAGTTTCCGACATGGTGCCGCTGAAGTAAGCTTCTAATTGACTGCTGTATTTGTTAATTCCCATTTTTCTTAATCTAGTACATCTTGTGAAGAATAAGTCCGCTTAACCATCAGGTCAAGCTTCTTTTTACACTTATACTTCTTGGTTTTTGCCGTGTCAGTATTTGCAAAATTTAGTTTGTCTGCGATATCTGACATAGACAATCCATCGAAGTAGTGGTAGGTTAGTATTCTTCTACAGGTGTCCCCCAATTGATTGATACAATCGGTAATTATTTTAATTCTTTCATTCTTGTCATGTTCCTGATAAGTAGTCCGTTCGACTTCTTCGGATGAGAGCCTTCCCTTTCGATCCAACTCTTTTCTCCAAAGATTCAAGCAAATACTATAAATGTATGTGCTAATCTTAGACGTCAATACCAACTTACCAGCTACGGCCTTCTGCCAAAACACTAAGAGCGCGTCCTGAAAGATATCCTTTGCTTCATCTTCAGTCCCATTATTGTTTAGCACAATACGGGTCATCATTTTATAATGTTTCTTATACAGGTAGTCCAATGCTGCCTCATCCCCTCTACTCACCCGTTCCAACACTTCATGATCTTTCATGACTCCTTCAAGCTCTCGCTCTAGTTTAAATACGACAATGTAACTAATTGTAACCCTTGCAGGTAGAAATTTGTCAACAGTCTATCAATATAGCTGATTTACGACAAATAGTCCAATTAGCTAACGTGAATAATCTCGTTTTCTGCTACCACAAAGATATTATCTTTTTTCGAAGGTTTAATTTTTGCCATTCCAGTGAAATGTCCAAAAGCAGGTAGGAAGGCATGATCCTCTCTAAAAAGAAAACATGGAAGCTTCAAAGACTGCTTCCCCGAGCCAATCATTGACACCGCAGGATGTACATGGCCTGAGATGTTGTAGCCATCAGACTTTTCATTTCGTTCATGTGTGAATTCTAAATTGTCAATAAGAAGTTTTTCCACGACCTTCAATCTAGAATTTCGATATAGGCTTTCCGGCAATATATCATGATTACCTTTTATCAAGATCAATTCAACATGCTCATAATTGTGTGCCCAGTTGTAGAATAAATCCCATTCCTGATTGTGATCGCTATGAAAAAGATCTCCCACAAAAAGAATTTTTCCGGGGTTAAATTCTTCGATAATAGCATCAAGTACAAAAAACTCATTCACATGGATATGTGATGAAATAGGTACTCCTGCTTTTCTAAAATGACTGGCTTTACCAATATGTAAATCGGACAAAATCAATGCCTTTTGCTCCTCCCAAAAGATTACTTTTTCTGGCAATAAATAAAAAGTCTGATTTTGAATTTGTGCAACGAAATGCTTCATCAAAAATTCTGAGTTATCTGAGTTCAAAAGTAGCCAGTTTCTTTACGATCTCGGTACGCTGATACCAATCATTAAATACCAATTGCAATTGGTTAATCCTCATTTTACCAAAAGAAAAATTCCGAAACTCCTCTAGCAGCCGCACTAGTTTTTTTGAATCTCCAATTGGCTTCCTGAATCGCATAATTGTGAGGTGAGCCGTATTGATTTTATAACGACTGTCAATCGAATGCTGCAATTGGGATAAGTTAAATCTATTTCTAAGCTCATTTCTTAAGCTTTTAAGCCCATCACCTTTTGGAAATCCTTGCACCAAAATTCCAGATGGACTTGCGGTTATTCCATCGAACCTAATCTCTATCGGCTCGCTAATGCATTCGTCTATAAGATTCCTATAATTTTCTATTCTAATTTGAGCAAGTTCAAATCCTACATAGCATGAAATGATTGAAAGTATGGTCAGGTGTAAATCATCACATGGCTGGTAATATTGCTTCGGTTCCATTTTCTTAAGCTCCAGCTGAAAAGAGGAAATTTCATTTTTGACCTCCTTATTTGGTTTTGCCAAGAGCGTTATTCCACGTCTCAGGTCTTCGGCATCATCAATTGAGTCATCTATAGAACAGGTACCACTAATAAATTGAGATCGGGCGTTTTTCCACATTTCATTGTAACGCCTTTCCATCTCTTTATTCATTCTTTATCCAGGTTTGGGTTCGGTAAAAGAAGGCGACATATCCGCGAAGTTTCAAATCTCCATCTTCCAACCACAATTTGCATTTATACACTGTGCCGTTCTCGGGATCCAGGATTTTTCCATCTACATATTCGTCTCCATCTTTTTTCGCACCTTTTAAGATTTCCATGCCTAGCGTCTTTTGCATGTATCTGGGATCATCTTCATCACAGTCATCACAAACCGGATCTGGGTCCTCATGTGGCTCAAGGAACATATCGACGACTTTTCCATAATACAGGTCTCCTTTTTTGTAAATCTCTACCACCGACCTAGCTTTGTTAGTATCATCATCAATCGTTTTCCATTTTCCAATGATAGGGTCTTGAGCCAAAGTCATTTCAACAATGGACACTAAGAGTAAAATCAATATTAGTATGTTCTTCATATTGGTTTAATTTATTAATAAGTCATTTCTAGACCCCCAGCAACTTGTAAAAAGACTGCTTGCTGCAATCCACTTAGAAGATCCCTCCGAAAGCTACGGGATGACAAACAAGCCATATCTAGTTTCATTCCATGTTAACTTGCATTTTGGCTATACGATCAGTCAGGCTTTCAGAGCTAATCCGTTCTCGCATGCCATCTACTAATATAGGAAATGAAAACGGAGTAGGTTGAGTGGTCCGTACCAATTTTATTTTTTGCTGATTAATGCGCTCCATAGATTCTAAGAAGCGCTCTTGCTCCAATTGGAGTGAAAGCACTTCTTCTTCGGCTTGTTTGAGCAATAAATTATCAGGATCGTAGTCTGCCAGTGCTTTATAGATAATACCCGAATTCATTTGCAAATGTTTGCCTCGGATAGGCTGTCCAGGGTGCCCCTGAAAAACCAACCCTGAAATAGTAGCTATATCTCTAAATCTTCTTCTTGCCATTTCAGATTGATTAATAGATGAGGTAATGTCGAAGAAAATATCTTTGGAAGTAAAAAGATCCTGCTCCAAAGCATCCTCAATTGGGATTTCTTGATCGGACAACAATTCAAAACCATAATCATTCATGGAAATAGAAAAGGTAATCGGCTGAGACTGCGCCATGCGAAAAGCTACCACACCTGCCAACACTTCATGTACCGCTCGGCCTTCAAATGGGAATACAAAAACGTGAAAGCCTTCTTTTGTTTGTGTCTTCTCAATGAGCAAAGTCTGACTATCTGGTATGATGGAAAGCTTTGATTGAAGGTCCAATAGTGGTTTCAACCGCTTCATTTCTACCGATTCGTAGGTGCCCTGCGCAGCCAGTTCAATTTTTTGTCGTAGTAACCTGGAAAGCTGTGAGGACAACGGTATTCGACCGCCTCCCCATCGGGGCACAATCCCTTTTTTCTTTCTTCCTTTTTTAACAATGACCGTCAGGTCTTTGATCCTCACAAATTCTAGCGCCTGTCCGGCAAACCAAAAAACATCTCCCGCATTCAACCGTGACACAAAACTTTCCTCCACTGTCCCAATATAGCCTCCAGTAATAAATCGAACTTTGAGCGCTGGATCGCCGACAATCGTACCCATTCCTAATCGATGTCGCATGGCCGTACGCTGACGGTTCACCTTATAAACACCATTTAGGATTTCTACTTTGGAGAATTCCTCGTATTGCGACAAGCTCTCTCCTCCTGTCGTAATAAAAGTGAGACACCACTGCCATTGCGCTGTTGTCAGGTCTTTGAAACAATGAGTGGATTTCACTTCTTGATAAACCTCATTTGGGAAAAAACCATCTCCTACGGCCAAGGTTACCAAGTATTGAACCAGTACATCAATACAATTGGTCAATGGCTTTCTAGGCTCGTACAAATCATCGTCAATGGCTGATCGCAATGCGGTGGCTTCCATGAGTTCTAGGGCGTGGGTAGGTACAAATCGCATCTGGCTCGTCTCTCCCGGGCCGTGTCCACTTCGCCCTGCGCGCTGAAAAAATCGCGACACACCTTTAGGGCTACCTACTTGTATGACCATATCTACCGGACGAAAGTCTACACCCAAGTCGAGACTAGAAGTGCAAATCACCAATTTCAATTTACCAGCATTGAGCGCGTCTTCGACCCATCGCCTAATGTCATTGTCGATAGATCCATGATGCATGGCCATCTGACCAATCATCTCTGGGTATTTGTCTATGATGCCTTGGTACCAGATTTCGGTTTGCGAACGGGTATTGGTGAAAAGCAGCGTGGTGTTGTTCTGATTCACAATTTCCATCACTTCTTTCATTAGACGTATGCCCAAATGCCCTGCCCATGGGTAGTTTTCGATCTTCTTAGGGATGACAGATTTGATCAGAATTTTCTTTTTGATATTGGCTCGAATAATATGACCTGACTGGCTAGGACCGATGAGTGTGAACAAAGCCTCATCCATATTGCCCACGGTTGCCGAAATCCCCCAGGTCTTAAGTCCTTTATCTGACCAAGCCTTGAGTTTGGACAAAGCCAGTTCTACCTGCACACCGCGTTTAGTTCCTAATAACTCGTGCCATTCGTCCACTATTACACATTGCAAATCGCTGAAATAGTTAGGTGCATTTTTCTGACTCATCATCAGGTGCAGACTTTCGGGTGTAATGATCAGTGCATCTGGTGCCGAATCCGTTATTTTTTTTCGATCAGAAGTAGACGTATCTCCGGTACGAATAGAGATATCCAACCCTAATTCATTAGCATGACTAAACTCCTCGAGTGCCAGTTTGATATCATTGGCCAAAGCCTTGAGTGGTGTGAGCCAAATGACTTTTATTTTCTTCTTTTTCGACTTGGCAGCAAAAGCATTAATAGCAGCCGGAATCCAGAGCGCAAAGGTTTTTCCACTACCTGTCGGGGCATTTAGCAGGCCATTGGGCAAATCAAAAAAGGCCTGCCACATTTCTTTTTGAAATTTATAAACCTTCCAATTTTTCGAATGGAACCAGTTTACGCCGGTTTCTATGGCATTTTTTGCGATCAATTCAACGAAAGTCTATAAATATTATGATATCTTGATATTTTCTGTTGATAAATTAACAAACATCCAAATAACAGTTGGTTTCTTTACGAACCAAATATTTGAATTAGTCGTTCAACCTATTAGTTTTGCCAAAATTTTTAACACACACTAAATTATTAATCAATGATTAAAGTTGCTATCAACGGATTTGGACGAATCGGAAGACTTGCGTTCAGAGCATTATTGAAAAAGGAAAATGTGGAAGTCGTTGCGATCAACGACCTGACTGATACTAAGACGTTAGCACACTTATTAAAGTATGATTCTACTCAAGGTAAATTCGACGGGACTGTTGAGGCTGCTGAAGATGGGATCATTGTAAACGGAACTAAGATCGGCATCACGGCTGAGAGAGTACCTGCAGATTTGCCATGGGGCAAATTAGGGGTAGACGTAGTTTTGGAATCTACGGGTAGATTCGTAGACGAAGCTGGCGCTAGCCAACACTTGACTGCTGGAGCGAAGAAAGTAGTTATTTCTGCTCCTGCTAAAGGAAACATCCCAACTGTAGTATTGGGTGTAAACGAAGAAATCTTGACTGGCGAAGAGACAATCATGTCTAACGCTTCTTGTACTACCAACTGTCTTGCACCTATCGCTAAGGTATTGCACGACAACTTTGGCCTTGAGCAAGGATACATTACTACTATCCACGCTTACACTGCTGATCAAAACTTGCAAGATGGCCCTCACGGTGACTTGAGAAGATCTAGAGCTGCTGCTATCAATATGGTACCTACTTCTACTGGAGCTGCTAAAGCTGTTGGATTGGTATTGCCTGCATTGAATGGTAAATTGGATGGTAACTCAATGAGAGTACCTACTCCTACTGGCTCAATCACTGACTTGGTCGCTACTTTGTCTAAAGAAGTAACTGTAGAGGAAGTAAATGCTGCGATGAAAGCTGCTGCGGAAGGACCAATGAAAGGTATCTTGAAGTACACTGAAGACCCTATCGTTTCTTCTGATATCGTAGGTGATCCTCACTCTTCGATCTTCGATGCTGGTATCACTTCTACCAATGGTAAGATGGTGAAAGTAGCGTCTTGGTACGACAACGAAGCTGGATACTCTAATAGAGCCGCTGACTTGATCGCTAAGATTGGATAAGTTGGTTTGTTGGTCACAAGACCAACAAAGGCGTTAGTTCTATTTAGAACTTAATGAAATTGAAACCTCGGCTTTTAGTCGGGGTTTTTTTGTGCCTCTATTGAAATAGGATCTAAATGATCTTATAATTTTAGTTGGTTTACTCTATTTTGGTTGTAGTTCCAGCAATGTAATAACATACCTTGAATAGCATTTCGAACAAAAAACAAACTTTAGAATGGGTGGTTCTCGCGTTAATGCTGGGAATTACTACTGTAATATTTCTTTTAGGGAATCAATGTGGTCTCGGCTACACCTTCGATTCCTTTCTATATTTAGAGATTTCTGAGCAAATTGGTTCTAAAGGTTTTTGGAATAATGATGGATTCAATTTTAGGCCGCCCGCCTATCCTCTACTGATAAAAATACTGGATGAAGAGAACATTATTTTGGCCAACTTGTTTTGTCTTTGGGCTTCTCTGATCCTGATCTTTCGGTTTAGTAAAGAAATATCAACCTGGAAACTGAGAATTTTTTATTGCATTCTGATCACTTTAGCGACTCCTGTATACCTTACTCATTCTTTCCTTTGGACAGAACCGCTTTTCACTACTGTTTTACTTACAGCATTCTTTGCCCTTCATAAGTTCATAAAAAACAATCAGTCTATTTGGCTGACTGTTTCTTTGATTGCTTTTCTGCTGCTTCCTACTATTCGTCTTGCCGGGACATTCATTTCCATACCCGTTTTTCTTTGGTTGTTTTTATTCCTCAGAGCTAAAGAAAAGTGGAAAGCAGCAGCTTCTCTTATACTTTTAATTGGTATATTTTTTCTTTGGGTGTTTCATTTTAACGCTATTCTCAGCCAAGGAAGTTCGTTGCTTTCCTTCAGTGATTTTTTAAATCAAATAGGGCATAACCTAGCTAACTTCCTTGATGGAATCAGCATTTGGTTTATTCCTCACCTTGCACCTCCATTCCTTCGCATAGTAATTGGAATATTGATAGTAGTCATATTGGGGTTTGGCGCCATTTGGTCATTACGAAAAGACTCCCTCAGTATTTATGGCATCATTGCCGGCTGCCTGGTTCTATACTATTTCGCCTTACATCCGTATTTTCATGTTACTTTCTACACTGTCGAAAGATACTTGGCCCCCATGTACGCTTTACTATTCTTGACATTTTTTAAATGGATTAATCACTTCTATGAGAAAAGTAACAAATCAACAAAAAAGATGCTTCTTATAGCACTAACCCTACAATGCATATATAGTGGCTTGAGAGTCTCCAACAATATTTTACTTTGGAGCAAAACACGCTGTTCGGAAAATTACACAGAAGTCTCAAAATCAGCTAAGACTGATTTTGAGAAGAGATATAGTGAGATTAAAGAAGAGACCCTAAACTATTAATTCAACAACTCTTCTTGGCCTTCACCGACTTCCAGATTATGCCAAACCTGCTGAACATCATCATTATCCTCTAGGGTATCAATAAGCTTCATTACTTTTTGAAACTCTTCATCGTTTACCGTTTTGGTATTGTTTGGAATACGCTGGAGTTCGGCATTTTCGGTTTCAAGATTGAGCTCTTCGAATTTTTTATTGAGGTTACCGAAGTTTTCCAAAGCGCACAAGACCGTCAAGTAATCTTCTTCTATAGTAAGTTCATCAGCACCACCGTCAATGAGCTCTAACTCCAATTCTTCAATATCCATTTCCTCCCTTACAGGCAATGTGAATACTCCTTTTCTATCAAATATAAATTCGAGTGAACCATTCGTACCCAAGCTACCATCATTCTTTGTAAAAGCAGCTCGTACTTCTTGCACCGTTCTGTTTTGATTATCAGTCAAACACTCTACAAAAACAGCAACACCAAATGGCCCATAGCCTTCAAAGGTTTGTTCAATATAGGAATTGGCCTCTCCACCGATCCCCTTTTTGATAGCTCGTTCGATATTGTCCTTGGGCATGTTTACCCCTTTGGCATTTTGAATAGCCATACGCAAGCGAGGATTGCCCTCAGGGTCACTTCCTCCGCCTTCCTTGACTGCAACAGTGATTTCTTTACTCATTCGAGAAAATATTTTTCCTCGCTTTGCGTCGGCTGCGCCCTTTTTACGCTTAATCGTTGACCATTTACTATGTCCAGACATGGAGAATTAGTTCAAAGTTGAAAGCTAAAAGTATTTAGTTCCAGATTGGAAATTCAAAATTAAGAATTCGTAGAAAAGTATCAAGTACGTTTGTATCTGAGATTCAGAATTATTCCAACTATTACTAAAGCCATTCCCATATAACTCAACCATTCGTAGGTCTCTCCAAAGATGATAAAGCCAAAAGCCAGCGAATAAATGATGCCCATGTAATTAATTATCGAAACCTTGGAGAGTTCCTCCGCTTGATAAGATCTGGTCATGAAGTATTGTGCAATCTGAGTAAATAACCCGACTAACAATAGATATATCCAGTCCCAGCCCACTGGGTTGACCCAATTGAATAGAGATATTATCCCTGCCAAAGGAAGTGATACTAACGGGAAGTAAAAAATGATGACCAACGGGTGTTCAGAAGTTTTGAGAATACGTATGCAGTTGTACGCCAAGCCAGTAAAAACCGCCCCACCAATACCAATTACCAGATGTATCAGAGAAATTCTGGCGTCAAATCCCTGAATTACTAAAATTCCTAAAAAGGAAAGAAAGAAGAACAGATACTGTTTTGCACTCACCTTTTCTTTCACAATAAACACACCAAGAATCGCTGTAAAAATGGGCGCCGTGTATTGCATACTAGCCGCCGCTGCCAATGGAATCTGCTGAAGGATATAGAAATAGGAAGCCAATGAAATAGAGCCCACTACTCCCCTCAAGATTAAAATTTTCTGATTATTTCCCCAAGGGTTGATTTTGTCTTTCATGAAGAAAAAGACACACAAAACAATAGATATCAAAGATCGGAATAAGATGATTTCTATCGGGGGTATATGCGAGATCATTTTCACACATACTTTCATCAAAGAAAAAGTGAAGGTAGAGATGATCATAAACTGCACCCCCTTCGATAAATTCATAGCCGCGTTATTTTAACCTAAGATTCGCCCGTCTTGAATAACAATCTTTCGATCGGTCATTTCCGCCAAATCTTGATTGTGTGTAACGATGATAAAGGTTTGATTGAGTTCCTTCTGTAATTGGAAGAATAAGTGATGTAATTCCTCTGCATTTACTGAATCAAGATTTCCACTTGGTTCGTCAGCAAATATTAAAGATGGTTTGTTGATCAAGGTACGAGCTACGGCTCCTCTTTGCAGCTCACCGCCAGACAACTCAGAAGGTTTATGATCACGCCGATGTTCTATATGCAGCAACTCCATCAACTGGCTAGCATAATCAGCCAATGCCTTTCCATTCTTTCCATTGATGTAAGCCGGGATGCAAATGTTTTCGAACAGTGTGAATTCGGGAAGTAGATTATGGAATTGAAACACAAAACCTATTTCCTGATTCCGGAAAGAGGCCAACGACTTGGAGTTTAGCTTGAAAACATTTTGACCATTGATCTCTACCGATCCACCATCCGGTTGGTCTAACGTCCCTAGAATTTGTAACAGTGTACTTTTGCCAGCTCCTGAAGCTCCTACCACCGAAACTACTTCGCCAGTCTCTACTCTCAGATCAATGCCTTTGAGCACTTGTAACTCCCCATAAGATTTAACAATGTTTTTCGCCTGCAGCATGAGTCATCCGTTGTGCAGCAAATATAAGAATCTAGTCATGAGAAGCAAGACTCAAATTTCAAGATTAAATGGGATAAGTGATGGAACAGTAAAGTTTGAGCATAAAAAAAGGCTGCCACTAGAGCAACCCTTTTAATCCACCTGTATTATCCCATTATCTTTAAGTCATTAAGCTGACTGTTTTTCTTCTCCAAGTACTTTGATCTCTGGAATCTCCATGAAGTTAAACTCCATGTCGAAGAAACTGCACAGATCCTCACCTGCCTCTTTCATATCTTCGTCTCCATCTTCGAAGTACCAGTTTATTATTACTTTTTTACCCATTTCATCAATCTTGGACAATTTCTTCATGAAAATGTAAAGACACTTAGAAGAACTCGTATTGAAATATTCAAATGCCAAGTTGGCTGTCATGGAAGCCGTGCCACTTTCGGCATAGCTGTCTAAGCTTTCCAGCACATAATTATAAAATGCCAGTGGGTTTTCCGGACTTGACTTGCCTCTCATATCAAAAATCCCTTTAGTGGGGTTGAAGTATATAGAGGGTGTCACACGTGACGATCTTATAAAATATCCTTTCATAGCTTTATCGTTTAGATTGAAAACTGGTCAAATAAACGGTAGCTAAAAGCCTTAACGATTAACTACAATTCAAAAGTAGATCAGATACCTCTCAGAAAAAATAGAGGTTTTGCTTAATTAGATTTTTAGGAGTATTAAACATCAAAAAAGGCCATACAGGCGTGTTTTGAATTTTATAATTGTATTATTATAAGATAGGGTTGAAAAATAACTCACCAAAATATTTACACCTAATTGCCCCAAAAGCAAAAATCCCCTAGCGGGGATTTAAGCATTTTTTTTATTACTAGGAATATTACCTAGTTCATTTAAGAATTGTTCTGAGATTTAGTCTAGTTCTATGATTTTTTCTCGAATTGCATACTTCACTAATTGTGCCGTACTCTTCAATCCAAGCTTCTGCATAATGTGATTTCGGTGCGCATCTACCGTACGAATACTGATGAATAATTTATCTGCAATCTCACGATTAGAAAGGCCAGAAGCTATTTGCCTTAATACTTCAACTTCACGTTTACTTAGGTCTTTGTTTTCATTGGCTACGCGCTCACCTTTACTCTGATTGTAAAAGCCTTTAAAAATGACCTGAGAAATCTTCTGACCAAAGTATTGCTCTCCTTGCATCACTTTTCGAATGGCTTCTGCCAAAATATCCTTTTTTGTGTCTTTGGCCAGATATCCCGCTACACCCGCTTTGATCGCTTCTGAAATATGATCTTGAGTCACTTCCATAGACAGGATAATTATCTTTACCCCTTCATGATCGGCTCCAATTTTTTTTGCCGTCTCAATCCCATTCATCCCTGGCATATTGATATCCAGCAATACGACATCTGGTGCCTGTTCGGATATTTTTTGGAGTGCTTCGTCTCCACTCTCGGCTTCTCCAATGATAGTGAAGTCATCGTAAATGGAAAGCATGGTAATTACGCCTTCTCTTACTAAGGAGTGATCATCGACTACGAGTATCGATATTTTTGACATGGCGGTTTAATTATTTATTGGGAACCAAGATTTTACTACCGTTCCTTTTTTCGGAACAGAAGTTATCTCAAAATGCCCGTTTTGCAAAGATGTTCTTTCTTTCATATTTTTTATACCATTCCATTTAATTTCTGTATCGAAGCCTATTCCATCGTCTTTTATTTCAAGTACTATGTTTTTGTCTACCGCTTCGATTCGAACAGAAACTTGTTCGGCCTTGGCATATTTCACTATATTATTTATTGCCTCTTGAGCAATTCTATAAATGGTATTAGACAATTCCATATCGTAATCATCTGGAATGTCAATCACATAATCTACTTCAAACTCACCCATGTTTTCAATCTCTTCCATCAGATAATGCATGGTTTTGCTCAATCCAAATTCCTCAAGGTGTCGATTGGATAAATTTCTTGATACCCTACGAACCTCTTCAATGGTAGTTGCTAGTAAATCCTCTACATCATCTTTTTTTCGAGTGAGCTCCTCCTCAGAGTCTGCTTCTAGTGAAGATAACTTAAATTTTGCAGCTACAAGCATCTGACCTATACCATCATGAATATCACGAGCCATTCTACTACGCTCGAATTGTTGAGCATTAAAAATGGATTTGCTGATTTCACGCTGCTCGGTAATATCCTGAACCACGCCCAGCACAGATGAAATCTTGCCATCGCTGTCAACGGTGATATTTCCCGTATTCCTTACAATCTTTGTCAAATCCTCACCCAGGACAATGCGGTGCTCAATATCGAAGAAATTTTTTCTACCTGCCAGCATTTCTTTAAAATAGGGCTTATCCTGCTCATGCATTGTTTCCCGGATCAGCCTAAAAACAGATAATTCTTCTTCATCTGTGAGTTCAAAAATACGTCGAAACTCTGCCGAAACCACAAATGAATTACCTTTAGCATTCCACTCATAGCTACCCACGTGGGCTACAGACTCCGCATTTTCTAGAATAGATTGATTCTTCCGAAGCTGTTCTTCATATACCTTTTTCTCGGTAATATCCAGTAAAGTCCCTGATGCTCGAAGGGGTTCTCCTTTCAGAGACCTACGGATAATTTTTCCTCTTGCCAGCACCCATTTTACTGCTCCTGTTTTATTTCTGACATAAAATTCTTGATCAAAAAATGGAGCGTTTCCAGCAATGTGTTCATTCATGGCATCGATTACATACTGCTGCTCGTCTGTATCATACTTTTGAAAATACTTGAAATCCTGAATGGCATCCTCGGCATCGAATCCTAATATCTCGAGACTTTTATTATTATAAACAATGGCATTAGACATAAAATCCAGATCCCAAATTCCCAGGTCCGTTCCTTCAAGTGCTAACTCTAGTCGCTCCTTATTCAAGATCAGTTCGTGCTCTGCAGATTTTTTCTCACGAGTTACTTTCTGCTCGTTGAGCGCTCGCTCTACTACGATAGGCAATCGTGACAAACTATCTTTAGAAACCAAATCTGTAACACCAAGCTTCAGGGCTTCCACGGCATTCTCTTCTCCAATAATTCCTGAAACTATTATAAATGGCAAATTGATTTCTTTCACCAGCTCAAAGGCATCAATAGCGCTGCATGATGGTAGGTTGTAATCAGAAAGAACTACATGTGGTAAAAAATCAAACAGCTTGAATTTGAAGTCTTTGAGATTGTCCACTCGATGGTATTCAAATTGAAAACCTGCACGTTTGAGCTCATGAAGTGCTAATTCGGCATCTTCAACTACATCCTCGAGTATGAGTATATTTAGTTTGGTATCTTTCAATTTGTCGATTAGCTAGAAGGTGTAGTATTTGTAATAAGCCAATAAAAACCAACCTCAGCTATAGCCTTAGCAAAGTTTTCAAACTCTACAGGTTTTACAATATAGCTATTCACTCCCAGGTCATACGTTTTCATAACGTCCTGTTCTTCTTTCGACGAGGTCAATACCACAACAGGAATTTTTTTAGTGACTTCATTCTTTCTGATTTCTGCCAGCACCTCTGTTCCATCTACCTTTGGCAGTTTTAAGTCTAAAAAAATCACTCGAGGGAGGTCATGAATATTCCTATCAGCATATTTATTTCTTGCTAACAAATAGTCCAATGCTTCAACTCCATCTTTTAACCAGACCAATTTATTGGCCAGATGATGTTTTTTTAGTGAACGTATCGTAATCTCTGCATCGTTCGGGTTGTCCTCTACTAAAACAATATCCGCTTCAGTTTGTTCAGGCATTCAGTTTCTTTTTATAAGATCATGAATATAATCAACCCACTTTTAAACTACAATTTTTGGTTTCTATTTGGGCAGGCCGAAATAAAATGTAGTTCCTTTTCCCTCTTCGCTTTCTGCCCAAACTTTGCCATTGTGTTTCATCATCACCTTTTGAACGATGGCCAAACCAACACCAGTCCCTTTAAACTCCTCTTCGGTATGCAAGCGTTGAAATACACCAAACACCTTGTCATAATAGGCCATGTTGAAACCAACCCCATTGTCTTTCACAAAGAACTCATAAAACTCGTCACGCTCAACTACTCCAATTTCAATTTTGGGTTGGGGTTCGTTGCCACTAAACTTCACCGCGTTTCCTATCAAATTAGAAAACACTTGCTTCATCAATGTAGGCTCTCCCTTGGCTTGCGGCAATGGACTAATCGTGAAAATTGAATTATCCAATGCCTGCTCTTCTATGATTCCACTCACTAGTTCATCAAAGTTGATGGGTTTAAATTCTGTTACTTTCCTTGAAATCCTGGAGAACGCAAGAAGGTCATCGATCAGCATAGCCATTTTGCCGCTATTCTTTATGATCACATTCAGGAGCCTTTTGCTTTCATCACTAAATTCATCTTCATGATCTTCTAGAATTATCTTAGAAAATCCATCAATCGCCCGCAATGGAGCTCGCAAATCATGTGAAACTGAATAACTAAAAGCCTCCAATTCCTTGTTGGCTACTTCCATTTTTTCCACCTGAACTTCAAGTTGTTGATTTAGATTTTGAATCTTTTGTTGATTTAGTTTTCTGTTTGTGACATCATCTACAATCATCACTGTGAATCTGACCTTGTCCTCTTCGTCTCGAACCGTAGACACTGTCTTATGCACGAATATCTCACGACCATTTTTAGTAGTATTTTTCTTTTCTATTGAATAATGATCAATTTCACCTAAAACAATTTGCTCATATTGTTTGATGTCTCTATCCATTTCATCCAAATCGTCCGTTCCTGAAATGGAATAAAAAGTTTCCCCAAGTAACTCTGCCTCAGAATATTCAAGCAAATCTTGCAGTGCTTTATTAGCCATGAGTACCATTCCCTTTTTATCGCAGACACAAATACCCACATTGGCATAGTCATAAATGGTTTTGAATCTCTTTTCGCTGAGATGCAGCTCCAAGTCGGTCTTTTTCTGATGCTCACTCCAGACTTTCATGTCCAACAAATGGCTAATATTAATAGCCATGAGTTCCATGATTTCAATGTCGTATTCTTCAAACCCGCTCCTTTTTGATTCATCTGCAGAAAACAGTAACACACCATACATTGCGTTGTTTACTGTCAATGGAGAGGCAATGAAATATTTCGGGACAAGTCCGCTTATACCTTTTCGATTCAGGTTGGTCATGTTTGCGGCTCTGTATAGCGTACGTCTTTCCAAATCTGTCTCCATGATTACACTTTTATTAAGTGAGATCAACTCTTGTGTATAATCTTCAGACTTTTCCGAATCGTTAGAATTTGTGATAATTGGTACCCCATTCTGAATTTCCACGATGAATCCCGTTTTAATTCCCAATAATTCCGCCCCTGAATTGAGATAATCAGAGAGCACCTCATCTAGGTTGGAGTCGTGTCTCAAATTGAGTCGATGCAATTCTCTTAGACCACGACTAAACTGCTCAATTTTCTTCTCCTTTTCATCATAACTGTTTTTAAGCAATACAACCAAAACCAAGGTAATAGAAGTGAGGAGTACAAAGTCCAGTTGAGGCTTTCCGTTAATCCCCCAAATGGGTAAATGCTTTAGATAAATATCAGCTAATACCAATAACGATTGAATGACAATAAAAATAGGGATAAGCCTGATGCGCCATTTTTTAGATGCTATAATGACTAAAATCAGAGTCACACAAAAAAATGCTAACCCGCTTCCATTGAACCCTCCTGTTTTAAACCAAAGAAAAATGGCAAATAGAAATATACAAACTGCCCACGGCACTACAACAAGCTCAATTCGTTGAGATTGGCTACTAATCCGCCAGATTGCATAAGTAAATAACCAACCGATGGTAAACCCTATTGCTGTCTTAAACTCATGAAGATAAAGCCGATAACTCACAGCATAGATCAACATGATCATGATAAACACGAGTGCTGATCTGAATATTTTATGTTCGAGGGAGCCTTCTTTCAATGAATTAGTCTTTAGATTTTATCTTGGTGATTTTCAATCCACAATGGACGAGAATCTGTTTTTCACAAAACACAATGCTAATATTAAAAGAAAGATAGTAAATCAACGCCTCAAAAGAATTCTCTTACTTGAAAATGCCATGGTATTGCTGTAGCTTCGCGCCAAAGGCATCCCTAAGGGACACAAAAACATTAAGGATATGAACATTCACGAATATCAAGCGAAGGAAATACTTAAAGGATATGGGGTCACAATACAAGAAGGTATTGTAGCTGAAACTCCAGAAGAAGCGAAAGCTGCAGCAAAGAAATTGAATGCAGAAACGGGTACCGAATGGTATGTGGTAAAAGCTCAGATTCATGCTGGAGGAAGAGGAAAAGGAACCGTAAATGAAACAGGTTCTCATGGTGTTGTTTTGGCGAAAAGCCTAGACGAAGTCCCAGAAAAAGCTGCCGGTATTTTGAAAGGAACTTTGGTGACACACCAGACTGGACCTGAAGGCAAAGTAGTAAACAAAGTTTTGATCGCTCAGGATGTTTATTATCCAGGAGAATCTGAACCAAGTGAATATTATCTAGGCATTTTGCTTGACAGAGCCAAAGGATGTAATGTAATCATGGCATCTACAGAAGGTGGAATGGACATTGAAACTGTAGCTGAAGAGACTCCAGAAAAAATCATCAAGGAATGGATTGACCCAACTGTTGGCTTGCAAGCATTCCAAGCTAGAAAAGTAGCTTTCGCTCTTGGGCTTGAAGGTGATGCCTTTAAAGGCATGGTGAAATTTATCTTCTCACTATACAAAGCTTACGAAGCTACTGATTCGTCTATGTTTGAAATCAACCCAGTGTTGAAAACATCTGACAATAAAATATTAGCTGTAGATGCTAAAGTTGATATAGACGACAATGCATTGTACAGACACAAAGACATCGCAGCACTTAGAGACTACACAGAAGAAGATCCTGCAGAAGTAGAAGCTGCCAAATCTGGTTTGAACTATGTGAAGTTGGAAGGTAATGTAGGCTGTATGGTAAACGGAGCTGGATTGGCTATGGCGACTATGGACATTATCAAATTGTCTGGAGGTGAGCCTGCTAACTTCCTAGATGTAGGGGGTTCTGCCAATGCACAAACCGTAGAAGCTGGTTTCAGAATCATCATGCAAGACCCTAACGTGAAAGCTATCTTGATTAACATCTTCGGTGGTATCGTAAGATGTGACAGAGTAGCGAGTGGTGTTGTTGAAGCTTATAAGAATATTGGAGAAATCAATATTCCAATCATAGTAAGACTTCAAGGGACTAACGCTGAAGAAGGCGCTAAAATCATTGAAGAATCAGGATTGAAAGTTTACTCTGCAATCGTATTGAAAGATGCGGCGGCTAAAGTGAAGGAATTGATATAAAGGTGAAAGGGCAAAAGTTGAAAGTATAAAGTTCACAAGCCACTTTATACTTTTGGCTTTTGACTTCCAAATTGCACACGTAGTTCAACTGGACGGATCGCCGCCCGATAGATTATCGGATTTCGGCGCGGCCGGCAAGGCTCCGAGGGTTGAGGGTCGACCGGGCCAACGTTTGGTCCTTCCGTGTGTGCGAAAGAACTGCACACGTAGTTCAACTGGATAGAATATCGGATTTCGGCTCCGAGGGTTGAGGGTTCGAATCCTTCCGTGTGCACATTAAGACTGCTAGAAATGGCGGTCTTTTTTTGTTTAACCACTTGCCTTAACCCTCACGCCGTACAACAGACCGATCCTTCCATGGGCACTCTAAGTGCTCTACTAGAAATTGTAATCTGTTTTTATACAAATCAAACTGGCAGGATTTTAAATATAATTGACAAGATTCAAAATCCAACCTCTCCTATACTTGTGAAGTATATTAATCTTTAGCTATGGTTATTTCAATTCTAATTCTTTCATTTCTCATGAGCCTTTATTTAGGTGTGATGAAATATCAATTTGAACACGGTTCAGAAAAAGACCTGTACGACAACTCCCAATTCAGGTAATTCTAGATCATTAGCACCTATTATGACGTTCTATTGAACAACCTTTAGGGCACCTCCATTTTTCAATTCCCTTTTTTGATAATTATTTTTTATCTTCCATATCCAGTTTAACCTTGAATCACTCAATTAGCTAGAAATTTCTGATTTCAAGTCGTTGACGGCAACGACCCTGGGAAGAGTAATTTTCAATATGAGCAAAATTCTAAAGGTTGGCTTGTTGTTCCTAATCCAAATTGGGTGTTTAGACCAGTGCTATTCACAACAAATCCACATTGACAGCCTTAAGAAAACAATACAAACTACCACTTCTTTAGAAAGTAAAGCCAATGCATATAACCTTTTAGGTCTCAAATATTATCGGTCTGACCCAGATAGTGCTACCTATTTTATAGAACAAGCATTTGTGATTAGTCAGGAGATTAAACATGTTTCTGGTCAGGCAGAATACTTTCGGGTCGACGGCCTCATCAAGCACAATACCGGCCTGTATACCGAGTCACTCAGACAATTTGAGGTCTCATTGGAAATGTTTCGAGCCATTTCAGATTCCAGCAAGGTGGGCATGGTATATAAAAATATCGGATGGGTCTATTTGGAATTAGGTGATTTTCCAGAAGCCTTGACTTATTTCGCTAAAGCCAATACTATAGCTGATGTTCAACAGGACTTGTTGCTCAAAGGTCAGGTATTAAATAACCTAGGTGTTTTTATGGCTCTTATAGGAGAGTATGATAGTGCGATGGTTCATCTGCTAAAGTCTGTAGAAATAACAAAACAAAATGGAGACCCTCTCATAGGGCTCACGCATACCAATATAGGCTTGGTCAAATCCAGCTTGGGCGATTACGAATCTGCTGAATCCTATTTTTTAAAAGGATTAGAGTTAGATCTACTCAACGAACAACCATGGGGAGTCGCTAATGCGTTTGAAAATATCGGAGAATTGAAGCTAACACTAGGCCTGATGAATGAAGCTCAAGAGCATTTTCAAAAGGCACGTGATCAATTCGTCAAACTCAAGGACATCAAGGGTGTTGCTGTGAATGACAATTTTCTCGGTGTTATACTCTACAAAAAAGCTCAATATAAACTCGCACTTGAAAAGCTCGAAAATGCTTACAAACTCTATAAAGAGATTGACTATCAACGAGGCATGGCCAAAGTGCTGCGAGATATGTCCAACTGTAATATCCTCATGGGTAATTCTGAAACTGCCATTACACTCGCGAACAAATCACTCGACATCGCTATAGAAATTGGCCAAATCCCTGAAGCCGTACAAACAGCTGAAACCCTACATAAAATATATGCAGATCGAGGAGACACAAAAAACGCCTACAAACAAGCAGTAACCTACATGGCCTTCAAAGACAGCTTGTACAACCGCCAGAAACTGGAATATGTAACACAACTGGAGGCCAAACACAGACTGTCTCAAATAGAGCAAGAAAATCAACTCCTACATAAAGAAAACCAACTAAAAGCAAACGAGTTACAAGCGTCTAATCTGAAGATAGCCCGTCAAAATACCATTCAATTTGCCCTTGTTATCTGTTTAGCATTTGCCCTGCTTACTGCATTTTTCTGGTACAGATTCAACCTGAAAAAGCAAAAGACAATTAAACTACTCAGAAAACTAAATGACGAGATCACTAGCCAAAAGGAACAAATAGCAAGGCAAGCAAATGAACTAGAATTGGTGAACAGAGAAATGAAAAACATGAATGAGTCTCTGGAGGTACTAGTCAAGGAACGAACAAAAAAGATCGAATCTCAGAACAAAAAACTCAGAGATTATGCTTTTTCCAATTCACATGAAGTCAGAGCACCATTGTCCAATCTATTGGGGCTCATCAATGTATCTAAAATCCAGGGAATGTCGACCGAAGAACAAGAAGAAATCATAGAAAAAATCTACATCTCAGCACTTGATCTGGATAGTGTGATCACCAAGGTTAATAAGATCTTGGAGGAAGAGGGGTTATGATTCACCAGCAAACAAGTTGCATCACCATTGCCATTTTTTTTATGTCGTGTTCGCTAGGTTTCATTTCTTGTTTCGGGCTTGAATTATGCTTCCCTTTTGATTTCGGTTTTATTGTGAGTTTTTGTTTTTGATCCATCTTTATTGTTTTTACAACACTAAGAGAATCAACTCTTTCATGTCTACAAACTCATGGTAGACGAACCCGGAAATTATGGGAGTGAAACCGGATATGAAGTGATGAATTTTATTTGTTTAGCCAAGTCTTAAAAGTCGAAGCTCGCTCGATACTTACAATCGCCTCCTTCTTGGCTGCAGGATTTAGGTCAATTTTTATTCGTCCCTTTGTATAGGCTGTCATTTCCTCAATAGCCTGAATGTGTATGATGAACTGACGGTTGATTCTAAAAAAGTACTGAGGATCTAAGCATTCCTTCAACTTATCCAAAGTATAATCGAGCAAGTATTGCTGCCCTCCTTTATCAACTAGATAGACATGCTTTCCTTCCGCGAAAAAATAAGCCACGGTTTCGACTTCAATACTTTTCACCTTGTCTCCTTTGTATACCAAAAATCGACTTTGATAAGACTCAGATGAACCGGATTGCAGACTATTTATTAGTGACTGATAATTTATCGGTGCTTGCTGACCTGGCCTTTGCTCATAAAACTTTTCCAACGCCTGTTTGAGGTCCGTCTTATTTACAGGCTTTAGCAAATAATCAATACTGTTTACCTTAAATGCCTTAATCGCATATTGATCGTACGCAGTTGTAAATATGACTGGCACCTTTACCTGTAGCTTTTCAAAAATGCTGAAGCTCAAATCATCTCCAAGATGGATATCAAGAAAAATAAGGTCGACTGTACGTGAGGACAAAAAGTCTACGGCCTTAGCCACAGAATCTAGTGTAGCTAAAATTTCAATGTCAGGGTCAATATTTTTCAGCTGCCTACTAAGCTTTTGAGCTGCCAGCGGCTCATCTTCAACTATTACTACCTGAGTCATGCTATTCCTCTTTTATCAATGGAAGTTTTGCCACATACTCACCTTGTGTCTGTAGAAAAACGGGCTTTAGACTTGCGAGCATTTTGTAACGCGCATTTAGATTATTCAAGCCAATTCCAGTGGATTTTAAGCTTTCGGATCTAAGCTGCAAAGAATTTTTTACAACGATCATATGCTCTTCATCTGTTATGGTAATATGCAAAGGTTGTTCTTGAGTGACTCGATTATGCTTGATTGCGTTTTCAACAAGCAATTGTAAGGAAAGCGTAGGAATCAAATATTTTAGTTTATGCTCCTCCACTTCTATTGAAGATTGTAGGCTTTTACCAAACCTGATCTTTTGAAGTGACAAAAAAGAACGGACAAATGTCAATTCATCCTCTAGCAAATGCAGGTTTTTATCTTGATGTTCCAACAGAAAGCGATAAATTTTCGCAAACTCATCTATAAACTCTTCCGCTCTATTCGGGTCTTCATGAATCAATGCAGAAACGGTATTTAAACTGTTGAATAGGAAATGAGGATTGATCTGATTTTTTAATGCTTCGTAGTGAGCCGTCATATTTTCCTTCTCCAACTGTTCATTTCTTATCAAAGAGCTTTTCCACAGATTGAAAAAATAGTACCCTTCATATATCCCCACCATGATCATATCCATCACAATTGCCATGACCAAATTAGTAATGTTATGTTCTCTCAATGTAGCATGATCATAGTCCATACCTACATAAAAAGTAAAAATCGAAAGCGGTATCATCACCACCACTGCCACCACTGGGGTAATTAACAAATCGGCAGCAAATCGCACATAAGCATTTTTATTCCAGGGAAAAACTTTGTTGATCCATGACAAAACTAAGAGCACGACGCTCGCAACGATAACGACCAAAACATAACCTTGGATGGCGTTAAGAAAGAAATTTCCACAAATGTTGATTATGTCTCCTTCAAAATCATTTTGCACGAATCGCAGCGTGGACATGAATGCAGAGGCCAGTATGCCTGCAAATCCAAAGTATAGTATGATTCTAAAATTGAATTTCATCAACTGTAAAGATGTTTGATTTTAGAATATATCAGTAATAAAAGGGAGTGAACCTGAATATAATAGGAATGAATCTGCGCTATAGCAGACCAGAAGAATACAATTCTCAGGCTTTTAGTTTTCGTCTAAAAAGAGGCTCTCATTTCAACTGAATCGCAATAAAATTCACCTGATAAATATTGAAGCTCACCAGTTTTCGCTTTCCCCACCTGAGAAAGCCCGTTATTCTTGCCATGTAATTAATTGTTCACAACTAAACGATACTTCTATGAAAGCTAGTTTAAAATTATTAGTGGTCGTGGCATTCACGACAGTTGCAAATGTAGCTTTGGCCAATGTGGACAAAGCCGAAAAAGAAAAGAGTGCTCAAATCAAAGCACAGATTTTTTCATCCAAAAATGATATGATCTATGTACAGCTGGAAAAAGCTGGTAAAGGAAAAGCTTATATAGAAATCTCTGACCTACAGGGCAATGTACTGCACTTCGAGTCTGTAAAAGACGAGACTAAGATTTTAAAGAGGTTCGATATTTCTAAGCTTCCTGCTGGAGCCTACTACTATAAAGTTTCCAGTGATTATTATACACTAAAAAAGAAAATTGAAAAGGAATAGGTTTTAGCAAGGAGCGAGTTATCAATACAAAAAACCCGTCCATTGGACGGGTTTTTTGTTAATAATATCTTATTTCTACTCGTCTGTTTTTTGCATCTGCCTCCTCGGAGTTGGTTTTGTCAATAAGCTTCGTTTCTCCATATCCCACCACCTTAGCTTTTTTGGCATCAAAGCCATGCTCAAACATATAGTCGGCTACTACTTTCGCTCTTCGCTCTGACAGCTTCTGATTATAAGCCATAGGACCTTTTGGGTCTGTATGTCCGCTGATTTCCACCCTATATCGTCCAGTTTTTAGCAAGTCTTTATAAAGCTCATCCAAAACTTCTTTTACAGAAGAACTTAACTCAGTACTATTAAATTCAAGATAGACGGTAACAGTACCAGGACCTGGAGGTGCATGTGCAATTCTAACCTTCTCATAGTGATTTTTTAAACTGTCAGACCAGCTGGATATTTCATCCTTAGCTATGGATTTTATGTATGGCTTTTCTTCAAAATCATTCTTCATTTCGACATGAATGAGCTGAGGACCGGCTGCAGCTGATGCCACAGCACCTTCACTTGGGATTTCCAGGTCGAAACCTAAGTTGTCTTCTTCCCTAAAAAATACATCCAGAAAATACTCACCCTGAGACAATTGTCTGTCACCATCAACCACCGTAATTTTCATATTCTTATTTACTGGAGCGTATATTTCATATTTACCATTTTTATCCGTGTAAGTACGGAAATACAATGAGTCATAGGCAATTTCAACCGCTGCGTTTGGTACAGGCTCTTTAGTCTTTTCGTCCGTGATGGTTCCCCCAATTAGAATTTCATTGAACAACAAAATCCTATACAAATCCAATGAGCCATAGCCTCCGTTTCTTGTCGAGCTTATAAAACCAACCTTTCCATAGGTGGAGAAATAGATGTCCTCCGCTACCGTATTGATTGGATAGTCCAAGTTGATTGGCTTATTCCATTTCTTTTTTGTTTTGTCATAGGTCGTTTTGAACACATCGTAGCCTCCCAAAGATCCATGCCCTCTCGAACTGAAGTACAAAGTACTATCATCTGCTAAGAATGGTGAGTCTTCATCAAAATCAGTATTCAATTCTGCAATTGGTTCAGGCTCGCTCCAAGTACCGTCTTCCAATTTGTAGGCCGTAAACAAATCCAGATTATGTCCATAGGTATGAAAATCTGAAGCGAAGATGATACTGCTCTCATCATCTGTGATGTGACAATGAGTGTCTGTAGCTACTTCGTCAGCATGTAGCTCGAGCGGTCCATCTTCTTCCCATACGTTGCCGACCCTATGAGATTTAAATAATTGCCCGTCATGAAAAGTAATCAGCTTCGTATGATTTCTATAAACCTGCACAGTTGCATCATGTCTTTGTTCATGATTGGTGTGAAATTCGAAAGGATCCGCCACATGCCATTTATTCAAACTATCAATTCTGGTGTCATGAATAGCTTCGAAGGCCAGCCCATCATGTGCAGTATACTCACTAGAGTCATTTCGACTAGTAAAAAGTAATTCACTAAACCCATCATACATAACGGGTGCATACTCTCTGAATTTTGTGTTTACCTCTGGACCAAAATTCTGCACCACATAACCCTGTGCGTCATGATAGTGATGCATCACATTCTCTATCCTATCGTGCATTTCTTTTACATGGTAGGTAGCCGTATCAGTGACAAACGACAGCTCAACAAACGCTTCTTCAAATTCCTCTAAATAATAATGCGAGATAGCTAATAAATAATCGAGGTCTTGGGTTCTGTCTTTAGCCAGCAACAGCACATCTTTAGCCGCGTGTGGCTCGTGCAACTCCAAATGCACTTGCGCCTGATAAGCAATCAGGTCATGATCCCTGTAGCCCGAATCCAATAACATTTGAAACTGTTCCTCGGCTTTGACATAATTTCCATTTTTAAAAAGCCGAACACCTTTTTTATACGCCTTGTGACCGGACGCCGGATCTTCAGGATTTTGGGCACTAATGCCCAATGTAGATGTCAAAAAAAATAAGAGAAGTAATAGCTGAGCGAGCTGTTTCATTGCAGTAATGAGGGATAGATGTATCGATTAATCGGCTAATTTAACTTCATTCAGCGAATCCTAAAACTCTTACGCATTAAATCGACTTAAAAAATTGTTTTATTTTAAGAATTAATTGTACCAAATAATTTTTTCATCATTAAATACTCAACATTTAAATTTGGTAGAATACCCGACCGAACATTTTCTTTTTAAAGAAAATCACATTCAAATAAAGTCCATTACAAGCTATTCACGCATTTTTCTGCCATTTGTCAGGTTTAGTCATTCTCAATTGCAGCCAATAAAAAACTGGACTAATTGGGTCATTTAATTCAACTATTAGAATTTAAAATTCACCTTCAAAAAATTAAAGCTCACCGATTTCAGCTTTTGAGAATGCAGATTGACCTCTATCCTTGCCATGTAATAATTGTTCACAACGAAATATATACACTTATGAAAGCTTTAAAATTAACAGTAATCGCAATCTTCGCTCTTACTACTGCAGCTTTGGCTCACGTGGACAAAGCAGGAAAAGAAGAAAGAACAGAAGTAAAAGTCAACATCTTCTCTCATACCAATGACATGGTATACCTACAGTTAGAAAATCCTGCTGACAGCAAAGTGCAAATCGCTATCATAGACCAAAAAGGAGAAACCCTTCACAGCGAAACCGTAAAAAAAGATTTGACCATCTTGAAAAGATTTGATGTATCGGCGCTTCCTTCTGGAATGTATTCCTACAAAGTATCCAACGAAGATTACACCATTATAAGAAAAATCGAGAAGAAGTAACACTTCAAATTGATCCGCTGGTTTGGTCAGCATAACCGGCTAAAAAAAATTAATCGTTAAGTAGTTTTGTTTTTGTATCATGCTGAGGATCCTGGTCTGGCCACCAGGATCCTTTTTTTATTACCTTTCATGGATCAACTATTATTGGCAAACAAAGCATTGAAAATTCCTGGTACATATTCAAATAGCAAATTCAACTATTGGCGCTGGCTCAGTATTCTTATTATGGGTATTGGCACTCAGTTTTTTGTAGATTTTATCTACAGTCTATTTTACGAAGAATATGGATTGCGCTTTGAATGGCAAGAGTATCTAATTGCTATTGTCATCGCCTTCATTATACTAGAAGGTGTCCGCTGGGTCAATAGAGGGCTCGAAAGGTATATGCCTTGGGTAGAAAATATCTCAAACAGATTTTTTGCCCAACTCGTTACCAACAGTTTGTTTGTGGTTTTGGCCGTAACTGGCTTGAAATTTCTATTTGATCATCTCCTGGGCAAGCCAATCGTACGCCCCATGTTTGATGATGTGGTGGTGATTACGACTACTTTTTCCATTACCGTAATCGTGGTGGCTATTGAAATGGGCCTCTATTTTTTGAATAGATGGAGACGATCTATGGTTGAGCTCGAAAGATTCAAAAAATCCAGCTTGGAATTCCGTCATGAAATGCTCAAAACACAAGTAAATCCGCATTTCTTATTCAATAGTCTCAACACACTATCCTCCTTAGTCTACTCTGATCAAGAAACCGCGTACCATTTTATAAGACAACTGGCTAGTGTTTATAGGAATGTGCTTGAACATAGAAATAAGGGCCTGGTAACTTTAGAAGAAGAGCTCAAGGCCACATCTTCTTATATTGACCTCATGCGATTACGCTTTGGAGACAAGCTCAACCTCCAATTCAATATATCTGAAGACAAAAACTTGCACCAATTGCCGCCTCTGATGTTGCAGTTGTTGATAGAAAATGCGATCAAACATAATGTAGTATCTGAAAAATACCCATTATCCTTATGGATCTCCTTGGAGGATGATCAAGTAGTCATTAAAAATTCACTTAGGCTAAAATCCTCGAAAGGTTATTCATCTAAAATTGGATTGGATAATATTTGCAGTCACTATGATATCGTGACTGACAAGAAGGTGGTTATTGAACAAACGGAAGAATTTTTTACAGTTAAAATTCCATTGCTGAATCCGGATTATGAAGGTGTTAATTATTGAAGATGAGAAGTTTGCTCAGGAAGAACTGAAAAGGTTTCTAGAGCGAATCGAAGACTATAAAATAGAGGTAATGGATTGCCTCGAGTCTGTAGAAGATGCTGTTGAATGGTTTGACGCCAATGATGAGCCAGACTTGGTATTTATGGATATCCAGCTTTCAGACGGTTTAAGTTTTGAAATATTCAACCAAAAGCACATTACGTGTCCGGTCATTTTCACTACGGCGTTTGAAAATTATGCGATCCAGGCCTTCAAAGTCAATAGTGTCGATTATTTATTAAAACCTATTGACGAAAAAGACCTTAAAGCAGCCATAGACAAGTACAGTGCGATTAAAAATCAGTTTTCGGCTCAAAAATCACCGGCTCTCAGTTCTGTTCAAGTAGAAAAGTTGCTCAACATGAGCATGGAGGCAGTAGAATATAAGAAGCGTTTTATCATTAAAACAGGTGATCGACTGAGGCATGTGTCTGTAGATGACATTGCCTATTTCTATTCTGAAAATGACTATACCTATCTTGTGGCCAAAGAAAACGCCAGATTCATTATTGATTACAAGTTGGACGAACTAGTGGAACTCCTAGACCCTAATGAGTTTTTCCGACTGTCAAGGAAGTTTATTACCAATATCCATTCTGTGAAAATGGTGAACAAATATTTCAATAGTAGGTTGGAGGTAATTCTGGAACCAGAACCTAAAGACCAAATATTGATCAGCAGGGTGAGAGTTCCTGAGTTTTTAAATTGGCTTGAAAGATAACATTCAAATAATCATCGCAGAATGTAAAGTGATTGTTTCGTATTAATTTTACCTCACGAAAAAAATTAACTGACATGAAATTAGTCGCACTTGCCTTCATTCTAAGTTTATCCTTCACTCAGGCCTACGCACAAGAGGAAGATAAGATATATTCTCTAGCTGATGAGCAACCGACCTACCCTGGTGGAATGTCGGCTTTTTTCAAATACATACAATCTGAGATGCAATATCCAGATGCTGCAAAAACAGCTGGTGTAGAAGGCCACGTATTTGTAGAATATGTCATTGAAAAAGACGGAAGCGTCTCAGGAGCAAAAATTCTTAAGAGTTTAAATGGGGATTGCGACAAAGAAGCGCTTCGCTTAATTTCTAATTCTGTCAAATGGACGCCCGGTAAAATAGACGGAAAAGAAGTCAGAGTGAAAATGGCTCTGCCATTGAACTTTAGATTGCCTAGATAAGTTTAACCCTTCCCTTTCAAAATATTTTTAATCTCATTCAGCTTGAGTAGTGCCTCTACTGGAGAAATGGTGTTTACATCGAGCTTATTCAAAAGTCCAAGTACCTCCTCAAAATGAGGGTCACTCTCAAACATACTTAGCTGGAAATTGTTTTTTGGTAAGGACTCAATCTTCTCGTCATGCTGCTCTTTAATTTTGTCCTTTTCTAGATGTTGGAGGATTTCGTTAGAACGAATAACCACTTCATTAGGCATGCCAGCCATTTGTGCCACATGGATACCAAAACTGTGTTGACTTCCCCCTTCTTTTAGCTTCCGCATAAAAATGACACGGTTGTCCAATTCCTTAACGGAAACATTAAAGTTCTTAACTCGGGGAAAGTCCTCTGCAATTTGATTGAGTTCATGATAGTGGGTAGCAAACATAGTTTTAGCATGACACTTAGGATGGTTATGCAGATGCTCGACAATCGACCACGCAATAGATACGCCGTCGTAGGTACTTGTACCCCGGCCAATTTCATCCATCAATACCAAACTGTTTTCACTCAGATTGTTCAATATACTGGCAGTTTCGGTCATTTCTACCATGAAAGTAGATTCGCCTTTCGACAGATTGTCCGACGCACCTACCCTTGTAAATACCTTGTCGATAATGCCAATCTTAGCATAAGTAGCAGGTACATATGAGCCCATTTGCGCCATCAATACAATCAAAGCAGTCTGACGTAGCAAAGCCGATTTACCCGCCATATTTGGCCCTGTAATAATCATAATCTGCTGTGAGATGTCATCAAGAAAAACCGAATTGGAGATGTATTCTTCCCCTGCAGGCAATTGAGTCTCAATCACCGGATGGCGACCTTCTTTGATATCAATAGCTTTTTCGTCATTCACTGATGGTCTACAATAGTTTTGCTTGACAGCCACCTTGGCAAAAGAAACCAAACAATCGATCTGTGCAATGTTGCGGGCATTGTTTTGTATTTCGGCAACATAATCCGAAGTAAAAGCCACCAGGTCATTGAAGAGTCTTAGCTCTATACTGCTTAGCTTTTCTTCAGCATTTAATATTTTCTCTTCATATGTTTTGAGCTCTTCGGTAATGTATCGCTCGGCGTTGACCAAAGTCTGCTTTCTGATCCACTCTTCCGGCACTTTGTCTTTGTGCGCATTAGAAACTTCCAAGTAATATCCGAATACCTTATTGTATGCAATCTTCAATGACGAAATTCCGGTGCGCTCTTTCTCTCTTTCTTGAATTTGAAGTAAGTAGTCTTTCCCTGAAAAGGCAATCTTTCTCAATTCATCCAGCTCAGTGTCAATGCCGTCTTGGATAATATTTCCTTGCGTAGCATTCAGAGGTAGTTCTTCTTTTAGATTGAGATCAATTTTTTCAATCAACTGCGCACATGGATTGAGCTTGTCTCCAAATTTCTTTAAATACTCATCCGAAGTGGCATCCAGTATTTGCTTGATAGGCGCAATATTTTTCAGTGCCTTTTTAAGGTGTAGTAACTCTCTAGGGTTTATTCTCAACGCAGCTACTTTTGACACTAGTCGCTCCACATCACCTATTTGCTGCAGATGAGAGAGTATTTGATCAGTAGTTTCGCTATCTCCAATCAAGGCTTCTACCACATTATGACGAGCCTCTATCTCTGCCTTTTCCTTCAATGGGAGCACCATCCATTTCTTGAGCAGACGAGCCCCCATAGGTGTACAAGTATCATCCATTACATGTAATAATGGTACACCATCGGCTTGTTGCGCATACACCAATTCAAGATTGCGAATGGTGAATTTATCTAACCATACATATTTATCTGTGTCTATTCTGGAAACAGAGGAAATGTGACTGATCTCTTTGTGCTCGGTTTCTTCGAGATAAAAAAGAATAGCCCCAGCTGCACAAATTCCTTCTTTGGAACCTTCGATACCAAAGCCTTTTAAGTTTTTGGTATTGAAATGAGCATTCAACTTTTCATAGCCAAAGTCAAAACCATAGATCCACTCTTCCAGACAAAAGGTGTTGAAATCTTCACCAAACTGTTTAGTAAACTGCTCCTTATTCTTTTTGCAATAAATAACTTCTGAAGGATTGAAACCTTGAATGACTTTGTCGATATAAGACAAGTCTCCAGCAGAAACCATAAACTCTCCAGTACTCAAATCCAAAAAGGCAATACCATGCAAATCTTTACCAAAAGCAATAGATGCCAGGTAGTTGTTTTTCTTTTGATCGAGTACATTGTCATTTAGTGTCAGACCCGGAGTCACCAATTCTGTCACTCCCCTTTTCACAATGCCTTTGACAGACTTAGGATCTTCGAGCTGATCGCAAATTGCTACTCGATTACCCGCTCTTACTAATTTAGGCAAATAAGTGTCCAACGAATGATGAGGAAAACCCGCTAGCTCAATATGTGATGCTGACCCATTCGCTCTTTTGGTCAATACAATGTCCAAAATTCTGCTGGCCTTTACAGCGTCTTCTCCGAACGTTTCATAAAAGTCTCCCACTCTAAACAACAACAAAGCATCAGGATGCTTAGCCTTGATGGCATTGTATTGTTTCATTAAGGGAGTTTCTTTCTTTGTGGTAGCCATTTTTCTTTCGGATCAAACCACGAATTTAATAAGTCGGGGAAAGTATTGACACTTCACCAAGCAGAAATTCTACGAATCATTTTTATTTGCATCCTAAAGAACAAAAGGCCACTCGTTTATGCGAAAACTAAAGAATGAAGAATTGAACCGTCACTCGATTGAAGAATATAAAGACGTGAAGAAAAATGATGTCATTCTCATACTCGACAATATCCGTAGCTTAAACAATGTAGGTTCAGCATTCAGAACTTCAGATGCCTTTAATATTAAAAAAATATATCTGTGCGGCATTACCGGTCAACCGCCACATCGCGATATTAACAAAACCGCGCTAGGCGCTACTGAAACTGTTGAGTGGGAACATATAAACAACACGTTGGATGTTATTGGAAAGTTGAAAGCGGACCAATGGGAAGTGCTGGCTGTGGAGCAAGCGGAAGGGAGTTTGATGCTCAATGAATTTCACCCAAACAAGGAAGGCAAGTATGCCTTTATTTTCGGCAATGAGGTTTTTGGTGTAGAGCAGGAAGTGGTTTCTGCGTCTGATCAATGTCTGGAAATACCACAATATGGCACCAAACATTCGCTAAACATATCTGTGACCATCGGTGTTGTGCTCTGGCACTACATTTCCAAAATTACTAGCTAAAGAAATCTATTAAAGACTGACAAAGCGTACTATCTTTGTTTTAAGTATTGCAAATCATACATTATGGAATATAGAATCGAAAAAGATACCATGGGGGAAGTGAAAGTCCCTGCTGAAAAATATTGGGGAGCACAAACCCAACGTTCGTTGATGAACTTTAAAATAGGCGGCGAACATATGAAAATGCCAATGGAAATTATCCGTGCATTTGCCATCTTAAAAAAATCTGCCGCTGAGACTAACACCGAGCTCGGTGTGATGGATAAAAGCAAATCTGATCTCATAGGAAAGGTATGTGATGAAATACTCGCAGGTCAGCTCGATGATCAATTTCCATTAGTGGTCTGGCAAACAGGATCTGGCACCCAGTCTAACATGAACTCAAATGAGGTAATTGCCAACCGTGCTCATGTGATCAATGGAGGTTCATTAACTGATGACAAAAAAGCCATTCACCCGAACGACGATGTGAATAAATCACAGTCATCCAACGATACCTTCCCGACAGCCATGCACATCGCCGGCTACAAAATGTTGGTAGAAACTACTATTCCTAAAGTTGAGAAACTAAGAGATACTTTGGCCAAAAAAGTACAGGCTTTCAAGGATGTAGTGAAAATCGGAAGAACTCACTTCATGGATGCTACACCATTGACTTTAGGTCATGAATTTTCTGGCTATGTGGCTCAGTTAAATTTTGGGTTGAAAGCACTGAAAAACACACTTCCTCACCTTTCAGAATTGGCATTAGGAGGCACAGCTGTGGGTACCGGTCTAAATACACCAGAAGGATATGCGGAATTGGTAGCTAAGAAAATTGCAGGTCATGCTGGCCTACCATTAGTTACAGCGGAGAATAAATTCGAAGCTTTGGCAGCACACGATGCGATTGTAGAATCTAGCGGAGCATTGAAACAGTTGGCTGTAAGCCTAATGAAAATAGGTAACGATATCAGAATGCTATCTTCAGGACCAAGAAGTGGCATTGGGGAAATTACTATTCCGGAAAACGAACCTGGCTCATCTATTATGCCTGGAAAAGTGAATCCTACTCAGTGTGAAGCACTAACTATGGTTTGTGCGCAAGTCATCGGCAATGATGTTGCCATCTCAGCAGGAGGAATGACAGGTCATTTTGAGCTGAATGTATTCAAGCCAATGATGATCTATAATTTGCTAAATTCTGCAAGATTGATTGGTGATGCCTGTGAGTCCTTCAATGACAATTGCGCTGTGGGTATCGAGCCAAATCACCCGGTGATTGAAGAAAAACTTGAAAAGTCACTCATGCTCGTGACCGCTCTAAATACGCACATAGGCTATGAAAATGCCGCCAAAATAGCCAAAAAAGCACATAAAGAAGGCAAAACACTTCGCGAAGCTGCGCTCGAATTGGAATTATTAACAAATGAACAGTTTGACGAATGGGTAGTTCCTGCTAATATGGTAGGTAGCTTGAAAAAATAATCAAATATTTCAAAAACTTGAAAAAGTACAATTATTGACTAAATTGGCCTATATTTAGATTAATTTTTTTGTACATTAGTCATTATAAGTAGGATTAAATCATAAAACCATGAAGAATATACTAGCAATTTTTTCCCTTTTGATGTTTGTGGGATTCGCCCAGACAGCGGATGCTCAGATGTCGAAACAAGAAACGAAAGAATGGAAAAAAAGAATTAAAGCACTTAGCCCAGAGCAATACAAAGCACTTTTGGAGGAGAATAAGTCTCTGAAAGGTCAGTTGAGCAGCTTGAAAAAAGAAGTGGCAGGCGTGGATGATCGCATCAAAGAAAAAGACGATCAAATCGCTGACTACCAAGATCAGGTTTCTAGCTTGAGAAGAGAATTGGCCGATGCCAAAAAGAAAGCTAAAGAGAGCACAGGTACTGAAAGTGAGGCCTCATCAGGAGCTCAAACTGCTGTAAGCACCAAAGGCGTTCTATTTAAAGTTCAAATTGGAGCATTCAAAAAGAAGGATCTATCTAAATTTTCACAAGGCAACCCGTCATTCCAGTTGGATGAAAAAGATGGCGTGATGAAGTACACTATCGGGATGTTCAAAGATTACTGGGAAGCCGATACTTTCAAAAAATATTTGAGAGAAATGGGAGTGAAAGATGCATGGATTGTAGCTTTCAAGGATGGTAAAAGAGTGCCAATCAAAGACGTGTTAGAAGGAGTAATCTAAATAAAACACAAAAAGAAAATTGAAACCCGTCCCGATAGCAATCGGGGCGGGTTTTTTATTTAATTCCTATATTTTTGCACTCCAATATTTTAAAATATACATGATCAAGTATAAAACCAGGGAAGAAATAGAACTGATACGGCAAAGTGCATTAGTCGTATCTAAAACCCTTGGCCTAATGGCCTCAAAGATTCAACCAGGAATTACGCCATTACAGCTTGACGCTTGGGCTGAAGAATTCATTCGAGATCAAGGAGCTGAACCCGGTTTTTTAGGTCTATACGATTACCCTAATACCATTATTACTTCTGTAAATGAACAGGTGGTGCATGGCATTCCTACTAACAGGCCACTTGAAGAAGGTGATGTTGTAGGTGTTGATATTGGCGCTAAAATGAACGGTTTCTATGGAGATCATGCCTACACATTTGAAGTCGGAGAAGTAGACCCTAAAACTAAAAAACTACTGCAAGTCACAAAGGAATGTCTTGATCTGGGAATTGCACAAGTCAAAAAAGGTAATCGCATGGGTGACTTGAGCTACGCCATCCAGCAGCATGCCGAAAATAACGGCTACGGAGTAGTTCGTGAGCTCGTAGGACACGGGCTAGGGCGTGAAATGCACGAGTCTCCAGAAGTGCCCAACTTTGGAAAACGAGGAAGAGGCCCCTTATTTAGAGATGGCCTGGTCATCGCGATAGAACCCATGATCAATATGGGAACGAAAAACGTAAAGCAGTTGTCTGATGGCTGGACCATAATTACAGCAGATAAACTGCCGTCTGCACATTTTGAACATGATGTGGCCTTTATTGACGGCAAAGCAGAGATATTATCCACATTTGACTATATAGAAGAAGAATTGGCAAAGGTAAATGCCTAGCTTTTGTATTCAATTCTCATATTTTTTAATAGTTGAGTCCAAGTCCTATTTTTTTTCTTATCTTTAAAATGTGAATATTTATACTTTTAAAAGAATATTATGAATCAACCCGATGCGTCTTTAGTAGAGATGTTGCACTATGCTCAATATCTCGCTGAATTTATAGCAATTATACTCGTTAGCGGATCATTAATTGGTTATCTATTTTATTACGGCGTGATACAGGTAATATCTGGCCGATCTACCAAATACCGTTTCCGAGCTAAGAATGAGATCAATGTACTTTGGACTGCTTCTTTAGGTCTTGTAGCAGCTGGTGCCATTTTTATCTCAGCTATCTTAATTAAGGATAGGGATCTAACAAACTCAATAGCTTTGGGGATGAAGTTAATTTTACCTCTTGGCTTTGCCTTTTTGGTTGGATCAGCGATTAATTCTTACCTAAGAATCTATTACCCATCTATTCTTGAAGATAAGTTGGCAAAAATTCGATTTAAAGAGAGAAAAGCGCCAAGTGGAAAACCAATGAGGTTACTCAACGAGGAAGAGGAAGATGCATACTTGACTAAAGAAATGATTCACGAAGAAGAACTGAATCACTTTGATTATGACGTTTGGTTGGATGAAGATACCAAAGTCACCGTCATTGAAAAATATGTGGGTAATCCTAACAAGCTATGTCCAAGCTGTAAATTCAGAACTTTGAGACTGGAAAGCGAAGAAGACGAAGGCAAGTACACCACTCAAAAGTACAAGTGTACCTATTGCGGAAACAAAGAGACAGAGACTATTGAAAACGATTAATATCTTTTCTATAGTCAAAGAAAAAGGCTCTGAATTTTCATTCAGAGCCTTTTTTGATTTTATTGTACCACTTCACCTTTGATTTTCAAAATAATTGGCCCTTCACCAGTACTCGCATTTACAGTTACGGTTTTGCTAAATACGCCAACTTTAGCGGCATTATATGTGGCCTTTACTTTACCAAACTCACCAGGTAGGATTTCACCTCTAGTGTATTCGGCAACCGTACACCCACACGAACCTTGAGCAGATAAAATATACAAAGGCTTGCTGCCCGTATTCTGAAATTCAAATTCGCCCGTTACCGGCTTGTTAAGCTCAATCTGACCAAAGTCATACGCGGTCAAATTCCAAGACATCACGGCCTCTACACTATTACTTTCAATTGTTGTGAAATTGAATGAAAGGGCAGCTACTACCAACGTCAAAATTGCAAGGTACTTTTTCATAGTATTATTGTTTAAGTTTAAAATAATTACCCTCCAAAGGTGAAATAGTAAGATCAGAAGCTGTGTTAATAGATTCCTATCAATTGTTAATGTAATGTTAAAGTCTATTCAATTCAGCTATTTTTATTTTAGAATAAAGTCCTTTGGGTAAGTAAATAGCCATGAATAGAAAAACTTTCAGACTAGTGGTGTTTTTAGCCGCCATATCCATTGGTGGTATTTTGTTTATTCAGATTTTTTGGGTGGGTAAAGCATTTGACTTGAGCAATAAGCAGTTCGAACACAACGTGAACCTAGCGCTGCTCAATGTGACAAGCACCTTGTGCGAAATCAATCAAAATGAAATATTGCCTGATCCCATAGAGCAGCTATCTTCTAATTACTTCATTGTCAACCTTAATAATAAAATTGCTCCAGAGCTTTTGGAAACCATATTAAAAAGCGAATTTCAGAAAAGAGAGATTGCAGAAGACTTTGAGTACGGCGTATTCGACTGCACCAATCGCGAAATGGTATATGGACGATACATCAACTTGAAAGAAAATTCGCATTCCGCACCCGCCTCTTCAACATTTCCCCAACTGAACAAAGACGCGTATTATTTCGGTGTCTATTTCCCCAACAAAACTTCGACCCTTGCCGGGGAAATGTGGATTTGGGGGTTTTCCTCAATAGTGCTATTGATTGTGGTGGTTTTTTTCGGCTACACACTCATGGCCATATTCAGACAAAAGAAATTGTCTGAAATACAGAAGGACTTCATCAACAACATGACGCACGAATTCAAGACTCCCATATCTACGATTGCACTTTCTTCTGAAGTATTGCAATCAGAAGAGATAACGAGTCAACCAGAAAGGCTATCTCAATACGCACAAATAATAAAAAAAGAAGCCACAAGATTGCAAAATCAGGTGGATAGAGTGCTACAAATGGCTACGGTAGAAAAGGAATCCATTACTTTGACCAAACAAGAATTTGATTTAAACGAATTGATTGAGCAGTCTATTCAGAGTGCTCAATTGAATTTAACCCATGGTGGGCAAATTACCTTTTCTAAAAAGGCTTCAGAAGCCATGATTTCAGCAGACAAAGTCCACCTCACCAATATCATTTACAACCTCCTCGACAATGCTAACAAATACAATGAGAACATCCCGAACATAAGTATCTCCACGATATCTAAAGAGCATACAGTCTCTATAATTGTTCAAGACAATGGAAAGGGTATCGACAAAAAAGAACAGGAATTGATATTCAAAAAATTCTATCGCGTGCCGACAGGCAATGTTCACAATGTTAAAGGTTTTGGTCTGGGCTTGTACTATGTGAAAATGATTGTAGAGGCGCACGGTGGAAAAATTTCACTAGAAAGCTCAGACGCTGGAACCACATTCACCCTAGACTTGCCACTATCATGAAAAAAAACATACTACTCGTTGAAGATGACGAAAGTTTAGGGTTTGTAATTCAAGATAGTTTGAAGAACAAAGGCTATCACGTTTCACTCAGTAAAGATGGTGAAGCAGGGCTAAAAGATTATGATTCAAAAACGTTTGATCTTTGCATTTTGGATGTGATGCTTCCAAAAATGGACGGCTTTTCGTTAGCTGAAAAAATCAGGCAACGCAGTAAAGTAACACCCATCATCTTCCTGACGGCTAAGGGCATGCAGGAAGACAAGTTGGAAGGTTTTAAAATTGGTGGTGACGATTATATGACCAAACCCTTCTCAATGGAAGAATTGGTTTATCGAATAGAAGTATTCTTGCGCAGAGGTGGGGTTCCAGCAAAAGAATCGACAGTTCGGCAATTGGGTCAGTTTTCTTTTGACACCAACAGTTTTTCGCTTTCCATAAACGGGCAAATTCAAAAGCTTACTCGGCGCGAAGCAGAAATATTGCAGTTCCTATCAGATCGTATGGATACTTTGGTGAAACGAGAAGAATTACTGATTGCCCTATGGGGCGATGACGACTACTTCAAAGGCAGAAGTTTGGATGTATTTATTTCAAAACTCAGGAAATACCTCAAAGCAGACGAAAATGTAGACATCGAAAACTACCATGGCGTCGGATTCAAACTGGTGGTGAAAGAATGAGGGTCGGAAGGATGAAGTCCGAAGACCGAAGTCAAAACTTCCGTCTTCGGACTCCCAACTTCTATGTTATTTTATTCTATATCTCAAGCCGGCATAAGTGTTCCTCCCAAATATAGGGCCCCAAACCAGCGAGCTATCAAAATAATTTCCAAAAGGATCTTCGCTAGCAAGGATGGGATTGTCTTGGGTATAATTCAACACATTCTCCACACCGACATACACCTCAAATCTTTCACTCCAGCTCTTCGTCACCTGCACATTCATTAGGTAGAAATCTGGGGATTTCTGCGGTAGCTGATACTCCAATGGATTGCTGCCTGTATATGGAATTCGCTTCTCTCCCTGCCAGTTGAATGTATAATCAAACTTCCAATCCGATCGAGTTTCATAACCTAAATTGAGAAACGCCCGATGGGCAGACACCAAAGGTTTCTGCAAATTAGTATCTCCATACGTGGTATTGACGTCGAACCACCGGTAGCCAATTCTCATATCTACAAACTTCAAGATTTCATAATCCACCTGCGTTTGAAAGCTGTTTGAATATGATTGGCCATTCAGATTATAAAAAGACACCTGCTGTGGGTTTTGATCTAAATCCACCACGATCTGATTTTCGAAATTGGTTCGATAGTATTCTACACTAAAACTGCCATCACGATAATCCAGTCTAAACTCCTGAGTCAAATTGATACCATAGTTCCACGCTACTTCTGCATCCAGTCCATAGGGCTTGTCGCTCCCATCACCCTGCACGATCAGCGCTCTTGAAGAAGCCAATAACCCAATATTTTCAGCGATGATACTAGCCGTGCGCTGACCACGTCCCATAGATGCTCGCAGCACGGTTTGATCTGTCAACGCATATCGCAAATGTATCCTGGGCGTAACAAACGCACCATATAAATTATGATGATCTACTCTGATCCCTGCCATCGTATTGAATTTGTCCAGCAAAGAATAGCTATACTCAAAATAGGCCCCTGGTACAATTTCAGTTCTGCCATAATCATTGGCATTTAAGACCTCGTCATATTTATCATATTGAATACTGGCGCCCGTCTTGAACTGGTGATCTGTATTTCCAATCATGCTTTGGTAAATCAAATTACCATAAAGATTCTGCTGATTGGCATCATATACATTCAACCCAAAATAAGAATCCTGATCATGATACACACCAGATAGCTGCAGACCAACAGATTTCCAGGGCTGATCGATATAGACTTTGCCCAATTTAGCCCAGCCCTCATATCTATTGGTTACTAGGTTCATGCCCCAAGCGTTGGTGGTACCACGATCCGTATCTTGGTCAAACCCAACCTGCCCTCCAAGATTATCAAGGTAGGTAGCTTTGATACCAAATTGCGCCATAAAACCATTCACACCAATATACTTCCAGCGATTGAGACCGATAAAATGCTGACTCAGTGGATTGTCCAAAAACCCATCTTTGTTTCGATCTCTCTCAATCGCATTGGCTTTAGTATGAAGCAGTACGGCTGTCGACCAGTTTTCACCTACCATTTGGCTCCAGTTCAAATTGGCCTCGAACCGGCCGCCTTCGTTGGCATAGAGATTAGCATATAGCTTATCCGTATCCTCCGGTTTCCTCAACTCCACATTGATCTGCCCGGCCACACTTTCAAACCCGTTGACTACCGAACCGGCGCCTTTATTGAGCTGGATGCTTTCTATCCAAGTGCCTGGAATGTACACCATGCCATAGATGGCCGACAGTCCACGAACATCGGGCATGTTTTCCTTGGTAATCTGTGTGTATGGCCCAGCCAAGCCCAGCATCTGGATTTGGCGAGTACCAGTCACAGCGTCTGTAAACGATACATCCACGCTTGGATTGGTCTCAAAGCTTTCGCTCAGATTACAACAAGCCGCTTTCATCAGCTCTTTTTCACTAATATGCTCTGATTTCAATGGATTCAAATAATCGATCTGAACGGTCTTCTGACGGTATTCTACCTCCACTTCATCCAGTGTCACATCTGGCAACAATTGAATGTCAAGATTTTGCTGACTCGATGCTGCGAGCGTGTCACTTTGATAACCGATGTAGCTCACCACCAACTGATCTTTTCCGCTAATAAGATCCAAACTAAACTGGCCATTGGCATCAGATGGAGCACCTTTGCTGGTTCCTAGCCAATAGACATTGGCACCTACCAACGGCACACGTTTTCCCGCCTCGTCCAACTCGTATACTTGTCCAGACACGGTGGAATCATTGGCTTGCGCCAAGACTGAAGCAAATGATCCTAAGACCACCGCTATCAATAATATACTTCGCATCATGATACTTAGTGTTTGTCTATGCCGTCGTTGTAGGCGCAACATTTTGGCAATCGATCATAAGCTTCTGAATCTGCAGGCACCTGTTCCGTGGCATGACCTGCCATGGCAATGGCTTCGTGGATTTCCTTTTCGGTGACTTTATCCTCACGATAGACCGCTTTGAATACACCAGTAGAATTATCCCATTCTGCCATTTTTACCCCTTTGATGAGTGCAGCTTCTTCGATTCTTTCTTTGCACATTTCACATACGCCTTGCACCGTAAATTCACAAGTGGCTATGGATTTGTCTGATTTTTGGGCCTTCGCCAAAACAGGAAGAGCGACCAAAAACAGGATATATATTAAGTTCTTATAAGTTTTCATTGTTGTTAATTTTTTGATTGAAAATAGAAATTTGCCTAACAGACAGGATGATGACCTGAATCAGTTGGGCGATAACATTTGAATCAAAAATTAACCGTAGAAGGTAAATGAGCAGTACTTGACGTACGCTGGAATATGGGAGGGCGGGTCTACATCCGTAAACCCAAAAACTAATTGATCTGGATTATTTCTTTCCTGAATCAATAAAGAGGGAACATTAATGACTTGGAAAAAATTGTTCTCAAATGAAAACGAGTAGTGGCTTACGACCTTTTCTTCCTGATCCTGTGGTAGATCTACTGTTTCGTTTTCACAGCAGCTGTCGATGTTCATATCACCACAGCAGCAAACTTCAGCCGTCTGAACCAAATCGATAGATTCGATCGAGCCCATACATTTGTGAATAGCCACAGACGCATCTGCCGCAATAAGCAAATAAAAAAGTGATAATATGACCGCCGTAGCTTTACGCATAAGTTATTCTTGCTTACGCAAAACTAAAGAGAAGGATTTACTCAGCAGTAGAATATTGCAATTTTAAGTTCTTGATCATGTCAGCCGTCATGGATTTCAGATCATAGGCTGGTTGCCATCCCCAATCTTCTCTGGCTCTTGAATCGTCTATGCTTTGTGGCCAGCTTGCTGCTATTTGTTGTCTGAAGTCCGGCTCATAGGTGATCTTAAAGTCAGGATATAATTCCTGAATAGACGCAGCAATCTCTGCTGGAGAAAAGCTCATGCCAGCCAGGTTATACGACGTCCTTGTTTTAATACTTTCTTTAGGCGCTTGCATCAATTCGATGGTGGCGCGAATCGCATCGTCCATGTAAATCATAGGCAGCGTGGTGTTTTCCTCTAGGAAACAAGAAAAATTCTCTCCTTCTATCGCCTTGTGATAAATATCAACGGCATAATCAGTAGTACCTCCACCAGGCAGCGACTGGTACCCAATCACACCAGGATATCTCAAAGAACGAACATCCAGACCATATCGCTGAAAATAATACTGTGCCCAATTTTCACCAGCGGCTTTGCTAATACCATATACAGTAGACGGGTTGAGAAAGGAGGCCTGTGGTGTGTTGGTCTGATCTACTTCGCTGCCGAAAACAGCTATTGAACTCGGATAAAAAACTTTCTTTACACCATTCAATCTGGAAACTTCCAACACATTAAACAAAGTCTTCATGTTGATCTCCCAGGTGCCGAGTGGGTTCTTTTCGCCATTAGCAGAAAGAATTGCGGCCAGGTGATAGATTTCCTCAATTTGATATTGCTTCACGACATCTTCTATGCGACTAGCATCTGTGGCGTCTATCACTTCAAATGGTCCGGTGATATTGTCCAACATGCGCATATCCGATCGCACTACTTGGTCATTACCATATATATTTCTTAAAGCCTGGGTCAGCACAGTACCGAGCTGTCCGCCTGCACCAATGATTAAGGAACGTGCCATGATTGTTAAATTTTTGGGTTAATGTTCAACATTCATATTTAAAGCAATTTTAGTACTTATCCTTTTTAATTGTAAGATGCACCATAATAATAGCTGCCATATAAATTATTGTCCATAATTATTACTTTTACAGTCTAATTAAACAGGAATAAAAAGCAAAAATTACGGAGCAATGGACGAAATAGATAAGACCATATTGAGAACCCTGCAAAAGGATGCTAAAGTAACTGCCAAAGAAATAGCCACTCAACTCAACCTTACCATTTCACCGGTCTATGAAAGAATACGTAGGTTGGAAAAGGAAGGGTACATCAAACGCTATGCGGCCATTTTGGACAAAGAGCTCATCGGCCGATCCGTCACCGGACTTTGCCAGGTATCCATGCAGTATCACAATGCTGCCTTTATCGACAATTTCGAGAAGCAGATCCAGGATTTGGAAGAAGTTCAAGAATGCTACCACATGGCAGGACAGGTGGATTTCATCCTAAAAATCAATGTGAAAAGTTTGGAAGACTACCATGAGTTTGTGCGATACAAACTTTCGAAGATCGAAAACATTGGCGTACTCAATACTACATTCGTTTTGAAGGAGATCAAACATACGTCTGAGTTTTACATCTAATTTTTTAGATTAGTGCTTTCCATTAAAACATCATCACCTCATGATATCACCCGAAAACAATAGAAGAGCATTCATCAAAAAATCGGCATTGGCAGGTCTTTCGCTTTCCCTACTGAACCCAATAGAACTATTTGCTGAAAAAAAAGATAAAATAAAATTGGCATTTATTGGAGTGGGAGCCAGAGGAACCAATCATGTACAATTGGCTCTGGAGAGAAAAGATGTCGAAATCACGGCGCTGTGTGATATTGATGAAGTGGTCCTCAACAGAGCTGCAAATATGGTAGTAAAGGCCGGTGGAAAGTCACCTACACTTTTTGGCAAAGGAGATTATGCCTACCGTGATCTATTGAAACTCAAAAATGTTGATGCGGTGATTATCTCTACACCTTGGCTTTGGCACACGCCTATGGCGGTAGATGCTATGAATGCTGGTGTAGCCGTAGGGCTAGAGGTAGCTGGAGCTGCTGATATCCAAGAGTGCTGGGATCTGGTAGAAACACAGGAGAAAACCGGAACGCCATTTATGATATTAGAAAACGTCATCTACAGACGTGATGTGATGGCTATTTTCAATATGGTGAAAAAAGGCATGTTTGGAGAAATGATTCATCTGGAAGGTGGCTATCAGCATGACCTTAGGGCAGTAAAATTTAATGATGGCAGGCAGCTGTACGGAGGTGGTGTAGAATTCGGAGAAAAAGGAATGAGTGAAGCACGGTGGAGAACACAACATTCGATTAACAGAAACGGTGAACTTTATCCCACTCATGGACTTGGCCCAATTCATATGATGACAGACATCAACCGCGGCAATAGATATTCCTACCTGACCAGTACGGCATCTAAATCCAGAGGCCTCCATGATTACATCGTGAACCATCCAAAAGGTGGTGAAGAACATCCCAATGCTGATGTGGAATTCAAACTTGGAGACGTAGTTACGACTGTAATCAAAACAGTAAATGGCGAAACCATTACGCTCAATCATGATACAAGCTTACCAAGACCCTACTCTCTTGGCTTCAGAGTTCAAGGAACCAAGGGCATTTGGATGGATCTCAATAACTCTCTTCACATAGAAGGAGTGAGTCCAGCACATAAATGGGAAAGTGATGAAAATTACATGAAGGAGTATGATCATCAGTTATGGAAAAAATATGAGAGTCAAGCTGCTGGTGCCGGACATGGAGGGATGGACTTTTTTGTAATCAATGCATTCATAGAAGCGCTCAAAAGAGAGGCACCAATGCCACTAGATGTATATGATTGTGCCACTTGGTCTGCGGTTACCTGTTTATCTGAGGAGTCCATTGCCAAGGGAAGTGCACCAGTTCAGTTTCCAGATTTCACTAAAGGAAAATGGATCAAAAGAAAACCTGATTTTGGGATGAATGATGATTACTAAACAGCTTTAATGATAGCAGCCATCTCAGAAAGGCGATCCAACATCTGTCTGGTTAGCCTGAGCTGACATCTGGCTCTATCCAGATTATGTGTTTCATGTTTGATTTTATAGTACACATCGCCAGCCAGATAATCTGTCAAAAACCGAACACCCATGATATATGCCAACAGCGGACCAGATAATGCCAACGATTCTAACTCCTGTACGGTAAGCACTGGTTTTAAAACTTCTAAATAGCCTTGTGCAAAGCCATTGAACTTCTCGATGTCAATATCCACTAGGCCCAAATCCTTTTCATCCTCCTCAGTTGTACTGGTGGAAGTGCGTACGCCATCACCAAAATCATAATGGATTACCCCGGGCATCACTGTATCTAAATCGATTACACAGTGACTTGAAAAATCTTCCTTCAGAAGCACGTTATTGAACTTGGTGTCGTTGTGGGTGACACGGTCCTTTATTACACCTGACCTCCTCGATCGCTCGATCTCGCTCATTTGTTCGGCCACATCATTTACAAATCGGATTTCCTCTCTGCATGCTGAAACCCGATCAGGATTTTTATTTGAACTAACCACTTCATTGAAAGTCGTTAGCCGTTTGATGATATCATGAAAACTAGGAATTGTTTCTTTAAGATCCTGTACTGGAAAGTCATCCAACAGCAGTGCGAATTGTCCAAATGCTCTAGCTCCTTGATAGGCCTGTTCGGCCGATTCAACATAGTCATATGACCGATACCCTTTTAGAAATTTTACAACACGCCAAAAACTTCCATTTTCATCCTGAAAGTAACTGAGGCCACTACTCGTTGGGATAATTTTTAACGTTTGACAAGTGTCTTGCAACGCGACTGAAGAAGAAATTTTCTCATTCAAAAATTGAGTAACAAGCTCCATGTTGTGCATGAGGCCAGACACATCTTTGAATACTTGATGATTGATTCGTTGAAGTAGAAAGTCAACGCCTTCCGGATTTTGATTTCGAACCCTAAAAGTATCATTAATTAAGCCTCCACCGAATGGCTCAATAGACTCCACTTGAATGTTGGCAGCAAAAGCGTCAAATACCTGTTTCATATTACAAAATACTTCTTTGACGTAAAAGTATGTAAATCAAAAATCTCCATCATCCATATCGTCGCCTCCATTGCGACCGCCTTTGGATCGTGACTTCTTTTGGTTGATTCGATAGGTAAAAGACATTCCTAATTGTCTACCTCGTCTTTGATATTCACTTTCTTCTATGAAATTGGTGGAGAACGTAGAAGATCTATACTTACGCGAATTGAGAACATCTCTCACAAAAAAGACCAAGGTACCATTGCCCTTCATCACATCCATATTCGCGCCAAGATCCATAGCGTACATGGCCTTTCTCTTGCCTTGGGTTGTTTTTTCCGGTGCACGATACCATCCACTCACCTGTATGTTTACTTTATTTATTTTCACTTTGTTGTTTAGTCGAAATCTGGCTGTATAGGTATCTCTTTCTAAGATCACATCTTTGTATTCGCCTTTGGTAATCGCACGATAAAAATTAGCATTACCGTTGATATTTAACCAATCCAGTGGATCTACGCTAAAGTTGGTCTCGATACCATAAGCGTTTTCTGTACCAATATTGTAAGGCGTGGACACTGTAGAGATACCGTCCTCAGAGGTTTCGATTCGTTCTATCACGCCTGTGGTGTATCTATAATACCCACCCAAATAAATGGAGGCTTTCTCCAAATTATACAACCACCCTAATTCATAAGAATCTGCGTATTCCGGATCCAGGTCTGTATTACCTGTACGTATATTTCTAGGATCACTAAAAGAAGAAAAAGGATTCAGATACCAAAAGCGAGGGCGTGATATTCTCCTACTATAACTCGCCTGTACAGATTTCATTTTATCAAACTTGTAAGACAAAAACGCACTTGGGAAAGCATTGAAATACCTCTTATCATTGGCTTGATCTGTTTCTCGCTGATAAGTACTAATGAGGGTCTGTTCTACCCTGAGCCCTAGTTGATAACCCCATCGATCCATTTTGTTTTCGAAAATACCATAAGCGGCATGCACGTTTTCATCATATTCGAATCGATTAGAGAAATTTTCATAAGGATACCAATCTCCCATATCGTCGATTTGTTCTACGAGATAATCACTACTTATTTTACGAATGTTTCCTCTATATCCAGCTTCCATTTTTTTACCATCGGCCAGTGGCTTTACATAATCGACTTGCATCAAAATATTCTTATCCCCCTGGACATTCAGCGACCGTTGATACATGATTTGATCGGAGTCCGTCATTAGATTGGCCGAGTCAATGCTAGATTGCTCAGTTTCATCATTGCTTCGAAATTGGAAGTCAGCAGTCAGTTCATGTCCTTCGCCCTCCATGATTCTACGATAGCTAAACTGGTATTCGTAGTTGTCGTCGTCTTCCTTTTCGACATCCTTCCTGAATGTATTGGAAAGAAGAGCATCATTTACATCCCAATCATGATAGATGATATTCGCGATGTTTTCTTCGTCCGATATTTTAATCATACCAGAGGCTGTAAGAATATTGTTTTCGTTGATGTAATAATCAGTGCCCAGCCTATAAGTATGAGAAGTGCTACTTCTCAACCTTTCGTTGTCGATGTGTGTAATAAGCGTGTCTGTCCCAAAACCAATCCGGTTAGAATAGCCGTTACCTTCATTCTCCCGGTAGTTGATTCCATAGCTTCCGAATACATTGAAATTTCCCGCTCGATAATTCAGACTTCCAGAAAATCCATAATTAGCCGGATAGCCCAAATTGGTAGTAAACGAACCATTAAAACCTTTTTCTCTTTCTTTCTTCAAAATGATGTTGATGATCCCAGCACTACCGGAGGCTTCGTATCTGGCAGAAGGATTAGTCACTACTTCTATCCGTTCAATCAGATCACCTTGCAGCGAGCGCAAACCGTTGCTATCGCTAATGCCCACCAAGCCAGACGGCTTGCCATTTACCAAAATCCTAACATTACTACTTCCTCTCAAACTTACATTGCCATCTACATCGACCGAAACTGAAGGAAGATTGTCCATGATCTCGGAAGCATTGGCGCCTATATTGCTCAGATTTTCACTGACGTTGAACACACGCTTGTCCAGCTCCAGCTGCATCTGGTCTCTTTTGGCCGCCACAACTACCTCATCGAGCGTCTCGGCGTCTGGCGACATTTTAATTGCACCCAAATCAATCACTTTATTTTCTCGGTTGAGTACCAGGTCGTTCACAAACTTCTGCTCATAAGAAATGAATTGCAACCTCAAATAATATCTACCTGGTCTTGGTGCCAAAGAAAACCTCCCCTGAGTATCAGTAATACATCCATCGACCAAAGCACTATCCTGCACAGAAAATAAGCTAGCCGAAGCATACTCCAATGGAACTCCAGTTTCAGAGTCAATCAGTTGACCCATGATTTTGAAGGGAATCCCACCTGGCTCTCCTCCAGGTCTTTGTCTGGGCTGGGCCTGAAGACTTGCAAATGTTTGAAGACCGAACAGAATAACTAAGAAGGCAAAAACTCTGATGTTCATGTTTAAGTATTTGAATGCAAAACAAAGAAACGGTAAGTTCAGAGCAAGGCTACAATTAATCTGTGAACGGCAATACTTTACGGTTCAACGACAGAGATGTACAAATCTCAGCTAATCATGTTGATGAACCCCAGAATCGTGTCGTTGACCGGAAATCATTGTCAAAACCCTTTTCTACTTGATATATTTGAAGCATGATGCCCAAAAAGAAGTCAATTATTAGCATTAGGGAAGCCATTTTCCAGCTCGTGTTAAATTCGGTAGTCTTTGTGTTTTATGGCTACAGCCGAAACAATCCTCAATTCGAAGAATACGAATACGTGTTCTTCCTCAACTACGCAGTGGGCGCCTTAATCATCAATTACTGGTTGCTACCTTCTTACATTTATACCAAAAAGTATTTACAGTTTAGTATATACTTCATTGTGATTGCTATGGCCATGATGTTTATGGAGGAGTTTGTACTTGAACAAATCTACTTTCCAGACACCCGCGGCCAACGTTTTTTCGCTTTGGGAAACTTGCTAAGTATGCTCCCGATCATAGGTATACTTTCGGGATTCAAATTTGCCTGGGATGCACTGGGCAAGCAGAAGGAAGTGGAAGAATTGAAAGACACAGTCAAAGAAAGTGAATTGCAATTTTTAAAGTCTCAAATCAACCCTCACTTCCTTTTCAATAACCTAAACAACCTCTATGCACATGCCATAGAAAACTCTCCACAGACTCCTACGATCATACTCGAATTGTCTGCAGTGATGAGATATATGCTATACGATTGCCAGGCCAAGTATGTCTCCTTATCCAAGGAGATCGAGCACCTCAGCAATTTCATCAACCTCAACAATCTACAAATAGAGGGAAGAGGAAAGGTTAATTTTGAAATGCCAAAAATTACTCAAGATCATAGAATAGCCCCTTTGATACTGATTGTATTTGTGGAAAATGCATTCAAACACAGCTCATCCAGTCAAACGGAAAACATTGAAATATCAATAGAACTAGAAGTAAAGCAGGGTCAATTGCATTTTACATGTGCCAATTCTTATATGGACCAGACCAACACTCAGGATATCAATAGTGGCATTGGCTTAGAAAATGTAAAGAAAAGGCTGCAATTGCTATACCCTGAGGCTCATACTTTAGATATAATAAAATCCAAGAATGAATATCAGGTTAAGTTGAAAGTGGACTTGAACCATTAAAAAATGAATTGCATTATCATCGAAGATCAGCTACCCGCACAACGTATCCTCAAAAGGTACATTGAAGATATTGGTACGCTGAATTTGGTGGGCACCTTTTCTAATGCCTTGCAAGCCCTAGACACGATCAACTCGCAAAAAATAGACTTGCTGTTTTTGGATATTCATTTGCCTAAACTATCGGGCATAGACTTCTTAAAAACTCTTCCCAATTCCCCATATGTAATATTGACCACAGCTTTTTCAGACTATGCTTTGGAGAGTTATGAATTCAATGTTGTGGACTACTTACTCAAACCCTTCTCGTTTGAGCGATTCGTAAAGGCGGTATCCAAAGTGACCACTTTAACAAATGCTGCTCCTCCCGCGAAAAGCGAAGAAAAACACAATCTCGACCTATTCATCAAATCGGGATATGAGCACATACGTATTAGTTTGACCGATATCTTCTATATCAAATCCGATGCAGACTACACAGAAATTCACTTATCAGACAAAAAGCATCTGTCCTCCGAAAGACTAAAGAACTGGGAAGAAAAATTGGGCAATCAAAGATTTCTTAGGGTTCATAAATCTTTCCTGGTCAACACAGACAAAATCGTCAAACTTGTAGGCAATCAGATTCATCTAAATGATGACACAACTATTCCCATTGGCAGAGCTTACAAAGAAGTTTTATCACAAAAATACTTGCAGTAATCTCATTCTGATGAAGAAATAAATTGATTAAATTAGAGACACCTCCATGTGATCAAAACCTAAACATCAGATGTCAAAGTACCCATCGAGCTATCAACCACTTACCTATTTTCGTCTAATTATCATTCCACTATTTTTTACCCTCACCTATGATACAATGGGGCAAATCATGTATCAAAACGTGTCAAACAAAAATGTTGCACTTGGCTCTTATGGTCGCGTAGGCGTGGATTGGTCATTTGAAAATGGTGGTTCCATTGGAAGGCGTTTAAATCTTAATAACATGGGCAGTATTGGTGGTCGTATGGAGGAACAAGACTATCTCGAATTAGCTCCAGCACTCTACTTCAACCCTAGCGAAGAAGATAGTACAACCATCTACGCTCAGATGAGATTTTCTGTCTATGCCAATAGTCTAACCACCTTTGGAAACAGCAGTACCTCTAGCCTTGGTGGTCTAACCATTGCGATTCCAGAAATGTATGTAGAAGCACGAAATATCCGAGGCAAACCACTAAGTATTTGGATAGGTGCCAGATTATACCGAGGACCAGATGTACATATTGCAGATCATTTTTATTTCAACGATCACAGTAGTCAGGGCTTTGGGGTAGAATGGAAAGGCTCTCGATTCATGGCCTTATTTGTAGAATCTACGGACACCACCTCGACTGTACCTCCATATTTTTACCTAAATATAAAAACCGGTACTCCGAGTGCTGCGCTTAGACAAAGAGTAGTGATAGCTGCCGAACAAGATGTCACCTTGTCTCCAAACGACGCAATCACATTTTTGGGTGAAGTGCACCGCATGGCACATGCCGATAATGACACTTCCTCTGCACCAGTTGATGAAGCGCTCAACTTCCCAGCGGACATCGGATTTGTAATCGGCGCAAAATATCAACGCAATCTGCCCGGCTTACTCGATGGCTCATTCAATCATTTGGCTGTACGCTACGGCACCGGTATAGCCAATGGAGGAGATGGAGGCCTCTCCCGAACCTGGCTGACTTTTGGTGCTCCGGACCTAAACAATCTGGATTTTAAAGGAGCTTCTTCCATTTACGTTGTGAATCATACAGTATTAAATTTTTCAACGAGCTATACCCTCAATACTTATTTCATATATACCAAAAGCAAAGGAGCTGCAGATAGTGACCATATAGCACCAACCTACTTTGGCAAAGAAGTATTTAATAGAAAAGAAGATCTTTCTATTGGTAGTAGAAGTGAGTTTTACATCACAGATTATTTTCACCTATTGGCCGAATTACATTACTCTCAACGAAAAGATGGCACAAACCCCGTTGCCAATATGGCCAAAATAAGCATAGTACCGGTGTATGTGCCTACCGGAAAGCGGGATACTTGGGCAAGACCCCACTTGCGCTTTGTGGCCTCTTTGGCCAGATACAACGACTATGCCATGGAAAGCTTATACTCACCATATCTTCAATTTGTGGGGGAAAAACGTTGGGGATATTACTTCGGCGTGAAAGCTGAATGGTGGATTTTCAACTGATCAAACAAAAATAAATTCCTATCGGATGAAACTTTTGATAGGTTAATTACATCTCCTTAATATCAATACTACAAAATAGTCTTTGCTGATTGCTCAATCTATTTTAGTTTAGCAATACTACAAAGTAGTTATTGAAAAGAATAGTTATGAAAGAATATCAATTAGGCGAATTTGAAGAAATAGTAATGCTCACCGTTGGCGTACTGTACGATGAAGCATATGGAGTAGCTCTCAAAAACGAAATTGAAGAAAGAGGCCAAAGAAGTGTGAGCATCGGTGCACTGCAATCCACGCTACGTCGACTAGAGAAAAAAGGCTTTTTGGATAGTAGGCTGGGTGAACCTGATAAAGAAAGAGGGGGCAAACCAAAACGCTTCTTTAGAATCACGGCCTACGGCAAAAAAGCACTTACTCATTCAAAAGAAATTCGCTCAGAGCTTTGGGACTCAATACCCAAAATCGCCCTTGACCTAAAAATAAGATGATAAAAAAACTAGCATCTAAATTTTTCAAATTCTATTGCCATCCAGATTACTGGGTGGACATATCTGGCGATCTGGACGAGATCTACAGACATAATGTTAGAACGCGGAAGAAGTATCCTCAACTCAGGTACTTTATGCAGGTGCTTCAGCTTTTCAGACCCTCTCTGATCAGACCAATTACAGAAAACTCAATAATAAACTCAAATCACACCATCATGTTAAAAAACTACTTTAACGTGGCTTTTAGAAGCCTACTCAAAAATCGAATGTATTCATTCATCAACATATTTGGACTGGCCATAGGGTTGGCTGCCTTTTTGATGATTAATCACTTTGTGGCCTTTGAAGAAAGCTATGAAAATCATATCATATACAGGGAAAACATCTACCGTGTTCAACTAGATGTATACCAAAATGGTGAGCTTGTCTACAAAAGCTCAGAAAACTACCCCGGTGCAGGGCCCGCCATGTTGGAAGATTTTCCAGAAGTCATCAGCTCAGCCAAGCTCTATAACATGGGCTCCAAAAACAATGTGATCATCACTTCTGAAAATGGAGAAGAAACCCCTCAAGTACTGAAGCATAAAAGATTCTTGTATGCCGAAGCTGCATTCCTACCCATGTTTTCTGTTCCCATGATTCAAGGAGATGCTCAGACTGCATTAGAAAAACCTCATACGATTGTGATCTCAGAATCTATGGCCAAAAAGTACTTTGGCAATGAAAATCCAATGGGCAAATTGCTCCGCTTGGAGGACGATGATTTCAACAATGAGCTATGTACGGTAACCGGTGTATTTCAGGACATACCAGAAAACACCCATCTCAAATTCGATGTGCTGATTTCATTCAACACACTATACACCAGAGATACAAGCGGAAATGGATGGGCCAAAAGACGATATGGCAATGGCTGGGGGAGAAAAGACTTTTACACCTATGTACAACTAAAGCCTAATGCCGACCCCAAAAGACTAGAATCTCAGTTTCCGAATCTGGTAGACAAATACAAACCAGAGAATAAAGAAAAAAACATGAAAGATGTACTGTCGTTGCAGCCACTCAAAGACATTCACCTATACTCTCAACTCACGGATGAAGCAGAAGTAAATGGCAATGGTGATGGTGTATTTTACATTTCTATCATCGCCTATTTCATCCTAATTATTGCTTGGGTCAATTATATCAATCTGAGTACCGCCAGATCATTCGACAGGGGTAGAGAAGTAGGGTTACGAAAAGTAATGGGCTCCTATCGATCATCTCTTGTCGCTCAGTTTTTGATCGAATCATTAGTGATTAATGGCTTGGCTATGCTCGTAGCTTTCATTCTTATTTTTTCAACTGGCAATCTTTTTCATAATCTGAGTGGCACCCCACTAGACTATGTCATTTGGTCGCAATCGTGGTTTTGGATCATGGTGGCTAGTGTAGTCTTTATTGGATCGCTTTTGTCAGGTATTTATCCGGCATTCGTTATTTCTTCATTCAAGCCAGCACAAGTGCTTCATGGCAAACTTAAAACTTCTTCTGGAGGGGTAGCTTTAAGAAAAGCCTTGGTGATTTTTCAATTTGCTATGTCTGTAGCTCTTATTGTGGGCACGGCCACTGTATTTGATCAGATGGAATACATGCAATCCAAAGATCTAGGGTTCGACATGGAACAAACCATTGTCGTGGAGCGTCCACCCAAACAGGACACTTCTCGAGAAGTGAGGTCCAATAGAGTCAAATCTTTCAAAACGGGGTTGAAACAAAGGTCAGAAATTATATCTGTGGCTGGTTCTACTCTACTACCAGGCAAAAAACTGAGGTTTAAAACACCGATCCGCACGAACCTGCAAAGTCAAGATGAGGCCGTGCCTTTGAGCGTTGCAGGTATTGACTTCGATTTTGCAGAATCCATGAATATGGAAATCATTGCGGGTCGTGCGTTTTCAGAAGAGATGCGTGATGATTTAGATAGTTTGGTCATCTTAACGGAAAATGCCTCTCGAGCCTTAGGTTTTGAAAAACCAGAAGACGCCATAGGCAAACGAATAGAAATAGAAAGGTTTCGCTGGAGTCCGTCTGTCGTAGGCGTCATGTCTGACTATCATCAAGAAAGCCTAAAAGAAGAAAAGCCGAAGACTTTAATCTACCTCAGTGGTACAGGTTCTGAATATTTCATGATAAAAGTGAATATGGACCAATCTAGTCAAGCCATTGCCTCCATCGAAGAACAATGGTATAGAAGCTTTCCGGGCAACCCATTTCACTATTTCTTCTTAGATGAATATTTCAATAGCTACTACGAATCCGAGCGCCAGTTCAAAGACCTATTTGCCACCTTCTCTATTCTTGCCATCATCGTTGGTTGCTTGGGACTGTTTGGCCTGTCTTCATTCACAGCCATTCAGCGCGCCAGAGAAATCGCCATCAGAAAAGTGCTGGGCAGCTCCATTCTCAATATTATCCAGCTGCTCTCCAAAGAATTTTTGATCTTGGTTGGCACAGCTACTTTGATTGTTTGGCCTCTCAGCTACTATCTCATGGATCAATGGCTCGACAACTACCCTTATCGAATAGACATCGGATGGACTTCGTTTGTTTATTCGGGCGTAGTGGTACTATTGGTTACCGCCATTACCATCAGCTATCAGACACTCAAATCGGCTACCGCCAATCCGGTGGATGCGCTGAATCATGAGTAAGAGTCTTTAAAAACATTCACTTATGAAAAGAGGTTATCCCAAATGGACAGCCTCTTTTTTTGTTTGGATTAGAAGATGTTTTACTAATTATTTTAGTTATTACTATATTATTTAGTATTTTTGTCAAAAACTTCAAAAGAATATGAGCTACCAAAAGTCCATTGTACACATGGATCTGGACACCTTTTTTGTCTCTTGCGAACGGCTGATTGAGCCTAAGCTGATAGGTAAGCCGGTATTGATTGGTGGGACTTCAGATCGAGGTGTGGTAGCTTCCTGTAGTTATGAAGCTCGCACTTTCGGTATTCATTCAGCCATGCCTATGAAAATGGCCTTGCAGCTTTGTCCGGAAGCCATTGTCGTTCGGGGCAATTCGATGCTCTATACCGAAAAATCTAAAGCCGTTACCCAAATCATTCAAGACAATGTTCCTCTATTCGAAAAGTCATCTATCGATGAGTTCTATATTGACTTAACTGGCATGGACCACTTTTTTGGTTGTATGCAGTGGGCCTCTGAGCTCAAAAAAAAGATAGTAAAGGAAACCCGCCTGCCCATCTCTTTTGGTCTATCACAAAATAAAACGGTCTCTAAAGTAGCCACCAACGAAATCAAGCCTGACAATCAATTACAAATTATGCCTGGTCAGGAAAAGGCCTTTCTTGCGCCACTGCCAGTAAAAAAAATCCCTATGGTAGGAGAAAAAACCTACCATGCCCTTCGCCAGTTAGGTATTAGATACATTCGAACGCTTCAAGAGATGCCCGTCGAGCTGATGGAAAGAACCTTTGGTTTATCCGGCATCAAAATGTGGCAAAAAGCCCAGGGTATCGACAATTCTCCTGTCATCCCACACCAAGAGAGAAAATCCATTTCTACAGAAAGAACCTTTGATAGAGATACCACCGATGTAATCAAACTCAAAGCCATCATGCTAGCCATGGCAGAAAACCTGGCCTTTCAGCTTAGAAGAGGGCAAAAACTAACTGCATGTATTACGGTGAAGGTTCGTTATTCAGATTTCAACACCTACACCTTACAAAACAAAATTCCTCACACCTCTGCCGATCATTTACTGATTCCTAAGGTTTTGGAAATGTTCGATCGGCTATATAATAAACGCCTATTGGTCCGATTGATCGGTGTTCGTTTCAGTCATCTGGCAGAGGGTCATTACCAAATCAATTTATTTGAAGATAGCGAAGAGATCATTCGTCTCTACCAAGCCATGGACAAGATCCGAGACAAACATGGAGACAGGAAAGTGATGCGAGCTTCAGGCATTGAGGCCCGAACTATTAGCCGGTTCAATCCTTTTACAGGAGAGCCGCCGCCACTGCTAGCGAATCGAAGGAGATAAATAAAATTGAATGTCATACTGAGGTTCTCGAAGTATGGACATTCATCAACAATTAAAACTATGTACCTCAATAGTCATTCCTATTTCAGTTTCAAATATGGGGTCATGTCGACCGAGACGCTACTAGAAGAGGCTCAACAAAATGGTATTACAGCTTTTGCTCTTACCGACATCAACAGTACGGCAGGTTGTATGCGCTTTATCAGAGATGCTCCCAAATATGGCATCCATCCTATCGTAGGCGTAGACTTTCGTGAGGGTACTACACAGCGATTCGTGGCTATTGCCAAAAACAATGAAGGTTTTCAGGAAATCAACATTTTCTTATCCAAACATCTTCATAACCAGTTAGAAATTCCAGACCAAGCCCCTAAGTTTAAAAATGTTTATGTCATCTATCCGTTTAGTGCGAATCTCGCACATCAACTATTGGCTCATGAGTATATTGGTGTTGCCCCACATGAAAGACTGAAAGTCCCTTTTTCAAAATGGAAAAATAAATTAGACAAACTGGTGATCTTTCCCACAGTCACTTTCAGGCATCAGCGTGATTTCAATATACACCGTTTGCTTCGGGCCATAGACAAAAACACACTGCTCAGTAAATTGCCCAAAGAGGAGGAAGGTGCTCCCTCGAACTTATTATATCCGAAATCTGAGTTATTGGATATTTACAAAGACACACCTGATCTCATTCACAATACAGAAGAAATCATTAAAAATTGTTCCATCTATTTTGAATTTGGAGATCAGTACCCTCACAAAAATATTCAGACCTACACAGGGTCAGATGAAGAGGATTATGCACTCATCAGACGTAAATGCCTAGAAGGGCTCCCCTATCGATACCCTAATCCTGACTATAGAATTTACCGAAGACTGGCTACCGAACTCCAGCTCATCAAACAAAAGGGTTTCGTCTCCTACTTTCTGGTAAACTGGGACATCATCAACTATGCATTGAAAAAAGAATACTTCTATGTAGGAAGGGGCAGCGGTGCCAACAGTATTGTGGCTTATCTCCTTCGAATCACTGATGTGGATCCCATCGAATTAGACTTATACTTTGAGCGGTTCATCAACCTCTATCGCAAAAATCCTCCTGATTTTGATATCGATTTTTCGTGGCGTGATCGAGACGATATCACTAGGTACATTTTCGAAAGATTTGGCTATGACCATGTCTGTCTACTGGCCACCTACAACACTTTCAAGTTTAAAGCTGCGGTACGCGAATTGGGCAAAGTGTGCGGATTGCCTCCTCATGAAATCAGTAGACTATCGGCTATCGATCGAGAAAACCTTAGTGTTGCAATTAAAAACTATGATGGCCTTGCCCGGTCGGTTTTGAAATATGCTTTTTTAATGGATAGTATTCCTAGCCACTTGAGTGTGCATGCCAGTGGCATCATTATTTCAGAAAAGCCCATTTACCGCTTCACAGCGACCAGTATGCCACCCAAAGGGTTTCCTATCACTCATTTTGATATGGTAGAAGCAGAAGATGCCGGGCTATTCAAATTCGATATTTTGAGCCAACGTGGTTTGGGTAAAATCAAGGACACTTTGGCCATTGTCAAAAAAAACAACCCTAATGACTCTGAGATAGACATTCATGATACCAAACGATTTTTTAAAGATGAAAAAGTAAAAGACCTATTGCGAAATGGAAAGGCGATCGGCTGCTTTTATGTAGAATCTCCTGCCATGCGCATGCTTCTCAAAAAGCTACGAGCAGATCATTATTTAGGACTGGTAGCAGCAAGCTCAGTCATCCGACCCGGGGTTGCCAAGTCCGGCATGATGAGGGAATATATTCTTCGATTTAGAATTCCCGAAAGGAGAAAAGACGCACACCCCATATTGGCAGAACTCATGCCTGAAACCTTCGGTGTGATGGTTTATCAGGAAGATGTGATCAAAGTAGCTCATTATTTTGCCGGGCTTACTTTGGGAGAGGCCGACAGGCTCCGACGAGGCATGTCGGGCAAATACCGATCTCGAGATGAATTCAAGGAGGTAGAAAAGCAATTCTTCATCAGCTGTAAAAAAATGGGACATGATGATAAGTTGACTCACGACGTCTGGTATCAAATCATGAGTTTTGCTGGATACGCTTTCGCTAAAGGACACTCGGCTTCTTATGCTATCGAGAGTTATCAATGTCTATATCTGAAGGCACACTATCCGCTGGAGTATCTGGTAAGTGTAGTTAATAATGGAGGAGGGTTTTATGGTATCGACCTGTACGTACATGAAGCACGTATGCATGGTGCCAGCATTGAAGCCCCTTGCATTAATACTTCTCGAAACGAAACCACTATAAACGGCAAAACCATTCATCTTGGTTTTCACATTGTGAAAGAATTAGAGAAAGAGACGATAACGGAAATTCTATATAAGCGAGAAGATTATGGTCCATTTCAAAGCTTGGAACAATTCACCAGCTGTGTGGCGATCTCCCTGGAACAACTGAAAATCCTGATCAGGGTAGGAGCCTTCAAAACCATAGATTCGAACAAAAAAAAACTGCTATGGCAGGCACATTTACTGCTGTCCAAAAGCTCAAAATATACGACTCCTACGCTCTTTCAAAGCAAGGTGAAAAAATACAAATTGCCTTCCTTATATCACGACCCCAGAGAAGATGGGTTTGATGAAATGGAAATTTTACATTTTCCTCTTCAAGACCCATTCAGTTTGGTCAATGAATACGCTGCTTCGGATATTATCCTCGTGGAAGAAATGCCCAAACACAAAAACAAGGTGGTAACGATGTTGGGCTATATGGTCACTCGCAAACAAACCAGAACTTCAAACAATAAAAATATGAGTTTTGGTACTTTCATCGATCAAGCAGGCGACTTTATAGACACGGTGCATTTTCCATCTTCACTTCGTCAATATCCTTTTAGAGGTAAAGGGGTTTATGAAATCAAAGGGAAAGTGGTAGAGGAATTTGATTTTGTATCCATAGAAGTAACCTCCATGATCAAGGTTCACTACGTGAATATGGATGACCTCGAGCCACTCCCCGAGCACCATACACCTATACTAATCAAAGCTTGAGCCCGCTTAATTATTACTCTTTCACCACCAATTTTCCATTCGCAATCCTTCCACCCACATTGAATTGTATGGCATACTCTCCTGCCCCTAAATAGACTTTTCCATTTTTTGCCGGAGGCGTTCCGTCTTCTGCTGCATCGCCGGATCGAGAAAGATCATAAGCATAGAAATTGAGCCCGGCTGTCAGGTCCATACTGGTGACGAACATCGTACGTTCTCCATCCAAAATTTTGAACTGGCCCTTGCCTGCAGCAGCACTATAAATCACCACTTCACAGTTAGGTTCATCGTACCCATACCATTGGCTACCGTATTGATAATCCCCCCAGCCATCACTAAATTTCATGTCTTCGACAGACAATATTTTGAGTGCCTCTTTCTTCCCCAATTCAGTTAAACTCTGAATGGCCTTCACATCCGCTACATACACCGATCGACCATGTGTACCCACTATCAATTCGTTTTCTCTGGGGTGTACAGCCAAGTCATGCACCGCCACATTCGGTAAGCCACCAGCCAGCGACATAAAAGTATTGCCCCGATCAATGGAAGCATAGGCTCCATGATCCGTGCCTACATAAAGCACCTCCTCTTTTACTGGGTCTTCTGCGATTACATTCACCGATTCTTTCGGTAGCGAAGTCCCTATATCGCGCCAAAGTTTTCCATAGTTTTCCGATACATATACCAGTGGTCTAAAATCGTCATTTCGATAACCATTGAGCGTGAGATACACCCGTCCTTCTTTGAACTTAGAAGGCGCAATACTACTCACCCAATAGTCCTTGGTCAAATTCGGGTCAATGATTGTCCAGGTCTCTCCACCGTCCTGCGACACTTGCACTATGCCATCGTCTGTGCCTATATAAATCAGTCCTTCCTTCATCGGAGATTCTGTAATCGTGGTCAATGTCCCATAACTCACATTGCCGTCCTTTCCACCTTTGGTTAGATCTTTCGTTGATTTATCAAAGTCATCTCCTTGATTAGTGGATTTGTGTAATCTGTTCGACCCCATATACACTACATCCTGATTGTGTCTAGATAGATGAATAGGTGCTTCCCAATTCCAGCGATATGGCTTTTCTCCCAAGTCATGCATGGGAGTGATTTTCTTTTCATCACCGGTGGTTTTATCTATTCGATAATAGTGACCAAACTGATAACCGGTATACACTGTATTATTGTCTCTGGTGTCTACTTCTGTCTGCATACCATCGCCCCACATCAACATCTGCCAGGGGTACTTACCAGACATCTGCCAGCCGGTAGAAAATTCATAATTGCTAGGCCCCCACCAGACACCATTGTCTTGTAAGCCTCCATAGATATTATATGGCTCGGCCATATCGAAGTTGATGTCATAAAACTGCCCAACGGCATGTGGGTGACTTTTGACCCAAGTCTTACCATCGTCGTAGGAGATATTTACTCCTCCATCATTTCCGCTAATCAAATGACCGGAGCCAGAAGGGTCTACCCACAAGGCCTGATGATCGCCATGCTGATTGTCACCCTCAATATTTTTCCAGGTTTTCCCTCCATCCTCTGTTTTGATAATGGGAACACCCAAGGCATACACATGATTTACATTGGCAGCTGATACTCGTACTTCTCCGAAGTAATAGCCATAGGAGTAAAACATGCCATCAATAAAATCTGCATGCGTCTTTTTCCAGGTAGCCCCAGCGTCATCAGATCGGTACAATTCCATCCCAATGACCGGTGTATTAAACAATTGTGCATTAGCATCATCGAAATAAGTAGCGACCTCTGCGGGCTTGGCCTCTCCGGATTTCACCACCCGCTTGACCTCTGCAAAATCATACTTCTTAGGAAATCCGTTGTCCTTGAGATAGTCATTAAGTAACGAATCATCGAGCGCCAAAAAAGTAGCCTTATCCATCGTTTTGATTTGACCTTTGGTCAAACCGTCAGTAAGAGGTGCTTCCTGTTCTTCAGGTCTTCGATCCTGATTGTCCAGGATGGCATAGAGAATTTTTGGGTTTGAAGGATAAATCGCTAGTCCTATTCTGCCCGTGCCTGCTGTATCAGGAAAGCCGGAGTTGCCTCCGCCAATCTCTTCCCAGTGCTGTCCACCATCGGTGGATTTGTAAATACCACTGCCTATACCCGAACCTTCAAAATTCCATGCTTTCCGGTCGCGTTGCCACATGGAAGCATATAGTACATTTGGATTAGCAGGATCAACGACCAGATCAATAGCTCCCGTTTTATTATCGACAAATAGCGTCTTGGCCCATGTTCGCCCACCGTTGTTGGATTTGTAGATACCACGCTCTTCATTGTCGGAGTACAAATGACCAACGGCTGCCACCCAAACAATTTGGTCATTGGTGGGGTGCAAAATTATTCTTCCGATGTGTTGTGTATCTGCCAATCCCAGGTGAGACCAAGTCTTACCATTGTTGGTAGATTTGAAAATTCCAACACCTGAATAACTGGATCGGCTCGAATTGTTTTCTCCTGTTCCTACATAAATGGTTTTTGTTTTCCAGTTGACTGCAATATCCCCAATAGACATGACCATTTGATCGTCAAACAATGGCTCATAGCTTACGCCTCCATTTTTCGTTTCCCAAAGGCCGCCTGACGCGTAAGCCACATAAAAGTGTGAAGGGTCTTTAGGATCAACAGCCAAATCTGTCACCCGCCCACTCATTATCGTAGGGCCCACATTCCGGAAAGGAATGTCTTTGAGCAGTGAGCGCGTCAACATTTCCTTTTTCAGCGTTTTGTTGTTCATTCTGTCTGTGACTGAAGTCGCTTGCTGGGCAAAGGAATGAATAGAAAGCGTGCAAAAAATCAGTAGGGCTATCTGTCTCATGGATTTCATTTTTCGGTTTTGGAACAGGTAGAAATTTAGACATAAAAGTTTAGCCCTCCTAGGGAAATTGTTTGGGTGTACTTGAGATTTGTTTAAAGCAGATGGTATCCCCAAACTCACCAACAAAAAAGCCCCATCCGATTACGAATGAGGCTTACACTGGTGAATTATCTTTCAGAATTAGATTTTAATTCTATGCTCCTGCAACGTATTCAATGCAGTCTGCAATTCTCTTTTTAGTTTGGTCTGGTTGTCGCGAGCTCTTTCTTGATGAGCCGTATACTCTTCCTCCACTTTAGCCAGCATTTTTCTGGCCTCACGTGTAATTTTATTATTGCGTAGGTAGATCAGGTATAAACCTGCAATTCCCACGATCAGTATAAGGATAATGAGCCAAACGAAAGTGTTGTATCCCGATTTGCTCATTTCTATGCCTACGAAAGCGATGGAATCATTCAACTCTTCACTAGCAGTCAGAGAAGCCTGGGTTTGCTCTAGTTCCTGATTCACGGCAACCAATTGTCCCTGCAATGATTTTACCTCCGCTCTGGCCGCGGCAATTTTTTCTTCTTTTACTTTGATGGTGTCGGCTACTACTTTCCAAAAGTTCTTCAACTTTGGCATTTTCACCAATTTGTATTCCTGCCATGAAGAGGTTTCATTGGCATAAAACTGATCAAATTGCTCCTGAATGTTTTGCTGACCTTGTACGGCACCAGTCACGGCCAAAACAAGGAAGAAGGATAATAAGTTTTTTCTGAATATGGATAGCTGCATGATACGGTGTATTACGATTGTGCTGTTTTAAAAATGCAAAAATATGAATATTTTATCTTCTAATATTCCTATGCTTATTTATAACTATCAAAGTTCTGTAATATTTTATGGTCGGCAGCATCTGTGAATAGTTTTTTACTATTTTGGCATCAAAAAATAGCATGGCCCAATACGACATCGTTTTACTCACAGATTCCAGATTTACGGTTGACAATCCACCGGATCAATATGCAGACAATGTGGTTTTGGAAGACCGCCTGTTATTTGATGCTTTTGATCGAAAAGGACTCAAAACCTTCAAGACCAACTGGGACAATCCGGACTTTGACTGGACTTCTACGAAGTGTGTCATGATCCGCACGACCTGGGACATCTACGACGATGGCAAGTTCGAACAGTTTCAAGCTTGGCTCGAACGGGTGAAAGACCAAACCCGGCTAATTAATGATTACGATACGATCCAATGGAATGTAGATAAGCACTACCTGAAAGATTTGGAGGCACGTGGCATTAAGATTCCACCAACTATTTTCATCCCTCAAGGCGACAATCGGTCACTAGAAGAAATTGTGGAATCCTCTGGTTGGACGAACCCCATTTTGAAGCCGGCCATCTCGGGCGGTGGCAGACATACGTACAAACTCTCAGATGAAAAACTGAAAGAAGTGTCTGGCACCTTTAGTGAGCTAATTCAAAACGAGTCCATGCTCTTGCAAGAGTTTCAACACAACGTGGTGGACAAAGGCGAACTGACCTTGATGGTCTTTGATGGGAAATACTCTCATGCCGTACTCAAGAAAGCTAAAGCCGGAGACTTCCGGGTACAAGATGACTTTGGTGGTACGGTACATGCTTACGAACCTTCTCCTGAAGAAATAGCCTTTGCCGAACGAGTGGTGTCTGTCTGCGATCCTATTCCGCTCCAAGCCCGCGTAGATTTCATCTGGGACAACGAGGGCGACCTCTGTGTCTCCGAGCTAGAACTCATCGAACCTGAGCTTTGGTTTAGAAATAAGAAAGGGTCAGCTGAGGCTTGTGTAGAGGGGGTGGTTAAGAGGTGGTTTTTGAGCTCCTAAAGCACCTTCAGTATTTTTTAAAGAATCAATACAATTCTATTTTTTTCGTTATCAAAGTAATCCTTTCATTCATTTACAGTGATTTAAAAAGCCACCCAGCAATATGTTTATATTCATCTTTTTTAAGATTTTGAGAATAGACTATGGCATCTGGGTTTGAAAATGTTATATAATAATTACGGTAGTCCGGATCTTGGCTAGAACCAGGCATAATTAAGATTGGAATTGTCATTTCAACAGAAACATTGTTGCCATTTAATTTACCAGGGATCCATTTGTGATTTTTTTCTTTAAGAATTTGAATATACTTATCTTCAAACCTCTGGTTTGAATAAACTTGAACCTGATAATCCCTTTCATGACCATTTTCATCAATTATAAACCTTATTACACTCATAGAAACTGAATTGAATGTATTTGTGCATTCATTCAATATTTCCATTAATTCTAACTGATATACTAAGGGACTACCTTTTAGTAAAGGGGGTTGGTCTAATTGAGATTGTAGAATTTCATTTTCAGCCGTTATATCATATTCCTTTTCATAATAATCTCGACTTGGAATTATCTTTCCTCCACGAGCAACGATGCCTCTGAAATTTGGATTGCTAGCTTCGCTATAACTCCAAACAATGATGTCAGAATGAATAGCTGAAAAATCTGTTATTTCGTTAGTTGAAGCATTCAACGAATAATTTAATTCTCCAAAAGCATTATAATAATCCCATTTTCCTACTGGCTTAGAGTTTTCATATTGGCCGCGTACCAATACTGATTCTTTAATCATATGCCCATCTTTGATTTTTAGTTCATATTCGCCCTCCTTCACTGATTTTTTTGATTTCAATACAAAAAATGATTCTGCCAAAAAATCGGTGCTCTTAGATTTCTTCTTTAGCTCACTTTGAGCATAAGCATTTAAACTTAATAATAGAATGAATTGAAGTACTGTTATTTTTTTCATATTGATCAACATGTAATTTGACTATTCTGATGGCCCTTAATCTCGACAAGTCATCAATTTATAAAAACTTATCCTTCTCCCTTTCAATAAAGCTTTTTATTGATGTTGGTTCTTTGCCGGTGAGCTTTTTGCACCAATCTGATAGCTCAGGCTCCTTTTGCACTCTAGGTAAAAAATGAAGTAGGGTCATTACAAGCGCAAAACCAGAAGAGACACCTTCTTTCTTCTTCTTGAAATAAAAAGAAATGGGGTTCAAACTTTTGAATCTTAAGTTTAAGCCCAATACTTTATTCATCAAGTCAATCACTTCTGGGAAACTCTTGTTCTCTTGTCCAGTGATCTCGTAGGCGTCCTTCTTATATTTATCGAATGACAAAATAAGATGAGCCGCCGCTTCTCCTATGTTTTGCACATCCACCCAATTAAACTTGGCATTGGCCGATGGCAATGTGATGGTTCGATACTCCACTATTTCAGGCAGCAAGGTCGTCGTAAGGTTTTGCATGAAATAGCTAGGCCTGACAAAAATATAGTCGAAACCAAATGACTGAATCAACCTTTCAATTTTGTTGTGAGGGATCACTTTGCTCTGTTCCGCACCCTGAACAGACAGGAATACAATTTGTTGAATACCACAAGTTTTAGCAGCAGCTAACAGTGGCTCGAAATACTTTTGTACATCTGAAATATGAGGCGGACGAAGTAGAAAAAGAATATCAATAGTCTGAAAGGCGTCTTCGAAAGAATTGAAGTCCTCGAAATCAAAAGTCCTAAAACTCAGGTCGGGAAATTGAGAAAACTTAGGTTTAGCACGATCTATGTCTCTTACTGCTGCAATGATCTCAGCTTCTGAAGTCAATTCAGTTAGATAACGAATAACCTCCGCTCCAATATTACCTGTTGCTCCTGTGATTAATATTCTGCGCATCTGAATCAGAAAAAGAGGCTTTATTTCACTTTTGCAATTCTAATTGAACAATTATTCCAAATGTGCCCATTGGAATCCAAGAAAAAACCCATGACGCCTAAGCACCATGGGTTACAATCAATAAACCTAATCTGATTTTATTTCTTAAAATTTAATAGAGACGTTGTAGCCAACCCACATTTTTACATTGGTGCCTGAGAAGGTCTCGTTGTAAAAGGAACCCATATCTATGTCGTTGCCGTATCTACCGGACTCCTGATCATAGACCTCGGTGACATAAATGTTGAGCACCGGACCAGCGGAGAAAGCCAGATGATTGGCAAACTGATAGCCAAAGTTCCAGCTGAGTCTATTAAGTAAGTTGATCTCATCATAGTGATCGCCTTCAGGGTTGATGCTTTGGGTAGTCAACTCCACACTGGAGTTCCAGTTCTTCTTCAGCTTGAACTCTGTACCAAAGCCACCACCATACGTCCATAGATAATCATCTTCCTTGGCCTGAGAACCCACGAACAGCACACTGTAGAGTCGGTTAGTTCCAGAGCGAAAGGCAATATTGAAATCGATCACCTCATTGTGCTCCAATGCAAATTGAAGTTTACCTTTTTTGACGATGTTGATCAAACCTACAGTCACACCTCGCTCGACAGTATCTGCTATGTTGATCAATCCAATTTGAGTTCCTTTGACATGTCTCGCACGATTGACCAAACCTCCAATTTGAACACCCTGTACATTCTGCGCCCAGTTTCCCAAGCCAGCCAATTGAGCACCTTTGATGCTTTTTTTGCTGACATTGAGCAATCCTGCGCCCTGTACACCATTGATACTATCAGCCAAATTCATATATCCTGCAAACTGTGCTCCCTGAACCTCTTGCGCGGTAACATTCAAAAAACCAGCATATTGCATCCCTCTTACTTTGCCATTCACTGTATTTAAGAATCCACTGAATTGCGCTCCTTTGACATTTCCGCCTACGGTATTTCCAAAGCCAGCAAATTGAGCCCCTGATATATTGGCTTTGTTGATGTTGTATAATATGCCAAATTCAGCACCATCAAAGCTATGTTCATAGCCTACAAGAATGTTTAATGAAAACTGATTAGTGTACCCTTCTTTTGGACCCTTACTGGTACCGAATCCAGGCACGAACGAAATCTGAAAGGGCCTTTCTTTGACTTCTGATTGATCTTCTCTGTTTTGACCTTGAGATTCAAATACTGCGAATAGCAGTGCGAGTAATAAAATTAATTTTGAGTTGCTTTTAAATGAGTTCATATCCTTTGTGTTTTTATACACTCAGGGAAACCAAGAGAAATTTTACCCCCACAAAGACATTCAAAAAATTAGGAGGAATCGACTAACGACGTCTGGAGACGGGCAAACTCATGAGATATTTCGGTGAATAAGTCAGGCGACTGCCGTACCAACTAAACATTTCACCATCCACCAACAACACCTCGGCATTAGGGAATAGCGCTTGATATCGTTGAATATGTTTTTCTTTAAAAGGGAAGGGCTCTGAGGACAAAAAGATATAATCGGGAGAGAGGTTTTTCAGCCTTTGCTCATCCAGCTCTGGATATCTATCCAAATGTCCTACCGCATTCTCTAAGCCCAGCCATCTCAACAAAAAGTCGATGAAATTATTCGACGCTACCACCATCACAGGGTCTTGCCATATTAGATAAAGTACATTGCCTTCCAGCTTGTCCTTTATATCTTCAAATCCTTGTTGAATATTCTCTACAAGTTGTTTCGATTTAGAAACACTATTGGTCATCAAACCAATATACTGAATGGTATTAATCGCATCATTGAGATCGAATATATCTGAGATATATACCGGATAGTCTTCGCATAGCTGTTCTATCCCTTCTTTGTAGTTTTCCTCTTTGTTGGCAATGATCAAATCTGGATTTAAAGCTTTGATTTGATCAAAGTTGAACTTCTTTGTGCCACCTATTTTAGTAGCTACTTGCTGAGCATGCGTGGGGCGAATACAAAATTTGGTTACTCCGACTATCCGATCTTCTAAACCCAAATCAAACAATAACTCAGTTAAGGAAGGTACCAAAGAAATGATCCGCTGTGGGTTTTCGATGGAAATTGTCCGTTGAAGGTCGTCAGTAATTTGCATTAAAACTTTAGGGATTTTTCTTTCATTCTCAACACAGAAGCATCATCACCTACATACTTCTCTAAACTATCTATGTCGATCCAAGCCACTTCATTAGACTCTTCATTTTTTTTCAATTGATCTGGATGGTTAACCACAAAAGCAAACCTGATGTCGTAATGATCGTGCTCTGGTATTCCCTTCCTTTCGGGAATCTGATGAATGTCAATATCAAAAAAAGAATCTGTAATTAACGTAATGTCAGTGATTCCAGTTTCTTCTTCCAATTCCTTCCTAGCCACGCGTTGCACATCTTCATCTCCGTCAGCATGTCCGCCAGGCTGTAGCCATCGGTTCAGCTTTTTGTGGTGAAGCAAAGCTACCTGCTTATAGTCAGGAGTTAGCACCCAAGCTGAGGCCGTAATATGCCCGAATAGCAATGAGCGTTCAAAACAGTTGTTAAAAAAAAGCAGGTTCAAAAACCTGCCTTTGTATTTTTCCTCTTCCGGGTAGGTCGTTTGATACGCCTCTATCTCGGATTGGAGCCACTCTCGATTCATTCTTACTGTACTATCGTATTGACCTTGTTGATACGGCCTTCCACTAATTTTTCTGTTTGCACGCCACCACCAACATTGGTCTTGCCATCATAGTCCGCATGAACAAAATAGCTCCCTACCTCTAATTTCTTAAACACGACTTCCCCGTCTTTGTCAGTCGTCTTTTTCACTAATAGATTCTCACCTGCGCGATAATCTTCTTCAGTCTTAAACAAAGACACTTCTGCTCCCTGGACGGGGTTGCCTAGCTCATCTATCACCAACACTTTCAGCGAAGTTGGCAAAAGATGTAAATCCGCATAGGTATAGGCTGATATACCCAATGCAAAAACTGTTAACAAAGAAATAATCAAATACTTTTTCATCATTTTTTAAATTTTTCTAACTACAATTTATCATTTATCGTGCCGAAAAACTAGTACGTGCATTTATCTGAGTAACGCAACTCCACCTCGCTGTTCTATCTCTCCTAACTCAGGCATTAATGAGCTGGTAAAACGCATCACATAGATATAGCTATCTATTTTGAGAATCTTACCACGATAGGTACCATCCCACCTGAAGCCGATATCTTCAGATTGAAAGACCAACTCACCCCAACGGGAATAGATTTTAATTTCAAAATTGTCCACATAGGGGTTAGGGTACACAAAAAATTCATCATTGAATCCTGGTGACGTATCTGGTGTAAAAGCATTTGGCGCATACACTCTAGGAAGACAATCATCAATCACTTCTACGGCATCCCGAATACAGGTAAAACCATTACTCAGCGTCACTTCATATACGCCTCCTTCACTGGTATTCAATATTCGATCAGTAGAAATCAGCACATCATCATTAATGATAGTCCATTCGTAAGTACTAAACTGGCCTGGATCCAAATCCACCGAATTGTTCGCCGGGTCGGGATCTTCGCTACATATCATTTCCCTATCACCGAGCAAGAGTTGATCTTCGGTAATAGGCACAACCAAAATACTCAAGGATGCATCTGCTTCACAGGTACTAACATCCGAACTTACGTGAATTGCATATGTTCCGCTTTCTCCTACTGATATTTCGGCATTTTGACTTTCTAAGGTCTCTCCGGTTGGCCCGGTCCATGTAAAGGTGACATCCTCTGTAATGTTGGAATACGCCGTAATGAATACTTCTTCGTTGTTGTCACAATTAGGGGATGCGGCAGCAAATACCGTCAACTCACTATAAACATTCACATCTTTGGTAGTGGTTCCAGTACAGCCTGTCCCTTGATCCAAAACCAAAACCTCATAAGTGCCTGAGGAAGTGACTCCTCTTCTCGAACCATTGGCTCCATTATCCCACTGGTAACCCCCATTCCCCACCAATCCATTAGTGACATTGGCAAATAGAATTAAAGAACTTTCACATTCTGCTCCCTCTTCCAAAATCTCAACAATTGGCGCGGGGCTTTGAACTACATTGACAGTCTCAGTTACCTCGCAATAGCCTGCCCCTGAAGAAGTGACGGAATAACTACCTCCAGCTGAAACCGTAATTGTTTCTCCTAGTGAAGACCCAACGACTCCAGGACCACTCCACGTATAGGTAATAGCCGGATCTACCGTAGTTGGGTAAATACTGATTTCGCCCTCTGTTCCACAAATGTTTTGTGGTGTAGTTCTGTATTCCGCCAACGGGCTGCCGTCTAGGACAATATCATCTAGCGTTTGTGTACAACTCAATCCGCTGATCAACTCTACCACAGTGATAGAGTAAGTGCCTGAATCTAGGTTGTTCACCGGGAAGGTAGGTGCTGGCGAAGCCAGAGCATTGACCACCGAACTACCGAATGCATCAAATAACTCATAACTGACACTTGCAGGAGCCGCACCTAATTCGAATGTTAATATCCCATCACCTGGACAATCTGGTGTAGGCACATAATTATCAATGGTAAATCCAGCACCTGCATCATCTACAGTTGCTACTTGACTGAGAGAGCAACCTGTTAGGGTATTGGTTACTGCAATGGAATAACCACCCGGATTAAGTGTGTTTGGCGTAGTGATCAAAGCTGGACCTGCCAAGGCCGTTGTGCCTATAGTAGAAGGGCCCGTGACTGTATAATTAAAACTTCCAGTTTCTGTGACATCAATATCTATGGTTCCATCATTGTTTCCACATCCTGTGGTTGTACCCCCAATCGTAGTAAATTCGGGATTGTTCTCAATTATAAAAGTCACATCATCGGTCGTTACACAATTGAGGATATCCTCTACTGTCACTTCAAAAACATATACGCCAGGCACTGAAGTATCCACTTCTTGCGTACGCAATACATTTCCATTGGCTGAGCCATTGAGATTCCATAAATAGGTAGAGCCTGGGTTTAACGCATCCAAGTCTGCAAAGGCTACATCCTGACATATCGTTTGGTCAGCACCCAGATCAACTTCCGGTCTGGTATCATCAATAAACGACTCCCTAGGGTCAGATTGACATCCATCAGAATTTGTAATAAAAACAGAAATCAATGCCGGTTGGTCAACCACGATGGTTCGTGTCGTTTCTCCTGTGGACCAGGTATAAGAAAAATCTGCCGTATCAACTGGCCAGGCTTCCAGTGTTAATGGCCCATTACAAATTGCCGCTGCATCCAATAAGGTAGGCTCCGCAGGAATTGGGAAAATTTCTACAGGTTCAATAAATAATGTATCTAGTCCACATCGATTAGTTACTTGCAGGCTTACATTATAGGTGCCCGAAAGATTATAAATATGGGTTGTGTCTTCTACTGCTGCTGAAGTGCCATCATCAAATGACCAGAAAAATTCATCAATAATGGAGGTTCCTGTCCCATCAAACTGGGTCTCAAGGCCTAAACATGGATTCGAATAGGCTATTCCCGGATTTTGAGAACTCAGGGGAAGCTCTTGTACAAAATTAGGGAGACCTAATCTACTGGTTCGTCCCATAAGATCGAATCCATTTTCGCTAAATGAAGCGGCCGCGTTGTCGCTATTTGGACTGTTGATTTGACCTACAGATGTTTGACCATCAACAGCCATATAAATTATTCCGTCTGAGCCTGTTTGTAGTGCTCCATACTGAAGTGCACTTGTGCCCAAAGTGAATTTGGTTGCTTCTATATCTGCCTTGGCAGTAGGCGCATACAAACTATCTAAATCATACTGTAAAAGTGTGGACCCGCCACCTCCATTAGTACTTACATACAATCTTTGTAAGCTGGAAGAAAATTCAATACCATAAACCAAAGCTGGTGTTGGTTCTTCTATATCAATTTTTACTAAACCTGAAATTTGTCCGGTGCTATCTGCCACACTAAATAGCTCAACAAAATTTTCAGTCTCGTCCTGAAAGGCCACAGCGATTACTCCTCCTGCCGCCGCATATTTCATTTGTGCTTTTCCTGTTTTTTCTTCGTCAAACCGCATGGCACTTCCTGCGGAAGAAGTAATTGGGGCTCCAATACCATTGGGGGTTATGGGATAGGACCTGAATTGATTGTTTCCAAATTCATGGGTAACCAACCAAGTAAAACCTTGTCCCAAGCCAAAGGCCGCTATTCTTTCCGTGCTGTTTGTGAATAAGGACGCATCTTTTACAATAACCTCTCCTTGTGCCGTATCTAGTCTCATATCTACTACAGCATATTTCATGTCATAGGTAAAATCTCCATACACAGGATCTGAGGCAAAGACATAGAAAATGGAACTGTCTTGAGGAAGCGGTACAATCATTACTCCCTGACTTGAATTGGGATCTCCTCCAATATTATCACCATTATCCATCACTCGATGATTTTTGTTCCAAATGGTTTCGCCATTGGTATAAAACAGAACATCACCATTTAGATCGGAGATTGAAGATGCGCCTTGAGCGGAGCTCATCAGATTGGCGTCAGTGATTGCAGAAGTAGCGGGTGGATTAAAGTCTATTCCCGCGTTCTCTCCAAAGTACCATTGATTTCTAAAAATATTGGTATCCTCATAGGTATCCACTTTGACATAGTCATAGTTAATACATCCCGTAGCAGCACTTTTTACAGCTACTGAGTATAAACCTGTCGTATCCACATTGATTGATTGTGTAAACTCTCCCGTATTCCAATAATACCATTCGCCTCCAGGACCAGCATCGTAAGTGAAAATTTCTCCCACACACCTGACCGTATCCATGCCCAGATCGATTTGAAGGTCATTATCTACGACGCCGATTGTTTGGCTGTATGTTTCAATTACATTATTTATCTCTACGGTCAATGAAACAGTATATGTTCCCGAAGCCTGATAAGTATGAACCGGGTTGATCGCATTGGTAGTAAACCCATCCCCCATATCCCAAGTATAAGTTTGAGCAGGTGGCTCCACATTGGAGAAAAATTTCGTGGTCCTTAATGCACAGGTATCCAAATAGGCAAACCCAACGGAGTCAAAGGTTTCAAAATGTGGCGCTGCAAAATGTGGAAACTGCGTGCCACTTATCCCTGAAGGGCTGAAAGCCAAACTGTCATACCCAACATTGAAAAAGGTGCTATCTGCGTTATAAATACTATCGGCTTCCGAGATAACTCCAAGTTCAATAGCGGTTGCACTCGTTTGCTGATACAGGTGATAAATATTATTATCAGGTCCTCTTTGCACACCATAGCTTCTGAACACCGGCTGGAAAAGAATGGAATTTACTGTATTCAAGGGATCAGACAGGTTATACTGATACAGGTTGGCCACCGTTCCAGCGCCTCCATGTCGCGAAATATAAAGATTATTTCCACTAGAGGACCATTCGACATCATATACTGCCTCGGTACCAGAGTCTGCATTACCTGTATTGAGTATAGCTGCATTCAAAGTCAGTGCTCCTGTGAATAAATCAAAGTCGTACAAGGTCACATTCCTATTGGCATCCTTTGGTGCTACGGCCAAAATCGAATTATTTGCATCATAAGCAAATGATGCAGCCTCAAAATCAGGGGCAGTAACATCATTCAGGTTAAATACTTGAATGGCGCCTAAAATTCCATTGTTAATTTCCAGTACTTGAAAATCGAATGTTGTTCGATCATTGGTAATAACCCAATAGTTATCAATGTCTCTTTGAATGACAATCATCGCCTCAGATGGGTTAGTTAAGCCAGTTCCCAGGTTTTTTCTAGCTGCATCTACATCACCCAACGGTGGTTCGCCTCCGGCAGCGTTTCCTACCAAATTTCTATCGGCTACCGTGTATAAAATCTCAGGGCCACTACTACCGGGGTTGGTAAATATGTAATATTCTCCATCGGTATAAGGCATCGGCATGACTGAAGCTGATCGATTCATGCTCGCATCCCCGCCCAACCCGGCTCCATTCGGCACTAATTCATGATTTGAATCGTAAACGTTTTCTCCATCCGAATAAAACAAAAGATTGCCCGTAACGGGGTCAGAGATAACCGCACCACCGCCAGTGCCATATGGAATAAACTGTAAAGTGTCCAGCTGAGCTCTCGCATCTGACTTATTGAAAGTAATAGTTGTGGTAGAATTTCCAAACAACCAATTATATTCTGAATAGTTTTGTGCTTGAATGGAGACGTTGAATGAAATGAACACAAAGAATGTTACCCAAACAGGGGCACTTTTTCGTTTCACCACGTGAATCATTTCGATAAGGGTTCTCAAATCTTTAACTGTCCTTTTTAATTAAATGAGGAGTATGATAATCAAGGGCTAAAAATAACTCAATTACCAATACTAACGATGACAAAATATATTTCAATGCATTTAACCCAACAAAAAACAATTGATTTCTCATTTGGGACAATATTTTATATTTTGCAACGATTCTATTTAGAGGCATAAGCCTTATTCAAACAAACAGATGCAAAGAATTTCATTAGTCTTACTAATAATAGCTTCACTGCTTAATACTAACAAGGCCTGGGCGCAAGACCCTCAGTTTTCACAGTATTACTCAGCTCCATTGTATCTAAACCCTGCGCTAGCAGGAATCACGCAAGAGGGACGTGCAGGACTCAACTATAGAAATCAGTGGCCTTCGATAGATGCCAATTTCGAGACTTTCTCCGTTTATGTGGATAATAACTTTGATGAAAAAAACAGTAGTGTCGGTCTTCTTTTTGTGAATGATAAGGAAGGGTTAGTTGGTCTTCAATCAAACGAAATTGCCCTGCAATATGCTTATCAAGTCAATGTGAATTACAAATGGGTATTCAGACCTGCATTTCAGGTTTCCTATACCTCTCGAAATGTGAACTTTAATAAATTAATTTTCGGTGACCAGCTGGACAACAATGGAGTCACCGGCAACCCAAGCGCTGAACAGTTTAATACAGATTGGAAGGTAAATTATTTTGATATTGCACTGGGCGGGGTCGTATATTCGGCCAGAGCTTGGCTAGGCGTATCCATGCATCACATTCGTGAACCCAATCAGTCTTTTTTAGGCGACGAAAGTCCACTTCCTCAAAAACTTTCCATCCATGGCGGGTATATGATTCCTTTGAACACAGGATATACCAAAGGGGAGACAGTATCTGGTGCCAGAAGAAGTTTATCTCCTACCTTCAACTATCGCGCACAGGGAGAGTTTAATCAATTAGATCTTGGGCTATATTTCACTTGGGATCCAATCATATTTGGACTTTGGTATCGAGGTATTCCGATCAAATCTCCAGAGGGCGGTGGATCCAATAATGAATCCTTAATTTTCATGTTTGGTGTAACTCAAAAGAAATTCACCTTGGGCTATAGCTTCGACTATACGCTGTCTAATTTAGGAATTCAGAGTGGGGGTGCGCATGAAGTATCGCTGATCTATAGCTTTAAATGGGGTGACCCTCGCAAACCGTCACGATCGGTAAGGGAATTGAAGTGCCCGTTACCAATGATTTTCTAGTCCCTCAAAATCCTTAGATTTGCGCAAAACTAAGCGCATGGATTACCAAACAATTCTCTATCTCCTTATTGGAATTTTAACCTTCGACTTTTTACTAAATAAGGTATTAGGCATACTGAATAATAAAAGTAGAAAACAGCCTATTCCAGTCGAGTTGGATGGTATTTATGATGAAGAAAAATACACCAAATCTCAGGCGTATCAAGCGGAGGTTTTTAGGTTTTCTATCATTAGCTCTACGTTTAGTTTTCTCTTAATGCTCCTGGTCCTTTGGTTTGGAGGTTTCGGTTGGTTAGATGAATATTTGAGAGGGCTAGCTCCCGTTGAACCTTTAACTTCATTGTATTTCTTTGGAGTCGTCTATTTCGCGTCTGATCTGATTGGTATCCCATTCGATCTTTATGGTACTTTTGTCATTGAAGAAAAGTATGGGTTTAATAAAATGACAGCCAAAACTTTTGTTTTGGACAAATTGAAGGGTTATGTACTCACGCTGATCATAGGAGGGATCATTGCGGCATTATTTATTGTTCTGGTTATGTTCTTTGAGGAGAATTTCTGGATTTATTTCTGGGTGGCCATCAGTGCTTTTATGATTTTCGTCAATATGTTTTATACCTCCCTGATTATTCCTCTTTTCAATAAACTAAGCCCGTTGGAAGATGGCGAATTGAAAAGTACAATTACCAGCTATAGTCAAACTGTAAATTTTCCCCTCAACAATATTTTTGTGATTGACGGATCAAAGCGCTCATCAAAAGGCAACGCCTTTTTTTCTGGTTTAGGTAAAAAGAAAAAAGTGGTGCTATACGACACATTAATTGAAAAACACACCAATGAAGAACTGGTAGGGGTCTTGGCGCATGAAGTTGGTCATTTCAAGAAAAAGCACATCATTTGGTCAATGCTGCTAAGTATTTTACAGACTGGGTTTATGCTTTGGCTTTTATCGAAGTTTATTTTCAGTAGTGAAATTTCTTGGGCACTTGGCGGCAACGTTACGGCGCTTCATTTAAATGTATTTGCATTCGCGATCTTGTTCTCTCCAATATCCACGATCATTGGTATGTTCATGAACCTATTTAGTCGAAAAAATGAATATGAAGCAGATGCCTACGCCGTGAAAACTTACAAAAAGGAGCCGCTAATTACTGCTCTCAAGAAACTCACCTCGGATAGCTTAGGTAATTTGACGCCTCATCCCTGGTATGAATTTATGAATTACTCACACCCTAGTCTGCTCAAAAGGATTAGAGCCATGCAGGCTATCAAATAAAGTCTATTTCAGACCTGAAAGGAAATTTCATGAAGTAGGTATAAGCTTCCTGAACGCTCATCTCCCCTTCTATAATATTGTGAAGTGTTTCGGTAATGGGTACTCGGATATTGTAGCTTTCGGCCAATCTATCAATAATCTTGATCGTATTGACTCCTTCAGCTACCTCTTCCATAGATTGAATGATATCTTCCAACGATTCGCCTTTGGCCAATCTATAGCCCACGGTAAAATTTCGACTGAGTTTAGAACTGCACGTTGCTACCAGATCTCCTACACCTGCAAGGCCCAAAAAGGCTTTGGTGTTACCTCCCAACGCATTTCCGATATAAACCATCTCAACCATTCCTCGGCTGATCAACATAGCTCTTGAATTCTCTCCAAGTCCCATACCACTGATCATTCCTGTACCTATGGCGATAATATTTTTCAGTACACCGCACAATTCAATCCCTATGAGATCATTGCTACCGTATACCAGAAATCTATCATTCTTAAGGAGCTTTTGCCCTTGGTCAATCACTTCTTCAAAGTGACTCGCCACCACAGTAGCTGCAGGTTGCTTCTCTTCAATTTCTTTGGCCAAATTGGGGCCAGCTAAACAACCCACTCGAAGTACCGAAGTTTCCTCAAGGATAACCTCGCTCATGGTTTTCACATGTTTTCTTGAAAGTGGGTTCTTTTTAGATATCTCTTCTCCCTTGGCTATTGTTAAATCAAGGCCCTTCGTACCATGAATTAATATATGATAAGGCTTGAGGAAGGGAGATAAATCCCTTATCATTTGTCGGAAATTGGCTGAAGGAACAATTGGAAATATAATTTCACATCGTTTGCCTACCGCTGAAATATCATTGGTTATCTCAATTTTCTCTGACAAAGTATGAGAACCAATGCTCCTTGACTTGGCAAATTTCTCTGCTTTTTCTTTATCTCGTACGTAAAGTAAAACAGGGCTCTTTTCTGCCAACATATTGGCTATTGCAGTCCCGAAACTACCAGCTCCGATTACACCTACTATTTTTTCAGAGGTACTTTTCGAGCTCATAGCCGTCTAGCCTATTGTGGTAATAATACAGCAAATTCATGTTATGGATCACCACATCACCTTGCTTGGAAAAACCCAATGGTGGCTGTGCATGATACATCCCTAAGTTCTTGATTCCATGCTTGATAATTTCGTCCTTTTCTCTATTCAAATGATCGGCCAAACCTACTTCACCAGCATCCCTCATCGCTTTTAAAGCATCTAGTAGGTTTGATAAACCGGCTTTAAAATCATCATACTTAATTATTAACTCGTCATCAGACAATCTCAGCAATCCATATAGATCAAGAGCCTGATGTTTCCTCCCAAGCATTCTGAACGCTGTAAAAGCGATCAAATGACTTGAAAACACTCTATTATGTCTATGGAATTCTTTAACTATTTTCTTACCCAAGATTCTATTGTACTCTTGCTCACGTTGAGCATCTTCAGTAATCTCTCCGTTGGACTTGAAATAGTCTTTTAGATCAATCTCATTCCCATGTTTATCAAGGCTTTTTCCGTTGATGTCAACTTCATTCCCCAACACGTCTAAGGCATTTCCAATACTCACAGATATATCTGAGCCTCGGGTAAAGAATTTCATTAAGAACTTAGAAATCTTGAAAGATGTTGTGAACTCATCGTTCTCTTCATAATAGCGTTCCTGGCCTTTACTTTTTAAATAATCATTGATCAAACTAGGAGCTTCAAGTACAAAATGATAATTCAATGTAACGGGTACAATGAATATCTTCTTTTCATCAGGATTCTCTTCGAATTGGAATATTTGCCTTTGGGCCTCTATCGTCGTACCCAGCAATCCAAGCTTCAATGCTTTTTCAATTTTCCCACTTCGGGATCTCGTTCCTCCTGGAAAAAAGAGACTATGACATCCTTCTCGAAGAGCTATCGTCGAATATGACTTGAGGCATTCTAAATATATAGAATTCTTCTTACGGCGATCCACCTTATACGCCCCCACACTATTCATGAAGTAAGCAAATACCTTAAGGTTGAATAGGTTTAACCCCGCGCCATATATGAAAGGCGGCAATCCAAGAAATTGAATTATCCAGCCTATGAGCACTGAATCTATATTACTGAAATGAGTAGGCACCATAACTACAGTACCCAATTTGGCCAGTTTTCTTAGTTCATCAACATGTCCTTTGATATGAATTTTATCGTCGAGGTCTAATTGATTACTAAACAATGACCATGGTCCTTTTACTCGTGCTGCGTTTAATAAGCGACCAAAACCAAGTGTCACCAAGGTACGAGCCACATGGTAATGGGAAGGGTTGAAATTACCAGCTATTTCATTTCCATAGCGGTTGATAATCTCTCTTAAAATTTCTTTTAGATGGATGTCTTGATCCTTTTTCGGCGTACCGTCCAGCTTAACTACTCGCTGCTGAACACCATCCCAAAACTCATAATCATCTTTCGGGTCCACCTTCCAAGGGTGCTTCTTGGCTCGTTGCTTTTCACGAAATGCAGTCATCTCGATCTCTTCTCTCAGAGTTCTTCCTCTGTTGAGCGACATCATATTATCGAAGCTTTCCTCTACTACTAGTTGGATAAACTCATCTCTCTTCTTAGCCATCTGCATGACTGGCCAATTCTGAGTACTCTTTAGAATGGGTTTATACCTCGCCTTTTTATTCCTTCTCCTTATCACCAATGGCTTCATAGAATTAAATTAAAAAGGATGAACATACATTCACCCCTTTAGAACCGGCAAATTAACGAATATTATGTGATTTATGGCTTATAAAGACCAATGATATTCACGTTTTGAAATGGTCATTTGACACTAAAAGGATTTCTCAATTTCCAGAATTCACTTCGTCCTATTCTATAGATAAGTCTCTAACAAACAAGTTGTTTCAATTTCGGACACCCAAATTAAGACTTTATAGCCAACAAGTAGAGATCCAAAGTGTAGCACTCTCCTATAACTCCCTTTTGCATTTTCCAAAGATTTGTCAAAAACCTACAGGATATTTGACAAACCCGGAGCGTTGTATCGATAGACAGCTCGTTCCCCGCCGGCTACTCTCACCCGTATTACCGTAGTAGCATTTCATTTTTTGGACATAAAAAAAGGGATGCTGTAAAAACAACATCCCTATTTGATAAAATCTGGCGACGACCTACTCTCCCGCGTATTACCGTAGTACCATCGGCGCTGAGTGGCTTAACTGCTCTGTTCGGAATGGGAAGAGGTGGACACACTCGCAATAATCACCATAAAGTCTTGATGAGTGTCTAGTACTAAGTATATAGTACCAAGACATCATTTAATTTCTTTAAGTAGTAATCTCATTTGATTATTACTTTGTACTAAATACCTGGTACTTAGTACTGTTTTTGACATGAATATTGTGAAAGAAAGAACGTGCAAAGCACTGTTATAGAAAGTTTACAGGTAATTAGTACTACTCAGCTTTGACATTACTGCCTTTACACCTGTAGCCTATCAACGTCATCGTCTTTAACGACCTTTAAAAGAAATCTCATCTTGAGGAGGGTTTCGCACTTAGATGCTTTCAGCGCTTATCCTCACCGAACGTAGCTACCCGGCGGTGCAGTTGGCACCACAACCGGTAGACCAGAGGTTCGTCCAACTCGGTCCTCTCGTACTAAAGTCAGAGCCTCTCAAATTTCTTACGCCCACAACAGATAGGGACCGAACTGTCTCACGACGTTCTGAACCCAGCTCGCGTGCCACTTTAATGGGCGAACAGCCCAACCCTTGGGACCTTCTCCAGCCCCAGGATGTGACGAGCCGACATCGAGGTGCCAAACCTCCCCGTCGATATGAGCTCTTGGGGGAGATCAGCCTGTTATCCCCAGAGTACCTTTTATCCTTTGAGCGATGGCCCTTCCATACGGAACCACCGGATCACTATATCCTAGTTTCCTACCTGATCGGCTTGTTGGCCTCACAGTCAAGCACCCTTATGCTATTGCGCTCTACGCACGGTTACCAAACGTGCTGAGGGTACCTTTGAAAGCCTCCGTTACTCTTTTGGAGGCGACCACCCCAGTCAAACTACCCACCACACAATGTCTCCGACAAAGCCGGATTAGGCATCAGATAAATAAAGGCTGGTATTTCACCAACGGCTCCACCACGCCTAGCGACGCAGCTTCAAAGCCTCCCAGCTATCCTACACATCATTTACCCAATACCAATGTGAAGCTATAGTAAAGGTTCATGGGGTCTTTCCGTCCCGTTGCGGGTACGCGGCATCTTCACCGCGACTACAATTTCACCGAGCTCATGGCTGAGACAGTGCCCAGATCGTTGCACCATTCGTGCAGGTCGGAACTTACCCGACAAGGAATTTCGCTACCTTAGGACCGTTATAGTTACGGCCGCCGTTTACCGGGGCTTCAGTTCAGCGCTTCTCAACTAAAAGTCGATAACGCCCC